>DHNY01000007.1 GCA_002409625.1 Anaerolineaceae bacterium UBA5404 | reverse complement strand
TCACATGTATTGAACCCATTCAAAACGCTGTTTTTTTGATTAATAATGATAAAATAGAAGTAGCAATCCAGGTTTATAATCCTGGCTTGTTTGCAAAAATCCATCGATGAATTTTTGGAAGTTTTATTTTTCTCAGACCTAATAAACATATATCTTTTAAACTTCCAGGAAGAGAAGCGACTTTGAAAGGCATTAAAGCATTTAAAATTGGACAGTTTCATTCAAACGAACGAAAGCTTTCTGTGCTTGTGCAAGCTTTTTATTCGGCTTGGATGCTCGCCTTTTTATTTGAAGGACAAATTCTTTACTCGTTTTCAGCTTTATATCGGTTTGATCCGACCATCCTTGTGGCAAGCAACGTAGCAGCTAACTATATTGGCATGGTCTCTTGTGGCATTTTTATAAAAACCAAAAGAGCAGCTAAACGTTTGCTCATTAGCACTTATCTGTTTTCCATTGCGGTTTCGGTTTTGTTTTTCTTCAAACCGTCAATTTCCTGGATGATTGGTACTGTTGTGGCATCCCTGTTAGCTGGAGCAAGCATTGCTGCCTGGGGGTTCTTCTTAAAGAGCGGAACGCCAAAGAACGAGAGAATAAAAACAGTAGCAGACTTGCTCATTATTTCAAACATTCTCATGATTGGAATAAGCTTGGTGACCGTTTATATTTCACCTCAAACAGGTTTGCTCATCTCGATGGTGCTGCTTATGCTTGCGGTTTTGTTTGCTTTGAATCTGCCTGACGGCCAGCCAATTCCAGATATTAAAGAACAGCAAAAAGAACAATACAACATCAGTTCGCTTATCTTCTTTTTGGGTATTTTCATTTTTGTGATTACGATTGTTTCTGGGCTCATGTACCAGGTTGTGAAACCCGCGTTTAGACATTTGGAGTGGATTACGAGTTGGTATTGGGCTATTCCTTACATTATCGCCCTCATTTTAATCAGAAATCTACCAAAGAGGGTCGATAGAACCTACCTGTTGTTCGTTGCTATTGCGATGATTGCTACCTCTTTTGTGAGTTTTTTGGCTTTGGGACGTGATGTGAAAAGTTATTTAATCATTAACACGCTAATGTTAGGTGCTTGTGGTATTTTTGACCTGTTTTGGTGGAGTATTTTGGGTGAGATGATTGACTTGCATCGCAATCCTGCAACTGTTTTTGGCGTTGGGTTATCTGCCAACATACTTGGCATTTTGGTCGGTGGCGTTGTGGCAAACGCAGTGGGTAGCGGTTTGCTCAATCTACCTGAGCCAGCACTTTTAGCCCTTATTTTATTAAGTGTTTCACTTGTTTTATTGCCTCCATTAAATAAGCATTTGGTTGGTTTGCTCAAAAACCGCACTTATTTAAGCTCTTTTTCAAAACTTTCTGATGAAGAACAAGCTGTTGAGATAGACAGGACAGCGACTTACGGACAACTTTCCGATCGAGAAATGCAAGTGGTAAGTTTGATCCTTAAAGGCAAAACCAATAAAGAGATTGCAGCTAATTTATTTATTACAGAAAATACTGTCAAATATTTCGTGAAAAGCATTTATGAAAAGTTTAATGTTCACAATCGCACGGAATTACTCATGCTTTTGTATGAAGAGAGAATAAAGTCTTCATCTTTTGAGATTCAAAAATAAATTCATCATGATTTACTAAGATTTAGAATAAACTACCCAAATGGGTGGGTTATTTTTGATTAAAAACTGCTATGATGTCATCAAAGTAAGGCTTCTGGACAAACTAAAGCAATTAGGTTTGCAATTGATATTCTTACGATGTCATCATTAGCTTTATCCAGAAAAGCAGCATCTGCGGTTAGTCATTCCCTTTTCTGTGGGTGGGGGAAGATGGAAAGTTAGCAAATGCCTGGTTACTTTGATAGGGGGAAAAACGGAAGCCTTATGTTTTTATAGGGGGATTTTTATTTTTAAAGAAGAATTTAGTTGCTTTACTTACTTATGGGTATACTCAAAATGCCCATTAATTGTTTTAGAAAAACATGGTAAAATGGTTTGAGTAAATGGCATAAAAAGTAAACGACATAATCCAACAAAAATCCTACAAAAATGCTTGACATAAATAGGGATAAGGCGCTATAATCAAAAATTGCGTAAATTGTATTAACGAGCCAAATTTACTGGGAAAAGTCCTTTCCCAGTAGGCTTTTTATGTCTTAATTTATCCTCATCAACAGGAGGTATGAGTGGAAGCAAAAGGAATGGAAGCACTTCGCATTAATCTGGCATCACCAGAAGTTGTTCGCAGTTGGTCATATGGTGAAGTATTAAAACCAGAAACAATCAACTATCGCCGATTACGACCAGAGAAGGACGGTCTGTTTTGTGAGGCGATTTTTGGTCCAACCCGCGACTGGCAGTGCTATTGTGGCAAATATAAAAACCCCCGCTATAAAGGAATCGTTTGTGATAAATGTGGTGTTGAAGTAACCCGTTCTTCAGTGCGTCGCGAACGCATGGGTCACATCGATCTTGCTGCGCCGGTAGCCCATATTTGGTATACCCGCAGAATTCCATCCTATCTGGGTTTGATGTTGGATATTTCCCGCAGAAACCTCGATCGGGTTTTGTATTTTGCACAGTATATCGTCACTTATGTGGACGAAGACGCCCGACAAAAAGCGCTAAAACGTTTGGAAGATGAAATTAGCGTTTCTGAACATGAATTATCCGGGCAATTGAATGAACAAATCATTGTTTTGAAGAAAAACCGCGACATGCGCATCAAAGAATTGGATGCTGAAATTGAGCGAACCAAAGCCGAATACGATGAAAAGGTTGTTGGGTTGTTTGGACCAGCCATTGCTGAAGGCCAACGTTTGGAACGCGAGCTGAATGATAAGATGTCTAAAACCATCCGCAAACCAATTGTTTTTAGCGCAGATGGCTTTGAACATGTTGTGGTGGAACAGGGCACTGAAGTTAGCTCTGCTCATCTTTCCAAAATGCAGGAAATTGTTACAAAGCACACCAATTCACTTGAGGAATCCCTCGAAGCTGAAAAAACAGCTGCCCTGAACGCTCTGAAAACCCAGGTTGAAGAGATCCGTGCAAACTATGAGATCGAATCTTCTGCCTTACGGAATCAGTTGGATGACCAGGAAGCTTTAACCAAAACCGAAAATGCCCGACTACGCGATGAGCTTTACGAGCTTCAACCTTTTACTTTTTTGAGTGAATCACAATACCGTGACCTGAAATCCCGTTGGGGTAATGTCTTTAAAGCTGATATGGGTGCAGAGGCTTTTTATGATATTTTGAAAAGACTTGACATTAACGCCCTGGCAGAAAGTCTGTGGAACGAAGCCCGCACAACCCGCAGCAAACAAAAGCGCAAAAAGGCAACCAGCCGGCTAAAAGTTGTGGAAGCCTTTAGACGATCAAGCAACAAGCCTGAATGGATGGTTTTGACCGTTTTGCCAGTTATTCCCCCTGATTTGCGCCCAATGGTGCAACTTGATGGTGGGCGGTTTGCAACGTCTGACCTTAACGATCTTTATCGCCGTGTGATTAACCGCAACAATCGGCTTAAGCGTTTGTTGGAACTGGGCGCGCCTGAAGTTATCGTACGCAATGAAAAGCGTATGCTCCAGGAAGCCGTTGATTCCTTGATTGATAACTCACAACGCGGCCGCATGCTTTCCCGCCGTGGACGACGTGAATTGCGCTCCTTGAGTGATATGCTCAAAGGCAAGAAAGGTCGCTTCCGCCGCAACCTCTTGGGTAAACGTGTGGACTATTCTGGTCGCTCTGTAATCGTGGTTGGACCTCACTTGAAACTTTATCAATGTGGCTTGCCCAAATCAATGGCGCTTGAGCTTTATCGCCCATTCGTTATTGCCGGTTTAGATCGCCATGGTTACACCTCAAACATCAAGGGTGCAAAACGCTTTATCGAGCGCAACCGTCCTGAAGTTTGGGAAGTGCTCGAAGAAGTTATTCAAGATCGACCAGTGCTCCTCAACCGTGCTCCAACGCTTCACCGTTTGGGTATCCAGGCTTTTGAACCAGTGTTGATTGAAGGTAGCGCCATTCAGTTGCATCCTTTGGTAACCACGGCTTTTAACGCTGACTTTGACGGTGACCAGATGCCTGTGCACGTTCCCTTGTCAGACAAAGCTGTGGCAGAGGCGCGTGAGCTGATGCTTGCCAGCAAGAACCTGCTTAAACCAGCCAGTGGCGAACCTATTATCAGCCCTGGAAAGGACATGGTCTTGGGTGTGTACTATCTGACCATGAACAATGACACCCCGCAAAAGGGTGATGGACGTGTTTTTGGTGATATCGATGAGGTTTTGTTGGCTTATCAACTTGACCAGGTTCGCGTTCACACCAAAATCAAACTTCGCACCAGCACCTGGTTTGACGAAAACAATAACCGCATGGATAAGCCGGACGTTCGTATCATCGATACAACCGTTGGCCGTGCCATGTTCAATGACATTTTGCCCGAAAAGTCGCGCTTTACCAACATCCCGCTCGATAAGGGAGGCATTCGTGACCTTATTGAAGATATTTACGAAATTGACGGTCAAGATGAGACCACCATCGTGGCTGATGCCATTAAGGACATCGGTTTCCGCTATGCAACCCAAAGTGGTTCCACTCTGGCGATTGCTGACATTACCGTTCCACCTGAGAAGCCTGCGCTCATCAAAGAAGCCTTGCTCGAAGTTGAACGTGTTCAAAAGGAATACAAACGTGGATTGTTAACTGAACAAGAGCAAAACGAACGCATTATTGAGATTTGGCAAGACACTTCAAAGAAAGTTTCTGACGCGGTCCGAAAACACATGGATCCCATTGGCAATCTTTCAACGATGGCTATTTCTGGCGCAACCAAGGGCGGTTTTGGTCCCATTGCTCAGATGGCTGGTATGCGTGGTTTGATGGCAGACCCCAGTGGTCGCATTATTCCTATGCCTATTCAATCAAGCTTCCGCGAAGGTTTGGACGCTTTGGAATACTTTATTTCAATTCACGGTCAACGAAAAGGTTTGGCAGACACCGCTTTGCGTACTGCTGAAGCAGGTTACCTGACCCGACGCTTGGTTGATGTTGCACAAGATATCATCATCAACAATGAGGATTGTGGCACCATGGACGGAATCATGCTTTATGCTGATGACGAAGGTGCCGGACAACCCTTTAGAGACCGCATTAGAGGGCGTGTTTTGGCAGACCGTGTGGTTCATCCTGAAACGGGTGAGGTTATTGCAGACCGCAATACCTACATCAGCAAAGAATTTGCCCGCAGAATCATTAGCGCCAATGTGGCAGCCATCAAAGTGCGATCAGCCTTAACCTGTGAACTTGTGCATGGTGTTTGTGCCAATTGTTACGGCGAGGATCTTGGTCGCGGAACCATGGTGGAACTCGGCGCGGCTGTTGGTATCGTGGCTGCGCAATCCATTGGTGAGCCTGGTACCCAATTGACCCTGCGAACTTTCCATACCGGTGGTGTGGCGGCTGGTGGTGACATTACCACAGGTTTGCCACGTGTTGAAGAGCTCTTTGAAGCTCGCCGTATGCCTAAAGGTGAAGCGATTATTACCGAAATTTCCGGTACCGCACACATTCAACAGAGTGAAAAACACCTTGATCAGCGATCTGTGAAGGTTGATTTTAGTGAAATGGTTCCAGAGCCTTATGAAATCCTGGAAGGTTGGACGATTAAGGTAAAAGACGGTGATGAAATTGCCACTGGTGAAGTCATTGCTGAATTTGAAGAAGCTACGATTAATGCGACACATGGTGGCAGAATCAGAATTGAAGGTAACACGGTTATCGTTTCTTACGAAAACCAATCCTCCGAGGTTTATGAAATCCCGACCACTTCTCGTTTAATCATTACCGAAGGTCAAAAAGTGGAAGCCGGCGAACAACTCACTGAAGGTTCCTTGAATCCTCATACGATTTTGAAGATCAAAGGACGCGAAGAGACCGAACAATACTTGTTGCGTGAGATCCAGCAGGTGTATCGAACCCAGGGACAGAACATTAACGATAAACACTTTGAAGTGATTATCCGCAAGATGCTCAATAAGGTTCAAATTACCCGACCTGGTGACACCGACTTCTTACCACAGGATTTGGTTGACCGGTTGGAAATTTTGAAACTCAATGAGGACCTTTTGGCAAAGGGTATGAAACCTGCCCGCTATAATGAAATCCTTTTGGGTATATCAAAAGCTTCTTTGAGCACAGAGAGCTTCCTTTCAGCTGCCAGCTTCCAGCACACCATCAAGGTGCTTGCCGGTGCGGCAATTGCCTCCAAGGAAGACCCCTTGTACGGTCTAAAAGAGAATGTCATCATTGGCAAGCTCATTCCAGCAGGTACTGGGTTTAAACCCGGACGCTTCAATGTTGAAGAAGGCGAAGGCGCTGAAATCGATGAAGATGACACGCATGAGCAGCTTCCGATGTTTGATGATGAAGAAGATCTTGATTTTGAAGATTTGTTGGATGAAGATGACAGCGAAGAATGGGATTCTGAAGATGGCATCGATATAGAAGACATTGATGTTGAAAATGAAGATGATGAAATTGACGTCGATGATATTGAAGCCGATGATCAGGATTCCGAGTTTGACGAGGAAGCCATTGATCCAGAAGATGAAACATTTGAGGACAATTAATCGTCCCAAACCATAAAGCCAAAACCCGGGATGTGTTCATTCCGGGTTTTTTTGTGCTATATTTAAGATGCAAAAATATTTGTAAAATGAAAAGCCCGAGGATAGGCTATGAGTAAAAGTGACGTTAAATTAGTCAATATTAATCACGAAATGCAACAAAGTTACCTTGATTACGCCATGAGCGTGATTGTTTCGCGTGCCTTACCGGATGCCAGGGATGGCATGAAACCCGTGCAAAGACGCATTCTTTACGCAATGTACGATATGGGTGTGCGTGCTGATTCACCCCATAAGAAATCCGCGCGTATTGTTGGCGAGGTTTTGGGTAAATATCATCCGCACAGTGATTCGGCGGTTTATGATGCTATGGCACGCATGGCACAAGATTTTGTGATGCGTTATCGTTTTGTTGATGGACAAGGCAACTTTGGCAGCATTGATGGTGATCCTCCAGCAGCAATGCGCTATACAGAAGCCAGACTAACCCCTGAAGCGATTGAAATGCTTAGCCAACTGGACATGGACACAGTTGACTACAACGACAATTTTGACGGCACGCTTAAAGAACCCAAAGTATTACCCTCAGCAGTTCCAGCTATGTTGGTGAATGGGGCATCTGGTATTGCGGTTGGTATGGCAACCAACATTCCACCTCATAATCTTGGTGAAGTTGTGGATGCCTTAGTAATGATGCTGGAAAATTGGGAAGCGCTGGATGATATTACCGTAGAAGATCTGATGCGCCATATCAAAGGACCCGATTTTCCTACGGGCGGTTTGATTATTCAGGATGACAGTTCAGATACATTGGCTCAAATTTACGGAAGTGGCAACGGCATCATTCAAATGCGCGCCAGAGTTCGGCTTGAGGAGCTTTCAAGAAACAGGATGCGCATTATTGTTTCGGAACTGCCATATTTGGTTAACAAATCCACGTTAATTGAACGTATTGCTGAAATTACCCGGGAAGGTGGGCTGGAAGGGATTACTGACTTGCGGGATGAATCTGACAGGCAGGGTATGCGGATTGTTATTGATTTAACCAAAACCGCAGATCCTGAAAAGATACTCGCCACGCTTTACAAACGCACGCAAATGCATGCTGCTTTTGGGGTAAACATTTTGGCTTTGGTTGATGGCAGTCCACACCGCTTGCCCTTAAAGCAGGCGCTTAGGGTGTATCTTGACCATCGTTTGGAAGTGATAAGAAGACGGAGCGAATATCACCTTAGAAAAAATAAGGAGAGGCTCCATATTTTAGCTGCTTTGCGCATAGCCATTCAAAACATTGATGAGGTTATTCGCATCATTAGAAAATCTCAATCTGTTGATGACGCCAGACAAAGCCTTATGACCAAGTTTAAGCTGGATGAAATTCAGGCTAATGCAATTCTTGAGATGCCTTTAAGGCGACTTGCCTCTTTAGAACGCAAGAAAATTGAAGATGAATTTAAGCTGGTTAGCAAAACAATTGAAGAGCTGAAAGCATTACTCAAGTCGCCCAAAGCAATGCGCGATGTTGTCATCAATGAACTTCGCGCTATACGTGAAAAGTATGCCGATGCGCGCAGAACCCAGATTATCCGACTAGGTGAGGGTGAAAAGGCATCAGAACTCTTTACGCAAACCGATGTAATGCCCTTGGAAGATTTTTGGATTGAACTCAAAGAATCGGGTATGCTCTCCCGCTCGGATGGCGATAAACAAAGCCGTCTGGGTGGCGTGGATGCCGCCTGGCAAATGCTGCGCACAAATTCGCATCATAATGTCTTTTTGGTAACGACCACAGGAAAAGCAGCCGCCATTTCATCGCTTTCTGTTCCAACTCAGGCTCAGGTTGATGGTGGCCAAAAAGCTGCTCAAATTTCACCTTTGAATGACAGTGACCTCGTTCAGGCGATATTTACCGTGCCGATAGAGCGAGAGACGCTGCCAGAACGTTTTATTGTGAGCATAACCAGGCAGGGCATGATAAAAAGGTCTGCCATTTCAGAATTGCCAGGCGCTTCAGCCAGTAGTTTTGTGCTTACTCGAACGAATGAAGATGATGAGGTTTTAACAGTTTTGCTGACCAAAGGTGGGCAGGATATATTAATTACCACTGCCACAGGCATGTCTATTCGGTTTAATGAGGAAGACGTTCGATCAATGGGTTTGGTGGCAGCCGGTGTTAATGCTATCAAGTTAAAAGACAATGATTATGTGGTTGGCGCAAGTGTTATCGAGGACAAAGATGAAGTTGCCTTTATCACACGGTTAGGCTTAGCAAAGCGCGTTGTGGCTGATGAGTTTCCAACCCAGGGTCGTTATGGCCAGGGTGTAATTGCTTGGAAATTGGGTAAGGATGATGAAATCGTTGCGCAACTGGTTGGTAAGCTGACTGATAGAGGTGTTTGTCATTTTCGTAAGTCTGCCAGTAAAGTCTTTACCATTACCAATGCGATATCCCGAAAACGCGCAGCCAACGGACAAACCATGTTCCCGCTAAAAGCCGGCGATGAATTAATCGATTTTACAACCATACATGACTATACCCGCTACTGGGAAGGCAAGGATGACCGCCCTCTACTTGCGGCTAAGGATCAGCATGAGGACAAGGATGATGAATCACCTCAGGCATCCTTGTTTTAGGCTTGGTGAAGGTGTCTTAATCGAAAATAGGCTCAGGGTCGCCTAAAACAGGCAGCGGTTTGGAAACATAAATATCCCAATACGCTGCTAAAGTTGCAAAAACTTCACGAAAATTCCAGAATAAGAAACGTTGCCGGATGTATTGCGACTGGTCAACCGGCAATCCTTGAGTTTTAAGTCCAAGTTGGTGGCAGAGAAAAGTTGCTCTGGGCAAATGATAAGGTTGGGTGACAACGATAATTTCGTTTTGTCCAAAGATTTCTTTGGCACGATAACAGGAGTCATAAGTGCGCCGTCCGGCATAATCGAGCACTAAATCTTCTTTGGGAATGCCTTTTGAGATGAGGTAGTTATACATCGCGCCAGGCTCGTTGTAATTTTCAAAGCGATTGTCACCGGTCAAAAGGATCTTTAGAACCTTGTCTTCCCAATAAAGTTGAGCGGCAGCATCGAGGCGATCTCTTAGTGGCAGGGAAGGCGTGCCATCACGTTGTAATCCGGCGCCAGGCACCATGACCACAGGCATGTTTTCGATGCTTTCAATATCGTGAATGAGTTTTTCAGTGCTAATCAGCAAGGCAACACGAAATCCACCAATCAGGAAGAAAAAGATTAAAAAGATGATAAGGAAGGGTTTGAGAAAACGCATAAAGACCTATTGAACTAAATCGAGCAATCTGATTTGGGTGAAGTTAAGAATATCGCGCAAGGTTTGGAAGGCGTTATCGTTTTGCGCAACCAGTGCGGAAACCTCATATTGCAAGGCAGTACTTAAGATTTGTTTGGCGGAATCATGACGTGAAAAACTCAGTAAAAACTCAGAAACACGGGCTTGGATTGCCAAATCTACTTTATTTGAAGCTGCTAATGCACGGTTGGGAATAATTGGCGGTGAAATCCAAATAACGGGCAGTTTTTCGATAACATCCGGTAAGTCACTAATGACTGCGGAAGAGCTGCGCGGGTCGGCGCTGATGGCATAAGTTGAGGTAAACCCACATACGCCCTGGATGTAAAGCGACCGCAAGTTTGCGTTGTAGGATTGGGTTTGCACCGGTTCTTGATAGTCGATGTTGCTTTGAGCTAGGTAAGCGAGGGGTACCCAATAACCTGCCAATGACTTATCGCTTGTCAGGCAAGGGCGCATCCCAGCAAATTGCTGCAAAGCATGCTCAGGACTGCTTGTAGCTGTATTGCTTCCGACATCAAAATACTCCGTCAGCTCTGAGTCCCGGTGTGCCAGGTATTGGATGCCATAGGCACTAACGCCAAGATTGTTGACACCTAAAATGGAGCTTACCAATTCCTTTTGGGAGGCTAACAAGTATTCCGCAGTTTGCAACCAGGCAAAATGGAGCTCTCCGGTTTGCAATGCCAATTCCAAGGATAAATAATCCTGAAAAACTTTAGGTTGAACACTCCATTGGAGTGCACCCGATAACTGACTGCTCAACTGAGCCAGCGCGTCGCTTTGGTCAGCAGACTCATTTATGTTGATAATGCCGATAATGATGGGATTGTCTGGATTGCCTAAAGGCGCTGAAGTTGGCGTGTAGGTGGGAAGAGGCGTTGGTTCACCATCCGGCCATGGTGTTTCCTGACTAACTAATGGAGGTCCCAGGGTCGGTTGTGGGTTAGACACCAATTCACACCCGATGAGTGTTGTTGCAATGGCTAAAAATAATAATAGCCTTAATGCCTTCCGAGACAATAGCATGTAGGAATTTTACCTTAATAATCCAAATGTATTTTTGTTAAATACCATTGCAAACCGATGTGTTTGAAACAAGGATTTATTCTTGAAGCGCCCAATCTCTCAAGGCATCAAACCCTTGGATGGCTCTGGCACGGTGGCTGAGTTGGTTTTTGAGCTCACTGGAAAGCTCAGCCATGGTTAAATTCTGTCCTGCCAAAAGGAAGATGGGATCATAACCAAAACCATTTTCTCCGCGATAATCCGTGATGATTTGTCCCGGACAAAGCCCATGATAACTGTAGACCTGATTGTGGTTGATGTAAAGCATGGCAGTGCATTGAAAAGCCGCAATCCAGGGTTGGGGTTTTTCTGCCAGTCTTCCCAGAAGGTAAAAACATCGGTCCCGATCAGACGCCTTTTCGATGGGCACAAAACGGTGAGAATGGATAGAAGGCGCGCCATCCAGGGCAACAACTTCTAAACCTGAATCATCTGCCAGAACAGGTAAGCCACTGGCTTGATGAAAAGCGCGGGCTTTGATGAGGGCATTGGAATAGTAACTTTCACCGGTTTCTGCAACATCCAATTCGATACCTAATTCAATTGGCTTTACAAGGTGTAGCGGTAAATGCGCCAAAAGCGCTGAAAACTCTTGGAATTTGTGGTCATTATTGCTGGCGATGAGGAGCTTTTTCATAAGGAAGTGTTGCAGAAACCTTTCGTGCCGAAAACTTGAAAATCGGCGTGTTATAATCATGAAAACCATGTAAGATTGTACTCGTTATGGAAAAGAAAATCTATTCACTACGCACGAATGTAGGTTATTTTTACAACCGACCTATTGGTTACACCAAAGCTTTTCATCAGGAATATGATGAAATCTTTATTCAACCAGATCTCAATTTAAAGGATCTTGTCGTTGATTTTACTTTGTCGCGAACGCGCGAAGGTCTGCTTATGCGCGCGCAATTAAGTGCGAAGGTAGATATGCAGTGCGCGCGTTGCCTGATTGATTATTACGCGCCCATCGCCTGTGAATTTGAAGAGCTTTACGCTTTTCTGGAGCGCTATCAAGAAGAAACTGATGAAGAAACAGTCCCTGAAGATGGCTACATCGATTTTGGCAAATTATTTAGAGATTATCTGCTCATTGAATTGCCAATGAACAGCACTTGTAGCCCGGATTGTAAGGGGATTTGTATGGAATGTGGTCAAAACCTAAATGAAAGTGAATGCGAACACACAGACAGTCGCGTTAAATATGATTAAAGCTTGAGGCATTAGAGCTGAAAAGTGATAAAATTTCCTGACTTAATTTATTGGAGTAAACATGAACGATAACATTTTAATAGCTATTGCGTGGCCTTATGCAAACGCCGATATCCATGTTGGCAACATTACTGGTTCGCATCTGCCCGGTGACATTGTGGCACGTTATCACCGTATGCGCGGACGCAGGGTTTTGATGGTTTCTGGGGCTGATTCTCACGGAACACCAATCACCATTAAAGCTGATCAGCTTGGAAAAACACCAAAGGAAGTTTATGAAAGCTATCAACCCCGATTTGTTGAACTTTTTGAACGCTTGGGCATTAGCTATGACTTGTTCACCTCAACCCATACCCAAAATCATTTTGAAGTTGCCCAAAAGGTTTTTATTACGCTTTTAGAAAATGGTTACCTCCATACGGAAATATCAAAGCAATGGTACAGCAATAAACAAAAGCGCTTTTTGCCTGATCGTTATGTTGTTGGAACCTGTTACCTTTGTGGCGCTGAAAACCAACGCTCTGATCAATGTGAACTTTGTGGTCAAATTTTAGATCCGGAAAAATTAATCAATCCGCGATCCATTTTGGACGATTCAAGCCCAGTTTTGAAGGAAACTGAACACTATTATCTGGATTTGCGGTCATTAGAACCCAAAATTAAGACTTTTTTGCTCAATCGCGAAGACTACTGGCGACCTAATGTGATGCGCCAAAGCTTAGGCAATATTCAATCTGTTGGGCTCAGACCAACCCCAATAACCCGTGACTTATCCTGGGGTATTCCGGTTCCTTTGGAAGGATGGGAACAGAAAGTGCTTTATGTTTGGTTTGAAGCCGTTATGGGCTATCTTTCCGCTTCGATTGAATGGTCCGTTTTGCAAGGTCAACCCGATGCCTGGCGAGATTGGTGGACAAATCCGGATGCTAAGGCTTTTTACTTTATTGGAAAGGATAATATCACTTTCCATGCAGTCACCTGGCCAGCTGAACTTTTAGGAATGGATACCGGTTTTGATGCGCATATGGGCGCAGAAAGTCCCAAACGGCTAAACCTGCCATATAACGTACCTGCTAATGAGTTTATGAATCTCGAGGGTCGCAAAATTAGTGGATCTGCCAATTGGGCTGTGTGGGGTCTGGATGTACTTGACCGATACGACGCGGATGCCATTCGTTATTATTTGACAGTCACAATGCCCGAAACCCGGGATACCGATTGGGATTGGGAAGACTTTTTTAACCGCAATAACAGTGAATTGCTGGGAACATGGGGCAACCTGGTAAACCGGGTTTTGAGCTTTACTTACAAAAACTGGGAAGGTGTTATTCCGGCACCTGAGGAATTGCGTGAGTCAGATAAAGCACTCCTCTCGAAGATTGCCAAGGGTTTTGAAACAGTTGCTGAAAAGTTTGAACAAGTTGAACTTCGAGCGGCACTTGGCATGGTGATGGACCTGGCGAGCGATGTTAATAAATATTTGGATGTTCATGCGCCATGGTTTGAAATTAAAACAGACCGATCTGAGGCAGAGAAATCTGTTTTCACCGCGATTCAGGCTATTGAATGGCTCAACGTGATGTTTGCACCCTTCTTGCCACATACCTCAGAAGCACTTAACAAGATTTTGAACCACTCAAACACACTTTTTGGCTTTGGCAAGCAGTCTGTTGTTGAAGACCCGATTGGACCACATCTCACTTTAGGCTATGAATTGCAAGAAGAAAGCGCCAGCAAACCAGGCATAGACCTATGGCAAGCGACCGAGATGAAAGGTGGACGCGCTTTTAATCAACCAAAGCCTTTGATTAAAAAACTTGATGCGAGCATTATTGCAGAGGAACGCGCGCGTCTGGGATAGACAATTAAATAGAATGTCGTTGGATAAGCTTAATCGCTTAAAGGCTTTCCGACACTAGCCATATAAATAACAAACTTTTCGTGGCCATCCAAGCCTAAAGCCTGGTTGGCCTCGTCGTCTTTATAGGCACCAATGGCACACACAGCATTGCCTTCTGACTCAGCAGCCAGATAGAGGTTTTGACACACATGCCCAGCATCAATGAAGAGATAGCGATACGCTCGTTCCTGATATCGCCAGCTGGTGCGATAGACCTCAGCTACCCAAATAAAGTTTACTGAGGCAGTTATCACTTGTTTTTGGTCAAAAGTGCTGGCATTAATGGCATGAATCATTTCCTGTGAGTCATTAACAAGATAAATAGCGTGTTCCTGGGGTACATAGTGATAAAGACCGGCTTTGAGATCAGCTACACGATTGATAAGCAGGTATGTTTCAAAGGGATGACGCGAGCCTGCACTTGGAACATTGCGTGTCGTAATACCACGATGGATGGAATAACTTGTCACGCCTTGCGTTGACCAAAGGAACCAGCTGAGTTGTTGCAAACTTAGGTGGTCGTTCGTGTCATATCGGCGGTCGGTTCTTCGATCCTCAACAATGGCTTTGAAATCATTTTTGGAGGGTTGGTAATCTTTAAGGTAAGGCAAAAAGATCAGGTCTGCGTTGGCGGGATAGATAGTAATGTAATCAGGCATGGCTTCGCCTCGTTCCGCAGCAGAGTCACGTCTGGAAACAGCGTGAGATGCGGCAAGGAAAGCATCGCCGGCAGGTTCAAAACGAGTCATGGTAGCTCCTTTAGAATCTAAACATGGAAAGAATCATTGCGATGACAATAATAATTGCCAACACCGCCATGACGATTTTGTAGGCTTTATTTGAGTTATTGGCCATATTACTCCAAATGTGTCTTAATTTGATGTGCTAAATTGAGTGAAATCCCTTTGATGCCAGCAATCTCTGATGCATCGGCATTTTTTATGCCCTCAATTGAGCCAAAACGGTCAATCAAAGCGCGTCTTCGGGTTGGTCCAAGTCCTGGGATTTCATCCAAGCGGGACATCAGCCCAATTTTACCACGCCGGTTTCGATGTGCGGTGATTGCAAAACGGTGGGCTTCATCGCGAATGCGTTGCAAGAGGAATAAGCCTTGTGAGCCATCTTCAAGGCGAATTGAAAGGCTTTCTCTGGGCACAAAGAGTTCATCCTGCTTTTCTGCCAGGGCAGCAATTTGGAATTTACCGTGCAAGTTAAATTCTTCCACAACTTCAAGAGCTGTTGTTAATTGCCCTTTACCACCATCCACGATCAATAGGTCCGGTAAAAGGCTAAATGCCAGATCAACTTTTTTGCCTGGTTCATTTTTTAGTGCCAACGCTTCTTCATAATTTGCAAAACGTCGTTTTAGAACTTCAGCCATTGAGCCATAATCGTCCGGTCCGACTACGCCGCGGATGTTAAAGCGTCTGTAAAGCTTTTTATTGGCAACGCCTTGATCAAAAACAACCATGCTGCCAACACTTGCCATGCCCTGGGTGTTGGAAATGTCATAACATTCGATGCGATTAGGCGGCTCAGGCATATTGAGCGCGCGTTGAATTTGGGCAAGGGCTTCTTTTTGGCGGTCTTTGTCTGCTTTCCATCGTGTTTCCAGTGCCTGGAGGGTTTCCGTCGCGTTTTCGGTTGCCATCTCGACGAGATCGCGCCATTTGCCACGTTTAGGCACTTTTATTTCAATTTTTTCGCCACCACGTTTGGTGTTGAGCCATTCTTTGATGATGTAAGCTTCATCAACTTCTTGGGGTAACATCACGTTTTTAGGGATGAATGCTGCCTGGGAATAGAATTGCTTGATAAATTCTTCCAGTATTTCTGTGTTTTCTTCTTCATCGGTGCCTTCAAGAATGAAGTATTCCCGACCGATTAATTTGCCACTTCGGATGAAAAAGACTTGAACACAAGCTTCGTTCTCACCACGTGCCATAGCAATGATGTCTGAATCTTGCTGGGTGTCCGAAACAATTTTTTGCCGCTCTACAACCCGCTCGATGGCGTTGATTTGGTCGCGAATGGTTGCAGCTTTCTCGTAATTGAGGCTGTCCGATTGACGCGCCATATCCTCTTTGAGCCGTTTCATGACAACATCCGTTTTGCCTTCAAGAAACTTACAAAAATCATCCACAACCTGGCGATAAGTTTGCTCATCCACCGCGCCAATGCAGGGACCAAGGCACATTTTCATGTCGTAATAAAGGCAAGGGCGTGAATCTTTGCCGTTTATTTGGCGATTGCAGCTTAAAATAGGAAAGATTTTTCGCAAAACATCAAGGGTTTGATGGACAGCCCAAACGGATGTATAAGGACCAAAATAACGCGATCCGTCATTGTCCATTTGGCGTGTAACGGTAACTTTTGGAAAATGATCCGCCCAATTGACTTTGATGTAAGGATAGCGCTTGTCGTCTTTGAGTTTTACGTTGTAAAAGGGTCGATGTTGTTTGATGAGATTTAATTCAAGAATCAGTGCTTCAAGCTCAGAACCAACCACAATCCAATCAATGTCGCGAATGGATTTCACCAATTGGCGGGTTTTATAATTGTGAGATGCCGTTTTTTGAAAATAGGAACGAACGCGATTTTTTAAATTAATCGCTTTACCTACGTAAATGATGTCTTCTTTTTCGTTCTTCATCAGATAGCAGCCTGGTTTATCGGGTAAAGTTCTCAGAATGCCATCCAGTTTATCTTGAAAATCCATAAGGTTATTGTAGCACTAAGGTGTCGAAACTTTATTAAAAAACCTGGCTTGGTATAATTAAAGCATGACCATAAAAATACTTTCAGACAAATTAGCTTCCCAAATTGCTGCAGGAGAGGTGATAGAAAGACCGGCTTCTGTTGTAAAAGAATTGGTAGAAAACGCGATTGATGCCGGTGCTACTCAGATTGACCTGGAAATAATGGATGCCGGCAAAAAGCTTATTCAGGTTTCGGATAATGGACAAGGCATTCCTGCGGATGAAATCGTCCTTGCAGTGCAGCGGCATGCTACTAGTAAGCTGAGTAAAGCAGAAGATTTGTTTGAGATCCGCACGCTAGGATTTCGTGGGGAAGCACTGGCATCTATTGGGTCGGTTGCAAAACTAAGCCTGATTAGCAAACATCATCAGGCTGAACTCGGTGCAGAGATTAGTGTGGATGGTGGCAAAAGCGAGGGCATGAAAGCTAAAAGCGCGCCAATTGGCACCATTGTGCGGGTTGAGGATTTGTTCTTTAATGTGCCAGCCCGCTTGAAATTCTTAAAATCAGACTTAACCGAAAACAGACAAATAACAGGTTTGATTACACGTTACGCGCTGGCATACCCGCATATCCGTTGGCAGCTTATTCAGGACGGTCGTGTGTATTTACAGACGACCGGTAGCGGAGACAGACAAGAAATCTTGCAAAGTTTATTTGGTGTTAATGATGCAAAACGCCTGTTGCCGATACATTTTGAAGATTCAGATTTTCAGGTTGAAGGTTTTATCAGTGAATTGAGCCTTACAAGATCCAATCGAAGGGATATCACCTTGTTTATCAATGGACGCTGGGTCCAAGATTCTTCTTTGACGGCAGCCGTAATCAGAGCTTATCACACGATGCTTATGGTTGGCAGGTTTCCGGTTGTTGTTTTGTTTATCCAGATGCCGCCAGAAATGGTGGACGTTAATGTACATCCCTCGAAAGCTGAGGTGCGATTCAAGAACAGTGATGCCGTCTTTAGTGCGGTACAGCGAGCGATACGACGGGGTTTGCTGGCTTATTCGCCAATACCAGACCTTAATACTGCTGTCCTTTGGGGGCAACCCTTAAAAGATGATTCTCCAACGCAAGCCATGCAGTCAGAAGTGCCCTGGCAATCTGAATCCAGACCTCTTGAAAAAACACCAGAATCAGGTCATACGGAACAAAGTCTGCAAAAGCCTTTATCAAGCGAATATTTGCCCGTTTTACGCCTGGTGGGGCAGGTTGCAGCCACTTATCTGATCGCTGAAGGACCGGATGGCTTGTATTTGATCGATCAACACGCGGCTCACGAACGGGTACTTTTTGAACAAATGATGGCGCAAGCTCGATCTGGCATTGTACCTTCTCAAACCTTGCTCGAATCTGAAGTGATTGAATTAAGCCCCGAAAAAGCTGGATTGCTGGAGCAAAGGCTAGATGTGCTAAAGAACCTTGGTTTTGATATTGAGACTTTTGGACCCAATGCTTTTTCGTTGCGTGCTATTCCTGCCATCTTAGCTGGTGGTGATCCTACCCAAGCAGTGCATGCGGTTGTTAACGCTTTTGAAGAAGACGAAACCCCGCTGGCAGCTGAGATTGAAAGCTTGGTTGCGGCAAGAGTTTGCAAGCGAATGGCGATTAAGGCGGGTCAAATTTTGAGTCCGGAAGAACAGAAAAACCTTTTGCTCAATCTGGAAACCTGCCAGGTTCCTCGCACTTGTCCTCATGGACGACCGACCATGATTCACCTAAGCGCGATGATGCTTGAAAGACAGTTTGGCAGAACTGGTGCCATTTAAGGAATTAGAACCATGAAAATGAAAGGTTTGTGGCTAGAAGACAAAAAGCTGAGCTTTCGTGAGGATATTGATGTTCCTGAAGTAAGTGAAGGTGAAGCACTGATCAAAACCGGGCTGGCTGGGATTTGCTCCACGGACTTGGAAATGGTCAAAGGGTATTATCCCTTTACTGGTGTTTTGGGACATGAGTTTGTCGGCACGGTAGTCAAAGCACCTGGTTATGAGTATTATGAGGGCAAACGTGTGATTGGTGGGATTAACATCGTGTGTGGCTATTGCAAGGCTTGTCTGGCAAACCACCGAACTCATTGTGAAAACCGTCGCACACTGGGCATTTCAAATTACAATGGTGTTTTTTCGGAATACTTTAAAATACCGATAGAAAACCTAAGTCTCGTGCCGGATGGCGTTGAAGATGAAGAAGCGGTGTTTACAGAGCTAATGGCAGCCGCGCTACAAATCCCCAACCAAATTCACATAAGCACCAGCGATAAAGTGGTGATAGTTGGTGCTGGACGTTTGGGTTTGTTAATTGCCCAGGTACTAAAGCTATCTGGCGCGGATTTGACGGTTGTTGTGCGTAGACCTGAGCCGGCTAAAAAGCTGGAAAAATGGGGCATAAAATGGGCTTATGCTGATGATCTTGAACCAACCAGGGCTGATATTGTTGTTGAAGTAACCGGATCGGCACAAGGCTTTGCTTTATCTCAAAAATTGGTCAGACCCGCTGGAAAACTCATTTTAAAATCGACTTTTGCGGGTGATATGCAAGTTAACCTTTCAAAATTGGTTGTCAATGAAATTCAGGTTATTGGCTCCCGTTGTGGACCGATGGATGGCGCTTTACGTTTACTCGCACAAGACCTTATTGATACCGATTCGATGATTAGCGCAGAATATCCTCTATCGCGTGCAATAGAAGCTTTTAAAGCTGCTGAAGCACCCGGCGTGTTAAAAGTTCTAATCCGTTTTTAGCACAAAATTGACGAATTTAACAATATACTTTGTGCTATAATATTCGCCTACGGGGCGTGGCTCAGCCCGGAGAGAGCGCTCGGTTCGGGACCGAGAGGTCGGCAGTTCAAATCTGCTCGCCCCGACAAAAGACAGGCATTGCTTGTCTTTTTTGTTACAATCAAACAAAAACAGGAGCTTGATATGTCCAGTGATACCCAAGTCATTTATTCTATGATGAGAGTTGGCAAACTCTATCCACCCAACAAACAGGTTTTGAGGGATATTTCCTTGGGCTTTTATTATGGCGCCAAGATTGGCGTATTAGGCTTGAATGGTTCCGGCAAATCAACGCTTCTTCGAATCATGGCAGGTAAAGATACTGATTACCTCGGTGAAATTGCCATGTCTAAGGGTTATACTGTTGGCTTGTTAGAACAAGAACCAGAGCTCGACGATGATAAAACAGTCATCGAAGTCATTAAAGAGGGTGTGCAGCCCATTGTAGACTTACTTGCGGAATATGATGAAGTCAATGAATCTTTTGCCGATCCGGATGCTGATTTTGAAAAACTGATTAGCAAACAAGCCCGCTTACAGGAAGAACTGGAAAAACATGACGCCTGGAACCTTGACAGCAACCTTAAAATGGCTATGGGTGCTTTGAATTGTCCGCCGCCTGATACGCCGGTTAGAGTTCTTTCCGGTGGTGAAAGACGCCGTGTGGCTTTAACGCGATTATTGTTACAAGAGCCTGATATATTGCTCCTTGATGAACCCACTAACCATCTTGACCCTGAGTCGGTGGCGTGGCTTGAGCATCATTTGCATCAATACAAAGGTACCGTTATTGCTGTAACGCACGACCGATGCTTTTTAGATAATGTGGCAGGGTGGATTCTTGAATTGGATCGTGGACATGGCATTCCCTGGAAGGGCAATTACTCAAGTTGGCTCGAACAAAAACAAGAACGTTTGCGGATTGAAGAAAAAACCGAGAGCAAACGCCAAAGAACTTTGCAAAACGAGTTGGATTGGATTCGCATGTCTCCCAAGGCACGTCAAGCCAAAGGGCAAGCCCGTGTTAATGCTTATGAAAAGCTATTGTCCCAAGAGTATGAAAAAGAACGTCGTGATTTGGAAATTTACATTCCACCCGGGCCAAGGTTAGGTGATGTGGTCATTGAAACACACAATCTGGCAAAAGGATATGGCGATCGCATTTTGTTTGAGGATGCTGATTTAACCATTCCGCCAGGCGCAATTATTGGCATCATTGGACCAAACGGTGCTGGAAAATCTACTCTAATAAAAATTATTGCTGGTATAGAACAAGCTGATGAAGGCACTGTGCGCTTGGGTGAAACCGTAAAGCTTGCTTATGCTGATCAATCCCGCGAGCTGGATCCCAATCACACAGTTTACGAGGCAATAACAGGTGGGGCTGAGCATATCCAGCTTGGCACGCTCAGCGTTAATGCACGCGCTTATTGTGCTTCTTTCAACTTTACTGGATCGGATCAACAAAAACTTGTTAGTGAGCTATCAGGTGGCGAGCGGAACCGCGTTCACTTAGCGCGCACCTTAAGCTCCGAGGCAAATGTTTTGCTTTTGGACGAGCCAACCAATGATCTGGATGTAAACACCTTAAGAGCTTTGGAAGCCGCCCTCGAAGACTTTGCTGGCACGGCGATGGTTGTTAGCCATGATCGTTGGTTCCTGGATCGCATTGCGACCCATATTCTTGAACTAGGGCATGAAAACACGCCAAAATTGTACTTAGGTAATTGGTCTGACTATGAAGCTTATCAACTGAGTCTTGGTCGGGAAATGGGCATTAATAAACGCGATCGAATGCGAAGTCTAAAACGTGATTAAGCGTTTTCAATAAAAATGATCTTAATAAAAAAAAGCCGTGGCAGTACCACGGCTTTGTCATGTTTAATTATTTACTACTCAACAGTTATAATCCGTACATCCTGTGCCTGGGGACCTTTGTCGCCTTGCACGATAATAAAATCAACCTTCTGGTCTTCTTTCAAGGTTTTGAAACCATCAACCACGATTGAGCTGTAGTGCACGAAGACATCCTTCGAGCCATCTTCTGGGGCAATGAATCCAAAGCCTTTTTCACCGTTGAACCACTTAACGGTTCCTATTTCACGTTCTGACATTCTTAAAAATCCTCTCAATACTAAATATGTTTTTTGTTACTGGGGGTTTACTTCTAGAGACTTGCACTAAATCGAAACAGCCAATACGCGCTTAACTTTACTACAATCATTGACATGCGTCAATCAATTGCATCAAATACTTTCTATTTGATTTTTGGCTAAATATTAAGGATTATTCCTGGTCATCCAAATAAGCCATAATCGACTTCGCCGCTTTGCGACCAGCTCCCATTGCCATGATCACAGTTGCGCCACCGGTAACAATATCACCACCCGCAAAGACGCCAGGCAAACTGCTTTGCATTGTCTCCGGGTTTACCGTGATATGACCTTGCATATTAACATCTAATCCAGGTGTGGTCTTTTGAATGATGGGATTAGAGCCATTGCCAATCGCAACAATCGCGCGATCGATGGGTAGTACATAATCACTGCCTTCAACAGGTTTGGGACTGCGTCTACCCGTTCTGTCAGGTTCGCCGAGTTTCATTTTCGCCAAACGAACACCGGTGAGCCAACCTTGATCGTTGCCATAAAATTCAAGAGGGTTGCGCAAGAAGGTAAACTCAACGCCTTCGGCCATGGCATGTTCGATCTCTTCTTTTCTGCCGGGAAGCTCTTCCGCGCTGCGTCGATAAATGATGTAAACCTTTTTGGCGCCCAGGCGGAGAGAAACGCGCGCCGAGTCAAGCGCGGTATTGCCACCACCAAAAACAGCAACGGATTTTTCGTACATGTTGAGAATGGGTGTATCCACCTTGGGGTAGGTGTAAGCTTTCATCAGGTTTACACGGGTAAGAAACTCATTGGCCGTGTAAATGCCGATCATCGACTCGCCGGGGATGTTCAAGAAACGAGGCAATCCAGCGCCGGATCCAATAAAGACCGCTTTATAACCCATCTCATTTTTAAGATCTTCAATGGTGTGCGTTGCCCCAATGAGAATGTTGGCTTCAAAGCGAACACCCATTTTGGCAAGCGTTTCAACCTCGTTGCTGACGATGTCCTTAGGTAAACGGAATTCTGGAATGCCATATCTGAGTACGCCGCCAAAGTCATGAAATGCTTCGAAAACGGTCACAGGATATCCTGCACGGGCTAAATCACCAGCACAACTAAGGCTGGCAGGACCAGAACCAACGATCGCAACAGGCGGTAAATCAGGACGAGGTGATTGGGTTTTGGCGTTTTTATCATGGTTGGCGAGATAATCAGAAACATATCGTTCCAATGCGCCAATCGCGATGGGTTTACCTCGTCGCCCAACGATACAAGACCCTTCGCATTGGTCGGCTTGCGGGCAAACCCGTCCACAGACACGTGGCAAGGAGTTGTCCTCTTTAATCAGTTTGCCAGCTGCTAAAGGATCGCCATTCTTCAACAGGCGGATAAAATCGGGGATTTTTACCGACACAGGACAGCCTTTGACACATTGTGGCACCCGGCAATCCAAACAGCGATTTGCCTCGGCAAGTGCTTGTTCCTTAGTAAAGCCCAGGGCAACCTCTTCAAAATTACGAATACGGGTTGGAATGGGCAGTTCGGGCATGGGTTGGCGTTCTTTTGCGCCGGCGAGTTCAATGCTTTGTGGTTCTGGTTCTTCCAGCGATTCGATTTCTGCATCTAAGCGACAATCTTCATCATGATTGTATGCTCTGTTGCGGTAAATGATGGTATCAAAATCAACCAGGTGGCCATCAAATTCGGGGCCTTCCACACAGGTAAAACGCACCTTGCCACCGACTATAACGCGACATCCACCGCACATGCCGGTGCCATCCACCATAATCGTGTTGAGTGAAACAATGGTGGGGATGTTGTAAGGCTTGGTTACTTGTGTAATCGCACGCATCATCGGCAGGGGACCTACCGCGATGGCGTGGTCAAAGTGTTTGCCGCTGTTAATTAAATCCTGTAAAAGGTTGGTAACAAAGCCATGAAAACCATAGCTTCCATCATCTGTTGTAATATGAAGCTCATCTGAAAAGGCTCTGATTTCATCCTCAAGAATGACCAGATCTTTGGACCTGGCACCAATAATGGAGGTTACATGATTTCCTGCTGCTTTTAAAGCCTTAGCAACAGGAAACGAAACCGCTGCGCCTAAACCGCCGCCAACAACGACAACATTGCCAAAGTTTTTGATCTCTGAGGCATTTCCTAAAGGTCCGAGCACATCGTTTAATCGATCGCCTTCTTGCATATCGGCCATCATCGCGGTGCTTTTGCCGACAGACTGAACAACCAGCGTAATTGTGCCATTCTGGATGTCTTTGTCACAAATAGTTAAAGGAACACGTTCGCCCCGGTCAGAGAGACGAACAATAACAAATTGACCAGGTAAAGCCTTGGCGGCGATATGAGGCGCGTAAATAAGATAGCGGTCAATGCGCTCGGCAAGAGTTTCTTTTTTGATTATGGTATTGATTTCCGGTTTGCGTTTCTTTTTAGGCGAAGTTTTAATGGCTTCCAAAGGTTGTCTCCTATGCTAATCGTTTCCGGGTGAGTTTATTCAAGTATTTTAAAACACCAATAAAAAGCTTGGTCATGCTCTGAAATAGGATGCATCAAACAATAACGTCCAGGATTTAATGCTTCCTCTGGTCTGAGCGTAAAGGATTGGTCGGGGTTCTCTTCAATCGAATAGGGAATAGCTTCATTGTTTTCATTCAAGAGTTTTAGTTTTGAAGGAATGAGGACGGAATTTTTAGCAATGATTTTGGGGTTTGTTGCCATCGTCGTGGGGATGCCATCTCCTGAAGGCAGCTCGTTTTGTCCCATTGCCATTTTGTAGAAAAGGTTATCAACACTCAAATAAACCCCTTCATCCGGCGATTTAACGGATATGGGTGCTTTGGGACTTGGCTCTGCAACAATTGTTTTGTGGTTTTTTATGGTTGCACCAATCAGAACGCCAATAACAGCAAAAACTATCAAGGTTAATCCATAAATGATGAAATCAAGCGTAGGTTTTTTGGGTTTTGCTTTGAGCGCTTTGCTCTCCCTAATAATTTCTTCACGCGAAGGCGCTTGTGGATCACCAAGCGCTTCAACCTGTTTTGCAAAACTTTCTACATTGATAGTGAGGTAGTCAGGATCTGGATATTCGAGTTCCTCTTCTTTGGATGAAGCAGGTGATTTTTCTGCGGAGAGTTTACTATCGGGTGTGACGTTTTGCGATGGAACATATTTTTGACGTT
This sequence comes from Anaerolineaceae bacterium UBA5404, assembly GCA_002409625.1. Classification (GTDB taxonomy): domain Bacteria; phylum Chloroflexota; class Anaerolineae; order Anaerolineales; family Anaerolineaceae; genus Mesolinea. Next base: position 10,997 of record DHNY01000007.1, on the reverse strand, counting down.
GCAGGTAAGCGATTCCACGTTGGGCGGCGCTATGATCTGGGTCAAGTTCAAGAGCTTTTTTTAGAAACACAAGTTGCTTTTCTTCATCGTCGATGATGCCTGAAAGCCAAACCCAAACCTCTGGGTTTTTGGGTTCTTCGACCACCGCATTTTTGAGGTGTTCAAGCGCCAAGCTAAGTTTGCCGGCTTTTGCGGCGTCAATGCCTTGCTGTAAAGAAGTTCCCATAAATTGGTCCTCTAATAAGCTTAATGGTTGTATAGAAATTTTACCACATTGAATTTTTGACTCGCTATAATTGACATAACAGATTGGAGTAATGATGAAGATTGGCATTTTAAGCGATAGTCATAATGAGCACGAAAATGTAAAACATGCAGCCGATGTTTTTAAGTCTTTGGGGGTAGAAAAAGTTATCCATTGTGGTGATCTGACCACCGCACGCATTTTGGATGAACTTTCAACTTTTGTATTGTACGTGGTGTTTGGAAATGTTGACTTAGACCGCGAAACCATTAGTTTGACAACAAAAAGGCTGAATGAAAACAATCTGGTTGCTGAATATCTTGACCTGACCATAACCGGTAAACGCATTTTTATTATCCATGGAGATGATTGGTATAAGCTGGACCAAGCGATCCATAGCGGTAAGTATGATTACGTTTTTACTGGGCATACGCACCAGGTGAGGGATGAAAAAGTTGGCAAAACCCGGGTGATTAATCCTGGTGCTTTGGGCGGTAAATACGGTGGGCAGCGGTCTATTGCCATTTTGGATTTAAAAACAGGGCACATGGAAAGGTATTTTGTGGATTGAAACAATTGCATTGAACTGAATGCATCGGCTTATCTTTAGTAAGCAAAAGGGCTGAAATTTCACTTGCATTTTTTTTCGGTTGAGCTTATAATCTTGTCTCTACGGGGCGTGGCGCAGTCCGGATAGCGTGCTTGCATGGGGTGCAAGAGGTCGAAGGTTCGAATCCTTTCGCCCCGACCTCAAAACCACTTGAGAAATCAGGTGGTTTTTTCTTTAACTAAGGTCTACATTACTTCAGCAATAGCATAAAAAGTAGGAATAAAAGTCAAGGCCGTGCCCTGGCCATATGCTAGGTGTGCTTGATGTTCCAAGGTGCTTATGGCTTCTTGGCTAAGGGTTTTGCTCAAATCGTAAGAGATAATCTCCCATTCAAGATCAAAGGTTTGTTGGTTAGGAATCTTCCATTCACCGCTTAGCATTCCCATGGTTAGCGATGTAAATCCAGCCGCTAAGAATAATTCTTTTAAACGTCTGCCTGTATTCAGTTGAATACCTTGCTCTTTTAAGGACTTGTTTTGTTTTGTTCCAATTTCTTTAAAGATTTCAGGATAATCAATTCGAGCATCGTAATCTGGCTCAGCAAAAGCGATAACAAACCCGCCTTGTCGGGTAACACGGCGCATTTCTTTTAAAGCATCTGTTGGATGCTTGAGCCACAAAAGGAGATAGTGGCAAAAACAGAAATCAAAGCTGTTATTTGGAAAAGGCAATTGATAAGCGTCTGCAGTGGAAAGATTCAGATCAAAAACCAAGGTTTTTGCATATATGTTTCGTGCGTGATCAAAATCAATCCCAAACACGTGTTGACTAATAGCTAGGTTCTCTGAGAGCAGCGCGCCTGTGCCACTACCAACTTCTAAGATTTTTGAATTGGAATCCAGGTTTATTTGATTTAATAAATAGTTTCTTAATTGCTTTGTCCAAAGCGATTGCAACACAAAGCGCTGATGCCAGGCTTGGTTATCCATTGCTAAATTGTCTGCATTTAGCCCAAAGCTCTTCCCAGCTTTCGTTAAGAAGGTTGCCAATGTCGACCGGATCTTCATAAGGAATAAAAAGCTCACCATCCGCTCTGGTAGCGAGGTATTTCAATTTGCTGGCACTTTCATACGCAAGCGCGCTCGTTGAGCGGTGGTCTTTGTGCGAAAATGGCATATCATCAACAATAGGAATGCCTTGAGAGCTAATAAGTTCTTCGAGTTCTAAAAGACTATCATCCAAGGGATCTACTACACCAGTAAAAGCGAAGGCGTTAATCCCATGGCTAAACAAATCATCCATAACCGGTTCATAGTTATACCTGGGATCAAAGGGCATTCTCAGACAGGTAAAAAGGTCTTGGTCCAGGATGTTAATCAGCAGGCGATGATGTTCAAAATTGCTCGGATCGCCATCAAGAACAAGATGGTCCAAGCCACGCACTAAAAGCTCATGCAGAAAAGCAGAATCCATCAAGTAATCGGGTTTAGTGACCAACCCACTTACTAATCCCAAATCTTCTAAATGGCTTAAAAGGTCAAGGAAATCTTCATTGGATATATGATTTGAATCCAAAAGCATGACATGAGGGATGCCGGCGTTGAAAGCACGTTCAAAAACGACTTTCCACTCCGCAACTGTAAGCCTTTCTCCTTTTGCCTCGTCACCAAAATAGCAATCCAATCGATATGGGGCAATAATTTCTGTTTCTTCCGGATCTGAAAGTGTGCCTAAAATACTGCTTGGAGGAATGTCTTCTTCGGTAGTGAAACTCATCAAGGTGTCATAAAAAGTGTCCACATCCCGTTTAATCTCATCTTTTGGGGCTTTATAGCGATTGCTGATCGTCTTGGCAATTTCCGCTGGTTTTTGCCCTTGAATTAAAAAGTACGTCATTTCCATGGCGGTTTTATTGAGGTGCAAGATTGTTGATGCATTGAGCGTAAGTACCCCCCGGAGATTGGGCTCAACCCGTAAATGAAGCCGATAGGGCGTTTCGCCATGCATGAGATCAAGACTGGTGTAAAAACCGCTTTCAATTTCCTGAATTGGCTCGCTTTTGGTATTGAAAAAATCACTAAACTTGGACATGATTCCTCCTGATCAGCTTTTTGGTAAGATGAGGTCTTTGAAAATAGGCATGACGTTTTGATGGTCTCGACTAAGCGGACATCCACCGCCGCATTCCTGAAAATAATCACAGTGATGACAAGCTTGGGGTACATCTTTTCTTTCGCGTAGGTTTATCGAAAGGGGATGATTCCAAATCGAATTCCAGGGTTGTTCCAACAAACTTCCCAACGGTTCGTAATAGCTCTGGCACGGGATAACTTGGCCATCTGGTTCAATGCACATGTTGTAGTAAGCCGCGGTACAGCCTTTGATGCCAAGATCTAGCATCATGGGATCAAAATGGCAGTATTGGGTAGGCGTGTACCAGATAAGCCGTTGTCCAGACTGATTGCAGTGCTCTATTGCCAATTCCAAAAGCTCAGGCAGCTCTGATTCGGGTAAGCCTGTATTAACGGTGCTGCCTTTGCCCGAGTAGATAAGGGCATTGAGACCAATTGTTGGAATACCAAGCTCTTTTGTAAAGCTAAGTAATTCTTGCAAATCCCGGCGATTATTCTGAAGCAGGGTTGTGTTGGTCATGAAATACAGGCGGGAATTAACCACGTTTTTGATGCCTTGGACTGTTTCTTGCCAGGCGCCTTTTGCAAGGACCATTTCATCATGTATTTCCGCTCGATGTGATTCAAGCGTAATTTGAACATGATCTAATCCAGCGTCTACCAGTTTTTGGAGGAAAGCCGGATCTGCCAATTTGCGTCCGTTGGTATTCAGTCCAGTGATAAAGCCTTTTTGCTCAGCATATTGAATGAGTTCTGCCAGGTCAGTGCGCAAAGTGGGTTCGCCACCGGTAAAAACGAGATGAGGTATACCGAGATCCCATAAACGATCAATTATTTTCTTCCATTGCGCTGTATCAAGTTCAGGGTAGTTCCTTTCGCGGGCATTATAGCAATGCGCGCAATTATTGTTACAGCGATAGGTGACAGCTAAATCCATGCGGTAGGGTGCACTCAATTTAGCGGTAAAAGGCACCAGGCTTTCCAGTCCTAAATCACAAACAGGGCAGGATTTTGAATCATCACTGATGAGTTGATCTATTTTGAAAATAGTTTCTAAATAATCTTGTTTAGCTTTATAGGCGTTGATTGAAAAGAGTCGCCGAAGTTGCTTTACAGCTTCTTGTGTTTCTATGCCACTCAGATATTGCCATGCCATAAGCCCAGCGGTTGGGTTGAGGTGAATCATTTTGGCAGCGTTGACAACCAAGACGCCACTGTAATCGTCTTCCAATCTTAAATGGATTCTAGATTTGCCACCGTTTTCCTGGCGGTCAAACTTGTGTATCCCTTTGGAAGGTGGAAACAAAGGTTTCATTTAGCGACCGCCACCCGCACAGGCACAAGCACAACCAGCGCAAGCGCAAGCACACGCACAGGAACTACCACCGCCACCACTATGTCGCCCAGAACTAGAGCTTGTAATTACTGGAGGTGGATTGGTTCTTGCCGTAACAGCGCTGGTAAAATCAGCAGGGTTTCCGATAACACTTTTTGCCATATTAGCACCACCATCGATTACCGAAGCAGCAAACGCGGAACCAGGAAGATTAGGCAAGCTAAAACTGGGTTTTGGGCTTGGTCCAGCCATGCTTGGTGCCGGTGAAGCTTGCATTCCGCCACCGCTGGTCATTCCGCCACCACTACCCAATCCACCACCCGTACTCGGCATTTGGGTATAGATGGGATTGTATCTAACCCACCATCGTGGCAAGAAAACAGGCGTATCGGTAAAGGTTCGTGTTGTTCGGCCAGAAAAATCCTTATCAAGCATGGTCCATTCCAAAGTATGGTCGAATTGCGCGCTTTTAAGTTCGGGTGTGTCTGCCGCTTCAACAGCTTGCCAGGCACGATTGATGATGTCCTGGTAGTATTCTTTGGTTTTTGTGCCGTTAAAGCCTTTCATTTTTCGCTCAACGGATTTCACAAGACCAATCAAAGTGTCTTGTAAGCCATTCTTTTTGCTTGTTTTGCTTGGTTGTTTCATGGCGTCGATAAAGCCTATTTCATAGGCATAGAGCCCTGACGGCAAGGATTCAGCTGGCTTAATCTCGAGTGGCTCTTGTTTGATAACAGTTATTGCTTCCTTCTTTAGAAGCCCAAACAGGATCATCGTAAGCACTTTATCAATCGGTTCCTCCAGCAATATGGCAGCTTCGACTGCAGTTAAACCACGTTTGATGCCATGTCCTTCGACAGATAATGTTGGCGGCATATATTGCAGCTTTCTTTCAGCGTAATCTTTTTGTTGTTTTGTTTTCATGAAACCGATGGAAACAAAAAATAATACAGCAGGAATAAGGCAAGCAAAATTTTTGAGTTGATCAAAGAGTTGGCTGAAAATACCACCGACGCCAGTTGAACCTGAACCTGTGATCTTTTTAGGTGGCGTCACCGCTTCACTTTTGCTTACAATGGCGTGTGAAGGGATCGCAGCAGCTGGAAAAGCTACGCCAAAAGTGTAAGCAGTGTGCGTGTTAGCATTATCGGTTGCCCAGATGTAAATGACACGATTTTGATCTGGAGTTAACTCAGCAAGGGGATCATTATTCCCGTGCCAGCCTTTTGGTTTGAAATAAACACCCTCGTCTGCTCCAACGGCAGGTGGGAGCACAATTGAGAAATTATATTTTGTGTTTCTAGAACGATCGATTGTTGAGTCAAAATAATTAGGTATAAACTGGAAGTTGACATAATTTTCCCGATCATTTCCATCATAAGGATAAATGACATTGGTAATGCCGGTAACCGTTGCCTTGACTACACCGGTTGCATTTGCCGGAATTTGGTTTTCGCCGAGCGCTAATTCCGCTCCTTGAACATAACTGGAATCGGAAATCTTAGGAATCGGTTTGTCATCAATAGTAGCTTTGATATTTTGTAAACTATAGGATGTGTTCGGAAGTCCTAAATCGACAAAGTCAATTGGATGAGCGCCAGTCCCATTTCTAAAGTGCATTTCATAAAAAAGGGTTAGCGTACCATCTTCCTCAATGACAGCTTGCACATCGTATTGGGTAACTTCAAAGTTGTAGCTTTGTGCGGTTGTATTAGTAAAAGGTGTGAAGAAGAGTAACAGGATGATCAGGTAAAAAATGATTTTTGTTAGTTTTTTCATATGTCTTCCATTCTTCTGTATTACACTGCAGGAATGTGTGTTTAATTATACAGTAATCCTTTTTTTTAGAGTTGTGCTTGTCACCTGAAAGGTCCCTTTGTCCACTTTCATAATTCATGATCGCAAGTTTAATCGGCTTTCTTTTGCGAAGTTCAATAAAGCTTTCATATTAGTAGCAAACCCTCAGCATGATTGGATGGAAAATGAAACAGACCCATCATTTTAGAGGATAATTGGGTGTCAAAAGATGAGACTGACAGATAATGTCGCTGGGCTTGTCTAATACTGTAGAAAAATGCAATCAGGCTAATGATTATGGAAACGGAGATTGCATTTTTGTCCTTTTTCACTTCATTACCATTTGGGTTCTTCAGTAATTTGATAAGTAGTGCCACAGCTTGGGCATTTTACAACTGCCGCACCTTGAGCAAGGGAAACATCTTTGGCGCTTAATGGACTGCCGCAGGATTGACATTTTAAAGCATCCAGTTGTACCTGACCGGGCAAGTCGATATTAATATTGAGTGCCTGTTCTTGTTCTTTGGAGCGAGCATTGAAACGCGTTCCAGCATAAATAAAGCCAAATCCAATCGCAATGCCAACAACGCCAACAATTAATCGCGAATCGGGAACATCCGGAGCGAAAGCACTCCAGGCGACTAAAATCGAAAAGAAAATGACTATTCCCGCTATGATATACGAAATGATGCTTGCTGTTTTCAAGAGTTTCTCCTGTTCTTTAACTTTTATCTTACGACTGATATTGCGTGTTAAGAGTAGAAAATCTATCCTTTTTTCTAAGTGATTTGTGTTCTAAGGATGGTGTCCAGGCTTTCAAAGGCTTTTGCCGCGCCTTCAACTGTACAAGTCACCGGGTTTTCTACGACATATGCCGGAATGCCCAAAGCAACGGTGAGGTATTTGTCAAGCCCCTTCATCAAAGAACTGCCGCCACACAGCGCAACGCCGCGGTCAATGATATCTGAGATGAGTTCTGGCGGGGTCTTTTCCAGCACACGTTTTATCAAATTGACAATTTCCTGCAAGGGTTGTTGCATAGCCTCAACAATTTCATTGGTTGTCAGGCTTACGGGTCTTGGGAGGCTTGAAACCTGGTCTTGACCTTGGACTTCCATGGTTTTTTCATCTTCAACCGGCAAGGCTGAACCAATGCGCAATTTGAGTTGCTCAGCCGTGGGTTGACCAATAATGAGCCCATATTTCTTGCGAACGGTGTTGATGATAGCTTCATCAAGTTTTAAGCCAGCAATGGGTGATGTTTCAGCACTCACAATGCCACTCATGGAGATGACAGCAGCCTGGGTTGTGCCTGCTCCGATGCTGATGACCATATTTCCAGTAGGGGTTCTAATCGGTAAGTCGATGCCGATCGCAGCAGCCAGTGGTTGAGGGATGAGATAAACCTCACGTGATCCTGCGCCTAATCCAGCTTCTTGAACGGCACGTCTTTCAACGCTGGTGATGCCATAAGGAACGGTAATGATGATTTTGGGCTTGAAAAAGAACGTGGGTCCTGTTACCTTTCGCATCAATTCACGTACAAATATTTCTGTAAGTTCGTACTCTGCGATGACGCCGTTCCGCAAAGGTCGAACAACTTCCAACGATTCGGGAACGCGGCCCAACATGCCTAAAGCAGTTGTGCCGTATTCGACGAGTTTCATTTCGTCAACAACGATTGCAACAACCGTTGGTTCTTGGATTAGGATTTTATTGCCTTCAGCAATTTGGGTGTTGAAGGTGCCTAAATCAATGCCTAATTCACGTGATAATGCCATGGTTTCCTCTATCTGGAACGTTCCACGCTTCCAATAATCTAGTGGTCAAAGTACTGTAGAGTAAGTCTCAATTTGTCTTCAATTGTATCAGGTGTGTCTTTTGGCAAAGCTTGGACGGCTGCCTGAGCTTCCACAACGCTGTAACCAAGGTTGATAAGCGCGTCAATCACTTCATCATCTGTATCACTCGTTTTTTGGTAAGTTTCACCGGGCAAACTGGGCACTTTTCCTTGCATATGGATGATGATTTTTTGTGCGGTTTTCTTTCCAATGCCCGGAACTTTGCCAAAGAAATCGGGTTCTTCACTGATAATTGCGCGCCGAATATTGTCCATCGAAAGGGTGGAAAGGATGGACATGGCTGATTTTGGACCAATACCGCCAACACCAAGCAATTGGATAAACATGGCTTTCTCTTCTGCGTTTTGAAAGCCATAAAGTGCCATTAGATCTTCCCTGACGATAAAATGCGTGTGAAGATGAATGACATGTCCGGGTTCGAGCGCGCTGGCCGTATCGTGGGTGATGAACACCTCAAAGCCGATACCAGCAATATCGATCGTGACCGCATTATCGCTGATTTGAATAACTTTTCCAGTGATGCTATTAATCATGTTCTTAACAAACCTGATCTTTGATTAAAGATTTCATAAAGAATTATACCTGTTGCGACCGATAAATTGAGTGAATCACACGCGCCTGTCATCGGTATGCTAATCATTTGGTGGGATAAATCGGTTAATTCTGGTGAGAGTCCTTGGCGTTCGGAGCCGATGAGAAAAAGCGTGTGGTTTGGATAGGCAAAGGTAAAGGCGTTTTGTTTTGCTTTATCAGATGTGCCCACGACGGCAAGTTCTGGGTTAGCACTGATAAATTGAGATAATTGCGCGTAGCTTAAATTGTAATGCGGCACCGTAAAAACGCCACCCATAGAGGCTTTTACCGCAGCAGGGTCGTAGGGGTCGGTTGAATTGGGCAAAAGCAGTAAACCTGATACGCCAGTCGCATCACAAGTGCGGATGACTGTTCCCAGGTTACCCGGATTTTGGATTGCCTCAATCACCAGCCAGGTGCTTTTTTCTTCCCTCAGTTGGATGTTTTCGATCCTCTGCCAATTCTGCTTTACCAGGGCAGCAATCCCTTGTGGTTTGTCTTTGCGCGCCAGACTTTCAAACACAATTGCATTGACTTCAAGCGTTTCAATGCCTAAGCCTTTGGCTCTTTCTATGAGGGATTGACCATATTCACTAATTAATAAATCCGGGCAAAAAATGAGCTGTTGAATTTCTGCATGAGAGTCAAATGCCTGCCCAACCAGCTTTAAACCCTCTGCTAAAAACATTCCAGATGCCTGGCGGCTCTTTGACAGATGCAAAGATCGCAGAAATTTGATGTGCGGGTTAGCGGTTGAACTAATCATGATTGGTTTTAATCAGTTTGGTTTATAAGGCGATGATATTGCGCATGAGAAAGGTGACAAATGGCGATGGCTAAAGCGTCCGCGGCATCATCGGGCTTGGGCGTTTCGTCCATGTTGAGGATAAACTTGACCATTTCCTGAACCTGGGTTTTTGATGCATTGCCATTTGATGTTACGGCTTGTTTGATCTCATTTGGAGTATATTCGGCAGGCTCATAGCCAGCTAAACTAACACATAAACCAATAACACCTCGTGCCTCACTGACGGTCATAGCTGTTTTAATGTTTTTTTGGAAAAACAGTTTTTCCATAGCACATTCAGTGGGTTCATAACGTTGAATGAGTTGGTTTAAGTCTTCAAAGAGCTTTAAAAGCCGCTTAGATGTAGAACTCGTAGCACTGGTGCTAATAACACCATAGGCTACGAGCTCAGGATCTCCGGTATTGTTTACTTTTACCAATCCATAACCGGTTGTCGCAATGCCTGGGTCAATACCTAGAACCAGCATGCAAAATTAGTCATTCTCCATCGCGGCAATGGCTTCATCGGTAATCTTTAAATTCGAATAGACGTTTTGAACATCATCAAGTTCTTCCAGGTTCATGATGGCTTTCATGGTTGAGATGGTTTGTTCTAAATCAAGCTCAATTTCGTTTTGAGGAATGTAGCGAATGCCTGCCTCTTCAACTTTGAGTTGGGCAGCTGCCAGGCTATCATGAATGGATTTGAAGGTGTCAATGGGGCCAACAATTTCGATGTAGCCATCATCTTCGCTAACATCGTCGGCGCCAGCTTCTAAAGCGGCTTCAAAGGCTTTGTCAAAGTTTTTACCATCTGCAGCAACTTGATAGATAGCTTTTCGATCAAATTGCCAGGTAACGGATCCGTTGGATGCCAATTCGCCACCAGCTTTGCTGAGGAGATGCCTTAGTTCGGCCACGGTACGATTTCGGTTTTCGGTAACACATTCAATAATGGCGGAGACACCACGTCCGAGGTAGCCTTCATAAGTGATTTCTTCAAGTTCAACGCCATCTTTGCTTTCACCAGTGCCTCGTTTGATGGCACGTTCAATACTGTCTTTGGGCATGTTTGACGCACGGGCGCGGTTAATAGCCAGCTCGAGGCCAACGTTCATACCAGGGTCGCCACCACCTGTACGCGCGGCAAGGGTTATTTCACGCGCCAGACGGGTAAACAAAGCACCTTTTTTTGCGTCTGCAGCACCTTTTTTTCGTTTAATTGTGGACCAATGGGAATGTCCTGACATAGTCTTAACTCCTAAGTTCAATGTAAATTTTGAGTTCGTGCATATTATACCATTTTTATAGATGAAAACCTGACTTTTATTTGATATGACACTTTTGTAATAAAACAAGGTGTATAAGTTTGTTTAATAATTAGTCAAGGTTCGTAAAGGGTGATTATCAAAAAAAGAAAGTCCCCAGAAATGGGGACTTTCGAGTTTCTAATTTGCTTCAAAACTTACAGAAGCTTCCTTTACGACTTCAAGATTAGTTGAAGTTGCGCAGGATGACTGGCAGGTACATCATGTTGAATGGTTGGACGCGTAACTGCACAGGGATGTTGAAGCGAGGATCAGGAGCGTTGGTAACACGGAGTTGACCAAAGTAGTCACCCCAGGTGAGTCCAGTTGAGTCGAAGGTTGCAGTGATTTCAACTTCACCACCATCAGCCAAAGCTACACCAGCCGTTGTATCCAGTTCAAGCCAGGG
>DHNY01000006.1:216205-217779 GCA_002409625.1 Anaerolineaceae bacterium UBA5404 | reverse complement strand
ATCCTTCCCAGCTTGGCTCGGCGTTTCTCTCCTGTTTTGTGTGGTGGCCATCTCCTGCTTGGTTTGGCGTCCTCGCCAAACCTAATTAATCCAACATTTGCTCGGTTTCGTCACTCTCCCGGCTTGTTGTGGCGTCCGTCTCCCGGCTTGGTATGGCGTCCTTCCAAACTTGGTTCGGCGTTCCTCTCCCGCTTGGTTTGGCGTCCTTCCAAACTTGGCTCGGCGTTCCTCTCCCGCTTGGTTTGGCGTCCCTCCCGCTTGGTTTGGCGTCCTCGCCAAACCTAATTAATCCAACATTTGCTCGGTTTCGTATCCCTCCCGCTTGGTTTGGCGTTCCTCTCCCGTTTTTTGTGGCGTCCTTCCCAGCTTGGGCTGGCGCCCTTCTCCGCTTAGTTTGGCGTCCATTTCCTGCTTGGTTTGGCGTCCTCGCCAAACCTTATTAATCAAACATTTGCTCGGTTTCGTTCCTCTCCCGCTTGGTGTAGCATCCTTCCCAGCTTGGCTCGGCGTTCCTCTCCCGTTTTGTGTGGTGTCCATCTCCTGCTTGGTTTGGCGTCCTCGCCAAACCTTATTAGTCAAACATTTGCTCGGTTTCGTATCCCTCCCGCTTGGTTTGGCGTTCCTCTCCAGGCGTGTTGTGGCATCCTTCCCAGCTTGGCTCGGCGTTCCTCTCCCGGCTTGTTGTGGCATCCTTCCCAGCTTGGCTCGGCGTCCTCGCCAAACCATCCCCAATGCCTACACAATCCCCAACCTGGCTATTGCTTTATGCGAACATACTTCACAAGCCGCTCGATGTAACTTCGATCACTCAAGTCAAAAGAGTGGAACCTGCTTGGTGGCGTTGCTTTTTTAGCTTCTTCAGACTTTCCCTTGCGCTGACTAAGACGTCCAAAAAGTCGAATCAATAGGCGATTAAACCACCCCATCTTCTCAAAGTCCATGCCACCCAAAAAATAATAAAACCTGGCTGGTTGTGGCATTTCAGGCGGAAAATTAATCTTTTCAATACTCTTAACAAAATCCGCATCACTCGGTGTTGCGCCAGTGGCAAACACAACCCAAGTCTTTTTAGGCATCTTTTCCATCCAACTTTGCACCTTACCTAGATCCAAGATGCGGCTGGCAAACAAAGGACCGCCAAACACAACGATGTCATAATCCGCAAGACCAGCTAAATCAAGCTCAGTCACAGGTTTCACATCAGCTTCAACATCCTCAGCAATCCAACGTGCATAGCGCTCTGTGAACCCTGTTTTGCTCTTATAAATCACCAGCGTCTTCTTCATCTCTGCCTCCAACTAAGCTCCTCTTGATTTTATCTCAATCAATCATAAGTTTGTTTAATACCAAGTAATGACTTAGTAAAGCCGGCATTGGGACATTCTTGTTAGAGTGCTAACGGGTTCGCGTTTGAAGATTATCAATTCCCTTTTGAAGTGTTAACTGTTCACTTTTAAACTTCTGCTGACCTGTTTACAACCTGTTTACAGGAAAAACTTGACTTTTGACATTTAATATCCTATACTGTTAGTTCGCTGCGGGGTAGAGCAGAGGTAGCTCGTCGGGCTCATAAC
>DHNY01000006.1:154294-216049 GCA_002409625.1 Anaerolineaceae bacterium UBA5404 | reverse complement strand
TCGGGCTCATAACCCGGAGGTCAGTGGTTCGAATCCGCTCCCCGCTATTGAGAAGGAACCAGAGTACGCAATACTCTGGTTTTTTGTTAGCCGCGCGTACAGAGGTTGCCAACATTTTAGAATCGGAGGATTTAATAATGAACCACTGTTCGCCGGGCTCAAAAAACTCACATACATCAATTCTGTTGTCAAAAGCTATCGATGGTTTCCTCACTTTCAAGATAGCAGAGGGCTTAAGCAAGCGTACGATCGACTCTTATGAACATATCCTAAGGCATTGGCTGGATCAAATTGGAGATCGTAAAGTTGCTCAAATCAAAACTTCAGATCTGATTTCCTTTCTGGCATGGATGAGGACTGATTACAAACCCAGAAGATGGAATGGAAATACTGAACCACTCTCTGCCAAATCGCTCAGGAATGTTTATGTCTCGCTTCGAGCCTTCTTCTCTTGGCTTGAAAAAGAGTTTGGGATAGAGAATCTTGTTAAATCTATTCCATCTCCTAAATATCCACAACACGTTATTCAGACATTTTCTAAGGAAGAGATCGAAAAACTGATCAAATCTTGTCTTTATACAAGAGAATCTCAACCCTATAACCGCAGGAGTTTTGTGATGCGTCGTCCATCTGCCAACCGTGATCAGGCTTTGATCATGTTCCTGTTGGATACAGGCTTGCGTGCATCTGAATTATGTTCTTTATTGGTAGGTGATGTTGATTTAAAAACCGGACAAGTCAGTGTTCGACATGGTGTTTCCGGAGGTGCAAAGGGAGGTAAGGGTAGGGTAACTTACCTGGGAAAAGCAAGCAAGAAAGCTCTATGGCGTTATCTGGCAAACCGAGAAGAAGGTGATGACCCTGAAACTCCGCTTTTTTTAAATAACGTATCCCGTGCATTTAACCGAAATAGTCTTAGGATCATGATCAGACGCTTAGGTGAAAGGGCTGGTATTCCCCATGTGCATCCGCATAAATTCAGACACACTTTTGCAATCACTTACTTGAGATCGGGCGGAGATGTGTTCACGCTCCAGCTTTTGCTTGGACACAGCTCACTGGATATGGTTCGCCATTACGCGCAGATTGCCCAAAGTGATGTTGCTACGGCGCATCGCAAAGCAAGTCCGGTTGACAATTGGAGGCTATAAGCATCGCACTTAATTAATCAGTTTTTCAGCAATCATCAATAGTGCTTTACCTAACTTCTCTTTCTCCAGACCGTCCAGGTAATTTTCTAACCTATGGTCTGGAGGTTGACTAGTATTGTCAACTAATCCGGTGATACGCGTTTTGACATCTGATGATAACAAAGGGGCGTATATTCCGTCTGTGATTTCAAGGTTCTCATGCATAAGATTCATTGAGACAGCTTTGTAATCTGCCAGGGTTTTCGCATGCAAAAGACCGTATACAGCGTTGCCATGCCGAAATTTATGCGGAGATTTGTATTCAATTTGTGCTCTGGCAAAGAGAACTTTCATCCTTCGACCGAGTGCATGCGCTCTGTTATTACCGGGCTTGTTTTGGGAAATGCTTTGCTCACCCCACAAATGGTGGACTGGTGCATACCAACATGCATCATCAGATAATGTCTCACGAATAATGCTATCCCACCGTTTTATTGGCTCAATTAAATCTGGAACATTATAAAGAAAAGTTGTCGCCTTCTTACCGTTCTTTGTTTTGACCCCAAGCTCTGGCCATTGGTAGACCGTGAAGTTCTCCAGATCAATTGCAGAGCATGGAAGGGTGACAAAAGCAGTAGCACGCATTCCAGATAAAAAAAGGAAAGCAGCAGCCGCCTGATCCCGTAATAATGCCAAATCGTTTTGCGGGGCTGGTGGCATTACAAGCTTTCTGACGTCTTCTTCAGTTACAAACACATTCACTTGCAGTTTCTGTGGTTGTCTTGGCAGTCGTAAGGTTTCAATCCAATCTAATGTAACAGTATTTAATTCACGGGGATACGTCCTTTTAGCCCAAAGAAAAAATCTTTTGCTTGTGTCGAGTATTTTTTTCTGTGTCGACTGAGCCAGGTCTTTACTATTGTCCTTTTGGACTTGCTTAGATAAGTATTTAGGAAAGGTGGGACGTATCATCGGTGCTTTTGAGAAATCGTGATCATCTGCCCAAAGCAACAAATGTCTGAGGTAGAAACGATACCGTTCAACAGAGCTTATTCCCAGCTGCATTACTTCCTTCAAATATAAGAGATACTTGGATACTTTAAGAAAGTTTTGACGTTCAATCATCTCGGATTCCTCGGTTAATGATGTTTTTGCAAACCGGACAATACCCTTTTATACGTTTTACTTTCTCATTGACGAATGTATATTGCGGAGATTCAATTATTCTGGCTTGATTACAGTGCATGCAATAACCCTGGCCCTCTGTCAATCTCTGTAATTTTTTATCTGGCTTTTGACTAACCACCCAAGCTCTGAACGATTCTCCGTTTATCCATAAACGCCCACTATTATCTTTTTCATGTGGAGCACCTGCAGAAAGCCAACCACGTAAAGTGTTATAAGGTATATCCAAAGCCGAAGCCAACTCGTTTAGCGTATACAACATTGGTAAGAGTCCAGGCGCACGGATTATCACTTTATGTGGGATTTTTATTTTTGTTATCGACATTTTTTTCAATCTCACTTATTTCTTTTCATTCCAAGGCTAAATCAAGCTTCAACCATTTAAACAATTTATTTTAAAATTTTGCCAATGATTGAGAGCAAGGTTTTTTATTCATTCACAGCCTGCTGTTCAATTTTTTTATTTTAATCCGGATGGCAGTTGGCATTGCCCACGGGAGTTTCACCCCTGTTCAACCAGGACAGCTCTACCCATTGCCTGCGGCGGGTCTACGCTCGGACTGTGGCTATAGAGGAGTATCATTATGCCCTTCACTTCATAGTTGATTTGCCATATCAATCTTCTCGAAAACGCTTGTCACTCGTTTATTATTAGGATTGTCTCGCGTCTGTGATCAGTGATGGATTGTCGTATCCGGATTGTTGTATTACATCCAGGCATTATCCTCCTGGCGTTTTTGTTAAGGTACTTTTTCTTACTAAATATTTCATCTCCCTTCATGTTGACAAGGCTTAGTACAATTTGAAGGTAACTAGTATCTTCCTTTGCTGTAAATGTTTGTTCGGCATAGCTAATTGAAAGCTGTATCTAATAAGGGTATATGCTCCTTTTGGTTTAGATTTCTCTATATTGGTGTTCATTTCAATTGATTTGTTTCAGTTATGATTTTAAAACGGACAACGGCTCGGACTAACCGTGAGATTAGCCGAGCTTCTATTTCAGGATCTGTTATCATGATTAAGAAACCTTCTTCATCTCTTGCATTTCGTCTTGATAAGTATGCTATGTAAGGATTGAAATGGACGATAACTTGATCCATTGCAGTCGGGTCTCCCTGTACAGCACAGATAATCACTGGGTACGGAATCAATCTGTTTGTTGGTATAGGATCGTCTTCAAATGCCCGGACAGTCATGAGCGATTTTCTCCAAATCATGCTTAAGTTTTTCTAAAGCAGAAGCCCGCCAGTTCTGGATAGTACTTCTCGGAATCTTTGTTATCTCGCTGATTTTTCGATCATTGAGACCATCAAAATAATATAAATTGATGATCTGCTGTAAATGTTCAGGTAGGTTTTCGATTACGGCTTTTAAAAGCTCGTTACTTATCCACAATTCATTAATTCGATACTCGGACAAGATATCTATAGGGTCAGGATTGATGAACAGATACTCTTCATCAAGAGCTAGATCTGAAAAATTGAGAATTCTTTTTTTTCGTCTGTTTAGCGCTTTGTGAGCATTAATCGCTTCGTTCTTTAATGTCCGTTTGCAATAAGAATCAAACGAGTAACAGACACCTAATTCAAAGGATTCAGGGATCATGTCATCTCCTTTCGCTTCTTAAAACAACCCCCGTGGAAAATTTGCCAAAAAAGGATATGTCTTATGGATAAAAACAGCCTACTTATGACCATTTAAATCGAAGACATATTCTCACTCTACGTTTCTTGCGATTAATGGCTAAATAAACTCGCCGATTCAACGAGACACAGCGTCAATTCTAGAATTTGTATTAAGGCTTAAATTTGGGATTGTTTTACAGAAAGCAATTGATGAATGATTTATTCCTTAAACACAGCATGCCAAATTGTAATCAAGGAATAGTTAAATGCACAGTATTTAAAAATCAAAGGCAACGTTCTTATTCCTGTTGCCTTTGATTTTATGATTTGATGGCTAATTAGAAATCCTCCACGATCTTACGCGATCATTGAGCGCGCCAAAACTTGGACAGTTATCTTGACAAGAGTAACTATCACCAGCAAAATTACTGAGATCAAAAACCATTATGTTGTAACATCCTGAATAACTTGAACCAGAACTGGCTCTATTGTTGACACTTGTAGGCATGCTGGAAACACTATAAGAAACCGTAGCTGAACATCTTTGTGGTCCAGCAAAATTTACTATCAAATTATTGTAGTTTGTATCATCGTAAAATTGCAAGACTACATAAGAAGAAGATGTCCGATACTTTGTTTCAAGCTCGACATTTGTCAAACCACAAACTACTTCGATTATTCTTGATTCAACCTCATCTTCTCTAATTGGCTCTAGGAGAACGAAGCAATTATTTCTGCTTTCCCGACTAGGTTTCAAATTAAAAAAGATTTCAGACTGGGTGGCAGCGTTCGCATAAACGCTTGAAGACGTTGAAAAAAAGCTGGTCAGAATTACGTAGACCATTGTAAGAGTTTTGATAAAGTCCCAAGTACTGTTTTTCATTTTAGCTCCTTTGTGCTTATCTTAAACTGCTATAGTATCCTTATTTGGAATATAAAACCGGACTATAGTTCCTTTGTCAATATCACTATGGATACTGATAGTTCCTGAGGCGGATTTCACAAGGGTCTTGACGATGGAAAGCCCCAAGCCACTTCCCCCAGTCTTTCGGGATCTAGAAGTATCCACTCGATAGAATCTGTCAAATATGTACGGTAATTCTTCTTGAGATATCCCGATACCATTGTCTTCTACAGAAAATTCATATCCATTCTGGTGGGCCCATGTCTTAATACTGACTTTACCTGCCTGTCGATTATATTTAATCGCGTTATCAAGCAGGTTTATCAGAATTGTTTGTAAGATGGCACGATCTGAAAAAACTGTGCTCATTTGATTAGTGTCATAACTAATTGTTATTCCTTTATCTTTTGCTTTCTCATGTAGAATTTTTATGCACTCTTGTAAAAGAGCGTTTAACTCTATCATCTCAGGACGATAAATTTGATCTTTGTACAAATAAAATCCATATTGCTTTATAAGGCTTTCCAGCCTTATCGTAGAATTATCAATAGACACTAGGCTGTCGAGCAGTTCAGATGTGTATGCCGCTTTTTCTTGTAAAATCAAGTCAAGATTCATCCGAATTGCCGCAACAGGTGATCGAAATTCATGTGTCGTGTTTAGGGCAAACTCCTCCTGTTGCAAGATTAAATCTTCGAGTTGTTTAATTTTTGTCAAAGCCGCTTCCTGTAGATTCGCGATTTCTATATGCTTAGGGGTTGATAATTTCATGCTGTTTAGAGGTTGAGGATCTGAAATTACATTGGTCAACTTTGTAATCGGCTCTGTGATTAGACGGCTAATCCAGCTCATTCCAAAAAGAAAGGCGATGATAAATCCAGCCGTGATGATAATAAACCATCGAAGCAGTTTTAATTGCAATCTGTTAACAATATTGTGCTGAACGCTTTCCGTGGAAAAAGGCATATCCGGATTATGTTTACCAGAAAAGTCGTTGTCTATAATGACAGTATCTTCATCGGGTTCTAGATAAAACAAAGGTATCTCACTTTTAATAACTGAACCACTTACTAATGATAAGGTTATTACCAAGGTAGTGCCAAGCGACAACAGCAGAAACATCGTTAGGGTTAACAACTGTGATTTAAAGGTAGGATTATTTCTTTTTGCTAACATACTATTAATTTCTCATGATGGAAGTCTTTTGATAGTTTACTTGATTGGATGTCAAATTCGTGTGAAGTTAAGGATTAAAATGGCAAACTTCGGATGCAATATCCTTGATTTACAATATTTGCCAACTCCACACCTCTCAAACCCGCCGCTTGCAGTTTCTTTCGAATGTTATATACATGAGTTCGTAACGAAACATAAAATAGAGCATCTTCCTCACCCCACGTATGTAAGATTAGCTCCTCTTGTTTTATAATTGCCCCAAAATTAACCAGTAAGTACTCAAGGATTAAGTATTCTTTAGCGGTCAGTTGAACAAAAGTTTCTTGGATATAAATCTCACGCTTTACTTGATCAAGACGTAAATTTCCAGCCTCGATTTGATTCTTTCCCTGGAGATACTTTCTCCTAAACAAAGCTCTGATTCGAGCAAGCAATTCATCCAGATGAAATGGTTTGGTAAGATAGTCGTCCGCACCACTGTCTAATCCTTCCACCCTTTTGTTGACCGCGTCTCTCGCAGAGATGATGAAAATTAGCAAGTCAGGGTTGTTTGCTTTTAGTTTTTTACAAATGGTTATTCCATCTAAATCCGGCAGATTGAGGTCAAGCAATAACAAATCATAATCAAAGCTTTCAGCATAATGCAGCCCAGATTCCCCTGACCCGTTTACATCCACGATGTAACCTGCTTTTCTCAAACCAATGGCAAGTGGCCTGGAGAAATCCTCATCGTCTTCAATCAAGAGTAGTCTCATCATCTTATTCACATTCTTTTAATTCTTCATTAATTCTATCAGATCCTGTACGAATATTTTTTGAGGGTGTTTAAAAGTGAAACAGAACCCATTGAAAAATTTCTGTGTACATCATTGAAATGCAACAACTAAAACCTCTAAATCTTGACACGGATTTGACACCTCTTTTTATATAATGCTTTTAACGCTAAGCTCCAGGTGAATGCTTTTGCGGACAAGAGAAAGAGGTGAATTAATTTTCACCACAAAATAAAGGAGTAAATGATGGCACACCGAAAAAGAATATCTACAGCTTTTCTTCTTGCACTCGTCTGTTCTGTATTAGTAATTGGTACAGTCTTTGCTGGAAGTGGTATCCAACACCCAAACTTTGAAATCAAATTAGGACTTTACAGCACTGGTAGTGGCTGGGGAAAAACTCGGGTTCTCTCCCCTGGACCAGCCTACCGTCCCCAAGTGAACTGTGAACTTCAAAACAACGCTGGCGCTACAATTAGCACAGCAGCAGATTGGGGTACTTACGGTGCATCTCAAGCTTATGCCTATTGTCCCAACACTACCGGAGCATCTCCTACCCGCCTCTGGACAACACACAACCAATGGGTAAACGCGACTGTGTATACTTATTTCGACACCTTACCCTAGTGGAGTATTAATTGCTCAGATTTAGGTTAACAATCTTTGCCACCTCTTTCTCAAAATGATCAGGAGTCCTATGAAAAAAATCTACCTGTACTTGGTGTCAATGGCGATTATCTTCACATTTGTAGCTTGTTCAGCTAAACCAACTGAAGTAAATCCAGGGATTTCTTCGACAACGCTACCACATCCATTCACCAGTGTGACTTCTTCCAATGAAACAGCTGGTGTTGTCATCCCTGAAGGAAGTAAGCGTTTCGGCTGGAAATTCGCTCCTCTTGCAGGTTTTGAGAGTTGCAATCAGCCGAGCGAGTGTCTAATAAACTATGAGGGTCGTCCGATCGAACTATCTTATGAGATTGAAACGTTAGGAAACAATGATATTGAAATAGGATTCGCTATTTTCATAGACGGGATGATTCAACCCCATCAAGTGATTAGGTCAACGCAAGTTGGGGGTGAGTTAATACCTTTTGATTTGAACCAATATGTCAGTGCCCATAAAGTCAGGATGAATGAAAAAATTGAAATAACGATACGATTTAGTCCTATCACAGGTAAAAAAGGCCAAACCTTGAGTTTCACCCAAATGGTCATGCCCTATCCTTCTTTTCTGCCGGACTCTCCGGATCAGCACTTCGGAAACATTCAAGATGCGCATCCAAATGATTTCGGAACGATCAGATTTTTAGAAGATGCGCCATCCCAGTTAACAAGTCCTGTTGTCCAGGTTGAGTCACAGCCTATTTCGGAAAGCATGAAGATAGTCAGTGAAAGCAACCCGTCAGGGAGGGTCCAGAGACCTTTTTATTACTTTAACGACAGTAGTGCAGACTATATCAATAGATTGATGTTAAAAGATGGCAAAGCTAATCTCAGAATCCAAATGGGTGGTGGAGTTGAGGCAGAATACAGAGTAATAATTTTTATAAACCATAAACCAGTCATGATTGAGGGAAACGAGAGCTTTATTATCAAATCAGCTTATGACCAGATTGTCACATATAATTTTATATTAGATACTCATGAATTACCAAGATTCAATAGCCTCTATGCGACCATTTTGCCGACCGGTGACGGTTTTCTTCTGAATCCTGAAAGTGGTTTCAAATCTAAATCCATTTTATTGATAAACGAGGATGCCCCATGGTTAGGCGAGGCGTCGCAAACATCCACTCCTGGAAATAACACGATGGATCCGGGTATGTTATTCGATAGTAGTTTCTCTCAGGATGGATTACAAGATCTGAGCAGCGAATTGATAAGCAACAACATTTCATCTGGAGATATTTTGTGCCTAACGAACATGGGTGGTTCGAACATTTTTTTAGCACTTGATGAGAAACTACTGCTTATTGACACCAGTTCCGGTAAGATTCATAAAGAGAGTCCTAGCAAATTCGATTTTAGCCAGAGATCAGTTGAATGTTTCAGAGTTGTGGATGGGATAGCGATATTAACAACAGATGCATTGAATAACACAACCCTAGCCCACTTTTTTGATTCCGATCTTCAGGAAATAAAAACTTTTGATCCAGCGAGCCTACTTGGAATCGAAGATTTTTTTAGTAATACGTGTGTAATTTCAGCATCCGGTAAGTTGATAGCTTGTCTCGATAACAGTTTTACATCAATAGTTGTTGCTGACATAGACTCTGGAACAAGGTTGAAAACTATCGATATTTCCGATGAATTTAAAGATATAAGGTTCAGAATCCAGAAACTTGCTTTTGGGGGTGATGATAAATTCCTGGCATTTGTTGGTATAGATGCTGATCAATCATCTTCATTCAAGACAAGCTATGGAATAATTGATTTGGATCAAATCCGGGTTTTATTCACAAACTCTAAGAATAACTTGAATG
Source organism: Anaerolineaceae bacterium UBA5404 (assembly GCA_002409625.1). Taxonomy (GTDB): domain Bacteria; phylum Chloroflexota; class Anaerolineae; order Anaerolineales; family Anaerolineaceae; genus Mesolinea. The sequence continues at coordinate 206,770 of DHNY01000006.1, read as the reverse complement.
AATACTTAATTCAAGACTCCTCCTCTCATTTCCTATTTATTGAAAGAAGAGGCGTTTTCAATTATAGTGACGGAAATGTGGCTTTGTATGATTGGATGAGGCAAGAGGGAAGACTCATACCCTTTGCACACGGCCATGTGGATCAACGGGAAAGTTTTACAGTAACGATTTCACCCACTGGTCAATATCTCACTGGATTTGAAACTCATTACGGCGATATTGTTGATGAGCGTTTCACCCATACAAAGTATGTCCTGCGCATTTATGATATGAGGACTCTGGCAATTGCAAAGGAAATAGCCCTTGAGGGGTACTTTGCCTGGGTTCCAAAAGTGAGTTTTACAGCCAATGAAGATGCAGTTCTTATTGCACTCTCTGAGTGGAATAAGCAAGTTCGTCTATTGAAGTACAGTATCCCCTAGATGGGTTCGGATCTAACGAATTGTTTGTATCGTTTAATAGGAGAAGAATCAAGTAGTTTGACAAGTTTCAATCTACGTTACAACGACCTCTTGAAACGCACACGGTACCTGTGGCCCTAAAACGCCTGCTTTCCAAACCGTAGTACACTAGAAATGTGGAGAAGTGGTGAACACCTGACACAAAAAAAAGATGTGGCCCAAGTTTCACCGCCAAAAAGGAGTAAATGATGGTACACCGAAAAAGAATATCTACAGCATTTCTTCTTGCACTCGTCTGTTCTGTATTAGTGATTGGTTCAGTCTTTTCTGCAAGTGGTATCCAACATGCTAACTTTCAAAATACATATGGTCTGAACAGTGCTGGAGGCTGGGGAAAAACTCGGGTTCTCTCCCCTGGGTCAGCCTACCGTCCCCAAGTGAACTGTGAACTTCAAAACAACGCTGGCGCTACAATTAGCACCGCAGCAGATTGGGGATATTACGGTGCATCCCAAGCCTATGCTTATTGTTCAAATAAGACAGGAGCGTCGCCAACCCGGTTATGGTTGACACATAACCACTGTGTAAATGGAAGCTGTGAAGCATTTTATTACACTTTGCCCTAAACCGAATCACGGGAAACATTAATTAGTTTTGTTTCTATCACCTCTTTCTCGTTTCTTGGGAGAAAAATGAAAAAAAACATTAAAACCATACTGCTTATCGTGTCTCTTTTATCGCTGGTTGCATGTTCGCAGAAACCAGCTGAGGACACATTGAATAACTCACCCACCCTCCTCCCGAATCCATTTGTTGAACGAACCTCTTCTGGAGCAGGCACTGAAGAAAGCGTTTCTAACCCAATCTTCCATTTTTCCTATAATAGAGGGCCAATAGCAGGATTCGAAAATTGCAACCACGATAACAGAGATTGTTATATAAATTTTTCAGGAGACCCTATTGAAGTTGTCTTTGGTTTGGGAGACAATGGAAACAGTGATGGAATCGAACTTGGACTGGCTATCTTCATTGATGGCGCAATTCAACCCCATCAGGTCATCAAGTCGACACAATCGTCCGAAGGGTTACGACCGGTTGATGAGCTGCAATACTTAAGTACCCATAAAATGAAAAAAAATGAACACATTGAGGTAACCATCCGCTTTATACCAGTTACAGGAAAAAAAGGACAAACCTTGAGCTTTAATCAAATGGTGATGCTTTACCCCTCATACTTGCCAGACTCACCAGACAAATACTTTGGAATCATGCATGATGCCCATCCTTATGATTATGGAACAGTTAGATTCCTTGAAGATGCCCCATCCCAGATAGAAAGTCCAGACGTTCAGGTTGAATCGCAACCTATTCCTGAAAGCTTAAAAAGGGTTAGTGAAGACAATCCGACAGGCAGGGTTCAAAATCCTTTTTACTATTTTAATGATGGCAGCGGAGACTATATTGCCAGATTATTTCTGAAAAATGGCAAAGCAAATCTAAGGATACAAATCGGTGGCGGTGTGGAAGCTTCCTATCGGGTTTCGGTTTTTGTAAACCATAATCCAGTAATGATTGAGGGAAACGAAAGTTTCATCATCAAATCAGCTTATGACCAGATTGTAACATACAACTTCGAGTTGGATGCCCAGGGGTTGCCAAGATTCAACAGCCTTTACGCAACCATCTTGCCAATTGGTGATGGCTATCTTCTGAATCCTGAAAGCGGGAACAAAACCAAATCCATTTTATTGATAAACGAGGATGCGCCATGGGCAGGAGAGTTCTCGCGCGCCTCCATTCCTGGGCAAGAAACGTCAAACCCGGGAACGATAATCGAAAGTCATTTTTCTCCGGATGGATTACAAGATCTGAGCAGCGGGTTGATAGACAATCATATTTCATCAGGAGATATTGAATATCTTTCCAACATGAGTGATTCAAGTTTGTTTTTAGCAACTGCTGAGAAACTGTTACTTATTGACGCCAATTCCGGTAAAATCCTGAAAGCCATTCCAAGCGGTTTCCCATCTCCAAGTCTTACGTCATATTACAAAATCCGGGATGGGATAGCCATTTCTATAACAGATGTTGTTGCTAATACAACGCACGTCCGCCTGTTTGATTCCGATCTTCAGGAAATAAAAAAAATTAACCCAGCAAGCCTTCTTGGGATCGAAAAATTTTTTAGTGGCACATGTGCGATTTCAGCGTCTGGTGAGATCATGGCTTGCCTCAATAACAGCTTTACATCAGTAATTGTTGCAAATATAGACACTGGAACAAGACTGAATACATTTGATATTTCCAACGAATTTAAAAAAATAAGTTTTAGAATCTCGTCACTCGCTTTTGGGGGTAATGATAAATTCCTGGCATTTGTTGGTTACGATGCTGGTAGCGCATCTTCGGATCAGACAAGCTATGGAATAATTGATTTGGATCAGAACCGGGTTGTTTTCACGAATTCTAAAACCAATTTGAATGAACTATTAATTCAAGTCTCGTCTTCTCAAATGCTTTTTGTGGAAAAAAAACACTTTTTCAATAGTAGCGATGGCAGTGTGCTTTTATTTGATTTGGCGAAGCAAGATGAAAGACTGATTGGCTTTACACACGATGCCACAGAAGATTATCGTGAAAGTTTTACAATTAGAATTTCACCGAAGGGACAATATCTAACCGGATGCCAAGTACAAGCCCTCCCTCGAAGTGATGGGTTTATAAGCTTTATCCTCCGTATTTATGATATGAATACGATGGCGATACGGAAGGAAATAAGCCTCAATGGAAGCTTTAGTGGTTTTCCCAATGTGACTTATACGTCAATGGAAGATTCTATTTTCATCGCTCTCTCTGAGTGGTCTAATGATCGTCAAATTCGCCTTTTAAAGTACACCATACCTTAAATTGCATTTTTTGGGAAAATCGTTCAGCTTGTTAACAAGGAGCTTTTATGCTATCAGTAAAAAATCTTACAAAAAAATATGGCAAACAGATTGCCGTTAATGGGATCAACATTCAATTTAATAACGGTATTTATGGCTTGCTCGGTCCAAATGGTGCTGGCAAAACGACCCTTCTGAGCATGATTATGGGTGCTCTGCGCCCAGACCAGGGAGAAATCTTCTTTGAAGGCGTGTCGCTGGCGAAGAGCAGAGATACATTTAACGCCAAAGTGGGGTATTTGCCCCAGGGTCCGGTCTTTTACAAGGAATTCACCGGGCCGGAATTTCTGGAATACATCTGCGTTTTAAAAGATATCCCCAAAACGGACCACAAACAACAGATTGAGCGCGTTATGGAAGAAGTCAACCTGATCGATGTCGGAGAAAAACGTATCGGAGCCTACTCGGGCGGAATGCGCCAAAGGCTCGGGATTGCCCAGGCCCTTCTGGGCAATCCGCAGGTTTTGGTTTTTGATGAACCAACTGCCGGGCTTGACCCTATTGAGCGCATTCGCTTTAGAAACACGCTTTCAAGGTTTTCAAGTGACAAAACCATTATCATCGCCACGCACATTGTGACCGATATTGAGTCAATCGCCCAGGCGGTTGTGGTGATTAAAGATGGCATCGTCCTGACCCAAGACTCCCCCGAATCACTCATGCGGTCAATCAATGGCATGGTATGGTCGCTTAATGTACCCATTGATGCTATTGACCACTATATCAGCAATTTTCGCATAAGCAATATTCAACTGAACGATCAACATTACGCGCTTAGAATCATCCACAAAGAAGCCCCTGATTCGGATGCTGTGCTTGCCACACCACGTTTGGAGGAAGTTTACATCTATCTGACAAAAGGAACCATCCATGACGACACTACGCTTTGAATTCATAAAGGTATTCAGAAGACCATATTTTATTATCAGCATCCTACTTTTCACGCTCATAAACTTTGCTGCTATTTTCATTACAAATAAAGGCTATCAAAATTGGGTTGGGGAAGATCATCAAAACAAGGTTTGTGAGGAATTTCTCTGCGGTCCGATAGACAGTCAAAAAATTGACAAGGTTATCAGTGAGACTAAACGGTTGTCAGATATCGTTGCCTCTCAAAAATTCAGCCGAGAGTATGATTCAAATACTATTACTGGGTACTTATTCGGTGATTTCAACCTTTATTATGGTTACCTAGAGCCTAATCTTAAATACGCAGTAAGTTATGCTTATGATATGCAAGATATTATACATAGAGCGTATGAAAATGTCGAATTTTATGAGCAAGTTGGAAATATAAAAGAACTGAATAAGAACCACGACATTATTCAGTTGTATTCCGGTCGTTCGATCAATGAATATCGGAACTTATATGGCGCCAGATATCTGTTGTTCTATGATTTTTCGGGACTTCTAATCATATTTCTTTTAGTCTTGACACTTACTCCTGGTTTCGTCTCCGAAAGAGAAAACCGAATGTACCAATTGTTTCCAACATTTCCAAGCGGGGAACGGAAGATAAACTCTACAAAGTTTTTATTCATAATTCTCATCACTTTAATGTATTGTATCTGGTTCTTCATCATGGATCTGATCGGTTTTGCTTTGTTTTCTCACTTGCAGGGCTTTTCCATGCCACTATACTCAATCCAGGAATTTCAACTGACGCCTCTTAATCTATCAATCGGCCAATTTTATGTTGTCTGCCTGATCCTCAAGATATTTGGCATGCTTATCATCTCCTTTTATATAGCCATCTTATCCAAGTTCCTTCCTAAAATCGTCTATGTCTTTTTAGGAAGCGTCCTACCCCTCGTATTATTTATTTTTTGGCTGCCAAGAGCATATTCCACGTTGGGTTGGCTTGATTTCATTAATCCCATGCACTTGATAAAGAACAGATATATATTCCTTGCATATGACCCCATTTTTGTCGGATCTAATCCCATTCAACCTGTGCTTCTTGCGGTTTTGGTAGCTATGCTCTTGATCATTATTTCTAGTATCATCATCCAAACCAGGATACGTCCAAGGTTTGCTTAGGTGTTTCCGGAGGTATGAATGGCTCTATTTGTTGCAGAATTAAGAAAACTAATGTCTAAATCTTTCGGTCTTTTATTAGTTATGTTAATGTTGATTCTCAAGATCGCTTACTTAGGGTTCGAAGATTCAAAGACGAACACCTACATACTGGATAATAAAACGGATTACTTATCGATTGTGAATCGTTATACGGGAAAAGTAACTCAGGAGGTTTCTGACCAGATCGAAGCAGAAAATGCTCTTGTCTTGCGCGCAGAGAGTGAGCTGCGTCGCCTGCGATTAGATTACAATGATGGTTTAATCACAACTGAACAATTTGAACATGAGCTTCCTATCCTAGAGAAACGCTCCAATAACAAGGAACTATTTCTATACTTGTATAGCCAGTATTTGACTGCAAGAAGTGAACCAGACACCAGGTTTATCCTGTTTTCAGAAGGGTGGGATCGGTTTTTCTCAACAGTTCGATTAGATTGGTTTTCTGCACTCGTGATAATTATTTTTGCAGCCTTGGTTTTTGGAAAAGAGTATGAAGCTGACATGCAGAGACTTCAAATTTCGACACCCAAAGGAGATAACAAATTAGTTATAGCGAAATTTCTTGTTCTTTTTTCAGTAATCCTTGTGATTGGCCTTCTCAGTTATTTGAGTGAGTTTCTCTTTTTCAATATTCGATATGGTCTGCCAAACTGGAATTTCCCTTACCAAAGCCTCGCCACATTCCGGAACTCTTCCTTGCCATTGACACTATTTCAAGCAACCTTGCTGACATTCTTTCTCCGACTCTTTGGATTTTGTGTCCTTGGGATAATAACCATTTCAATTTCGATTGCCTCTCAAAGCGTAATTCCCTCCTTGATAGGGGGCTTAACACTCGTGGCATTACCATTTATCCTACCTGTCAGCAGTGGTTCGAAGGTGTTTCTTCCAAGCCCTTACAGCTTGATTATTGCCACTCCGTTTCTTTATGGAAATGATACCCTCATTAATAAAACCACCTTTTCTTTTATCGCTACGGTTACAAACCAACATTTGGTAGGGATACTGCTAATATGGTTTTTTATTGCGATCATATTACTATTAAATATCAAACGGCAGTTTGGTTATATCAGGTATAAGCCGACCAGGCCTAATTTATCCGTTGTATTCTGCCTTATCAGTGTTTCTCTTCTTTTGGGCTGCACAGTACCAGGTTTAAATTTAAAAGACAGAAACAATCAAATGGCCAATAATTCGAACTCTCTTTTCTCTTCTTCTTCTTATTATTATGACCCTTTTATAGTATCTTTGTATCCCACCTTTATGATTGAAGATACAAGAGACAATACCATTCAAAAAGCAATCCGTGATCCATTTTTAGACAAAGAATTCATTGATAAACATGTCGGAGGGATAAACATTGAGAATGATACATTGTATTACTCCATAAAGACCGAGGATTACGAGCAAATTCGTTCGATAAACCTTATCAACTGGGATACTCAAGTATTATATACCAGATATCCTCAACAACAAGTTTCTATCATTAATGATGATCTTGAGGTCCACTCTATGTCTGAAGGGAAAAGCACATTACCATTTATTATTTATGGCAACAAGATTTTCATGTTGGATGAGAATGAATTGGTTATGCTAACAATGGGAAGCTCTAAGGAAGTTCCCATTATTAAAAATATCGCTCAGGCAAGAGGTTTAGCCTTTAAAGATGGTAAGTTTTACTATATTAATAAAATTAACGAACTAAGAACCTACTCATTACTTGATAAATCCGATCAACCTCTACTTGGCATCAAAGCTATGTATCAGTTGCTAATCAGAGACAATCTTCTTTACTTTCAAAATCTTGATCGCGGATTAACTTTGTTTTCACTTAACCTAGATACTAACGAGATTCGGCAAGTTCTGGATGCTGACATAGGTTATTTTGTGGCCGATGATACCTATATTTATTTTTCAAATCAAAAGGACAATGGATTTTTATATCGTTATAATTTGAATACTGGTGAGCAAATACTTATCGCGCCAATCGCCTATGTCCTAAACATCCAGGTTTTTGATGGAAAACCATACCTCTATGCCCGCGCTTCGAATTATGAGACAGGAAACAGCGTTATTACTTACAGAATATATAAAACCGATTGGCATTACGAACGTTTAGAACATTATGAGATCTTCAACGATTCTATGAATTAATTGTCGCCCTCTTATACTTTCATGAGGATTTTCTTTGTTTATCATTAATATATCAAATTTCATTGTGTCGTGTAACAAACAGCTATGTTACAGAATTAGTTTTGAAGTCGGATTGATAACCTAATTGCAAACCTAATTGCTTCACATTACCAAAACTGCTTATTTAGATAATATAATCAACAGAGCTATTATGATGACGGAAAGAAAGCCAATGAAATACCAGTTCCAATGATTGTGGTCCTTCTCGGCTCTTATTTCCTTTTCCCTTGACTCAAGGTGGTTTGCAAGTGATCGATAAAAATCCGGTTCGATTTTTTCGATAGGAAATGCTCTAACAATAATATGCTCGATGTCCTTATCATTTTCTTCAGACATCGGTTTTGCATAACTTTGAGGCACTTGTTTTTTTATTGGATTTTTCACTACTATCTCCATTATACGTTGTAAGATTAATAATTTTTGGTGGCAATCTTCTGTAATATATAGACGTCTTAGAGTCTCATTTTGTGACAAATTTTTAAATACTTCTCTCCTTTACAAAACAAGCGATTATCTTGGCTAAAAATAATCGTCTGTTGTTATTGTTTATAGAGGAATGATATAAGGTGTCAGCAAGCAAAGGAAGTGTATATACACATCCGAAAATTACATTATTCAATAACTGAAATCGCTTACCTTTTGAAGTTTAGGAAAGATTAAGGTGAAGGACTATGAGATCATATGACTAATCGAAGACGAAAAAATCAAATCTTGTTTTATGTGGATGATGAAGAACTCAGAAGTATTGAGTCAAGAATGATATCCACAGGATTTCGGAATAGAAGCGCATATTTACGGAAAGTTGCGATTGATGCTTACATCATTCATATTGACTACTCCTTTTTAAAAGAACATACACGCCAAATCAGAATGATTGGAATAAACGTCAATCAAATTGCGCATCACCTAAATGCCACTGGAAATATTTATCGGCAGGATATTGAAACAATTAAGGATAGGCTTGATGAGATATGGCGATTACAAAGATCCATCCTATCAAGTCTACGTTAAAGCAAGCCTTGGCTTATGTTCTTGATGGAAAGAAAACCGATGAAGGGATTCTTGTTTCAAGCTTTGCTTGTTCACCTGAAACTGCGGATTTAGAATTCGGCTTTACGTTATCCCATTGTATGGAAAAAGGTAATAACCTTGCATTCCATCTCATCCAGTCTTTTAAACCTGGCGAAACAAATCAAGAAACCGCTCACAAGATTGGTGCTGATCTGGCACATGAGGTGCTCAAAGGAAAATATGAATATGTACTTAGTACACACATTGATAAAGGACATATTCACAACCATTTGATTTTCTGTGCTGCAAACTTTATTGATTACCGCAAATACATTTCGAATAGAAAAAGCTATTATCAGATAAGAAAGATAAGTGATCGACTCTGTGAAGAATTTGGTTTGTCAGTTGTTGTTCCACAAGCAGATCGGGGGAATTCATATAAAGAATACCTTGCAAAAAAAGAAGGAGTGAGTTGGAAGAATCGGATTAGAAAGTCGATAGAGATAGCCGTATCAGGAAGCTTGAGCTACGAAGAGTTCTGTATCAAAATGAATATGCTGGGTATGGAGATACGGGAAGGAAGAGACCTGGCATTCCGAATTATAGGTAAAAACCGTTATGTAAAGGCGTCTTCGCTCGGATACAAGTATTGGGAAACCTCCATCAAGGAAAGGATCTTTATGAATTTTGGGGAACATACAATGTCTATCAGTGACTCAAGATCAAAATGGCGATCGACAGCCAGATTCAACAATCTCAAACTTACTGCTAACTCATTAAATTACCTCCTGGACAATGGAATAGAAACAATTTCAATGTTTAATCAAAAGCTTGAAGAAGAGAGAGTTAAGCTTGCAAAAATAAAAACTGAATTACGAAATGTTGAGAAAACCCTGGAATTCCAATTGGGGGTAGTAAAGCAATTGAAAATAATAGAGAAAAATTACCAACAAACGACTGCGTTAAATAACCAATATACTCCCACTAAACGGTTATTATTTGAAGCAGCTACTCAATATTTACAAGCAAGGGGCCTGAATCCTCCATATCCGTCCAGTAAGATAATCTTCGAAGAATGCACGAAACTTCGAGGTCAATTGGATGATCTGTATGAAAGTTATAACGAATTAAAGCGGCATCTGAAGCGATTGCAAATCGTGCAAAAGGATATCTCTCGTGTTTTTAGGAGTGACAATGATTTGGTAAATGATAAAAGGCATTAGTCACCAAAGAAGGATTTTTTCGGAGGTAACTGTCAGTATCCTTGAATGTTTTCGACGAGACCTTATTTTTAATGAAACAACCCACAGGTTTGTTAATCAGCTTGGTAAGAACACTATGAAGAGAGTGATTATAAAGAAATCTCCTTTTGAGGAACACATGAGGCATTGGTAATGATGATACTTCCCTTGCATGTATGGGTAAAAATCGACCTTTTTTGAAGGTGTCTTTCTGTACGGTATTTTTATGTTTTTCTGTTTATTCTAAACTCGAATTATTAGAGGATTTAATGTGGAATTAATGTCTTGTATTGTAAACTCCAACAAAACAACCGTTTAAATTGATGATTTTTCATGTGAATGGATTGTACATAATCAAAATCTGTTCTTAGAAAGGAGGTTCTCCATAAGCTAAAAACGTCGATAATTGAATAATTCAAACTGTTATGTCACTTTAATTTTGTATAAATTATTAATAGGAGATGTGAGAGAAGAATTGATACGTCTCTCAAGGAATTGAGCAAACAAATTTAACAGATGAAACATTTTTATGATCCACTCCGTTTAATTACTATACGGAAGGCTTTAGCCTACACAAACAAAAAAATGAAGGAAAGGTAACTATGAAAACATCTAAATTTCGATTGTGTATCTTGTATATCGGGCTGGCTGTCCTTTTATTGTTTGGGAGTATTTCTCCAGCAACTGCAACAATTAACGCAACTCACGATGTTAATTTAGAGGAGATACAAAACCTTCTATACCAATATTTTCAACTAAGATATGAGGCAAGAAAGAAGAATGTTATCCCTGACCTTAGTCAATTCGTCGCTGTGAATTCCGAAAGAGCTAATAAATTTCTTTCTACAGAAACTAACAAATTACGATTAGAGGCTTTACACGTAGATAAAAATGACTTGGAATATCTTGACTATAAATTTACGATCGATATCCAAAGTGTTGATGTTAAATCCCAGGACAGAACTGTAACTGTCATTGTTCTCGAGAACCATGAGGTAGTCTTTAAAAAAACACCGCACATCGTTTCTAAGATGAACAACCTTATCCATCAAATCGTATTGTCCCCGGATGGCCAATTTTGGAAAATCATAGACGATATATATGACGATTATCTCTGGAGAGCAATCCGCCAAACTTCTATTGAATTTATTGAAAGTCAATTAAACACACCCCAGTCGATTCCTTTTGCATCATATCCTGCAATTCAGCAAAATAAAGTGGGTAGTGGTGGATATAATCGCTCAAATGCTGTCCAATTTGCCAGAACCTGGTATAACTCTACTTACCCAGGCTTTTATAGGTTTAGCGCAGATTGTACAAACTTTGTTTCTCAAGCCATTAATATTGGTGGCTCTATTCCACAAACTGCGACGGCACCTGGTGTGAATGTTGGATGGTATTATGTCAATTCTTCACAATATGCCAATGCATGGACTTTTACGCCAGCTTTCTATGACTTCGTCGTGAATGGGCATTGGTGGGTCAATGGTCCAGAAGGTGTAGTTACTGTTATCCAGCAACTTCTACCTGGTGACGTAATTCTGTATGATATTAGAACTGGCAGTGAAACATATGACCATGCGGTAATTGTCGTTGAGATGACCGACCTAGGAAACCAAGAGTTATTTCCTTTAGTTGCTGGTCATTCACCAGATGTCAATAATTACCCTTTTACTGCGTTTAACTATTCCAGAACATATCCGATTCAGATAATCGGCTATTAATTTACTTGATAAGAGGGTTTCATAATATGAGTCTTTGTGAATATCCCAACAAGAAGTGGTTAATCTTCGTTGTGTCTGGTCTTCTCTTCGCCGCTATCTTTCTTTGTGGTTGTGTCACAGCTTGTACCCCTTCGGATTCCACCGAAGGGGAAAAGCTTATTAGATACTATTTTGATTTATTGACGAGAGGCGATTTCGAAGCCGCCGCAGATTTGCTTTTTGAAGCAACTCCTGGCATGCAGGGTCCTGGCTTTTCAAGAACTGACTTTGTTTCAAATTTTGAAGCTGGAGCAAAAATCGATTACACCATTCTTTCTATTACACCTGGAGATGAAGTACAGGCTCAATACCTCTTCGCTCCAGACAAGCAAAAGTATTTTTTTCCGGACGAAGCACCAGATATATGTCAAACCTATCTCATCAAAATTCAACTCAACTTTTTAAATTTACCACAGCCCAATATTTCTTCAGTTAGTTTTATACAAAAAGTTTCACTATTACGCCAAGAGGACAATTTAAAGATAGGTTATTTCACTTTTCCCTCAGTTGATGCTTGCTACTTTTATAGAGAATCTATTGCTCATATTACAGAAACACCTGTTTCCATCTCTGATGGGTTGATTCCCCAGATTATCGAACCACAGCAGCAGACGGTGTTATTGGATAAGACACCAGAAGAAACTGTCCTTTCGTATTACAACCTCTTAAACAGCAACAAACCTGGTCAGGCTATTAATTTGTTTGCAACTAATTCACCAGCAAGGCAGCAGATCATATCGAGTTTAGATCAATTCGTTGTAGATGGGCGATTGGTCTTGCCTGTCGTCGAGATTTCTGCTCCAATAGCCTGCTCAAATCAAGAGCCAGTATTATCAAAAGATTGTAAAGAGCTTTCTGTGACACTTCAACTTTTCTATGAAGGTGGTTTCTGGGGAAGCCCAAATGGCAGTTTAATCCGGTATACGATTCAGGTTATCAAAGAAGAACACCATTGGAAAATCTGGGAGATTAAGTTCGAGGTATGAGGAATCTATGCAGTAACACATCCAACTATGCGTTCCTGCTCTCGTTTCGCGCTTAAATACACCTGTTGGTCTTGAAGATAAACGAAGAGGATTTTATTTTGTCTATTTGAACATTAAAATTAGATACAGTAAGAAACAATGATAATATATAAAAAATATCTTATATTTTCTACGATCCTTCTAAGCTTGACTATTCTGTTCGGTTGTATGATTTACGGAACGCCAACAGCAAGAAAGACAATTGAGGCTTACTACGATTCCTTAAACCAAGATCATTTTGTGGAAGCTACCGACTTTCTTTACATCAATGATCTGATGTTAAAAGAGGCTAGGATTGAAGGGTATAAGGAATTAAATGCCTATTACTCCGAACTTGAAATCATACCTTTTGCTGACATTCTTAAATCCAATGATCAAATCCATTTTATGGACTACGAAGGCGATATTCCTGGAATTTGCGAGAGGTTCCTGGTTAAAGGTATTGTGGAGTATTCTTCAGGCTGGGGGGCAGTTCCTTCGGGACCATTTAGCACATCGTTAGTACTAGTAAACCTTAACAACAAATGGATAATTGTGGGTGAGGGTGCTCCAACTGCAAATGGTTGTACCAGAGCGATTGAAATCACAGGTATAGATGTAGCATCGGAAGATGAAGAATGACTTATTCTTATGTCTTAGTTTTTATTGGCAATGATTAGCAGAAATTAATACCTTTGATAAAAAAGCCACTGATTTTTTTCAGTGGCTTTTTTATTCAGGACAAAGATAACGTGCTAACGAATCTCCACCTCCCTGTGATTTTCATTTTCGATCTGCATTCTAGAGTGCTCTGCTTTTCCCGACCGCAAGCGTTCCCGAACAGATTGTTTTTCAGAAACCCCATCTCTTTTGTCCAGATGATGGGTGAGCTGTACACGGCTGTCCTGATCATCGATATCCACCCGCTCCGGTGAGCCATCCAGGTCCAGATCGCGCTCCTTCAGATTTGCGTTCAGATACTGATCCAGTTGTGGAAAATCAAGGGTCTGTGGGTTCTGGCTGAGGTTCATCTGCTGTCTGCTTTCCTGCACATAAGCAGTCACATCCCCATAGTAAGCCGATAATGCCTCGCGTTTTTCCTCCGCAACATTGGGAAGCCCTGCCTGGTAGACTTCCTTCCGTTCCTTGAGGAAGGTCAGGGCTTGATGCTGATTGAAATAGGGTAAGAGCTCATCACGCACCTCCCCTAGAGCATTGGGATCGGCTTGTAACTGCGTTTCACCCATTTCTTTGAGGTAATTGCGCCAGGAACGATCTGATAGAGCCTCCTGAACGGTCAGCTGCATGTGATGGGAGAGACTGCCATCGCCAGCACCTATCTCCTGTTTTCCGGTATAAGCTGCCGGAAGACCTTCCTTGATGTACTCCACCCGAAAATCAGTGCTGTAGGTGAGCGGTCCAGCATAATCAGATTTTTGACGGTCGATCGCCTGACGTTGATCCAGTCTTTCCATCAGACGATTGGCCTGCGAGAGGGGCATGCTTAGTCCATCGGGGATTTGAGCATGCTGCGAATGGCTGAAAGAAACCATTGGCTCACTGATCCGCAGCGCGTTCAGATGATCGATCGCTTCAGCTGTAAGCAGGGTGGCAGTAAGCCCATCCCTTCCAGCTTCACTCAGGGAAAGGTCTCTGGCAGCATCCAGCATCAGATCCGGTTCGCCAAGGAGCCCTTCGGATACTGGATTTTGAAGACTGTCTGTCAGGGTGTAATGAACCTGATCACCTTCACGCAAGAGAGATAATATTTCGCCGTTTTCCAGCAAATAGCTGGCAGAAGCTTCCTGGATCAGATCGATCTGCTGCAGAAGCTTGCTGGCCTGGGTGGTATAGGGGCTGCGATCTTCATGGACAAGCATTTCCAGCCATGGGCGTAAGGTCCCGGTTTGTTCCAGCTGGCGGTCGTCAAAAGCCAGCGCGCTTTCAGGCAATGGCTCAAAGGCGTAAGAATCCATGGATTCTGCCAGGGCAGCCACCTTCCCTTTGACGGCTTTCACCGCCTCTGTGCGGGTTTTGGGCGCTTCAACCTCCAGCTGCTGCTTCAGGCTCTGAATCTTTCCATCAATCGAAGAAATCAAATCGGATGCGGTATCGCGGATGGTTTGAAGAGAAGCTTTTAGTTCAGTCAGGTCTTTGTCGCTGCTCCAGCCTGCCAGGTAGCCAAAACTGTTGTCCGCTGTTTCAATGCCATAATACTGGCAAACGGCATAAGCAATGCTTTCAGCTTCAACCTCCTGCGTGCGCTGATCCTTCTCTTTTCCTGTGCTATCGCGTTGCTGGGGATCACGATCATGCAGTTTGGCATGGGATATCTCGTGAATGGCAGTTGCCATAGTCTGTATCTCGCTCATGCCCTGGCGGATAGCGATTTTCTTGTCCTTGAGGTGGTAATAGCCATCCTTGCCCGCTTTCATTGCCTTGAACTCAATTGGGACAGGGGAGACCGCTTGCAGGGCTTCAAACATATGGTCATAATCGCGCACGCTGCCCTGAAGCTCTTTGGCCAGAGTGGGCAGCTCCTTGCCCTCGGTTTGGGAGACATCAAAGACCGGTACCACCCTGAAACGCTTGACCGTCACTTCCTGTTCTTCCATGACGGGATTGCCCAGGCTGTCCAGGACAGGTTTCTTTGTCTGGGGATCGATCTTTTCTTTTTCCACCAGACGTTTTTCTTCCACCGGCGCAATGATCCGAATGGCTTTCTCGCCTTTGAGCACTTGGCGTTGGAATCGTTTTTGCCAGGCATGATACCCGGCAACCAGTGAAGCTTCAGGATTTTGTAACGCGATCAGGAGCGTGTTGTTGAGACTGTAGCGATGAAAGCGCGACATCACTTTGAGGTAGTCCGCATACTTGCCACTGCTAAAGATATCTTTGATGCCTTCTTCCAGTTTGGTGGTAATCTCATCCAGCGCTTTATCCTTGTCCCTGGCGGTTCCTTTCTTTTCAGCCAGACTGATCCCGGCATCATAATGCGCGTTCTGTTCCAATACACCATGGGCGCGGAAAGAATAAACCGCATCCCGGTTGAGACCCGTAATGATGATGTGATCCACCACGGGAATCCCCAACATTTCACCGGCTTCTTTGAGCGCTTTGGTCGCTGCCAGGTCTTCATCGCTGGGGGTCAGCTCTCCGGATGGATGGTTGTGACAGATCAGCACGGATACCGCTTTGTTGAGGATCGCGTTGCGAAAGATTTCCCTGGGGTGAATGACGGAACTGTTGATTGTCCCGATAGAGACCTGCTCATAGTCGATGACCCGGTTCTTGGTGTTGAGAAAAGCCACCACCAGTGACTCCTTGTCGTGCACCTGATCGATGACCGTGTGCATGTACCCTGCCGCGGCAGAGGGCGAACTGAGAATTGGATTTTCCCGGGTAAGCGAACTGCTCATGCGGTAGAGCTCAAGAAAGGCCTTGTGTTTGGCTTGTTGTTCAGGGGTTTCAAGCAGTTGATAGGCATTATCCACCAGCGCGGCAAGACCCTTGCGCTGGGCATATTCTGTAACCCTGGCCTCCTGCACGCCAATAATGCGGGCATAGGCTGTAATATAACGATTTTCTTCAGCCTGGTTCATGGCAGCTCCTCACTTTCCTCCGTTTGTTCAAGCACGAAGAAGAGTTCAGCTAAAAGCGCAGCCTCTTCATCGCTTTCGGTATAGTCCCGCGGATGGGCTTTGAGATCCGCCAGGTTATCCGTGTTCACGGTAACGCCAGTCAGGCTGAAGATCAGTTCCTTGACTTTCATTGAATCCTCCTTATTCATCATCTTCGTTATCATCCGTAGTGCTTTTTTCGAGGAAATCGTCCTCAAAAAAGTCCCCTTCACTTGGCGTGTGTTCTTTGGGTTTGATCACCTTCCAGTAAAAAAACGCCCCGCCTGCCAGCAACAATAAGACCGCTCCGGCTATGGCCATGCCACTGTTGATGGGCAGGGAAAAAGCAGATTGCTGAGGTGGTTTGCCATTGGACGGTTCAGGTGTGGGTTGAGGCGTTGCGGTTGGCCTGGAAGGCTGGAGAAAAGGCAAAAGAGAAGGTGAATCGGTCGCCTGGACGAAATTGAGCAAATCTTCCTCATCCACCTCGGTCACCAGATAAACGTTCTCGCTCATCTTGCTGCGGTCAATGATCAGGTAAAAGATTTTGTCGTTTCGCGTCTTGATTACAAAGAACTCCTTTTCCGGAGCTTGGGCAGTGATAACCTGTGGCGGCTCCAGATAGGTATCGGTGGGTGGTCTGGGAGTCGCTTCTGCTGTGGGTTCTTCAGATGGGACAGGCGTTGCCCCACTGCTCATTGGGTAGCTCACCAGACTGTAGTCACACAGCATGGCAGTTCCAGGTGGCATATCGCTGATCAGACTGCCTTTGGCATCCGTAGGAGGAGCAGGGTTGATCCTGCCTTCATCTGACAGGGATGCCGCATGAGCCGGTTTGGCAGAAAGGAAACTGATGGTGATCAAAAGCAACAACATAAGAGTTTTGGGCTTAGTCTTCATTGTCTTCCAGCTCACTTTCCGGAATCCATTCGTTCACATCCTCAAGGTTCTGAAAGGGGTTCTGCTTCAGGCGTTTCAACAATGCATCCAATTCGGATGGTCTGAGTTGCAGAGCGCGCACAGTCCTGAGGATTTCGCTGTTTTCCATTTCGGTTTCTTTTTCATTGAGTGCCTTCAGCTTTTCCTGCAAAGCCTGAAGACGGGCTTCTGTTTTGGCTTTTTCATTTCTAATTTGGACTAAGTTCATGGTTATCTCCTTTATTCGTTCGTACCCGGGCTTCCATACCCGCGGATATAGGGACTGTTGACGGGAAAGCTGTCAGTGTGGACGCTATCGGCCCAATTGCCTTCAATCGTGTAGACTGTGCCACCATCACAGCTTTCGACAATACCGACATGATCAGGAAAAGCATCTCCATCCCAGTCGTAAAAAATGATTTCTCCGGGAGCGGGGCAATAGCCCCCGTCCTGCCAGAGGTTGTTGGATCTGAACCAGTCTTCACCAATACTGCATCCGGCAAATTTGGGGAATAAACCTTCAGAGATCAGACCGACCTGATCGGCAACCCAGGAAACAAAGATGGCACACCATTCCACCCGGGAAGGAAAACCATACCAGGACCAGTAAGGTTCACCACCTACCTGACCAAGTTGGGAACGGGCAACCTCAACCATCCCTTCGGAGCCACGCAGGCTTTCTCCCAGACCAGCGATAATATTGCCTCCCATAACGGTTGTGGCAGAAACAGCGAAGGAAGCGATGGAACCGACCAGGAGCAAGAGCACCAGGACAAGTGCCCCGTAGAGCGCTGCGCGGCTTTTGAGGGTTTGGGTAACTTTGCCGATGAACTTTTTCAAGCCCCGTTGGGCTGCCTTTTGTTGGACAGCAGTCCGTTGAAATCCTGCGGAGGCACGGTAGGCACGTATGTACTCCCGTTTGATGCGTTGTTTCTGAATGTAACGGGAAACAAGGTTCTTGCCGGATTGTTTTTTGACCTGCTCTGTGGCAAAGCGATCCGCACGTTGGCGTAAAGAACGCAGCTGCAAGGCTTCCTGGTGTTGAATGGCTCTTGCGATGGGTCGCGCCCGGGGAACCCGAAGATGATTTTGCGCTGCCTGGAGAGCATTCCGGCTGGCGTTGTGATCAGCAGCTTCTTTTTCGTCATTGGCGTGACGGGAGGGTTGCCAGGGGCTGGGCAGACGCAGAACGTTTCTGAATGGTCGTTGCCTTTTCTCCTTTCCTGGCTGTTCAAAGCTCAAAGCCGAAGCCGGTTTAGCCTGAGCGCTTTCGAAGCGCAAAGCGGAGATCCTGGGCTGAGATTCTTTTTGCGGCTGAAGCTGAGGTGTAAGGGCTTTGGATGAATCGGCGACAAAACCCTTGCTGAGTTTGCGGTAAACGCTTTTTATTTTTTTCTTCGGTTTCCTGCTCATTTCTTCGGCAGAAGCCATCGATGTAAGGGATTCTTTTGAAATACCGCCCATCGCATCGGTCTGGCGTGTTGGGTCCATGGCTTCTGAGGGAAGCTTTGCAGAGGCTGCACTTTCTGTTTGCTCTATGTTTTTCTCAAGCAATGGGTCATCACCCTGATAGTGATGGGTGGCTTTTTCTCTGAGTCTTGATTTTCCGGACATATGACCTCCTTCCTAAACCTCATCCGGTTTGGTCGTCATGATCTGATAGAGTTTGGTATCTCTGGGGAAGTGATCGGTGAAGGGAATGATGGTATTGCCATAAAAGAGCAAGCCCTGACCTTCCCCGCTGTGGGTGACATAGGACAGTTGATCTTTGGAAATGTTGAGGTGCTTGGCGAGAATCTCCTGATCGCCACTGGCCTGATTGAGCATATAGATGAAATCCGAGTTATCGAGAATATTCTCAATCTCCCTGGAAGCCAAAAGGTCTTTCACATTTTGGGTAATGGCGGTTGGAATACCACCCCATTTGCGGAAGCGTTTCCAGATCTCCACGGAATATGCCGCGGTTTGCTCTTCCCGCAGCATCAGGTGAAACTCATCCTGATAAAACCAGGTTGTCTTCCTGGCTGCCCGGTTGCGGGTAACCCGGTTCCAGACCTGATCCTGAATCACCAGCATGCCCAGTTTCTTGAGCTGCTTTCCCAGTTCGCGGATGTCAAAACAAATCAGGCGGTTCTGGGTGTCTACATTGGTCCGGTGGTTGAAGACCTTGTAGGAACCTTTGACGTAAATCTCAAGCACCGTTGCCAGATATTTTGCATCCGATTCGCTCATTTCCAGCAGACGCGCGTAAAGGTCTTCCAGGATGGGCAGGTTTTCCGGAATGGGATCCTGCAGATATTTTTGATAGATCAGTTGAATACAGCGGTCAAGCACCGACTTTTCTTCCGGTTTGAGACCGCTTTTGCGACCTGCTGCCAGCTCGATGAAGGAGAAGATGAAATCCATCTTGAGCGCGACCGGATCCTCTTCCTCACTGTAGTCCAGGTTGAGGTCCAGCGGATTGATGTATTGATTGGAATTAATCGAGATGCGCACCACCTCACCTTCCAGCGCACGCACCAAAGGGGCGTATTCGCTTTCCGGGTCGGTGATGATGATCTCATCCTCTGTCACCAGAAAAGCGTTGGTGATCTCCCGTTTGGCTGCAAAGGACTTGCCTGAGCCCGGCGTTCCAATGATCAGTCCATTGGGTGTTTTGAGCTTGCGGCGGTCAGCCATGAGCAGATTATTGGAGAGCGCGTTTAGCCCATAATACAGGGCAGGAGCCGGTTGAAAGAGTTCCTGCGTGGTGAAGGGCACAAATATCGCTGTGGCAGAGGTGGTCAAAGCTCTTTCGATGGGAACCGGGTTGATCCCCAGTGGCAGCATGGCTGCCAGACCGCGTTCCTGCTGGTAGTCCAGAGGTCGCAGATTGCAGTTCGCCGATTGAGCGATGCCAGCGGTTTGATAGTAGTCGTTTTCCAACTTGCGCTTGTTATCGGCGATGTTCATCAGCAGAAAGGTCACCAGAAAGAGGCGTTCATTTCTGCTTTGCAGAGACTCCAGGAGTGTTTTGGCTTCTGCTCCGTACGTGACCAGATCACTGGGCAGGATATCCATGTCATAACCCGAGCGAATTGCTTTCTTTTGCTCTTCAATCTTCATCTTGTCCAGATCGGTGATTTTGCGTTTGATCATCTTGATCGCCGCGGTCTGTTCGATGCTTTGGATGTGCAGTGTCACCGCCAGATCACTTTCCAGAATCAGGAAGTTCTTGAGCAATTCATCAGAGAGTTCAGGCGCCATGATTTGCAGATAGGAGACCTGAGCCTGTTTGCGGCCCATGCCAAAACTGCCGGTGGGAGTGAAATCAAAACCACTGGGAGCGATAAAGTCCTTGGTTGCCAGACCGCTCTCTTTGAGGCGTTTCCAGTCGAAGTGAAATTTGTGCTGGCTCTCATTCAACAGGTCATGCATCACGTGCAAACGTTCAGCACCATTCAGGGATTGGGCTATGGCACCCAGACCTCTCAAATGGCTGAATATATCCAGTTCAATCCGTTCCAGGCGTGTTTTGGCAGTGCGGTAATCATTCGCTTCGATGCCAAAGACCAGATACTTGTTCTTGATCAGACCGTTGTTTCCTTTCGCCAGCTGGTTGCGTAACATCTGGGAGTATTCCTGTCGGATGTAATTGAAGGCATCCTTCTGCTCTTCGATCTTGATCGCGACCTGATAATCTTCAATTCGACCAGAGTAGTTGTAGAAACAGAGCTGGACATGGATCGAACTGTCGAAGTAATTGAGAAACTCACAATACTTGTCAAAAATCGCGCGCTTGTCGTCCTCCTGGGCCAGCTGGTAGTTGATATCCTGATACTGGACGACCTTGGAGTAGTAGCCTTCTCTGACCTGACAAATCCCGTCCGGATACATCAGCTTGTAGGGAATCGTCTTTTGCGCTGTTCTGGGAGAACTGGCTTTTGCCTTAGGATGCCTTTTGCGCGGGTTGCTTTTTTGTTTTTCTTTCTTTGCGGTTCTTGTTGTCTGCACGGATGCGCAACTCCTTTCTGTGATTGATTTCAGACTGGATCAGGCGGTAGAAGTTCTCGGTCTGATAGGGTCGGATGCGGGGGTAGAGAAAGCGCACCCGGATGTAATTGCCAATGAAAGCCTCCAGGGGCATGCCGTCTTTCTCATATAAGGCAAAAGCAAACAGCGGCAGCATGACCAGCACCATCAGCAAAGCTGCCATGTCATTGCCTAAGCCCTGACGGGTGAACAGGTAGAGAGGGACGCCCACCAGGCCAGCAGCTGAAAAGCAGATCAGTTGCCTGCGGGTCAGGTTGAGCGCTACTTTGGTTTTGACCCGGTTGAGATCTTTGGGAACATTGACATAAGCCAATTCAAACCTCCTTCCTTTTTAGTGAGCATTGAAGATCGATTTGGAGAGACTGCCGGTCTTGAAAAGCGAGAAACACAGCAACACGGTATAGGCGGCAATCTGGAAGATACTGGCATGGATGTTTTCGGAGAGCACTATGCTTTGCACCAAAACTGTATAGATTGCCACGCAGACCATCATGAAGAAACCCTGAAAACCCAGCGCGACCAGATTGCGGATGTAGTTGTTACCTGTCTGTCCCCATTCCCGGTTGGTCAGCGTAGCAAAGGGGATCGGCGCAACCGAGCAGGTCAGGAAGATTTCGATCATGCGTCCATACAGGATGACTGTGATAACTACAGAAAGCAGCTTCATCGCATTGCCCACCAACAGCGTTTCCATGGCGATTCCAGCCAGCTCGGGGATGCCTTTGTTCTGAAGACCTGCCAGCATGGCAGCCAGCACCTCCTGGATATCGATGTAGGTACTTCCTGTGATCAGGTCTGATGCTGCTGAAACGACGTGTTGGGCAACATCAAAGATCGCCATGGTGATATCAAAAGTATGGGAGACCAAAAATACTGCTACCCACATTTTGATGAAGTATTTGAAGAAGCTGAAGGTATCCCCTTCGTGCAGGTTGTTCTTTTCGGTGATCATCGTGATCAGTTCGTAACAGAGTACGAAGGTGATGATCATCCCCGCAATCGGAATGATGACCGTCTCGGAGAGGGAGCGGATCATGCTGAAGATATTGCCATTCCAGCCTTGCGGTGTTTGTCCGATTTGTTCTGCAATCGTGGATGTCTTCTCGTTGACATCGGCAAACATCGTGGTTAGATTGGTTTCAATCAAACCGATGAAGAAGTTGCGAATCGCTTCTTCAATTTTGTCCAGCAGTCCGAGCATAGGGTCTTATCCGAACAAACCAGCCAGCAGGGGGATAAGTTTGACCCCAATCAGGACAACCCCACCGCCAGCCATGAGCTGTTTGATTCCCTGGCTCTTGGCACCTGGGTTGTCATTGCCATAGCCTTCGAGCAGGTTGATAACGCCCCAGACAGACAGTCCTGCTCCAAGGGCAATGACTAATACTTTGAGAATGTTGATTGCTTCATTGAAAAATCCCATTTTCTAACCTCGTTTTATGAATTAGCGCCTCATGATTGAGGTTTGCTAATACATAAACAACGGTCACGGGGTTTTTGCCAAAGAGATGAGATTAGGTCCGTAGAAAGATTTAAAAAATCCTATTTTGCGCCTAACTTGTAGGCAAAATATTAATTTGTAATCTCAAGTCTAATTTCAAAAATAGGCTGAACAAGTACAAAATTAAGGATAATACTAACGAATATGTTGACTATACTTACATAAATGAATATAATTTCATCAATCTTACAGGAGAGTGACTATGTACACGGAGTTGGTAAAGATAATCGAAGGTGGACTTGCCAATGACAAAGAAAAAGTAATTAACTTTGCTATTGTTTTAGCTAATAACCTTGAACGTCAAGGAGAGACATCCCTTGCAAATAAAATTAGATCTACTCTTACAAGAAAAACAGGCACCTTGACTGCATTAGATAGTTTTGCAACCAAACCAGTCGATAATGAAAGTCGAATGGATATATTGGAAATCACTTCTCCTCAAATTAGTCCAAATCAGGTCATTTTGAGCAAATATTCTCAAGAAGCTGTGACCAATTTTATTGAAAGCTATAAACACCGTGATAGTCTCCAAGAGTTAGGTCTAGGTACAAACAATTCTCTTTTATTATACGGGCCACCTGGTTGTGGAAAGACTACAGTGGCTCAATTCATATCGTCTATGACTGGTTTGCCATTGGTGACCGCAAGACTTGACGGCTTAGTTTCTTCACTCCTCGGCAGTACAGCTAAGAACATCCGAAAGGTTTTCGATTATGCTTCAAATAGAGAGTGCATTCTCTTCCTTGATGAATTTGATGTTATTGCAAAACTACGGGATGACAAAAACGAATTAGGTGAGTTAAAGCGTGTCGTCAATAGCTTGATTCAAAATATTGATGAATTCAGCGAAGACAGTATTTTGATTGCTGCAACTAATCACCACAAACTACTCGACCCAGCTGTTTGGAGGAGATTTAATTTTGTTGTAGCCCTTGAAAAGCCCCAACTGGAAGAGGTCAACCTGTTACTCCTAAATATCTTGGAAGGAAAAGAAACCAATTTTTTATCAAACCCAAAAAAATTCAACCTAGTTGTGAATGCATTATACGGACTAAGTCACGCGGATATAAAAACCATTGTAACTAATGCATTACGATCAGCAGTTCTCTCTGAGGAAAAATGTTTGACTAATTATCAGGTCTTAAAAGAGACATTTTTTCATTTGAACCATTCTGTCGAAGATGAAGATCATTTAATCAAATACATGATGGAAAACGGTGTGACGCATAAAGAAATATATAAAAGCCTGAATATCCCATTCCGCAGGATCCAAGGAATTTCTAAAAATGTGAACAGAAAGGAAAACTAACTATGTCAGACGACAAGCTTCCTATCATGTTTTTTGCGACTCGTGAAGTTGACCAGTTGCGAATCGAAGGTTCAGGCAGTTCAGATATACCACAGTGGGTATTAACCGGTGACGATTTGCTTCAGAAGGCAAGCGAATTAAATGCTTCCTTTGATCTGATAACAACAAATTTTAAACGACATCAAGAACTTGAATCCCCGGTCCCTTTTGTTTTCGTTGCGAAACTGAAGGACGATTCTACATCAAAGAGTCGCAGGCGGGAAATAGAATCAGTGTTTAGGACTGGTGACCGAAGTAATATTATCGGATTAGCGGATACCAAGGAATTATTAGTTAAGGTTGACTCCATAAAACAAATAAAGACAATTTCGTCGAGATTGAAGGATCATAATCAGAATAAGTTAGCAATATCTTGTTTGGATACTTTTAGTGATTTCCATCCTACCATTATTGATGCAGAGCTGGAAAATATTCTAAAAGTAAAGTTAATTGATTTCCAAGATTACGAAACAAATAACTCAATACACTCTTTGTTTGAAAGAAAGTTAATAAAACTACAGGTACCGTATCGGAAAACACTTTATGCAAATGACCTTCCAGTATATAGAATTGAAACGTCCGCTAAAAATTTTCTTGATGAACTAGAAAATTCTGTTGAATTTGATATGCTTTTTTCCATTGAACCAATGCCGATGTACACCGTAACGGTTGATATGGTTGCAGATGAAACACCAATCGAAACAATTGAACCATTACCTGACACTTTTTACCAAACCTTAGGACTCCTCGATTCAGGAGTAGCTAATATTCCTCAACTTAGTCCTTGGTTATCAGATAAACGCTGGTCTGTCTATCCTGAGTCATCTATTGATCCTGGACACGGCACGTTTGTTGCTGGAGTCGCATTGTATGGTGACAAGCTCGAATCGAATCAATGGGTTGATCACCATGGGATCAAACTTTTTGATGCCGCAGTTTTCCCGGGAGGTAAAGAGAAACTTGCTGAGGATGAACTAATTGCAAATATTAATGAAACCATTGAACAGAATCATGAAAAGGTAAAGATTTGGAACCTCTCGATTAGCGTAGCTCGTCAAGTTAGCGACAGTAAGTTTTCGGATTTGGGAATTGCTCTCGATGATCTCCAAACAAGATTCAATATTCTTATTTGTAAATCCGCTGGAAACTGTAATAACTTTGTAAGTGGTAGACCAAAAGGAAGAATTCATGAAGGCGCTGATTCAGTCCGTTCACTTGTAGTAGGCTCAGTAGCGCAAAAAAAAGGGCCAGACGACATAGCTGATATTGATAACCCTTCGCCCTTTTCGAGAGTGGGACCTGGCCCAGAGTTTATCATTAAACCTGAGGTTTCCCATTACGGAGGGAATGCAGGCATTAATAAAAAAGGGGAAATTGTGCAATCGGGTGTGAAGTCTTTTTCGATAGATGGGCGCGTTGCAACTGCAGTTGGCACCAGCTTCTCCACTCCGAGAATTGCCTCGTTAGCAACTGGGCTGTATCAGGCATTAGATGAAGAGTTTGATCCACTATTGTTGAAAAGCCTGATAATCCATTCTGCCTCTTATTCAGAAAAGCTCCTTATCCCAACATCGGAACGGACAAACCAACTTGGATTTGGAGTTCCTAAATCTGTCTCCCAGATTTTGTACAATTCGCCTTATGAAGCTACTTTGATACTTAGAGATACCCTCTCTAAAGGCGATAAGATCGATATTATGGACTTTCCTATGCCTAAGTCGTTGATCCGAAACGGATTCTATACAGGACAAATTACAGCCACTCTTGTTTATGATCCCATTCTTGATCCAACCCAAGGTATAGAGTATTGTCAATCAAATATGGATGTAAAGTTTGGTTCTTACTCTGAGAAAGTGAGGAGAGATACTAGTCGCCATAATATTCTTAATCCCGTAGGTAGAGAAGGAGCACAAAACCTTTTCAAGGAAAGCTTATACAGTAAAAGAGTAATGCGAGACAACAAGTCCGATTTTGCTCTAAGGGAAAGGTTATTAATCCAATATGGGGATAAGTATTACCCAGTAAAAAAATATGCTGTTGATTTATCTGAACTTTCAGAAGCGAATAAACATAATTATTTGACTGACGATAAACATTGGTTCCTTTTCTTAAGTGGTTTGTATAGAGCAAATGCTGAACAACGTTTCATTGTTGAACGCAGAATACCCAGTCAAGACTTTTGCCTGATCCTTACTATACGCGACCCGGAGAAGACTGCGGATGTTTACAATGAAGTAATACAGGCATTGGATGCTCATCACTTCTGGCACAGTAGTATAAAGCTATCCAGCACCATCTCAATTGCTTCTAACTCATTCGTTTGAAAGAACTCTCCATAAATTTACGGATTGCCTTGCGGATTACTTTCCGATAGCCTCTTCTTCGAAATAGGTTTGCTTCCTGTCTTTATTTGCTTATCAAAGACTCTTTGGGTAAACGGGGAAAATCCTTTTTTAAAAGAGAGAATTGAAAAACACTCGGTCACCATTTCGGTAGACAAACAATAATAGAGACTTTACCTTATAGGTGATCAATTGTTTGCCATCCATTTGCTGTCTCGGGGGTTCCAAATTAAACCAAATGGTTTATCCACATATATTGAATCCCAAACTGGTTGAAGAAACGCTACGATGCCATCAACTGCCGAATCAAATTGAATCAATGGTAATTTCACCTTATTTAAGAATGCATCCCATTTCCTAACCATTTCTGTGTCGTGGCTAAATGCAAGGACTTTGAGGAAGTCATTCATTTTACGTTCGCTCCCTATTCCTGAAGGTCTTAATTAACGTTGTACGCAATAGATTTCCATCAAAGCTGAACTCAATCGATAGAAAATAGATGTCATGGTAATCCTTCATCCGACTCGTGAATCTCATCAGGTACAGGATTGTATCAAGCTTTTCAGAAATCACAGTCTCAAGTGAATAAGTTTAGACATAAGGAGCGACAAAATCACGCAATTGTGTAGGCACTTTTCTCACTTGCTCAATGGATAAACAATGTTTCCAAAACCGAAATCGAGTTTTACTGTTTTTCTTGTGTTCTTTATTCGGGCTTGCAGAACCACAGATAAACCAGGATATTTCTTATCGATTGATATCTCTTCAATATGTTTAATATCATAAGACACTAAATCATTCCCTGTCTTAGTATTAATTATATTTGTAAGGACTTTTTCCAATGCTTCGATTTGTTCGCCGTATCTTGGTTTAAGAAATTGATATCTACAGTTGGGCGACTATTGAATTCGATTAGGCAGTATATCAAGTGCCCACCTTTCAAAATTAAGTTATTCTTGTAGTTTGAGGTTGCCAATCTGCGTAAGAATTCTTCCTGACAAAAAAGTTGGAGGCATAATTGGAAAGGTCTGCCCTGGTTCCTTAATCAGGCCAATACTGAAGCAGCTCTGTCAGTCATTGATCAGCACACTCATAATTTCAGACATTTTTCTATAAACACGCATCTTTTTAGCATAAGCGATGAGGTTCCCGATGTTCTTCTTCACGTCTTTGCTATACACGACAATGGCCTTATTAAACATTTCACTGTCAATTTTTCTTTTGTACTTAAAACAATCACAGATTGTGCGGTCTCGATCGTATATGGCGAAGTTAACACCATTGATGATTTGTTCAGTTTTACCGAGAAGAAAGACTTCTTGAGAGATAAAGTATGGTTTTATTCTTGGAGAGCTCACGCATAAGCGGGTTCTTGTAATGGTCCGTGGGAATGCAATTGTCCACTCCAGCGGTGTACGATCGCTATAACCATAATGGAATAGCGCGGTATCCATGCAGAGAATCCCATCTGGAAAAAGCGTGGCGATAATCCTTTCATCTGATGAATCCTGATATGAACTAAGCTGGTAATAACCTCTCCTAATCCGATCAAGGTAACCTCTGTTGCAAAGATATGTGATCTGGGAGTTGCTGAGCCCATTTTTTCGAAAATCGACATTTCTTGCGATACCGCCACTTTCCGTAATCGTTTTTTCTGCGAGTGAATAGATGTTCACTTGAGTCTCCTAACCATACACGATCGTCTACGTTTATGTATGGTTAGAGTATATCTCTCATTATGCAGTATTTCAAATCATTATCTATCAATGCTGAGTCTTACAATTGCAGTTTTCCTCAAACTTTGCCTGACGCTCTTTCTTGAGCAGGGGTAAGACAGTCTTGCTGATCATTCTGATCGTAGTATAATGATCATGATCATAAATGGTGATTAGCAGATGATCAGAAAAGAGGCTCGTTCATGCTTAATGAAAGTAAGACCATCGAATATAAGCGGGAATTTACAGAAGATATCAAAAAAACAGTCACAGCCTTTGCAAATACTGATGGCGGTAAAATTTTCATTGGGATAAACAATGAAAAACAAATCGTTGGCTTGAAAGAGCCTGATCATGTTCTCCTTCAAGTGGGCAATCTAATACGTGATTCGATCCGACCTGATGTAACACTTTTTACTGATCTGACGATATCTGAGCAAGATGGAAAACCAATTGTTGTCATCGATGTGCAAAGAGGGACAGCAAGACCGTACTACATCGCTGGCAAGGGAATTCGACCTGAAGGGGTCTACGTCCGTCAAGGTTCGGCTACTGTACCAGCCTCTGAATCCGCAATCCTGCAAATGATAAAGGATACTTCGGGAGATTCTTATGAAAATGCCCGTTCCCTCAACCAAAACCTGAGCTTTGATACGGCCACAATATTTTTTAATAAACAAGAAATTGCATTTGGCGAAAGCCAAAAAAAGTCCTTGCGTCTGATCGCTTCTGATGGTACGTACACGAACCTGGGATTATTGCTCTCTGAGCAATGCAGCCACACAATCAAGATAGCTGTCTTTGAAGGGGATACAAAAAAAATATTTAAAGAACGGCGAGAGTTTACCGGTTCTTTGCTATCTCAATTGGAGGAGACTTATCATCTTATTGATCGTTTCAATAGCACTCGTGCCGAAGTTCAGGGACTTGAAAGGATAGATAAACGTGATTTTCCCCCAGAGGCTGTACGGGAGGCTCTGCTTAATGCCATTGTCCATCGCGATTATTCGTTTAGCAGCAGCACGCAAATCAATGTTTTCTCGCATTGCATGGAATTTGTGACTGTTGGAGGCTTGGTCAAGGGGGTTGCGCTTGATGACATCCTGCTGGGGCTTTCGATACTGCGTAATCCTAATTTGGCTAATATTTTTTATCGATTGAGACTCATCGAAGCTTACGGAACAGGAATTCCCAAAATTATGGACGCTTATGAGCAACACGAAACCAAACCACACATTGAGGTATCGAGCAATGCCTTCAAAATTGTTTTACCAAATATCAATAGCATCGAAATCAGATCCTTGGGAAAAGTTGTAGAGGCGATTGACGAAAGAGAAAAAAGAATTTTAGAGGTTTTTAAGGAAAAAGACAGCATTACGCGTAAGGACTTGGAAACGTCGGAAGGCCTGTCTCAGGCTACCGCGGGAAGGGTTTTACGTAAAATGGTTCAAAAAGGGTTGTTAGAAAAAGCAGGTACGGGCAAAATGCTTGTCTATCGAAAAGGAACACGTGACAGATGAAGTAATTCAGGGCAGGATTGCATTTTCAACTTTGTTTATTTTGAGGAGAATATCCTCTCTTCAATCATCCGTAATTATACCGACCTCATAGATTGAAGTATCCTGGTCTATACCAATCCTATTTGGTAAATTCATCTCTGCATCTAATCTAAAAGCTTTGGTGGGATCCTCATCAGACAACAATCTGTAATTCGGGTGCCTGGTGATATCGTACTTCTCTGACAAGAAGGGGCGTTCGCCACGAAGCTGCAGGATACATTTGGAATTGTCCAGCACAGCCAGCTCATCCTGGCTCATCAGGTCTTTTCCCATCTTTTGATGACTTATCCCATGAGATTTTTCCCGTCCTCTGTTTTCAGAAGTATTGTCGAGATCAATCGTCTCCTTACCCAATATCTCCGAGATTTCCTTAAGAGTTGTCCTTTCCTTACCACCTAAAAAAAGCATACTGTCGCAGTTGCCAACAATCGTTTCAGCATGTTCTTTGTAAAGTGCCTTGAGCTGACTTTGAGCCTGAAGGACGATGCAGGCTGAGATCTCACGACTGCGAATGGTGGCAATCAAGCGTTCGAAGCGTGGTATCTGTCCTATGTTAGGAAATTCATCCAGCAGACAGCGCACATGAATTGGCAGCCGTCCACCATACACATCGTCTGCTTTATCACAAAGCAAGTTGAATAACTGAGTGTAAAGAATCGCAACCACAAAATTGAATGTATCATCGGTATCACTGATGATCACAAACAATGCTGATTTCTCATCACCAAGAGTGTCCAGATCCATTTCATCGTAGCTCATCAGTTCCCGCAGTTCCTGAATATCAAACGGAGCCAGCCTGGCACCACAGGAGATAAGGATAGACTTGGCGGTCTTCCCGGCAGCCAGTTTGTATTTCTTGTACTGCCTTACGGCAAAGTGCTCCGGGGCTTTTTCTTCCAGTTCCTCAAACAACTCATCGACCGGGTTTTTAAAGTTTTCATCATCTTCCCGTGCTTCAGAGGCGTCGATCATTTCAAGCAAGGTTGTGAAGTTTTGCTCCCGTTCCGGCGCTTCATACCAAATGTAGCCAATCAGGGCAGAATAGTACAAACGCTCTGCTTTGATCCAAAAGTCCTCCCCAGCCTTCTCTCCTTCACCTTTGGTGTTGATGATGATGGCATTGACCAGTTTGAGAATGTCTTTCTCAGAATGGATGTAAGCAAAGGGATTGTAGTGCATGCTGCGTTTGAAATTGATCGTGTTCAGTACCCGGATGTGATAGCCGTTGCGTTTGAGCATAGTGCCACATTCGGTGAGAATGGTTCCTTTTGGATCGGTCACCACATAGCTGGAATGCATTTGCATCAGATTGGGCTTGACGAAGAAACGGGTTTTGCCTGAACCAGAACCACCAATAACCAACACATTCTTGTTTCTGGCAAACTTTGGGTTTTTGGGGCGACTGTTCATGGTGAGCGATTCGGTTTTGGTAAGGATGATATTGTTTCTTGGATTCTTGTCAATATACGGAGCGATGTCTTTCGCTGTTCCCCAGCGGGCAGAGCCATATTCCGTGCCTTTACGAAACTTCTTTCTGTTCTGTGCTTTCATAACCACAATGAGCTTTATCCCTGCTGCAAATATCAAACCGATAATCAGGTCCTGAAGATTGAATGATGGTAACGGATGTTGACCGATAAACCTTAGGTTCGAGAAGATAGCGATGAACCGGTCAATGATATCTCCACCCTGAAGGAGCCGAAAGATCTGGGCAAGCTTGTTGCCAACATAGAAGGGCAGGAGATATGCTAAATTCAATAACTGACTTTTGGGGATTCGTGCTATCACCGGACAAACTCCTTTCTCTGAACTTTTTCAGGCACCCGCGCGGCTCTTTCCTTGTGCTGAAGCTTGAGTTTCTGGAGCTTTTCCCGAAGTGATGGACGCTCCTGTATCTTGAGGCGTTTTTTCACGAACTCGTCGAAGGCAGTTTGCAGCACATCCGTATCCCGGGACCGAAAGAAAATTAAATAATGAGGTGCCTCTCTGTTACGTTCTTTCTTGATCGCATATTCAATGCCATATCTTCTGGCAATTCTTTCAAAATCGTGAATATGTTCATCGTGAATTTCGATATTCGAAAGGCCTGATCTTTCTTTCATCAGTTGCCTGATGGTCATGCGACCCTGGTAAGCAGGGTGGAGCTGTTTTTCTCTCGCTTTTAATTCACGCTGTTGTTTGAGGATATCGAGATATTTTTGAATCGCCTGGAGAAAGACCTTTGCGGTCATTTTCCCGGTTTGAACAATCAGAGTAACGCTTCGTTGTGAAATTTCCTCCTGCATCAGTACCGCCTGTTCCTGGCATTGCCATACATGTCATGATTTACCATGGTTCTGTAGAAAGTATTTATTGTTTTAGGAGCGTTATAGAGCGTGGCAAGCAGATAGGCTCTGACATTCTGGATTTTACTGGTGTTTTGATTTAGCGAGTCCAGGACATATTCGATGTGCATTGAGTTGAGGCTCAGGAGCCTCTCTCTGACCCGCTCAGCAGAGATTTGAGTGCCATTGATGCTAAATGATTTGGCTTTTGAACAGGCAGTTTCGATCATAATCTCCAGAATTTCCGGAATCATCTCCGGATCGCGATCAAGGATGTATTCGTATTCAATGTTTTTCTTAAAAATTTCCCTGAATTCCATCCATCGATCCATCTCAGCGTTTGTCTTTTCAGGAACTTTTTGTCGTGATGGATAGATAGATTGATAGATTAAGTCTTTTTTATCAGTCTTAATAGACTCAGTCTTAATATTATCAGTCTTAATTAACTCCTTTTTTCGGAAGTCTTGACTTCCTCTTTCAGGAACTCTTGACTTCCCATTATCGGAAGTCTTGTTTTCCTCTTTTGGGAAGTCTTCAGGCTCGTCCACAACAAGATCATCTTTTTCGTCACCTATGCCAAGAAAATTCATAACATAGATTTTTGTTGGTTTTCCCATGCCTTGTCTGACTCTTTTTATCAGGCCAATTCCTTTTTCAGAATCCAGTTCAGCCAGAATCCTGACCCCTTTGTTATGTCCACAATTCATAAATTCCTGAATTTCGGACAATGTAAAATAGATGTAGATCTTTTCATCGGGATCTTTCCAACCACTTTTTATTGACAGGCTCATTCGATCCAACATCAGGCCATAAAGCACCTTGGCATCGCTTGAAAGCTTGGAGAAAGCGGGGTTAGTGAAGAGCTGTTTGGGTATGCGATAAAAGGCAAACTGCTCAGCTTGGTTGCCGTAGTAATAATCAAAAGTTAATTTCGTTTCTGACATTTATTCCTTCCTGTTCCATAGAAAACAAAAGCTGCAGTTCTCCTCAAATAGAGAGCTGCAGCTTCAAGAGTTGTTAGTAATTGTTTCTATCTAAAAGTCACTATTAATAATTATCCTTTCGAAGTAAAATCAACCGGTATAAAATATAGACGTTTGAGGTGAAAACCCGAGTTTTCTTCTCATTTGTTCTTGGCAAAAGACCAATTAATTGGCTATAATAATAGAAAAGAGCAACTGAAGTTTGCGTGGCTCATCGGAACCATCGTACGCAATGTTCGTAAAAAGGACGAGACCGGAGGACAAAGGTAACGATTTCAGGTTCCACCCTCATAACCCGGAGGTCAGTGGTTCGAATCCGCTCCCCGCTACTAACAAACCGGCCAACAGGTCGGTTTTTGTTTTAATCTTCCATCACAGGTTTCAATCTAAAGGGTTATAAACCAACAAGTCGGTAGTTCGAACCCCCAGAAGGGGGCGCTGTCCGCTCGCCGCTACTAACAAACCGGCCAACAGGTCGGTTTTTGTTTTAATCTTCCATCACAGTCTTCAATCTAAAGGGATATACCCCACAAGTAGGTGGTTCTAACCCCCAGAAGGGGGCAATGTCCGCTCCCCGCTACTAACAAACCGGCCAATAGGTCGGTTTTTGTTTTTTTATAGCTATTCTTGGCTTCAACACTCTTTTTTAGAGCATTCTCGTGCTATCCCTTAAAAAGCTATGCGATGTTTTTCCGATATTAGACTCCACCTTTTTCTTTTCACCATCACTTTCTAAACGTCACTTTAACCATTGGGTATAATCATGCCAGCACAACAATGGGTTGCCTATGAGTAACAAAACTTTTGATGACCAGATCATTCAGTTAGCTAAAACCACTAAAAAGCTTGATCCAGCCACATTCCAGGAAAGATTGGCGAGCCTCTCCTGCGCAGACCTGGTAAGACTCGAGGCTTATTACATTATTGATACTGCTTACAACTTTCTTGGCTTGAAAACGCTCTTTGACATTTCAGATTTTCCCTTTCAAACCGACCAGGAGCTTGAGGCTTGGATACTCAAATGCGTTGAGCTAGGCTTGCTGGATGTACAAGTTCACGATGAAGCGATTCACTACACGCATAAGGCACCACTTCAAGAACACTTTTTAAAAGCAGTACCCAAAAAATCCATCATCAAATATTTAAAACTAGGTGACAAACTTCAAGTTCACCTGCTTAGCGACCTTGCAAAACCCTTCGATTTAGAGCTGCCAGAGGATGAAGCAGAGCTAAGAAAAACGCTCATTTACCCTGATGGATTGTTGTCTTCGTTAGTTCACAATCCGCAACTGGGAGTCATTTCCAGCGTTGCCCTCAACATCGCCTTAAATTGGCAAAAAATCTTGTTTTCCCTGGGAGAATACGAAGAAGCTGCCCATATCATCAATGCCATATTCTCAACACTCGCCCGAACTGGCGAAAGAAAACTCTCTAAAGCCTTACTTTTTGAGGTTATGAACAAGACCACCGGCGTTACAAAACATGTTGCAAGTGCAAACTTGAGTGCTTTGTTAAAAGAAGAACGCGACTTGGACCTTTCCTTACAACTCTACAAGCTAGCTGCCAGGGGCCTTTATAAACACAAAGCCTATACCCAGTGGATAAAAACGCTTTCGGAAATAGCGACAATTTACAACTTTCAAAACCGTAAAATCGCTGCTGTTTTGCTTCTTGAATTTTGTGTGCTGATGAACCGATTGCGCAAACAAGCCCAGCTCAACGCCATCCCGCTTAGCAAGTTGGCATCGGTTTACCGCCAAATGTCCTTACCCCGCATCGCCATCAGGAAATCCAAAAAAGCTTGTGATCTTTTTAGAGCGCAACAAGACTTGGTAAACCTAGCAAAAACCTTACTCACCCACGGCAACAGCCTTAAAATGATCAATTCACTAAAACTTGCAGAAGAGGCATACCAAGAAGCTTTAGACATTTCGCGTCAGATCACTGATCCCAGTACAAGTGCCAGCGCCTTAAGTGGTTTGGCAATGGTCAAGCTTCGCAACTATAACCCTGAAGAAGCTAAACCCTTGCTTGATGAAGCCCTTTCCATCCGCGAACGCTTTGCCAGCCCACTAATCAGCGTTGAATATGAGAATATGGGACAGTATTATGAGTATGAAAAAAATTACCAAATGGCATTGGTCTGGTACAACAAAGCCTTAAAATCTGCCAAAGAGTACATGCCAGAAATCGTTGCCATTTGCGAGAAAGACATCCGTAGAGCTGAACAAAAACTGGAACAAAGCAGACAAAGTCGCCTAAATCAGCTCAAGCGCAATTGATAACCCAAAGAACCTTCAAACTAACCCATACAGAATAGATTAAAAATTCTGCCCTAGTTGCTTTTATTTACCCTCTTGCCTCATTTACACCTTTACCTCAAAGAGCTATTAAGCCTTAGTCATATTTTGAAGTGTATCTTGCGCGTTGGAAATACACTTCTTCTTTATAAAAAGCCGTATAGATACCAAACAGGTCTTCAGCGTTA
Organism: Anaerolineaceae bacterium UBA5404; assembly: GCA_002409625.1. GTDB lineage: Bacteria > Chloroflexota > Anaerolineae > Anaerolineales > Anaerolineaceae > Mesolinea. Next base: position 171,303 of record DHNY01000006.1, on the reverse strand, counting down.
CTGCTTTGGTCCAAACCTGGAACTTCTTGCAGGGCATTGGAACCAGAAATCAGAATTTCCCCATTGGGCTGAACGCTGGCAGCGATGATGTATGTTTTATCGTATTCGGGCATCAAATCATCTTCAAAAAGCAAAATCGCGCTGTTGTCTTTCATAAGCCCGCCAGCTTTGGTTACCTGAATGTCATGATCGGTAGGCAGTGCGCCTTTGATATTCTTGACCACGCTCATTTCATAGATGGTGTATGGTATCGAAATTTCTTTCCGACCTGTTGAAGTTTCCACAACCACCGAATTCCGATAATCGGTTTTAACCGTTTTGATGACTTTTGCAACAAAATAGTAATCTGCAAATCCAACAACTTCTCTGGGGTTATCAGGGTCAATGACAGAATCAGCTTTTTGTCTAATGATAGTTAAAGAAGCCATGTCTTTTTTATTGTTTTGAATAAGCACAAAGGCTAAAACGATTAATAAAAGGGTGCACAGAAAAATAATCGTTTTCGTAACTTTATTTGCATTGATATTCTTCATCATTCCTCCGATAAATGTAGGTTAAAAATAACCATTTAACAAGTCGGTCAAGGACTAATTCGTCGTAGAAAAAATGGCATTAGCTCATCAATACTGTTTTTTTGAGCGATTTCCAAAAATGTTTTTTTCATACAGTACACAAATGGGTCTGTTCTTCAAAACGCCTTTTTTCTATCTCTTGTTAAGTAAACGATTCTTTATTGAAATATGTTCCTGCTTTTGGAAGCATTTTTCAAGAGTTGATCCCTTAGCGACCCATTTTCGAACCAATTTCTGTTTAAGGTGTTAAGTACTATGAGGTTATTATGAAACAAAATGTATGGTTTAAACACACATCTACTCCCACCCAATCTGAGAACGTGGTCCAAAAACAAGCGTTTAGCAAAGAGGCTTTTCGCACCTTGCTTGAGAACCTGGAGCAGCCTTTTTCCATCATCGAAAAAGAGTCCGCTTACTTCCTTGCCAGCCAGGCAACAGACAAGGAAAAAGTCATCGCCAGCGTACCTGCCTTTTGCCCAAGTCAGTTTGGTGACCCGGGTTTCACTCAAGACTACGGATGCCAGTTCCCGCTTTACGCCGGCGCGATGGCAGGTGGCATTTCCTCCACAACCATGGTTATCGCCATGGGCAAAGCTGGCTTCATAGGCTCCTTTGGCGCCGGTGGCATCCTGCCAGACCGCCTCGAAGCAGCCATTCTCGAGATCAAAACCGCCCTGCCCAATGGACCCTACCTCTTCAACCTGCTCAACAGCCCATTCGAGCCCGCCATGGAAGAAAACACGGTGGCGCTTTATCTCAAACATGGCATCCAAGCCATCGAAGCTTCGGCATATCTCACCATCACACCCAGCCTGGTTTGGTATCGTGCCAGCGGACTTTCCCAAAATCCGGATGGCTCCATTCACATCGGCAACAAAATCATTGCAAAAGTGTCCCGAAAAGAAGTTGCCAGTCGCTTTTTGCAACCCGCGCCGGCAGAAATCCTGAGCAAACTGCTTAGCACCGGCAAAATTAGCGCGGAACAAGCCGAACTCGCCCGAAAAGTGCCCATGGCGGATGACATCACCGCAGAAGCCGACTCTGGCGGTCACACCGATAACCGTCCTCTGGTAAGCATTTTGCCTGCCATCATCGCCCTGCGGGACGCCTATCAAACGCAATACCAATATAGCCAACCGGTTAGGATTGGCGCGGGTGGCGGCATTTCTACCCCTGAGTCTGCTTTTGCTGCCTTCAAAATGGGTGCCACCTATGTGGTCACCGGCTCAGTAAACCAAGCTTGTGTGGAAGCCGGCGCCTCGGAACACACCCGCAAACTTTTGGCTCAAATGGACCTCACGGATGTTGCCATGGCACCCGCCAGCGATATGTTCGAGATGGGCACCAAAGTGCAAGTGCTCAAGCGTGGCACTATGTTTGCCATGCGCGGGCAAAAACTTTTTGACATTTACAGCCGTTACAACAGCATCGAAGAAATTCCCCAAGAAGAGCGTGAAAAATTGGAGAAAACCACCTTCAAGATGACGCTTGACCAAGTGTGGGATGAATGTCTCAACTTCTTCAGACAACGCGATCCATCCCAAATCGAACGCGCAGAAAAAGACCCTAAAGTGAAAATGGCGCTTATCTTCCGCTGGTATCTGGGGCTGGCTTCGCGATGGAGCAGCATCGGCACCCAAGGGCGCGAAATGGACTACCAAATTTGGACCGGACCCTCAATGGGCGCGTTCAACGATTGGGTCAAAGGTAGTTATCTTGAAGACTACACGCAAAGACATTGCGCCGACATTGCCAGCCAGATACTAAAAGGCGCTGCAGTTTTGCAACGCCTGGATGTGCTAGAAGCGCATGGTTTGCGCTTTGAAAACGAGCTTAGGCTTTACAAGCCAAGCAAAGCGACGGCGATTCTTTAGACATTTCAACCTGAGCCAATTCCAGAGGCACAAATTCCAGCTTACGCTGGCGATCCGCGCAAAGCGTCAAGACATAATTTCTGCGTGCCTGAAAAACCATCGAATAGTGCATCTCGTCCTGCCCATCCGTGCTAAAGGCGATATCATGCCAGATGCCCGAGTTGTTGTTTACCAAGTCCACATTTCCGATGGCAACTTTGCGTGTGTCTAAATGCAAGCCTTTGCCAATCGCCTTCAAGTAGCTTTCTTTCGCGCTCCAAACCAGGTTTTGCGCCAGCGCGAGTTGATAGCCTTCAAAACTTGCCACCCAACGTGACTCATGTGGCGTAAAGAACAAGTCCGTCATCTGTGTAGTGCGCTCTTCCAACCTTTCAATATCCACACCCACACGAGCGTTTGAATCGGGCGAAAAAGCAATAACAGCCGCCTTGCCAGAATGGCTTAATGAGAGCCTTCCAACACGTTTGCCATCCAAAACAATAAAAGGCATTCCGCTGGCTTCTTTGTGCACTTCAACTTCGCACATGCCCAAGTCGCGCTCAGCAAAGACCTTTGTCACCAGGCATTTTGCCAAAACCCGACTGGCGAGCCACTCTTCTCTGCGCTTTGGGATGGTCAATTTGCGATAAGCGCGTCTTTCCTCTTCACTCAACAGTTTGTCTGCATCTCTTTCAAATCGGTCAATATCTTCTTGACTAAAAGTACTATAGGTCCAGTAAATCATCTTAACTCCTTTTTTCGTTAACCATGTTTCTGATGGGTGCCAAAACTGATTCTTCGGCATCCACAGCTTGCTTAACAGTACGGTAATCGTCAATTTCAACATAAAGGTTACCTTCCGCGTCGATAACCCGCGCGGAATAACCCACTTCATCACCTCTAATCTGCGGTGTAATTTCTGAATAAAGGGGTAGCCCATTGATGGTGTTTTCGTAAACGGTTACCGCACCAACAGACGCGGGCAAGGCAATCCGTCCACTTAAACCAGCCTCATAAAGTCCTACCGTTTGGAAGCAGGATTCAATGAGCATCGGCGTAACCAGATAAGTGTTTTCCTCCGCCAGATTGTGTAACAATGCTGTGTTAAGCGTTGCCACCACACCTTCTTCATTGGCTCCCGCACCGCTCAAAATCTGAAAAGCCGGCCCGTGGAAAAACAAACGGTAAATTTCCTGCGCGTCCAGCGTTTCGGTTACATGAACCGGTGCGGTTTGTTTACTAACACGCTCAGGTTTGCCTTCTTTCAAAATAACCCGTCCTGTAAAATGCAGGATGGACTTATCCTCACTGGGAATGCGCGGATTAAAGGACAACAAACGCACATCCATCTCAATGCCTCTTTCGCTTCGATAGGTATTGGCGTGCCAGGTTGTGGTTCTGGATTTGCCTCCATAAAACTTGAATGGTGCCAGAAAGTGAATATCTTCCAGTTTATCCAGGTTCAATTTGCCTTTAACAGAACTTAGTGTATTGGCAATGTGCTTGGCAGCCCGGGTAAAACCTTCGATACCTGCCACACCAGGCAAAACTGGTATACCCCGAATTGCGTGATCCCGCAGCCATTCCAACTGCGCCGGATCCAGCTTGGCTTCAAAAGTAATGCCCTCTTGGAATGGATTAAAGGCGCTTAAATGACTAAACATGGTGTGTTCTGGTCTGCCTTCGCGCAAACGTCTATCCGCCAGCTCAATGTTTACAGCATGATTCTTGTAGCGGTTCCGCGCCATCATGCCCAGGTCACCAGCAACAAGAACCTCACCTTGAATGCCCGCCAAGAGCATATCACCCACCACGGGCGCAGCTTCATTTGGCGGCAGGGTTTGAATACCAGCGCGTTCCATCAATTGCGGGATGCTTCCGCGACTGGCCATGCCCACTTCCGCCCAAGGACCCCAGTCCAAGGACACAAAGCGTGTGTCTGTAAACTGCGATGGCAGGGCGTAACTCAATTTGGCGAGCATATCGTTCGCCGCGCTGTAATCCACCTGCCCGGCGTTTCCAAAACGTCCGGCAATCGAACTGAACATCACCACACCTTTGGGAACCCGTTGAGAGGACTGAAATGCCTGTAACAGGTTGAACAAGCCACGCACTTTTGGTGCAAAGGTTAGTTTCAGCTCGTCTGGGGTCTTGTTTTCAAGCCTTTGGCTCTTTTCAAAGCCGGCGGCATGCACCAGATAATCAATGCGATCGGTCAGCTTTGCTATTTCTGTCATTGCTTTTTCAACCGAGGCAAGGTCTGCCACATCACAGCTAATATAGCTTGCCTGACTGCCTTTTTTGGTAATGGCTGCCATCAGCTGATGAATTGCAGCTGATTTTTCGAGCTTGGCAATTTCTTTTTCAACCTCAACCGGAGTGGGTTTTTTGGCCATCTTTTGGCCGAGACTTTGCATCATTTCCATTCTCAACGAGGACTTGTCATTTTGTAGCAATGCCAGCGTTTGCTGATCCAGATTTTGCAGTTGGGTGCGGCTAAGGAGAATAAATTGTCCACGCACACGGTTGGCAAGATCCATCAAAATAGGCTCGGCAATGCCACCCGTCGCGCCACTGATAACAAAAACGCTGCCTTCTTCAAACCTTTGTTGGCTGGCTTTATGTTCAAAATCTTTCAAGCCATAGCTAAAGCGCAATCCTTTTTCCCTGCCAACCTCGATACTGGCGGGGTCATGCAGGGTTTCTTCCACCAAAGTGTCTGCGATAAAAGCCTTGCTGGCTTTACTTTCAAAATCAACAACTTTTGCCAAAACGCGACGCTCTAAGCCAAAAGCCTTGGTAAAACCGCCATAAGCACCGCCGGATGGGTTTTGCGCCTTAAAGAAGCCATGCTGCCCTCCCATGCGGGTTGCTGAAATCAAAAAGGCTTTGGCGGGCATCGTTTGTGCGACAGTCAAAAGCGTTTCCAATCTTTGTGAAAGCTCATCTTGCCATTCTTGATGCTCCGCTACCGCTATGGCAGGGTCATCATCCAAGCCATAGAGGTTGAAAACGCCTTGGAAATCCGGGCTCTTTAGCCATTCCTGAGTGGCGTCATCCAGCACATTTTGATTGAGCTGTTTCACCTCCACATCACGGGCTTTCAGCACCGAAGCCAGTTTTGAAGCTGCCTTGTGTTTTCCGCTTAAGATGAGGACCTTTCCCTTGTCCAAAGTCTGCCCAGTCGATTCGGTGAGATCCAGGCGGGTAATCAGGCGAGGTTGCACGCTTCTCAAGCGGATAACGCGTGGCTGAGCCACTTCTTCTTGCTGAGGTGTTTCAACGATGGGCGTTTCAATGGGTTCAGGCTCTTCAAGCTTTTGCTCAGGAACAGCTTTCAGCGCTTCTTCCACAAAACCGACGACCTTTCGCAGGGTGTTGTAAGACGCCAATTGCAAATCTTCCTGGCGGGGAATGTCAAATTGTTCGCGCACCTGGGCAAAGAGTTCGGCTTGTTTCACCGTATCAATGCCTAAATCTGCTTCAAGGTCCAAATCCGGGTCCAGCATCTCAACCGGATAGCCCGTTTTCTCAGCAACCGCGGCAAGCACATAGTCATTAATCGCTTTGTTGTCCACCTCACCTTGGCTACTTGATACCGGTTCGTCTTGTAAAACTTCTTCGCCAACAGGGCTTTCCACGCCAGCTGATGTGTTTTCATGAACAAAAGCAAACACTTTTTTCAAGGTGTTATAACTCGCCAGTTGCAAATCTTCCTGACGTGGTATCTGGTAATGCTCGCGGATGGTAGCGAAAAGCTCAGCCTGTTTAACCGTATCGATGCCCAAATCGGCTTCAAGGTCCAAATCCGGGTCCAACATCTCAACCGGGTAGCCGGTTTTTTCAGCGACCAATGCTAAAACGAAAGCTTCCACCTCGGCATCAGCCACGACGTTTGTTTCAAGCCTTGGCGCAGGTTTAGCGACTTCCATTGGCACTACTGTTGGCTGAACTTTTTCTTCAATAAGCGGTTCAACAACAGGCTGTTCCTGCTTCACCGCCTTCGCCCAAAGCCTGGGCAACATACCAAAATGCCAATCACTTTCTTTTCTGGAACTTTCAGGAACACCTTTATCCCGGATACGCAGGGTGCGTTTCACCACTTCAATCTCCGGCTTAGCATAACCCGATACAGCAGCCAGCCACTGGTCATGGACTTGCGTTTGGACGCGTTGGCTGGTTTGAGCCACTTTACCCAGGAAAAGCATTGCCAATTGGGAGCCGAAACCAGCACCCAAGCGCAGGGCAAAATTGGGCTTGTAAGCGCCACCCTTGGAAAGGTTAAGATCGCCCAGATCTGGGTCAGGCTGAAAATCCTCATCGATGTGGGCAATCGGAGGCACAATGCCGGTTTCAAGCGCTTTAACTGCAACAACATCCTCCACGCCAACGCCCATGGTATGCCCGGTAAAGCCTTTGGTGTTTGCAATAATCACCTTGTTGGCTTGGGCACCAAAAACCTGGCGCAATGCGTAAATTTCAGCGCTCGCGCTGCCGCCTCTTGCCGGCGTGTAGGTTTCATGCGACATAAACATTGTTTTGTCGGCAATCGCGTCGCGCTTGAGCCCAAATCGATTCTCAACTGTGTTCAGCAAGGTATCCATCACATGACTAACGTGCTCGATATCAATGCGCGTGCCATGAAAAGCGCTGTTGGTAATTTGGCTGGCAAGAATTTCGGCAATGGGTTCAATGCCACGTTCAACCGCGCCATCCATCGCTTCAACCACCAGAGCTGCAGCTCCCATACCCATAATCATGCCGTTACGGCGTTTATCAAAAGGCAAAACCGCCTGGCGCAAGTCACTTTGGGTGCTAGCAGCGCCACTGGCAAACAAGCCAGTGCCAATCCAACCTGCCAGGTTTTCATCGGTTACTTCGTCGCCGGCAACTACAATCACGCGGCGCGCTCTGCCAGTGCGAATCCAGTCTTCCGCCAGCCCAATCGCTTGGGTGGTCGTAGCACAGGCAGCGTTCACGCTGGTGTTGGGTCCGCGCGCGCCAATCAACTCAGCAAATTGCGAATGCCCCATTGAAAGAATCTGGAAAATAAAGCGACGGTCAAAGGTGTAATCCAGGTCCTTTAGCTCTTGTCGGTGTTTGGCAAGCTCAGCCTCGAGCTTGCTACGCAGTTTTTGATCATCAATCGACAACTCTGCCAATAAATTCTCAAGCGTCTGGATTTTTTCCGTCATTGCTTGGGAACGATAGTAGCGTTGGGTTTCTTTTGCCATATTGTTTAAGCCAGGAAAAGCCGAGGCAAAAATAACGCCGGTTTCTTCTTGCATCGATTGAGGCAATTTCCAACCGTTTGGCAAAAAGCTACCCGTAGAAGTTTGACGGTACGCCATCACCAAGGGGATGCCAGCATCGCGCAAAGCCTCCAGACCTGCGGCAATAGCCAATTGCGTGCTTAGATCATAGCTCTCTACCCGTTCTGTCGAAATGCCAAATTCCTCGGTGAGGTCAAAGCTGCCCCGTTGTCCGGCAAAGCTGATGGTTTGCTCCAGATCCGTGATCTTTTGCATCTCCGCGCTGCCATTGCTTTTTTCTAAACGGACCACGTTGTGATTCAAAATATCTTTGCGTCGGTTGGTGGGCAAGGCATCAATGCGCATATCGCCTTTTAAAATGCTGGCAACATTATCATCTTCAAACACCTTGTGTGACTTGCCCGGTAAGCCAAGCCCAACACCACTAATCACCACAGAGCCACTGAGCCTCACTTCGGCTTCAGAACTCTGAACCACAGATGCCGGCATAGCACCCGAAACCAATTCTTGGACATCTTTTTGCAAAGCTTCTTCTTGCTTTGGTTTAATGCCAGCCGCAAGCATGCCGCAAATGGCTTCGTTAAAACTCACCACACTGTTTTTGCGGGGATGGTTCGTAGCCAGGGTGATAATGCCCTCTTTGTCTTTCAGGTTATCGTTAGCTAAGGCGTTTAAAACCCGCTTGGGACCAACTTCAACAAAAACCCGCGAGCCAAGCTCATAAAGCTTTTGCATGCTGCGCACAAATTGCACCGGTGATGCAACTTGCCTGGAGAGCAGGTCAATTATTTCTTCACGTCCATGAGGATAAATATCCGCATCCACATTGGCAATGATAGGAATTTGAGGCGCATTTATGGTCATGCTTTCAATCGTTTTGCGCAATGGCACACTAGCAGGCGCGATAATTTTGGTATGAAAAGCGTGCGAGACAGGAATCTTAACAGCCTGGTACCCAGCATCAGTAAAGCGCTGGATGGCTTCGTCCACACCAGCCGTTGTACCACCCAAAACCGATTGCATGGGACTGTTGGCATTGGCAATCACCACATAATCGGAGCAAGCTTTGATGATCGTCTCAACTTCCGCCAAAGGTGCTTGCACAGCCGCCATACAGCCTTTGTCTTCAAGTTGAAGACTCGACATTTCGCGACCACGAGCAGCCACAACTTTGAGCGCAGAACCAAAGTCCATCACGCCAGATGCCACCAAAGCGGCATATTCGCCCAAGGAATGTCCCACCACAAAATCGGGTTCAAAGCCGTATTGTTGCAATAGTCGCAACAAGGCGACGTTGACGGTGAGAATAGCCGGCTGGGTGATGCTCGTGTTTTTCAACTCGGCTTCCGCCTGCGCAACCTGTTCGGGGTCACCATTGGCGTAAATATATTCGGTAAGCGGTTTGCCCAGCGTGGATAGCAAGGCTTGGTCCGCTTCGATAAAAGTTTGGTCAATGATGGCTTCATGCTCGCGTAAATCTTTGAGCATGTTCACGTATTGCGAACCTTGCCCGGGGAACATAAAAGTGACCTTGCCCGGCGTGCCATGTCCTTTGTAGATGCCATGCGCCTGCAAAGCAGTAAGGTTAGGCTCAGGTTTGCCCAGGATGTCAATGGCTTTCTGCAAGCGTTTTGCAAGCTCGGCTGGGTCTGCATAATCGATGGCAAGCCTTTCTGGCTGTTCGATTGCACTGATTTCTGGAAGCCGTGATTGAGGCACATTTCCTCGATGGATGTTTTCAAGATCTGTGCTGAGTTTGTCCAATAAAGCTGTTAAATTTTGGGCTGAAGCGAAGTAAAGTCCGTTTAAGGGAGCCTTGTTTGGCTTATGCCTTGTAAAGCCATTATCTGTTGCAGGCAGTACTTCTAAATCAAAAGGTTGCTTCATATCAGGCGCATCTGTGGCAGATGAACCAGAGTTATTTGTGCCAAAGCCAGTGGCAAAAGCAATTACCTTTTCCAGGGTGTTGTAATCAGCAAGTTGCAAATCGTCCTGCCTGGCGATGCCGAAATGTTCGCGCACCTGGGCAAAGAGTTCGGCTTGTTTCACCGTGTCAATCCCCAAATCCGCTTCAAGATCCAGTTCAAGGTCGAGCATTTCAACGGGATAACCGGTTTTCTCGCTCACCGCCTGAAGCACATAAGCCTTGACCTCTTCATTGCTTTCATAAGCTACACTCTCAGTGGCTTCTGGGATGTTCACAAGCGGTAAATCTGAAATTTGGAGTGGAACCGCCACGGCGCCTTTAACAGTGCCCGAAAGTTCCGGTGCATAAGCCTCCAAAATAACATGGAAGTTTGTGCCGCCAAAGCCAAAGGAGCTCACCCCAGCAAAGCGATTTTTGCCGTTTTCTACGCGCCATTCATCCGCGCGCAAGGCAGGGGCAAAAGCGCTTCTGGAAAAATCAATGGCTGGATTGGGCTTGCTAAAATTGGCGGTTGGAGGCAAAACCTGATGATTGAGTCCAAGAATCACTTTTAGCAAACCAGCCGCACCAGACGCGCTCTTTAGGTGCCCGATGTTACTCTTGACGGAGCCCAGTGCAATGCTGCCAGATTTTAGATTGTATGGACCAAAAACGCTTTGCAAACTATTCAGTTCCACAACGTCACCCACTTTGGTGCTGGTACCGTGGCCTTCCAGCAAGCCAATTTCGACTGGGCTAATGCCGGCATCTTTCAGCGCGCGTTCAATCGCTTTTTGCTGGCCGGCAGGGTTGGGCGCGGTAATGCCCTTGCCTTTGCCATCCGAGCTGGATCCAATCCCACGTACCAGGGCGTAAATTTTATCGCCATCTCTTTCGGCATCTTCAAGCCGTTTTAAGAGGTAAACCACCGCACCTTCGCCCATCACAAAACCATCCGCGCCATCCGCGTAGGGCATGCTTCCAACCGCGCTCAAGGCACCGATTCGGCAAAACTTGAGGTAAGATTCGATGCCCATGCTACGGTCCACCCCACCAGTCACAACTAAATCCGCGCGATCGTCTTGCAAAGCGTCAATGGCACCTTGCAAAGCGGCAAGTGATGAGGCGCAAGCCGCATCCGAGATGTAATTTGGTCCGTTAAAGTTGAACACATTCGCAATGCGTCCAGCGATGATATTGCTCAGTTCGCCCGGCATGGTATCTTCGGTAATGGCTGGAATTTGGGCATAAATATCCTGACGAATGCCATCCAACAAAGATTGTTGGACCTCAGCTGGCAGCGCTTTAAAAGCCGCTTGATGCGCCAGGCTCTTAAGGTATTCCGGAAGCAAAATGCGGAAAGTTGAACGATAATGGAATTCACCGGCATTCGAGTTGCCCAAAATCACAGCCACTCGGTCACCATCAATCGCCTTTTTCGGCCAGCCGTAATCAGTGAGGGCTTGATGGGTGGCATCCAAACTCCATTTTTGGATCAAATCCATCTGATCCAAAACGCGTGGCGGAATGGCAATGCCCAATTTATGGGCTTCAAAGGTGTAGTCACGCACAAAGGCGCCTATTTTTGTATAGGTTTTGTTTTGATCTGAGCGATCAGGGGAATAATAAAGCGCAACATCCCAGCGGTCCTGGGGGATATCGGTAATGGAATAGCGGGCAGATAATAAGTTGTTCCAAAAGCTGTTAACGTTATTCGCATCGGGCAAAACCGCGCCCAAACCAATAACCGCGATGGCTTTTTTAGATCTCATTTGTTTTCTCCGATTGTGTTTGGCAAAAGCAAAACACTGCCAAACTTTTAATAAAAAGATTTGCAAAGATATCACTTGCATATCCATGCATATTCAATAAAACCCGTCTTATGAGATAAGGTTTCAGGTTATGGAAAAACTTCAATCCTAAACGGCAGTGATTTTTCTACAAAGAAGCCCGAAACAAAATGATTTAATGCCACTTTTTAAGCCTAAATGCAATCTTTTAGCTAAGAATCCTGATGTTAATGGCTCATTTTTATGAGGTTCCCCGGATGGTCGATCAATGGATTGCTCACTTCCTAAAAATAAAGCATTTTTTGTCGTTTTTAATCACATCAAGAAAGTAAACCCTACCTTATACATAACATTATACGTATATTAGAATTTTTATCATTTAAATTATAAAATTTTCTTGATTTTTGGAAGCATTTATTTAGTGTCCTTTTGCTATAAACTTACCTACCCAGAAATCACAAAAGCGCATAAAAAATCTCAGAGGAATGACACATCTTCCAAAGGAAGATGAATCGACAGGAGGATAAAAGCCCTTCAAGGAGGCTTAACTAATGAGAACAAAAATTAAGTTAGTCTTAGATAACATAATCGCAAACAGAAGCGCCCTTTATCAACCTTTTTTAGTCCTAAGAAATCAAATGCAAAACACCTTGTTTGCATCCTATTACAGCTTTTAGTCCAAGGAGAAACCGAATGAAAAGCTATCGCCAAACTTTAATCAATATCCTTGTTCTGGTTCTTTTGATCCTGAACCCTCTTTTGGGCTTCGTCACTTCATCTGTCGAAGCTCAATTTATTAGCAATGAAAAATCAGCCACCATTGATATCCACGCCAAAAAGGTCTGGAAAGGTGGGCCTGAGCAAAAGCCCGACCTTTGGTTCTTGCTCATGCATGAAAAAGATGGTGTGCGAACACCCGTTACTGATGTTTTGCCAAAGAAAATTACAAAGGCAAACACCGAAGTCATCTGGTATGGAATGCCCAAATATGACCAAGAAGAAAAAGAAATTGTTTATTCGGTCAATGAAGGCATCTGGGATGAACTTCATCTGAAGTTTACAGAACAGGTTCCACAAGGTTATGTGGCTTCAAAGAGTTTTGATGGACTTACCATTTGGAACACCTTCATCAAAGAAGAAACGCCGCCAGATCCAACAATCGGACCAATTCTACAGCCGATCAAAACCGAAATCCCGCCAACAGAAACCGCAGAACCTACTGAACCTCCAGTGATTACTCCGGATCCAACCGGACCTGTTTTGGCGACTCCTAAACCAACTGATCCGCCGGTTGAAACGCCAATACCCACCGAACCACCGGTTGAAACGCCTAAACCGACTGATCCGCCGGTTGAAACACCAGACCCTACCGAACCACCGGTTGAAACGCCCTTACAAAAATCTGTCACTGCTAAAATAGTTTGGGCAGGTGGCGAGTTACCCCGACCTGTCTTTTGGCTAAAACTTCAACAAATCGATACTGATGGCGTAAAAACCGACGTTGCAGACGTCTTGCCTATCCGAGCCAACTTTGCCAGCCAAGTAACTTGGGCAAATGTCCCCTCGTTTTCTGAAGATTTTGTTTACACCATCGCAATTGTTGACGCCGATGGCAAGGATTTCACCATTCCTAACTACACTAGTGTCATTAATGGCTTAACCCTTACAAACACTTGGTTAGAACAAGACTCAGACGATGTCGTGGCAAATGTCGAATGGATTTCTTCACTCGAACCCAAAGAGCTTATTGATTGGGCAAAAATAGAAAGCGAAAGCGCCCCAACAGTATGGCTTAGACTATACCGCCAAACGAGCGCCAATGAAGTTCCTGTGGCATTACTTAGCACGGAGCTAAAAGAGTTAGCTGACGGTTTAAGTACTGTTTCTTGGTCCAATCTCCCCAAAGCCAATACTAAGGGAGACATTTACACATATTCTGTTAAACAAGTTGATGCTGAAGGCAAAGACTTTACACCCGATGGTTTCAAAAAAATCGAAGCTGGCTTGCTCGTACAAAACATTCGGGATAAGGTTGATTTAGAAGACCCCTTTGAAGATGCCGATGGCATTGGCTATCCAGTTGAAATCGGTCCTGTTGGTATTTCCTATCCAGGTCCGCAACCCTTCCCTGGCAATCACGGTCTTTTCAGTTTCCCCGCTGAGATTGATCCAGGCGAAGTCCAACTCGACAAAAACGCCACTCCTGTGCCCGGCATGTTGAACACCTGGGATCTAAGCCTTGAGATTCGTGCTCGCGATAGCATCGTTACCTCAGACATCGTCCTTGTTATTGACCGTTCTGGTAGCATGAATTCCGAGGGCAGAATGGCCGCCGCTAAAAGTGCTGCCATCCAGTTCGTTAACACCTTGTTACCCGATGGCAATACCACAACCCGGATTGCGCTTGTCTCATTTGGTCCAAATGTAACTGCGCATTTAGGTGGGAATTTCCAAGGTCCTTCTGGCAAGAGCAACTTAATTTCCGCCATCAATGGGCTATCGCCCAGCGGAGGCACTTTTACCCAAGCTGCAATACGACAAGCCACAGCAATTATCAGTGGATCAACTGCAGACCGCAGACAAATCGTATTACTTTCAGATGGAGAGCCAACTTATAGTTATCAAATCTCAGATACATGGAAATTGGTTGAAAGCAACTTATTTGAATACGAACCAAGATATTTTGAGACAACCACATCTGTTCCCCTTGGCATGTTCGATCCTGGAACGGCTGGCACTGGTGGTTCCATGCGTACCACTTATCAAACGATTGGCTTTGGTGATAATGCAAAACGTTACCAATACAATCATGGCAATAGTGCTATCATCGAGGCAGGTGTTGCTAAAGGTGGAGGAAGCGTCCTTTATACCGTTGCTCTAAGCGCTGGAACAAATGGCACCTCTGTGCTAAATGCTATGGCTTCGCCAGGCAAAGCCTATAACGCCACTCCTGGAGAGCTTGCCGCTATATTCGCAGCCATCGCAGGTGAAATTGCCGCTGCTGCACGAAATGGTAGCGTTTCTGACCCCATGGGTGCCGGCTTTACCGTTTTGGGTAATGTGAGCGACATCGTTGTTTCCCAGGGAACCGTCAGCTATGACCCCGCAACCCAACACATCAACTGGAATGTTGGCAACCTGACAACCCCATGTGCCACACCACCCGCCAATCCCGGCAACTCCATTAAATGTGCCAAGATGACTTATCGCATTACCATCGATGATAGCATTTTGGACATTGTTCCACCACCCGCGGATGGTTATTATCCCACTAATGATGGCGCGACCTTCTCCTATACAGATGAAGATGGCGCGCCTCAGACAAAGAACTTCCCAGAACCAAAAGTCAATCCGGTTTTCTATACTGTTAGCAAAGTGCTCAAAGATGCCGCCGGAAACATCATTAACCCTGATACCCTAAGCGGCCGCAAATTTAACATTCGTATTAGCAGAACCGATACCGTTTCTGACCCCGCCTTCCCTAAAACCATTGAGCTGGTCGCCGGACAAACGCGACTTTTCACAGATTTACGCTATGGCGGCTCATATCAAGTTGAAGAAATCAGTGTTGATGGTTATCCAGGCGCAAGTTTGAGTGATTACACAATTACCATCATCCCTCAAACATTTGTTGTCATGGCTAACGAAGATGACGACGTGCCGGTCATTGTTACAAATCAGGAGAAAGCGCTTGGTGAACTCACCATTGCCAAACGCCTGTATGACATCAATGGCGAAGAGATTCTGGACGAAGAGTTCGAGTTTACTGTAAAGTGCCCAGATCTACCGGGCGAAGCATGCCCTGCACCAATTAGCAACCCTTATCTCATCAAATCAGGTGCTGCAAATGACTTCACCATCACCGGTTTGCCTTATGGGCGCTACCAGGTTGATGAGACCCCAGTGGACGATATGAACACCATCTCAATCCCGCCGCTTGGGCAGGTCATCCTAACCGCTGCAAACAAAACCGGTTTGGTAACTTACATCAACAACATGAACACCAGCATCGGCGCTGGACGTATTCACAAATACTGGGTTGGCGGACCCATTGACCCACCTCCCAGCGATGTCTGTTTCCAGGTTATGGGACGTGTCCAGGGATCTGGTGACCCATGGGCAGCCACGCCTTACCTGTTCAGAATCGATTACTCACAAGGTTCATGGGATGAACCAACTGAACCCCCTCACTGGCACTATGAATCCCTGCAAATCCCGCTTTCCTTCAGAGATGACGATGGAAACATCCAATATTACGAATACATGATGCTTGAAGGCACATGTGATGATAATGGTGATGGAACCTACAGCAACTTCGTCCCATACCCCACCAATGCGCCTCCAAATTACACCTCAACGCAAGAAAATGAGTCGACTCGCGATTGGAACACACCCGCGGTTTATGACATCACCATGTGGAATACATACCAAATTCCACAAAATGGCAGCTTTACAGCCACTAAAGTATGGGAAGGTGGCCCCTTACCTCGCCCAGCGTTGACCTTCCAGCTATACCGAAAGACTGCGATCAATCCTGTGCCTGTGGCTCATTTGGACCCCATTGCATTGGACGGCATCTCTGATGGGACTTCATGTTCACCCACGCCTTGTGGCTACGAAAATCCAGGTTGGACAGTGAATTGGATTGGCTTAGACGAAACCGACATCGATGGCAACGTTTACACCTATTCCTTCCTCGAATCAGATATTTCGGACGAAGATTATGTAGCCACTTACCCCGACGCCAACACAGTCGTCAACACTTACACACCAAAAACCTTAAGGGTCGTTGCCATTAAGGAATGGTTCGGTGGTAATGTTGGAGAAATTACGTTCCAACTCAATCGCCGGGTTGTAGGAAGTACAACGGTAGAAACCATTGACCTGCAAACCGTAACAGCTGCTGATCTGTGGACATTCATTTGGCCAGATGATTCTATTGGCATCACATTGCCTGTCAAGAACCAAGACGGCATCGACTATGAATACTGGGTCGAAGAAGGTCACATGGATTCTGGCACTTTTGTCCGAGGTGTACCTGGTTATTTACTGGACGAATCTAGTGGTTGTGTCGAATTTGGCGAAGACCCTGATCGAACAGTACAATGCGTCTTTAAAAACATCAAAAAGGTCAATGTCAGTACAGAGAAGATCTGGGCAGGCGGAAGTGACCCCCGACCAACTGTATACCATGCCTTGTATCAGCAAATTGGCAGCGGAACTCCTCAAGCTATGGATGGTTACATCGCAATCCTGGATGGTGTCGTTCAAGATCAAAACGACTGTGCTGCCACACCAACTGAAGCCTGTGAACTCACTGCATGGAAAGGTACTTGGGCTGATTTACCATCCTACACCATTGACAATGAGCCCATTATTTACACTACCGTCGAGGTCATTCCTGCAACCCCGCCTAGCACTGGTTATGTACCAGGCACCCCGGATGGTTATCAATTAGGACCCGTGATTTGTACGGATTTACAGAATGGTGACCGTGAATGTAAGATTACAAACATTAAACTTTCCGATGTCACCGCTTATAAAGTCTGGAGCGGAGGACCCACTCCTCGTCCAACGGTTTGGTTCAAGCTTTATCGCCAAATCTCCGGTGGAGC
>DHNY01000006.1:153860-154130 GCA_002409625.1 Anaerolineaceae bacterium UBA5404 | reverse complement strand
TGCTGATGGCACAACCAGCGTTATCTGGAACAATCTCTCCGAAACTGATGATGACGGCAACCCCTACACCTTCTCGGTCAAGGAAGTTGATGCCACTGGAAATGACTTCACACCAACCGGTTACACAAAATCTGAACAAGGTTTAACCGTTACCAACACTTATGTCATTCCCAAGGATGGTTCCGCTACCGCTTATAAAGTCTGGAGCGGAGGACCCTCTCCTCGTCCAACGGTTTGGTTCAAGCTCTATCGCCAAATCTCCGGTGGAGC
>DHNY01000006.1:152717-153647 GCA_002409625.1 Anaerolineaceae bacterium UBA5404 | reverse complement strand
GATGGCACAACCAGCGTTACCTGGAATAACCTCTCCGAAACCGATAACGACGGCAACCCTTACACCTTCTCGGTCAAGGAAGTCGATGCCGCTGGCAATGACTTCACACCTCCCGGTTACACAAAGTCTGAACAAGGACTGACCGTTACCAACGCTTATATCATCCCCAAGAATGGCACAGTAACCGCTTATAAAGTCTGGAGCGGTGGACCTAGCCCTCGTCCAACTGTTTGGTTCAAGCTCTACCGCCAAATCTCTGGTGGAACCTTGGAAGAAGTCCCAGTTGCTGAAGCCCCCATCAAAGAACTAGCCGATGGCACAACCAGCGTTACCTGGAATAACCTCTCCGAAACCGATTTCGATGGCAACCCTTACATTTTCTCGGTCAAGGAAGGCATCATGAACAATGATACACCTCCTGTTTGGGAAGAAGGTGCCCCTGAGAACTATGAGGCAAGCTACTCTCAAGACGGCTTGACGGTTACTAATACCTACAAAAGCCCAACAAATGATGTTACAGCCTATAAAATTTGGATGCCTGAAGACCTTCTCGACTCCCTCAAAGTGCCTGTAAGCTTCCAACTCTATCGTCACATCGGTAACCCCGATAACGCCCAAGCCGTTGGCACCGCAGTTACTGTTTCAGGTCCAGGCTGGAGCTATACCTGGCCTTCCCAACCAACTCACGATAATGATGGAAACCTTTACACCTACTTTGTAATAGAGGATCCAGTGCCGAACAACTTCGAGGCTAGCTACTCTCAAGACGGCTTGACGGTTACTAACACCTACGTCCCGCCCACCATCGAAGCACTGATTGCCAACAAGATCTGGATGCCTGAAGATTTGCTCGATAGTCTCAAAGTGCCGGTCTCCTTCCAACTCTGGCGTTACATCACCGACCCCGCAACGCCCGAAGCTGTTGGAGCA
>DHNY01000006.1:9758-152474 GCA_002409625.1 Anaerolineaceae bacterium UBA5404 | reverse complement strand
CCCGTCACACCTGATGGCTTTGAGAAGATCGAAGATGGCATGACCGTTACCAATACCTACGTCCCGCCCACCATCGAAGCTTTGATTGCCAACAAGATCTGGATGCCTGAAGATCTGCTCGATAGTCTCAAAGTACCGGTCAACTTCCAACTTTGGCGATATACCACCGACCCCGCAACGCCCGAAGCTGTTGGAGCACCAGTCGAACTCAATGCCGCTGGCGGATGGCAGTACACCTGGCCTAACATGCCCGCCACCGACACTGCTGGTAACCCCTACACCTATTTCGTCACCGAACCCGTCACACCCGATGGCTTTGAAAAGATTGAAGAGGGTATGACCGTTACCAATACCTACGTCCCACCCACAATCGAAGCACTGATTGCCAACAAGATCTGGATGCCTGAAGATTTGCTCGATAGTCTCAAAGTGCCGGTCACTTTCCAACTCTGGCGTTACACCACCGACCCCACAACGCCCGAAGCTGTTGGAGCACCAGTCGAACTCAATGCCGCTGGCGGTTGGCAATACACCTGGCCTAACATGCCCGCCACCGACGCTGATGGTAACCCCTACACCTACTTCGTCACCGAACCCGTCACACCTGATGGCTTTGAAAAGATTGAAGAAGGTATGACCGTTACCAATCTATACAACACATCCACCGATGTTGTTACCGCGGAAAAAGTTTGGGTTGGAGGATCATCACCTCGACCAACCGTTTACTTCCAACTCTGGCGATCATGGGTATATAGAGGGACAACCTATCGTGAACCTGTCCCTGGAGCTGAGATCAAAGCTTTGCCTGATGGCACATTAACCGTCATCTGGACAGATATCGACACCGAAACCCTCACTGGTATCCCCTACACCTTCTCGGTTAAAGAAGTTGATGCTGCTGGCAATGATTTCACCCCACCCGATTACAGCAAACTTGAAGAAGGTCTTAAGGTGACCAACACCTATGTACCTCCAACTGTGTTCGATCCACTTTACATCAACAAGATTTGGGAAGGTGGAAAGGCACCCTATCCTGCCATCTATGTCCAACTCTATCGCAACATTCCTGGTGGAACGCCAGAGGCGGTTGGATCACCGGTTCAACTTGATGGTGTGGCTGATAGTGGATGCGTAAATGAATGTGAAGTTGAGCCTTGGAGAGCTATTTTCCAAGACCTACCCCTCACAGACGGTGATGGTAACCCTTACACTTACACGCCGAGAGAGACCGACGCCGATGGTAACGATTACACGCCTGAGGGATACGTAAAGTCCTATGATGGCAACACCATCATCAATAAGTACATAATCCCCAAGGTCGACATCACTGCCACTAAGGTTTGGAAAGGTGGCTCAGGCACCAGACCGACTATTCGTTTGCAGCTCTATCGCAACGGTGTCGCTTTTGGCAGCCCAGTTGATTTGGTCCATCCCAACACAACTTACACCTGGAAAGATTTAGACAAAACAGATAGCTACGGACAAGCTTACACCTACACGGTTGACGAAGTGACTGTCCCAGCTAACTACTCGAAGAGTGTGGTTGGACTAACCATCACCAACACCTATATTGAACCTCCAAAAGATCCCAAGGTACCCTACACTGGTGACGCGAGTAATGCCATGCTTTACGGCATGCTGGCACTCAGTTCACTTGTAGGCTTTGGTGCTGTAACTGTCGCAAAGCGACGCAAAAAGAACTAAGTTCGTTTTAGTAAAAGAGGCTGACCTTCTGAGGTCAGCCTCTTTTTTTTATCCTTTGATTTTCAAAAACTCTTTTGAACCACAAAGCATCAATAGTTAAACTCGCTTAGAAAAAAGATAATTGTTCAGGGTCGGGATCCAAATTTGTAGCATTTTCTTCGAGCCAAGAGCTCAATGCCTCGTGTCCCACTGGTAAAGGATGAGGCAAGGGTATGCCACCCTTTTTTATTAATGCCTTATTACCTTCTGGCATGGCTGGATGTTCCAACACAAAAACCGGCAACCATTTTGCCTTCAACGCTTCCGTGGCGCCAGCCCAAGTGCCTCCTTTTTCAGCATCACTCGCCACCACAACAGCATAATCCGCTAAAGTGTAAATCAAGCGGTTCCTGCCCATCGCCGTCCCAACCGAAAAAGACGCGTTAGGCGAATAAGGCGTTACAAAACACAAATCCCCGCGTCCCAAAGCCTCACGGTATGCTGGATGGCGAATCGCTGTTTCAAGACTGTTTGCCAGCACACCCACTGCCGTCCCTCGGGATTGCAAGGCGGCGTCCATGCTGATTGTATCCACCCCTCTGGCACCGCCAGAATACAAGACCTTCCCTGAAAGTCCGCAAGCATTGCCCACAAACTCTGCACAAGCCTGACCAACCTCATCCAAATGACGCGAGCCAACCACGGCAATCCCGGGTTGACCCAAAAGAGCATAATCCCCTGCATAAAAAAGCACCGCTGGCGCAGCTTCTTTAAGCCTTTGACGATAGCGCTTGGGATAATCCTTATCCGCCCGGGTTAGGGCAAAAATGCCCAAAGATTCCAATCGCTCAAGCTCTATCGCCAATGCCCCACTGCGTTGCAGTAAATACGCGTAGCGCAGAGCTTCTTCTGAGCTAACACCCACACCTTCGACCATATCACCAGTACTCATGCCCAATAAATTACCTGGACGCATTCCCGCTACTTGGAGGCTTTTTGCTAAAGGATTCCAATCACGCAGGGTCAAAGCTTTATATTCGGGGTTTAAAATAAGCCCAATTTGGGAACACAACAATAAAATAGCCTGAGAATCCAGAGAAATACTCATCCGTTTACAGTCCTCCCTGTCGCTTTGGCTAAGGTAAAGGGATAAACCGCGCCACTGCCGTTTTGCTTTAACAAATAACCTGCCATCATCAATGTCCATCCTGAATCAACAATGTCATCCACCAGCAAAACCGCTCTGCTAGGAATCTTTGACTCTATGGCAATTGTATCAAGCACATTAGCAGCTTGCATACTACTGTTTTGCATTGTTTTTTGCTCTGGCGCGTTTCTTTTGCGCAACAAAACCGGATAATAAGGAATGCCCAGCACCTGCGCCAAGCGCCACGCAAAATCTGGCACCAGTTTGGGGTGTCGAAGCGAGGGAATGCACGTCACCCAAGCCGGAAAAGGCACAGGGTTCCAATTGTTTCGAATAAGCTCGGCAGAAGCTTGAACCAAAGCATCTGAAAAATGATTGTCACGATATTTCCCAGCAGCCACATGTTTACCCCAACCCGCGTCACCATAAAGGCTTAAAGATCGTCCCGGTTCGTTTTGACATTCAATCGGAATCTTGCTTTTTTGATCCGGGAACAGCCCTGCCGGCCATAGTTGACGCACTTTTATGGTGACCTCTGCACCTTTTAGGAATCTTTCGGCTTCAATCACCAGACCCTCACCAACAGCAGCGCCAAACCCTCTACCCTGACAATTCGCGCAACGACCACAGGGTGAAGGATTGGGATCATCCAAAACCTCCAAAAGATAAGCCATCAAACATCCTTGATGATCAACATAATCCTGCATTTCAGCCAATTCTGACCTGCGCAAAGCCAGTACACGGTTGATGCGCTCGGTATCTGGCTTCCAAGGATGAGGCGTACGAAAGTATAGTTTTTTTCTGTCATAAGTTTGCCCAACCGCGCGATCAAGCTCCAAGAGGCTTAATGCTTTCTCTGCCATACCAAAAGTAGTATTAACCTTTGCCAAGATATCACCTATCGATAAACTTTCGTGTTCCTGCAAAACCCTTAGGATCTCCGTGAATACCCGCTCTTCAGGAAAGGCAGAATCGATAAAGTAATTCTGGATGTCATCATCCTCAGCACCACTCATTAAAATGCCATAAGATTTAGGCAGGGCACGCCCGGCGCGTCCAACCTGTTGGTAATAAGCCACAACCGAACCCGGACGTTGGAAATGGATCACAAACGCGATGTCTGGTTTGTCAAACCCCATTCCCAATGCGACCGTTGCCACCAAAATCTTAATCTCGTTTTTTAGAAAAGCCTGCTCCAGGCTTTGCCGGTCAATACCACTATCATTACCTGCATGGTAAGCTTCAGCCGAAAACCCTTTCTGCTTAAGCCAACCAGCTACAAATTCGGTATCTGCTTTTGTTAAACAATAAATAATGCCACTGCCATTAAATTTGGGTAGATTCTCTGCTAACCAGGCTAAGCGTTCACTTTGCGTTGCTAAACGGATGTTTTGTAACCTCAAGGATTCGCGAATGAGTGGACCACGCAACACAGTCAAGCCAGGACCCATTTGCTCTTGCACATCCTGCACAACCCTGTTATTGGCGGTTGCTGTGGTGCCCAAAACCGGAACACCTTTAGGTAACATTTGTATGATACGCACGATGCGCCGATAGTCTGGCCGAAAATCATGCCCCCAATCCGAGATGCAATGGGCTTCATCAACCACAAAAAGCCCAATTCTTCCTGAAATTTTGGGTAAAACAGTCTTCAAAAAATGCTCATTGTTGAGTCTTTCAGGGGAAATAAGCATCAAATCACAAACGTCATTAGCCAACATTGCTTCAACTTCTGCCCATTCTTGGCGATTGGCACTGTTGATGGTGAGAGCGCGAATGCCAATCCGCTCGGCTGCCTCTATTTGATTGCGCATCAGGGAAAGCAATGGGCTGATGAGGATCGTCGGTCCGGCACCTTGTTCACGCAACAGCTTGGTGGCAAGAAAGTAAACCAAGCTCTTACCCCACCCGGTGCGCTGCACGACTAAAGCACGTTGCTTCTTAACAGCCACCGCCTCAATCGCCTCCCACTGCCCAGGACGAAAGTCTTTATCAGGACCAAGCATTTGTTTAAGAAGCTTTAAAGTGTGTGATTTATTCATGATTTCCAGGTTTCTGAAATTCACTTCCCAGCCGTCACCCATGCCGCCAAACGGCGGTTGAGCGATTCGGGCGTGAAGCGCAACAAGAATTTATAGAATTTGTAAAACCAGTTGGGAACGCAAATCGCCTTACCTTTCATCATTGCCTTATAACCAGCCTTAGAAACATCGTCCGCTTTCAATACTTTGAGCGCTTTGAACATGTTCGAGTTTTTCATCTGCGCGGTTTTCTCAAAACCAGTCGTTGTCGGACCAGGACAAAGCAACGTCACTGTGACACCAGTGCCCTTCAGTTCCTCTTGTACAGCCTGAGAGAAGGAATACACATAAGCCTTGGTAGCGAAGTAACCGTTCATATAAGGTCCAGGCGTCCAGGCGGCAATCGACGCCACGTTCAAGATTCGGCCAAACCCACGCTTCACCATGTCGGCAGCAAAGAGCTGGGTCAAACGCAATGGCGCAATCAGGTTTACGCCGATTTGTTCGCGCTCACGTTGCCAATCCATCTCGACCAAAGCACCAAAATGACCAAAACCAGCGTTATTGACCAAATAATCCACTTGAATGCCACGCTTTTGTAGGGTCTCATAAAGGGCTTCAGAACTTCCATCAGGACCGAGATCCATCACCACTTCATCTACATTCACACCATAAGCTTCAGTAATCCGACCTGCAATTGCCGATAGTTTTTCAACATTGCGACCGGTTAGGACCAAATCAATGCCATCTTTGGCAAATAATGTCGCAAATTGCTCCCCTAAGCCACCTGTTGCGCCAGTAATAAGTGCTGTTTTTCTCATGTCTTGCTCCTTTAAAGCTTTTGATAATTGTAACGTAACCAAGCTAAAAAACCCCAAAGCCAATCTGAAACAAATGGCTTTGCATGATCATGCAAGCAAGTTGTTTCTTTATAAAACCCCAAAAAACGACGAAATGCCAGCCAGCCTGGTTCTCTCATCACTTTCAGAGTGAGCCACTATAAACCAAGCGCGGCATCCCTTAGCTTAGCAGTTTTAAAACTTCTTCTACTGGGGTTTCGCGATTCAGTTTTGTGCTAAAGTCCTCAGCGTTATCCACAGCACGCTTAATCCGCGCGGACAAACGGTTATTACCAATCAAAATCGCGCCCAGCATCAAGCTTCGTCCAAACAAAAAGCTGTAATAGTTTCCATCGATCTCGCCAGCAATAACAAACTCATCCGCTTCACTGGGGCTAATTTTGCCGATGCTAAACAAATCAATACCCATCACCTTGAGCCGTGCTGATGGCGGTGTTGCGGAAATATGCTCGTCCAAGCCAACCGCGGTTAGCCCGGCGATGCGTCCCTGAGCCTTTGCCGGCACCCATAAGCCATAAACCTGCCCACCATATTCACACAAATCACCCGCCGCGAGGATATCTTCAACCGATGTACGCATTTCCGCATCCACCAAAACACCACGGTTCACTGCCGCACCAACTTTGCAGGCAAGGTCGATGTTGGGCTTTATGCCAGCACTAATCACCACGAGATCAGCTTTTAGTTCAGTGCCGTCTTCTAGAACAACTGCCCTCACCCTATCATCGCCAACAATTGCCTGGGTTTTGATACCAACAATCACTTTAACGCCCAAGCTCTCAATGCGTGCCTGCAGGTTTTTACTGGCAGGCTCATCAAGCTGGCGGGGCAAAAGCCAGGGCATGGCCTCAAGCACGGTCACCTTGCCGCCACTGTGGGCGATGGCTCCGGCTACTTCCAAGCCCAAAAGACCGCCGCCGATACAGACCACTTCAGCGGTATTTTTACTGGCATCTTGAATTCGATTAGCATCCTCAATGGTGCGCAGGGTTTGAACACCCGGTATATCAACGCCCGGGATAGGAGGCACATTGGGCGAGGCTCCGGTAGCGAGGATTAATTTGTCATAATGAACGCGTTTTCCACCTTGAAGCAAAACCAAATGCTCCTGGGGATCAATGGTTTCCACAAAAGTCTCCAGCATCAGCGTAATGTGCTTGCTCGGATACCATTCCTCGGGATGAAGCGGCAGGCTCGAGGCTTCAAGCTCTCCAGCCAGATACCGGGTGAGATTCATGCGGAAATAAGGCAAAGTTGACTCGCCACAGATTAAGATAATCTCAGAATCCGGTTCATGGGCAAAGATTGTTTCAGCGGCACTCACCCCAGCAATACCTCCGCCAACAATAACATACTGATTGATTTTTGAAGCATTTTCCGCTTGCATTTTAACCTCACTTGTTCGTGGATCGCTAATCTCATTTTAACATAAGAAAACGGCGATTTGCCAATCTGTGAAATAGGTTTTTCCCCTTTTGTTTTTTTATCCGTTTCGCTTATTTTCTTTGCTGGAAAACAAAAAACCCCGACCTTTTATGGGTCAGGGTTATGCCGAAGGTGGGAATCGAACCCACATACCCGTAGGTACGCGATTTTGAGTCGCGCGCGTCTGCCTATTCCGCCACTTCGGCAAGTGCAAAGAGTATACTCGCAAACTGCCAATGTGGTCAAGGATTTTTAGAAAATTGTTGTAAATAGCATGGCAGATTGCGCTAGAGTCATTCGCTATGTATGTTCTGTTAGTTTTGTTCGGTCTATTTGTTTTGTTCGGTCTTTTTGTTTTGTTTGTTCTATTCGCTCTCCTTGTTCTTATCGCTCTCCTTGTTCTTATCGCTTCCTGAGGCGTCTCGCCGAAGGCATAGATGCTGTTGTGTGTCGGCGCGGACGCCTCCACAAGCAGTGTTTCTGATTGTTTGTTATTATCTCGCCACAAGAGGTCAGAGAGTTAACGCCCCATCCACTTTTTCGCTTCCTGAGGTGTCCCGTCATGCTTTACAGCAAACAGACCAACCCTACCTACCTGGCGCGTGGCGTCTCGCCATGCGCACAACGTCGATCCAGCTAGTGCTGCTTGCGTGCAGACCTAGTTTCTCTGCACCCACCAAGCAACCAAAATATAACATAGACAAGGAACTACATTTGTACCCAGCTCATCGGCGTCTTTATCCCACTTCCTGAGGCGTACTGCTGACACTTGCTCTTAACCGCCCATTTCATCAACCGCTTCCTGAGGCGTCCCGCCGAAGGCGTAAATGCTGTTGTGTGTCGGCGCGGACGCCTCCACAAGCCGTTTTTCTGTTTGTATCTTTGTTGCCAATGACGGAGGGCAGTGTGTTATTGATCCATCAGGCCTCCCGCTTCCTGAGGCGTCTCGCCGAAGGTGCAAGCAAGCCTTTTCAAGCAGCACATGCCAAACCCGGTAAACAATAATCCCCGTAGTAGCCACCACGGGGATTTAATACGCTTTCAACAAAAAGGCTACTTTTCAATCACCTCAATGCCACCCATAAAGGGCAAGAGGACCTCCGGCACACGCACACTGCCATCCGCCTGCTGATACTGCTCCAAAACCGCAATCAGGGTGCGAGGCAAGCCCAAACCTGAGCCATTGAGCGTGTTCACAAACTCAGTGCCCCCACCGTCCGCCGGGCGGTACTTAATCGCCGCGCGTCGCGCCTGAAACTGCCCCACATTCGACACCGATGAAACCTCCAGCCACTCGCCACAACCCGGCGCCCAGACCTCGATATCCACGGTTTTGTGGGCGTTGAAGCCCAAGTCGCCAGTGCATTGCTGCATGGTGCGGTAGGTCAAACCCAACTGCTTGCACACTTCACAAGCATCCGCAACCATATTATCAAACTCCTGGTCGGCATCTTCTGGTTTGCAATACTTGTAGATTTCAACCTTATCAAACTGATGACCTCGTTTGATGCCACGCACATCGCGTCCAGCACTCATCTTTTCGCGTCTAAAGCAGGCGCTATAAGCCACAAGGTTCATGGGCAAATCCGCTTCGTCCATAATCGTGTCCATCAACATACCCGTCAAAGGCACTTCAGCAGTGGGGATCCACCAATAATTCTCGGCATGGTCATGGTACAAATTAGCTTCAAACTTAGGCAACTGCCCGGAACCAAACATCACTTCTTCGCGCACCATCCAGGGCGTATAAATTTCGCTGTAGCCACGGCGCGTGTGCAAATCGACCATCCAAAAGATGAGCGCGCGTTCCAGCCGGGCGCCAGCGCCTTTCAACACGTAAAAGCGCGAACCAGAAAGCTTCACACCGGCTTCAAAGTCGATAATGCCCAGTTCAGGACCCAAATCCCAGTGCGCTTTAGGCTCAAAATCAAAGACTTTCTGCTCGCCAAA
This sequence comes from Anaerolineaceae bacterium UBA5404, assembly GCA_002409625.1. Taxonomy (GTDB): domain Bacteria; phylum Chloroflexota; class Anaerolineae; order Anaerolineales; family Anaerolineaceae; genus Mesolinea. The sequence goes on along the minus strand of DHNY01000006.1, from coordinate 143,388 downwards.
CTGTTCCAGCACGACGTTTTCTTTATCATCCGCGCCAAGTGGCACAATCGCATCCGGGATATTGGGAATACCCGCCACCGAGCTGTAAAGCGCTTCTTCCACGCCTTTCAGTTCTTCGTCCAAGGCACTGATTTGCTCGCCCAACTCACGGGTCGCCAAAATCTTTGCCTCGCGGGCTTCTTTATCCTTCATCTTGCCAATTTCTTTACTTGCCACGTTGCGCTCGGCTTTTTTGCTTTCAACATCCTGAATGATGGCACGCCGTTTTTCGTCCAAGGCGATTACCTCATCCACCACGTCTGTTTCCATATGTCGTTTACGCAGAGCCTCACGCACAATATCTGGATTTTCACGGATTAATTTAATATCAAGCATAGTGTCCTCTTTCATTCATGCCCGACAGGCATATGATAGCTATTTTACCACCGGCGTGTATTGATTTCAGGCTTAATCCAAAGCTTCAACCTCAAAACGCTCTCCTTGAATAGAGACTTCAATCACCCAGCCAAGTTCATCACCCGCCTGGATAGCCTCAGGCAACTGGATTGCCCAATGTCCAAAACCTTCCAAATCTTTGCCTACGCGCAGGGCTAAAGCCTCACCAGAAGATAACAGGCGCGCTTTTTGGGCAATAGACTTCATATGATAAAGCGACAGGGTCGTGCCCACCCATTTTTGCGGATTCATTAAATGGATATATAAAATGCCCGGCTTTTGGGTAAAAAACATGTCTTCAAATTCAAACACATAAGGCTTAGCCGGCAGGCTATCAAAAAATGCTTCAGTATTGCGCGCTAGATGCAAGCCAATATCATCCAAAATGGCTAGCGAATCCTCCGGAATACTGCCATCTCCACGCGGACCGATGTTCAAGAGCATGTTGCCACCCCGGCTGATAATTTTGACCAGCTTTTTCGAGGTTTCCAGTGCTTGCACCCAGTTATCATCGGCGCGCTTATAGCCCCAGGACTGATTGAGCGTAACCGGCACCTCCCAGGCACTTTTAAGCACCTCACGAGGGATGCGGTTGTCTGCCGTGGTCAGGTAATCACCAAGTCCATGCCCAATGCGCCCATTAATCAGGCAGTCAGGCTGGATCTCTTTCACCATTGTAGCCAGTGTTTGGCTCTGCGCTAAGGTCATGCCCATTGGCGTGTCAAACCACAGCATGCCGATCTCGCCATACTGGGTCAAAAGCTCGCGCACCTGAGGCAAACAAACCTGCTCAAAATAGCTTTCAAAAGCCTCGGCATCGTTCTCATGATAAGCGCGATAACCGCCATGATGCCAATCCTGCGCCTGGGAATAATACAGGCAAAAAGTCAAACCCACCTCACGACAAGCATCGGCAAGTTCAGCCACAAAATCACGCCGACATGGGCTTGCTTTGATGCTGTTAAAGTCAGAAACCTGTGTATCAAACAGCGCGAAACCATCATGATGCTTAGCGGTGAAGCACAGGTAGCGCATCCCCCAGGCTTTGGCTTTTTGGGCAATCGCTCGCGCGTCAAACTTTATCGGATTAAATTGCTCAGCCAAGCGGGCATAGACATCCACCGGGATGTTCAGGTCATTTTGAATCCACTCTGCCAAGCCGGGGGTCTCTCTTCCCTGCCACTCGCCGCCCAAAAGCGAATACAAACCAAAGTGAATGAACAAACCATATTTCATCTGTCTGAATTGTTCAAGCGCGTTTAGTGTGGCCATAAATTCTCCTGCCAGAATCATAGCATAAACCCAGTCGCCGAGTGCATTTCAAGCGGACAAGCTTAAAAATCAAAATCTGGCGTAACAAATAGAGACCAACCAGCACATACACGCCCAGTTCGTGGACCGGAGGCCACGAACGAACAACACACTTCCCCTGGATAAACCTTCGTTCCACCGTGACCTCCTGTCCACGGTGATGGCGTGACAAACAGAGACCAACCAGCACTTACACGCCCAGTTCGTGGACGGGAGGCCACAAACGAACAACACAACACACTTCCACTGGATTAACCTTCGTTCCACCGTGGCCTCCTGTCCACGGTGATGGCGTGACAAACAGAGACCAACCAGCACTTACACGCCCAGTTCGTGGACGAGAGGCCACGAACGAACAACACAACACACTTCCACTGGATTAACCTTCGTTCCACCGTGGCCTCCTGTCCACGGTGATGGCGTAACAAACAGAGACCAACCAGCACTTACACGCCCAGTTCGTGGACGGGAGGCCACGAACGAACAACACAACACGCTTCCACTAGATAAACCTTCGTTCCACCGTGACCTCCTGTCCACGGTGCTATTGTTAGAAATAGAGATCAAACAATTCATACACGCCTCGTTCGTGGACGGGAGGCCACGAACGAACAACACAACACGCTTCCACTGGATAAACCTTATCGTGCAAACACCACATCCCATACGCTATAATGAACCTGCCAGGAGCAAGCATTGGAACCAAAACCACATTACACCGCCCCGGAGTGGGATACGCTTGAAGAGCTTGACCTCAACCCAGAGCCAAGCCCAGAGCCAAGACCCAAAGGTCGTTTTTTCTACAAACTCGCCTTAATAAGCTTGGTGCTCGTCTTTCTCGCCGGCATTATTTTGCCCAATACCAGCTGGCTCAAAACCAAAAGCCCATCTAACCACCATCCCGAAAAGTATCTTTGGTCGGTTACAAAAATCGCCAAAGACCCTGAATCTAAAGTTTTCTACGCTCCCAACGAGGATAGCTTCATCATCCTCAACCCAGCGAATGACAATCTCGATCTTTATAAACTAAGCAGTGGCGGCTATCTTTATTCCATCGCAACAGACCACACCGCGATTAACGACCTCACCTACGCACCCGATGGGAAAGCTTTCGCCATTGCGCTCGACACTGGCGATATCAGCATCCACGCAACCCTGACCGGTGTCGAACTAAAAACCTTGTCTCACGCAGCCAAGCCAAAACACATCGCATGGTCGCCTGACTCGACTCGCCTCGCCGCGGTATACGACAACGAAGAGCTGCTCCTTTGGGACTTAGATGCCAACAAAAACGCTTTGCTCACTGAGGAAGCCTTTGATGTTCCAAAATGGTCACCCAACGGCAGGTATTTAGACCTCTCGCCAGAAGAAGGGTCGATGAATCCGCATTACACAATGCGACTTTTTGATACCCATACGCTGACAGAGCTCTTTTACCCAATCAAACCGACATCTTACTACCAGCCACCAAACTTCATGAAACAATCCAACAAAATCCTCTATGGGGTCTCCTTCGCGGGGCAAATTGTTGAGTGGGACCTGGAAAACAATCGCAGCTATGCCTTTGATCCAGACGAAAGTTGGTTAGGTAAATCATCCATCTCACCTGATGAGCGAATGCTGTATTCTATCCTTTACGGTGACGGAGACCTCAAGATCTGGGACTTGGAGACAAAAACGCACATCGCCACACTAGACTATAACGAACAAGCAAATGTCAGCTACAACCTTTCCTGGTCACCTGATTCAAAACACATCGTCGTTGCCTACGATACCGGCATTGACTTCCATAGCGCCGAAACTGGTGCTTTTGAAAGCCGCATCAAGTTTGACCCACGCTCTAACCACATGTACCACGGTTTTTCACCGGATGGTCAACTGATCCTCACCACGGATGGCAACAGCTTCTCTCTATGGTCGCCTCAAACCGGCGCTCAGCTTCACAAAGTGACTGGTCCTTACAGCGCCAATAAAGTCTTTTGGTTTCAAAACAGCAGCCAACTGGTTATCCAACGGCAGGACGCTATCGATATCTACCGCATTTCCGACGAACCCGGCGGTCCCGCATTTGACATCAGCGCCAACCCGCCAACACTTAAGCCTTCCTTTTAATTCCCTGCTTATATATAAAATCTGAATAAACTTGGTTTAGAATTCTTTCACATTGAAAGGATACGCCATGAAAACGAAGAAACAAAAGCTCTCATTAATCCTCATTTCTGTGCTATTAAGCGCGATGCTGCTGCTTTCTGCCTGCAAGCAGCCCTCCTTGACCAAAGAACCTGCGCCAGAGACGGCGACAGAAGTCTCTCCTGTAAAGCAAACGAGCCCCGAAACGAGCGGAACCCGCGCCCAGGACGATTTTTACGATTACGTCAATGCCAGCTTTATCAAAGAAAAAGCAAACGCAACCGAAGGCGAGGTTTGGGATAACTTTGCTGATTTACAAGACAAACTATCCGACTCCCTGCAAGACATTGTTGACGAACTAAGCGCTGATGGGGCTAAGTTCGCGGATAACAGCGCTGAAAAAGCCGTTGCCGATCTCTATAAGAGCGCTCTCGATTCCAACTCAAAAGAAAAAGCTGGACTGGGCTCCTTAAAGCCTTATCTGGATGCCATCGAAAATGCGGAAACCATTCCCGCCTATTTGGATGCCCTTGCCAAGGTTTATAAAGATTTGGGCAAAAACAGCCTTTTCAGCTTTCTGATTGCGCCTAACCCCAATGACGCCAGCACGCATGCAGCCTTCATTGAAGAATCCGCCATGTTGCTCGATAAACCAGATTTTGAAGATGAACAAGCCGTGGATGCCTTGAATACCTACATCACAGACCTGCTGACCGCAAAAGGCACAAAATCCGAAGACGCTCAATCCCTGGCAGAAAAACTGCTTAACTTCAACAAAGACCTTGCCGATGTGGCACTGAGCAAAACCGACCGTGCCAATGTCAAAATGACGATGAACATCATGGACACAAAAACCTTAACATCTAAGCTAAGCAACATCGACCTGCCATACTTCTTGAGCAAAAGCGGATTAGAGAGCTACAAAGATTGGGTTGTGCAAAATCCAGCCATGCTCGACTTCCTCAACAAGTCGCTAAGTGCGGAAAATCTGGAGGTCTTAAAAGCCTTTTCGACCGTGGCTTTACTCAATGACTTTGCACCCTTCCTGAGCAAAGCCTTCGCGGATGCAAACGCAAAATTCAACCAGCTTGAAGGCATCGATGAAAGCGCCCAAGCCTGGGAAGCAACCAATACCCTCGCTGAAAAAGAAGTGGGCGAGCTCTATGCTAAAAAATTCTTCTCAGCCGAAAAGAAAGCCAAAGCCGAAGCCTTTGTAAGAACCATTTTGGAAGCTTATAAGAAGAACCTGCAAAGCTTGACCTGGATGAGCGAAGCAAGCCGCGCTGAAGCCATCAAGAAAATCGACTCGATGATGGTCAAAGTGGGCTATCCCGAAAGCTTTACATCCTTTGCCAAAGGCATGGTCAAATCCCCAGAGGACGGGGGCAGCCTCATCGAAAACGCGATTGCCATCCACAAAGCCAAAGCCACCGCAGAACAAGCCAAAGCCACAGCTCCAGTAGACAAAACCGTTTGGGCACTGTCACCCCAAACCATCAATGCCTATTACGAACCCAGCCTGAACGAAATCATCTTCCCGGCTGCCATGCTTCAGCCACCCTTCTACGACGAAAACGCCAGCCTGGCACAAAACCTGGGCGGCATCGGCACCATCATCGCCCACGAAATAACCCACGCCTTTGATGACATGGGCTCCCTCTTCGACGATAAAGGCAATTTCCGTGATTGGTGGACCAAAGAAGATCGCCAGGCTTTCACCGAGCGTGCCGCAAAGTTTGTGAGCTATTTTGGTGGCATCGAGGTCCTGCCTGGTCAAAAACTAGACGGTGAACTGACCTTGGGTGAGAACATCGCCGATTCAGGCAGCCTTTCTGTGATCACGTCCATCCTGCGCGATGATAAAGAAGCCCTCAAAGAAATGCTCACCAGCTATGCCAGAATATGGGCAGCGGTCACCACTGAGGATGACATCTTGGGTCAACTCGCCTCTGATGAACATGCCCCTGCCAAAGTCAGAGTTAATGGCGTTCTGAGCGTAACCGACGCCTTTTATGAAGCTTTTGACCTCAAACCGGGTGACAAAATGTATGTAGCGCCTGAAAACAGGGTAAAACTCTTCTAAAAACCCAATACCCTAACCAGCGCTATGCCAAAACGCCGCCTTGCATTTCGATAGGCGGCGTTTTGATTTTCCGTCATCCCAGGCATAAAGGCTTGAAACTTCGCTTGAAAGCTGAGGATAGAAATTGAGTAAAAAGGACAAGAAATGCCCCGTTTTGCTTGACAGTCCAGCCGTCCACGGTTAGAATTCATTTTCCACGCCGAGTTAGCTCAGTTGGTAGAGCATGCGACTGAAAATCGCAGGGTCCACAGTTCAAGTCTGTGACTCGGCATATAGCATCAAAACGACCGTTATCTCATACCCATATCCAATATATGGGGGTAAGAGATGACGGTTTTGCGTTCTATAGTACCACCGATTTATATTGACACTATAACAATAAGTACCGCTGTAGAGTTGTTTTTACAGGCAAAAGAAGATGAAGGACGTAGGTCAGGTACGCTTGTTAGTTACAGGCGAACGACCCGGGACCTCGTGAAACATATTGGCGAAGACTTTCCCTTACTCAGTATAGAACCGCAGTTACTCAGGTCATATTTTGGTGAATTGCGAAAGAAACATAATGTTGGCGGTGTAGCACATATTCACCGGAATATAAAAGCTTTTTTCAAATGGTTCTGGCTTGAGTATGATGTAATGATCCGCAATCCAATTGACAAAGTAAAAGTAGAACAACCGCAAATAAAGCCAAGACGAGGCATTCCTCTTGAATCAATAGAGCGGTTGTTGCGTGCGTGTACAACAGAAAACCGCCTTAGGGACCGTGCCATCATTCTTGGGCTGCTTGATACTTGTGCTAGGGCTTCGGAGTTTTGCGCATTGAATGTTGAGGATATTGACCTAAACACTGGGATTGCTACTATCCAGGAAGGAAAAGGCGGCAAGTTGAGACGTGTAAGATTTGGATCCAAATCTTTACGAGCATTACGGAAATATCTAAAAACTAGAGAAAATCTGCATTATTCCGATCCTTTATTCGCTACCGACGAAGGTGATCAGTTGGTAAGTCGGACATTGCATAGGATTATTCAAAGACGGATCCAAGCCGCCAAAATCAAACAATGGGGCTTGCATGATTTTAGGCGGCGAGGATTGTACGAAATGTGGGTAAAGACCAGAGACATAAAAGGCGTATCGTTATACGCCGGTCATAGCAATGTGACAGTTACTCAAAGATATTTGGCCATCAATGATGAAGATATACTGAGTATGCACCGGATAGGGAGCCCTGTTGAGCAACTTAGAATTTAGCTTCTTTTGCTATACGTGCAAAGCCTAATCACGGACTTTGCATACTTGTCTCTAAATCGCCCAACAACGTTATCCCAAGGGTCGTGGATGATGATGTTGTTTGCGCGGTCTACACCTATGCCAATTACCCAGTGCATATCCTCTTGTGGCGTGTGTTCATCAAAATCCACCACGATGATGGGTAGCTTGCCCGCTCTGATGCGCTGTTTTATCAGATCATCCGATGGCGCGTAGGTCATGCCGTCCCATTTGACGGCGGGGTTCATGCGCTCCACAGACTGCCACAAAATGAGGTTGCCGTTCTGGTAATAACCCTCGTTGTTGGTCAGCCAGTCGTTCAAACTCACGGGGTTCACGAACACGCCCAGTTTGCCAAGCGCAATAGCCACGCAGGTCATAGCGCAACCATTCGCGCCGATAGTCGATTTTGTGCCAAGTGGTTTATCGCGCCACCTCGGATCGCGTTGCCAGTAGGTTGCTCCGTAGTACATGACTTCAGCCACGGGCGGTTGCGGTGTGTCTACTCTTTTCACCCATTGCATGAAACTACCGTTTATCCAGCGCGGCAACGCGTCAATGCGTAACCAGTGCCCACTTTCTTCCCAAACGGGTACAATATCGCCACTTTGTAGCCAACGCTCTTCATTCCATCTCACGCCATTCGGCGCGTTGTAGGTGATATAGCGGTTTGGTGGCGTGGTTGTAATCTTTACTGAGTAAAGTGGTTGGTTAGGGTCGGTCGGTGGGTCAACGGGTTCTTGCTCAGTAAGTCCAAAGTATGCCTGTACGTCCTCTAATGTGCCATTCCAACGGTTGGTGTCAATCGCTCCAGACGGCAGTCCAAAGTTCCGTCCGATGCCTGTTTCCGATGTTTGGTGAATAAGCCATTTTGTTACGCCACGCGGTAGCAAAGGCGGTCCAGGGTGTTCCGTTCCTGGTGCGCTGCCTTTCGCGGGGTAAGTCGCTAACCACCAGTCCACTTGTTTCAGCTTTTCGCTAATAACCATACGCGAATTCGTGAACCACGCGCCCGAGTAAACGATAGGTTCGCGTCCAGTGCGCTCCGTAATCTGGTCGTACATTTGCGTGGTTGCTTCGGTTACGCGCTGTGGCGTTTGCCCTTGCCAAAGTTCAATGTCAATCGCCAGTCGGTCGGTTTCGGGATCGAAGCCCGTCCTACTCAGTATGTCAAATAGCCAGTTGACTTGTCTGGTAACGTCTTGGCTTGGATAGAGCACGTGATAGGCAATGCGATTATGCCCCTTGAGCGCGCGCCACGATTGCGCAAACACGGGGTCTTCGTAACCCCATGAGATGCCAGCGCGAACCGCCACGAATTTTGTATTTTGTTTCATCAGGGTATAGTCGATTGACCGCCCTTGATAACTGCTGATGTCTACTCCAAATGGTTTCATTTACGCCGTCCTTGTCCAGATATAAATAGCAAAATAAGGTGGTAGGTTGTTATGTGCTGTGCCAGACCCAGAATACCCAGTTGACATGCTCCCGCTAGGCACAATAACATCTGCACTAGTACCAATAGTTGAGGACATAACGTCTCCTCGACTAATACCTGATATGCTGTGATTATGGCTTGGCATATTTGCTGTGCTAAGGGTGACTGTCTTTGCACCACCCGTTTTGCCAGCTGTATTAAACTCCGTTTCCGAACTCACACCTACTAAAAACTTACCTTGAACTGCAGACCATGTGCCAAACCCAAGCGATGTAGCAGGATTTGTGCTGTTCATACTCATGAACACCGAGCCAATCGGATATACATCTTGCATACTGATTCCACCACCGCTGCCGCCACCTGCCACGCTATCGACATAGGCTTTATTCGCGGCTTGGTTGTTTAATGTCGGCATAGAAGATGGCAATAATGGTATTGAAGTAAATGTTTTCACCCCTCCAACTGATTGGTTACTGGTTAGATCCACATACGGCCCGCCACTTCCGCCACCAGCAACACTATCTACGTATGCTTTGCTGGCAACTTGGTCATTACTGGTTGGTGTCGTTGTCGGCACTTTTGGCAACGTAGAAAACGTTTTTTCACCAGATATTGTTTCATTCCCTGTATTTTTTACATATTCAGTATGCGTATGGGTTTTAGGCGCGTATGCCGTATCATGGTTATGGTCAGATGGGGCATAGCCTGTATGTGTGTGGCTTATTCTTGAAAACGCGTCTGGAAGTTCACCGCCGAGCTTTTCGCTATCCATGGCAGTATTTGCGATCCCAAGATAAGCTGTGTCATGATTATGATTTGTCGGCGAGTATCCCGTATGAGTATGCTCAATTGGCGAATAGGTTTCATCATGTTTATGATTTGCCCCTGCATACTCAGTATGAGTGTGATCTATCTTTGAATACTGCGGGTGATCATCATTGCTTAGTCCTGCCAATGACCCATGTTTTATTACTGAGCCAGCGCTCTTTAATAGTTCTGTTTCAATGGCTACTACTTCGTCTTGCAAATCATTGATATGACTTGCGTCTACAACGTCCCCATCTGGGTCATTGCGTTTTGTTGTAAATGGCTTCACGCCACCTGGAAATGTTGCTGCCATGATTAAACCTCCGTCCTCATGATGTAACAAAGCTTGATATGCCTTGGTATATGTGATTCTGTGCTTACAACACCAAGCGCGTGAGAATGCGCTCCACCAGGATTAATGTCCACTGTAATCTGATGCCTATGGGTAGATGTCGTAAATGACGATCCGTATTGATTTTCAAATGCGGTATTCGTTTCATTTGGAGGATCAGACAACGCGCTAATGCCCGTGTGCCCATGCGCTTCTCTTGTTTCCGTTTCTTGGCTCCAAGTGTGGGTATGCGTACTGTTTCCGCCTGTGGTTTTCAATGCAGAATCATAAGGACATGCCCAAATAAAACGGTTTCTGCAATCAGGTGTTTTAATTCCGTTATAAGTTCCGCCATCACAAAGCGAATACTTCGCGGGTATAGTGCCTTGATCCCAAAGTAAAATTGTTCCAACTGGTACGTTCAAATCATCTGCCATTAGTACACCTTGATTATGTAATAAAGTTGGATATACGGAATAAGCGTGTTCGTTTTATCTGGTGACGGAATAGCGTGCGAATGGTTATCGTCATAACCCGAATTGTCAACAATTCCATTGTGCGTATGGTTTCCAGTCGCCACGGATGACGCTCCGCCGCCGTAAAGTGTGTTACCGCTCATTCTTTCAAGCGGGCTTGACCTTACTTCATGTCTATGTCTACCCGCTATGCCAGTTTGAGATGGTACTGTATGGTTATGCCCCCAACTACCGCCCGTTTTGCCAACATCTGAGTTTGTGGTTGGTATTCGTATATATCCACTGTCAATTTTTGGTACTGTAACGCCATCTTGCGTGCTCCCATCACAATGTCGCCATCCTGAAGGGATAGTATTCATCTGCCCAGACCAAAGCGCAATCGCGCCAATAGGTATTGCAGCACCATTGCTTTTCATGAGCCAGAACTGAGTATATTGTGGCAAATTGTCTCTTTCTCCAAGCTGCCCAACAGTATGCGTATGTGCTCCCGTTGTATTGATTGTCGCGCCACCAGTTGTATGGCTGTGTGTGTCAATGCCAGTACCTGTAGATGATGCTCTGGAAATCATCCATCTGTCATCGCTTTGGCTAACAGTATGGGTTGCGGTATGCGTATGCGCACCACTACTAGCAGTATCAGCAACGGTATGCGTATGGCTTGCAATTCCTGATACTGAGTAACTCACGCCACTTGGGGTTGTGCCCATAATAAACACACCAGATTGGGCGTTGTCTACTAACCGCCAACCAGTGGGTAATTGGTCATTTCTTCCACTCCAAAACAACATCATTCCAGGTGGCAATGCACCTTTGCTGTTCTTCCTTACAACTATTGCTTTCATTTGCTAAACTCCAAAGACACACATAAATACTTTGCGTTAGTACCAGCTAACGTCACATCGAAAGAAAGCACATCATCCGCATTGACCGTGGAATATGGACTTCTGATAACAGGCGCGGTAGCTGCATTGCGAGATGAAAACTCGCCAACATCAATACTAGGCTGCGTCGAAAAAATCGAATAATACGTAGGTGCGGTTGTAGCGCTTGACCTTCTACCACGCCTGACATCAATTCTCACCAACCCACTAGTAGATGCAGTCATGACGTTTATTACCGCCTCAGTAATTGTGTAACCGTCAAAGTTAGGCGGTACAACCCACAATAGTTTTTTCTGCCCTGGTTCAAGTGGTTCGATTTCTTCATAAATAATGAAACTAACAATCGATTTATCAACGATTTTGTTATTCACAATAGGGTAATCATGTTTTAAATAACTAAGTTGCCCACTATCGTTCATATATATTAGATTGCCAACTTGCCATGACATGCCATATAAGCCATCAATTTTTGACACCTCAACCGCGCCATTGCTAATTTTTGCATTTGTAACCGCGCCACTCGCAATCGCCGCTTCACTTACAACACTGTTATTAAGTTGACTGCTGTTAAAAACCCTTATCTGGTTTGCATTTGCACGTTTTGTCTTGTTGGTTTGCGTTGTTTCACTTGCATCAACAATGACCAATAAATCATTACTCGCCATATCACCAGACAATGCCGGTAATTCACTAATTTTCTTAATCGCCATTAGTTCACCTCAATTCCTCGTACCATTAACTTCGTGATCATTCCACCAGTCAAATCTGTTTCCATCATCTCAATCACGCCTTTGATTTTGCGATTGTCAATGGTTTCTACTGTTATGCAATCGCCGGTTTCTAAAACGTGTAATGCTGCATTTTCTTGGCCGGAATACTCATACTTAAAACTTCCATAAGTCTGTGTGCCATAACTACTGCCATTCGTTTCTTTTTTCTTGATAACCGTGGCTTCTTGGACAAACCTTTGACGGTGATAATCACGTAACTTACTGAGTAATGTCTCTGCATTATCCAAACTTACTAGTGTGGCAGTATCAATCTTTATTGCGTTTTTTCCAGCAACAATATTCGGCTCAGTATGTAAATGCGATCTCATGCTGTCAACCCATGGATAGCCACTAACAATGACTTGACCACCAGGGGCCGCAACTGTAAGATATAAATAGTTCGAGCCAAACACATAACCGCCGTCAATAACTAATTCATCCCCACCTTCTGTCACTAAGCTATCTCCATACTCAGTAGCGAGATTGATTGCAATAAAACCAACGCCTTCAACAGAAATATCGTAGTAAGGTTTTTCAAAAACAACTTTATAGTCGCCTGGTGCTAAAAATGCATCATAAATAATTTCAACTTTTGTGTCTGGTTGTTTTGTATATTCATGCGAAATAAGTTCAATGGATGTTGTTTGTTGCAGACGATTAACATTTTGACGGTTCAATTTCTGTTGGCGCAAAATCGTAAGTTCCGATGGCGCATCATTAATAGGCAAGGTAACAGAAGTAAAAATCAACCCATCTGTAGGTGTTGATGTAACAGTTGCACCAATCGCAAATGCCACCTGGTGGATGGCTTCCCTCACTGTTCCTGGCTTTATCCAACCTTTGACGCGTTTTCCGGATAACGAAGAACCTAAGGCAAATGAAATGTTATGTTCACTCAGTATAGAAGAAAGTACGGTTTGAGCGGCCGTGAGGGATGTCCAAAACCCGCCATCATAAGTTATTTTATCTAGCACACCAATGATGTCTACACATCTGAATTTATAAATATATTCTCTTGGTGTTGACCAATCCTCTAAGTAGTAATCGCCTAAATGTGTTTCTTCGCCATCAAAAACACCATGAACAGAGACTTTCTGTCCTTGCGTAAAAGCATGTTCAAACTCGCCAATCGAGAATAATGAAAACCTGGGGTCCGTAGAATAAAATTGAAACTCAACTTCAGAAATTGGCAATTCTAACGATGGCGGGTTCACTTCATCAACCAAACTTGCACTAATAACATCTTTGCCCTTGAATTCCAGTTCTTCAGTGCCATTGGCCGTTTCAACCGCCATACGGATAACAACAGATGAACTACTCATGTTCTATACGGCTTCCTCGCGATAACGTCAAATCCAAGTCCATGCCAATATTGATTGCTACCTTTCACCCTAATCAACCGATCAGCAATACCCGCAAAATATGCCTCATAACTAGGAGTCATCCCAATTGTGTCAGGTAAAGACACCATATGAAATTCGTCTGGCTCAGTAAGCTTGTTATACAAAGCTTGATAGGCGACATGATCTGTCATAAATCCGACTTCAATCCGGTAATTCCGATACCATCCGATACGTTCGCTATGTAAATTTCCATCCTCAGTTCGTTCCGCATATTTATATAGAGTGTCTGCTTTTCTTTCTATGCTCAGTATGGGACACGTATAAGATGTTCCATCAATGATGATCAGATTGCTCATGCGATATTCACTCCCTTCGCCAAAGACCCACCGCGACGAGTACGCTCATTCTCAATATAAGGATTCATAGCGCGAACCAATGCACCCATTGTTCCGGCAAAGTTGACGGTTACTTCTTGTTGACCGCCACTGGCTTTACTGAGTTCTTCGCGTATCAGATCGCGTAATAAGCCCTCTGGTGTTTCTATGTTTCTACCACTCTTTTGATCACCCAAAATCGCCGCAAATGGCGCGTTGGGCGGAATAACTGCTCCGGTTGCTAATAATGGAATTTGGGGAGCTGTAATAGGAGCAATATTAAATCCAAAGCTTTGACCTCCGAGCCCTGGAATCCAATCAGGGATTTTAAAGCTCAATTTGTTAAGCACGCCAATAATCGCATTAATACCACTCACTATGCCACTGATCATGCCATTAATAAACCCAATAATGCCATTGATAATATTTTTAATAAAATCGCTAATACCGCCCCAAACAGTTTCAAATGCTTCCTTGATTGGGCTTAAAATCTTTTCATCAAACCAAGATTTGGCCTTTTCCCAGTTTTCCTTGATGCCATCCCATACACCAATAACTTTTTCTTGAATCTTGTCCCAGGACTCAGTAAAGAAATTCTTAATGGGCTGAATGACCTTTTCATCAAACCATTGTTTAGCATTTTGCCAAGCACCTTTTATCTTGTCCCAAGTCTCAATAACTTTATCTTTAATTTTGTTCCAATTTTCGGTAAAGAAGTTTCGGATAGGTGTAACTACTTTTTCATCAAACCATTGTTTGGCAGCATTCCATTTTTCTTTAATCTTGTCCCAAGTCTCAATAACTTTATCTTTAATTTTGTTCCAACTTTCAACAAAGAATTTCTTTATAGGTTGCAAAACTTTGCCATCAAACCAGTCCTTAGCACCCTGCCAGGCGTTTTTGATATTGTCCCAAGCCTCAGTAACCCAGGTCTTGATAGCATTCCAGGCATCAGAAAAGAAAGTCTTAATAGGTTGGATAACTTTTTCATCAAACCAAGTACCGACAGCGTTCCAGGTTTCCTTGATATCTTCCCAAGCTTGAATTGCCCATTCCTTTATCGCAGTCCAAACACCGACCGCCCATTCCTTGATATCACTCCAGCTTTCTTTCAATGGGGTGACAAGGTTTTTATCAAACCAGCCTTTTATCTCTTCCCAAGAATCTGATATATCCCGCTTGAACTGTTCCCAAATCTCAATAGCCTTAGCTTTAACCGGTTCCCACACAAATTCCCTGAACCAATCGCCTAAGCCACTCCAATCGCCATCCTTAAACAACAACAAAAGACCATCGATAAATGCCCCCCAACCGTCGCTTAGGCTTGCAAATGTATCCTCAACAGATTGTTCAACCCATTCACCAATAGCACCACCGCCGCCACCGCCACCAGGAATCTTAATTTCAGGTGTTTCCTTTTTATTTAGGACATCAATTTTGTCAAAACTAGCAAGTGATCCTTTGGCAGCTTTTTCAGCTCGTTCCATGTTATCGGCATATTTGCCAGATGACCCTCCAGCCTTTGCCATGCCGCTCGCCACATAAGTCATATATGTCGAGGACCCACTCAACGCGGCAAAAAAAGCAGCCGCTACATTCGCAGCGCGTGTCAACCAATCAACAACTTGCATAATGATAGGTAAAAGCAACTCCATCAATGGCATTAATGCAGAATACGCCGCGTTTTGAAGGTTCGTAAAAGCGAGTTCTGCTTCCGCAAACTTTTCCTTGAAACCTTCCATCTTCATCATGTCTTTGAAAAGGTTTGTAACGGCGACAATAGCAGTACCGGCCAACGCCATGCCTGAAACGATACCAATAGCGGCCATCCCACCCAGACTACTCAGTTTTGCGCCTGCAGCCTTTACGCCATTGTTCACCTTCGCAAACACACCGCTCATGCCATTGCCTACCGCGTTTCCGATGCCACGCATTTTTGCACCGACTTCCCCCAAACCTTTACTTACACCTTCAGCGTCAAGCTTTGTCTTAATTCTTACTTCACCAGCATACTGAGTCATCGTTCACCATCCAATAACGCTTCAAACAATGCCAAATTCTCATTTTCGTTTTCACTCAGCAAGGTTTCATCCTCTGGTAAATCAAAAACGGAGCCCAATTTTCTGGCTTGTTCCCGTTCATACTTATTTGCCTCGCCACTCTTTATCCTATGTCGTAAATTGATCAGAGAACAAAACGAAGTTTCCGCACCCAAATCCAAGAAAAGAGCAAAAAACACCCACCAATGAAGTGTTGTTTTTTGAAGATCAATCCCATGGGTTTGCCTAAAAGCCGCATAAATCAAACGCGCGTCCTTCTCGAAGGAATAAAGTCTGAATGTATTCGCAAAAGGGTTTCCTTCCTCCTCGCTCTCTTGTCCGCCATTCAAAAACTTCAATCCCAAACGAACTGCCTCGTTAACATCATCTGGTAAAGCATCCCTATACAACCTACTCAGTAAAAGAACGGCCTTTTCTTCAAGTGTGAATTCATCACTCTCGAAATCCAAGATGCAATCAATCCCGGTGCGATGGTCCCAATTTATAGGGTACGCAACACCGTTGATTTCTATGGCTTCCGGGAGTTCGTCGAGTAAAATATTCACCGCAACCTACTTCATTGCTTTTGATAAAGACTTCTTCGCTAACCGCGCCTGAACTTTTTTATTTCCTGTTTCATTAAATTTATCTAAAACAAAACCTAAAAACACAGTGAACGAATCGAAATCAAAGCCGTCCGCAAATACAATTTCGCTGGTGCCTTCTCCAAAAACATCATCTAAGCCCTTCATAAAGTAATCTGCGATTTCTAAAACCAAATCCATCGAAGGCGCAGCCTGTAATGAGAATCCATACTCATCATCACCCTCAATCGCATCAATTTCCTTAATTCTCTTGTTGAATTCTTTTTCTTTTCGGCTAGCTTCCTTGGCAAAATTGAAAATTTTTTCTCTCAGTTTTACATCATTAGCATTGAAGCGGATCACCCGCGCAGGATCATCATTTATAGTGAATTCAAAAACTTCACCAAGCGACAAATTTTTCATTTACAACCTTTCTCCAAGACTTGCAGTCTATCTAAAACCTTTATGCCCCCACCCATCTTAGCGGGGGCTAGTCTGTCTTTATCCACCAGCGGCAGTGAACACTTTGGTTTCAGGATTGAAAGTGCCAATAACAGGTGGTCCCGCGTCATAAAGCGTGTACTTAATTTTTGCGCTAGACGCACCTTCACCGCCAATGCTGTCAATGCCAACATTTACTGGCACTCGTTCCGCAGGCCATGTTTTCACCTCGACTGGAGGCTCGTCTTCTGTAACAGTAACAGTAGGCGTTTTATATGCCCAAACATTAACCAAATCTGTACGCAGGTCATCTAAAACCCTCATGTTAATCCGTAGGTCATCAACAAACTCAAACACCGGATCACCAGGCAAAACAACGCCCTCAATTGGAAAATTTCGGTTATAACCAGTAATATCCGTAACCTTGTTGTCCATTGTGATATCAGCCGTCTCTTCCGTCTCAGTGTTATAGTTAATCTCACCGCTCGAAACCGCAAAACCTAATCGGTTCCATTCAGGTGTTTCAGTTGTTCCAGTATTTAGAAAATGTTGAATACTGGAGCGTGGGGCTTTTTTTCCAGCCATGTATTACCTCTCTTCAAAGTAAGTTAATTTGCAAAGGATCTGATAGATCCCCGTTTTCGCGGCTCTGTAAATAATCGTTGCTGTGTCTAGAGCCTCAATCGACAACGCAACCTTTCCGGCATCCAATTCCGGCAAATGTCCAAGTTCAGTTTGTTCATCCAGCCAAGCAGCAAACGCCTCATAAAATTCAGCAGTCTCTAACGCGCTATTGTCCGTAAGAACCTCAGTCGCGCCAAAACCAAAAGGATACTCAACCGTGCGATTACCAATAATATCCTCAGTAACACGCTTGCCAGGGGACAGAAACACCGCGTAATGGCTTGCTTCAGGCCCTAACATCTCCACCCAAACAGGGCGGTTTTTATCCAAGTTTTGGTAACTCAGTAAGTAGTTCTGGATGGACTTGATATCACTCATGCAACACCTCTGGCAAGTCGCTCTTCGACACCTTCCACTATTTCATCATAATGAATTGCCATAGCCCGTTCGAACCATTTCGGTTCACCAGGATTGAAATCAGGATTGATGTTCTGGCTTGTCTTCCTGTCTTCCAGGTTGTACTGATAACGTGCGTAAGGTGCAATCCAGGCGACTTCACCACTTCCAACCTCAGTGCCCAAAACACCCGACTTAATCAACATGGATGTAACCTTTGGGGCATACTTGTTTGACAACCTCAAAACCTCATTGTCAACAAACTCCTGTGCACTCGCATGCGCTAGATCCAACCTATCACCAAAACCAGGGTTCCAAACAAGTTCAACACGAACAGAACCATTCTCAAGTCGCACAAACTGCGTAAACCCTCTAGGTGTTTCAACATATCGTTTATTCGCCATCACATACCACCAATCTGAATATGGCTCATCTTGGGATTTAGTGGATAGTCCTTGTAATCCACACTCGTAACTTTTACTGAGTAAGGATATTTGCGAACCAGGTCCTCAATGCTAAAATCAGCAGTAATTTCATCCTGAACCACACCTTTAACAAGCATGTCACCAATCTTGACAGGCAAATTCACACATCGGTCAACGCCACCCAAGAAGCAAGGCACATAAATAGTTGCTTTGTCGGCTTCCAACAAACCGGCCTTGATGACATTAGCAGCCTTTCGCTCTTGCCAACTCACCATTGGGACCTCATGACGCATGTATATTGCTTCGTTATCCCTTATGGTCCTTTCGTACCAGGTCATGTCATGTGGCGCGTGCATTTATCCAACTCCCGTGAACATCAATCCGGTTAGTGCCAGATACTTGTCTACCGCCAAATACACCTGTTCTTTTGCGTACTTAGCCATTACACCCGCACCGGCATAACTTACTGAGTGATCACCAATTTTTTCACTGCTAATCCCCATGGCCGCCAACTGGCTGTTTTCATTACTGCCTAAGATCTCAATCACCGCACATGTCGCCATTTTGACCTTATTAACCAAATCCTGGTTTGTGTCAGCTTCAATCACCTTTTGCGCACGTTCCAGAGTGTGATAGTTCACATCAAAACTGGCTTTTAGGGCTAAGGTGTCAAAAGATAAGGAAGGCGGGATGTCCACACCGCCATATGTGTTTACGTAAAACTCATGATTAACAAATGCGTCCATCCCAGTATTCCTTTACTCAGTAGCTGAGATTAGGATCCAATTACATCAGCTGTAACGGTTAGGTAAGAGACCTTAACCGCAGCAGATGAAACAAAGTCCACAACCTCGATAATGTCACCGACTGCAGTGGTAGGCTGAGTAGAAATTGCAGTGAATCCGGTGTCGTTTTGCCCATAAACAACGCGGGTAGTGGGATTCAGGCGGTATTTTGCGGTACCGGTTGCGCCTGAGGCGGTAATAGCAGTTTTGCCACTGGTGCCCCCGGCAAGTGTGGCTCCTAATTCCGCCGGTGAATACATACAGCGGATTGCTGTTTGACGAGTTACCTTGTGGGCGTAAACCATGCGCCCCTGAACAGCGGATGCACCGATATAGGAGTTAGTCAGGTCCTTCAATCCGATTGGCACGCTCCATTCATTCACACGAGTTGCCCATCTGGGATGGCCGGCAATCGCCTGCAGACCAGGGGTCGCATCGTTCCATTCATACAGCGTAAATCCGGCGATCTTACCAACCGCGCCGCTTTGAACAACCGCATCACCCAGATCACTTGCCTTGATGAATTCCGGCGATTTCAAAATCAGGGCATAAAAATCCGGGGTGACAAGCGCATAACGGCCAGTCAACGGGATCTTTGCCTTGCTCATTTTTGTCCTCAGGTCGACCATTGCCGCATAAGCGTTCGCAGCAGTCACCTGGGCAACATTTTCGACCGTGCCATTTGCGAGCAGCTCGGTAGCACCGTCAGAGTCAAGCTGCAACCCCAAAGAGTAGGCAGCAGAATCCAGTCGATCCGCGATCAAACCATCAGGCACTGAAGCGGCCTCATAGCCATCAATCAACTCATTGACAGCCTTGTCCTTGTTCACAAGAATATCCAGGTACGTGGTCGCACCTTGGGCAACTGCCTTGCCAGTGGCAACATCATAATCGCCAACGGCGACCTCGGTATCACGAACGAGAATCCGCACTTTTCCAGCAACCGGATCTCCCTCGTAATCGTTGTTAAATACAATCCCGTCCTTCAGGACAAGATCATTTCTCAATTTCGCAAGCACCAGCTTGGAATAGCGGTCTTGCGCGGTATGTGTTTTTGCCATTTTCTTTTAATCCTCCATAGTAGTTATTCCACCTTCAACCCTGGGTTTCGCTTCAAAAACGCGGCTTCAACACCGTCTTCGCCTCCAGAGAGTGGCGGTTTGTGTTTCATCCCTTCAACCGTTGCGGTCTCGGGCTCGGTATACTTCTTATTCTCAGCAAGGAAAGCTTTCAGGTTCTTATCAAAATCACCTTCCATCTTGCTAACACGGAAGATGACATAATCCGCATCATCAGTCTTTACACCAGCTTTGATCACCGCAAGTTCGCGTTGTAACTCGGTGTTCTTGGCAATTTGCGTTTGATATTCTTTTTCGCGTTCGGCAATCTTTTCAGCTTCCGATTGTTGAGATTTTTTCCACTCAGTAAAAGCTTTCAGCTCATCTTCGCCAGGGAATTTCGCACGTTCGCGTGCTAAGCGTTCCCCAACAATGCGATCAACATCAGCTTGAGTGTGGGTTTTTTCCGGCGTAGCCGTAGGTTTAGTTTCCGCAACTTCTTGCGTTTCTTCCTGGATATTCTCAGTAGGGTCGGCATCTTGGGCCATTGCAAATTCCTCCGTATAGTGCTCGTCAGCAAATTAGAGAAATCGAAGTTAAAACAAAAAACCCATCACACGGGCCATTATTTCAAATGACATGTGACGGGCGATAAACTCCGAAAACTCTATTTAGTTATAAGTATATTATAGCACAGTTTTTGAAAATTCAAGCAAATTAAAGCACACCGCCCCAGCGGTGGACTGAGGGCGGGGCCGACGGAGCGCGAGGGCGTTTACGTCATTTTATGCTGCTGTGTTGCAGGCTTCTCAATAACATAATAACACACAAATTGTAGATTTGTCAATTTGAATTCAAAGGTGGACCCAGTGGGATTCGAACCCACACCAGCAAGGTGAGAAGCCTGCTCCGATACCATATCTGGGCCCACACTGCAGGTAATTCTACTAAAAATGATTATCAATCGCAAGACATATTCATGCTAACTTCGAATAGTTTTGCTTTGTTTTCAATCTGTTTGCTTATTACAAAGAGGGGGAACTATGGAACTGGTAATATGCGTTCCTGGAATGGTTCCCGGAACTATGGAGCGGGTCATAACATCCCCCTTCCGAAACCTCTTCATGTTTGTTGTTTTACTTTATTTATGTTATACTGAGTATGTCCTAAGGTGAGCAGTCGCTACTCACTGGCACAGACCGATCCGGGTGTCGCGCACCGGCTATGGGACATTAAGAGACCAGTAATGGTCTTTTTTATTGAATGCGTTTGTACTTGGCTTTTAAGTCCCCATTTACATCAAACAAGCTATTCCAACGCACGGGATGAATTGTAGTAATTTGATGGTAATTTGAATCACCCTTTGATAAAGAAATCGCTACTTTCATATACTCAAAGCCTTTCTTATTCAAAGAGTTACCTACTTTTACAATATTAGATAGAGAGTAATTTCCTACATCCAATTTCCTTAAGTTTATTTCAATAAATTCCGGCGATTCTATTGCTCGAACAAAGTCGGCAATATTGATCTCAATCCACGGCAGCCTGTCTAAATGTGTCTGACTGGATGTCATATGTGCAGCCGAATAATTGTTGTAATGAACGGGTAAGTTCTTAACATAAACCCTCCCTGGCTCATCTTTTCCATAGTAATTCTGTTGTAAATCACCAAGATCTCCTACGTATTGTTGATTCACTTTATCGGTAAGAACAATTTCATTGGGTTGTAATTTTCGGATCTTTTCATTGCTATCCCCTTCCACTTGTTTCAAGACGTTCTCACTTTCAACTATTTTAGGGTTTTCGATAGCCTTCACCCTCCTAAACCCCGCAACTGCCATCCGATCCTTCGCGACCGGCAAACCAAACCTATTACTGAGTTCAACATATTTATCTTTCAGTTGATTAATCCGCAATTGCTCTGCCCTTCGTGTCAGATCATCCCCCGCTGCCTTCGCAATATTTGCGCGATCCTTATGCTTTCTAATTTGCGTCTCAAGTTTTCGCTGCAATTGAGTGGCTTCATAAGCAGTATATTCCCTGCCATCAAACTCGCGCGCCTCTGTTGATGTTGCTGCAATTTTCTGCAATTCTTCCTCAGTATAAAGTGGTGTTGAAGCTCTCAGATCCACCGCATAAACCGTATGACGGCAATTCCAGGTCTCGAACTTCCTTGGCAACGCTTCTTGTATTTCCTCAAATTCTGCTTTTGTAAACCGCCTTCCCTGAAACGGCAAATGATCCGGTGCGCACCAATTATGCGCGTCAATCTCCCATCCATCCGCACCAAACTTTTCACCATTACGGGCTGTTATCTCAGTCGTAATCGCCTTCACACCATCCAGAACATTTTGCCTCATTGCGCTGTCCAACCGGCGACTATATCCGCTTTCATAGTCCAGCACCCTAATCCCACTGTCAGCAGTCTGTTTTAGCGCATTTCTAAACGCACCACTCCAGGACTCATTTCCTGTTGCGATATCCGCAACGGCCTGGTCAATAAGATTATGATAATGTCGCTTGAACCCAACGAATGTAGTGCGGCTACCTGGATCCAACAATCTGAACCCGATCGCAGTCGTATTACTGAGATTCGCAAAGGATCCTTTTGTTGTCGCTGCCACACTCTGAATAAAGTTCACTAAGGCCCGCTCCTGCTCAATCGGCGGCTGCTTCAAGCCTTGGGCTAAAAATGACTCTGCATAAGTCCGGTAAGCAATTTTAGCAACCCTCGCATAAACCTCTTCGATAGAAGCAGTAGCAATATCTATTTCTTTTTGAATTTCGCGCAACAACTTATCCGCATCGCTACCAAATCGACTTTGCGACTCAAATTTATCGAATTTCCCGCCTTTGCGTAGCAACCTGACCTTTTCCCCTATCGCGCGTAAAACCGTGGAATTTAGAGTCCTGATATTCATAACGGCGAACCCCGCTAATTCGTCCAAATCCCGCAAAGTAAACATGTCTTTTACTCAGTATCACCAAGCAGATCACCCAGACCTGGAGTCTCTTTTTTTATTTTCTCGATCGCTTCTATCGCCTCTTCCTCAGATTCAGCCATAAAACGTTCGCGGTATTCCTGTTTGGATCGCAAACCTAGTGCAACTTCTTCTTGCCAAACTTTACGCTCTGTATATTCATCAGTGATATACGAGTCGTCCGCAACTACCCGTACATCATCTTCAAATTTTGCGCCTGGAACATGGAGCACATTTTCCCCGATCCACAGCACCGCTTCAATGAGCTGTTTTAACGCCGCTTGTATGCCGATCATCTCACGGGATATGTTGCGGATCAGACCCTGCTTTGACCCTGTATACTCAGTAGCAGTCTTTACTATTCCGTCTTCGTCGAGTTTGTAAAAACCTTTGCCAAGACCGATCTTAAATGAGAAAATATCCAACATCCGCTGGACCCCATTCGCATTTTCCTCGACCCGCAATTGGGGGTTATATTCTTCCAGCATTGATTTGTCGGACTTCAGCCGATCCCCCACATTAATAAACAACTGGTTTCCCATCATTTGCGGAGCGATAAATCTTCCCTTATCATCCTGGGAGAACAAGGTCGAGTTCATGAAGACCATTTTCCGACCCAAAACAAAGTCAGTAATGAAGTTATCGAAGGCAGTATCCAAACCCTTGAGAATGTCCTCGTTGCCGTCAAGAATGCCGCACCCAAATGGACCCGCGGGATCATAGCGGTTGTAGCCAGCTTTTCTGATTACCGAGAACCACGGAATCGGACTGCCAGTGCGGACAACGACAGGTTCACCAATTACCTTGCCGTTTTCATCGATCGTGAAGTACCAAATTGTGTAAAGCCCACCTTCGAGAACATGCATACTCACAGCGTGATGTTTTTTTGTTTCGTCGATTATTTTCTCAGATACAAACGCGACTTCTTTGACAATGCCATTGCGGTGACTTATGGGGATGATTTGATCGCCGGATAGAAAGTTGATCCCGACGTCTTTGCCGCTCAGTAGTTGCCCACTATCAGCAACCACCGTGCCATCTTCAACATATGCTTCAAACGCCGCGGTGCCAGCCCAACGGGATACCATAATGAGTTCGTTGGCATTCCGTCGGAAGTCGTTGTCTCCCAGTATTCCACCATTGCCGTCATCTCCCTGGAGCCATTGTTCGGTTGCTTTATTATCCAACTCGAAACGGGTAAGCTCGTTCAGTAACAGCGATGCCCAATCCTCACACGCGCGCTTGAACATGTCCGTGCGGTGGCGGGTGATAGTTGCCTGCTTGTTGGTTACCAGGTCAACGGACATTGTATATTCATAGAATCCATCCACATCACCATTCAGCCAATCCCGCCATTCACCAATTTTGTTATACATCGGGCTAATGACCACATCCCGGCCAGTAAATTTCTTAATTGCATCAACAACATGTTCAAGGTTCATATTTACCTCACTCCAATTTCATCAATAAAATTCATCCAGGAATATTCCCAGGCATCCGCTATATCAGCTACATCAGGATTCACATCCAAGCGTGTATCAGTCTGTTTCTTTTCGTCCCACACCTGGTTACTGAGACTGTGGATCAACATCGAACACCGGCGGTGGATCTTGATAATCCCAAGATTCAACATCTTCTCTTGTGCATAAATACGTGTATTTATTTCTTCTTTAATGGCGGTCACTGCTACCACTGGCAGTTTTTCTTTTCTGATCCGCTTGTTGATACCATTTGTGATTGTCTCTGGATGGTCACAAAATGCGTAAGTCAATCGCACGCCAGGGTAAAGCCTCATAACATCCCGCACGAAATCGACAAAAGCATCCTCTATTGCCGCAGGATCGACGCCTTTACTATCAAGCTTCCGCTCCGCAAGGGCGTAAACCTGACTGGCACTTCTCGTTAGTCCAGTTGCAATAAAAACGGTGTGACTTGTATTCTCACCATAATCCACACCAAAAGTAATAAACTTCAAAGCGTTCTTTTCTTCTTCAGTAAGTTCACCAATGATCCAATTATGAGGATTATCAGCAAATTGGCCAAAGATAAGCCCTTCTGCTCTAACCCACTGGCCAAGAATGTAACGACGATAAAAAATCCCGCTATAAAGCCTTTCCGCGCGTGCGATCATCTCGGGAGTCATAATCGGATTGTCCCGCATCGTGAAATGCAAATGCTTGACATCTGGCCGGTCAACAGCAATATATGTCTGATGGATGTAGTGTTCTGGATTTTCTGGATTACAGTTGAAGTATATCTTTGCATTATCAGTCGCCAGTGTTCTGGCAATCGCTTGATCAACAAAAGACTGTGGCTGCAAGGCTACTTCGTCAAACATCGCGCCACTGGCTGTAAGCCCTTGAACCAGGCTGTATGATGACTCATCCTTGCCGCCGAACACGTAAAAATAATTCTCACGCCCGCCATTTCCCTTTACCAAAAGTTGACGATCAGACCGGCGATAGTCCATAGAATAAGGCAAGTTTTCAATCGTCATAAGTGGCATAATCACATTTCTCTCAGCAGAAGAAACGGTTTTACCGGCAATAATAAACGTGGCTTTATCGAATGTCTCCATCGCCCAGGCAAGGAAACTAATACTCACCGCAACGGTTTTGCCGCTTCGAACCGCGCCATCCGCAATAAGAATCGGACGGTCATCAAGCCCGAAAGCCATGACATCCATCTGTTTTGGGCTAAACTTCTGGATGAGCATTCTTCCAATCCTTCAGCGCGTCCATAAATTCATCATGACGTTGTTTGCTATTGTCATCTGATGCAGCATTGACATTTACTGAGTAAAGTCCAACCAGGGCAGCACGTTCTTTTATGATGTTCAATGCGTTTTTATAATCCTGAGTAGCAACCGAACGCGCGTACAAATCATCCAACCGCGATAAAGCCCGTCCCAATTCAAACTTGAGATTGACTTTTGCAACTTTCTCAAACCCTTCACGTGCAACCGCGATATAGCGGTCAATTGTTCGATTGCTAACGCCCCACCCTTCATCATTCGCATACTTAAGAATCTTTTCCCGCGACACACCTTGCAGAATCATTGACGCAACGGCATTGATGCGGATGTTCATCGTGGCCTTGGTTGGGTTGGCCATTAGAATAGTTCCTCCATCCAGGCGCGGTGAAATTCGTATAATTCCTGGTCATTACAGATAATGTAGTTTTCCAGTCTTGGATTAGCCGTAAAATTCGCACTACCTTCAAACACCAGGCGCGCATCTTTGGACCTCAGTAAAGCAACTTTTGTGTGGTTCTCGAATGCTATAAACCTCTGATTGTGCTTAGTGAGTCCAGTTACTAACTGCGCATACACCGGTGATTCACGGCGTTTGAAGTAGGTCCCAGTAAGAATAGTTGCATTCTTAATCGTCCCATTGTCCAACGCACTCAGTAAATCCTGCACATTGTATTTACTCATGGTCCAAGTGGATCCGTAAAAGTCAAACACGGGCGCGGTCTTAGTCGCAGCCGCCATAATCACATTGAAGAAATCATATTTAGCGTTGCTAATAACATGGATCGTTTCGCCAGGTGCAGGTAATTCTATATTGTTGAGCAAGTCAGCGGCTAATTCCAACTTGGTAATATGCCGCATCATCCGGCGGCCTTCACCTCGTTTGAACACCCGCCCCTCTGGCATGAACGAAGATTCCAATTGTGTCTCAGAATCCAACATCTTAAATAAAAACGAGTCATCAATGACTGGATCTTCCAAGTTAAAGATATCAATATCGGTCATAATGGCTCACTCCCATTTGGGATTCAAGTTCATCAATCCGCTTCTTGGCATCATTCAAAGCTTTCTTCAAACTCTCCACATCTTTATCACGTGCAGTAAGAGCCCGTCTCACGCTCTCAAGTTCAGATTTTAGTTTTACGTTTTCTTCTATGTAAGCCGCCATCTCGTTTGTCTTACTCAGTAAAGTATCTTGAAGACTATCTATCTTCCCTTCAAGATGCCCAATTTTTTCATCTTGTTTGGCAATTCGCTTGGAATACTCCTCAAGATTGTTCGCAGCGGTTTCATGCAAAGTATTCACGGTTGCCGCTAATGACGAATAAACCTCAGCCTGGGCTTTGAGTTTTTGGTTCTCGGCTTCCGTGCATGTTTTATCCGCGTCTGCTTCTACCTTCCGGCGGTTTGCAATGGCCGTGATAATAGCGACCAAAGCACCGCCACCTACAAAGGATCCTAAAACTTCAAGCCAGGTCATATTGAACCTACTGATTCAATGGTTCTATATTGCGTTTTTCGGCAGCGTCCTCAATCGCAATTCCAAGAACAACCATAATGATGATCGGTTGCCAGGCAGCAATAAGCCAAATGATCCGCTCTGCAAGTTCTGGGCTCAGTAACCAGGTAACAAGATAAGTTGCAGTTGAAATAACCACATCAACAATGGCAAGCCAAAACTTCCTGCTTCTGATCAACTTTCCGAACGCGTTCAATTCATTCCATTTCTTCATATCATCCTCCGAGTTAAAACAAAAAACCCAAGACATCGGGCACTATCTCAAGTGCATGTCCTGGGTGGAAAAAACCAGTATTCGCTATTTGGTTATATGTGTATTATAGCATATAACATTCAGGAAATTATAAACAGGTGCAGTTCCTACATCCTGGAAGCGTGTCATAAAGCACACCATACGCCAAATCATATGCTTCAGATGTAGACAATAACCGATTACTTGTTTCTGCTTCGCTTCCAACCAAACTTATCATCTTCCGTTTGAAACTTCGTCCATCCGCGCGCTCTCTTACATACCATTCATAATTCGCACAAAATGATGGTTCCTCAGGATTATCTTTGACCTTCTTAATCTCTTCTAATAATTCCGCTAATCGTGGCTCAACTTCTACCAATTGTTCCCATGTAATCATTATGGTTCTTTCCTTCCTACTTATGAATGTTCTGATCGGCAATTTAATTTTCTTTCTTCGGTGTCCACTTATTATAAAGCGGTTTGGCTTAAAAATCTCTCTCTCAGCCGGTATAATGAAACTATCAATTAATTGTCTTATGGCATTGCCCCACTCTTCAAACACCTTGTTCATCACTTCTAAAAAAACACAAATATCATCAATAAGATTATTGACCGTAAATAATGCGTCATTTACATGATCGTTTTTTTCTGCCATATAACAATCCGTTTCTTCGTTAGATTTAACGCCCATCATCAATTTCGAGGCGTGTCGCCAAAGAATTGTTTACGATTTTTCAACACTCTCTTAATCAACCGCTCTAGCCGAATGTTAGGAACAACCCAAAAGAATTCCCTTCCACACTGTTTGCAGTTTGATTTTAGCTCACGGACAATCAACCCACCGCAATCCAAAAACATAACCCCATCAATGTCGTAAGAATAACCAATAAGATTGTCACATGTCGGGCATTTTATTTCTTCACTACTCATTTACCCATCTCCTTTATAGCTTCAGTATTAGAAAGTCCATGAAGCCTTGCATATAAATTTATTGCGTCCAATGGTGCGCTTGTGCATCCTGAAAAACATCCACATAACTGTTTTGCAGTATCCACCCAAAAGCTTGGGCTATTGTCATCGTGAAAAGGACACCGCGTAAGCCCCCAATGGGAGCCAGAATCTATAATGACATCTTGAAGCATGTTTTCAATTCTGTAATTTCTTTTGATCAGCTCTAGATCCACAAAGGTATTATCTGTATCCATATTGAGGATATCGGCTGCTGAAAGCTGATCAATGGTTTTTCTCTGTGGTTTTTCAGGTTCTGATGTAATCATCATCCAAGACGGCAGGATCTCACTGAGGTCACTGATAATCGGAAAATCTGTCCCACCGTACTCAGTATAGACAAATCCGCTTGGATGTATAGAGCCTGGTATTGTAACAAGGCCGCCAAATCCTTTGATGTCAATGCCTGGGTAATGAAGGTTTCGCGGTTTTGAAGCTGATCTTGTGTATACATGCACGCCCCTGGCTGTACGGACTTTATAAGCACTGTTGGCAATAAATCTAGTTTTCGGCGTCATATTAGTCCACATCAACCACTCAGTAAACATACTTGCATCATCAAAATCAATAACCATAAGGTTATTGGCGCCGCACACAATCGCACCATTTGAAGGGATAGAAAACCAACGACGTAACTCGTTTTCAGTAGGCCGTTGGGTCTGGTATTTTCCCCACCTAAATTTTGGTGTTTTGGTGTGGATGTATTGTGGGATTACAGAAAATCCGTGATTGAAAAACCATAATGCAGTATGAATTTGCACGCCCTTTGTCATTTTTTTATCCTTTTTCTTCTGCAGGGTTTGCAGGGTTATTTCGCCCATTTCCTATAAGTTTATATTTACTTAATAATAAATAAATAATTCTCTCGCGCGTACAGAAAGTTATATAGAAAAGCCTTTTAAACCCTGCAAACCCTGCAGTTTTTACTTGTTTTTTATCGATTATCGGTAAATTTGGCTTATTTGTTATCAAACCAGTACTCCAAACTCTTTGTGCGATTCAATCGCATTTCCATGCCATAGCGTTGTTCCAGCACGTTTTTTACATTCATAATTCGGCGACCAAAAGACCTCACACTTCGTGGCCAGGTGCTGTCTGGTTTTTCTAATCCAAACAGTGATTTTTCCGCTTCTTTATGTAACTCACGCGCTGTTACCCATCGGTTAAGATTGGATCCAATAGACAATGGCGAATAAGAAGAGTCGTTAAGCCATGCGTCAATCGCTTCAATAACTACATCGCCTTCTGCAAGGAAATCATCCTGGTTCTTTTTGAGTTCCGCAACAATGTCATCCCATAAAGGTTCCTGGTTTGCCTGGATGCTCATTAAGCGTCCCAGCGCTTCCCAGTCGGCCATGCGAAGTGGTGAAGTAATAGGAAGCTCATTGGTTTGCAGTTCTTTTACGACTGCGTTTAAGTCATATAAAAGCCTTCCCCACCACTCAGAACGTAATGTATCAACGTCTGAAAGAAATAAGCTTTCACGGCGTCGGTCAATGTCTTCGACCCGGCCAAGCTGAAGAAGTAAAAGGCGGTCTGCAAGGTCATCACGGCGTAAAGTATCGGGCGTCCGTGCGGTAACTGCGATCCAACAACGGTATATCAATGTTCCCATTTCCTTTGAAGTGTAGAGCTTG
This sequence comes from Anaerolineaceae bacterium UBA5404, assembly GCA_002409625.1. Lineage (GTDB taxonomy): Bacteria > Chloroflexota > Anaerolineae > Anaerolineales > Anaerolineaceae > Mesolinea. The sequence continues at coordinate 113,259 of DHNY01000006.1, read as the reverse complement.
CGATATTCGTCTTGGGCTCCTGTGGCGATCCTTGCAAGCTTATCCTGTAACCAGGGCTCTAAAGTGTCGAGATTGTCCATCGCGTAAAGGTGATAATGCGCAGCGGTTACGCTAAATGCGTCTGGTTTGTCTGGAACGCCTGAAACCTGTGAATATTCCCCGAATAGGAGCCTGAGTAACAAGCGCAACGCCATGGATTTTCCAGACCCTTTTTCACCTAGCATAACCAAAATAGGACGTGTCGGACATAACTCAGTAAAAAAGATGCTTTGTGTCCATATTTTATAAGCCCATGAATACATTGGTTTTTGCCATTTTGGCATTGTCGAAATAGTATCTGTGGCGTTTTTATCAGGTTTAACAAGAATAGGTTCGTATGGTTGCCATATACTGAGATCATCAAATATAACTGGACCATCGCCATTGTTTTTTAGAGTTATTGTGTCGCCATCCAGGCAGTAAACACGTCCATCAAAGCGGCTTACCCAAAGTAGTTTTGTATCAGTGTCAAAGTAGGCTAATCGAACAACTTCTTTGAGCTCGCCATTGAGGGATGCCGCACTTTTGCAGGCATTAGCGAGTACCGAGAATGGTCTGGTGGCCGGACTGATACAGGTTAGTTGATGTAACCAGGCATGCCATCTTTCGGTGTCAAGTTCGTATAGGGTATGAGACGAATGCCATAGATAGTAAAGATCACCTTCTGGTGTGCGGATAAATTTTCCCGCGTCGTTTAGCCAATCAAGCAAAGCAGATTCAGCATTGGAATGACGGATACTAGCAGTCACACCTTTTGTTGGTGTCAGGATATGCTCAAGCAATGCAACTAATTTGGGATCCGGCGGCTTCATCAGTGGGTTTCCCAATCGTCTTGCACGGTTCGCGCTAAATCGGCTTCCAATCTTCACGCCTTGGTATCGGGTTTGAAGTTCTTGCTGGATGCGCCCTAGAAGGCCAGTAATCGCAAGGTGAAGATCAGTTCCTAGAGCCTCACTTACTTGTTTTACTGAGTTCGAAATGTCACCAGGATTACTATGCATGTCATGCCACATATCGCGCCACGGATCGCATAAACAAGCAGGCGGATTGGGAGCCTGATCCACATCAAGAGCGGTTGCAATAATCTCAAGCTCCTCAATCCAGGTGTCAGCATCTAAACTTCCATAACTGGCCACCAATGCCGCGCGATCACTATCCGGTATTTTTAGTTTTATTAAGTAATCGTTTAGTGTTGTCATAAGTAGAAGCTAGAGGAACTTTGATAGATCTGAAGCAATCCTAGCGTCATTCCCTTTTATGATTGTGGCAAAAGGAACGAGTTCTGGTTTTTTCTCATTGTCCTTTGCAAATTTTTCAAGCAACTTTAGATCAAGAACCTCACTAATAGCTACTGGCATGTTTTCACGTGCCCAGGTCATGGCTTTATCATTATAAATTTCAATGTTCGTAGTATCAATAAGCCATGCGGCTTTGAAAGGCGGCATGAATTCTTTGTCTTCAAGCAGACCTTGTTTAAGTTGGTTTTGAAGTGCTGTAACGCGTTTGCCAGTCTCAGTAGCGGTTTCCTTCGCACTAAGAAAAGGCTCGCTTGTTTCAAAGTCCTTTTTTAGTTTCGAAAACAAACTGCACGCGCTTTCATTGGCTAATCTTGCTTCATGCAGTTCTTTTACAAGTCCTAAAAACATTTCGTTATTCATTATCAGTCTCCTTTTTGTTGTCTGTATCGACGCGTTCAGACAGGCTTTGTTCAACCAGGATTTTGAGTTCCTTTTCAGATTCGCACAGTATTTGTTTGTACTTACTTATCTCTTTTTCAGCATTACTAATCGCTAGTCGAGACCAGTAATTTTGGTCTTCCAATCTCTTAATATGTGAGTGTGAATTCAACATCTTATTTGCGATTTTGGAAAAATTCTCAATAAACAATTCACTCATAGTCATTTTTTCTCCTTCCTTATCCAGCCATCAAATACTGGACGCTTTTACTGAGTTCACGGGCGGTATCAGCTGTAATCGTTTGCCCGCCTGTAACATTGGCTAATTTGTGAAGAAAATCACGGCCATATGGCCTTTGTTCTGGACCTACATAAATCACGGATATTTTGTTCTTGTAAGTCCTGGCAACTTCCAATACTGTATCTGGTTTGTTTGGCTCACCATCACTGATAACTATGATGTTCATACCTGGAATATCGGCGATTTTCGCATACCGCAATGCGCCTGCTAGATCTGTTCCGCCACCTTCGAAGAACGGCACACCGCCAGGACAAAACTCAGAATTGTTTGAGAAAGCAATAACGGCTACTTTTCCAGGGTTCTGCTTTTGAATGAAGGCAAGCTCCTTACACGCTACTGAGTAACGGCTTTGCCCGCCTGTGGAGTCGAGCGTGCCCATAGATCCTGATACATCAACGATAGTTACCACTTTGGCATGCATGAAGGTTTGGGCAATGGATTTGCCTGTTGTTTTCGCAACGTCCGCAATGGAGCCTGGTACTATTTGATTCATGGTATTTAACATTTTTTTCCTTTCTAAATAAAAGCACGTATTAGTAATGCGAAGAGAAACACAATCGCCAAAGCGATTAATACAAGTCCCATCAAAAGCACACATCCAACACCAGCGTCTGGATCTGGGACACGATTTGTCATCCGACACCTTTTACCCACGCTTCAAGCTTCGCCGTATCTTCTTTGTGCTGTTTGTAATACGCGTTTGTTCCTGGTATAAGGCTTCCGTCCTCGGTTTCTAATTCTTTGCAAATTTCGCTATCTTCAAGCGGTGCGCCGTCCGCTAAATACCCTCGTTCTAAATCCTCTTCGAATGTGCTACTCATCCCTCACCTCTCTCTCGCCATGCAATCTCATTTGTTTTCATTCTTTTCCTTTTCTACTCAGTAATCCAAGAAAGTATTTCTTTACCGAACATAGCTACCTAACTACTTTCCACGCCTTAATCACCTCTTGTCCATGACATACCAAGTTGTAAACTTCATGGCGATCGGAGTAGTGTGACTTGATTTCACCTAGAATAGTTTCGATTTCTGTTACTAATCCTTGCATACTTAGTAAATCGTCTTGCAACACGCCTAATTCCAGGCTCATTTTCATATTCTCTACTTCAAGGTCTCTAGACTTCTTCATTCATTACCTCATTCAAGTACACACCTAAAGCTGCAAGCAGTTCCAACGCACTATTAAGACCAATGCCTGTTGGCTTTCCTCTCATATGGTTGAGTTCAGCGATAAGATTTTTAGCGATTTCCACAATATCATCATCATCGTTTGCGACTTCAACTACGGTCGTTTGCCACAATTTGGCATTTTCTTTAATAAGATGTGTTTTCATTAGAGCCACTCTTCCACTGGCTCTGTTGCCCCACTTGGCCATGAGGTTACCAACACGCGTCCTTGACGATCTACAATATCATCCCATGAAAGGATCTCTTCCACTTCGAACATGTTCAGTTTCTGAACGCCATAAACAACAATGACACCGGATCTAAGCGGTGATCTGTAACCATACTCAGTATCCAAGACAGGCTTTGTTTTTGGTTGTGCCATCAGGGTTTCAAACATTAATCCGGCTTCGTATCTTTGCCGCGTGTCTGTATCTCGTAGGGTTTCATATGCAGTTTGGATCTGCATGAATATTTCATGAGCATTGTCATCTTTGCATACATCTGGATGCCATAACTTCGCCATCCTTCGATACCCTTTAGCGACATCATCCTGGCTTGCAGATTTTGCGATCCCTAAAAGCGCAAAGTAATTGTCTTTATCGTTCGGCACGGAAACCGAACCGCCAAAAAACTTCCTAAGAACAGTCTCAGGAAACAAAATCGACCAATTCCCGTCTACATATCCATATGCGCTTGAACGCCCGTCCGCGCGATCTCTACAACATCCCAAGTATCTAACCGCAAATGCGCGATGAACCTTTTGATCAATAGATCTAGGTATATCTGGAAGGCTTATGTTTTCGCCAAAGAAAACCGATATCCATGAAGAAACCAAAGGACCATGTTTAGGTTCTATGATCCAAACCTTTCGGCCTGGATCATATTTCCGTTCGCTTGTTGGCAATGACTTCAGAGACTCAACCATCGGTTTGCTATAAGGCGTTTTCACTACGAACGCACCATTTTCTTCAAAAATCAAACTTCGTGCCATTACACACCGCCAAATAATTTTGACGCCACTCCCGATATCTCCGCGTCTGTTGAGGGTAACGCACCGCCATTGGCTTCAATAACCGCTGGTTCACCAAACGCTGCCAATAGGTCAGACAATCCAACAGTCGGCTTTGGCGCTCGTTTTGCTTCCAGTTCAAGCCTTCGTGCTTCGTTTTCGTCTTGAACCTTGATATCGGCTTCAACGCGATTGATTCTTAATGCGTCCTTTTGATCAGCAGTTAGGACACCGTCCAGGATTGAAAGCTCAAAAGCATTTGGCACTTCATCAGCACTTGGCTCATTATCACCAATTGGCTTATCCCAATACTCTAAAATTCTTGGCCATGTGCAAGGGTTGATTTTTCGGGGCAACACATTGATGGGAACAATTCCTTGAGGTCCAACTTCTACTTTACTTAGTCGCTTGAGCACAAGCCCAATCGGAGCCGGTCCATTAGGATTATGACGAAGCCAAAGCCGAATTCTTGATTTTTCCACCACCGGTTTCTTGCAATCCGGCACCTGCGCACCCGTTTTGACCGCACCAATATTGTGGTCTTTGAGGTGCGTACTCAATATGACCAGCGGCGCAATTTGGAGCAATCGGTCAATGACAATAGCTTCATAATCAAAAGACGCTTTCCAAATTTCTGCGCCCTTGATATCACCGCGTGGTGAATAAAACTGTTTGAACCGCATAGGATCCTTTTGCACAACAGGATGAAAAGTATTTTCGAACCGCGTCCACGTATCAAAAATAAGCACCTTGAAAGACTTTCCTTCAAGCTTATCCAGTTCGCTCATCACTAAGTCATGGAACTCGATTTCTCGCATACTCAAAGATTTCTTGGTCAAGTTGACATAGTGCCCAAATGGCGTACCAGCCGCCTTCAACTGATCTGCAATTGATTGTGTTTTGAGATCGTCATCAAAAAATGCGATCTCGGATGGAGCAAAGCCTGTGCTAAGCGCAAAGGTTGTTTTGCCTGTGTCTGGCTCACCCGTTATGTGAACAAGGCCAGTAATAGGATTGTGTTTTGTTAGAGTTTTCATTGTTTACCTTTCTTTTTTGATTTGATTATTGATTTACAATCACAAGCCGCTCATCGTCTTTCAATCGCATTGCGGCTCGAATTCTTCTATTCACACTTAGAGGGATCCCTTTATATTCTTGATCAGGATCAGTAAGCCCAACTAACGCCCATCCTGCTTGACCGCCCGCATAGTCCATGACTGTTTTGAGACGCTCAACACCTATGCCTGGCAACGAGGCAATAATTTGGTGCGCTGGACCTAAAATATTAGGCGGTTTGGGCGGTAAAATTTGTGTCTCAGGTTTACGTTTCCGTGCGGCTAATAGCATGACCGTTTTTTCATACGAGTCGTTATCAGCAGTAAAAACCACCGCCGTTCCCATTTCCTGTATACTGAGTAGCGCGCCCATAACGGAGTTCCAGTTCCATCCAGTAACGCCGCGCTGAGTGATGACCTTCCCTGTAGATCCTGGATAAAAAGCGCCGGAAATAACCAGGTAAGGCCAAACGGAATCCATCGTATTAAAAGCCAACTGCGCTTCAAGTCTGGCCGTTGCGCACTTCGCGCTTTGCATCATCAAACGGTCGCTTTTTAGGCTATTAAGAAAATCGTCTGCTGTTTTGCGTTCGATGATCAATGTGGTGTCATCATCACAAAGAACGTGCAAATCGCCAAAGTCCAACGCTGCTACTGTAGTCGGCACACCGCCGAATTTCAGATTTTGAACCCATTCTGGTTCCCGTGAGTCAATGACTACTGCTGTTATTCCCATGATATTCCTTTACTCAGTAAGATAAATTCAAGGTGCGCCCTGGAGTCGAACCAGGCAAGTGAAAAAGGGGGAAAAACACTTGGGCCATCCGCGCACAGGAGGAGATTGACTACCAATCCAAAGAAGCTAAAAATTGGATGGTTGCTTCTTCATCGCGCTCTTTGGCAAGTTCATAAGCTTCCTTTTCACTGTAATCGCCAGGATGCTCTACGTAGGCGCGTATGAAATTCTCTTTGTAGATACAGGTAACTTCCACATCGCATTTCATGCTGCTACCGCCATTTCTTGTTGCACCATTGCCAAGAGTTCAGCCGAATCAAGCGTGAAATGCTTTGAAACAACCGGTGATTTTGGAAGACTACTTCTAAGTGCGTTCAGGACCCCGACAAGGTCTTTGCTGCCTTTTACGGCTGTACGGACCATTTGGCCGAGTAATGCGGTTGCGACTTCCTTATCTTGATCACCTTGTTGCTCAGTTGGAACATCTGCTGTTTGCGTGTCATCTTCGAAGAGGGCATCTTCCAAACATGAAGCTTCGTCTTGGTAGACCTTTTCAAAATGAATGTAGGTCTTGTTCTTTTCCTCACCGGCCGCATTTACATATGTCTCGCCGGTCGGTTTGAACGAAATCTTCACGAATTTCTGATCAACCTCAGATGGCTCAATTCCAAGCTCCTTAATTGAAGCCTGGGTAAGCTTCCACTCATTGGAAGTTTGGATCATAGAGCGTTCTGCAGTTCGTGCGTTCGCGCCCGTCAAAGGAATAATTGAAAGGTCAATCGCCCACACCATGCGTTTATGCATGACTGGATCAAACTCAACCTTCCCTTGGCCTTTCACCAGCGCGGCTTTCCACACAGTCACATAGGCCTGTCCCCAAAGCTCAAAACTTGGGGCTACGACTTCTTCATTCAAAATATCTAAATTGTTCATTGTTTTTTCCTTTCGCTTATCTATTTCTCGGATTTGTGTATTGATTATGTTTCGGGGGCTTAGGCTCCCGCTCTAACATCTCTTTGGGTACCGCCCGGTATACAACCGGACCAACTTCCTCAACAACAGGGCGTTTCCACAGGTAAATGCGCTTTCCCCTCAATGCGCTCGACACAACGCCCCTTCCATAAATGCTATGTGCGTTACTCATGTGGTTAATTCGTAACTGGCGCATCACTTCAATTGGCATATCTTCCGGATAAACCGCGCACAAAATCTCACCCTCTTCCAACGCGTTTAGGCGTTGCGTAAACTCTGAAACTTGTGGCTTCGGTAAATTTGGCACATACGCCGGACTTTCGAACCCAATAGGCTCCGGTCTTTCGGTTTTTGTTTTTTCCATTTCTTATCCTTCTTTTGCTATGTTTGTTGTTTAAGTTATGCTCAATTTTTTCAACAATCCATGCCACCAACGCAATCGGTGGGGCTATTAACGTCCAAATTACAAACCATGCAGCTATGAAATCGCCGATGTTCATGGCAGATCCTGTTCTTGAACCGCGTCATCCTTTACCAAGGAAACACGCCTGTCTGGGATAACTCGCCCACATATTTCGCAAATGTCTAAAAGTCCAACAAATGGCCAACGGGCGTTTCTTGGGTGATCGCAATCCTCATACTCAGTAAAGTAATCCTTCAATGCGTCCTGGGCTGTTTTCATCATTCGCTCATTTTCTTGTTTCCAAATTTCCGCGCGTGCTCCTCTTCAATCAAAGTTCTGATTAAAGCGGATCGGTTTTTCTCAGTATCCAGCTCGTTCATCTTGCGGATTACACTGTCCGAAAGAGAAAAAGTAATAACGCGGTTAATATCTGTGCTCGTGTCTGTCATTGGGCTCCTTTCTTATCTAAGGTAAAATCAAACTAAAAAAATGAGGTGATTCATGAAACCATCCTTCACAAACTGGCTCCGTGCTCAAGAACATCGTGATGATCACATCGGTCATCTTTCTGTTGAGATAAATCGAGAAGCTGTTTGGCCAGGGCACTCGATACCTGACAAAGACGCGGGAATCTCCCAGTGGCGTCAGCACCTTCGACTAGTCTCACAAAATCCTCTGGTACATCAAGCTCTGGAAGCGGCTTGGCAGGAATATCGAGCCTCGTTTGGCAAAAATGCCTGATCTGTAGCTCCGTCTGCAACGCCCACTCCATCGCTGGCGTGTCTACTTTCGCGCCCTTTGGGAAAAACTTATAGTAAATCCGCAAGGCTTCCTCCCCGCTGAACAAATATGCCACGGGGCTATATAAAGGTCTGTATAATCTAAAATCATTCTCCATCTCTTACTGTCCTTTCCTTTGTTTGTCGGTCATAAACGGCTATTCATGGATAGTTTATTTACCATATTGGTATTTACAGTTACCATTATAGACAATAACAAATAAATTGTCAAGGAGAATTACCATAATGGTAAACACAATTTTAACCAAATCGGTTAATATCTTTTACATGGACACAGACAATGACTTAGTGAAAGCCATAGCTGGAGAAATGGAACGTCGTAATATGGGGGTGAGGGAAGCGGCAAGAGTTATTGGTGTATCTCACCCAACTTTAATGAAGGCCTTGGCGGGTGATAAGATAACTTTTGAATTCGCTGAATCGCTGTCTAAGTTTTTACGACTATCAACGGAGAATGTTTTGCGGTTAGCAGGACTATTACCTAGACTGGCACCTGGATCAGAATATTACGAAAAATTAATCCATAAAATAAATTCAATGTCTGAAGAAGATAAAGAGCACTTAATGAACTACATAGATTTTTTACTGAGTAAGCAAGGATAAAAATGGCACGAAGAAAAAAAGGAATTCCAGGCGTGTCTTTTAGTTGGAAGCGAGCCACTGGCATTAGTAGTGCAAAACAGAAGATTGCTAGGACTACTGGCATTCCAACGACTAAGCAAGGCAGACAAAGAAAAGCTGGCAAAATGTTGGGATGCATGTTGCCAATGACAATAATAATCGGATTGATACTAGTTGTATTTGTCCTGACAATATTAATGTAACATTTTATTGACAAAACACCATGAGCGAAACAATAAAAATCAGTTGTCCCGCGTGCGGAAGCACATCATCTCGCAAAGAAGGCCTTAGCGATTTTGTTTGTCATTATTGCGGCACCCAATATAGGGTAGAGCATAAAAATGGTGGCATATCCTTATCCCCAATTTTGGAAACCATGCAAACCTTACAAACTGGCATGGACAGAACTGCAGCAGAATTGACAGTCAAAAGACTAAAAGAAGAAATCTTTCATCTAAATAATAAGATCGCACCATTAATGCCTGAATACAACCAACTCAAACTTCAAGCTAGCAAAACTAAATTTGTTTTTGTCTTTAAGAAGTTTTGGTGGTTATTTTTTATCCTTGCCATAACATTATTCATCATTTCCATTACCCAAGACCTTCCTGCATTAGCAGGCATAACAGTGCTAGCATTAATTTTCTTTATTGCAGCGGGTATCGGTGGCATGATCGCCTTGTCAAAAGCGACAAAACGTCTGGAACAACTTAGCCCAACAGTCGAACCCCTTCTAGAGCAACTCACCGAAAAAGAACAACGTCTAGAAAGCTTACTGAGTTATTTGAACGAGTGAGAATGCATAAAAAAACGCACTCCAATTGGGGGTGAAAAGCATTTTTTAACTAATTACTCGGTAAAGAAAGGAACCCAATGACAGAAAAACAGATATTACCCGTTGACAAAAATGCGATCGCCATGCAAGAAGCCTGCAATGTTGCCGCTCAATTCGTTTTTTCAAGCACTAATAAAAGTAACCACGAGATAAAACTCGCCTCATATGCAAATCTTGTGGATTTACTCTATCGGGCAATGATAGGACATGCTCCGGCAGACCCTGAGCGTGTCAAATCAATTCTTGATATCGGATCCGCGCCGCCAAGTAAATAAGCAGGCGAAGCGTATCCCCATCAAGCACTTGAAACTCTTCCTGAATCATTTTTGTTATATCAATAAGGGCTGTAGTAATCTCTTTAGCACGTTCGTCCATAATTGCTCCTTTGCCAACCTAATTATAGAACATTAAGGCTATATTAGCAAAAGAACAGTCCACCATACTCAGTAAAGAAAGGCAAACCATGCAAATAATCACAGGCGAAATAAACGGCGATCTTATAGTCAACCAAGATGTCTTACTTTCAGGAACTTGCAATGGAAACATTTACATTGAAAAAGATGGCGCACTAGCACTGGAAGGCACATGCAATGGCATCATCATTATAAAGGATCTGGGTGTCGCAACTATTCACGGGACAGTAAACGGTTACATATTCAACCTTGGTGGCGAACTATTCGTTTATGAAAACGCCATTATTTTAGGCGGGGCATATCACATTTATGGCGTTTCTCAGGGAAATGTAACCTACTTGTCTGAAGAACCGCCTTCAGATGATGAATTCTCAGAATAATCGTTACGCAAGTCATCAGCTGTTCGAAAGTGAAAAGTAGTTCCACATTCTGCACATCTCCCATGAAGCGTTTTAACACTCATGGCACCAATGTTTATACGAACCATTTTTCCATTCTCGATAACAGCACTTCCAAGTTTTTGGTTACATCGAATACAAAAAATATCTTTCATATTAGGATCTCCTAATGACAATTAGAACCGACACACCAAAAAGCGTCAAGTTTATAAAAATGTCACCATTACACCGGTACCTTTTGAACTTCATTCACCGCCTACTTTCTTTACTGAGTAAAACCACATACAAACAGTATAGAATATATATTCTAATTACTCAAGTGTCAAAAGTGGAAATCCGACCCCCAAAAATGCCAAAAGTGGAAGTTTGTTAAGGTCGGGTTAGCCAATAATAACAAATTATGAAACATAGTACCGCCGACATCATTTATTTCAACAAGAAAAACAAAGGACTTTACTCGATAAAATGACAAAAAAACATCCTTTCAAGAGCATGCGACTGAAAATCGCAGGGTCCACAGTTCAAGTCTGTGACTCGGCATAAAAAGAGCCTCGATCAAGGCTCTTTTTGCTTTAAAGCTTCCTTTTTACAAGATTTTGTTATCTTGTCACAAGCAAATGTGTTACAATGTAATACATAAAGGAGACAACAAGATCATGAACACAACCATGACCGTGCGATTGAGCCAGGAAGACAAAGACATCATCGCCAAATATGCTGAAACCAAAGGGCGCTCGATTTCCGATATCGTGCGTGAAGCCATCCTTGACCGCATTGAGGATGAGCTTGACCTGGCGCTTTACCGCAGGGCGATTGAAGAATATCGCAAAGATCCAGTTAGCTACAGCTTGGAAGAAACCGCAAAACGCCTTGACATCGAGCTATGAGTTTTACGGTAAGATTTTCTGCCTATGCCTTAAAACAGCTTTCAAAGCTGGATAAACCCGTCCAAAAGCTTATTCTCAATTGGCTTAAAAAACATATAGAAGGCACAGACAACCCCCGTGTGAAAGGCAAAGGCTTGGTTGGAGACCACTCAGGCGAATGGCGCTATCGGGTTGGCGATTACAGAATTATTGCAGACATCCAGGATGAGATTGTGACGGTCTTAGTTATCGCTGTGGGTCACAGGAAAAACATCTACCTATAAAAAAGCCACGGATCGATTAGCATAAATTCACCGTGGCTTTTTTCATCTCATCCAAAACTTACTTCGAATAAAAATCCTTGCGAATCTGCGGGTCGCGGGCGATGCCGGCTTCAATAATATCCATCAGGTTATCAAACAATGCCTGCACCAAGGGATCATAGGCAATATCCACACTGCCATCGGCAAGCGAACTGGCTTTATCGCCAATCCTATCAACCATATATGGCGCAATCAGGTTTGCTATCAAGTTCAAAACATAAGCTGCCATGTCGGTATCCACCCAGGTTGCCAAATCGTCATGCAAAACCCCTTGAGTGAGCAAAGCATGAAATCGACCGTCCCCACTAATGCGTTCACCGGTTTCAGGATCAATCGAGTTGATAACCGGGTGATCCACAAAATCACGCTGTTCAATTTTGGCAAGCCTTGGTTCACGCAACATAAATACCACACTGATTTGAATAAGCCAGCGCAAATAGCCAAAGGTGTCCATAATAGAATTGGGCGTTTCCAGCGATGCCACCAGATCTGTTTTACGCTTTTGAACCAACGTCAAAACGTGCGCATAAAGGTCTTCGAGGTTCTCAAAATATTGGTAAAAAGAGCCTTTGGCAATGCCCGAGTTTGCAACAATGTTGTTAAGCACCGCTGACCTGAGACCGTTTTTACAGAATTCATCAATCGCGGCTTCTTCTATCCGCGCTCGTCGGGTGGCACTAAGATTGTAAAATGTGGTTTTTGGCATAGGGCTTTCCTTTTATGACTAATCGGTCATATTCTACATCCTGGCTGCGCGCTTGTCAACCTGACATTATAAAAAAGCTTAGCATTTTTCACAAATTAGCCTGGAATGCGATAAAATATTCAAATGGAATATCTCTTTAGCAATCGTCGCGACTACTTCAACCGGGACAGAAGCATACCAGAGTGTGCCTTTTGTGATGCCCTGGCAAAGCCTGATAGTTTTGATAACCTCATCATTTATCGAGGCACGGAAAACTTTGTGATCCTCAATAAATACCCCTATACCAGCGGGCATATGATGGTAGTGCCCAATCTTCACACAAGCCACGTTGAGGATCTAAACGAAGCGGCATTAACCGAAATGATGTTGCTGAGCAGACGCGCGATTGAAACCTTAAACCACATGTATCATCCGCAAGGTTTCAACATGGGTTTAAACATTGGCGCGGCTGGTGGCGCCGGCATCGCTGAGCATCTGCACATGCATGTGGTGCCACGATGGTCACGCGATACCAACTTCATCACCGTTTTGGGCAACGCGCGGGTGCTGCCCGAAAGCCTGCAAGAAAGTTATCAGCAAATAAAAAGCGCGTGGTTTGAATAATCCACGCGTCTTCTTTCCACTCACAATAAAGTGAATTACTTCTCGCCTTTATGCTCTATGGAGCCAAGTCCTTTTACGTTTTGTTGCAAGTTTGGGCCACCCCAATACTCAACCGTGTAGCCACCTTTTAGATCAAGCGCTAAAAAGTTCTTAGCCCAGACCTTGGCAACGCCAGCGCCTTCAATATCCAGTCGTGTGCTTTCTGTTTCAAGGTCGGTGGCGTTATATTCCGCGGCACCCTGGATTTCTACTTTTTGTTCTTTGGCTTTTCCGCGCATAGTTAGCGTGCCAGCGCCTTTGAGTTCAACGTCCAAGTAAGTCAGATCCAAGCCGCTTAAATCTCCTTCAATGGCCCCTTTCAGTTCCAATTCTAAACGTTCACCTTTGAAGCTATCCATTTTCAAGTTAACAGGTCCTTCAATCTCAATTTCATTGATGCTAAAAAAACTGATGGTCACTTTGATATCATCTGCAAAGATTTGATCCCACGAAAGATGTTGAAAATGGATTTTTAGTTTGCCTTCATAAACCTCATAATACAACTTATCTTTCAAGGCTTGGCTGGCTTCGACCCGAAAAGCGGTGAGATCGCCCTGAACCAGGGTTAGTGTACCTGGGCCTTTGTAGTCAATCTTGTCAAAATAATCTAACATCACAGCTCCATCACCAAGATCATCGGCCTTGGCAGTCGCTTCGGCTTCATTTGTTTGCTGGTCAAGATTAGCTGGCGTTTCGGGTGTTTCAAGAGGTGTTTCAGTAGATGTTTCAGTAGATGTTTCAGCCCCACCAGACCTTAGCGCTGCTTCGGTTTTAGACTGCTCATTGGTCGCGATAATACTCTCCGCGGTTTGGATCTTATCCATGCGTGGAGGATAGTATCTACAGCCAGCGATAAGCAGGCTCAATAACAACAAAACAGATATGGTTTTCAATAAAGTTTTCATAAGCGCTCCTCCATACTTATTCTAGCATCAAGTCAAAACCTGCCTTTAATCATACACCAAAAGAAAACCGGTCACTAGGACCGGTTTCAACATTAATACTTTTTAGCTTACTTCGCAATCAAGGGTCTGAATTTATAACCATACACAATGATGCCACGTTCATCACCATCGTTGCGGATTTTGCGGGTTACCATCTCCACCGGCATGCCAATGCGCGCGGGTTCGTCACCCAAATCAGTCAATTGCGCGGTGACCATGGGTCCCTCTTTGAGTTGCACCAGCGCAACCGTATAAGGTGCTTGCTCCTCAAAGCCAGTTGGCGCGTTTTTGATATCGGTAAAGGAATATACTTCGCCCAAACCGCTAAAACTGAATGGTGTTTTGGCTTCGCCACCACATGCCGGACAAACGTCACGGGGTGGAAAAATCTTGACATCACAATGTGGACATACTTCGCCTTGTAAGGCGTAGCGTTGTTTTTTCAATCTCCAATAGCGTGGAACTTCCATAATTCTCCTTTGCAATGCTCCTAGTTTAGAGCAATAAAGCTATCAGGAACTATCAAACTTAGCCATTTTGTCGCTTTTAAAGCCTTTTTTGGTGATTTTGACTTCAAAAAGCTATAATTTGAACATGACACAGCAGCCCAAACTCAAAACCCATGACGCCCGCAATCTGATGCTCACATGCCTTGGATTGCTAAAAGAGCCCAAGAAAAAAGCCAATAAAGCGGATTTGCTCAGCGCCATTCGCCGCATCCATGTCCTGCAAATTGACACCATCAGCGTTGTCGCCCGCGCTCATCTGCATATTCTTTGGTCACGTTTAGGCGCTTATGACACCGCCTGGGTGGATGAACTCCACGCCGAAGGTCAACTCTTTGAATACTTCGCGCACGCCATGTGCTATTTACCAATCGACGACTATCCGCTATGGCGCGCGGTAATGAAAAACCGCTACACCGGCTGGAAAAGACTCAAGGAATGGGCAGACAAAAACGCTGAGCTGCTTGAAAACGTGCTGAGCCACATCCGTGAACATGGCGAAGTGCGCTCGGCAGATTTTGAAAGCGGTGGACCTAAAAACCGTTGGGGAACACGCAAGATCGAAGCGATGGCGATGAGCCACTTGCACCATACAGGTGACCTGATGGTGGCGCGTCGCGTAAACTTCCACCGTGTTTTTGACTTGCGCGAACGCGTGCACCCCACCTGGCAGGATGAAAACACGCCGGATTACGAAACAGCCATCCGCGATCTTGCCCTGCAAGCTGTCAAAGCGTTAGGCGTGGCGCGGGAAGAATGGGTGGCGGATTACTTTTACCTGCCCAAACGCATGGTTTATGATCAGCTCAAAGCTTTGGCTAAAGATGGCTTTTTGCGGGTTTTGCGCGTTGAGGGCATATCCAAACCGCTCTACCTCCATCCAGACAATCTAGCCCTCCTTGAAAAAGCGCAAGCTGGCAAACTAAAGAGCGCCCGCACCACCATCCTTTCACCTTTTGATCCTCTGATGAACAACCGCACCCGCGTGCGAGAGCTCTTCAACTTTGATTACCTGATTGAGTGCTACACACCGCTTGCCAAACGCGTTTATGGTTATTTCACCCTGCCTATTTTGCACAAAGGTGCGCTGGTCGGTCGAATGGATGCCAAAGCCTGGCGCAAGCAAAAACGATTGCAAGTCATCAAACTACACCTTGAACCTTGGGTTACGCCAGATAGTGGTTTGGTGAATGGTTTGGCAAAAGCGCTGGTGGACTATGCCAGCTGGCAAGGTTTAGAAACCATCGACATCGATTGGGCGAGTGATGAAGCTTTTCGGCAGGCACTTATAGCCATTTCTTGACAAGTTGTCATTATATACGCTATCATATACGCATACACATAAGTGCATATGAGAATTCTACTCACAAAGCAAGCTGACAAATACTTTGAAAAGTGCCCCGCTGATCTGCGAAATCGTTTAGAAAAAGCAATCAATGGTTTGCTTTTGGGCGAAGGAGACCTCAAACCTTTATTGGGTTACCCCGGATTTTTTAGATTACGGGTTGGCTCGTATCGAATACTCTTTAGTTACGAGACAGATCCTGACACATTAGTCATCCAAAAAATCGGCTCCAGAGGTGATGTTTACAAGATACGAGAGGAATCAAATGAGCAAAGCTACCGAACTACAGAACAAACTAAAGCAACATCCAGCCGTTCGACCCGAAGCTGACGAAATTGAAGCGATTCTCGACTACCAAGCCCAAAAAGCAAGCGGTGACCTTGAACTGATCAGCTTTGAGAAAACCAAAGAAAGAATTTCAAAGGCAAATGGACGCATTTCTTTGCGCGTGCCACGCCAACTCCACATCGATTTAATCGAAGCCGCAGAAAAACAAGGGGTCAGCCTAAACCAATATATCTCTTATGTGCTTGCTTCCAACACACGATAATCTTTTACAAATGTATCCGGGAGGGGAAGCATACAAAAGCTAAAACCCGATCATGCCACAGGCATAGCCCAAAGCCCCTAAATCCTTCAATGCCGCGCGTTGTAAGGCGGTTTCTTGCGGATAATCCGCGTGTCTTCTACGTCGACCGCCAAAAATACGCTCCAGAGCCTGGGTCATATCCCCATTCTGCCCAATCACCTGCCACAATGAGGCAAAGCCTAAAATCTTGCTGTCTTCCGGCAACAAAGTGTGCAAGCCCGGGTGCAAAAGCCAGGTATAGGTGATAAAAGCCTTAAACTCCCTTTCCGGAAAATAAGTCCTAAAAAAGGCGCGCGCGTCCTCAAATGTTTTCGCCAAGGCTAAGGGCTCCAAATTGGCACCGTACTGAATATGCGTGTTCAACACTGGCGTTCCGGGTGGCAGTTTTTTCTTCTGCGCCTCACTAAAGCGCATAAAATCCTCACCGATACCATCCTCATCCAAATAGAGCATCTCAAAAGGCTGGAATTGCAGGCTGCCAATTTTAAAAAGTTTGAAACCAATTAAATGCCGATACCACCGCGCATCACCTTTCGCCAGCCCGACCTTGCCAGTCCGCTCAAAATAAAGCCTTTGCCGCAAGCGGATATCATCGATACTGTCCAACCAAACCTGTTTTGGCATGCCGGCATCCACAAAACGCTGATGCAAACCCGGCAATAAGGCGCAAATCAGTGCCAATCGTGTGAAAGGCTTGCGCCTCAAAATGTCAAAGTTAGCGTCCTCAGCCGCAAAAGCCCTTGAAGCCAAAGCACCTAAGGCAGGACGCGCCTTGAGATAGGCAAGCACCTGGTCTGCCACCTCAGCCGGCAAAGCCAAATCCGGCATCAGCGCTTCAACTGCCTCAAAGTCAAACCCAAAAGCCAAAATCAGTCCTGTTCCTTGCGAATCCTAAACAGTCCAATACCAAAGAAAAGCAATGCCCATAAGAGAATCAAGCCCGCGCTCAGCCATGGGCTCACCGTTTTACCCAGCATCTCCAAATCCACGCCAAACTTTATCCTAAAATCAGCCATATCAAACTGACTTGGGATGTTCATGGCTTTGATTACATCAGCCAAATAAAACTTGCGTGCCAGGCTGGCCATGTGGCTAAAAGGTAACCAGGACATAAAAGCCCGAACCGAATTTCCCAATGTGCCAAAGGGAATATAAGCGCCGGCAAAGAAACCAATCAGGGTCAGCATCAAGCTGCTTATCGAACCGTAACTGCGCACAGAATTGCGCCCACTGGCAAAGAGAAAAGCCAAGCCACTCGAAACCAAGGTCGTCAACAAGGTCGCCGCGATAATCAGCAAGGTGTTTTGCGGGCTTGGCAATGTCGTCTTTTGAATGAGAAGATAGCCATAGGTAAAAGCAATCGTCGCCAAGGACATCACAAAGGCGGTAAAGGTGCTCCCCAGAATATAGCCAGCCACAATTTGGCTGCGACGGATGGGCGCAACCTGAAAGTCGTCAAAGGCTTTTGATTTACGGTCCACCGGCATTTGTGCCAGTGCTGTAAAGCTCGCCGAAAAGGCCGTCACCACAGCCAATCCTGCCATCAACCAAGCATTTTGAAAATAGATAAGGTCTGGCATCATTGCCATTTGCTTTTCCGAGAAAAAAGCACGGTTGAGGAAGAGCAGGTAAATGGTCAGCAAAATAATCGATGCCAACAGCGTAAAAAAGATAGCTGATTTATCTCTAAAAAAGAGCTTGAAAACTCTTTTTGCAATACGTGTAATTGCTTTCATTCTCTTATCGCCTTTCCGGTGATAGCAATAAAGACATCATCCATGCGCCCATTAACCACCTCAAAATTATGGATGTCCTCACGCAAAGCTTCCACCAACGCGAGCGCTTCAAAAGCGTTCTTGATGGTGACCCGCAGCGTATCTTCTTTTAGTTTGGGTTCATAGCCACGTTCGCGCAAAAAGGCGGATACCTTTTCAATATCCCGTGGGTAAAGATTGAGCAGATTTGGCGCATATTGAGTCTTGAGCGCGGCAGGCGTGCCCGTTGCCACGATTTTGCCATTGTCGATGATAACCACATTACTGGCATCATCCGTTTCTTCCATATAGTGGGTGGTCAGGAAGATGGTCATGCCCAAATCCTGCTGAATGCCGTTGATGATGTCCCAAACCACCAAACGGGTTTGCGGATCCAAGCCAGTTGTTGGCTCATCCAAAAACAGGATTTCTGGCCTTTGCATCAAAGCCCTGCCAATATCCGCCCTGCGCCGTTGACCACCCGAAAGTTTGCCATAGCGCTGATTGGCAAAATTGTGCATATCTAAAAGTTCAATCACTTCGTCCGCGCGTTTTCTAACTTCGCTGGCGTTCATATCATAAAAACCGCCACGGCAAACCAGATTTTCACGCACAGTGAACTCGTCATCCAAAACATGGTGCTGAAAGACAACGCCAATCTTCTTGCGAATTGCGTCATCATCCACACCAACCGTCAAATCACCGTACTTTACCGTGCCGGCGTTCTTTTCGAGCAGGGTGGAAATAATCTTAATAGTTGTTGATTTACCCGCGCCGTTGGGACCCACAAAAATAAACTTCTCGCCTCGCATAACATCAAAGGAAATGTCATCCACAGCGAGAGTCCCATTGTAAGCTTTGCGCAAGTTTCGCACACTTAATGCTACAGTCATAAAAACCTCACTTTTTTCTTTCCGCCTTTATCTCTTCCACATGCTCGTCAAAGCGCCAAGACTTGATAATACCTAGAACTTAGGCAATCCCAAATCACCTTTAAGCGTCACAATCCCATCATCCGGCTTCTCGACCGCATCGGTAAACGAGAAAATCAAACCCTCACCCAAAAGGAATGCATACTTTGTCACAAATTCGGCTTCCGCGTCCTGGGTTGCCAGTAATATCCGGTTGACCTCAAAACGCCAATGCGTATCCCAATGATCAAGCAACTCCGAAGCCGCTAGCATGGTCTCTAACGTCATGTCCTTGGAAGCAATCGTGATGTGGGGGTGCCAAAGCTCTGGATGATAGTAATGGTAAGCTTCGCTACCTTTCATAAAAGGTTCAGCCAAATGCCAAAGCTCTTTATGCAATGCTTTAAGGTGAGATTCCGGTTTGATCCCATTAAAAAGCACAACTTTATCATTATCAAAATGATCAAAACCGGTCGTTTCAACAAAAAATGGTTTTGTCTTTTTGCAAAGGGCATCAAGCAATGGAATCAGGTCATTGGTGTCATAACTTTCGCAAACCTGCCAGGTAAAATGGGGCAACAAGTCTTTCCAGACCTGTTCAACACCTAATTCAGCTTGAATATCCGCCCACATTTCTTTTACAAAATGAGCAAAAGGGCTTGGAATTGGAGAGATAAGTGCTTGCATATTAACCTCACTAAGACTATAGCAAATCGATTTATGGTTTTCCGCCGTTTGTCTAAACAAAACAGCTTTTAACAGCCTTAAAACAAAGCTTTTCTAACGACAATTTTACTTATTATACTAAGTCTAACAGGCTTATCCTTCAATGTGGAAATCGCGGTCACTAAGGTTATAATGGAGGCGTGGAAAACATAAGCCATCACGAACGCAAAGCGTCAACCAAAGCCACCATTCTCTGGAAGCTTTTCATCAACATGCTGTATATTAGCAGCGTTACTTTTGGCGGCGGATTTGTGATTGTCAATTTCATCAAAAAGACCTTTGTCGAGAAGATGAAGTGGATTACCGAAGATGAAATGCTCGATATGATCGCCTTGGCGCAAAGCTCCCCTGGTGCAATTGCGGTCAACACCGCCATATTGATGGGCTGGAATATCGCTGGCTTTTGGGGTATGGTGGCAGCAGTTTTAGGCATCATTTTGCCGCCAATGACCATCATCACCGTTATTTCCTTCTTCTATGAAGCTTTCATCGCCAATAAATACATCGCGCTGATGCTCAAAGGCATGCAAGCTGGTGTCGCCGCGCTTATCTTGGACGTGGCTTTTGACCTAACCGGAAAACTCGCCAAACGCCAACGTCCCATCTATGTCATTCTGATGGCGCTGGCTTTCATTCTCGTCTTCCTTGCAAAAGTAAACGTCGTGCTCATCATCCTGCCAGCCGCATTGATTGGCTTCCTGGTAAGCTTGTTAGACAGAAAGCGAGTTTTGCTGCCATGATTTACCTGCAACTCTTCCTCAGCTTTTTGCAAGTCGGGTTATTTAGCATCGGCGGTGGCTACGCGGCTATTCCCCTAATCCAAAGCGCGGTGGTTGACACACGGGGATGGATGAGCCTCAACGAATTCACCCATCTCATCACCATTGCGGAAATGACCCCCGGACCAATCTTCATCAACGGCGCGACCTTCGTTGGCAACCGTATGGCTGGCATCCCTGGGGCAATTGTCGCCACCTTTGGCAGTATCCTACCCTCCCTGATTATCGTTTCGCTTCTAGCCTACCTCTACATCCGTTACAAAAAGTTAGACCTCCTGCATGGCACGCTTTCAACCATCCGTCCAGTGGTTATTTCTTTGATCATGTCTGCCGGTCTCTCGATTTTGCTCCTGCTACTTTTTAGCAACCAGCCCAAAATCCTTGCCAACACCAATTGGCTAGGCTTGGTCATCTTCGCAATTGCTTTTTTTATCTTACGCAGGTTCAAGTGGAATCCCATTCTGGTGATGTTCCTGTGTGGTCTGAGCTATCTGGGCATCGATCTGCTTTTAAGCGCCGTTTTATAAGAAAACCCCATCCATCTGTGCTAAAATTCGCATATGACATGGAAAATTCACGGCCACGAAGGTGCAGTGGCATACCTCAAAGAACAAACCCAACCCGAAAAAATCCGGCATGCTTATCTCATCACTGGTCCCAAAGGTGTTGGTCGCCGGACCCTGGCAAAAGCCTTCGTAAAAGCGCTTAATTGCCAAAATCCACCCGCAGAAAATGACTTCTGTGACGAATGCACCGCCTGCCGCCAAATTGAAGCCGAAGCCTGGGCGGACCTCAGCATCCTGCGCCCTGCTGAAAACTCCCGTGAATTGCGCATCGACCAAATTCGTCAGATGCAGCAAAGTCTTGCCCTGGCGCCTTATCAAAGCCAATGGCGTGTGGTAATCATTCCGGATTTCCAAAACGCGACCATCGCCGCCTCAAATGCCTTGCTAAAATCGCTTGAAGAACCCCCAAGCCGAGCCATTCTCATCCTCACTGCCGATGCGCGGGAAAACCTGCTTGAAACCATCGCCTCGCGCTGTGGTATCTTGCGCTTGCGACCATTAAGCGTGCAAAATTGCGCTCAAGTGCTCCAAAACACGTTGCAACTCTCTGATGAAGAAGCACAACGCTTAGCCCACCTTTCCGGTGGACGTGTGGGCACTGCCATGCGATATGCCCAGGACGAAAGCCAGCTGGATCAATACGAAGATGCCTTGGCACAGCTGTTGGACATCTTGCCCCAAAGCAAACGCGCCCGTTTGCAATATGCAGAAACCCTCAGTAAAAGCAAAGGCAATCAACGCCAAAATAGCGCCTTTTTACTAAGCGTTTGGCTCACTTTTTGGCGCGATATCCTTATCACCCAAAGCCAAGCCGGGCTTCCTTTGGTCAACCTAAGGCATGAATCCGCCCTAAAAACTCTCGCATCCCAGCTCGAGCTCTCCCAAATTGAAAGCATCCTCAAAGCCCATGAAAAAGGCTTAGAGCAAATCGATGCCAACGTCAACCCGCGTTTGATCATCGAAAACATTCTGCTCAATATTCCCCGTCTCAAGGTTTAAGAACTTGTATCATAAAAACCAAGCTTAAAAGTCGTTGTATTTTCGGACTTAATGATTTAGGATTGAGACACAAGGCAATTATGGAAGACTTATTAAAGATACTCAACGAACAACAACAACGCGCCGTGGCAGCCCCGCCTGGTCCCACCATTGTGCTGGCTGGTCCTGGATCTGGTAAAACCCGGGTACTCACCTACCGCATCGCTTACCTGGTTGGCGCGATGAACGTGCCGGCTTGGAACATCCTCGCGGTTACCTTTACCAATAAAGCCGCCCGTGAGATGGGCGACCGTGTGACAAAAATTCTGGGCGCAAACGCTGATGGGATTTGGTTGGGCACTTTTCACGCGATTTGTGGCAAAATCCTGCGCCGCGAAGCCGATCTCTTGCCAGTTACCCGCGACTATGTCATCTTTGATCAGGACGATCAAGAAGCCCTGCTCAAAGAAATTATCCGTGAAAATAATCTGGACGAAAAACTTTACCGCCCGGCTTCTTACCTTAACGAAATCTCCCGCGCCAAAAACGAGCTCATCACGCCTGAAGAATTTCCCATCTCCAGCTTCCATGACGAGCAAACCCAGCGCCTGTACCGCATCTATCAGGAACGCCTCATCAAAAACAACGCCATGGACTTTGACGACATGCTGGTCTATACCACCCGCCTCTTGGACGAATATCCCATCGTGCGCGAAACTTATTCGCATAAGTTTGAACACATTTTGGTTGACGAGTTCCAGGACACCAACCTGGCGCAGTACGCCATCCTCAAAAACCTGGCGTGTACACACAGCAACCTCTATGTGGTTGGTGATGAAGATCAAAGCATTTACCGCTGGCGTGGCGCGGATTACCGCAACCTAAACCGTTTCAAAAAAGATTTCAAGGATGCCAAAGTTTTCCTGCTCGAGCAAAACTACCGCTCCAGCCAAAATATCCTCGACAGTGCCATGGCAGTCATCGACCGCAACAAAAACCGCACCCACAAACAGCTCGAAACCGTCCGCGAAAAAGGCGAAAAAATCACCATGATTGTCGCCGAGGATGACCGCGAAGAAGCCCAAGCGGTAGTCAGTGCCATTCGCGATGGCATTCGCATGCGTGGGCAAAAACCGGGCAACTTTGCCATCATGTACCGCACCAACGCCCAATCGCGCTTGTTTGAAGAGGCTTTCCGCCGTGAAGGCATCAACTACCGCTTGGTTGGCGCGCAACGCTTTTATGGCCGTCGCGAAGTCAAAGACATGCTCGCCTTCTTACGCCTGGTGCATAACCCGCTGGATGAAATTTCTTTACGCCGTTGCATAAACCTACCGCCACGTGGCATTGGCGCGAAAACACTCGAAAGTCTGCAAGCTCAGGCTGCTGCTTCTGGCTTGACGATGGGAGAGGTGCTGCTTGATTTGGCACACGGGCGCGCTGATCTGCTGGAAAGTATGGGACGTGAAGGCGCTAAACTGGCGACTTTTGGCACAATGCTGCTCAAATGGCGCGAAACCGCCCAACACAACAGCTTGGTGCTGCTTTTTGACCGCATTGTGGTGGACACCGGCTACGAACCCTACATCCGTGATAAAAGCGAAGAGGGACAGGACCGTTGGGAAAACCTGCTTGAGTTGCGCTCAGTCGTTTTGGAATATGAAGAAGAAGGTTTAGCCAACTTCCTTGAAAGTATGGCACTGGTTTCTGACCAGGACACCCTGCCCGAAAATGTTGAAGCCCCCACCATGCTCACCCTGCACGCCGCTAAGGGTCTGGAATTTGACCAGGTCTTTATTGTCGGCTTGGATGAGAACATTTTGCCTCACCGTCGCGCAGTGGATGATGATGAGGAACTGGCTGAAGAACGCCGCCTTTTATACGTTGGCATCACCCGCGCCAAGTCCAGGCTGACCCTTAGCCGTGCGCGCCGCCGACGCAGCCCTTATGGCTCGTATGAAGAAACCCTGGCATCGCGCTTCTTGGATGACATTCCCGAAGAGCACCTCACCGGCAGCCCGCGCGGATTACCCAGCCGTTATAACTATGACAGTCGTGGATACGGCAGGGACGGTTATGATAACAGTCTGTTTGGTGAAGGCAGTTTTGGGCGTGGCTCGTCTTATGGTTCTGGCTACGGGTCCTCTTATGGTCGCGGGTCTGGTTCGAGCGGTAAACGGAGTAGCTCAGGTGGCTCAAGATGGGAAAACCCTGCCTGGATGCAACAAAAAAGCGTCCCCAAAGACCCACCCAAAACGAAATACAAAGCCGGTCAACAGGTCAAACACGCCACCTATGGCAGAGGTGTAGTGAAAAGTAGCAAAATCGAATTTGGTGATGAGACGGTGGAAGTCTACTTTGAAGGCTATGGACTCAAAGCCCTCGTCGCCTCCATGGCAAAGCTGGAAGTGTTGAGTTAGCCCCAAATTAATCTTGTTTGCTTTTATTGTTAGGTAAAACCTAAACAAGATTAAGGAATAAACAATATCCCTTGTAGACTATTACCTCCTTAGATATACTTATCTAAAGAATATAGTCTGTTTCATTTTGGTTTCTCATGGAGGATTTATGGCTCAAATTATTGGTCATTTAAGGAAGAATGCCACCAACGGTGAAAAATTAGTCTTCAAGGCGCTTAGGGATAATCTTCCCAATGAATTTACAGTTTACGTAGAAACTCCCATTTATAGACACAGAAAAGTCTCGAACCCAGATTTCATAGTCTTAACAAATTATGGTTTCATTATCTTAGAAGTCAAGGATTGGTACAATTTTATCAATATCGATCGAATTGGTGCCACAATCAAAACGGATAGTGGACCAAAGTATTATCATAATCCAGTTAGTCAAGCAAGAGATTATGCACTCGACCTTGTCAACGTAATAGGGAAAGTTTCTTCTCGCATGAATTTGTCTAAACCCCCAAAAGTCTCATACGGGTTTGGAGTCATCCTTCCTAATCTTATGGGTTATCATAGAAAACTCGTACGAGCAGCTTGGGGTGATTCTTTTATTATGGACAAAGATAACCTTGTTGAACATCTTTTAAAACAAAGTCTGAGGAATACAATCCGAGATGACAAGATAACTCCAATTTCAAGAAAAGTCATGGATATTGTCCGTGGTGCAATTAATCCGGAAATTACTTTTACAGATGGCGTTGTACTAGATGAAGAACAGGCAAGTATAGTTTTAGAACCTTCAACAAAGGACCTTCCAAAACCTTCTACGCCTGCTAAGAAGAGTATTCCTAAGCCTGTTTCTCTTTTCACCAAGTTTGACAATCCTATATTTGATGAAGTTATGCCCACTCAGAGCGAGAAAATTATTAGGACTAACTCAATCCGGCTCGTAAGAGGTGTGATGGGTAGCGGTAAAACATTAGTACTCCTCGCAAAAGCTAAGCATTGGGCTAGGTTACACCCGGAATGGAATATTTTGGTCTTAGCTTTCAACAAAGAATTAGCCACATCTTTAAAGAGTGAGTTAAAATATTTCCGAAATATCCATACAACGAATCTCCATCAATATATCGTCTCAACAATTAGTCGTGAAAACAAATTCTTAACCAAAACAAAGATTGAAACGGAAAGTTGGGTTCAAAATCAGAAGGAAAAGTATCCGATTATCAGCACCTTAGGGGTAGATTTTATCGCAAAGGAATTGGGCTGGATCCAAGAAGTAATGATCAATTCAAAAGAAGAATACTTAGAAGTAAAAAGAATAGGTAGAGGAAACCAACCAAATATATCAAAAGAACAACGCAGCATTATTTTTGACCTTCTCCAAGACCATATTCAAAAGACTAAAGAAAAAAGGCAGATTAGTTGGGAGCAACTAGTGATTGAATTCCTAAACTTTATTGAGAATAAAGAGATTACTGTTCCTAAATATGATGCCATCTTAATTGATGAAGCACAGGACTTCGCACCTTCTTGGATTGCTGTTGTGAATAAACTTCTTAAGCCAGATGGTAGTTTATTCATGGTTGATGATCCAACACAATCAATATTTAGATACTTTTCCTGGAAGCGTAAAGGCATTGAAGTTACTGGTCGTTCAGTGAAACTTAAAACACCTTACAGAAACACGTTAGAAATTTACTCCGCGGCCTTCTCCATAGTTAAGGATGACATTCTCCTTATTTATCAATTGAAGGCAGAAGGTGAAGAATTCATTTTAGAAGAAGAACTATCAACCATGCGACGAGGCGACAAACCAATTATTGTTACAACAGGAAAGAGTGGACAAGATGTCGAATTTATTGAATCACGAATTCAATTCTATAAACAGAAAAAGCGAATAAACTACGAAAATATGTGCGTGATTCTGCCAAACAATAAAGAGTTATCAAGACTTCAAAAATCGCTTGGTAAGTATGGAGTAAAACTCATCACAGCAAACCGCGTTAAAGGTTTGACGTTTGATATAGTATTCATTTGCAATTTAGAGAACTACTTCAGAGATGGAAACCTAGATGACATGTTGTATGTTTCAAACCAAAAGAGATTAGTTTATACATCCATGGGTAGAGCTAGAAAAAATCTTTATCTCTTACATCAAAACAAGCTTTCTAGTTTCTTTGAGCCATTAAAAGACCATGTTGACTACTTTCAAATGTAAAAGGAAAGTCCAGTTAAAAACAAGTATCATTAATTAAGGTGAGAGGATTATCGATTATATTATTTTCGACCTTCAAGAATTTATTGAAGTCTAAAACTAAGCTTTTAGACAAGGTTTTCCAAGGGCGTAATGCTTTCTTCATGACTTAATTCCGTGCCTGCCGTGCCAGGTAAATAGCAATTGAGCCAGCCACGGCGGCATTGAGCGAATCAATTTTGCCATACTGTGGAAGGCGCATGATTTCGTCGCATTTCTTGCGCACCAAATCCCGCAAACCAGAGCCCTCATTACCCACCACAATCGCAATGCCACCCTTAAGATTCAGCTGATTCGGCGTTCGCGAACGCACGTCTTCATCCAATCCGTAAACCCAAAGGTCCAAGTCTTTCAATCGGTCAATCGCTTGCGCCAGGTTGAATTGCGCCACCATCACATGCTCAGAAGCACCGGATGATGAAGCCACCACACTCGGTGTAATCAAAGCCGCTTTAGCGCTGGGGATAATCACGCCATGCACACCCATAATCTCAGCCGTCCGCAAGAGCGTGCCCAGGTTTTGGGGATCCTGAATGGTATCTAAAAGCAGGAAAAATGGTGGCTCATCCTGCGCCTTGCTATGTTTGATCAAGTCTTCCAATGGGCGGTAAGGGTATTCGCTGACTTCAATCGCGACGCCTTGGTTATTGCGTTCGATTTTATCCAGCTCAAAACGCTGCACTTCATGCACTGGAATCCTGCGCGCCTTGGCCATCTCCAAAATTTCCGGCAAATGGCCTTCCATACGCACGGAGCGCATCACAAACAAGCGAAAAGCGTGCCTTCGACCAGCACGCAAAACTTCAAAGACCGGGTTTCGGCCGCTAATCCATTCTTTCATTTCTTCCGCCCTCAGCTAAACACTATTCCCAGGACCAAGTCGTGCCGTCTTTGCTATCTTCCAAAATGACACCCAGGTCTTTCAACCCGTCACGCAACTTGTCCGACAACGCCCAGTTCTTTTCAGCGCGCAAATCACGGCGCAACCTGACCAAAAGGTCAATAAAAGCGTCCGCGTCACCACCAGCTGTCTTTTGCTCTTCAAGCCTCAAACCCAAAACACCGGTCAGCTCAGTAAAAACCGCCTGTGCTGAAGCCAGTTGTTCATCTTTAGCACCTTCCGCGCGCGCCTGGTTGATGGCTTTCACCAGCTCATACAAAGCTGCCAATGCACCGGAGGTGTTGAAGTCATCATCCATTTTCTCTTTGAAATCGGCTTTCACTTTGTCAGCTTCAGCGTTCAAAGCTTCCAGCGCAGCAGCTTCCAAACCTTTGGCACCTGGCAAAGCCGCTTTTTTGGCGCCCAAAAGGCGTTGATAGGCTTGTTCAGTTTGCTCGATAACCTCTTGGCTGTAAATTAAAGGTCCACGATACGAACCGTTCAGCACCCACAAGCGCATCACGTCTGCGGGGTGATCTGCCAGGAATTGGTCCACGCTAATCATGTTGCCCAAGGATTTCGACATCTTCTCAGCCTTCAAGCTCAACATGCCGTTGTGCATCCAAACCCGCGAGAATTCTTTACCAGTCACGGCTTCGGTCTGAGCAATTTCGTTCTCATGGTGGGGGAAGATGAGGTCATTGCCACCGCCATGGATGTCGATTTGCTCACCCAGGTGGGTCATGTTCATCGCCGAGCACTCAATATGCCAACCCGGGCGACCTTGACCCCAGGGGCTTTCCCATGCCGGCTCTCCAGGTTTGGCCGACTTCCAAAGCGCGAAATCCATCGGATGGTCCTTGCGCTCATCCACCTGGATGCGCGCGCCAGCACTCATCGATGCCAGCTTCCGTCCAGAAAGCTTACCGTAATCGTCTTTGGATTCAACCCGATAATACACATCACCATTCACGGCATAAGCACTGCCTTTGGCGATTAGCGTCTCTATCATCGAAATGATTTGTGGCATATCTTCTGTCGCGCGGGGATTTTTCGTCGCCGGCAAGATGTTTAGTTCTTCTAAATTGCGCTTGTACTCGTTGATGTAATGCTCGGCAAGCTCATAAGGATCTTCGCCCAGTTCATTGGCTTTGGCAATGATTTTGTCATCCACATCGGTGAAGTTCATCACAAAATCAACATCATAGCCCGAATACATCAAATAGCGCCGCACAATGTCAAACACCAAAGCTGACATGGCATGGCCAATGTGCGCTTCAGCGTATACCGTTGGACCACAAACATAAAAACGAACCTTACCAGGCTCGATTGGTTCAAAATCAACTTTTGAACGGCTTAAAGTGTTGTAAATCTTCAAAGACATGGGCAACTCCTACTCAAGTTCCGGCTTGGCAAAAATCATTCTGCCGGCTGAGGTCTGCAATATTTTAGTTACATTCACATAAAGCTCTTCATTCATGTAGTGCTCACCATTTTCAACCACGACCATGGTGCCATCATCCAGATAACCAACGCCTTGATTGTATTCCTTGCCTTCCTGGATGATCTTGACCGTAAAGCTTTCGCCAGGCAACAAGACAACTTTTACCGCGTTGGCAAGGTCGTTGATGTTCAAAACTTCCACACCTTGCAGCTCTGCCACACGGTTCAAGTTGAAGTCGTTGGTCAGGATTGGGCTCTTCATTTGACGCGCCAAAATGACCAAGCGATCATCCACCTCACGCACACCTTCGACGTCCAGGTCACTGATTGTGATGGGGATGGTTTTATTCTCCTGCAGTTCGGCCAATGTCTCCAAACCACGGCGACCGCGTTGTCGCCGCAGGCTATCTGAAGAATCAGAAACAAACTGCAACTCATTGAGCACAAAACGAGGAATGATTAAATTGCCACCCAAAAAGCCTGTTTCAGCAATATCCACAATTCGTCCATCAATAATGGCGCTTGTGTCTACTAATATCTTACGAACGCCTTCACCCATACCGCCTTTTCCCCGCGCTGGCATTTTGTCACCCACATTTTTAAATGTTGAGAGGATATCCTCATGACGCGATGCCAAAAGGATGGAAAACAGGTAACCAAAAAGCACCAATGCGACAAATGGCATAACGGAGCCAAAAGGTTTGGGTAACAAGGAAAGTGGATACGCGGTGATTGCCGAAGCTATAAAACCAAGTAAAAGCCCAGCCAAACCGCTCATCAAAGCCTGCGGGCTGGCTTTTTTAAAGAGCTTTTTAAGCCCTTCAATGGGTTTGATAGTAATGTAAGGTGTGATTATAAAACCAATAATCAAGAATACCGCAGCCGAAATGGTTATTATCAGTCCAGGGTCCAGATTAATGTTGGGAAAATAGTTTTCCAGATATTTAAATAAGGGTTGGCCAGTAATTGCCCCAATAATTCCAAAAACGACCGCGCCAATAATCCGAGATAACAACATGCCGCTCATAATATTTTGCCTCCAATGTTAATGAACAATAAAATGTTTTAATGATTTCAATACATTTATATAATAGCACCGGAGTTTTCTTTATTCAACCCATTTGTAGAATTTCTAACAATTATTTTAGAATAATTCTTTAAGATATGCAAAAAAAGTAGCCTAAAGGCTACTTTTAACTATTCCACTTATTAAATTTACTTTTGGTCAACCGGTTTGGTTTTGTTGGGCTTGTTCAGCTTGCGGTGTTTTACTGCAGATTTAGGTACAGGGAATTCCAGCGTAGCTGATTTATTGGATCTGAGCAAGGTTTCCAATTGCATTAAGGCGCTTGGATCATACACAAAAGCATTGCATACATCACATGCCCAAGCCGGAAAGCCAGGAAATGTGAGTGGTTCGCCACCATGCATCATCACCAGACTTTTGGGCTGTTGTGAAATTCTGCCAACATAACAGTTGGGGCAAATCTCAGGATTTTTTGGTAAGCTTTTTTCCATATGCCTTTATAAGAACCTATCCTAAGGCCATGCCAGGTAAAAGCATGCTTTGCGGTTGAGCTTCATGGCCTAAGCCAGGTTTTGCGCCATTTTCGATGATGTCTGGACCGGTGAGCAAACGGATTTCGTTCAATGGCCAGTAAATGAGCAAAGCCTTGCCCACAACCCAATCCATGTCCACAGGACCCCAGCTGTGCGAGTCATCAGACTGATTGCGGTTATCACCCAGCACAAAAAGCTTGCCCTCGGGCACTTTTTCGGTCAAGGTGTAGCGGGGCATTTCTTTGATATAAGGCTCCGTTAGAGGTGTACCGTTAACGCTCACAATACCACCGCTAACTTCCACAGTGTCGCCTGGCAAACCAATAACGCGCTTAATATAATCCTGGTTTTCGATCCCAGCATGATGAAAAACGATAATATCGCCACGTTTGGGTTCACCCCATCGGTATGCCAATTTATTAACAACCAAAAGATAACCTTGTTTTAAGGTAGGTTGCATACTGATATTAAAAACTTTCACGCGCGAGGTCACAGAATTCAAGATCAAGAAAATAAGCACCGCGAGAATGATTGTTTGAACAAGGTCTTTCCAAAACGGGTCCTTTTTGTTTTCTTCGTCGTCCGCTGCCTTGTCACCTGAGCCATCAGCTTCCTTTTCCGCCTCATTGTCTACAGACACTTCAGTTTCATCTTCAGCCTGGGCTTCTCTTTCAGCCTCCGCCTTTTTTGCTTCCTCAGCTTCAGCTTCCTGTGCTTTTTTCTTATTTGCTTCGTTAATAATTAAGTTTTCTTCTATCACGTATTATTCCAATCCAAAATGCTTTACTTTATTTGCATCAATGCGCAATTATACATCACTTGGCTTAAGCTTTTTTTCGTCTGTACGCGCCGCGTTCTTTGGGCTTGCTCTTACCAGGTTTATCGGCAAGTTCCACCCTCTCACGCGCTTTCAAAACCAATCGAATCGGCGTACCTAAATAAGGATACACTTGCCTGATTTGGTTCTCAAGAAAACGCAAATAGCTAAAGTGCCCCAGTTTTGGATCATTACAATAGAGCATAAAGGTGGGTGGTTCACTGCGCACCTGCGTACCATAATAGATATGGAAAGGTTTTCCAGTGCCACTGGGCGCCTGATGTTTGTCTTGTGCCTCCACCAGGATTTTGTTTAGCTGAGAGGTGCTCATTTTATACAGCCGTTCTTTTTGCACTTCTTGAACCAAAGGCAAAATTTGGTGCACCCGTTGCCCGGTCTCCGCTGAGATAAACATAATCGGCACATAGGGCAAAAAGTTAAGCTCCGTCCGGATACGGTTTTCAAACTCAATCGCGGTATAGCTGTCCTTTTCAATAAGATCCCACTTGTTTACCGCCAAAATGACACTCTTCCAGGCATCCTTTATAAAGCCAGCAATGTGCGTATCCTGCGCGGTGATGCCACTCACCGCGTCAATCACCAAAATAGCAATATCACAGCGTTCTATGGATTGCATCGCCCGCAATACCGAATACTTTTCCACACCCGGTTCAATAGAACCACGTTTTCGAATACCCGCGGTGTCTATCAGGGTGAACTCTTGCTCATCAAGCGTAAATTTGGTGTCGATCGAATCGCGGGTTGTGCCAGGAATGTTACTCACAATCATGCGCTCCTGGCCGACAATTTTGTTCAGCAGGCTACTTTTACCCGCGTTAGGTTTACCCACAATAGCAACCTTTATAGAGTCGTCTTCTGTGTCATCATCAATGGCATGCGGAAAATGCGCCACAACCGCATCCAGCAAATCGCCGGTTCCGGTACCATGAATGGCGGATATCGCGTATGGCTCTCCCAGTCCCAGGGAATAAAAATCCATCGAACCCAACCATGCCGACTTACTTTCCGCCTTGTTTGCCACAAGCAGAATGGGGGTCTCATCCACACCATCCACAGTCTTCTGACGACGGCGCAATATGTCAACCAACTCCAAATCAGCTTGGGTTACGCCGTGTTGCGCGTCAACCAAAAGCAAAATAACATCCGCTTCAGACATAGCAATTTCAGCTTGTTCACGGATATCACGGATAAAAGCCTTAGAGCCAATCGACAAAGGCTCCTGAGTGCGTTGTTTGCTTGGGTCAATACCGCCGGTATCCACCACAAAAAAGTCATGTCCCGCCCAATGGCCTTCTGCAACCAAGCGGTCACGGGTGGTACCAGGAATA
This sequence comes from Anaerolineaceae bacterium UBA5404, assembly GCA_002409625.1. Taxonomy (GTDB): domain Bacteria; phylum Chloroflexota; class Anaerolineae; order Anaerolineales; family Anaerolineaceae; genus Mesolinea. Next base: position 80,492 of record DHNY01000006.1, on the reverse strand, counting down.
TCATCAATAATGGCTAGCCTCTCGCCTATCAAACGGTTGAATAGCGTGCTTTTGCCAACGTTAGGCCTACCAACGAGTACAACAACGGGTTTTTGCATCATATGTCCTTGAAATGCGCCTTACTTAGGCTGGATAACAACCTCTACAAACTCAGGCGTGATTAGATAATTAATAGCGGATTCCGGCAAAACAATAACGGGCTTAACCTGATGTGTACCTTTGTCAAAATCTGTCAAATCCAAGGCAATGGTCAGGTTTTGAGCGTTCAAATTGGCAAGCAAATGTGTTGGTCCGGTTAGATAGACATCCACATAAGGCACGTTTAGCACTGCTTCTAAGTTTTGCGACAAATTGTTAACCGTAATTGGCACGCCACGGATGCTTTTGGTTGTGATGGTGGGTTCAATGGTCACCTTAACCAGCACTTCCACATCACCTACCAAGCGCACACCGGGAGGTAACTTTAGCGTGACCACTTCTTCAAAACTTTCGTCCCGTCCGTTTAGATTGACCGGATTGGTTTCAATTAGATCGGGCAGTTTGTCAGTTTCATTCGGATTGAAAGCGTAAATGGTAACCACCTGAGGCACAATTTCGGTATTGGTAATTTGAAAACCATAAGCCGGCGAGCCCAAGGGAACCAATGCCAAAAACGCGTTTTTATAGCCACCTTTTTGGATAATGGTGATAATCACGGTCACCTTGGATGGGCTCATGCTTATACCATTGATAATATTGCCTTGTTCATCCACGGCTTGAAGGTCAACCAACTTACTAAGATTTCCAGTAACCGTGCTCATATCCACGGTTGCTAAAATTTCGTGAACCTCTGAAATCTTTGACTCGGGGCCGGTTATCTGAACTTCTTTCGTATCCAGGCGAGTGGTGCGTGCCTCAAGCCCCATGGGCAAATTACCCGTTTGGTTCAGGTTAATTTGATAGTTTTGGGTTACCAGTTTTTCAATGCTCAAACGGACCGTTTTGGGGTTGTAATCCGTTAATTTAGCGGGCTTTACGTCAATTGATATCTCAGGTTCAAGTACCGCCTGACCATCTTTAAGCGCAGAAACATTTATGGATGCCCTTATGAGTTTCATGTCATTGGCAATAGAATTGTGAACCGAGCGGGGCGCTTTGATGGTTACAGTAACATTATTGGCGCTTTGGTCCGAAATTGTATATTGCGGGTTTTGTCCAAGCACTTCTATGGGCACTGGCCTGGAATAAGTTATTTCTTCAGTTGGGTCTTTAGAATTGACTGCAGAAAACCAAACAAAGAAAGAAAGCAATAAGGAAATCAGGACTATTGGAACCAATGAGGCAATTTTCTTAAGAATTTTCATTGTTGTTTAATCCTCCTCCTTAGATTTTGCTTTTCTGAAGTAATTCAAAAATCCTCTTTCGATTGGTGCTTCTATTTCCTTGGTCTGCAGGGTTAAAAAGGCATGCAAACTATTGCGCAACCTCTCGCCATCCAAACGGCGAATCAGCCGGCCTTGTTGAGCGATTGAAATCGTTCCTGTTTCCTCTGATACCACCACTGCAATGGCATCGCTCACTTCGCTGATACCCAAAGCGGCACGGTGACGCAAACCCAACGAGCGCTCTACCGAAACATAAAGCACACCACTGCTTGATAACGGCATAACACAAGAAGCCGCTTTAATACGGTTGTCTTCGATGATGACCGCGCCATCATGCAAGGGTGTGTTGGGATAAAAAATCTGCAACAACATTTGAGGCGTAACTTCGGCATCAAGCATGACACCGTTTTTGTAATATTGATCCAGATATTGCCTACGCCTGACAACAATCAAGGCACCGTGTTTGCGTTCAGAAAGCTGCACTGTGGCATCGGCAATCGCTTTAATCGTCTTTTCTAATTGTTCTGTGGCGCGCTGACTGCGTTTTCTTCCAAAAATGTTTAAATCACCAAGTTTACCCATGCGTCCCAAGCCACGCCTGATTTCTGGTGCAAAAATAACTGGGATGGATAGGATCAGCACAGGGGTCAAGGTTGCCACAAGCCATGAAAAAGCGGGCAAGTTGACCATGGAGGTCAGCAAAGTGATAACAATAACCACCACCAAAACACCGCGCATAAGGGTTTGGCCTTCGGTATCACGCAGTAAATAAAGGAATATAGCAAAAAAAGCAGCCACGAGCAGAATGTCCAAGAGACTTGCCCAGGTAAACCGCTGCCAGACGAACAAAAGGTTGCTAATCAGTTCAGACATAATGTTTAATCTTATTCCAGCTTAAAGTATACCCCTTTTAGCCTTATTTCGCAGTAAAAAGGTTGGGCTTTAAGCATTTTTAAGAATGTGCCCCTTAAAAACAAGAAGCCAGCTTGTTACTGGCTTCCTGAGCATTCATAAAACCGCTTATGGCAATAGGTTTAAGCCATCCAGGGCGGCTTGCCATTTGGGATGGTATTCGAGTGCTTTTAAGAAAAAGTCTTTTGCATCTTCATATTGCCCCAATTGAGCAGCAGCCACACCAGCCCAGTAATAGGTTTCCGGCAAGGCTTTTGGTTCTATGCTGTTATCCAGCGTTTGCTGAGCCAATGTTAAAGTGTCCTGATAGCGTCCGGTATGGAAATAAGCCAGATATGGCCCAATTTGATACCAGGTCATGCGCCAGGGTCGCGCGCCCATGTCAAGCTGACCATAAACACTAAATGCCTGGTCAAAGGCCAGCGATGCTTCCAGATATTGCCCCATCTCTACCAGCAATTGACCTTTACTGTACAAGGCAAAAAACAGTTCTCTGCCTTTCTCCTGTTCCAAACGGGCTTCCACCGCTTCAAGGCCAAGGCGCAGGTTTTCGGCTTCATTTGCATGTGCGCCTAAGCGCTCTAAAACGTCTTGCTCACGATCCGCGGGAAAAACCACAATATAGATACCATCAAAATGTCGCCAATCGAGCATCAACTCATCATAGCTCAAGGTAATCGTGCCCAACAATGTGTCATTGCTGGTAACGGTTTGGCTGGCATCATCATAGGCATGAATGATGCTGTAATGTCCCATCCAGTCATCTGGGTCAGTATGACCTCTTTCAAGCAGAACCGGATAGCCACCAGAAACCAAAGCTTTCAAAACCTGCAGATCGCCACCGTAACGTAAAATGGCGCCTAAATTTTCAGTGTTATTCAGCACGTAGTCGCGCATTTCCGAAAGCATTACATTGCGGTCGTGATCATGGGTCCGCAATGCCAGGCGCATGCGCTCCTGGTTGGTTGACCAGCGCCAAAAATTCAGGTTCATTGAAAGGTTGGCAGGACCGCAGTTGTTAAAACTTTGCCTTTCCAGACCCATATTTTCAATGGTATAAGCTGCCGGCACGGGATAAGGTGTGGGTGTTGCCGTGGGAGGAATGGGTGTTGGTTCTTCTGTGGCTTGCTCTGTGGAAGCAGGCGTTTCACCAGGCAGCGCTGTTTCGATGGTGCTGACCACCGGCTCTTCGCTCACGCTAAAAGCCGCCGCTGTTTGGGTTTGATGGATCATGGCTTCGATGGTGCCTTGCTGACTTGGATTAAAGACCGCGGCTGATGGCGGGTTTAACTTATAGTAAATTTTGCCGTAAAGGGCATCCACACGACGTTTAACACCCGGTACCTGATATGCCAGCAAAGCCAATAGCGCCAGTGCAATCACCAGCACCAGATAGAACCAAGGCTTGCGCCAAATGCTTTTAGGCTTTAAAGTCGCCATCATCGCTTTTTTTGAATTGGACATAAAATCTCTTTTCGTTGGAAATATATTAGGGTTTTTCACCTAAGGCTTCGAGTTCAGCAATCGCGGGTTCCCAACGAGGATGCCACTGCAAAGCTCTTCGGAATTCAAAGATCGCGGTGCCCGTGTTGCCTAGCTTAACATTGGCTCGCCCACTCCACAAGAAGGTTTCGGGCAAGGCGGGTTCATCGGCATCGGTTACCGCCTTATAAGCCAGTGAGACCACATCTTCATAACGACCCGTGTAGTAGTAGGATTCATAAGGTCCAAACTGATACCAAATCATCCGCCATGGGCGTGCCTCAACCGGCAACCAGCCATAATTTTTAAAGGCTTCATCAAACATTGTCGCGGCTTCAACATATTGTTTTTTCATGTTTAAAAGCTCGCCAAGATTGAATAAAACAAAGTACTTTTCGTGCGCTTCAGCAACTTCGAGCTTCGCCTGGTACTTATTCAAGGTGTAGTTATAGTTAAAGTCAGGGTCTGCCTGCTCACCCAGGATGTGTAAAACGGTATCTTTATCTTCAGGGTTAAAAATGACCAGGTAAGCGCCGGCAAATTGATCCCAACCTTCTTGCAACTGCTCATATTTGATACGCAAATTGCCGTGATTGGTGTCGGGGATGTGGAAGGTTTGGCTTTCATCATCATAAGCGTCCAACACGCCATAATGCCCCATCCAATCCACCTCGTGAGTATAACCGCGCTCAACCAAAACGGGGAATCCTGCCGCGATAAGCTGCCTGGCAAGATCAACCTCCCCACCATAACGCAGCACTGCGTCATAGTCTGTATGTTCCTGAACGTAGTAGAGCATTTCAGTAATCGAAACATTACGGTCACGCCAGCCTGGTTTAATGATGCGCTCGATATCTTCAAAACCGCCCTTCCAGCCCCAATAGCTCATAGCGAGCTTTAGGTTGGCAGGTCCGCATGAATTGAAGTTTTGGTATTCCTGAACGATACCCTCCAAAACAACGCGAGGCGGGATATCAGTAGGCAGTGGGGTTGGGCTTTCTTCAACAACAGGTGTTGCTTGTTCTGTGCTTTCGGTTGGGTTTGGCGTTTGCGTTGGCTCAGGTATGGCTGTGGCAGTTGGTGCCATTGCCGTTAAATTGGCAATAACGCTGGCATCCATGGTGCTGTTAGTGGACGGCTCAAAAACCGACTTAGCCGGCGGCTTAAAGAAGTATACGATTTTCGATCTGTAAATCGTGACATAGGGGTAAAACTTTTTCTGGATTGCCGGCACTTGATAGAGCGCGATGGCAACCAAAACAAAAACCACCATAATACCAATAAGGATCAGGATGATTCTGCCCGCTTTTGAAAGTTTTTTCTTGGTGGGCTTAATGTCTTCTTTTTTCTCTTCCATAGAGTGGAATTATAACGCATTCAAACTTTTTGCGTTAAAAAACAGCTTAGCCAGAGCGTTGTCTGTATTAGCATTTCGTCAAAAAGCTAAGCCTAAATCGCCATACAAAGCTAATATATGGTACTATAATGCCTTGTACAAGGAGTTTAGAAAGATATGCCACTTTATGCCTATAAATGCCAGGAATGCGGACACCAGTTTGACAAGTTTCAACATTTTACTGATGATCCTTTGACGGTTTGTCCGGTATGCCATGAAGAAGCCTTACGCAAGGTTTATTCGCCTGTGGGCATTGTGTTTAAAGGTAAAGGTTTTTACGCCACCGATAACCGCTCTCCCAGTGGTATGAGCTATAGCAAATCCAATGGTGATTCCACCAGCTCCACGCCTGAACCCAAAAAAGCAACAGAAAGCGCGGCACCGACTTCGGGCACAGCCAATTCAAGCTCAGCAGCATAGCTAATCCTTTTTTAAGTCAACAAAACACACCAGAAGCGCAAAACCAGCGCTTCTGTTTGTTAAGCAATTGTAAAGTTAATCTTAAAAGAGCTCTTTATTTAACCCAATTTGTAAAATTCGGTTTACAATCATCTGGACTACATAAAAGGTGCAAACTTTGGAAACGCTACTATCCTTATTTTCTAATCCCGCCCTCATCATCACAACCATACTAACCATCGGCGTTATTTTAGTAAACGGTTGGACCGATGCGCCAAACGCCATTGCCACCGCTATCGGCACACGCGCCATGAAACCGCGTGACGCCATCATTATGGCAGCCATCTGCAACTTCCTTGGTGTTCTTATCATGACCCTCATCAACACCAACGTCGTGATAACCATCTCAAACATGGTGGACTTTAGTGGCAATTCCCACGCAGCATCCATCGCTTTGATGGGCGCGCTGGCATCCATTGTCATTTGGGCAACTGCCGCCTGGTACTTCGGCATTCCCACCAGCGAGAGCCATGCTCTGATTGCCGGCTTAACCGGTGCCGCGGTGGCATACCAGGGCAGCTTTAAAGGCGTGAACGGCACAGAATGGGTCAAAGTTATGATGGGCTTGGTCATTTCCACCATCATTGGTTTTGGTTTGGGCTGGGCAATCACCAGGATTATTGAATCCCTCTTTAAAAATATTGATCGACGCAAAACAACCGGCTTCTTCCGCAATTTGCAAATCGGAGGTGCCGCATCCATGGCATTCATGCATGGCGCTCAGGATGGGCAAAAGTTTATGGGCGTTTTTTTGATTGGCATTTATCTTTCCCAGGGCAAAGCCGTGCCACCCTCATTTACCATCCCATTCTGGATGATTATCCTGACCTCGGTCATCATGGCATTTGGCACCTCGGTTGGTGGTCACCGCATTATTAAATCCGTGGGTTTGGACATGGTTAAACTGGAAACTTACCAAGGCGCCAGCGCGGATATCGCCGCCTCAATCGCCTTGCTTTTCGCAACCCTCTTCAAAGGTATGCCCGTTTCAACAACACACACCAAAACAACCGCTATTATGGGCGTTGGTGCTTCGCGGCGGATTCGGTCGGTTAACTGGGGCATCGTCAAAGAGATGGTTTTGGCTTGGGTGCTCACCTTCCCTGGCTGTGGTTTGCTGGGTTATTTGGTTACAAAACTGCTTATGCTTATCTTAGTTTAAAGGAAAATAATGGAAAAAAAAGACAATAACTACTTCGACATGTTTATCGGCATCGCGGAAGACGCAATCACTGCCGCCGCGCAGCTAAAAAAGACGATTGACAACTACGACCCTGAAAAAATACATGAACAAATGGTTGCAATGCATGATGTAGAGCACGCCGCTGACATCAAAAAGCACGAAATGATGCAAAAGCTGATTGCTGAATTCATCACCCCCATCGAGCGCGAGGATATTATCACCCTTTCCTGGGCGCTGGATGATGTGCTTGACTACATTGAGGAAATTTATCAGCTTTTGTTTATGCACAATGTAAAACAAATGCGCGAAGAAGCTTTTGTTTTTGGTGACCTGATCTGTCGTAGCGCGGCTGCCTTAAAAGCCTGTTTTGATGAGTTCGAACACTTTAAACGATCCAAAGATTTGCAAAAGCGCTTGATTGAAGTGAACACGATTGAGGAAATCGCCGATACGCTTTATATCGATGCCGTTCGCCGATTGCACGTTGAGGAAACCGACGCGTCCAAGATCCACACTTGGTCGGTGTTGTTCTTGCAGCTTGAACGCACCATCGACCGCATCGAGCAAGTCGCCGATACGATTGAGCTCGTCATCATGAAAAACTCTTAGACTTGATGTAAGCTAATTGAACCTGTTTGATTAAAACAATCACATTTAAACGATAGAGCCTCAGCCTAAATGGACTGAGGCTTTTTTTTCAGTGCCGCGACCACTCGGTTCCATTCAGCATGATCCGCAACCCATGCCAAATAGAAAAACAACCTATTGCATATAAGGATTATGCGCTTTTTCCCAGGCAACGCTTGTGGCAGGACCATGGCCAGGGAGCAAAACGGTTTCATCAGGCAAGGTAAAGACCTGCTCACGGATCGATTTGCGCAAAAGAGCCAAGTCTCCGCCTTCAAAATCCCAGCGGCCAATGCCCTCAAGAAAAATCACATCACCCACAACTGCCATCCCTGTTTCAGGCACGTAAAACACAACCGAACCTGGCGCGTGCCCCGGGGCAAAACGCACTTCGGCAATGAAGTCCTCTTCATCCACGCCCGAAAAGCCCAGTTTATCGCCATGTTCAATAAAGCGCGAAGGTTCAGGAAAAGGCTCCAACGCCAAGCCATAAAAAGCTTTTCCCTGCCGTTGGGTCATCTCATATGCCTCTTGGCTAATTAAAATCTGCGGGCTGTTGGACAATGCCCTAAGCAAGGCGGGCACGCCTCCGGTATGGTCTGGGTGGCCATGCGTAATCCAGATTTGGCTAATCGTCGCACCTTCTTGCTCTGCCCATTCGATCAATGGCTCTGGCTGGAAGCTTGGGTCAATCGCGATAGCTTGCTTGCTGTCTTCATCATAAATCACAATAGCATTGGTCTGAAGGGGACCCAGTGCCTTTTGCATCATCAATAATTTCATTCTTAAACAAGTCCTTTCAAAAATGATCGCACCGGAATTACCAAAAACCCTCAATGGGCAAAACCTCACGCGGCAAATCGCTGAGGCTGAATAAACCATCTGTGCCTACAACGACATCATCCTCAATGCGCACACCGGCAAAATCTTCCAAATAAATACCGGGTTCGATCGTAAAAACCATGCCTTCTTCAAGCACCGTTTCGTTGCCACCCACTATCCAAGGGGCTTCATGCGCTTCCATGCCCAATCCATGCCCGGTGCGATGAATAAAGCGCTCGCCATAGCCACCTTCAACAATGACATCGCGTGCCAGCTTGTCAATATCTCCACAACTCATGCCAGCTTTGCCGCCCAGGCGCGCTGCGGTATTGGCTTGCAAGACCAGATCAGCAATTTTACGCATTTCGTCACTCGGCTCGCCACAGCTAAACGTGCGTGTGATATCCGAGAAGTAATGTTCAAAGCCAGCTCCCCAGTCAATCAGCAAAAAGTCACCTTCCTGCAATACGCGATCAGTGGGTGAAGCATGAGGATTGGCAGTGTTGGGTCCGGTAGAAACAATTGGCGAAAAAGGCAACTCAGGATCCGAGCCGGCCCGATAAAGCTGCACCATCAATTCGGCGGCTATTTGTTTTTCACTCTGCCCGGGTCGCACGCTTTTTAAGGTTTCAAGTAATGCCATCTGAGCAATTTCAGCCGCGCGTTTCATTTTGGCAATCTCTGTAGCGTCTTTTCTCAGTCGCAAGGGGCTAATGGCTGCCGTGCCGTCTTCAAATTCCGCCTCAGGCAAGGCGCGGGACAAGAGCTTAAGTTCTAAAAAACGCAGGCGCGTTGGCTCTATGCCTATGCGCAACCGTTTTCCCGTCCGATGAGAAAAAGCTTGCCTAAAAAGCACTTGCCAACTTTCAGAAACATCGCCGAAGGTATCCACCTGCGCTTCAAAAGGCAAATCAGCAAGCTTGGCACGCTCCAGTTCCGGCAATATTATTTGCACCTTACCATCGCGCCAAAACACAGCCACCACAGGTCGTTCCATGAGATGAAAGTCCAATCCGGTCAGGTGGTTGAGACTGGGTCCTGGGTTGAGCGCGACAGCGTCGAAACGATGTTGATTGATCAATTGAGTGAGCAAAGATAAGCGTTTGGTCATGGCATTTTCCGTTTTATTTTAGTATACCCTTTGCCAATGCCTGGCTCAACAAAAACCCCGCTCTTTGAGGGAACAAAGATGTAATATCAGGCTTATCGTAATAAGCCTGATATCAAAACAGCTTCGTTAGAACAGCATTTACATCTTAAGCGTGATGGTTTCCAGAAGCCTCATCGCTCAACCAATAGCGATAGGCGATAAGTTTCGCAGCAAAAACAAAAATCAACAAAATCCCAGGCTTAAGTTCATTGAGCCCAAAAATGATTTGCGAAACTGCCATACCTAACACAAGTGCTTCCAGGATGAAAACCAATGTTGTATCTTTTTTGAGCAAGTGCGCCATCAAAAGCAAAACATTGACACCCGCCAAGATAAACATCAGGTTGCCAACCAGAACCTCTTTCCATTGATAACCACTTATGCCAAAAACGATCATCTGCGCGATAACCGCTAACAAAGCCAGCAAAATGCTGAGGTTTTTCACTTTCATCGTATTGCTAAGGCAAAACAGTGCCAAGAAAATTAAAGGCAAAATGCTAATCAAAAGCACGGCTACCGTAATTAAGCCATCATAGTTCTTAATACCTTGATAAACGCTCAAGCCTAAAGCCAGCACAATGATTAACAGACAAATCACTTTAGCTATTCCGGAACGCTGCTTAGCGTGGCTTGTTTCATTCAATTTCTTTTCCATTTCTATCTCCAGTTTCTCTGCGTAGAAAAAGATCATCCGCAGAACAATAGCTTAAAAAATCAGCTTTTTAGTGTGTTTCTATTCTATAAAACGCTTTATAAACTAAAAAGTTGCCGAATATATATGCTTTGTACAACCCAAAACGATGAAATCCTGGGCAAATCAGATCCTGCTAATGGCATACACACCACTAACCTTAGCGATACTTTTGCTTCGAGAAAGAAAAGGGATTTGGCTAAGCGACTGCCTCAATAGTCATTGCGGCAAGCCGATTGCGATTGTAAGCAATGTAAGCACAGCATTTTGAGATAAAAATCACAAGGAACAAAACGCCCCACAAAGCTGAGCGGGCATATAAAAACAAGGGTAACACAAAAGCCACCGTAATCAGGACTTCAATAATAAGCACAACAGTAATGCGTCTTTGCAAGAGGTGAATGAGCAAAGCAATGCCATTGAGGAGCGTTAAAGCCAAAACAATGATAATGAAATAGAGGTGTAACCAGGGTCCTCCCAAACCAAAAATCGTGTTAAACCGCAAGTTGCCCAAAATCAGAAATATAACAAGAAAGAGTGCCAGGATGATGGCAAACAAAATGTACTGAATTTTGTATGCCGGGGAAAGACAAACCGCAATCAAAAGTCCCGCGGCAAGAGGCAAAAGCAGCAATAAAGCTTGAAAATCAATAAAACTTTGGAAAAGGTATGCAAGAATACTTATTACTGCAAAAATAATGCCAGCAACAATCGCGCCCGTAGGTTTCTCTTTAACCTGTTTTGTTTCCATCCGGGATGTCATCGCCACTGCCCTTCCTCCGCCAGAGGACATACTCTCTTAACACAACCCCCAGCACAATCAGCGCCATTAGCCCGCCTAAAATGGCAATGCCGCTCACGTTCTCTACTGGTAAAGGCTCAATCAGCAGATCCGGATCAATATAATCACCGGTTTTATGTGCCGCGGTTTTGGTTATCGCAATCGCGGTGGCTTCAATTTGCCCTTGCGGGGTCATAATTGGCTGAATCAAGACCGCCAAAACTACCAAAACAACCGTCACCACAGCCAAGCCGATAATCGCAATCAGCAAGCCATTACCTCGTTTCACAGGCAAGGCGCCTTTTTGGGCTTTATTCTTTGCTTTGTGTTGCGGTTCTTGCCCGGCTAGCGGTGCTTTTAGGTCATCCATACAAAAACGTCCAATCCATCCCTTATTTTATGCCTTCGAGCGCTTGGCTCACCGCTTCTTCCACGGAGGCGCCATCGCGAATAATCATCAGTGCCGCATTTCGTAAAATGGGACCCAGGCTGATAATCGTGTCATCGCGCGGGTACAAGCGGGCAATATTCATCACCCTTTCCAAAGCCGGTTTGAGATTCACATTCGTCCAGGCACCTAAAGCTGTTGGGCGCGCCGGCACATAGCCTAATGCTTCGCTCCATTTCGCTAAAAAGTTTGTCTCGGTCAAATCCTGAATCAATTTCGTTCCGAGCTCTTGTTGTGCCTCACCCGGATGAGCCAAAGCAAGTGTCCAGGATTCGGTTAAGGTGAATTCAACCGGAGTGAACAGCAATTCTGGTTGCCCAGTGGTATCACCTGCCAAAGCTTTTAGAACCACACTGGCTGGCATTGCTGCGGTCTCCAAATTCCAGGCTGCAAAACTTTGCCAGACCGCGCTGGGTGTTTGCATCTGCAAAACAGCAGGGCTTAAATTACGCGCGCTTTGCATGTCAGCCAAGACTTGCAGCGCTTGTGTTAGGGGTTCTTTTTGCAGGATGAGCTGGTTTTGCGCATCGCGCGTCTCGCCGTTTGAGGCTAAATAGAGCAAAAGCATAAAGCGCCCTTGTGAATCATCCGCGGCAAAGCCAAAACGAACCGGGCTTTTTGGCAGAGTGAACCAATTATTTTCAGGAACGCTCTCCAAACGGCTTTGATACGCCAAAATCATTGGATCGCCCAAGAGCCCAATGCCAAAACTTGTGTTTTCGTGGCTCACCGCTTCACGCGCGAAGCTATACCAGTCTGTATCGCCCGAAAGCGTCTGCAAAGCCTCATTCACATAAACCAAACCCCGCGCGTGAGCCGCATCGAGGTCTTGCTTGCGCAAAAGCACAACAGCCGGCAAATTTTCTGGCGCGGCACCGTTGGTGGCAATGAGGGATTCGATAACATTGCTGCTCCCTGAAGGGTTTTTGAGGCGCACATCAATTTCGATGCGATTGTTGCGGGCAAACCGCTCCAAACGTGCTTTCAAAAGCCCTGCGGCAGCATTATCTTCTTCAGGGTCAAACTCCGGCGGCAACCACAAAACCAAACGCGTCTGCCTGGGCACCTGAGTTGGCGTTGGATCAACCGGCGCCTGCGTGGGCGTGGGCACCTGGGTTTCTGTTGCCACAGGCGGAACAAGCGTTTTTGTTGGCACACCGGCGTTCTCTTCCCAGGGGAAATCCAAATTTTTAATCATCTCACAGCCGTTTAAAGCCAACAAAGCTGTTGCCATCAGCAAAAGCAGGGTCAGTTTAAACCAGCTGTGAGATCTTTTGTTCATAGCCTTATTATATCGCTTTTGTACTAAGCTTCAGCATAAAACAGAAGCTTAGAGCTCACCTAATTCAATTTTGTTATTCAGCAAACCCGCTAAAAGTTTGATCGAATTTTCAACATCAGCCCGGTCAACCATTTCGCTGGGGGTGTGGATATAACGACTGCCAATGGAGAGGCATCCCGCCGGCACGCCTTCGCGCGTCATTTGAATGGCGCGACCGTCTGTACCGCCAAAGGTGAGCACTTCCATTTGGTAAGGCAATTTTTGCGCTTTGGCTTCATTCACCATCCACTGAACAACCCGCGGGTCAGCAATAAAGGAGCTATCGCGCACCTTGATGGCAGGTCCATTACCCAATTCAACATTAAGCTTAAAGCCTTTGGGCGTGTCACCAACGCCGGTTACGTCCACTGCGATGCCCACTTCGGGGTTCACGCCATAAGCCGCTGTTGTCGCACCACGGATGCCCACTTCTTCTTGCACACTAAAAACGAAGTAAATCTCGTTGGGGCTGGTTTTCTTCACCAATTTCATGGCTTCAATGGCGATTGCAGCAGCAATGCGATCGTCCATCGACTTTGCCACCAAACGCTTACCCATATCCAGGAAGGGGCGTTCAAAACCACACACATCGCCCACCTGTACTGGGCAGTCCTTAGCGGAGGTAGCGCCAGTATCAATGTACATTTTGTCCAAGGTAGGCATAGTGCCAGGCTCAATCGATTCCATGCCAATAACGCCGCGGGTGCCATCCATAAAGAGCACCCGATTGCCCAGGCAGGTTAAGGGGCTAACACCTCCAATCGACAAAAAGCGTGCGAAACCTTTTTCGTCAATATGGGTAACCATCAGACCAATTTCATCAATATGCGCTGAAACCATCACACGCATGCCGCCAGCTTTTTTGCTGCCCACGCGCACGATGAGGTTGCCCAAAGCGTCGGTGCGGATTTCATCAGCATAGCCTTCAATTTCCTCTCGCACCGCGGCTCGGATTTGATGTTCCTGCCCAGAAGGTCCGGGGGTTTCAACCAAACGTTTTATCAGTTCAAGTAAGTTGTCTTTTTTCTTTTCTGCCATTGTTTACTCCTGCCTTAGAAGGATTTTTTCATCCAATCGCGCCAATGCGGCGTGTAATAGTTTTAAAGTGTTGAGTTCATCATCGATGCGAGCCATGCCAGCTGCACTGTGAGCATAACGCCCGGGTACAGAAACCGAGACACTGGGCACGCCTTCGCGCACCCGATGAATTGCGCCCGCATCAGTGCCACCCGGCGCAGGCTGTCGGAACTGCCAGGGGATGTTTTCCGCTTTAGCGGTATCCACCAACCAATCAACCAATCGCCGGTCTGCAATCGTGGCACCATCCATCACGTAAATGGCAGGTCCGCCATCCAAGTGCGTGCGATACTGCGTGTTTTCTTCACCGTGATAATCGGGCAAGTCAAAGGCCGGGGTCGAGTCGATGGCAATGCCAATATCCGGATTGAAGCTAAAAGCGGCAACTTTTGCACCGCGTAAACCAACTTCCTCTTGCACGGTGAATGCAGCCAAAAGGTCGATATTTTCAGGTGCATTTTTTACCAGCTGGATGAGGTTATAAACACCCAAGCGATTGTCCAAAGCCTTTGCACAAAGTGTGGGGCCTAAAACCTGCAATTCCGTGGCAAAGGTCGCACGGTCGCCCGGTTTGGCTTTTGTTGATCCACCCGGACCCAAATCGATGCGCAATTGTGTAACCGGCAAAACCTGCTTGCGTTCTTGCGGTGTGGTTAGGTGAATGGCTTTGGCGCCAATGATGCCGGGCACATGATCCCGCCCAACAATCACTTGCTTGCCAACCAGTTGACGAGGATCAATGCCACCCACAGTACGGAATTCGAAGATACCTTTACCCTCATCCTTGATGAGCATAAAACCGACTTCGTCCATATGTGCGGCAACCATCACACGCAGGCGTTTCTTGCCCTTGCCAAGTTTTGTAACCAGCACATTGCCGAGATGATCCACACGCATCTCATCGGCAAAGCCTTCCAACTCGTCCATCACAATCTGGCGTATTTCCTGTTCATCACCTGAAACAGCCAAGGCATTGGTCAGTTTTCCGAGCAATTCGAGTTCTTTTTTACCCATTTTGGGTTTAAACATTTTTGGGGCTTCCATTTTCTTTGCCATGGTCTACTCCCACTTCACAGTATTCATGAAATCGAGTGGCAAATTGGTGATGAATTCTGCCATCAGCCTGCCAGCTCGTTGGATATCTTTGATTGCCACCTGCTCTACGGGCGTGTGCATATAGCGCAAGGGAATGCCGATTTCAACCACAGATATGCCCTCTTCAGCCACTTGAATACCGTAAGCATCGGTGCCCGACATGCTGGGTGAGAATTCCTTATAAATCGGAATTTCGCAATCTTTAGCGGTTTCTTCCAAGGCTTTATAAAGCGCGGGGTGCACATTTGCGCCCCAATTCATCGAAATACCGCCACCCAGCTCAAAATTGGTCGATCCACTGCCGCCGGGTCCGGTTGCAAAGGTAACATCCACCACAATCGCCAGGTCGGGTTTAATTTTAATGGGGTCTAAAAGCCCGCCAATCACGCCAACCTCTTCTTGCACGGTTGCATCAGCCACCACATCCCATTGATGGCGACGTTTTTGCAGCATTTCCAAAGCGACGGTAGCTGCGGCGACTGAGGCGCGGTTGTCCAGGGTGTGTCCGGCAATGGTATCACCAGCCAGTTCTTCTGGTTTGGAGGCGAATGAAATAATATCACCCACGCGTACCAGTTTTTCAACATCCTTGGCACGTAAACCCGTATCCACCAGCAAATAAGCCTGGGCAAGCGGTCCCGTGCCTGCCTCTTTGGGAAGCAACTGCGCCGGGGGCATTACCACCAGGGCGGGCAAATCTTTGGGTTCGCTATTGCTTGCATGCACAATCACCGGTTGACCGGGCAGGATGCGTGGATCCACGCCACCCACCTGAGTGAAGCGCAAAAAGCCATCCTCAATTGCGGTTACCATAAGACCGATTGCGTCCATGTGCACGGCAATCATTACGGTTGGTCTGGGTTCAGGTCCTTCACCGCGTTTTAGCGCGAGCAGGCTGCCCAGATTGCTGAGACTCAATTCATCGCTCAGCGGCTCCCAAGCCCGGGAGATAATATCGCGGATGGGTCTTTCATAGCCGCTCAATCCTGGGGCTGAGAGCATGTCCTTTAGGAAGGGAATCAATTCGAAGGTCATAGGCATCTCTTTCTAGGGTTCTGTTGGGTTAGGTTCATCCGGTTCCACAGTTGGTTCTGGGGTATCAATCGGTTCATCTGTTGGATCCGGTAATTCAGTTGCAGTTTCAGTAGCCGTTTCCGATGGGCTTGGAGACGGGCTTGGTGTTTGAGTGATTGTAGAAGTAGGTGTAAGCGTTTCGCTTGGTATTAGGGTTTCTGTTGGAGTAACCGTCGCCGTGCGGGTTAGATAACCTGTTAAGGTTATTGTAGGCGTATTTGTATCTTGTAAGGGCGGACCTTGGGTACTCACTGGCGTTGGTGAGGGCACTTGTGGACTGCGGTTAATGCGCAAAAGTACAAATCCCAGGATGTAACATGGAATCGTTATAAGAATGAGGATGATTAATAAGTAACGCGTTCTTGTCTGTCTTGCTTGCTCGTCCAAAGCCACGCCTCCACTGGACAACACCGATTGTCCAATAGATAATGATACCACTTTGCGACCGACTTGCCCAAAAAAGACCCGCTCTGATGATAGATTTGTACGGAACATCAATGAATTTTATATACTAGAAAAAACAGGTGACATTATTTTCTTGTTTTCCATGAACCAATAAATCAAGTATCATTAGTGTTACCAATTGTTCCTGTTTTATGTAGCAAATCCAATGTGTTTTTAATTCAAAAAAAATTCGTTGACAAACAGCTTTTGGTATATAATTAATTGAGGGAATATTTTTCAAAGGAGTGCAATATGGCAAGTAAAGATAAAGCCCAAAAAGAAGACCGTAAAAAGTCTAAAATGACCATCAAGGAAAAGCGAAAAGCCAAGGACGAAAAGAAGAAGTCTGGCTCCACCAGCACAATAAAATAGTGTTAACATATGCCCTGTTTTTCAGGGCGTTTTTTTTATTCAAAAAGGAGAAATTATGTCAAAACAATGTTCAAACTGTGGCAACATGAATGATGACCTGCAAAACTTTTGCACCAATTGTGGCAATAGCTTGTCTCAGCCGATTAGCCATGACCCCAATCCCGAGGCAGCTTTTGTGCCCGTTTCTGTGCCACCGCCCGCCCAAACACCCCCACTGGAAAGCGATTGGCAAGCCCCGGCGCCACAAAGTCCACCGCCTGCTGGCGAATGGCAAGCCCCACCTCAAAGTCCGCCACCCGCTGGCGCCTGGCAAGCCCCACCTCAAGCACCTCCTCCAGGCTATTACTATCCGCCACAAGGTCAACCCAACCAAGGTGCTTGGAACAAAGGTGCCAACAAGTCTGACTTTAATGAAACCAAGGGCATGTTCATGGACATGATTAATGCCCACAAGACCGATGCTGGAGCTGACAAAGAAGGCGAAGACCTGCCCCAACGCAAATATCCTGCACTCAAACTGCTTATGAGCATTGCCCGGGTGCTTTCCTGGATCAACGCGGGGCTGGTTTTGCTCGGTGGCTTGGGTATGTTCATCTCTGTCATAAGAATGGGCGCATGGTGGATGGGCTTATTAATTCTTCCCATCTCGATTGTTTTTGCCTTTTTAGCCCTTGTCTTTACCTACGCAGCCCTGGATAGCATTCGCCTGTTTATCAACATTGAGGATAACACCCGGCGTACTGCCAACAAATAGGTTCTTTCAATAATCGGGCACGTTTATTCAACGAGCCCGATTAACAATTTAATAGATTGCATATAAACAAAGAGAGGACGTAACATGCAACATCATCACTAACTTTTATCCTCATTATTTACCACTTTAATTTGCTTTACATTTTTGGGCTTTTCATCTCAAGCACTGGCTCAAAGCGACCCAAACATCAAGGTATTTTCCCCATACTACTCCGAAATGTATGAAACCCGCGAAGATGGCACTAAGATAACGATTAGTATCATCAATGGACCTCCTCAGCCTCTGCCCGAATTTGAAGAAGAGCGCCTGGCTTCCATGCGGGATGAAAACAGCGCCCAAGGTATCATTCCAAACTTCCCTTCTTATAGCTGGGTGTTCGGATGCTCTGCGGTTAGTCAGGCAATGATTAGCGCTTATTACGACCGCAATGGCTTCGCAAATCTATAACAGGTCCAACAAATGGCGGTGTCGCCCCATTAACAGACACAAGTTGGCCAATATGGACCGACAGTGTAGGCAAAGACTACCCCAGTAACCCTCTGATCGCCTCGCGCAATGGCACTGATGGCAGGACTACTAGAGGCTCCATTGAAAACTATTGGGTGTCTTATGGAAGCCAAGCGCCAGACCCATATATTACAAACGGATGGCCTGAGCATACCTTCGCTGAAGCGGTTGGTGATTTCATGTACACCAGTCAATCGAAACACAGTAACAATGATGGAAGCACAAGTTTTTACAATTACGATGGTATCCCCGATAAACTAACTTGCGAGGATATGGTGTCTTATGGCTACTCAGATGGCACATTAGGCAGGAAAACTTACTACGAAAGCCGTGGCTATCAGGTTACCGAGTGCTACAACCAATTGACCGACAACAAAGTAGCAGGCGGTTTTTCGTTGGCACAATTCAAACAAGAGATTGATGCCGGTCGTCCCGTGTTCATTAGCTTGGTAGGCCACTCCGTTGTTGGTTATGGCTATGATGGCAATACCATTTACATCCGCGATACCTGGATCTCAGATCCAAACGAAAGACCCACTATGCAGTGGGGTGGATTCTATCAGGGGATGGAGATGAGGTCGATTGGCATGGTGAAATTAGCCAAAAACATCACACCGCCCAAGCCTAATCAAATGTCTTTTCCAATGATCATTAAGAATAAACCACCTGCGCCACAGCCGATACAAAACTGGAATTTCGAGCAAGGGCCAGCACATTGGAATGAATACTCCAGTAATGGTTATTCCATTATTGGTACCGACCTTCCAGGCAACCTAAAACCAACCAGTGGCAAATATGTTGCATGGTTGGGTGGCGCGGACAATGAAATTTCACAGATTTCGCAAACATTTTACATTCCGCCAAGCTACCAGGATTTGGCATTCAATTACTTCTTTGCTTCCGGTGAAACTGATTGTGGCCATGACTACTTCTTTATAAAAATCAATGGATCTCAGGTTGGTTATGCAAATTTATGCACATCAAATAACTCAAGCAAATGGGCAACCGCAAGATATTCGCTGAAAGCATTTCAAGGTCAAACTGTTCAGTTAACCTTTGAAGTTACAACAAATAGCTCGGTCAATAGCAACGTCCTAATTGATGATGTGCGGATGTTGTTAGTGGGCACCCAAATGATTAATGAAGAAGACTTTTTAAATGAGCCCATTGCCCCGGGTGATCTTTTTGAGATAAAAAGCCGACCAAACTAAGCAGATTTATACGACTTTTGAGTACTGAAAACAGCCCTACCAAAATAGGGCTGTTTTTTGTAAACTATTACCAAAGATAAACAGGGCAATTGCATCTAAATTATGCTTTCAAAAAAAGTGATGCTTAGTCAAAGCAGCTCCCCATTCGCCCCCTCCGCGCCGCGACAACGCTGTTTGCAATGCTGTAATCCTTAATTTCGCGGCGCAAAAGAGAGTTAGATAAAAAGGGGTGGGTCTTTTTGAGCCTCGATCAACAAACGATTGAAGGTTCTTACATCATATTTTCAAGAAAAAGTAATGGTTCTTGTTAAGTTTCCTATTAATTCCATACTCCAGTCAGTAAGATGCAATTGCCCTACAAAGATAAATGAATCCATAACCTAAACCAATTTTGTGATAAAATAAAAGTTGTAAAGGCTTGACAATACCGCCCAATGGCAGTTAGAATATCAAGTCTTGATGGCTGGAAGGAAACGGGCCTGTAGCGCAGTTGGGAGCGCGCTTCAATCGCACTGAAGAGGTCGAGGGTTCGACTCCCTCCAGGTCCACTAAGGAAACATGTAGGCTTAACAAGCAAACGATTTGGGCCCATGGCGCACGAAGTCCCCTTTCCGGGGAATTGGGAGCGCAATGGGAAGTAGAAAGACTAATTTACAAGGGCCCATGGCGCACGAAGTCCCCTTCCGGGGAATTGGGAGCGCGATGGGAAGTAGAAAAACAAATTTACAAGGGCCCATGGCGCAGTTGGGAGCGCGTCTCAATGGCATTGAGAAGGTCGAGAGTTCGAATCTCTCTGGGTCCACTACAAAGAGCTCGTAAGGGCTCTTTTTCTTTTAAGAGTTGCCTACAAAAATAACGCCAAAAACAAAGAGAAGGTCTGCCCCATCGAGGGGTGCTCCGCGAACTTCGAATCTCTCTAGGTCCACAATTTTCCGATCGGTCGTGGTGTCCTCACCACGACTTTTTGTTTTAAACAAGCCATTTTCCTGACCTAATTTATTTAACCACCAAACTCATTGCTGAATGTCGTCCCACCATGCGCACTTACCAAAAACACAAGAGAAGGTCTGTCCCATCGAGGGGTGCTCCGCGAACTTCGAATCTCTCTGGGTCCACAATTTTCCGATCGGTCGTGGTGTCCTCACCACGACTTTTTGTTGTAATCTTGCAACCATCCTGATCTTATTCATGCTGCCATCCTTTATCTTTTCATCAAATCCAGGCGTTTTTACATCCCAATGCTTATTTAGTCGATTATTGCAATGGCATACTTCCCCAATTTATTTGGCTCAGAACCCTGGTTTGATTACAAAGTGGTTTCGTTCATTTTATTAGGTCTGCTGCTTTTTATTAGCTATGAGTTTTTCAACGCTCCGCAAAGCGACAAAAGTCCAGAAAAAGTTGCATCAAGACAAGCCTAAGGCTTGGCAAATTAAGATCGCTAATAAGCACTAAGGCTTTGCTTTCATAAAACAAAGCTTTTAGAGTATCCAATGGGGCAATTCGGATTATAATGTTTTTATGCCAGCCGCCAACAGGAAAATCCTAATTCTTTGTGTTTTAATCTCCGTGCTTGCCTTCATAGCTTTTGCATTTCCTAACACCAAAGGCACAAGAGATGTACAAATGCTATCGGTTTTCGAACCCGATGAATATGCCCAATATCCTGTTGTTCAAAGAATGCTTAGCCCCAAACCCACTTTGAGGCAAACTATTATTGGCTTTCTGGCATATGACTACTATTATTATGGCTTCCCATTTTTCGGTTCATCCGCGTTGGTCATACTTCCCCTAAAATGGCTAGGGCTAGCCGAAAACACACAGCTTACCATGCTGGTTTTGCGTCAATTGGTGAGCGTCTTGCCCATGCTCTTGGCTTTCTTACTCCTCATCAAAATGTGGGACGGCTTTCAAACCTGGCGGTCTCCAGTTGGGCTTATCATCCTGTTGGCGATTCCTGCGGTAACACAAAACGCGCTTTGGTGGCACCCTGATGGTCTTGTTTTGCTCCTAACGGTTCTTGTTTTGTGGTTCCTAAATAAGGACCAATTTCAGCTTAAACACAACTTTTTTCTGGCAGCCTTCTTTTGTGGGGTTTTGACAGCTTTAAAATTAATCGGTTTTCATTTTTTTCTAGCGGTCGCTTACTGCCTATGGGTAGCCTTACGGGAAAACAAAAAAACCTGGACAGAAATCATCAAAGCTGGCATGTTATTTATCCTCATTATGGCGCTTAGTTTCGTCATTGCAAACCCCTTTGTGCTTTCTAGTTGGGGACGTATCGCCTGGCTTCAAATATTCCATTATCAAAGAGCATTATTGGACCAAGGCTATGGAATCGTTTATCAAAAAGGCATCTTCGCAACTTACCCCTGGCTACGAGAAGCGTACGGACATGCAATATTCCTCCTAAGCGTCTTAGCAATCAACATTTGGGCAGCCATCCAAAGCAAACAGAAACATCTCTACCGGTTAATTCTTGCTTGGAGTTTGCCGATGACGGTGATGACTTTCTTTTTTACGCATTTCAAATTTCAATACTGGCTACCAGTTGGTATTTTGCTCATTTCAGGTATCATCGGGGTTTTACCTCTACAAAAACCACTAAAGTCAACAAATCTCAAGGACATTCTCATCATCTTATCTGCGAGCATCATTTTGCTTCAGATGGCCTTTTTTGTGCCTCAAAACATAAAAACACTTCAAGCAGCATTTCATCGTGAGAAAACTAGTCCAGAACTTGCATTTTTTGACCATGTAGAGGATAAGCTTGCACCAATCTCAGAGCGAGACTTAACAATCTATTTCGATTATCGTCTCTATCTTCCAAGAAAGGAAAACTGGCAGATCCATACAAATTTCGAAATGCTCACCTACAATTACATACAACAAAATGGATTTGATGTTTTACTTCTACTCCGCCAACGGATCAATGATTATCTCAAGCCAAACGCGGTTGGCATTGACCCTGCGAAGTTTGTCGAAAGCCAGGCATTCTACCAGGCAGCCAGAGATGGCAAGATTGAAGGTTATCAATTACTCTATGAAGATGAAACTGGGCTCATCTTTATACGCACTGAACTCGAAAATCAATATAATGGAAACTAAAACTCATTTATGAAGAAGAAAACAAACATAAAAAAAAGTAAACCAAATCTTGATTTATCAGCCAAACGCTTTGATGAATCATTTATCACGTTTATTCAGAAGAATCTCAACCTCATATTCTTCATAACTGCAACCTTGCTGGCATTCTTTTCGCGCAACAGTTTTAGAGGTTATCTGTCAGGGGATATGGCGCTGTTTTATGAACCCTGGACCGCACACCTTCAAGCTAATGGTGGCTTTTTGGGCATTCCAAGTCTACATTCAGACTACACAGTCATTTACCAATACATTCTCGCATTCATTAGCTATTTGCCCGGTTCCACCATCGCAAAAATAAAACTTGTTACCTGGGTTTTTGACTTTTTTGCTGCATTCGTAGTTGCTATTACCGTTGCAAAGTTAACCAATCGAAAATTCTTGAGCCGTTTACCCATATTGGCTTACACGATTACGCTATTCGTACCCGCTGTTTTCATGAACAGTGCTTTATGGGGACAATGTGACATCATCTACACCTCATTTGTTTTGCTCTCATTCTATTTTGTTTTGGATGATCGATATGGCTTAGCTTTTGTTTATTATGGTCTAGCGCTCAGCTTTAAGCTTCAAGCTATATTTTTCTTGCCTCTGTTGGTCATCCTCTATTTAAAAACCCGGAAATTCTCACTATTAAATTTCCTTTACACTCCCGTTGTTTATTTCATAACCTATATTCCAGCATTATTTCTTGGCAAACACATCACACAGATTTTTGAAGCATATGGCATGCAAATTGCTTCGCATCAAAACATGGTGCTCGGTTTTCCAAACCTTTACGCTTTACTACCAGACAACTATGACCTCTTTTCAACTGCTGGTTATCTTTTAACCGCCATCACACTTGGTGGGCTTGCCTTCCTAGTCGTGAAACAAAAACAGCTCACTATGTCTCCCGATAAAAAGGTTGAGCTTGCTTTAATAATCTCCATAATGACCGTTTTTTTCTTACCCAAAATGCATGAACGCTACATGTTTATGGCGGACCTATTCGCCATTTTGTACTTATTCGTCAAGCCAAAACCTTTCTACATCCCGATAATACTCTGGGGCATTAATGCGATGGTTTATCCACCTTACTTTTTTGGCACGCCGCCATGGTTCGACCACAAAATCGTTGCTTTTATTCTGTTGGGAGTTTTGTTATCGCTCATCTATGACTTCTTCAAAACTCCATCAAAACACGATCAGTTCAACCATATTGAGATGATGCCGCCACCACAAGAACAAATCGCTTAAGCTCATGAAGAACAAAGCCCATCTCGTTGCCACGCTGCAAGCGCTACTGGTCACTTTTTTGTGGTCGACCTCGCTCATCCTCATCAAGCTTTTTATCAACGAGATTCCGCCTTTGCTTTTCGCCGGCTTACGCTATGCCATAGCGGTTGTTCTGTTGGCTCCCGCGCTTTGGCGTTACCGAAATGACATCAAATCGCTCAGCAAACATGACTGGCTGATGCTCTTTCTGCTGGGTGTGGTCTATTACGCCATTACCCAAGGCGCTCAGTTCATATCACTCCAATACGTCGATATGGTCACCATCAGCCTTATCCTCACCTTCACTTCGCCATTGGTCGCGTTTATTGGCATCCTTTTCCTCAAAGAGCCCGTTCTTCCACAACAATGGGCAGGCACAATCATCTTCATTGTTGGCGTGCTCATCTATTTTTCTCAAAAGACACTTGCCAGCCTGAGCATTTTTGGCATCGCCATGGTACTGCTTTCCCTCATCACAAATTCATCAGGCACGGTTTTAGGGCGCTATGCCAATCGTGGCCAAAAGCACAATGCTTTGGTCGTGACTGGCATTAGCATGTTTTTTGGCGCAACTTTACTGCTGGGAACAGGCTTGAGTCTGCATGGTTTGCCTAAATTTGACATGAAGTCATGGCTGGTTATATTGTATGTCGCATCGGTCAACACAGCCTTTGCCTTTTGGCTTTGGAACCACAGCATGCGCACCCTTAGCGCGATGGAATCAAGCATCATTAACAACACCATGCTCATCCAAATCAGCGTCCTTTCCTGGATAATCTTAAAAGAACGCATTAGCTTGATTGAGGGCATTGGGCTCTTTATCGCTGTTGTTGGCGTCATCATCGTCAGCGTGCGCTTCAAGAAGCAATCCGTATCCCATCTATCAAACTCTGCCTGATAAACCAAGAAGCGCCTCATTGCTGAGGCGCTCCCTGATTTGAAGAGACTTTAACCAATACAAACTTGAAAGTTCAAGGATTCATTTTTAATCTACCGTAAACGGTAGGGTTGGCAAGTTTTCATCCTTACCTTTGGCGCATCGCGAAGCAATTGGGCAGCCAATACAGCCACTTTCGCAGTCTGTATTTGCTTTTGCCTGGCGGACCATCCGAACAATGATCCACGCCACTACGGCTAGCAATACCAATCCAACAATAATCGTTCCTGTGCTCATCACATCACTCAGTTATGCTGTGGCAAGGCTGCAGCCTTGACTTCATATTTCTTTTGAGGGCGGAAAATGAAGTAAAGCAAGGCGGCCAAAACCACAAATCCAACCGCGGTGCCCAAGGTAAACACACCGGTTGTAATCAAGGTGCCAATTTGGTAGAAAACGAGCGCAAGCGCGTAAGCAAAAACCGTTTGATACCCGATGGCAAACCAAGTCCAACCAGCATTGTTCATCTCACGTTTGATGGCACCAATCGCGGCAAAACAAGGCACACAAATCAGATTGAAAATCAAGAAGGCATAGGCTGAAATTGTGGAGAAATCTCTGCTCAAAAGATGCCAGATTTCTTCTCCAGCTTCAGACACTTCGCCAACGCCATATAAAACACCATAAGTTGTTACCACATTTTCTTTGGCAACCAAGCCCGTAATCGTAGCCACAGTCGCCCGCCAGTCACCAAAGCCCAAGGGCTTAAAGACCCAGGCAATCGCGTTACCGATTTTTGCCATAATACCGTTGTTGATATCATCAACAAAACCAAAGACGCCATCTTCCCACCCAAGGGATGAGAGCACCCAAATCACAATACTTGAAAGCAAAATAACAGTACCAGCCTTGCGCACGAAGCTCCAGGCACGTTCCCAAACAGAGCGCAACACGGTTCCAACACTTGGCAAGCGGTATGGAGGCAATTCCATCACAAATGGTGCAGGTGGACCAGCAAAGCGCTTGGTCTTCTTTAGAATAATGCCCGAGAGGATGACCGCGCCAATACCTAAGAAGTAGGCACTTGGCGCCACCCACCAGGCTCCGCCAAACAAAGCACCAGCAATCAAGGCGATGATCGGTAGTTTCGCGCCGCAGGGAATGAAGCTGGTAACGGTAATGGTCATACGGCGGTCACGCTCTTCTTCAATCGTGCGGGATGCCATAATGCCGGGCACGCTACACCCTACACCCACCAACATCGGAATAAAACTCTTACCCGAGAGTCCAAAGCGTCTAAACACACGATCCATAATAAAAGCAACGCGCGCCATATACCCTGTTCCTTCGAGGAACGCCAACATCAGGAAGAGCACAACCATTTGAGGTAAGAAACCCAGCACGGCACCAACACCACCGATGATACCGTCCAATATGAGGCTTTGGAGCCAATCTGCCACGCCCCAATTACCTAAAAGACCTTCAACCGCGGGAGGAATAATCTCGCCAAAGAGGGTCTCGTTGACCCAATCGGTCAACCACGTGCCGGGACCCGCGCTCCACACTGAGAGACCAAAGACCAAAGTCATAATCACCACAAAGATCGGCAATGCCGCCCAGCGGTTGGTCACAACCTGGTCAATCTTATCTGAAGTGCTCATATCCGCGGCAGGTCTGCCACCTCGCACACCCGCAACCAAGTCATCAATCAAAGCATAGCGTTGGAAGGTGATGACGCTTTGCAGGTCATCGTCTTCTTGTTTTTCGTAGCCTTTGATTAAGTTTTGTAGTTTTGCAAGGGTAGATGCCTTAAGATCCAAAGTTTCAGGATTTTCAAGCGCGCGGGTTAACCAATAGCGACGCTGGTTCTTGGGCAGCTCTGCGCCGGCGAGTTTTTCAGCTTCAGCCAATAAGGCGAGAAATCCTTTGTCATAAGCCAAAGCAGGAGGCACCTGCTTGCTGCGTACCAAACGCAAAGATTCTTCAATCAATTGCTCAAGATTTGTGCCTTTCAAAGCAGAAATGCCCACCACAGGACAACCCAAGCGCTTTGAAAGCTTATTCATGTCGATGCGCATGTCCTGACGACTGAGCACATCCGCCATATTGATGGCAACCACAACCGGAATCTCCATGTCGATCAGTTGCGTGGTCAAATAGAGGTTGCGCTCCAGGTTGGTTCCGTCCACGATGTTGATAACCGCATCAGGTGGGTTTTGGGTGAGCTGCTCGCTGGCAATTTTTTCTTCAATGGAGTTTGCAGAAAGCGAATAAATACCTGGCAAGTCCTGGATGATGACATGTGCATGACCTTTTAACTTGCCTTCTTTCTTTTCAACAGTAACACCTGGCCAGTTGCCCACATATTGGTTGGCACCGGTCAATTGGTTGAACAGGGTTGTTTTACCAGAGTTTGGGTTGCCGGCTAAGGCAATGATTACTTTTTCTTTACTCATCCTTCTACTCCACTTCAACCAAGGCGGCTTCGGTTTGCCTCAAGCTTAGGTCATAACCTTTAATTTTGACTTCAATAGGATCACCCAAAGGCGCTTTTTTCACCATCTCAAGCTGGGTGCCACGAATGATACCCATATCCAAAATGCGTCGTCTCAGGCTGCCTTCACCATGCACCTTTTTGACCACCGCGATCTCGCCCGGTTTCATCTCTTTTAATGTTTTCATACTGTTTCCTCTACAAAAATATTCTTTGCATGCTCTTCATCCAAGGCATAACGAGCCTCACGTAGCAAGACTATAACGTTGCCATTGCAAGAAGAAATAACATCAATTTCTTCGCCCGGCACAAAGCCCAGCGCTTCCATTCTCTTTCTACAATGCCCCCGAGCACGTTGAACCTTACATCTTTTTTTGTTTTGAACAAAACTCAGTGGTATCATTGTTCCTCCATAATCGTTAGTTATTACTAACTTCTCATAAGTTAGACGCATCTAACTATTCTGTCAAGGGTTTTTGGTATAATTGGTGCCATGAAAACCGAATTCATTTCTGATATCCCCGAATCAGGTGAAATGTACCTTGAAACCATCCTTTTGCTCGAACGTGACCACAAGGCAGTGCGACAGGTAGACATCGCCCGCGCGCTGGATTTTAAGCGCCCCACCGTGCACATCGCTGTGAAAAAACTAGCCGAGCAAAACCTGGTCAACATCGATGACAATGCCAAGATATCCCTCACACCGCAAGGACGCGCGGTGGCTGAATCCGTTTATGAGCGCCACAAAATCTTCACCCGTTTTCTAATTCACCTGGGTGTAGACGAACTAACCGCCGAAATGGACGCCTGCCGCATTGAGCATTATGTTAGCGAGAAAACTTTCCAGCATATTAAAGCTTATTGTGAAGATTTTCTTTGTGATAAAAAAGATTAAGCTATAATTGTGCTTGGCATTTTTGATTCTTATTCGGAGATAATTGATGATACGCTTACGCTTCACCTTCTAAACCGATAGAAGGACTCAACCGCCTTCTATCCTTCTGTCCGCGGTTGACACACACCACAGACACGTTTAGGAGGTTTCCATGAACCAAATGATTAAAAAGCATTGGCGCTTTCTTGCCCTTGCCGTATTTTTTACCCTTATAGCCTCGCTTTTGGCTGTTTATGTGCAGTTTGCCAAAGGTGATGTGCTAGACTATGCCCTGGATCGCAACACAAGTGCAGCCTTACGTTCCGGCGCACTCTTGTTAGCAGGCATCTTGCTTGAGCTGGGCTCATATTACTACTATAACGTTTTTAGCAGCAAGTTCTTTTTGAATTGCGTTAAAACCTTAAGAGAGCGTTACTTTAGCGCCATTTTAAAGCGCAACTACCCACAGTTTCGCGAAACGCCGGACGGCGAATATCTGGCAACTTACACAGACCAATTCACCAAAATTCAAAAACAACACATCGAAAACATCATCTGGATGTTCGAAATTAGCATCAAAGCGCTTACGATTAGTGCTGCGCTCTTTTTCCTGGATTGGCGATTAGCTTTGGTTACGCTTTTTCTGCTTACCACGCCACTTTATGTGCCCAAATTGGTGGAAAAACACCTGCAAAAAGCCCAAAAAGAAAGTGCTAAGGTTTTCGAAGCCCATCTCGCCAAATTTGTGGACTGGCTCAAAGGTTTTGAGCTTATCAAAAACTTCAACATCGAAAACAAGATTGTGGGCAAGTTTCGCCAAAGCAACGCCCGGGTTTTTGATGCCGATTACCGCCGCCAAATCCTTAACTACCGCTCCTGGCTAATCTCTAGTAGCCTTTCTTACCTTTCGCACTTTATCATCATCGCCATTGCCGCCTGGCTGGTTTTGCGAGGTGATTTTAGCGCGGGACGTTTCTTTATTGCGGTAGGGCTCATCGACCAACTTTCGATGCCTATCCTGGCACTATCCATGTATCTGCAAGAATTCACCGCAGTTAAACCCATTCGTGAAGCGATAGAGACTTTCCTCGCATTCGAACCTGTATCTACGGCAAATAACACCCTTGACCCAGAGCGGGATGTGCAAGTGAGCTTCGATCATTTGTCTTTTGCCTATGATGAAAAGAAAATGATTTTGAGCAATTTCAATTTAAACGCAAAGTCCCCATCGCGCTTGCTATTGACCGGACCAAACGGCTCCGGAAAGTCCACCGCAACGAGCCTCTTGCTCAATTACTATCCACCCAAGCAAGGAAAGGTTAGTATCAATGATGTGCCGGTATCAGAAATCGCCAACCTACCTGAGCTGATCACGGTGATGCGTCAGGAAGCCACCTTTTTTGAAGACAGCCTGCGCGAAAATCTGCGGGTCTACCAGGATTTTTCAGACGAGCAACTGAATGAAGCTTTAACCAGGGTTGGATTGGAGAAGTGGGCAAACAAAAGCGGGCTTGATTTGCCTTTACAATCTGGCGCGGCAAACTTATCCGGCGGTGAAAGGCGCCGCCTGGCACTGGCACGCGCATTGCTAAGGGACACCCCCATTTTGATCCTTGATGAACCCTTGGCAAATCTGGATAAAGAAAGCCATCAATTGATTGAAGACTTGATTTTGAACATTCCGGATAAACTCGTCTTACTCATCAGTCATCAATTTGATCCTGTCAAAACAGCATCTTTTGATCAGGTCATCCAATTTGGCTAAATCTACATATACCAGGGTTGGTAAAGTTATCCAACCCTGGTATTTATCCTGAGTTTTTTGTATTATTTTTATAATAATTTACTCAAATACTATACAAGATAGAGATATTAACCCTGCAGCTTATTAAAATGGGAGTTAATAAAACATCCAAATAAAAGGAGTAAATCTATGGCAATACAACAATTCAAGGCAATCGGCAAGATGGATATGGGTAAAGGTTTACAAGTGACCGCTAATGCCCGTCAATTCCAAATGACCATCGATGAACCGGAGTCACTTGGCGGATTAGATACTGGCATGACCCCTGTGGAGGTTTTGCTGGCTTCATTGGCTGCCTGTAAAGCGATTGTGGTCAAAGCCTTCGCCCGTTTACATCGCATCAAGTTGCAAGAAATCAGCATCGAATGTATTGGTGACCTCGATCCGGATGGTTTCCTCTTGAAAAACAAAGAGGCTAAAAAAGGCTTCTCGCACATCAAAACCATTTACCACATTAAAGCCGAGAACACCGAAGAAGAAATCACCAAATTCGTCGCCTTTGTTGAAAGTAACTGCCCAGTCAGCGACACTTTACTCAATTCTCCAAGTGTGGAAGAGGAAATAAATATTCTTTAACAGAGCCCAGAAAACTATTCTGGATCAACAAACCAAAAAGTGACAGGCTTGAAGGCCTGTCACTTTTTTAAGAACACTTATTCATTAGCCTAGGACTACTGACCAAAGATGCAAGCGCAAATGCCAAAAGGGTTCACCAAAAAACGAAGAGCTTATCGCCAAACACTTGAACGATTTTTAGCCAAACACTCTAATAGTTTTTAGCCAATTACTTGAGCAATATTTAGCCAATCACTTGATTCAGTGATACAATTCACTTAACAGAAAGGTAAACCAATCATGGAAAGATACTTCCCAAGAATTATTGACAAACTATTAAAGGATAGGTTAGAAGCTAAAGGTGCTGTTCTCATTGAGGGCCCAAAATGGTGCGGTAAAACCACAACCGCTAAAGAATTTGCTCAAAGCATGCTACTTATGGATCAGCCAAATATGACCCTTCAATATCAACAGATAGCTGAATTAGCACCTGGACAATTGTTAGAAGGTGAAACCCCACGATTGATTGATGAATGGCAAATTGCGCCTTCCTTATGGAATGCTGTTAGATATGAAGTTGATCAGAGAGATGCGTTTGGTCAATTTATCCTAACGGGTTCTGCTGTCCCCATAACATTTGATAAAGCAATGCATACTGGAACTGGGAGAATCTCAAGGCTTTACATGAGGCCAATGAGTCTCTATGAATCTGAAGAGTCATCAGGGCAGGTTTCTCTTGAAAGTTTATTTAACAAGGAAAACATATCTGCGAGCTCAGATTCAGGTTTGGAGGACATTGCTTTTGTCATTTGCCGAGGCGGATGGCCAAGAGCTATCGGACTAAACGAAAAAGCTGCTTTGTTTCAAGCGAGGGATTATTTTGATTCGATAATATCAAATGACATTAGCAGGATTGATTCTGTAAAGAGAGACAAAGAAAAAGCTAAGCGACTTCTAAGATCATATTCAAGACACATTGCAACCCAAGCTTCCTTAGAAACAATCAGGCAGGATATGTTAGCAAACCATTCCGATACTTTTGACAGTGTAACAATGTATTCGTATTTAGATGCCCTAAAAAAAATATTTGTTATTGAAAACGCTCCTGCCTGGAACCCGAATCTTAGATCAAAGTCTGCCATTCGAACAACAGACACCAAGTATTTTGTCGATCCATCCATCGCAACTGCAGCGCTTGGCATTGGACCTGAAGATTTACAGAAAGATTTAAACACTATGGGGTTTTTGTTTGAAAACTTATGTGTCCGGGATTTAAGAATTTATGCAGACTATTTAGATGGAACCCTTTACCATTTCAGAGAAAAGAATGGCTTGGAATGTGATGCTGTATTACATCGTCGGGATGGTAGCTATGGGCTGATTGAGATAAAGTTAGGTGGAGACAGGCTCATTAATGCAGGTGCTGAAAACCTAAAAAGAATAGCATCTCTGATAGACACAGACCGAATGATGAAACCTTCATTTATGCTCGTTTTATGTGGAGTAGCACCTTATGCTTATAGACGAGAAGACAATGTTTACGTTGTTCCAATCACCAATCTAAAGCCTTAATTTCAAGGGAAACCTTGCAGTAATGCCCATTGCCAAAATAAAAGCTGTTATTAGCAATAGACATCAAGTTTCGGAAATTGAGAGTAAGTATTTTTATTATCGCTCCGTTTGCGACCATAAACACACCATGTTGAACCCCAAAACACCCGGCTTTATGGTAGGATTCATGGGCGAATGACAAGAAACAAACCATAGGAAGTGACTATGTTTAGAACACGTTTTGCCCCAAGCCCAACCGGCTATATGCACATCGGCAATTTGCGCACCGCGCTTTACGCCTACCTCATTGCCAAAAAAGCGCACGGCACCTTTATCCTGCGCATTGAGGACACCGACCAAAAACGCAATGTCCCCGAAGCCGTCCAAGCCATCTATAACGGACTGGCGCTTGCCGGCATTGCTTACGACGAAGGTCCCGACAAAGACGGCGGCCACGGTCCCTACGTGCAAAGCCAGCGCAAACCCATTTACAGCCAATACGCCAAACAACTCATCGAACAAGGCGACGCTTACTACTGCTTCTGCCAAAAGGAAGATAAACCCGAACCCGGCGACGAACGCATTGAAGGGCTCAAAGACCCCTGCCGCGACCTGAGCTCCGAAGAGGTTCAAGCCCGCTTTGACCAAGGACTGCAACCGGTGGTACGCCAGCGCATCCCGCTAGAAGGTGAAAGCAGCTTCTTTGACCATGTTTATGGTGATATCACCATCGACCACAAACAACTCGACGACCAGGTGCTGCTCAAATCGGATGGCTTTCCCACCTACAACTTCGCCAACGTGGTGGATGACCACCTTATGGAAATCACACACGTTATCCGTGGGCAGGAATACCTCAGCTCCACGCCCAAGTACAACCTGCTTTACCAAGCCTTTGGCTGGGAAACGCCTGAATACATCCACCTGCCACACATCATTAAGGAAGACGGCAAAAAACTGAGCAAACGCGCTGGAGACCCCACTTTTGAAGACCTCGTGCACATGGGTTACATGCCCGAAGCCATCGTCAACTATGTGGTCCTTTTAGGCTGGAATCCGGGAGACGACCGTGAACTCTTTTCCTTGCAAGAGCTGATCGAGGTCTTCGATATGGACCGTATCAACAAATCCAGCGCCGCATTCTCGATGGACAAACTGCGTTGGATCAACGGTGAACATATCCGCGCCTTGAGCCCCGAAGCCTTCCACGAAACCGCCCTGCCTTGGTACCCCGGGAGCCTTCATCGCTTTGACCTGAAAGAACTTAGCCGCCTGATACAAATCCGTACCGATTGTTTGGGCGATATTCCCGAAATGCTTGGCTTTTTGGCTAAATTACCCGAATATGAAGCAAGCCTTTTTGAAAACCCAAAATCAAAATCCAGCCTGGAAAGTTCAAAAATTGTGCTCGAAGCTGTCATCCCTCTGCTGAAGAAACAAGAAACCTTTAGCAACGCGGCACTTTTTGAAACGCTCAAAGCCTATGCCACCGAGAGCGGCTTCAAAGTGGGCACCACTATGTGGCCTATCCGCACCGCGCTAAGCGGTTTGCCAGCCAGTGCTGGTGGCGCAACCGAGCTAGCCGCCCTTCTGGGAAAAGAAGAAACCTTGATCCGTTTGGAAAAAGGGCTGGCAAAACTAAGCTAAAGCAAGAAACAAACCCTATAAGCAAAAAAAGGCATGCTCTACAATACTGAGCATGCCTTTTTGTTGAGGAGAAAAGTCCCTAAACGCCAAAAATACCGCTTAGGACAAATACGAACAACGAACCAACTATGATTCCAATCGCTGTAAAATGATTATGACCATGCTCGCGAGCAGTTGGGATGAGCTCATCCAGGGTAATAAACACCATCACACCAGCCGCAAAAGCCAAAGCACCTGGTAATAAGGTGCTAAAGTTTACCAAGACCAAACTTGCCGCAATTGCGCCAATAGGTTCCGCGAGGCCAGACAAAAAAGCAACCTTTATCGCATCGCGGCGGCAAATACCGCCTCTGCAAAGCGGCAACGCCGTAGCGATGCCTTCGGGGATATTGTGTAGCAAAATGGCGATTGCCACAAAGATACCAAACTGCGGATTGTGCAAATAACCAGCGCCAACCGCGATGCCCTCTGGCAGGTTATGGATCGCGATACCAATCGCCATCAGTAAGCCAGTATTAATCAGTTTTCGGTCAACGGGTTCGCCGTTATCGGCACGCCTGATGCTAAAGAGCCGCCCTCTTCGCTTCTTTTTACCATGACATTTGCATTCTTTGCCAATCCCTTTTCCATCACAGCAATCGCCATCAATAGCTTTGCCATCCGCACCAACGAGCTTTCCATTGACTTCAATATCCACGTCTCCACGGATTTCCTTCTCGCCAAACCGAATATGCGGGATAAGATGATCTAAGGCAAACATGAACACTGCGCCCAGGGCAAAACCTATGGTCGCGGTTACCCAGTTTGACTGTTCAAGCGCTTTGGGCACCAACTCCAGGAACGAAAGGCAGATCATCACGCCGGCGGTAAGCCCCATCAAAAAGCCATACGAGCGCCGTGAAGGTCTTAACAAGGCGGCAAACAAGCCACCAATCCCGGTACCCAAACTCGCAAATATACTGAGTAAAAGAATGTTTAGTAAAGGGCTGATCTCTTTGATCAAAGTTATACTCCAAACGCTATTGTGTCAAATCCTGTTAGTGTTACTTAACAAACTGAATTCTACTCAATAGCAGCGCATTGGTCAATCACTTCTACTTATATAGGCTGTGATTGTGTTGCTTTTGGTCTCTCAGCCCTTTTCTAAAGCTTCACGCAATTGAACCCGGCATCAGAAAGCGCCCAGGGCTGCAAGCGGTACAATTCTTGCATCTTTATCTCTGCCTGTTTAATACGGCTGATATTGTGGTGTGAAAAGAAATGTTGCATCTTAAAAAACGACAAAACAGCATACAGACAAACTGGCTGAAAACAAATTAACAGAAAGCTAAGCTATGCAAGAGCAAAATAAACGCAAAACCACTTTATACATCATACTCATCCTCATTGGGACTGTTTTGATGATCTTCGCCTCCGGCGCGCTTATCAAAACCATGGCGCAATCCAAGAGCTCGCCTTATAGCTTCAGCCTCAAACGTGGTGCGCCTACCCCCACACCTTTCCAGCCACAGGATTATGCCAGTCTACTTCAAGAGGGCAGCCAAGATTTCATCCCCCAACCACTTTTCACGCCTACTCCGGTAGCGCTCATTCCATCGGGTGAACTGCCGGATGACCAAATCAACATCCTCCTTTTAGGCCAGGATGATTTTGAAGAGCAAACTTTCCGCACAGATGTTATTATTTTGCTTTCAATCAGCCCAAAACATAAAACTGCAACGCTCATATCCTTCCCACGCGATCTTTATGTCGCCATTCCTGGTTTTTGGTCAAACCGCATTAACACCGCATGGAGTCTTGGCGGATGGGAGCTCCTAAAGCAAGTTTTTGAAACCAATTTTGGTATCAAACCAGACTATTTCATGATGGTTCATTTCGATGGCTTCCAGGACGTAGTTGAAAGCCTGGACGGTATCGATGTCGAGGTTAAAGAAACCCTCACCGATACTTGCCCATGGGACCCCAGTGGTTGGTGTACCTTTGAACCCGGCGAGATGCACATGGATGGCATCACCGCCCTTTGGTATTCCCGCTCGCGAATCACCACCAGCGATTTTGACCGCAACCGCCGCACACAAGACGTCATTGTTGCCATGGTCAAAAAGGCGACCAGCCTTAATATGATTGCCAAAGTTCCAGAGCTTTACTCCCATTACCGGGAGTACATCAACACGGATATGCCACTTAGCGCAGTTCTAAAACTGATGCCTCTGGCAAATGCGCTCTCTGACCTTAGCAAATTGCGTCACTTTGCTGTGGATAGCACGATGGCATACAACTGGATCACCTGGGAAGGCGCCTGGGTGCTTATGCCCGATAATAATGCCATTAGTACGATGCTCAATGAGGCGCTTTATCGCAATCAGTAAGCCCGAGAAGCTTCACCATAAAAGCATTTAAGCCTTTTCACAATTTGACAGCCCTCGGCTTTGAGGCTAAACTTAAGTTTGAGTTTTATAGCTATACGAAATAATGGAGGCGCAATGAGCCAAAAGAAACAAGACCTTTCTGCCCATATTCAAGAATCAACGCTTTTACATCCAGCGATTCAAGCCTGGAAAATTTATCTGCGCGATCAGGGCAGATCGCACCACACCTTAAAAGCTTTTACTGCTGATCTCAACTTACTTGAAAGCTACTTACCCACAGACAAGCAAATTGGCCAAATCAGCACTGCGGATTTGGAAAACCACCTGAACTGGATGCAAAACGAACGCGATGCGCCATGCAGCGCCAAAACGCTCTCTCGCCGCATCACCTCACTTAAGTCCTTTTTCCGCTGGCTCTTTGAAGCTGGCGTGCTCAAAAGCAATCCTGCCGATCCCATCGTTCAAAAACCGGTCGCCAGCCGTCTGCCACATGCCCTAACGCAAAAGGAATACCTGGCGGCACTTGAAACTGCCAAGGCAATTCGTGATGGTGCAAAAGCTGATATTCGTCCTTTAACCCTGCTCAAACTGGTGCTCGAAACCGGACTCAAAAAAGGTGAATGCCTCAGCCTTATGGTAGAACACCTTGAAATTGACGAGCCCAAAAAAGCAGCTTTGTATGTGCGCTACTCTAACCCACGCTTCCGCTACAAAGAGCGCCGCTTGCCCCTTTCTGAAGAGTGGGTTGCTATTTACACAGACTATGCAGAAAAGTACGGCATTCAGGATCAGGTTTTCCCTTGGTCGCAACGTCGCCTTGAATACTTGCTTAGCGATATTGCTGAAGCCGCAAAAATGGAGAAGAACATTTCCTTTGACAGCCTGAGATGGACCAGCGCGGTGATTGACTTGGTGGAAGGCAAAGACCCCGATAGCATTCGCCAAAAACTGGGCATTTCAAAAATCCAATGGCGCGATGTGCACGAAAGATTGCATAAAATCGCCAAGGAATATGATTACACCCTCCCTCAGGCATAAGGTTTTACCCTAAAACAAAGTAGGTTCTATGAAACAATACTCAACAAAGAAACGCGGTTGCGCGTTTTCAACGTTTCTTATCATTCTGGTTCTCCTGGTTTTTGGCGTTATGGTTGGCGTTAGCCTCAACCGCATCCGTGAAGGACAACCAGGCTTTTTGACCAATCTATGGACGACACCTGAAAAATACGCCGATGATCCCTATTTATCGAATGAAGCCACACGGCTCAATGTGCCAAACCACATCAAAACCATCATGTTGCTGGGTTCAGACTACCAACCCGAAATCGGCTTTCGTACCGACGTCATGCTTTTGATGGCTTTCAACACGAAAACCAACAAAATTAATCTCATTTCCTTTCCGCGCGATCTTTGGCTAAACATTCCCGGTTTGGGAGAACAACGCCTCAACGTGGCTTATCCCTTTGGTGAGTGGCAAATGCTTAGCGATGCCCTGGCAGCCAATTTTGGCTTTAGACCAGACCACTACATGATGGCTGAA
This sequence comes from Anaerolineaceae bacterium UBA5404, assembly GCA_002409625.1. Classification (GTDB taxonomy): domain Bacteria; phylum Chloroflexota; class Anaerolineae; order Anaerolineales; family Anaerolineaceae; genus Mesolinea. The sequence goes on along the minus strand of DHNY01000006.1, from coordinate 43,210 downwards.
TTTGAAAGTTTTAAGCATATCCTGGATGTGCTTGGACCCATTGATGTTGAAGTAACCGAGCGCATGGAAGATGCAAGTTATCTGGACGAAAGTGGGTGGCGCGTGGTGGAACCTGGCATCGTAACCATGGAACAATGGGACGTTTTTTGGTATGTTCGCGCGCGCATGAATTCTTCGGACCTTGACCGCAACCGTCGCGCCATGGAAGTCATCAAAGCCATGGGCAAAAAAGCCCTCTCACCCAGCCAGCTTGTCAACCTGCCCAACGTGCTGCGCGCGGTAAACCGCAGCATCGAAACTGACATGAAGTTAACGGACTACATCATTTACGCTTTGCCACTTTCCAAGTATTTTGGAGACGATGTGTTTACCATGCACCGCATTACACATAATGAGGTAACTGGTGGGATTACATCCGGAGGCGCTCAGGTTTTATACCCAGACTTCGAAGCGATAAAAAACCTCTTGCGTGAAGTCTTGGATGCCAACTAGTTAAAAACCTGGTTATGCACCAAGGAAAGGTGAAGGATAGTCGTTTCATCACCTTTTAGTCGCCAGGCATGTGCGATGCGCAAACCTGGCACCCAAAGAATCGATTCCTCTCGCAGCACCAAAGGCCATTTTGCTCTTGCTGCCTGAGGAATTTTGTTATTTACAAAGAAATCACTCAATTTCTGACTGCCTGTTTTCAAACCCAAAGATACCCAACGCTCTCCCGCTTTCATTGCGCGGACCTGTAGCGGGACTTCAGGTTTAGGAAGCCTTAAAAAGGCGTGATTTGCGTTTTTGCGCGTTGCTTCAGGCATTTGGGCATAGCTTTGCGCGTCAATCAGCTGCGCATGCAAACGCCAACCCTCATTAAGGTCTAAGGCATCCCCAACATAGAGCTGTTTTACTTCAGTCAAAGAAGCCAACTGAGGAAAATTAATGATGCGCGGTTCTTGTCCTTGATTAATCAAATGGCAATAATTCCCAAGCATCTCAATTCGCAATCCAGAGCTAATATCTTCAGCTCCTTTTCCGGCTAATACCAAAGCCCGCGCTTTTTCGATATCTTCGAAGCCGAAATCAGGATTAACAGGGCGCAATTGATTTAAAGCCTTGCGAATAACCCGCCGTTGAATGCCTAAATCCAAAGCTAATACGTCTTCACGATCGAGAATAATTTCATCTTCAGCCTCTTTGCGTGTGGACTTCAAAAAAGCTTCGTTCTCCAACCGGCTAAGGATTACCTCATCACCACGTAAAACTTCTGCTGACCGCAAAACACTTTGCTTAAAGCCAGGGTTCAGCACCTCCATATCTGGGATGAGTTCAAGCCTGAGTTTGTTCCGGTAGTAAAAAGGCTTTTGATTGCTTTCATCCTCTAAAGGCTTGAGCTGATGATGGGATGCGTAAGCTTCCAAAGCTTCCCGCTTAATTTTCAATAATGGGCGTAAAAGAGGAATGGTTTTATCAAATTGCCCTAAAATAGTGTAGGGATACATGCCTGTAAGCCCTGCCATACCGGAACCGCGCATAAAATGCATCAGCACGGTTTCAACCTGATCATCGGCATGATGCCCCAAAACAATGGCTTGGGCATCATTTTCGCGGGCGACCTCAAACAAAAAGCGGTATCTGCACACCCGTGCGGCTTCCTCAATGCCCAGCTTTTCTTCACGGGCAAAAGCCGCAACGTCCACCCGTCGACTCACAAAACGCAAGCCCCATTCGCTCATCAATTGCTCCAATTGCCCGGCTTGTTCAGCCGATTTTTCGCGCAGGGCATGGTCCAAATGCGCCACAATCAAAGGCAAATCCGAGTCGCGCAGAGCGTGTGCCAAGCTCAAACTATCCACCCCACCTGAAACCGCCAGGATGAGAGGCTTTTGAGGATCAAAGCCACTCTTTTGGGCTAACAAATCCTTCAAAGTTTGAATCATTTCTTCTCGGAGCATGACAAAATTATAGCACGCGCCTCGCTTGGCTCATAGCTTCAGGGTGTGGTGAATGACGCTTTAAAGCATTTATAGAAATGGCTTAAGACCCCAGGTAGTCAAGAAGCAAGGGATCCACTTTAGGGAAGCTAATCCAGCGGCGGATAATGGTATATAGAACGAACAAAAAGATTATGATAAAAAGGATTTTCAAAACAGTTTCAAATGCTTTTCTTGAAACTGGTACAAGTTTGGATGGATTGTGTGGAGCTTGTTGAAAGCTTTGCTCAGCGTGATGGCTAACCACAGGTTCGGCTTTGACTTCTTTCCATTCAATGTTAACATGCTGTGTGGAATGACAAAATGGGCAATTAACAATCTGCTCTCCCTGTTCAAGTTTAAGCGGCGCACCGCAATTATCACATTTGATTTGATTTAGCACTGCCTTTTTTGCTTCCATTCTTCTCCTCGTCTCAAAAAAACATCTTCGCAATCCGTTATAACACATTAAACAGACTTAATGGATTAAACAGATTATTCCGCAGAGACCCTGCCTGAAGTATACTTTAGGCATGAATAAAAAACCTTTTGTCCTCGGTCTTACGGGCAATATCGCCTCTGGCAAAACATACGTGCTAAGTTGGCTCGCCAAACGTGGTGCCAAGACCATCGATGCAGACCTGGTTGCTCAGCAAACCTACCTGCCAGGTAATCCTGCATACGCGCCTTTAATTGAGCATTTTGGCGAAAACATCAAACATGCCAGCGGGCATATTGACCGCGCTGCTTTAAGCAAAATCGTATTTTCTGACCCGGTCCAGCTCAAAGAACTGGAAGCCATTGTGCACCCTGCCACAATTGAAGCCATCAGAGCGCTCATCGAGCAAGCCATTGAAAAAGACGGTGTCAAGCTCGTGGTGGTTGAAGCGGTAAAGCTATTCGAATCGGGTATGGGAAAGCTGTGCGATGCCACATGGGTAACCACCGCGGATGATGAAACCCGCCTTGGTCGCCTCATCCAGGGTCGTGGCATGGATCCCATTAGTGCCGCAAAACGGCTTAATTCTCAAAGCCCACAGGAAGAAAAAACAAAAATGGCAGATTTTGTTATTACAACCGATGGGAATTTTGAGGATACCGGCACCCAAATCGAAACCGGCTTGAAAAAACTGGGGATCATTCTCTAAACCTGGCTTATAATTGCCTCACTAACTTTTGGAGTATCTTATGGCACGCATATCACTCACTGGCATCAAACCTACTGGCAGCCCTCATATTGGCAATTACTTTGGCATGTACCAACAAGCCATCGCCCTTTCTGAGACCTATTTGGGGCTTTATTTTGTTGCAGACTATCACGCTCTCACCACCAACCCAGACCCTAAGGAGTTGCAACAAAACATCTACGAAGTTGCCGCAGCCTGGTTAGCTTTGGGACTGGACCCTGAAAAGAGTGCGTTTTTCCGCCAATCAGACATCCCCGAAATCCCCGAGTGCACCTGGATTTTAGCCTGCTCCACTGCCAAAGGCTTGCTCAACCGTGCCCATGCCTATAAAGCCGCGGTGGACAAAAACCTGGAAATCGATCGCGACCCTGACTACCAGATTAACGCCGGCTTGTATTACTACCCTGTGCTGATGGCAGCGGATATTTTGCTTTATAACGCTGATATAGTCCCTGTTGGGCTTGATCAAAAACAACACGTCGAAATCGCGCGTGATATCGCCGAAACCTTCAACCGCACTTATGGCAACACCATCAAACTGCCCGAACCTTTGATTCCAGAAGAAGTGCAAAGCATCCCCGGCATTGACGGGCGCAAAATGAGCAAAAGCTACAACAACACCATCCAAATTTTTGGCAACGAAAAAGCAGCCCGCAAGCAAATTATGCGCATCGTCACCGATAGCAAAACACCAGAAGAACCCAAAGATCCAGAGAGCTGTAATGTCTTTCAAATCTTCCGCTTTTTCGCGCCTGAGGAGCGTGTTGAAGAAGTTCGCCATCAATACTTGCAAGGGGGATTGGGTTATGGCGTTTTAAAACAAGAGCTCTTTGAACGCTACCTCGACCATTTTGCAGAAGCGCGCCAAACCTACAACACCCTGATGAGCGACAAAGCCCAGCTGGACGCCATCCTCAAGACCGGCGCCGAAAAAGTGCGTTCCATCGCCATCCCCAACCTCAAGCGCATGCGCAAAGCGGTTGGTTTAGACTGGTAAATCTGGCTAGGAAATGATCGAAGACGCCCTCGATAAAGCCATAGACATGCCTTCTGATCAAAGGAACAGGCAGAGCAATCAAGCGGTTTTACTTACCTTAATCATCAACATCATCCTTGCCATTGTAAAAACCGCGATTGGCATTTTTGGGCATTCACCGGCATTGCTTGCTGACGGCATCAACTCTACGTCGGACGTGGTTTACAACATTGTGGTCTCGTTCTTCGTGCGCGCAGCCCATAAACCTGCGGATGATGAACATCCCTATGGCCACACGCAGTTCGAAAGTGTGGGGGCTTTGGTGGTTGGCGCTTTTGTTATTACCACCGCCATCACTATTTTTTGGGACTCCGTTAGAAGCCTCTTTGACTATTTTAGTGGCAGCGGAAACGAAGAAGGCGCCGCGCAAATCACCCTTTGGATTGCCCTCGCCACGGTCATTATTAAAACCTTCATGTCCATTTACACCCATCGCATTGGTAAAAGAACCGCCAATGCCACCATTATTGCCCTCGCCCAAGACCATCGCAACGATATTTTCAGCGCCCTGGCCGTGGTGATTGGCATCAGCTTTAGCCTCTTGGGCTTCCGTTGGGTAGATCCGCTCGCCGGCGCTTTGGTTGCTATTTTCATCTTCCACACCGGTTACGAAATTCTGCGCGACTCCACCGACGACCTCATGGACACCTTGCCAGGCAAGGCACTGACCAAGCAAATCTCCGACTTGGTTATGCAAGTGCCTGGCGTGCATGGTGTAGATGCCATCAAAGCCCATCGCTTTGGACGCTATTTAGTCATAAACCTTGCCATTTACGTGGACGGGAACATTAGCGTGGATGCCGGCGATGCCATTTCAGATGAAGTGGAAGACATCTTGCAAAAGCAAGTTGACTACGTCCGTGACGTACACGTCCATTTCCACTCAAAACCACATAAAAATTAGCAATTTTTCACCTCAAACGGGTCTGAATGGCGGACTACCTTTGATAAAATAATTGACCTATTCTTTAAGCCTCCCTATAATGCCCGATTAAGTCCTGAAAAAAGGGCAGGCTTGCCAATCAAATTTCGGTTTATTTTGCACACTTTCCGGAATTGACACCTTAGGAGGTGCCTATTAAGCTAAACCTTTAAAAATTTTGAGAACATAACATAGAACAAAAAAAGGAACATTATGCAAAAAACCACAAACCATCGAACCATAAACTTTTTACTAGTCATTTCTTTACTACTCAGTTTTATTCCATTGGCATCAACAAGGTCAGCTCACGCTGAAACAAGTTTTCAGTCCGACATCATAAATGCTGACATCACGCTAAGTGGCACCGTTTACGATGCCGGTATAGAAGGTGGTCAAAAACATGTCTACCCTCTTTACGCCAAAATAACCTTAGAAGACCCTGAAAACACCTACGTTTTCTACACCGACCCTTGGTTGGGCAGATATACCATCCAAATTGAGAGTGGCGTTGAATACACACTAAGCATCGAACCACAACTTTTTGGTTACGTTCCTGCCTCGGAAACCTTCACCGCCGATGCAGACTTGGTTAAAGACTATAACCTCCACATTGAAAACACCTGTACCGCCGCCGGCTATGGACTGGCGTACGCAGGCTACTTTGATTTTGATGAGAGCGATGAAGGCTTTACCTTTGGAGGCACCAATTCTTCCTGGGCTTGGGGAGACTTTGAAAGCGGACCCGGCCATGCCATCAGCGGCACCAAAGGCATTGCAACCAATCCCACTGGTGATTACAACAACAGCGAACAAAGCTTCGCGATGAGCCCAATCATTGACCTTTCTGGCGTTGGACTAAACGACACCGCTTTTATTGAATGGTGGAACTGGCTCTACACAGAAAGCGCCACTTCTCTTTGGGATGTTGGCAGCGTTCAGTTCACAAAAGATGGCGGTGCAACCTGGGACACCGTTTGGGGACCTACACCGCGCCATGACTCGGCTTATCGTAAAGAAGCCATCGTGATTGAGAATGACTATCACGTTGTAGATTTTCAATTCCGCTTCTGGTTCAAGTCAGACAGCTCTGGCGTGCGCCCTGGCTGGTATATTGACAACATTGGAATGTCTTGGGTTGAATTGGACCCAAACCCCATCCCACTTTACAGCTACACATTTGATGACGAAGCTGAAGAACAATGGACTACTGGCTCTAGCGGTTCTGGTGCAAATTCATGGCAAAAAGGTGTGCCAACAACTGGTCCAGCAGGAGCTTATTCTGAACCTAACGTTTGGGCTACAAACCTTGATGGCAACTATAACGCCAATGAAATCAGCTATATTACCTCGCCGGTAATGGATCTTTCGGCTTACCCGGATCACCAAATCATCATCAGCTACCAGGACTGGCTGATGACCGAATCACCTCAAAACTGGGCTGACCACGGAAGGGTTTATGCTTCTAAAGACGGCGGCGAAACCTGGGTTGAAATCCGTAAAAACATCGTCCGCAAAGACCCAATCGGCTCTGGTTACACCGCCCAAAGCTTTATCCTGGAGCCAGGTTTCATCAGCGATAGCTTCCAATGGCGCTTTGAATATCGCTCTGACCGCACCGTTCACCAACTCGGTTGGTACATCGATAACGTAAAGGTTGAGGTGCGCGAATGGGTTACTGTCCCTTGCGGACCGATTAGTGGTGGGGTTGTGGCTGGTTATGTGTATGACCTCAATGAAACTGAAGATGTCAAAGTGTTTGATGCCCTGGTTGAAACCGCCTCTGCCAATGACAGAACCACCCTTAGACCAAACGACCCGGATCACGATGGAATGTACTACTTCTTCCAGGCATTTGAAGAAAGCGATGCCGATGTGGCATTTACTGTCTCCAAGGAGCAGTATGGCACCATCAATGAAAGCCGCACACTAATCCCAGACACAGTCAACCGCCAGGATTTTCGCATTGGCTCAGGTTGGATTGAAACGATTCAAAGCTCTCTGGAACGCACGATCGTGCTCGGAGATGACGATGAATTTAGCACTTTAGATCTCCGTAACCGTGGGGCTGGTTATGCCAATTGGACTCTGCTCGAGGTTGACAAGGGTTTCACACCCAGTAAAGTCAGCATCCCAGCTTTTAGGGCTGAACTACCTGCCCTTACCGAACCGGTTTCAATCGAACCGGCGCCAAAATCGCACAGTCAGGAAAACCAGGTTCGCATGGAAGGCATGCCTCAAACACCTCATTTCGCCTTGCTCGAAAACACACAGGCGGTTGGCATCAATCTGCTTTCTGACCGTTTTGTTGCCTGGGATGATATTACAAGCCCTCAAAACCTAACCGAGTTGGGCATCACGCGCCCTAAACTTCAGGCAGGCGACTTCCTGGGCGAAAACTACAAAACGCTTTACACCATTAGCTATGAAAATAACATCATGTACGCTGTGGACACGTCCAACGGTGCCTACCGTGAAATCGCCCAAACCACGCCTCCGCTTGGCACAAAGTTCACTGGCTTGACCGGTGCGGACGGCTTTTTCTATGGCGTTTCTGCCATTTGTGATGAGAAGTCGGAGCTTTCGCGCGTTGATCTGGATGGCACTGTCACGCACATCGGCAACATCCCAACCGCAACCTGTCTGGTTGATATTGCCTATGTTCCTGACCAGCATATGATTTACGGCGTAGACCTCATCACATCTGCTCTTCACCGCATTGATCCTGAAACTGCTCAGAGTGAATTTGTTGGCTCGTTGGGTATCCGCCCGAACTATGCCCAAGGCATGGACTATGACGAAGTTAACGGTATTATGTACTGGGCAACGTATACAACTTATGGCTCATTACGCGTCATTGACCTTGAAACCGGTGCTTCATCGCACATTGGCAACTTCCCCGAAAGCACAGAAATAGATTCCTTTGCAATCAAAGCCTACGGCGAGGCGATTGGAGAAGATGTGCCCTGGCTGGATGAAGAGCCCAAAGCTGGTTTCCTGGATGGTGGCCAAAGCACCAGTTTGAATATTCGCTTTACGGTAAAAGATGTCATTGAACAACCTGGTGACTATTTTGCCGAGCTGCATTTCAAAACAGACACTTCTAAAGAAGTTGCTCCAGTACCGGTCACCATGCATGTTTTACGTCCTCATGACTGGGGAACGATCAAGGGAACCCTGACCGCCAGCGAAAAATGTGACATCAACCCCGCTGCTTTGGCAAACGCGGAAGTGAAGTTTTATCAAAATGATGTCTTCTATCAAAGCACGACCACTGACGAGAATGGCTTTTATAATTGGGCACTGCCCCGAGGTCGTTATTCTGTTGAAGTGGAACACCCGGGCTATGTTAGCTACCGATTGGACGATGTTGAGCTAGGCATGAGCCAGGATCTCGTCCTTGATATCAACTTACGTCATGACAGCGCGTGTTTGGTTATCGACCCAAGCAACTTGTATGCCGAACAAATGGCTAATCAAGTGACTGTGCAAACCTTGAGCTTTACCAACACTGGCGCCGCTGATGCCGTTATTAAAGTTGAAGAATATCCTGGTGAAGGACCTGTTCCATTCAGTGGTGACCCGGTCGAATTGGTGCTGGATGATGGCACAGCCGAAGAAGGCATTGGAATTGGAGGCACCCACCAGTTTATCTGGCTCAATCGCTTTACACCAGATGCCGAAAGCTTCCCCTTTAACCTCGAAAGCGTTCAAATCTACTTCGACAGTCTGGGTGGTGTTTTGAATGGACATAGCTTTGAAATTTATGTCTACGAAAACACGTCCGGAAATGAAGACCCGGCTGTGGGCAGTAAGCTGCTTTACAGTGAACGGGTAACAGCAAATACTTTAGATACCTTCCATGAATTTGTGCTGGCTGAACCCGTCCTTTTGGAAGGTCCGGGTGACGTTATCATCGGCGTTGGTGCGTTAGTGTTAAACCCAAGCGGTTATTGGCCTGCGGCGCTTGATATGGACAGCTCTCTCCAACGTAGCTGGATTGGATGGTGGTCAACACCGTTGCCGGCAGATCCCGTGTTACCTCCAGATGAAAGCTGGTCTTTGGTTGATGTATTCAAACCTGGAAACTGGCTCTTAAGAGCTTATGGCACAACCAGTCAAGGCGGTGATGTGCCCGGCGATATCGTATGGCTTAGCCTCGACCCAAATGAGTTTCTAGTTGGCAAAGACGGCGGTCAAGCTGAGATAGTCGCTGAATTTGACTCAAAAGAGCTGACTTCTGGTGATTATTTTGGGCGTTTAGGCTTCAATAACCAGAACAAAGACAAGCTTTCCATGCCAGTTCAACTTCGCGTTCTAGGCATGCAACATATTTATTTGCCCCTCATCCAAACTGAGGCAAGTGAATAAACCTAATTGAAACGTGCTTTATGGAGCCCTTATAGCAGGGCTCCATTTCTTTTAAAGACCCACTAAGTTATAAGGTGGTTTTGAAAGAAACAGACTTTTTTGATATTATCAAATTGAACAAGACCCTAAAAAGGAGTGATTATGAACAACTTTAGCTATTACAATCCCACCCGAATCCTCTTCGGCAAAGGGGTGATATCCAAAATTTCACGTCATATTCCCAAAGACGCCAAGGTGCTTATGCTTTATGGTGGGGGATCGATTAAGAAAAATGGTGTGTATGAACAAGTCATGCAGGCGCTGGATGGCTACACCGTGATCGAGTTTGGCGGCATTGAAGCCAACCCTGATTACGACACGCTAATGAAAGCCGTTAAAATTGTGCGCGATGAAGGCGTTAGCTTCTTGCTGGCTGTTGGCGGTGGTTCGGTAATTGATGGCACCAAATTCATCGCCCTGGCGGCTCCATTCACCCAAGGCGAACCCTGGGATCTCATCAGCACTGCCGTTGCCCAGGATCTGAACCAAGCTGTTCCTTTTGGCGCGGTGCTTACCTTGCCCGGTACAGGCAGCGAAATGAACTACAACCTGGTCATTTCGCGACGTAAAACCGAGGAAAAACTCTCCATCAAACATGAGAAAGTTTTCCCGCAATTCTCCGTGCTCGACCCCGAAGTGTCTTACAGCCTGCCCGAAAAGCAAGTGCGCAACGGTTTGGTAGACACGTTTATGCACATCATTGAACAATACCTCACCTATCCCATTGGCGCTGTGGTCCAGGACAGACTTTCAGAATCTCTGCTTCAATCCCTGGTAGAAGTTGCCCCTCGCGCGATGCTTATGGACCCACCCGATTATGAAGCCCGCGCCAACTTTATGTGGGCGGCTTCCCTGGGACTCAACACGCTCATCGGTCGCGGTGTGCCTCAGGACTGGGCAACCCATATGATTGGCCACGAGCTCACCGCGCTTTATGGTTTGGCGCATGCGGAATCTTTGGCAGTTGTTTTGCCTTGGCTGCTTTGGTACAAACGTGAGCAAAAAGGCGACAAACTGGTTCAGCTTGGCATGCGCGTTTTTGGGCTTATCTCGGATGACCGCGAGGCACTCATCGACGCTACCATTGACTCTTTGGCTAGCTGGTTCAACGCTTTGGGCATGCCCACCACCCTAACCGCTTATGGCATCGACCCAGACGAAGCCGCCGAAGCCATCCAAAAACGCTTTGACGAACGTGGCTGGGCGCTGGGCGAGAACATGGACATCCATGGATCCGATGCGGCAAACATCTTAAAGCTCAGCCGTTAGGTTCTGCCTCAAAGACCATAAAAGCCAGCATTAAAAACGCTGGCTTTTTTTATACCCAAAATTGCTTTATAAAGATTTAGCCTTTTATTTCTTACGGAAGAGATTTACAAACAAAGATAAGAGCAACTTCACCGCCATAACAGCATAATAAAACCAGTTGAACAAAAAGAAGCGATCCTTGGCAAAATGTTTGCGATATAACACATAGTATGAACGATGCCATTCCCAAATCGACTTGAAAGGTCGCGCCTTGGAACCGCCCTGCCCACCAAAGTGAATGATAGAGCTTATCGGTAAATACATCACTTTCCAGCCCTTTTGACGGGCACGAATGCAATAGTCGCTATCCTCTTGATAGGCAAAAAAGGTCTCGTCAAAATCGCCCACAGCTTCCCAACACGCACGCCGGATAATCATGCAGGAGCCAGAAACCGCATCAACCTCGGCAATTTCATCCTCATCCAGCCAGGACATCAAATAGCTGTTCAAAGCCCGATTTTCTGGAAAAAGTTTCCCAAGCTTTAAGAAATAACCAAACACCGCAGCTGGTCTGGCATCACCCCGCTTGCATTGGGCTTGAAAACTGCCATCCGCATTAAGCACCTTGGGGATGCTAATTCCAACCTCATCATGTTCATCCAGCCAATCCAATTGCGGACTAAAAACGTCCTCAATCAGCAAAGTGTCTGGATTAAGCAAGACTAAATAATCGCCCTGTGCCGCATTCAAAAGCTTATTAACCGGCTTGGCAAAGCCTTCGTTTTTGTCAAATTTAATCAGGGTCAGATGCGGATAGTCTTGTGAGAGAAATTCAAGCGTGCCATCAGTAGAACCATTGTCAGCAATGATGATTTCATAGCTCATCGGCGGGGCAAAACCTACGATTGACCTTAAGCAGTTCTTCAACATCTCGCAAGAATTTAAAGTTGGAATGAGGATTGAAAGCCTGGTCATGCCTACGCGGTCTCCGTTTCAAGGTTCACTTTTTTGCTCGCCATGTTGTTTTTGTAATGATAGTTTACTGCGTTGGTGATGTGCGCGCCCAAAAACAGGATGTAGCCCGTCCAATATAACCAAAACAAGAGCACCATCACCGATGCCAATGAGCCATACAAAAGCTCATAATTGGCAAAACCTTTAGCAATTGCCCAAGACAAGAATTTGGTAACCCCTTCCCACAAAAGTGCCGCTACAAGTGCTCCCCAGGCGCGTGCCTGCTTTAGGATCTTTCTGCTGTTTGGCAACCAGGTGTAGCTGATGTAAAACATAGCAAATTTGAGAATCAAGGGGATCAACAGCGACACCCAGCCCCACAGTTTTGTCTGGGTAAAGGGCACACCCCGAATGGCAAAACTAAAAGCCGGTAGCAGTTGGAATAAGGGCTTGAGGCTGACCGAAGCAAGGAACAAGACCAAAACAATGATTATTACCACCAATGCCAATCCACGGTTACGCAAGAAGTTGGAACCGTCGCCATAAGGGAAAGCCCGGTTGACATTGATGACCACCTTGTCGATGACATTGCTCGCAGACCAAATGAGAGATATGGTGGCGATGGCAGTGAGGGCACCACGCACTTTTAGCGCCGCGCCAAGTTGCGCGTCCACAAAGGCAATCGTCTCCGGCACCGGAAAAAGCTCGCCAACCGCGTCAAACAAAGCCGTTCTAACCACATTGATATCCAGGAACAATGAGCCAATCGTCACCACCGCAATCAATGCCGGAAAAATAGAGAATAAGCCATAATATGCCAAAGCCGCTGAAGCTTCTGCTCCACGGGCGTTGCCAAGGTTTGTGAATGCGTGGCGAACAATGCCGGGTATGCCTCGCAAGTTATTATTTAATTTGTGATAAAAGTGCTTTAGGTTTTTCATAAAACGCGCGCTTTTATCTTTATAGCTTTTATCCAGTCGCTCAAGTTTTTCTTTCCATTTTGCCATGCTATGATTATAAGATAAAATAGCGCAGAGGACCTATGGAAACGAAAACAATCAAAAACTATTACCAAGCCCGCGGATTAGCCTGGCCAGGGCAAAAAGATGCGCTGCTTTTTTACCTCTCTGAAGTTGGCGAGTTGGCAGAAGCCTATCTGGCTATTTCGCCAGTCGAACTCAACGAAGAAGAACGCCAATTACTTTCTGATTTCGCCAGCTTGGGTATGCAAGCGGATGAAATCGTCTCTCGCGTAGATGGCTGGGTGCGCAATTTTGACCGCCAGCGCAAAGAAAACATCGCCCACGAGGTTGCAGACTGCAATATGATGCTTTCAGTCTTTATGGAGTCTTTTGAAGGGCGCACACCGGATGACGCGCTTCAAGAAAAGATGGAACTCAAGCTTGGCAAATCCCTTGATACGTTGGCAAGAGATTAAGCAATCATTTAAGTGCCCGGGTAAAACCACGGCTGTTTCAAATGACTATTAAATAAAACAAGGTGCCAGCTTTGACACCTTGTTTTGCTTTTTTTGCCTAAGACTGCAAAAGCTTACTCAAGCGCGTGTCTTGTTACAGATAAGATGACGGTTTGATCTTCCGGTTTGGTATTGTTATTCGTGTCCGGAAGAGGTTCTACCGATTGAAGGGTCAGGTAAGTGTTGCCAGAAAAAACGGTGAAGCGTTTCTGGTCAGGTCCCAGGGAGGCCCCTAAAGAAAGGGTTTCCTCAAAAGGATCCTCACCCACAAAATCAATTTCCAAGACCACGTCAACAAAACCGGCATGAACGCATTGCACATCTTCTGGGCATCGGCTGTCCAAAATATTGAGCAGTTTTACGGCAATGTTTCCCGGCAGATAAACTTCGTTTTCCTTTTCATTCAGCCTTAAGAAAAACTGGCTGTCTAAGGGCGGCTTCTTGATAAATCCGTTCTCACCTTCGATGTCTTGTGGATTCGGCGTGTGTAAATTGGCTCCATTGTCAGAATCCACGTCATCAGGATTTTTTAATGTATCGCACGCGGAAAGCAAAAGCAAAAGAGCAATTAAAAAAAGTGCAAATTTCTTCATCAACAAAATCTCCTAAATTTATCCGTCTTTTAGTGGCTTAAAACCATAACCGAGGGCTTCATTGGCATGACCGATGACCAAAAAAGCATCTGGATCAGCCTCATGCACAATGGCTTTCAAAAGCGAAACCTCAGACCGCGCCAAAACACAATAAAGCACCGGTCGTTCTTCCATAGTATAGCCACCTTTAGCGCTAAGAATGGTTGTTCCCCGCTCCAGCTTGGTAATGATCGCCTGATTAACCACTTCAAGCTCCTTGGTGAATATCATCACAACGCGAACAACACCCACACCTTGCGAAACCGTGTCCACCGCAACGCCACTCAAATAAATAACCACCAGTGCATACAGGGCTTTATCCCAACCCCACACAAAACCCGCAGCAATCACGACCAAGGCGTCCGTAATCATATACGCGGTTGAGAGTGACATACCCCAACGTTTATTGAGCACTTTCCCAAGAATGTCTGTGCCCCCGCTGGTGCCTTTGCCGAGGTAAACCACTCCCATACCCACACCAAACAGCACCCCACCAAAAAGGGTGTTCAGCAAAATGTCGCTGGAGATGGGATCAACCCCGCTAAACTTTATCAAAAGGTCAGTAATCAATGAGGTTGCCACAATTGCCCAAATCGTGCGAATGACAAAGCGCGGACCGCCCAAATATCGCCAGCCAATCAAAAACAAGGGAATGTTGCCTAATAAGGTCACCAAACCAATAGGCGTGTGAATGAAATGGTACAGTATTTGAGCCACACCAGTTACGCCACCCACCACCAGGTCGGTTGGCACTAAAAACAAGCGCAATGCCACCGCTTGAACCGCCGCGCCACCCAGGATGATGAGTAAGTCTTTTACCAGCTCCCATCCCAGGTCAAGGCTTTTGATAAATGTGTTGAATTTCTTTTTCATCGTGGCTCTATTTTAGTGGTTTTAGTCTTCCAGTGGGTTAAAACCTTCACCAAGGGCTTCGTTGGCATGACCCACAACCATAAAAGCCTTGGGATCAGCCCTTTGCACAATTTCTTTAAGTAATGCCACTTCTGAACGCATCACCACGCAGAACAAAATGTTGCGCTCTTCTTTGGTGTAGCCACCCTTGGCGGGAATAATGGTGGAGCTGCGATTCAGTTCTTCTACAATTGCACTGGCAACGGCTTCATAGTTTTCGGTTACGATCATCGCCTGACGCACCACATCAATACCTTGCAGGGTCATATCCACTGCCACTCCAGAAACATAGATCAAAATAAGACCATAAAGCGCTTTTTCCCAGTCGAACAGAATACCTGCCAAAAACACACTAATCGTGTCTGTGACCATATAAATGGTTGAAACCGACGTGCCAAAGCGTTTGTTCAAAATGCGGGCAATGATGTCTGTGCCCCCACTCGTGCCACGCCCAAGGTAGACCAAGCCCAAACCCACACCAACCAAAACACCACCAAATAACGTGTTCAGTAATGCTGATTCAGTGAGATGCATGCCTTTTGTTGCCGGGAGCGTTGTGAGCAGGTCAATTAAGACCGAAGAAACCACAATGGCGATAACGGTGCGAATGGCAAAACGAAAACCGCCTAAATGTTTCCAACCTATAACAAACAAAGGGATGTTAAAGACCAACGCAATCAAACCAACAGGAATGTTGAATTGATAGTAAATGATTTGCGCTAAACCAAAAACGCCACCGCTCACCAAGGATCCCGGCAGGGTAAAGAGCCAGGTTCCCACAGCCTGAAGTAAAGCGCCGGCAAGTACCAGGATATAGTCTTTTACATCACGCCAAGTCAATTTAAATTTTTTCTTTGTCTTTTGTGTTTCCAGAACCTTGCTTTCCACTTCCACGCCTCACACATCCAATAATCGTGCTAATCTTAGCATAAGCTGAACAGTTTGGCTATTTACTCATGTATGGAAAGCTCAGCAGATTGGTAAAATCTGGGTCATAATGCAAAACAAAAATGGTTTGCCATGCACTCCAGCGATTATGTTTATCCTGGCTGCGCACTCGCAGATAATATGGCACACCTTTTGGAATGGGGTTCGGATCAAAATGCAAAAGGTTTGAACTCGTGTTTTGATTAACACCATTGGGATTGGTACCCCAATAGTATTGGTAGGTTTCGGTAGGATGCAAGCCAATTCCGGCATCATAACCCGCAGACATCACAAAATTGGCATCATTACAGATGGCTTGGGGAATGCCATTAACCAGCCCATTACACCCATGGCTTTTAACCCTTGGATTCAAAGGTGGTAAATTGTCCACATAAAAGCTGATTGTTTTCACCTCAGATTGAAGCCCAGCGTTATTGATAGCGTAAAAGCTCACCTTTACCAATCCAGTCCCATTGACCCCAAAAGGTTGATAGGCTTTCCAATCACCGTCATCAATTCTTCGATAAACCGCCTTAATACCACTTCCATAATCATAGGCGTTTATGAACACGTTAACTTGCGATTTGTACCAAGGTGAAATGCCAATATCACCGCTTAAAGAGGCTGAAACATTCGGTTTTGAAGGTGGCAGATTGCTTAGTGCCATTACTGGGCCATCAGCCACATTTGGGTCAATATTAAGCGTTACGCCACCCCAGGTCTCTTTTTTGGGACCTGAGTATTGTCTTAAACGCTGTTGGGAAGTCCAGTAACCATTGGGTAAATGTCGCAAATTATATGGCGATGCATAAGCGTTGTAACCAGGGTCAGAAGACCATTCAGCAATCCAAACCGCAGGAACGGCAGGTGAAATATCAAATAATCTTGCCTTATTAAGGTTACTTGAAGAAGCATACAAACCGGCTTTGATGCCTAATTCATTCATCCGGGTCGTCCAGCCACGCACATAAGCTCTGCTGGCCGCTACACAAGCGGTGTTTGAGGTGCTAAAGAATTCCAAATCCAGGTAAACGATGCCCCCTTTGCCGTTACTATCCAAAAGCCCAAATTCCTGCATGCGGGCTTTTGCCTGGTTAGCATTATCAACCCCATAATTGTAAGCTTCATCGACATCATAAGGGAAAAGACGCTTAAAACCCGTGCAGGGTGGCTGATGCCCAACCCAGGTGGGAACCAATCGCCAGCCTTGGCGGGCAATCTCTGTGATGTATTCCTTGTTTAGGCTGGTGTTGGAACATAAGCGAGAAATCCCACCAATATAGAGGTTTACACCACGATAAGGGCTATTACTAAACCAATTACTCAGCTGGGCAAGTGTTGGGATGTTACATGCGTCAAAGAAATGACCTTGATAAATACCCACTTGTCCGGTGTGAAGTTGATTTTCATTAAAAGTATTGAAATCAGATTCCAGTTTAAAACTTCTCGTAGGATAAGCGCTTTGCGAAGGCAGAGGAATGGCTTGCCAGGTTTTGCCACCGTTTTGGGTAGACTTTAGTTCCCGGGTGTAACGGCAGGCGAGCCCATCTTTACCCTCTTGGCAGTTGCCTCCTTCAAATAATGCCCATCCCTGGGACTTATTTATAAAACTGATCGAATCAAAGTTAAGTTGCAAGGAATCAATCTCAACTTCCTTAGCCGAGCGCTTTTGGGCTTCATCAGCAGTGTGCTTAATCTGTGTGAAAGCTCCTTGCAGGCTAAAATCAGGCAACACATTTTCTGAATAATAAAAACCTGCTTGCCGGCTTCCATCCTCAAATTGAAGCTCCATCGGCAGCAGTAAGCCACCCTCTTTGAGCATTACAGGCAATTTAATATTAAACACACCCTGTTCGAGTGGCTCACCTGGTAAAACATAATCCTGCCAGGTCTTGCCTCCGTTGGTGGTGTAATAAAATTGGCTAGTCTCACCCGGGCTATACATAAAACCAATTTTGGAATCGATAAAAACAAAGCGCTCTCCAGCTGGGCTTGGCATAGCCGTCCAATGAACGCCACCGTTTTTGGTGTGCAAAAGCACCCCTTGACTAAAGTTGATCCCACTGGCGCGTTTTGCCAACAGCCAGCCCTCATCTGGGCTAATCCACTGCATATAAAGCTCAGAGATGGGTCCGGCGTGGTTTTCCAAAAGCACAAATTGCAGATTGCTTTCAATTTCTTGCCAGTCTTTGCCATAGGTCTTTGTTTTTAAGACCTTTGCCAAAACCGTTTCGTCATAAAGGCTTACCGAAAGGATTAAGCCTTGTCCATCCTGGTGAATGGCAACCTTTTTATGCGCTTCAAGAGCAATTTTTGGGCTGATATCCTTCCAGGTTTGCCCTTGGTTCTCACTAAGGTAAAGCCTGCCCTCCAGGCTAAGCCAGGCGCGTTGCGGATCAATGAGCTCAAATTCAAACGGCGCACTCGAATCTGCTTGGTCCATCGTTTGGGCTTTTAGAGAGTGCTCAGCAGCGTATAGAGGCTGACTGATGACCGGCATGGTTTGAAAACCGGTTACAAAAACCAACAGCAAACTTAAAAGAGCAAGGATTAATGGTGTTTTCTTTTTCATTGTATTCTCACAGACAAGCGTCATAAATAACGTCAAATTAAAAACGCTCAACGGATAGGATGCAATATCCATGCCCCATAACAATAAAACAAAGGGCTTAAATTAATCTTACCAAAAAAATAAAAACTCATTTTTTAGCCTCTTGCGATTTTTTCTACAACAAAGCAAAAGGTATCTGCTTCAAGGCTGGATTTTTGCTTGACAGTGAACATATGTTCTGATAACATTGAAAATGATAGAACAGTTTAGCCATCAATAGGATCGAGAGGCAATATGGCAAGAAAAGCAAAGGGTCTCGGCCCACGACATCATAAAATTCTTAAGTTCCTCGAAACCACCCTTCAAGAGCAAGGACTTCCGCCAACCATCCGCGAAATCGGCGATAACACCCAAATCTCCTCCACATCAGTGGTCAATTATTACCTTGAACAACTTGAAGCTGAGGGTTATATCGAGCGCCGGTCTGGCGTCTCACGGGGCATTATTCTTCTCAAAAATGCTGCCGGAAAGCTGATAGAAGATTTTGGACGAGCGGTTGATAACGCCGTGCAAACTGTCTTAATTCCCCTATTGGGTAACATTGTTGCCGGCGAGCCAATGCCCGTGCCCGCCTCTGACTTTAGCTACTATGACCCCGAGTCTGGCATCGATATCGCCCGTAGCCTGCTCCCGGCTCATGAGGCAGAAGACCAGCTCTATGCTTTGCGCGTGCATGGCGACTCGATGATTGACGCCATGATCAACGACGGCGATATTGTGGTCATGAAAAAAACAAACCAGGCTAAAAACGGTGAGATGGTGGCCATCTGGCTAAACGATCGCGATGAGACCACGCTTAAATACTTCTACCGCGAGAATGGGCACGTGCGCCTGCAACCCGCAAACCCAACCATGGACGCCATCATCATTGAAGACCCACGCATCGTTGAAGTGCAAGGTAAGGTTGTGCTGGTCATCAGACAACTTTCGGAGAACTAGATCTTATCCAAGTTCGCTAAACACAGCTTGAAATAACCCGAGCCTAGGGCCTAAAGCATTGGTGACATTGCCATAGCTGCTTTGTTTTCAGGCAAACCTAATGCTAAGCTCAAACACAAAAAAAGACCCCGATTGCTCAGGGTCTCCTTTTTCATAAGTTTCTGTAAACCAGACTGCTTATGCAAGCACAACTTCGGCGCCGGCGGCTTCGAGTTTGGCTTTGGCGTCGTTAGCAACGTCTTTACCAACAGCTTCGAGGACTTTGGCGTCAGCAGTTTCGGCCATGTTCTTGGCTTCAACCAAACCGAGGGAAGTGAGCTGGCGAATAACCTTAATGACTTCGATTTTCTTGGGGCCTGGGCCTTTGATGACGACGTCAAATTCGGTCTTTTCTTCAGTTTCTTCCTCAGCGGCGGCGGCAGCGGGGCCAGCAGCAACTGCAGCAACGGGAGCAGCGGCGGAAACGCCCCACTTCTCTTCCAACATTTTAACCAATTCAGCAGCTTCGAGAACTGACAATGCGCTCAGTTGCTCAACAATTTTTTCCATATCAGCCATTTTTATTTCTCCTATTTTTTTAGCTTTAATTATTTCTTTTCATTCTCGTTTTACACGAGCTCAATTTTTCAAAAACTTTCCTAATTTACAAACCTATGCAGCCGCGCCTTGTTTCTCGCTGCTGGCTTTAATGACCGCAGCCAAACCACGAGCAGGCTCTGCAAGGGTGCGTACCAATTTGCTGGCAGGAGCCAACAGGGTACCCAACAGGGTTGCGCGCATCACAGGCAATGTGGGCAGATCTGCCAATGCCTTAACTTGTTGCACGCTGAGGTTCGCCTTATCAAGGTAACCACTGCGCAACTTGAAGGTGTCACGGCCTTTCAAAAGTTCGGTCAGGGCTTTTGCCACTGAAGGAGCATCTTCGAATGCAAACACAACCACGTTATTGCCTTCCCAGAAGTTTTCATCGTAGCTATAACCTTTTTCATCCAAAACGCGTTTGAAGAGTCGGTTTTTAACTACATGCAGGGTGCCATCGTTTTCACGAAGTTTGGCACGGGCTTCATTCACAGTAGGCATACGCATTTTGCTGTATTCAAGCACAAACACGCCTTTGCTTTTGTCAATCCATTCACTATACTGGGCGACAATTTGCTCTTTTTCTTGTTTAGTAAACGCCAATCTTACGTTCCTCCTTCCATCCAAAATAAAAAATCTCTTTCCGTTTAGACCCACGTTAAGAGATTCAAGAATTTTGTTCCAGAATGGTTTTTCATTCGAACCTCCACCTCGGCGGGACATTAAGCCGTAAACGGCACCAGCTTTCTTTAGCAGAGCTAATATTCAATTGTTCAGGTGGGTAGTATACCACAATTGTGGAAAGTCTACCCACCCATTTTTAATTTTTTTTAAACTTGCGAGGTCTTCGTTGCAGCAGCGCTGGCAATGTCGATTTTCACACCAGGACCCATGGTAGAAGCCAGGGCGATCTTGCGCACGAACGTGCCTTTGGCGCCTGCAGGTCGGGCACGGATAACCGCATTCATCAATGCTGCCATGTTGTCATACAGGGCATCAATGCTGAAGGAAACTTTCCCGATGGGCACATGAATGTTGGCAGATTTATCCAAGCGGAATTCCACACGACCAGCCTTAGCCAAGCGAATGGCTTCAGCGATGTCTTCGGGTTGCACAACGGTGCCGGCTTTGGGGTTAGGCATCAGGTTGCGAGGGCCCAAAACACGACCCAAACGACCCACCTTGCCCATCATATCCATGGTACCCACAGCGACGTCAAAATCGGTGTAGCCACCCTGAATGCGAGCCAGGTCTTCATCAGTTTCTGCAACAAATTCTGCGCCAGCTTCGCGTGCCGCAGCGGCAGCTTCGCCCTGCGCAAACACCAACACGCGCACGTCCTTACCCAAACCGTGGGGTAAAACGACGGTATCGCGGATTTGCTGGTCTGCCTGACGGGGATCTAAACCAGTGCGAAAGTGGACTTCAACGGTCTCATCAAATTTAGCAAATGCCAATTCCTTGACCAATTCCAGCCCTTCTCGGGGCGCGTAGGCTTTTTCAGCCTCAATCTTTTTTACTGCGTTTATAAATTTTTTGCCTTTTTTAGACATGAATACTCCTCGGTGGTCCAAACGGGCGTTTTCACCCTCCCACACTGACTAAACTAATCTTACTTGTCAACTACCGTGATACCCATGTTGCGGGCAGTACCTTCAATTTGCTTGATCGCGGCTTCGATATCGTTCGCGTTCATATCCTTGAATTTCACATCAGCTATTTCTTTAAGTTGCGCGCGGGTAACCTTGCCAACCTTATCGCTTTGCGGGGTTGCGGAACCTTTGTCGATGCCAGCAGCTTTCTTGAGCAAGATAGCCGCGGGTGGAGACTTCAGTTCGAAGCGGAAGGATCCATCAGCGAAGATGGTGATATCGGCAGGAATGATTTCACCCATGCGATTGGACGTGCGGGCGTTGTAGTCTTTACAGAACGCCATGATGTTTACGCCATGAGGCGCGAGCGCCGGACCGATTGGGGGCGCTGGGTTGGCCTTGCCGGCCTGGATTTGTAGTCTAACTACTGCTTTTACTTTCTTTGCCACTTAATAACTCCTTTGTGGTGCAAGCGGGTTTTAACCCTCCCACGTAATTCCGGAAATTTCCGGTTTATGCCTTTTCTACCTGCAGAAAATCTAGTTCCACAGGGGTTTCACGCCCAAAGAAGTTCACCATCACGCGAATCTTTGAACGTTCCATATCAATTTCGTCAACGGTACCTCTAAAGTCATTGAAAGGACCGTCAATAATGCGCACACGATCACCCGCTTTATAAGTCACCTTATATGTTGGGGCTTCGCTTTCCATGCGGCGCATAATTTGGGCAACCTCGTCGTCACGCAGTGGGGTGGGCTCATCACCCATACCCACAAAACCGGTCACGCCGGGGGTGTTGCGTACCACAAACCATGACTCCTCAGAGAGGATCATCTCCACCAGCACATAACCGGGGAAGACATGGCGTTCAACGGTGCGTCGTTTGCCATCGCGCACTTCAATCTCTTCCTGGGTTGGGATAACCACGTCAAAGATTTTATCTTTCATGCCCATGGTTTCAACGCGCTGTTCGAGATTCTTGCGCACTTTATTTTCATAGCCAGAATAGCAATGAATAACGTACCAGTGACGTTCTTCATCATGCTTTGCCTTGGCGTCGCTTTTGGCTGCGTCGATGTGCCCTTCGGTTAAAGCTTGGTCATCGCTAACCATGGGATCCTCGTTTTCTAAAGCCATTTCCTACTCGCGTTTCTCGATTATCCGATTAACAAACCTACCAAGCGAGCAAAGACAAAGTCTAACAAACCGAGGATTGCCGCCATGATAACGGTAACAATCAAAACAACACGTGTTAGTGCCAATGCTTCTTTCCAGGTTGGCCAAGTGACCTTGCGCAACTCACCAATCGTTTCGCGCCACCAGCGTCTGAGTTTTTGAAAAATATTCGGCTTACCGTCAGATTTTGCCATTGCTATTCTCCTCTAGAGTTCAACGCCGTAGTTTCTACGGCGTCAAATCAATATCCACAGGTCAGGAAGGACTCGAACCCTCAGCCCCCGCTTTTGGAGAGCGGTGCTCTGCCAATTGAGCTACTGACCTAAGCGCTTTCCCTAAAGAAAGCTATTTCACCTCGCGATGAAGTGTATGCGCACGACATCGGCGACAGAACTTGTTCAGTTCCAGGCGGCCGGGGTCATTGCGGCGGTTCTTGACTGTGGTGTAATTTCGCTCTCGGCAGTCAGTGCATGCCAAGTGAATCACCGGTCGAACGTCTTTACCTTTTTTTGCCATCTTATTCTAACATGGCTGCCCACAGGAGGCAGCCATGTTTCCTCCGTCTAATTTCTATTACTAAGCAAGGATCTTGGTGATCTTGCCGGCGCCAACGGTGAGGCCACCTTCGCGGATAGCGAATTCGGAGCCTTCTTCGAGGGCAACTTTTTCCATCAACTTAACACGCAGTTTATCAACTGTGTCACCGGGCAGAACCATTTCCACGCCTTCGGGCAGGGTAACGTCGCCGGTTACGTCGGTGGTGTTGATGAAGAATTGAGGTCGATAGCCGCTGAAGAACGCGCTGTGGCGTCCACCTTCGTCCTTGGTCAGGATGTAGGTGCTGGCTTCAAACTCAGTGTGGGGGGTAATGGAACCTGGTTTACAGAGAACCATACCGCGCTCAACCTGGTCACGATCGATACCGCGCAGGAGGATACCCGCGTTGTCACCAGCGTTACCGGTGTCGAGCAGTTTGTGGAACATTTCGATACCAGTGGCAACGGTGGAGAGGGGTTTGTCCATCAAGCCAACAATTTCGACGGGGTCATTGAGTTTCAATTGACCGCGTTCGATACGACCAGTAACAACAGTACCGCGACCTTTGATGCTGAAGACGTCTTCAATGGGCATCAAGAAGGGTTTGTCAAGCTCGCGAACAGGCTCGGGGAAGAAATCGTCCACTGCCTGCATCAGTTCTTTGATGGGCTGATACTCGGGAGCATCAGGATCGGTGGAGGTGCTTTCGAGAGCAACCAAAGCGGAACCTTTGATGATGGGGGTATCATCGCCGGGGAAGCCGTTTTCGGAAAGCAGCTCGCGAATTTCCATCTCAACCAGCTCGAGCAGTTCGGGGTCATCCATTTGGTCAGTTTTGTTCAAGAAGACCAAAATGGAAGGAACCTCAACCTGGCGTGCCAAAAGGACGTGCTCTGCGGTTTGGGGCATGGGGCCATCAGGAGCGCTGACGACCAAAATCGCGCCGTCAACCTGCGCAGCACCGGTGATCATGTTCTTGATATAGTCACGGTGACCGGGCATGTCCACATGGGCATAGTGGCGGTTTGCGGTTTCGTATTCAACATGCGAAATGTTGATGGTAATACCACGCTTCTTTTCTTCAGGAGCGTTGTCAATTTGGTCATAAGCACGGAAGGAGCCATGACCTTGCATAGCCAAGACCTTGGTGATTGCCGCAGTCAGGGTGGTTTTACCATGGTCAACGTGACCCATGGTACCAATGTTCATATGAGGTTTGGTGCGTTCAAACTTTTGTTTCGCCATCTTTTCTCCTTAGATAATGACTTTATTCTCAATTATTCGGCAAAAGCCCCCAATCGGAGTCGAACCGATGACCTCATTCTTACCAAGAATGCGCTCTACCTACTGAGCTATGAGGGCAGCCGTACAAATCTGACACTCTCGTATCAGACAGTGGACGGTGAAGGATTCGAACCTCCGAAGGCCTTTGCCAGCTGATTTACAGTCAGCCCCCGTTGTCCACTTGGGTAACCGTCCATTATTTATTTCGGGGCGCCAGTTCTTGCCCGTTTGAGATTACGCCCGACCCCTAAGCGGTCCGGCGCAATCGCGAATGTGCAACGAAGCCGACGATGAGAATCGAACTCATAACCTACCACTTACAAGGCGGTTGCTCTACCATTGAGCTACGCCGGCGCCCTTTTTGAACCTTGTTAAACTGCTAGCCACAGACTAAAAAGTATACCAAAATCTGCAAGCTTTCGCAAGGCTGATTTTGTAAATCAGTCTTAATGCGCAAGTGATGAGTCTATCAGAACTGACCACGTACGTCAAGCAAAATGGTGGCAGAAAGCATGGTTTTTCAAGTTTCTTTTAGAATTAAGCCTTTCCACCCCAAAAACAAAAAAACTTAGCCTGCTTGTTAAATCTTAGGCCTTTGAACAAGCAGGCTTTTTCTTAGCATAACGCTCTCTTTGTGGTAGAAGTGCAACGCTGTCGTGCATGTCCTAATTGGCAAAGCCAATGTACATGACCCGGTCAATCAACCCTTCAAAGGCTGCTTAATGTCCTCCTTTACCTTTTCTCGTGATGGAAAAATCATCTAGGTAAAAGCGCAACGTGCGGCTTCCATCAGATATAAACTCATACTTAAACTCTACTGTCTGCCCTGCATACTTTCCAAGCGGGAAAAAGTCTACAATACCCCATTCTCCGGTGTGACGCAACCGACCTGTAAAACGCACTTCTCCATTAATGTATATGGTTATAACTTCCGGCTTTGTGGGAATACCTATGGCGTAGATATAAACCCAATAGGTTAGCATATCTACATCTGGTGGTAAGGTGACCGTCTGTGAAAAGGATTGCTTGCCATACCTGGCGCTATCAAACTTGACATAGTATTCACCAGAATGAGGTTCTGGATCGTCAGGAAACCACCAATGCGGAATAATCAGAGGATCGCCATTTTCTGTCTCTTCCTTCCACACTACGTTACCGTTTTCGAAATCACCGTTAAGGAAAGGAGAGGGGTTGAAGATCATCGGGAAATGAATGCGCTCAGGTGGCGTTAAGACTAACATTGTAAATTTATCCGGTCCTATTTCCCCCACAAGGCTAGCCTTACCGGTTTCACGGTCAATGGTCCACAACTTGCTCTGTTCATCGGTCGAATTTGGGCGGGATAACCAGAACAAGGTATCATTCATCTCATCATAATCCATCGACTGGAGTGCATTCGAGCTTGAATCATAGCCCAAGTCACCAACTTCCCAAAGGATCATATTTGGCGGATACATTGTAAATAATTTATTATTTCTTGCATCAAGAAGGTAGAGGCGATTTTCTTTTGGCACATAGGCGATGGCATTCATCACGCTGGGACCGGGAAACTCATGATATACGGTTAAAGATCCATCCTGGGGCGCGAAGCCAAAGAGAAAGTCTTGATTTTTAGATAAATCATAACCCAGCCCAATGAAGAATGAGCCTTGGATGGTCATGTAAGGGGTCATATCAACCACCAATTTGTTTTCCATTTCAAAACGCTTAACTTCCTCAAGGGTGTGGGTTTTGGTATCAAAGCGGCAATAAACAAAGGTACTGGATAGTAAGTGCAGGATGTGCCCCTCGGTTGGGGATGGCAAGAAACCACCCCCATTAAAACCAATGTCTGATTCTAAAAGAAACTCATATGCATCAGAATCTCTGATATCTTCCCAAAAATAAAAGCCTATATCCCACTCCCAATTGTAGCCAATCGCTGAGCGTTTAATGAGGGAGCCTTGCTGAACCGTTTCATACTGCTCAAGCCCTGGCTCACCGGCGGTTTCTGAATCTAAGGCCTCATCCGGCTCAAAACCTTTACCAGACCCAAGCGGGATATCATCGGCAAAAACCATCCTTGGCGAAAGGCTCAACACCATCATCACCGCCAAAACAACGGATAAAACCTTTACTATTCTTTCCTTATTCATTTTTCTCTCGTATAAACTTTTAAAACATAAAAAACAACATAGGCTCATGAGCCTGATGAATATTTTGGGTAGCAACTCCTTTCTCCAAATTTAAGGAAACTGATAAGCTGTAAAAGAAGGGCTTTTTCCGCCTAAAACAAGTTGTGAACGATGAACAAAAATGACTCAGTCAATAGGATACCTTACTTGTCTAAAACAATACAATAGCCTATACCGAACGTCAAGGATTTTCTTGACGTTCGACTTCTTTTGGTTACAAGACCAGTTTTATCGTGTGTGATAAGTAAAAAGAGAAGACTTATTGTCCATGAGGCAGGGCTTTGATCTCACCATTGAGCAGGTCTTCCTTAAAACGCTCAAAGAGGATGCGTTTGCCGGCTGTCAGCTTTTCTTCATTCACGCGGGTGACATCCAGCCCCACATGGAGGGTGCCGAGGCTCTCGCCCGCCAAAATGCGCTCAACAATGGGTGAAATATCGGCTACCCCACCCGTGCTTAAAACGCCCATTAGAGTCTGCGAAGCTTCGATACCGTTTTGCCCCTCAACAGCCACCAGGCTGATGCCATGCGAGTTGAGCGCATCGATAAGCTCAGGTGAGCTGAGTTCCGCCTGTACAAAAACGGTTTTTACGCTTTGTGCCAGCAGGCTATCTAGCGCGCCTTTCCAATTTTCGGCAGCTTCGATTTCAGCCTGAATAGGATAAACCACCAAAGGTGTGTAGCGCGAACGACACAAACCGCAATAGTAACGCGCGCCCGTCAAAAAGCCATCGCGTGCCAGGGTGCCGGCGGGGCTATTAATTTGCGTGATGGATCCAACCCGATACTCAGGCGTGCCCAATACCGCCGCCAACCCAGCCAAAAAGCTTATGTGTTCTGGCAAAGCTTGGGTTTGACTAAGCACATGCAGATTGGTTAATGAGCTTTCCTGAAGCTTACCCACCAACAAGAACTGCACGTGAACATGGGCTTCTGCCATAGCCTGCACATCTGCGGGGTCTGCCAAAGCGACCACGAGTTGGGTTTGTTCCCCAAGCTGTCCTGGGTTTAGCTCTTCAAAGGCTTCAAACCTCAAAGCGTTTTGTGAGGCATAAGCCTGCAATTGCGCGCCATAAGTCTGCGCCATGGCTGAGTCAGCAGAAGCGGGTGCCCAAAGCAAGAGCTGGGCTTGACTTTGTGCAGGCGGCTCAGGGCTTTGTTCCTGGATGGGGTTTGTTGGCACTTGGCTCGTAACATCACCAACCGGTTCGGTTACAACAGGAATGGGCGTGTTGTTTGAGCTGATAACTGGTGTTGGCGCAGGCGTTTCTTTTGTGCAAGCAACAAGCAAAAAGGCAAGGATTAGCGCCAGAGACAAAGCCTTGAGAATGTTCTTTTTCATGCCCTTATTTTACCTTAAGCAAGCAAAGATGTTATTTTCTTTGTGTGAGGTATCCGCGGCATGCCTTTTCCATAGGCTTTTCAGCGTATAATTGAAGCTATGACAACTGAGGCACCAAAGCTCATTCACCAAAACCTTGTAAGGCATTTTTTGCCAAAACGCAATGATTACAGTCACAAAGGCAGTTTTGGCAGCGCGCTCATCCTGGCTGGCTCTCAGCGCTATACCGGTGCGGCACTGCTCTCCGGAAAAGCCTGCTTGCGTTCTGGTGTTGGACTTGTGGAAATGGCTGTTCCAAAAAGCCTGCATGCTGTCCTGGCAGGACATCTGCCAGAAGCCATTTGGTCAGTTCTGCCGGAAGATGAAGGTGGGCTTTGCCCCGAATCTCTTGCCCAGATTGATAAAGAACTAAGCCATAAAACCGGCTTACTCATCGGTCCGGGCATAGGGTTAACGGAGGCAAGCCGTGCATTTGGTGAGCAATTGATTTTAGATATTCTGCCCAAGCACGCCAAACTGCCCACAGTTATTGATGCTGATATGCTCACCATCCTTAGCGGCATTGAAAACTGGCGCCAATACCTACCCCAAAACACGGTACTCACCCCGCATCCGGGAGAAATGGCACGCTTAACAGGTTTGAGCCGGGAAGAGATTCAAGCTAATCGCCTGGAAATTGCCCACACCTTTGCCATAGAAAATCGAGTTATTTTGGTGCTCAAAGGCGCTGATACCCTTGTAAGCTCTCCCAATGGCACCACACATCTTTTGCCCTTTGCAAACGCTGTTTTAGCGCACGCTGGCAGCGGGGATGTGTTGGCAGGCATGTTAACTGGTTTAATCGCCCAAGGCACACATCCTTTTTACGCCGCCTGCCTGGCAGTTTGGTTGCATGCAAAAAGCGGCTTGCTCGCCTTGGAAAAACGCAAACACGCAGCTTCTGTTTTACCGTCTGATTTAATCGATCACATCGGTATGGCAATGGCAGAGCTTGAAAAAGCTTAGTGCCATCCCATTTCCATTGCCATCGTTTCCTTTGCCTTACTTTCTTGGGCTTAGTCCAGCTTAAATCAAGCCTTTTTACCCAAAATCTCCGCCGCCATGGGTCCGATATCGGCAATTTTACGGGCTACATGCACACCATTATCCCGCAAGGACTCAATTTTGGTAGCCGCAGTGCCTTTACCACCCCGGATCACCGCACCAGCATGTCCCATACGTTTACCAGTAGGCGCAGTTTGCCCGGCGATAAATGCAATAGCCGGTTTTGACGCATTCGCTTTTAGCCATTCACCGGCTTTTTCCTCATCATCGCCACCAATCTCACCAAGCAAAACGATCAATTCGGTTTCGGGGTCATTTTCAAAAGCTTCTAAAACATCTATAAAATTCGTACCATGAATCGGATCGCCACCAATACCCACCACCGTGCTTTGTCCGCAATTGGCGTTGGTAAGCGAGCGCGCCACCTCATAGGTGAGCGTACCCGAGCGGGAAACCACTCCCACAGGACCCGGGATATGCACCGGGCCGGGCATAATGCCCACCTTACATTGCCCGGGTGTAATCAAGCCAGGGCAGTTTGGACCTAAAAGGCGGGTGTTGCGGTCTTTGAGATAAGCCATAATGAGCAACATATCCTGAATGGGAATATGCTCGGTGATGCACACCACCAAAGGCAGTTCTGCAAGCGCGGCTTCAAAAATGGCTGATTCTGCATAACGCGCTGGCACCAAAATGATGCTTACATTGGCATCGGTAGAAGACACGGCTTCTTCAACGCGGTCAAAAACCGGCACGCCCAACACTTCTTCTCCACCTTTACCGGGGGTAACACCTGCCACAATGTTGCTGCCATACTCCAACATCATGCGGGTGTGATATTGACCGTACTTACCGGTCATGCCTTGAACTAAAATACGTGAGTTTTTGTCAATCCAGATGCTCATGCCATTTTCCTCTCGTTAATCCTTTGCACAATAAGTGTAGCGCCACTGTCCAGGTCGTCCACAAAATCCAGTGTTGGCGAATATTCCCGCAAAGCTACAATCGCTTCCTCTTTCATGTTGCCTTCAAGACGGATGACGATGGGCAAATGCTTGGTTTGCTTTTGCAGGGCGCGGATAATGCCTTCAGCAACGATATCACACCGCACGATACCCCCAAAGACGTTGATAAAAACACCTTCAACGCCTGGATCATGGTAAAGAATGTCCAAACCGTTTGCAACAGAAATCGTGGTTGCACTACCACCCACATCAAGAAAGTTCGCGGGCTCTCCGCCGGCTTCTTTGATGGCGTCCATAGTCGCCATGGCCAATCCCGCACCGTTCACCAGGCAGCCGATGGTGCCATCCAACGAGACATAGCTGAGGTCATAGTGAGCCGCAAGAAGTTCTGGCTCTGTTTGCTGACGGTCGTCTTGCAAAAAGGCAAGGTTTTCATGCCTGAAGAGGGCGTTGTCATCAAAGTCCATCTTGGCATCCAAAGCAATCCATTCACCGGATTTACTGCGAATAAAGGGGTTAATTTCAATCAACAGCGCGTCGTTTTCGGTAAAGCAGCGGTACAGGTTTTGCAAGGTGGCAATCCAAGCCGGCCAGTCTTTGCGCGCCAACATCAGATCCTGGCATACCCTCAGTGGCACAAATTCGCGCATGCCAATCTGTGGGTCAATGTCATACTGATGAATTGAGGCAGCGTGTTCCTTGGATTCAATGTCCGTGCCTCCAGCAGTGGAAACCAAAAGGCTGATGCACTGCGAGCTGCGGTTGATGGTAAATGCCACGTAGAATTCCTGCTCTATTTGAACGCCTTCTTCAACTAAAACCGAATCGATGGGTTTACCTTCAGCGCCGGTTTGGTTGGTGACCAGTTTTGAGCCCAGCAAACGCCGCACGGCTGTGATGCCATCCAGCAAGGATTCAGCGACAACCACACCACCGGCTTTTCCACGGCCGCCGGCATGCACCTGGGCTTTAACAACCGCGGTTGGAGTTTCAATTTTTCTTAGTACGTGGATGATTTCTTCATCTTTTGTAATGAGAAAACTTTTTGGAACGGCAATATTGTATTCTTGTAGTTTTTGTTTGGCTTGATATTCGTGTATCAGCATAACTGAACCTTTCTATCGGCGAGTTAAACCAACCCGCTATAAAGTTTCGCGAAAAGCGAGCGAAAATGATTGCATTCGTTTCTTATGGCAGCTTTTAACTGACCATCTATGGCTAATCTTAATCCCCAGCCCAAATTATGGCAAGGATTCCATTGTATATTGATAGCAAAATAAACTTACTACAACATGCTCATTGACCTATTTGCCCAACCAACTTTCATAAGAGCCAAACCAGCGCCCGTGATACAATTTGATATCTGCTTAATATCAAGGATGATGAGAGGCTACTTTGAACCCGAAATCCGAAAAACCCGCGGCAACAAAAGCAATCGAACACCATAGCATCTGGGAAAAACTAAGCATTCCCTTATTACTTCTCTTGGTAAGCGTACTGGCATATGGCGTATTATGGCGCCGTATTGGTTTTTATCTGGATGACTGGTACATCATCCTCTTCCAACAAAAATTTGGTGCGAGTGGCTTTTGGGCGTATTTTTCTCAGGATCGGCCCTTAGAGTCTATTCCCTACGTTTTTCTGTTTTCTTTTATGAGTGATACGCCTCTTTTTTGGGCTGGTTTTGCCATATTCTCGCGGTGGCTTTTGTCATTAGCCTTTTGGATTAGCCTCAACAAGCTTTTTCCGAAACACAGAAAAGTTTGGATCTGGGCAGTGCTCATTTTTACGGTTTTCCCGGGTTTTAAGAACCATAACTTTTCCATCATGTTTTCAATTTTTTATCTTTTCTTCACATGCCACATCTTTTCCTTTTATGGCATGGCGCGGGCGATAGAAAACCGGTCAAAGGCATGGCTTTATGCATTGTGGACGAGTTTAAGCCTCTTTTTACTCTCAATTGGCATTGGTCCGGTGGAATATTACTTTGGTTTGGAACTGTTTAGGCCGATACTGCTTTGGATAATGCACCACAAAGAAAATCCTCAAAACCGAAAGAAGACCTTCAAACTGGTTTTGCTGGATTATTTACCCTATCTTCTCTTGCTCATCGCCTTTCTGGTTTACAGAATTAGCCAGCGCAGCACTTATCAATATGAAATAAAACTCCTGGACCAGCTCAAAACCACCCCGTGGCAAACCATCCAGCAACTGGCAACGCAGGCTTTCCACTCCGTAATAGACGGCTTGTATTGGGCGTGGTCAGAAGCCTTTAAACAGCTTTACACACACTGGTTCGAACTCAATCATCGCAAATTAATCCTGCTCTGTGCAGTCAGCTTGCCGGTTATACTCGGTGCTTTGGCTTTCATTTTCCACAAAAAGCGACAAAAGCCAGATTATGATGCCAAAGCCTGGGTTTTGATGCCCGTCGGTCTGATTTTGTGTGTGCTTTCCTTGATTCCTTTTTACGCCGGTGGCTTTAGAGTGGGTCTTGCCTTTCCATGGAACCGATTTTACCTTGCAATGTTGCCCGGCATCGCCTTATTTAGCGCGGGCTTTATTGAATTTTTTATCCGTAACAATACCTTACGCTACATCACGATTGCATTATTGTGCGTCATTGGCATTGGCTCACACTTTTTGGTGCGGCTTGATTTCATTAGCCAGTGGGACAAACAGCTTGAGCTTTGGCAACAACTCACCTGGCGCGTCCCTGGATTAGAACGCGGAACCGCGCTCATCACAGCCGATTCAGGGACGGCAAGTTTGTTTTCAGGCTCCACGCTAACCGGACCTCTTAACCTCATTTACGCGCCAGAAGACAAAAGCTCAGAATATACTTACTACCTCGTTTTTATGGATTCCAACCAGAAGAAATACATCCCCAGCCTTGAGGCAAATCGTGACATCCTGGCGGGGTTGCGAAGTCTCAAATTCCATGGCAACACAAATAAGCTTTTAAGCTACCTGCAACCTGAACACGGTTGTGTGCAAGTTTTATCGGATGGCATTGTGCCCTCTGTGCCAAACCTGAATTATGGCATCCAAAATTGGCAGGAAATGTCCGAGGTTTCTAATCTAAACACGATTATCCCCAACCCCAAGACGCCGGCTCAGCTTCCGGAGCGATACTTTGGCAAGACAGACACCAATCAATGGTGCTACTACTACCAAAAAGCTGACCTTGCCCGGCAATTAGAAGATTGGGATGCGGTGATTGGGCTTTACCAACAAGCCAAGGATGCGGGATTTGTACCACTCATTGGCAGTGAATATAGGGTGTTGGTAGAAGCCTGGCTAAAATCGGATAGAGCTGGCAACTTCGAAAACATCAAATCTGACCTGGAAGACCAATTCCCTACCATCAAAAACCATTGGTGTACCGTTGCCCATGAACTCATTTCAGCCAAAGTGCTCAGCGGAAGTCAACAAGAATTCATTATTAACTTAAATGAGCAAAAGCAATGTGGTAAGTAAGGTGCCGGGATTTTTCTTTAAGCACATCTAACAGCCGGGCAAACGCCACCCGCTTGCGCTGGCGTCCTC
>DHNY01000006.1:9328-9574 GCA_002409625.1 Anaerolineaceae bacterium UBA5404 | reverse complement strand
ACACAACACTTTTTGGTTTATTGGTCGAAGGTGGTTACTTCAAAATATTTTCGAGCGTGCTTGCAAGCCGGGCAAACACCTCCTGCTTGCGCTGGCGTCCTCGCCTGCGCCAAAAGGCTCCCTTTCGGAAGCCTCTTGGATTACACGACACTTTTTGGTTTATTGATCAAAGGTGGTTACTTCAAAATACTTGCGCGCGTGCTTGCATGCAGGACAAACTCCTCCCGCTTGCGCTGGCGTCCTCGC
>DHNY01000006.1:3831-9119 GCA_002409625.1 Anaerolineaceae bacterium UBA5404 | reverse complement strand
ACACAACACTTTTTGGTTTATTGATCGAAGGTGGTTACTTCAAAATACTTGCGGGCGTGTTTACAAGCCGGGCAAACACCTCCCGCTTTCGCTGGCGTCCTCGCCTGCGCAAAGAGGCTCCCCTTAGGAAGCCTCTTGGATTACACAACACTTTTTGGTTTATTGGTCGAAGGTGGTTACTTCAAAATACTTGCGGGCGTGTTTACAAGCCGGGCAAACACCTCCCGCTTGCGCTGGCGTCCTCGCCTGCGCAAAGAGGCTCCCCTTAGGAAGCCTCTTGGATTACACAACACTTTTAGTTTATTGATCGAAGGTGGTTACTTCGAAATACTTGCGGGCGTGCTTGCATGCAGGGCAAACATTGGGTGCATCTTCACCCTCATGGACATAACCACAGTTGCCACACTTCCAGTAAACTTTATGGTCACGATTGAAATATTTCTTGTCGCGCACTAGTTCCCAAAGCTTCATATAACGGGCATAGTGGCGCTCCTCAACTTCCAAAATCTCCTGGAACGATTCCGCAATGTCATCATAGCCTTCTTCGGCAGCATCAATAGCAGCTTGTTTATAAAGCTTAAGGAATTCTTCTTCCTCACCATCCGCAGCAGCTTTCAGGTTCTCAGCGGTTGAGCCAACAGACAAGGGGTAATCCGCGTGCACATTAATCACACCGGCACAACCACGTGCCACCAGGTGATCATAGAAAACTTTGGCATGTTCGAGCTCATTGTCGCCGGTTTCGTGGAAGATGTTGCGAATGTGTAGATAGCCCTCTTTTTCAGCAACTTCTGCGTAAAAGTAGTAGCGGCTTCGCGCCTGTGATTCTCCGGCAAAGGAGTTAATCAGGTTTTGATAGGTTTTAGTCTCTTTGAAATCCATTTTGTCTCCTCAAATTTTTGTTCTAAAACAAGTATACCTAAGTTTGCACTTATTAGGGCCCTTGTGGCTCCTGGCAAGGTTTTCACCTGCAAATCATGCCTATCGATCGCAGTAATCCAATTGCAGGTTGTTATAAATAACCGAGGAGCCACTCGCGCCATCAGATGTTCGACCAGCCATGAAGTAATACTCAACCCTACCCTTAAAGGGCAATTCGCGCACAGATGGCACCATGTTTGTTCCATACTGTGAAACAATCCACTCACCATTATAGGCATTATGACTATACATTTGTTTCTCACCCCATGCCGAAGGAGGATTATTGCCTTCCCGATCCAAAACACGATAGCGCACTTTTACCCAGCTTACATCCGCCTCAGGTGGAATGGTGACATAAAAGTCAACTTGCATCCTGCCACAAATTTCTCCTCGCCAATAGATTTGGTCAACATTCACACGGGCATTTCGGAAGGTGATAGGTGCCGGGCCAGGTGTTGGCGTAGCCGTTGGCGTTTGCGTAGGCGTGGGTGTAAGGGTTGCTGTGGGCGTGTAAGTAGGCGTATGCTCCAAGGTTGGTGTATAGCTGGCAGTTGGTGTGAAGGTGGGCGTCTTTTCCCCTACCAAAACGGTTACTTGAACTGGTTTGCTCCACTCACCTGAAGCATTTCTACCGCGCACGCTAATAATCGTCTCACCAGGTTGCACGGGCGTCCACAAATAGCGGATTACCGTAAGCGTATCTGGATTTGGGGCATCAATGGTGGTTAACACTTCGTCATTTATTGAAATTTCACCTGCCTGCATGCGTATCGTATCACTAAGATGAAAGATGATTTCATAAGGCTCAAAGGGAATGTTTTGTCGTTCAAGTGGCGCGTCAATCCATGCCATGGGTCCAGTGCCGGGGAGCTCTCCGGCAACTGTTTTGTTGCCACAGGCGCTTAAAGTAAGCGCTAAAACCAGCAATGCCAGTAGTATAAAATGTAAACGTTTCATTCTGGTAAGCCCTCCGCTAAGCTGTTGGGGTTTTTAATTTTTATCTGACTAATCGCACCAGGATCACATGGCACATAACTTCCCCTGGTCGAACTTGAAGTGACAACAAAGCAAAGTTCATGCGCCGTGATTGTGGATGTTTGTTTGAAATATGATCTCTCGAATTGGAAATTGATCAGATGGTCTTGTCCTGGGCATTCGCCACCATGGGAATAATGACACGGAATCAGAGGAAAGAACATATCAACACTCTGACCAGGTTCAAGAGGTGGAAAATCTTCAAGAATAGGCTGGAAGATAATCTTTTGTCCTTCTGGGTTATAAAAGTTATCGTCTGGTCCATACACGTTTAGCCCGATCCGATAGTAAAGCGCTCTATCGCTATCTTCGGATTCAAGGCTGGCTTGATTTGTTTTGCGTCTGATATTAAGCCCAATACTTCCGTTCATATTCTGTGTGCCGGGTGCTGGCATAATGCTGATTTCGGGCGGGAAACACATCGCCTTCCATTTTTCATTACCTTCTTCATCAAGACAAGCATCGCGATTCATAATCACGCGCAGTTTTGTGAGTTCGTCTTCAATGGTCTGCCTGATACTTTCGCGGCATGACTCATCATTCGCGCAATAGGTTTCAAAAAAGTTTGTTCCCGTTATGGCGTATTCTGCCGCAACGGCAAAGTTTACAAAAAGCTCCGTGGCACCTTCTGCAAGGATTGTTTCTGAAGTGGGCAAGGTTGGTGGCAGTCCAGTAAGATATGTTACCGTTAAATCGACCCCCACACGAATGTACTGCTTACAGCTATCCCCACAGCCGGGGATGATATAAGCAATGCCGTTCGTAAGTTGCGTTTTGGCTTGATCGTACATCCATGCCACAAAATCCAAGGCATCCAAACCCGCCTTGCCAAATTCCTGGGCAA
This sequence comes from Anaerolineaceae bacterium UBA5404, assembly GCA_002409625.1. Lineage (GTDB taxonomy): Bacteria > Chloroflexota > Anaerolineae > Anaerolineales > Anaerolineaceae > Mesolinea. The sequence goes on along the minus strand of DHNY01000006.1, from coordinate 6,319 downwards.
CACAAACAAATAAATCCCAAAAGCCATCACAATCTGGCTCTTGATCTTTGCGATACTGACTGTAGCAGATCTTTTGCCCTTTTTCATAGGTGCCGGTTGGGTCATCCAAAATGATATAGCAGGGTTCTGTCCATCTCGAATATTGAAAAAGCGGTGCCACATAGGTATCTGGAACAATATTGACTTCGTAAATACTTTCCAGCCAGCTTTTTAATGGTGGTAAATCATCTTCAACTTTATCATCAGTTCTGCTTTCGATAATGACTTGATTAGTAGGTCGTCGAAGAACCAAGCTACCTTCGTAAGTCGGGAACATGCGTATGTAAAGCGTGAATTTATTAATTTTCCCTTTCTTAGCATGTTCAAGTCTCTGTCCATAAATATAATCGTCGTACACGACATCTTTTAAAGAAACTGTAAAAATGATCGGTTCAGCATTCGGATCAATTTTATGTAGTTCATCATACACTTGCGCAGAGCCACGTTCGTTTTGCCGATAAAACCGAATAAAGCCCATCTGAACCCTTACCTTCTCAAGGTTAGAAAACTTACTGGGAATGATCTTAACGTCATATACCAAAGTTTTTGGGTCACCCCAATAATCTGTGGAAGCGTAACGCATCCAGCTTGCCTGATTTGAAGTACAAGTGCCCGCGCCGGGATGAGCACAGATGAGGAGCATGGTGTGATGCACTTCAAAGCTAACCGTTGTAAGATGAACCGCTGTGTCACCCATCCAGGTCCAAACTTCCATTTTAATTTTCACGTCTGTGGCAGTAACATCTGGCAAGAGAGAGTATAGGTAGTCGTAAATGTTGAGTACCTTTCCCGATTTTGGCAAAAAGAACAAATTGCCTTCTGGCACACGCTTAGCAGCGCCATAAACACCGTTGCCAGTATCCATTTGGATGTAGAAATATGCCAGGTCCAAACCCCATCCCAATACCACATCACCTTCAGTAGTAATTTCAATAGTCTTTGGTATGTTCAATTCCGGTCGCTTGGATTTGCAGCTTGGATCGTCTAAAGTCTTCCTGGATGGGTCGCTTGCCGCAACACCTTTTTCATTGAAGGCTGTCATCACATAACTATATTTTTTATCGTGCTTAACCGTTTCATCCTCATAGAAAAACTTTTCTTCGCTTCCGGCTTTATTGAGATTCGGCGGGAAAGTTTTAATGAGCTGAAACTCGCCATCGTTTTCCGCTCTAAAAAGGTTGAACCCATCCTCCGGTTGATAAATACCATATTCATCCCGGTTGTTGAAATACAGGTAGTTCCGAATTTCTATCCTTATCTTGCAGCCATCAACGGTTACACCAATCTGAGGTGCTATCGGCGGTGCAGTAGGGGGTTCCTGACGAGATTTTTGTATGCCTTCAATGATTAAGCCAATATTTTGTGAAACCTGAGAGATAATGCTCTCTGCTTGGATTTTTTGAGGGTCAACGAAAACATCATTTAGTCCGGAAATTTCTTCAGGCTCTTGGGCATCACCGTCTTCATTTTGAGGTGGAATAAGAGAATGCTCTACTAAAAATTCAACATATTTACCCATGTCAATTTTAGAAATGTCTACATCTTCCACAATTCCAGGCAAAGTTGTTTTTTCATCTTTCGCGCTTGACTCTGGAATGGGCTCTGGTGGGATTAGTTCTTCTCCTTCAATGAGTGGTGAAGGCGCAGGCACAAAAACAGCTTGCCCTTCTGCTAAAATTTCTGTTGTCGAAAAATCCGGGTTGAGCTGATCCAAAACGCTACTGGGTATCCCCTTTTCAGCAGCAATAGCGTCAAGGTTTTCACCACTTTTAGCTTCAATAACTGAAAGCAACTCCAATGCGTCATCAGTGGTGACCACAAGCTGATCAGAAAAACCGGTACTGCCATTAACATCTTTTGCAAAAACGTTAATATAAAAGAGCCCTTTTGATCCAGTTTGCCAGGTCCACACTTTAAAAAAGGTGTTGGCGCCATAAAGCTCATCACCTTCGAAATGATGGTAAGCGATGTCATTGATGGTGATGTCTACGGAGGCAAGCTGATATTTGCTAATAACCTCCAAGGCAAAGGCAATGGTGGAGTTTAAAGGTACATTGCGAATATTGCTAAAGGGTTCCAGCCTGAAATCAAACCCTGGCAAAGCGGGCTCAAGCGCTATTTGCTCTTCAACCAGTTGATCATCAAAACGAAGCACATAAACTAAGCCTCCAGCAATGAGACCAAGAATAACAATGCCTAAAATGAAAAAAATAATCCATTTTTTCTTAGCTGGCATAGGGCACACTCCCTAGTGTTACAGATGATTTAATTATTATAGAACAGCAGATATTGCAGGTTAGAGGAAATACTATTGCATAATATGGATGTGTATACAAAAATTATAGCACTTTATTTGAGTTTTCATAAAGCGTTTTGAGGATTTTTTCTGAATAATACCGCTTTCCCCATAAAAAAAAGCTCCTCTTTTGAACTGCACCCCAAAAGTTGG
>DHNY01000006.1:0-3672 GCA_002409625.1 Anaerolineaceae bacterium UBA5404 | reverse complement strand
AACTGCACCCCAAAAGTTGGACAATAAATCCAACCGAGGAGGTGCAGTTTTTTATGACAAAGTTCAGTTTAGAGGAAAAGAAGAAAGCAATCGACCTGGTTAAAGCAGGGCAAAGTCTTGGGAAAGTAGCCCGACTGACAAGAATTAGTCGCGAAGTGATCATGAGATTCATGAGACAAACAGAACGACATGGATTAAGTTCTTTGCGGGAACACCGGTATGACTGGAGTGGGGAAGAGAAATTAGCCGTACTGCAGTACATGGAAGCGAATGATTTGAGTTGTGCGGAAACAAGCGTACAATACGGTATCAAAGGTAGTTCCACCGTGTGGGTGTGGGCTGATAGATATCGGAGGTATGGCATGGCAGGATTGGAACCCAAGAAACGAGGCAGGCCAAAGAAATGGCGTGAGCCAGATGATACGATGACGCCACTAGAAAGGTTGGAAGCGGAGAACCTGTATCTTCGTGCTGAGAATGCCTACCTAAAAAAATTGAACGCCTTGATTGCGGAGAAGGAAAGGCGAGAGCTGTCAATCATCGTGGCTGGGACGTTAGGTGCGCCAGATTCTGAAATCATTTCAAGCCGAATTTCAGGTTCAAATTGCGCGAATTCCCATTCGATGATGGCCACCGGTTGGTTTGCGAACTCTTCAGCGACGATATCAAGGTCACGCCCAGTTTCAATCATACCCGGGCTACCGCGCATCGCCCAATACTCTAGCACAGCGACTTTGTGGGTATTACCATTTTGGGCAACGCTTTTTGAGGGCTGATTGCACCTATAGCGGCAAAAAGGATGACCAGCGTCATCAGGATGGATAGGGTTTTGTTTTTCATTTACATACTCCTTCTATTGATTGCGCTTATCTAAGCGGTATGCTATCTTAGCAATGCCTTGCCTTAAAAGGCTTACGCTGAAAAAAGCCGAAACGCGATAAAGATACCAAAGGGGTGCAAAAAAAGAAATGCTTTTATACATATTTAGTTAGTCTGTAATAAATTCTGCCACCTTTACCCATATTATAAGAGTAACAAATTTTTCACCTGTTGGCAATAATAATCGACCGATTTTACAAATTATTTATCTCAAATATATTGGCGGCTTTTTAAAAACCTTGCTATCTTATTAAAATATGCTTGATATTGAAGCAAAAAAGTCACCCGGCAAGGTTCAATCGCTTGTTCCAGGTGACTTCTGGTGACTTCTTAAAGAGACACTTACTTACTGATTTTCATCGGCATTTCACCCAGCAACAAGGTTGGGTTGATGCCTTTGTCGGTTAGGATGACCTTGGCATTATCCTTAAGCGAGCCTTCAACCATTTCGATTTGTTTCAACAGTTGCGCGTTGCCCACGAAATATTTTTCAGCAGCTTCGTTAACCAGGCGGATGGCTTCAGCTTGCCCTTCTGCCACACGGATTGCGGCTTCGCGTTCACCTTCGGCGCGTTGGATGGCTGCCAGCTTCTGTTGTTCTGAGGCTTCAAACTCGCCAGTTGCCAAGAGACGCATGGATCGGCGTTCTTGTTCAGCGGTTTTTTGCTTGTGCATAGCACGTTTGATGTCCTCGGGTGGGTCAATCTGGCGGATCTCAACTTTGCTCACCACCAAGCCCCATTCGATTGCAAACTCACTGAGGACTTCCAAAAGATTGGCAGCGATGGTTTCACGCGCCACCAGGCTTTCATCCAGTGTCAAATCGCCAAACTCCTGGCGCAAGTTGGTCATTGCCAGTTGCACCACGGCGTGTTTCCAGTCATCAATGTTGTAAAAGGTTCGCTTGATGGCCTCTTCTGAGCCTTCTGGCCGCACCCACATGATGCCATCCACTTCGATTTCGACGTTGTCTTTGGTGATAACCGGCTGTGCCATGATATCCATGGTATGCTCGCGCACATCGCGTACGCGCACCAATTGTGCAAACGGCCACTGAAAGCCAAGTCCGGGCAAAACAAAGCGACGATATTTGCCTAAGCTTTCTTGAATCCCTCTCTCATAAGGTTTGAGGGTGAATATGGCACTGCGAATTACTCTCATATCTGCTCCTTCTTGTTATCTGAACTATCGATTTTTTCAATTCGTAAAAAACGATTTGTTATCTCTTTGTAATTAAAGAATAGCATAAAAGATATCAGGAAAACCCAGATTTTATAAGGTATTGAAAACAAAACCAGCACGGTGGGACACCGGCTGGATCAGGGAAATAGATGCCCTCGGTGTCTCACCGTAGGGCTTGATTCATTTTTTGGTCGTTAAATAAACGCGACGTGATATTCAGCTCGGTGGGACACCGGCTGGATCGAGACGACAGATGCCCTCGGTGTCTCACCGCAGGGCTCGATTCATTTTTTGGTCGTTAGATGAGTATGATGGGACGCTTACAGAGTTGGATGTTCAGCACGGTGGGACACCGGCTGGATCAGGGAAATAGATGCCCTCGGTGTCTCACCGTAGGGCTTGATTCATTTTTTGGTCGTTAGATGAGCATGATGGGACGCTTACAGAGTTGGATGTTCAGCACGGTGGGACACCGGCTGGATCGGGAAGGTTAAAATGAAAAGTCTCTTGGCAATGACCTACTCTCTAACGAAGTGTATGCTGGACCGTTTTTTGGTGTTAAAAAGAAAACCAGCTCGGTGGGACACCGGCTGGATCAGGGAAATAGATGCCCTCGGTGTCTCACCGCAGGGCTTGAATAAATTTTTCGCAGATAAACAAAAAATGCCTTGGCGAAGACGCCAAGGCGAACGATTATGTTAGGAGAAAAGTCTCAACAGTTGTTCGTTTCGGCGTCCTCGCCGAAACTATGCCAGTCCATCTACAACTTTACTGTCGAAATAGTATGCAAACCAGCTCGGTGAGACACCGGCTGGATCAGGTTTTTTTACAATAAAAAGTCTCTTGGCAATGACCTGCTTTCTAACGAAGTGTATGCTGGACCGTTTTTTGGTGTTAAAAAGAAAACCAGCACGGTGGGACACCGGCTGGATCAGATCTTTTAAAATGAAAAGTCTCTTGGCAATGACCTACTCTCTAACATAGTGTATGCTGCCCCTATTCTTTTGTTAAAATGAAAAGTCTCTTGGCAATGACCTACTCTCCCAGGGGGCTGCCCCCCAAGTACCATCGGCGTGTGCGAGCTTAACTTCCGGGTTCGGGATGTTACCGGGTGTACCCTCGCAGCTATAATCACCAAGAGACAAATTTCTAATCTCTGTTACATTAAGCTGAATAACATTTGTAGGTTTGGGTTGAAAAAACACCGAGTTCTCCGCATCACGCCGAAGCCCTCGATCATTAGTACAGATTAGCTCAATGCATTGCTGCACTTACACATTCTGCCTATCAAGCAGGTGGTCTTCCTGCGATCTTACTATCTTGACGATAAAAGTGATCTAATCTTACAGCGAGTTTCCCACTTAGATGCTTTCAGCGGTTATCTCTGCCAGACGTAGCTACCCAGCTATGCCGTTGGCACGACAACTGGCACACCAGAGGTCTGTCCACTCCGGTCCTCTCGTACTAGGAGCAGCTCTGTTCAAATCACTTACGCCCACAGTGGATAGAGACCGACCTGTCTCACGACGGTCTGAACCCAGCTCGCGTACCGCTGTAATGGGCGAACGGCCCAACCCTTGGGACCTACTTCAGCCCCAGGATGCGATGAGC
>DHNY01000009.1 GCA_002409625.1 Anaerolineaceae bacterium UBA5404 | reverse complement strand
TTGGAAGGACGCCATACCAAGCCTGGAGACGGACGTCACAACAAGCCGGGAGAGTAACGAAACCGAGCAAAAGTTGGATTAATAAGGTTTGGCGAGGACGCCAAACCAAGCAGGAGATTGACACCACACAAGCCGGGAGATGGATGCCACAACAAGCCGGGAGAGGAACGCCGAGCCAAGTTAGGAAGGACGTCACAAAAAGCGGGAGAGGAACACCAAACCAAGCAGGAGATGGACGCCAAACCAAGCGGAGAAGGGAGCCAGCCCAAGCCATGCCCAAGCCAGACAGTAAAGAAATGAATTTTTGGGGTTAAATCACAAGTTGGCACTAAAATTGCTATGCTAAATACAGGATTATGAAGAAAACACGCTCAAGAAATTTTATTCTTGCGATTATCGTTGGGGTAATCTTTGGTTTGGCTTTAGGCTGGCTGGTTATCAAGCCGCGTCCGGCCGAGTTTGCCCCAATTACCCAATTGCGTCCCGATTTTCGAGCCGACGCGGTTTTGATGGTCGCTGAAAATTTTGCCCGAAATCGCGATAAGATGTTTGCCTTGGATCAACTCGCGAGACTTAACCATGGCGATTTGCTTACCTTTGTGGGCGAAGCGCTCCAGGATGGCAAAGACTATGGCTACTCCAGCGAGGACATGGCTCTTATAAAAGGGCTTTTAGAAGGGCTGGATTTGGTGGTTTACGAGAACTGGAAGATTCTGCGAGGTTGGGATGGATGAAAACCTTAAAACGACCAATTGGTATCTGCTCACTGGCTTGATTCTTGGTTTGCTGATTGGTTTGGTGCTTTCAACCTTGATTTTCCCCGCGGTCAATCGCTATGCCACACCTGCGCAGTTAGATGCAGTGGGCAAGGATATTTACCGTGAAGAAATTGCCCTGGCTTATGCCTCAACAGGGTCCTTGAACCGCGCCATTGACCGGCTGATGCGCCTCGAGCAAGCCCAACCCGCACCCATTTTAATTGATCAAGCGCAACGCTTGCAGGCTCAGGGAGGATTGGAGCAGGTCATTGAGGCTTTGGTCGCCCTGGCGGAACGCTTGACGGGTGATTGATTCTTATCCAAAACGCACTACCCAATTAAACTCACACTCCTGGAAACCTTTCCTTTTTCTGTTTAAGCTTGCTTTTTTGACAAGTGTTATAAGTATGGTTATAATCCTTATTGAAAAATACTATCAATAAGGGTAGCTATGAACTGGAAAGAAAAGTTAGCTTCAAATGGACACCGCATCACTCAAGCACGTGAGCAGATGATGCGTTTACTCTCACAAACACAAGTGCCCCTCAGCCCAATGCAAATCCACAGTGCTTTGCGCGAGCAGGGCAGTAAGATGGGTTTGGTGAGTGTGTATCGCAATTTGAATCTTTTGATGGACTATGACCTGGTGTGCATGCTTGTTGCTCCGGATGGAAACGCGGGTTATGTGGCTGGTGGCACAGGACATCATCATCATATCCTTTGCAAGGTTTGCCAAAGCTCTGCGATTTTTGACGAATGTGAGGATTTTAGCGAACTCATCAGCAAAATAGAAGCGCAGACTCAATTTGTGGTGGGGGATCACTTTTTACAGTTTTATGGACTTTGCCCTCAATGTCAGGAGACATATGTTTAAATTCAGTAAGATTATTACTTTTTTGCTCATCGGTGCCATGCTTTTTGCCTGCGCACCTGTAAACCAGACCGAAAATGCTGGGACACAGAATGAGAAAGCAATGCAGGTTACCGCGAGCATTTTGCCACAAAAGTGGTTTGTAGACCGCATCGCGGGAGACCTGGTCAAAACCCAAACGCTGGTTGGCACGGGAGATGATCCACACAGTTATGAACCCAGCCCTTCACAAATGGTCGCTTTGGGTGAAAGCGCCATCTATTTTAGCATTGGCATTGAGTTTGAAGATGCCTGGATGGACAGGCTCAAAGCTGCAAATGAAGCGATGCGTGTGGTGGATTCATCGGAGGGCATTGAGCGAATTGAAATGGTGGGCGCGCACCATCACCATGATGAGAGCGAGCATGACGAAGACGAACACGCACACGAGCATGATGAAGACGAGCATGCAAACGAGCATGAAGAAGACGAGAACGAACACGAACACGAGCACGATGAAGACGAACACGAACATGAACATGAACATGAACATGAACACGCACATAATCATGATGGGCTTGACCCGCATGTTTGGTTTTCTGCCAGGAATGCAAAAATCATCGCCAATAATATCGCCAAAGCTCTCATCGAGGCAGATCCAGAACATAAAGATAGCTATCAAAGCCATCTGGATAAGCTGATTGAAGAAATCGAAAACACGGATAGCCAAATCCGAGCAAGTCTCAAAAGTATCACGCGTGACCACTTTATGATTGTTCACCCGGCTTGGGGTTATTTTGCGCATGAGTATGATTTGCACATGATTCCCGTTGAAATTCATGGCAGTGAGCCTGGTCCGGAAGATTTAGCCAACATTCTGCATCATGCCGAAACCTATCAAATTAGCGTGCTTTTTGTTGAGAAGGGCACAAATATGAGCCTGGCGCGGTCTGTTGCGAACCAGGCTGGCATCAAGGAAATTATTGAGTGGGACCCAATGGCATACGATTGGGCAGAAAACATGCTTTCGTTGGCAAAGGACTTGAAGGAGGCTTTACAGTAAAATGACCCTGGAAACCTTGAGCATGAACGCGAAAAACAAAAGCTTGGTTCCAAGCGATCCGATTATTAGTATTAAAGGCCTTTGGGCGGGATATGATGCGCATCCTGTACTGGAAGATATCCATTTTGAGATGTTCCAGGGCGATTACATCGGCTTGATCGGTCCGAATGGTGGCGGTAAAACGACTCTCATAAAAGTGATATTGGGTTTGGTACCGGTTATGCGCGGTGAGCTTAAGGTTTGGGGGAAGAGCCCAGCCGAGGCGCGCGATCGTTTAGGTTATGTGCCACAGATTTCACGCTCAGATAAAGATTTTCCAATTAGCGTATGGGATGTGGTGCGCATGGGCAGGCAGGCGCCCGGGTTTAGGTTGAGCAGTCGCTTGAGCTCAAAAAGCAAGCAAGCCATCGAAAAAGCGCTCAGTCAAGCCGGCGTTTTGAACCTGGCTAAAAGGTCGTTTAACCAGCTTTCTGGTGGGCAAAGGCAACGCGTGCTCATCGCCCGCGCCTTGGCAACCGAACCAGACTTGCTCATTCTGGACGAACCCACCGCAAGTGTGGATAGCCAGTCTACGGCTAAACTGTATGAATTATTGGCTGAGCTCAACCAGCATTTGAGCATCTTGCTTGTTTCGCATGATCTGATGGCGATTTCAACACATGTTAAAACGATTGGCTGTGTCAATCGCAGGATGGTTTACCATAACCAAAAAATGGTCACCAAAGAAATGCTGGATCTAAGCTACGACTGTCCAGTTGACCTTTTGGCGCATGGTTTGCCTCATCGCGTGTTGCATGAACATCATCATGAAGACAACGCAAATAGCCTGAGCCAATATGAGGAGGGTAAAAATGATTAGCACAATTGGGCAAGTGTTCTCTTATGAATTTATGCAAAACGCTTTATTGGCTGGCGTATTGGTGAGTATTGCCTGTGGTGTAATTGGTACCTTGGTGGTAATCAACCGCATCGTGGGCATCAGTGGTGGAATAGCCCATGCCGCTTATGGTGGTGTGGGCATTGCCAGTTATTTTGGCTTTGACCCGGTGCTTGGCGCGCTGGCATTTAGTTTGGTCTCTTCCCTGGCGATGGGGCTGACTCACCGCAAATTAAAAGATCGATCAGACACGATGATTGGCGTGATGTGGGCGGTGGGCATGGCGATCGGCATCATCTTTATCAGCCTGACGCCAGGCTATCGCGCGAACCTGATGTCTTACCTTTTTGGAAGCATATTAGCCGTTTCTAAAACTGATATTTGGTGGATGGTGGCGACGGCTATTGGGGTTATCCTTTTTGTGGTGCTGTTCTATCGCATGTTGCTCGCCATCTCTTTTGATGAGGAGTTTGCCACGGTGCGCAACTTGCCGGTAGGAACCCTGTTCATTTTGATGCTGCTGATTACCGGTTTAACCGTGGTTGTGGCTATGCGTGTGGTGGGCTTGATTTTAGTCATCGCGCTTTTGACCATACCTGCCGCCATTGCCAGCATGTTTTTTAAGGATGTGCGCGTGATTATGCTTGTGGCTGTGGGTTTGGGCATCTTGCTCAACTTTTTTGGTTTGTTGCTTTCCTTTCAGCTCAACCTCCAGGCAGGAGCAGTCATTATCCTGCTAGCGGCGGCGGTTTATTTTGGCGCTTTTATATTAAAAATGAGCTTAAGTAAAGCCAAACTGTGACAATTGTCATCATTTTATGAGCATCTTGTAAAATTTCATAACCTAAAGCAATACCAGGTGTTTACAATAGTGTAGAATAAACCTACATTATGGAACTTAAACGCTTTTTGCAGGACGAAGGTTTAGTGCGTCTCAGCAGGAGTATTGGTAAGAATCTCTCTTATCGAGGTGTGCACCGACTGGCGAGAGTTATTGCCAGTGTTATTAACCTTAAAGCAAATGGCAAAATGCGCAAAGCCATAAAAAGCAACCTGCGGGTTGTTTTAAAGGACCTTAAAAACACAGACGAGATTGAAGCCATGAGCAAGGATGTCGTTCGAAACCTGTTTCGATCGCATGCGGATTATTTTCACTTTTTCGAGCATCCAGAAGCAGCGGATGCTGCGGTAACTTTTTCGGAAAAGGCGCTTGAAATGATTGCAGATATCAAAGAACGCAAGATCCCAACCGTTATTTGCGGTCCGCATCATGGCAACTTCGATCTTTTTGGTTTCAGCCTGGCAAGACAAAAACTGCCCATGATGGTGCTTAGCGTGCCAAACCCGGGTGGCGTTTATTCGGCGCAAAATGCAATGCGCAACGAATCAGGGATGAATGTCGTGCCCATCGACATGAAAGCCATTAGGGACGCAAAAAAGTTTTTGTTGGAAGGGAATTGCCTGGTAACTGGCATTGACCGGCCAGTTGATAATGTTGAAAACGTAAAATACAAACCGCTCTTCTTTGGTCAACCAGCACCTTTACCGGTGTTTTACACCCGTTTTGGGCTTGAAGAAGGCGTGAGAATGCGCGTGGCTTGTTGTATGCGTAAGGAGAATGGCGATTATTATATCGATTGCAGTGATCCCATTCCAATGAAACAATATGATAAGCTTAATGAAGAGTATGAGAAAAACGCGCAGGAAATATTGAAAGTGGCAGAAGATATGATTAGTCAAAACCCGGATCAGTGGCTTATGCTTTACCCGGTTTGGGGATTGAACTAAAACAGTCAGATAAGAAAGCTGGTGCAAGATGGCAAAAAAAGAAGTTAGAACTGAAAAAGATAAACGGACCAACGATATTTTGTTGGGACCCCTTGAGAGACCCGCTCTGGCATTCTTTGCAAAACACATGCCAATGTGGGTGAATTCTGATATGCTAACCGCCTTTGCCGCCTTAGGTGCCGCGTTGACCGGTTTAGCCTATTTTTGGGCTGGACAGGCAGGCGATTTGAAGGGCAATGGCTTTTTGTTCCTGGCAAGCCTTGGATTTATCATCCATTGGTTTGGCGATAGCCTGGATGGCACCCTGGCACGCTACCGACATCACGAACGACCCAACTACGGCTACTACACAGACCATGCTTTGGATGGGCTTTCGTCCCTGGTTATTTTTATGGGCATTGGTTTGAGTGGCTTGGCAGACTTTAGCGTGACGATGTTTGCTTTGGCTTGTTGGTTGCTGGCGATGATGCAAGTCTTTCTTAAAACACATGCAACCAACGTTTTTGAGATGACCAGCGTACGCATTGGCCCAACAGAAATCCGCTTACTGGTGATTATTGTAAACACCGTTCTCTTTTTCACTGGTGGTGGAAGCCCCTTGGCGACCATCAAGTTGCAACAACTGACCATCGCATTGACACCCGGCACAATCGTGGTGGGTGTGGTTGGCGTTGCCCTCTTGATTTACTTTATCTATCAGGTTTCAGTAACCGGACACAAACTTTCGGTTGAAGATCTTGAAGCCTTAAAAGAAAAGAACGCGGAACGCGCGCGCAAGGGTATTTTGAGCCAGATGGAAATTGACCGCCGCGCCATGGCAGAAAAAAAAGCTTTGAAGAAGAAGCCTAAGAGTTTGCTGGACTACTTCACCAAACCTGAATAGTCCTTGAAAAGAATCGATTAGAAAAACATGCCTTTGAGGGGCATGTTTTGTTTTTAAGCCTGAGTTTGATTGCGAACGGCGTAAATGGCTGGCGCAAGGGCTTGTAATTCTGGCAAACGGTTGCCTAAAGCAGAGCCGACAATTTTGGGCATTTCTTCCAATCCTAAGCCGGAACTCATTTGTGCAGATTTGAAAACTGGTTCGCTAAAAAGCTCACCCGCCAGGCAGAGTGGAAAACCAATCAGAATCATGTCCTGGCGTAGCAAGTGGATGTAAGGCGCCAAACCTTGCCCTAATGCTGTGCCAGCTTCAGCTAAGCGTTCAATCGCGTATGGATCATTGTTGAGTGCGGCGTTGATGATCTGATAAACCGCAACTTCAGGATCCCAATGGCTGGCTTGGGTGGATATGGCTTGCGCCACAATGCCCGCGGAACTGCACAGATCGTTTAAGGTTGGAATGTAGTCTTCAGCCTCTTTTTTGAGCTGAGGCAGCTTGTTTCTGCCGATGAGACCAGCGTGTGGGCTGACAGGGGCTTGAAGCTTGGTGTTTAACACGTTGGCAAGGCTGATGTTTGGGCCGAGGTCGATGAAGCTGAAATCTTTTAGGTTTTGGGCAGTGCCAAACAGCATTTCTGCCAATGCACCCGCATCCGCGGCTTTTTCTATGACAGTTGGCAGGTTAAAAAGCAGTTGGAATTGCGATTTTAGCGGTTCGTTCTTCCAGCTTGGGAAGTCGCGCGAGCTGGTGAGCAAGCCTTGTTGCGCGTTGTAGCTGCCCGCGATGGAAATTGAAACGAGCTCTGGCAAGGGTAGGTGTTGGGCTTGAATGATGTTGAGTAATTTGTCGCTATGCTGGGAAACAAGCCCCAAAAAGCTTTGAAAGCTCTGCGCGGGGTCAGGTTTGAAGCCAGCGCGTTCGCTGATAATGCCTGAGTGGTTTCCGTAGGCAATGGTCACACCCTCGGCATCCATTTTGAAGCCAAGGATATAGCCTGAGGATAGGGAAGCGCTGGATTTTTTTAGCATAACATCATTATAGTCGCAAAATTTCCCAATTGGCGCTTGGTTCTGTATTCTTTATTGTAGTGGAGTGCTCGAAATGCTGGGCAGTCAAGAGTATATCCAAAAAGCATCAAATTGCTTGACAAGCATTAAATACCCTGTAAAATAATAGACAGTATTTAATACAATGTCTATTATTAGACGTAAACAACAAAGATGTAAAGGAAATCAAAGATGGCACGTAAAGACGACCGAAGAATCCAAAAAACCCGCAAACAACTTAGAGACAGCATGCTGGAACTTATTCTCGATCGAGGTTATGACGATATCAGCATCCAGGATGTGACCGATCGCGCGAATTTAGGCAGGGCAACCTTTTACCTGCATTATCGTGAAAAAGATGAGCTTTACGCCGACGTCATTCAAAATATGGCGCAGGATTACTTCACGTCCTTACCCAAACTGGACCCTAAAAAAGTCCATCTCTTTAATGTGCAACATCTTAAACAGCTCTTCAATTTTGTTGAAAACCACTACGACTTTTACCGCATCATCATTATGGGACGCGGTGCTATGCTGACCTTTGTGCTTTTGACCGATATTGCCAAAGAGTACATTTTAGCTGTGGCAAAGGCTTATGATCCGCATTATGAAGAAGTATCTGGCATTCCCTCTGACTTTCTGCTCAATTTTAATGCCAACGCTTTAATCAGCACTATCTTTTGGTGGTTGGAAAATGGGATGCCTTATTCCGCGGATGAAATGGCACAAATGTATGAGAAGGTGAGTTTCTATACCAACTATCAAATCTTGCGCTCGGCAAAGGTGCTTGGGCAAAATCAGTTTAGCGAAATCATCAAAACCATAGGAGAGGGTTTAGCCCATGAAGATTTGCAAGAGCCAAAGTCTGTGGAAGATGAACCTGAGCAGAAAAAGGCACAGGACGAGCATAAAACCTTATCTGAAGACGAAGAGCCGATCTCAGATGAAGCAGATAAGGCTGATTAGTTGAATACCGTATTGCCCATCGGCAATAAAATGATTAGGGGGAGTGCCTAAACCACTGTGGTGATTACAGTGGCTAAACCAAACCTATGAATGAATTGAAAAGGACATTATACCCATGAAAATTTTAATGATTTACCCAGAATTCCCGGATACTTTTTGGAGCTTTAAGCATGCTTTAAACTTTGTTCGCAAAAAATCCTCATCACCACCTTTAGGGCTTTTGACCATCGCCAGCATGCTGCCCAAAAACTGGGAAAAACGTCTGGTGGACATGAACATCGAAAAGCTCAAAGACAAAGACATTCTCTGGGCAGATATGGTGTTTGTGAGCGCGATGACAGTGCAGCGCAAATCATCAACAGAGGTGATCGAAAAGGTGAAAGCGCTTGGCAAACCGATCGCCGCTGGCGGGCCTTTGTTCACCATGGATCCAGAGGCTTTTCCAAGCGTGGATTATCTCATTTTGAACGAGGGCGAGATTACGCTGCCTTTGTTTTTATCAGACTTTGAAGCAGGGAAGGCAAAACGGGTTTATGAAACGGATGAATTCCCGGATATCAAATGTAGCCCTATGCCAGATTGGAGCTTAATCAAACTGAATAAGTATGATTCGATGAGTGTGCAGTTTACGCGTGGTTGTCCCTTTGCCTGTGATTTTTGTAACGTTACCTCCCTTTTGGGACGCAAAACGCGCCTAAAAGACACCCAGCAGTTCGTTGCTGAGATTGACGCACTTTATCAACTGGGTTGGCGGCGCAACATCTTTGTGGTGGATGATAATTTCATCGGCAACAAGCGTGTTTTAAAAGAAGAGCTCTTGCCAGCGCTGATTGAGTGGCGCAAGGGCAAAAAGGGATGTTTGTTCATCACCGAAGCCAGCATCAACCTTTCGGATGACGAAGAATTGATCGAAATGATGGTCAAAGCTGGTTTTACTCAGGTCTTTATTGGCATCGAGACACCCGAAGAGGCCAGCCTGGCAGAGTGTAGCAAGAGCCAAAACCGCAACCGCGACCTGGTGAGCAATATCCACAAGCTGCAGAGCCACGGATTGCAGGTGATGGGCGGTTTTATTGTCGGCTTTGACAGTGACAATGAGGGCACCTTTCAGCGCCAAATTGACTTTATTCAACGCTCCGGTATTGTGACGGCGATGGTGGGTTTGCTGCAAGCGCCTTTTGGTACCGAGCTCTACCAGCGCATGTTGCGTGAAGGGCGCTTGAAGGCGGAAGACTATTCCGGCGATAACGTGGATGGTGAGACCAATATCATTCCGGTGATGGATGATGGTAAGCTGAAAGCCGGCTATCGCAAGATTTTGGATAGCATTTACTCAGCCCGAGGGTTTAATGATCGTGTAATCACCTTTTTGAAGACTTATAAGCCGCGCCGCCATGCGGTGACCCTGGAGTTTCAGGAGATTATGGCGCTATTCAGGTCGATTTGGACGATTGGCATTGTGAGTAAAGAAAGGCGCGAGTATTGGCGGCTGTTCTTCTGGTCGCTGTTTAATGATATTAGCAAATTCCCGCTGGCAATCACCTTTTCGATTTACGGCTACCACTTTAGGAAGGTAAACGAACTGCACGTTTCGTAAGAGATTGTGGTAAAAAGAAGAGCCTGGTTTTGATAGCCAGGCTCTATTCTTTGTTTTTCAAAGTTTGCATAATTCTCATAACACTCTTGTTTGTACAGCGTAAAAGACCCACACCCTGACCCTCTCCCTGGAGAGGGCAAAAGAATCTCGTCAGAAAGCCAGTCTCTGGAGAGAGTGAATCGTGTGTGTTTCATTCACCCCCTCCAATGAGCGTCAGCGAATGCAGGGAGGGGGATTATAGGGGGTGGGTTTTTTGTTATTTTGATGGATGAATGAAAGAAAAGAAGCCTTATGAATGCTTTATCTGAGGTCTAACAAAAAAACAAACCTCGAAAAGCTATCCGCACGCAGATAGCACCCTAACCATAATTCCTTAAAATGACCCACACCCAACCCTCTCCCTGGAGAGGGCAAAAGAATCTTGTCAGAAATGCTGGTTTCAGAACAAGATGTAATGAAACTTCGATATTTCCAAAATTCAGCAACTGAATGTTAAAGAAACTTCCACTTTGTTGCATTTTGGGGATCGAATTTCCACTTTTGACACTTTCTTTTTTCCTTTTTCTTTGCTACACTATTGCTATATAGAACAAAAATTCTATAAAGGAGATAGCGTAACATGGAACACACGAACCCCACTCTTTTAACCAAGACGCATCGCTCCGGGAGCTCCTGCCAACACTGGGCAGGAGCATGCTCCCAGGGTGAGAAGTCAGGGCATGACCCTTTATTGGAAAATCCGCTCATCGAAGCAGCTTTCCTTTTACCGGTTCCGCATGAGCTTCTGGAAGCTGATCTGCTAAACCATGCTGAACGGCTGCAATTGAGTGAGAGCGCACGTTTTAGCATGGACGAAGAAATTATCATGCTGCGAAAGATGATTAAAAACTTTACCCGGGCGGCTGGCACCCATGGTGAGGAAGATTACCCAGACAATCTGGCGCGTGCCCTGGACCTTTTGGGCTTAACCTGCTCGCGTTTGGCTAGCGTATTGCGGGTGAATATGATATTGGCTGGTCCGCAGGATGACGCGCTGCGAAAGCAAATTGAAGAAAGCTTAGCCACCTTTCTAAGTGAGATTCAAACCCAAAAGGGCACTAAAAAGCAATCTGGAAAGGTGGTGAAACATGCTTAAGGCTAATGCGTTGGGTCCACTGGCACTGATGGGCTTTGCCTTGCCCGATCCAAAGTCTTTGCGATTGCAATTAGGCGAACCTGGGCATGCCCTTGAGCGCTTGCGTGCGGAAGAGTCCCTTTTTATGAAGAAGTTGCGCGAGATTGCATTTTTCTCGAAACATTTGGGCAAAACCGTTTTGCGAAACTATCAAACTGAAGTGGCTGAGGCGATTGTTGATTCGGTTATTCATCAGCGCGGGCTTTCTTTTGTGGTGATGTTTCCCAGGCAGAGTGGCAAGAACCACGTTCAAGCCCAAATTGAGGTGTATTTGATGGCGCTTTTCGCGCAAAAAGGCGCGGAGATGATCAAGTTCTCGCCCACCTATGCGCCACAATGCCAAAACGCGATGCGTCGCCTGGAAGCCGCGCTTGATGCCAACAGCTTTACCAAAGGGCATTGGCGCAAGAGCTCGGGCAACCATTATCGCTTGCAAAATGCGCACATGAGCTTTTTATCAGCTTCACCGGGTTCCAATATTGTTGGGGCAACTGCTTCGACGCTTTTGGCGCTGGATGAAGCCCAGGATATTGAAATCGACAAATACGATAAACAAATCGCGCCAATGGCAGCCTCCACCAATGCCACGCGTGTCTTTTGGGGCACAGCATGGAGTGGGCAAACCCTTTTAGCGCGTGAACTGCGCCAGGCGCGTGAGGCAGAGGCCCAGGACGGCATCCGTCGCGTGTTTAAGCTAAGCGCGGAGGATGTGCGCTTGGAAGTGCCGGCATACGGTCAGTTTGTGGATGAGCAGGTGCGAAGATTGGGACGCACACACCCTATGGTGCGCAGCCAGTTTTTTAGCGAAGAAATAGATTTCGCCGGCGGTTTATTTCCCGCTTCGCGTTTGGGTTTGATGCAGGGCAGCCATCCGGCTTTAGACGGACCCGAAACGGGCAAACAGTACGCCTTGCTGATTGATTTGGCAGGTGAGGATGAGTCCGCGCGGTCCGCCGCCTTTGTGGATGAAAGCAATCTGGAAAACAGTCAACGCGATGCAAGTGCGATTACCGTTTTGGAAGTGGACCTGAGCATGCTCGATGATGATATTTTGGGTAAACCACGCTATAAGGTGGTGCGGCGTTACCACTGGCTGGGCGAAAAACACAGCACACTCTACGCGCGTATTTTAGCCTTAGTGCAGCATTGGAACAATGCACGCGTGGTGGTGGATGCCAGTGGTGTGGGCGCTGGGGTGAGCTCTTTTTTGCGCGATAAGTTGCCAGACCAGGTAACTGCGCTCACTTTTACCCGGCAGATTAAGTCCAAATTGGCATGGGGATTTCTTTCGGTTATTGATACCGGTCGTTTTCAGGACTTTAAGCCCAAACTGAGCGCGGAACGCGAAGATGGCTTGCTGAACCCTTTGGCAATGGCTATGCAAGACGAACAAGACAGTTTGCAAGCTTTGTTTTACAAGCAATTGGCAGCGGTGCAGTACGAGGTGAGTGTGGGACCCGAGCGTACCATCCGCTGGAGCGCGCCAGAAGGCAGCCGTGATGGGGAAGGAAACCTGATTCATGATGATTTAGTGCTTTCCGCGGCGATGGTGGCGGTGTTGGATGAGCAGGATTGGCATATCGGCTATGAACCGCTCTTAATTCAAGCGGTGGATCCGCTAGTTGTCATTGATGGAGGTTTTTAATGACTTATTTTGTGCGTAACCAGGACTATCCTTTTGGTATTGACCTTTCGCGTTACAACGTGAGCGCGGATTTAAAGCGCTGGCCAAATTTTGACTTGGTGGCAAAGCATGTGCCCAAAGTGGCGTTTATCGCCATGCGCGCTGGGGTAAGCTGGGGCTATCGCGACCCTGCCTTCTCTCGTTTTTACCAGGAAGCCACGCGCATTGGGGCTTGTGTTTTGCCTTATCATGTGCTTTATCCGGGAGAACCGGCGCTCAAGCAAATGAACCATTTTTTGCGCATTCTGGAGGGCATTGACCTGGAGACAGTGCGCCTGGTGTTGGATGTGGAACTGGTGCACGAGCAGTCGCGCGCCATGATTACCAACACGCTTTTAAGCTGTTTGGAAGTTTTGAAGACAGAAACAGGGCGGTTTCCGATTGTTTACTCGCGCGCCTTGTGGATTAACGAGCATGTGCATGTAAAAGACTTGCCCGTGGTGGATTGGTGGCTGGCGCAGTATTATCGGCGACGGGCATGGCCGGCTTACACACCCGAGTATCCTTGCCCGCCGATGATGCCCAAAGGTGTTGACGAGTGGCTTATTCATCAAACTGCGGAGCGCGCGCCGGCGATTGGTGGCGTGGGCAATTTTATGGATTATGACCGCTGGAACGGCAGCCATGATTCCCTTCTGGCTTATTTTGGGCGGGTTGTTGTTGCAGAACCAGCTATCTGCCCGCTGGATGGCTTGGCTTGCCCACGACCGGAAGCTTTAAAGCCAGAACCTGTGGTTTTGCCTCAGCCTGTGTTGAGTGAGGTGGCGTGATGACGAGTTTGCTGGAACGTTTGCGGGCGCAGTTTTCCCGAAATGAAACGAAAGAAGAGGTGAACAGACCTGAGGTGGGTATGTCTGAACCTGAGAGCCTACAAGAAAGCCGGGCAGTATTGGCACTGGATGAAAACGACAATACTTTTATGATTGGCGCGCAGGGATTGGCTGATTTGCCTTTTGATCGCAGAAGTTTTGACCGTCAACAAGTCATGGAAGACTGCCTGGAGGCATGGCGTTTTAATCCTTTGGCGCGGCGCATTATTGAATTAACCACCCAGTATGTAACCGGTGGCGGTATGGCCATTAGCGCGCAAGACCCCCAGGCGGAAGCTTTTATCACTGCCTTTTGGCGACATCCACTCAACCGAATGGATTTGAAATTGGCTGATTTCTCGGACGAGCTTGCCAGGACGGGTAATTTGTTTTTGATGCTTTCCAGCGATGCCAGTGGGATGAGCTTTGTGCGCATTGTGCCCAGCTCGGATGTTATCAGCATTCGCTCCCGTGCCAACGATGTGGAGCAGGAGCTTAGCTATACCTTGCGGACTGAGCCTGGAGAGGAAGAAAAAGTTTTTTCCGCCTGGAAAGCAGGTATGCCGGCTCAGTCTCAAAATACAGTTTGCATCTTGCATTACGCGGTGAACCGACCTGCGGGAGCGCAATGGGGTGAGCCTGATTTGGCACCCGTGTTGCGCTGGCTGACACGCTATTCTGCCTGGCTTGAAGATCGCGTGCGGCTCAACCACTTTAGAAACACCTTTCTTTATGTGGTCAAGGCACGTTTTGGCAGTGAAAGTGCCCGGCGCACCCGGCAATTGCAGTTAGCTTCACAACCACCCAGCGCGGGTTCGATTTTAGTCTGCGATGAGAGTGAGGAATGGTCTGTGCTTTCGCCAAAGCTGGAAGCGCTGGATGCCTCCACCGATGGACTGGCTATTAAAAAGATGATCGCGGCTGGTGTGGGTTTGCCCCTGCACTTTTTGGCAGAACCGGAATCATCCACCAAAACGACAGCCGAATCGGCTGGTCATCCAACTTATCGTCGCTTTGAGGAACGTCAAAGGGCACTTTGTTGGATGCTTGAGGACCTCTTGCAGGTGGTTTTGCAGCGACGAGCGGTTTTTGACCCCAGCCTTAAAGCGGACACAGCCATATTTGTGCGTGGTGGGGATATTTATGCCAAGGACAACCTCGAACTTGCCAAGGCAGGACAAGAAATGGCTAGCATGGCAATCAACATGCATGAAAAAGGTTTGATTGATGCGCCAGAGGCTTTGCGATTGATTTATCGCTTTGTTGGCGAAAAAATACCCGAAAAGGTAAATAACTGAGATTGGATTTGATAAGAACAAAACCGCGGCTTTGCGTGTGGGGCGCTTGCCAGGTTTTTGAAAAGCTTTTGAAAGGAGTCTTATGACACAACACAGGCATCGCCTGTCATTGGAAGTCAACCCGATTGGTCCAGATAGCTTTGAGATACTGGCTATCACCGCGGGTTCTGCAAACGGGTGGGAATTCCCAGCGGAGGTTCTGCGCGAGTCGCTGGCATTATGGGAAGGCGTGAATTGTTTCGTGGATCATGATTTGGCAGCCCGGTCGGTGCGTGATATTGCCGGTGTTTTGCGCAAACCCAATTGGGATGGCGCCGCGAAAGGCGTACGCGCTGAGCTGCAGGCTTTTGGACCTTCGGCACACGTGCTAAGCGATATCGGTCGTCAGGTGCTGGAGATCAGCAATGAGCCCGCGGTAAAGGTTGGTTTTTCGGCTGATGTGCTTTTTAGAGGTCAGAACGGAAAGGTGGAGAAGATTTTGCGTATCTTCTCGGTGGATTTAGTTTACAACCCAGCGCGAGGTGGCATATTTTTGCGCGCGCTCAATCAATTGGGCATCAAACCCATCAAAACTGGAGGAGAAAATATGGATCTTATTCAAGATCAAAACATTATTGATGCAGAGGCTGAAGTGGTGTCTAAAGAAGATGCCAGCCAGGATTTACATGCACAGCTCTCTGAAATTCGCCAAATGCGTCGTGAGATGAGCGCATTTTTGCTGGAAAGTTCTTTGGCAAACACCAGTTTACCGCCAAGCATACAAAACCGCATTCGCAGCCAATTTCAAGGGCGTAGTTTTGCGCCAGCGGAGCTGCAAAGTGCTATTGCTGATCATCAACGTCTTTTGAGCGAACTGGATGCCGGTGCTTCGGTGAAAGGACATGCCAGAGTGGAGGGCATGCTTGAACCGGTTGAGCGCCTGCAAGCCGCAACGGATGACCTTTTTGGCGCACCCCGCGACGCTTCGTTAAGCAATGTCCGCGTGCCACGTTTGAGCGGAATCCGCGAGCTTTATCTGACCCTTACCGGCGACCATGATTTGCATGGCGGCTACTATCCGCATCGCACACAGCTTGCCATAACGGCAGATTTTAGTGGCTTGGTCAAGAACAGTCTCAACAAACTGGTGGCAAACACCTGGGATGAATTGGGCAGGGCAGGTTATGACTGGTGGAAGCAGATTACCGTGCAAGAGCATTTCAATAGTTTGCACGAAATTACAGGCACCTTGGTGGGAACGGTGGGCGATTTGCCGCTGATTGCAGAAGGGGCAAATTATCCGGAGCTGGCGGTGGGTGATTCGCCAGAAACAGCCAGTTTTGCCAAATATGGTGGCTACATCCCATTGACCCTTGAACTGATTGATCGGGATGAGACTCGAAAATTGCGTGCCTATGCCCGTGAATTGGCATCCGCTGGTTTGCGCAAAATCTCTTCTTTGGTCTCGGCGATTTTTACTAAAAGTGGTGGTATGGGACCGGTTATGAAATCCGGCAAAACCTTGTTCAACAATGGTAGCTATGATTCTGGCGGACATATGAACCTGGGTACGGCAGCCTTGAGTGCCTCGAGTTGGGATTTGGCCAGTGCTGCGGTCTATCAACAGCCTATGTTAATCAAGAACGCCGCAGATCTGTATGGCACCGGTCCGCAGATGGCGGTCAATCCAAAGTATTTGCTGGTTCCACGTGCTTTGCAAAAGACGGCATTGGAAATTTGCAGTGGCTCTTTTGTGCGCGAGGCTGACCATTTTTATGACAATGTGCTTAAAGGCAGCGCGGTACCCATTGTGGTGCCAGAGTGGACAGATGCCAATGACTGGGCGGCGATATGTGACCCACGCGTTGCGCCGGCAATTTTTGTTGGCGAACGATTTGGGCTGGCGCCTGAAATTTTCATTGCAGGTGATGAGCTTTCACCCTCCGTGTTTAGCAATGATGAACATCGGCTTAAGGTGCGTCATTACCTGGCGGTGTGGGTGAATGATTACCGACCGGTCTACAAGTCCAATGTGGCTTAGTTGTGGTTTGTGGTTTGAAGTGCGTAAGGAGATAGGATGAACGAAAAATGGCGACATTTGCTTGGGTCTCGCAAGTTTTGGGCGACCCTGGTGGGCTTGGTTTTTTTGGTGCTCAAAACCTGGGCGCCGGATTTTCCCCTGGATGCGGATCAGATTGCGGGTATTCTGGCGATTTTGGTCAGTTACATTCTGGGTACCGCGCTGGAAGATGGTTTGCGCGGGCTGAAATAGTCTTTTAGAAGACAGATTTGGGGTGGTCTTGCATTGGGTTAGCAAGACTGCCCCAGTCTGGGGGAGCCTAAAAAAAGAAAGGTTTAGAAGGAAGAATGGACAGTAAAAAGTTAAAAGCCCTGGTAAAGCAATTGGCAGGCGAAGGCGCGCTGGCATGGTCATGGAAACAGGATGAAAGCCTGGTGGTCATTGCCCGGAGCGGTGAAAAACGCTTTTACTCAGCCGCGCGATGTGAAGCAGCACTAAAAAAGTTGGAAAACAAGGCTAAGCAGAAAGGAAAAAAAGATGACACGATTGGATGAGCTCTGTAACAGACTGCAACGCCAATACTTAGAGCCAAGTGCTGCCGCTTTGCCTTTGAACAGTATTATTGAAGCTTTGCGTTTGGCTTTGGAGCGAATAAACAGCAGTTTTGGAGAAAAGTTTGAGATTGAAGGATTATATGGCGCTGTAAACGACACTTTGCCGGCAGATTTTGAGCCTGCTTTGTTGATTGGTGCGGGTGCTCATTTGATGCGTTTTCTCTTGCAAAGTCATCTTGGCAGTTACACCAATATGGCTGGCGAACCGGCGCTGATGCAAAGTTTGGCGGGCTATTTGGATGAGCGTTTTGTTTGGATGCTGGAAGGATTGCGTCTGGATACCTTGCAAGAAAGTGCCGATTTACCCTTTTCGCGTTGGGAATGGAAAGAAAGTTTGCGATGGCGAAATTAGCTGGTTTAGCGATAGGCAGTGGCACTCAGCCGGAGTCAATAATTTGGTTTAAGTTGGATGAAGGACCCTTTCTGCCAGGTTTTATCGGCGCGGATTATGAGCTAAAAAATGCCAATGAAGGCCTGTGTGAAGAAGAGATTCGCATTCGGATAAAGGGCACGCCAGCTGAGATGAATGTGATCCTTGGGCAAGTGAGGCATGCTTTGCGAGCTTGTTTGCTTGAGGGAAGCACCGAAAGAGCTTTTGTGCGTTTGCGGAGCATCGCCTTGGATGCTTTTGTGTTCGCGCCTATTTTAACCGCACGCTTTGAACTCATGCCAGGACATCTTGTATCCAAAGAGTTGGGTTCTTTTGTGCTGAGTGTAAAACTTCGCAGGCAAGCACAGTTTGTGGGCGAAGAAAGGCGTTTGGACATTTTTAATTCCGGCGGTCCGGGAAATACTTGCGGTTTGACTGTATACAACCATGATGATGCGCAAATTGGGCATGATAATTGGTTTAGCGTTTTGCCATCTGGTCTTCAATTAGACCAGGCTTGCCCGATGCGGTTTGAGTTTCTTGTGCCGGATGGTGGCAATTCGATTGGGGATTTTCAGCTTGGCAGCTTTGTGGTGATGGAGGCAGCGAGCATTCCCACAATGAACATCGAAGCCGAGAGTGGCGTTGGTGGCGCGAGCATTAGCGATACGCAGGCTTCAAATGGACAATTTCAACGCTATACCTGGAGCGGTTCAGGATGGGCAACGCTGGCAAGCTGGACCTTGACTTCGACGATGGTGAGCAAGTTAGCCGGCACAAAGTTTTGTCCGATCCTTAGGCTACATAACCCAACCCAGCAAAGTGGATTGCGTTTGAGACTGCTTTTGAAGCAACAAGGGCTCACGGTTTATGAAAGTCCGGTCTGCCTTGTGCAAACTGGGAAAAGTGCTCAAGTTTTTTCACCGATGAACCTGAGTATGGAGGATTTGCCCAGGTTAAAGCCCTTAGCCGGGCTAAGCTTAAGTCTGGAGGGTATGCAATCCGGGTTGAGCGCCAGCTTAGATGTGGATGATATTTTGTTCATGCCTCAAAAATGTTTTCGTGCTTTTCACTCGTTGACCGGACTGGAAGCAAGGTCAACCTTGATTGATGACACTTGGCGCGCTTTGAGCTGGAGCTTGAAAAATGGACAGGAGCTAAAAACGCACCTCAGCCTGGGTAGAGGGCATGCTTTGTTCCCGGCTGTGGAGCAAAGGTTTTATGTGTTCATGAGCGATTTGGCTGGAAAAAGTCCCATCGACCTTAAGCTCATTGTAAAAGCCTGGTACCGACCGATATTGGAGTTGCCATGAGTTTAATCGCGCGCCTTTTAAGCCGGGAAGGCAAGCCAATTTATGAAAGCTGGTTGGGACTAAGCCCGCGTTCAATGTCGTGGACTGCTTTAGGTGGATGTGATGAAGCTGAATTGGAACCCAAAGGCTCTTTAAGCCTTGAAGACTGGAAAGGCTTTTTAGGGAATCCGATTGAGATTTATGACGCATTAGGGCGTTTGCATTGGTGGGGCTGGTTGGAGGCGCTTAGCCAAAACTTGCCCGGTATGCAAACCACTTATGACCTGGCAAGGATGGCAAACCGTGTGGCGGTTGCTTATGCGCCTTTGGAAGCAGGCAATGCCTTGGATTCTGGAATGCAAACCAGTTGGGCGGATGACCTTGAAAGCCAGGCGCTTTATGGCGTTAAGGAACGTTTGCTAAGAGGCGGTGCTTTAACTTTGGAGCAAGCCGAGCATTGGCGCGATATCGAATTGCAACAGTGGCGCATGCCGGCACTTAAAGCGACACCATCGGCAAAAAAGGCTGAAGAGGCAATAAGATTGCGTTGCAAGGGCTGGATTCATCGTTTGGATTGGCGGGTGTGGCAACGCGAAAGCGGTGTTGTTGGCAATGTGGCAATGCAACATGGCATGCAGGCTGTGGGTTCTGATTCGCAAACAGCCCAAATGGCACAATCTTTTAGGATAAAGCGAGGTGTTTTGCTGAGTTCAATTGATTTGCGCTTGAGAAAGCAGGGCACGCCATCGGATCAACTGCGCGTAGACATCCGGGCGGACAATAACGGCTCGCCTGCCAGCGGCAATCTGGCATCTTGTAGCATGGGCACATCCGCAATGAGCAATGAGGCATATGCCTGGGTAAGAGGCGTTTTTCCCGTGCAGGTGAGCTTGCGTGCCGGGAACAGCTATTGGTTTGTGCTGAGTCGCACCGGTGCCGTGGACGCCGAAAACCATTATCTGATGGCAGTGGATGAAAACTTGCACTTTGAGGATGGGCGAATGGTGATTTTTAGACCATTTGCACAAGACTGGGTTCCACGCCAACCTGAAGCGGACGCTTTGTTTAAGCTTACTTTGCTCAGTCGGGTAGAAGATGAACTGAATGCGATGCTGGCATTGGCAGGGGATATCCTCAATGGATTCGCGCTTGAAACAACGATTGGATTGCGATTGCCTGTTAGCGCAACAACGGGAATGCCATTGTTGAAAGCCTTGAAGAGCATCCTGGCGCTTGGCTCTGTAAACCGGAATATTTTGCTTATGGACCTTAGTGCGGATCGATTTTTGCGCATTTACGGCGCGCCACAATCGTCAGAATTGGCTTATTGGATGGATGATCAGGGCGAATTGATTGACCGAATGGGACAAAAGCTAAAAGCACTCAACGATGCTATCGGGAAGCGAGTTGGAGGGTTTCAAGGGCAGAACTTTTTGCTCAAAAACGCGCGCTTGGATGTTGAAAGCGGGCGCTTTGTGCTAAAAAGTTTCTAGGTATGGAGGGTGGTTTTGATATAATGAAGCCATCATCCAATAGGAGTGCAGCATGATTCGAGCGTCTTTTACTTTTCCAGCAGGTTTTCTTTGGGGATGTGCAACATCTTCCCATCAGGTTGAAGGGAATAATATTCACAATGACTGGTGGGCTTGGGAGCAAGAACCCGGGCGCATTTTAAATGGAGACCGCAGTGGCAAAGCTTGTGAATGGTGGGCTGGAAGGTGGCGTGAGGATTTTGACCGCGCGAAAGATGGCTTCCAGAACGCACAACGTATCTCCATTGAATGGTCACGCGTACAGCCCGAGTTGGATCGTTGGGATGAAGCCGCGCTTGATCGCTATCGCCAAATGCTGATGGGCTTGAAAGAGCGTGGCATGGTGCCCATGGTGACCCTGCATCATTTTACCAACCCGATTTGGTTGGCAGAGATGGGTGGATGGGAAAATGATGAAGTGGTGGCTCTTTTTGCCGAGTATACGCGTAAAACGGTGGATGCCCTCAAAGCGCATTGTGATTTTTGGGTGACCATCAATGAACCCAATGTCTTCATGAATGGCGGTTATCTTGGCGATGGCTTTCCACCCGGTAAGAATGATATTAAGGCGGCAATAAAGGTGCTTACCAACATGGTCAAGGCGCACGCCAAAGCCTATGAGCTTATTCATGAGCTTCAGGCTGAGGCGCGGGTTGGTATTGCCCATCATTGGCGTGGCTTTATGCCCGCGAATAATGGCTTTTTAACCAAGCGTGTCGCAAAGCTCTATAACACTGCCTTTAACCATGCTTTTGCTGAGACTTTGCGCACAGGTCGCTTTGACGCGCAAATCCATAAGGAAGATATTCCTCAGGCGAAAGGCACTCAGGATTTCTTTGGCATTAACTATTATGCGCGTGAAGAAATAGCATTTGACTTATTCAAGCCGGGCAGTATGTATGCTAACTACGCTTATCCAAAAGATGCGGAACTTTCTGACAGTGGATTTGTGGCAAATGATCCGGAAGGTTTTCGTGAATGCATTCGCTGGGCAAATTCCTTTGGCTTGCCGATTTACATCACTGAGAATGGCACGGATGACAGCAAAGACGCCTTCAAGCGTAAGTATTTGGTGGACCATATCCTGGCAATGTGGCGTGAAGTGAATCACAATATCCCAATCAAAGGTTATTTTTATTGGAGTTTAGTGGATAATTTTGAGTGGAACCTGGGTTGGGAAAGACCCTTTGGCTTATGGGAGCTTGATCTAAACTCCCAACAACGCAGTCTAAGAGATAGTGGTAAGCTGTATGCCGAGATTTGCCGCACCAATACACTGAGCTCAGATGCGATTGAAGCCTTTGCGCCAGAGCTTTATGAACATGTTTTTGGAAAGGCTGAACTGAGCCTTTAGTGCTTAGCGCTTGATTTGTGGGTTGCTTTGATAGATAAAAAGATCAGGTCCTGTGTAAATGCGCGGGACCGTTTTCTTTAAAACTTCAGATTTTAAATAGTATTTGAGCAGGCGGTATTGAGCAGCGAGGGTGTTTGGTTTTTTCTCTGCACTTACTGACCATATGAGCTTGCTTTCACGCTGATGTTTACGCAAAAAGCCTAATTCTTCGTGCTCATTTTCATCAAGATGCTCAAACCTTTGGTAGTAATAGGAACTAAAAATGGCATAGTCCATCTCATTTTTGCGCGATAGTTCCTGGCTTGAATGAATGGGGAAAAAGTTTGGCGCAAAAGGTGTGTAATCATCATAATAACATTGGTTCTCTCTGATTTGATTGCTCTCAAGGTAGTGATGGGCAGAAAGGCGTGTGTCGCGCAGGTTTAGCCAGAGGGATTGGCTGACGCCGGCAATGATGAGCAGTATCAGGCTGCTTGCTACCAGAACCTGAGAAAAACGGAGGGCAGGCACAGGCGTTTTAACAAGTTCCAACAAAGATTGCATCCCGTATGCGGCACATATAAGCAAGGCTACATAAACAGGCAAAGCCCAACGTTCATGATGAAAGCTTATAACCGCGATGCAAAGAAGGAACAATCCACTAAAACTGAATATCCATGCGGCTTTTTGTTTCCTTTTGATTATTTGGACGATGCCAAAAAGTGTGAAGCCACTTATCAATAATCCAGCATTGATCACATAATATTCCAGGTATTTTAGTAAACGCCTAGGGTAGTTGAGCCCTTCGCGACCTAAGTGGCCACCGGTTGCTTCAAAAATGAGGGCCTGGATGACGTCCTTAACTCTAAAGAAGAGCAACGGCGAGACAACAAACAGAAAAGCAATAAACACAAAGAAAATGAGAAGCCCTTTAAGCACAAATCCTGAAACATTAAACTTACCATCTTCTTTCGCTTTGGTGAGGAAACGCAAAAACACAGCTAATGCAACCATAAACAAGGTGATTATGCCCGGATATTTATCCGCGGTGCTCATTGCACA
The DNA here is from genome assembly GCA_002409625.1 of Anaerolineaceae bacterium UBA5404. GTDB lineage: Bacteria > Chloroflexota > Anaerolineae > Anaerolineales > Anaerolineaceae > Mesolinea. Next base: position 95,492 of record DHNY01000009.1, on the reverse strand, counting down.
AAAGAAAACAGCCAACCAGATGTTGTGTTCTTTTTGTCCTTTAGCGTAGCGGATAGAAAAAAGCATAACAGCCATAAGCCATAAAGTGAGTGGGATGTCTGGTGTGGCGTAATGAGAATGCAAAACAAAAGAAGGAAAAAAGGCAAAAAGGATGGCAGCAAGTTTGGAGAAGTCGGGCTCGAATTCTTTGCCAATAAAATATGCCAACAAGGGGATGAGGGAACCCAAAACGGCAACAATCAGACGACTGACCACGGTGAAAGTAAAGTTATTGAGGTGGAATACGTGCCAAATATTCGTCTTAAAAACCAACATACTGTATAGTCGCATGGTTATTGAGCTAAGGAGTGTTTGCACCTGGGCGGGGCGGTTTAAGGTAACCTGACTTAAATCCTGGGTCGGGGAATAATACAATGCAGAATGAACAACGTTTTTCTCATCAGGATGAACACGCAAAGGTTTTCCGTAATCAATGCCAATCAGGCGAACAGAAAGAGAAAGGACGAAAATAAGCAATACAAAGATTGCGTTTTTCAAGTTGAAATGTCGATTAAGCTTTGACCCACCCATAAGTCTCTCAGCATTTTATAGTGTATGTTGATAGTTTAACCCAAATGGTTCTATTAATAAAGATGAATTCTTGAAACAGGCACGGTACTTGCATCTTATGGGTTAGGTTTTTACCGAAGGAGTCAATTATGGCAAGCATGATCGGAAAATTCTTCTTACAATTTCTTGAACCCTTGGCGATCGTGGGTTTGTTTTTGTTTATCAGCATCTTGATTGTGGGCAAAAAAGCAAAAGGCGCGCAGTTCTTTATGATTATTGCACTCATTTTGCTTGCTGTTTTAGGCAATGTGTTTTTTTCAAGCTGGTTCATGCGTTCAATGGAATGGCGCCATATGCCCATGGATATTACAAGCACCAAAGCTGACGCGATTGTTGTCTTGGTGGATGGCGTTTATCCAGCCGAAACCCCTCGCTTGCGGGTGGAACTGGGTGAAGAAGCCGACCGCATCCTTTATGCAACCGCATTGTTCCAGCGTGGTGCCGCGCCTGGCATGTTGCTCGTGGGCGATGTGCAAGAAACCGAAGCCGCAAAACAATTGCTCTTGGAATTAGGCGTGCCCGAGCAAGTTATCTTCCTCAATCAAACTTCAAACAATATTGTTGAAATCGTAACCAGCAGTGCCGGTGCCTTGCAAGTGGTGGGTGCTGAAAGCATTTTGCTGATTACGTCTGCCTTGGAGATGGACCGCATGCAATTTGCTTTTGAGCAAAGTGAGCTTGAGGTCATTCCCGCACCATGTGACTATCATGTCACCAAAACCTCATGGGAAACGTTAAAGTCACTGGGTGTCAAAAACGTGCTCATGAATTTGATGCCAACAAGTGAGAGTTTCGCACGCTCAGTGGCAACTTTGGGCGAGTACTTCTCGCTCGCGTTCTACCGGATGCGTGTCATCCTCTGATTTGGTTAAATCGCTGACCCTCTATCAGCGACAAAACTTCCGCATAAAGCCTGCCAGCTCATTTGGGATGGCAGGCTTTAGTTTGAGCTTGGGAACTAAAAAAAGCGTTTTGGCGTCTTATAGGCGAAAAGCAATGAAGAATAAGGAGAAAGATATGAAATTGCATAAATTACTTTTGACATTAGGTTTGGTTCTTAGCATCGCGCTAAGTGCCTGTACTCCCGTAGTAACCGATCCAGTGGACCTTCCTGATCCTGATCAAAGTGAAGAACCCATTGTGGACAAAGAACCGATACAAGACAAATATCCTGTGGAGGTTGAACCTATTATTGATCCATCTCAGGTGACCATCGGTAATCAGGTGCATATTACCAATCCTGAAGCCAAGCTTGAAGATATTGAGAAATTAGCTCAGGCGAATAACCAATTTGCATTGGCGCTTTATAAGCAGCTGACCGATGAGCAAGGAAATTTGATTTACTCGCCCTTTAGCATCTACCAGGCTTTGATGATGACTTATGCCGGAGCTGAAAGCGAGACTGCCCAACAAATGATGGCTGCGCTTGGCGTAAAAGAGATTGAGGACGTGCATAATGTAATGAACGCCTTGAACCTCACGTTGCAAGATCCTACAACCATGGATGTTCCGGGTGTTCAACGCTTGATTTTCAACATCGCCAACGCTTTGTGGGTGCAAAAGGATTTCCATTTTGAACAAAGTTTTTTGGACAAACTTTCTGCCAACTATGCTGCTGGTGTGAGGCTGGTTGATTTCAACTATCCCCAAGATGTTCAGAAACTGATTAATCACTGGGTTGCTTTTGAGACTAACGACAAAATCAAAGACATTATCCCTGATGGTATGTTAACTGAAATGACCCGTTTGGTGCTCAGTAACGCAGTCTACTTCAAAGGCGCATGGAACAATCGTTTTGACGCAAAAGATACCGCAAAAGCCCCATTTACCCTGATGGACGGCACCACGATCGATGTTGATATGATGGCGGCAAGCATGCAAACCGCTGGCATCATGAACGATGACTTTAGTGCAGTGGTTTTGCCATATGAAGGTGGTAACTTTGCAATGGCTTTGGTAATGCCCAAGGATTTTGAGGCTTACCAAAAAGCTTTAGACGCAGAAGTCTTGAGCAAACTCTTTGCAGACCTAAGTATGAGCCATGCCATGGTTCATCTCAAGATGCCCAAGTTTAAGACTGAAACCACCTTTGACCTTGGTAAAACTTTGAATGGAATAGGTATGGGTGATGCTTTTGATAAGGATAAGGCGGATTTCTCTGGCATGACCGGTGAGAAGGACCTCTATATCAGCGATGTGATCCACAAGGCTTTCATCGATGTCAATGAAGAGGGTACTGAAGCGGCTGCTGCGACCATCGTTGGCATGTCGACCACCAGTATGCCCGCAGAAGAACTGACCATCAACCTTGACAATCCTTTCATCTATATGATTTACAACACCCAGACAAACGCTATTGTCTTTATGGGACAAGTGGTCAACCCCTAACCTGCAAATGATAGATGCTGATCCCCTGAAACCCTCAGGGGATCAGTTTGACGAGAAGCGAGAGAGTATCGGAGAAAGAATGAAACGATTTAGAACCCTATTGATTGGGATCCTGGTGATGAGTTTTTTACTAAGCGCATGTAATCCCGCTGTTCCCATCGAGAACGCAAAAGATGTTAAAGGAAAGGTGGCATACATCACAGATCCCCAAGCCAGCCAAGAAGACCTCGCTAAAATGGCAGAGGCAAACAACCAGTTCGCCCTGGCGCTTTACCAACTTTTGGCTGATGAGGAAAACTTGATTTATTCACCTTACAGCATCTACCAGGCTTTGGTGATGACCTATGCCGGCGCGAAAGGTGAGACTGAAGCCGAAATGATGAAAATTTTGGGTCTCAGCGATAACGAGGAAGCGCATAACCTGATGAATGCACTCAATAAGGTCTTGCAGTACGCGCCAGATTATGGTGACGATGAATTGCAGCCTTTGGTCTTCAACATTGCCAATGCTTTGTGGGCGCAGAAGGATTATCACTTTGAGCAAAGCTTCCTTGACAAATTATCTGCCAATTACGCAGCTGGACTCAAGCTCGTGGATTTTAGCAAACCTGAAGAAGCAAGCAAGCTGATAAACACCTGGGTTGCTGCTCAAACCAACGATAAAATCAAGGATTTAATCCCTGAAGACCTCTTGAGCGAATTGACACGCCTGGTTTTGACCAATGCAGTCTATTTTAAAGGGGCATGGCGAAACAAATTTGAAGTTGGAAACACTAAAAAGGATGTGTTTAACACACTTGATGGTGCACAACAAAAAGTTGATATGATGTCTGCTACATTTGAAGCTAACGCCCTGGTGAATGAGGATGTTTCAGCAGCTATTTTGCCCTATCTTGGGCACACTTATGCCATGGCGCTGATCATGCCTGAGGATTTTCTTGCCTATCAAAAAGCTTTTGATACTGACGTGTTAGAGAGCCTATTGGTAGACCTTGAATGGAAAAACCCCATGCTCAGCATCAAGCTACCCAAGTTTGAGGCTGAAAGCGCCATCGATTTAAAGGAAAAATTGATTGAAATGGGTATGCCTTCAGCTTTTACAGGATCAGCAGATTTTTCTGGCATGACCGGCAGTCAGGATTTGCTGATTAGTGATGTTGTTCATAAGGCATTTATTGATGTGAATGAAGAAGGTACCGAAGCTGCCGCTGCTACCGCTGTTATTGTGGAGGAAAAAGCGATGCCCTCTCCCGAGAAACTGAGCATAAGCTTTGACAAACCCTTTATCTATCTTATCTACAATACTGAGACTAAAGCTGTCATCTTTATGGGACATGTTTTAAAGCCCTAGAGGTGAAATTGTTCTCCTCCTGAACGTGAAAACACATTTCACATCCGCAAGAAAACCCCCAAGCTTTCAACTTGGGGGTTTTGGTTTTAGGGTTTGGATTTAAAAAGCAGGATTAATCTTCGCCAACCAGGTAAGCCATGCTGACTGTGCCAGGGCCAACGTGGCTGCCTACCACCGGGCTGATTTCAGAGCGAATGATTTGAATGGGGTTCATCCGCGCCACGGCGTCTTCTTCCATAGCGACCATTTCGTCAAATCCCAGGGCATGGAAAGGCGCCAGTGTGACTGGTTTACGTCCGTCTACGTCACGCTCAATCAGGTCAACCATGCGTTTGAGGGCTTTTTTCTTGGACCGCACGCTTTCAACCAACTCAATTTTGCCACCTCGGATCATGAGGATGGGTTTGAGGTTGAGCGCAGAGCCCAAAAGGCGTTTGGCAGTATTAATGCGCCCACCGCGATGGAGGTAAACCAAATCATCCACGGTGAAGTAAACGCCAATACGGTTAAAAAGATCGTCTGAAAGCGCATCCAACTCGGCTAGAGTTGCACCCTGTTCGGCTTTTTTGGCAACTTCGATGACCATCAGTGAAAGTGCCATTGACACAAGTTTGGAGTTTTTGGCGATGATGTTTTCAGGGTCGCCCATTGCTTTTTTGGCTTGAAGCGCCGAGTCGACCGTTGCGCTCAAGCCGCTAGTGATACCCAGGTAGAAAATATCGCGACCTTGTTCGTGGTAGGGTTGAAAAGCTTCAATAAATTGACCCATTGAAACCGCGCTGGTGGTGCCAAGAGCCGTGCTTTGGGCGAGCTGCGTGTAGAACTCTGTGGCGCTAATATCAACGCCATCCAGATACGATTCACCTTGCCAATTGAGGGTCAAAGGCAAAATATCAATGTCATACTTTTCGGCATATTCCTTGGGGAGATATGCGGAGGAGTCGGTAAAAATTTTTACTTTTTTCATAGGTGACCTCTTCTGGTCATAATAACGAAGTATAGCATAACTGGACACGAGTCTATAAGATTTTGTCGAATGAAAAGTTAAAAGCCAAGGTACTAACCATTAAAAATAAGGTGTTTTTTTGGTAAATGCGAGTCTTTTAACGAGTAATGATAGCTTTTGAGAGGGCTTGATACGATTAAGTGTCTATGATGGATTGCGATACAATCATTGTGAAAGGACTTTTAGTCGTGAATACTGAAAATGAAGCTATTCAATATAATCAACCCAAAGGAGATGAAAAGCCTTTTGTTGATTACAATTTACCCGCGGAACAGCCCATGCCCATTACAATGGCTCCTCCGCCACCACATCAAGCAACCAAAAAGGATGTCGCACCAATCAAAAGACACTGGCTGATGTTGCTTGTGGCTTTCCTTTTGGCTTTAGGCATTGATTTGCTCGTCTTTGAGCAAGCTTTTGGTAAGCAGTTTGCCATTATTGTGAACGCTATAATGGTAGGCGCGCTTGTTTTGAGCTTGACTGAAAAACGCAAAATCCCCTGGCAAAGCTTCCCGCTAATGGCGATGGTGTCAGCCTCTTCTATTTTGACTGTGTTCCGAACGGAGCCATACACAAACGCCGCTTTGATTATCTTTGTTTTGATGGGGCTGTCTTTGTTGATGGCAAGTATGCTGAGCGGGCAGTGGGTTGGCTACCGCATCCGTGAAACCATCAAGCGCCATTTCTTTTTTGGCATCCACACCATGATCGGCTTGCCACGCGCGATTGTGGACGTGAATAAAAACAAGGCGGATGCTCCTAAGTCTAAAAAGGTTTTACACACTGTGGGCACCGTTTTACTGGGCGTTGCCATTGCTATCCCGCTTTTACTCATCTTTGGCAGGTTATTAGGCTCAGCGGATAGTCAATTTGCCGCAAACATTAAAGCATTTTTGGACTTATTCAGGTTTTACAGGTTCGAAAAGTTTTGGCCTCAGTTGTTTTTAGTGTTGTTTTTCTTTTGGGGCATTGCAGGCGCTTTGTACTATATGCTTAGCCGCTCACACGGCAAAGAAAGGCTTGAACCGGATGAAGCTTTGGTGTCCCCTTTCTTGGCGCATACCGCTGCCATGGTTGCCTTGGCTTTGGTGAGTGTGATGTTCCTGGTTTTTATCGTGGGGCAATGGGCTTACTTTTTTGGCGGTGCTGCGAACATCGCCATTGATGGGCATACTTACTCAAGCTATGCCACGAGCGGATTTAGGGAATTAATGGTTGCTGCGAGCATTGCCGCCGTGGTGCATTACCTTTTTTCTTCAGTGACAAAGCGCGAAACAAAATTGCAAAAAGTGTCTTTCTCAGTTTTGGCTACTTTGCTCTTGGTTTTGGTGGGTTTGATGTTGGTCTCTGCCTTTCAGCGTCTATTACTTTATGAAGCGGCTTATGGCTTTACCCGCGATCGCTTGGTGGCGCATGTCTTTATGATTTTCCTGGCACTGATTCTGGTGGCTTTGGCAGTGATGGAAATAAGCCGAAACCTAAAACGCCTGGCTTTGGTCTTGCTGGTGAGTAGTTTCTTGTTTGGGATCACCTTAGCCGCGGTCAATGTGGATAAAACCATTACGCGCTTGAACATCAATCAAGCCACTTTAATCATGAAACAGGAGCACAAAACCAGCTCCAGAGCAAGGTTTGATGGCTCGTACCTGGCTTTATCCATGGGTGAAGAAGCCATTCCTGAGCTTTATCGACACTATCTCATGCCAGAACAACCTGAGGAAATGCGTGAAAATTTGGCTAAGGTGCTGGCTTGCCGCTCCTTGAAAGTGGAAGATCAGGATCCTCCAGGCAAGTGGCATACTTACAAAGTGCCCGAAAAAGCAGAGTTTGACTTCTTTGCGACACATGCCAAAAGCCTGACTGAAGCTTTTCCACCAGAGAAAGAGGAATGTGTTCTTGGTTACACCATCAATGGTGAATTTATAAGTTGCAAATACGTCTGCCTGGGACGATAGTTGAGAAATTGCACCCAAGGCGTGTAAAATAGAAGCAGAAAACCTAACGGAGAAAACCATGGACGAGGAAATGACTTTTGAATATCATCGCAAGAAAAATGCCAGATATGGCGATAAGATGCTGAGCGCAAAGTTTGATCATCGTGGCCGCTTAGTTGAGATTGAACTGGATGACGCCGCGCCACAAGAGGGCTCAGATATCGCCGCACTCATTGACCATACCCTGCTGAAGCCTGATGCCACCGAAGAACAAATTGTAAGCCTTTGTAAAGAGGCTGCTCAATATAACTTTGGTGCGGTTTGTGTGAACAGCTATTGGGTGAATACCTGTGTCGAAATTTTGGAAGGTACGGATGTTCAAGTTGCTGCCGTGGTTGGCTTTCCACTTGGGGCAATGAGCACCGAAGCCAAGGTGTTTGAGACCGAAGATGCCATTATGCAAGGTGCCACAGAAATTGATATGGTTATCAACATTGGCGAGTTAAAAGCCGATGAACTTGCCAACGTGGCACATGATATCCGCCAGGTGGTACGCATTGCGCATTTGCATGATGTTATCGTGAAGGTGATTATCGAAACTTGCCTTTTGACCGAAGATGAAAAAGTGACTGCCTGCCTAATTGCCAAAGCAATGGGTGCTGATTTTGTGAAGACCTCAACCGGTTTTGGCGGTGGCGGAGCAACGCTTGAGGATGTGCGCCTGATGCGCGCTGTGGTTGGACCTGAGATGGGTGTTAAGGCATCTGGTGGTGTGCGCAGTCTTGCCGATGCGCAAGCCATGATTGCAGCCGGCGCAAGTCGCATTGGCACCAGCAGCGGCGTTAAGATTGTGCAAGAAGAACGCGCCTAAGCCTAAGCTTTTGGGACAGGTTTCTTAGGAGCGAATTGGATAGCGAACAAACCTCCATGCGAAGCTCAGTGACTGTTTTGAGCCTTGTGTTGGCATTGCTGTTGATACTTAATGCCTGTGGTTTGAATGCCAATACCGCGCTAACTGTCTCACCGCAGTTCACGGAAACATCGCTCCCTAGCAATGTGATAAGTCCTACCGCAAGCCCAACCGTAAACGCTAGCCCCACTTCAGTGCCCAGCGCAACGCCAGAACCAAGCCCAAGCCCAACGCCATCAGCCACACCGAATCTGTTTAGCCCTGAAGAGCTTGAAGACATCGCCTGGGAATTCTTTGCTCAAAACCATGAGCAAGTAACTGTCTTAGAAACGCATGAGGTGCCCGAAGGAACCCGCATTAAAACCTTGCGCGAGACACCGCTCTTTATGATTCCCTTGCGGCCTGATTTCTTAATGGAAACAATCTGGGATGTTCAACTTGTTCCGGTGCCGCTTGGCTTTGATTTTCAACTCGAAAAGATTAAGGTTTTCTCTTTGCCAAATGGCATTGAATTGAGCCTGGGGCTGCTTGCCAACAGCTATAACACGCATCAAACCTGGGTGCTTGCTATGCCTCTCTCGGTGCATGCCCCGGATGGTAGCCAGCTGGATTTTGCCGATTTGGAACAAAGCGACAACGCTGTGGTCACTTTTACTGCCACCCGGGATGATATCTACCCCAATAAAGTCGAGAACATATTGCTGGCATTGAAACAAATCTCTGCCATACAGGAAAACAGTGGCGCGTTTTTGCAAGGGCATGATTACTCTTACCTGGGTTTGGTGGGTTTGGCTAATGGAGAGTTTTTCAACCTCTATAAAGATGGGCTTAATAAATTCAAGTCGCCCATCCGTGCCAATGGTATTTGCGCGATTGCCACAGGTCTTTCTACCTTATTGATTGCGGATGGTTATCCTAACTATTTGTTCCAGGAAAAGCACGCCCACCGTGATCTTTACCACCAAGGGCCTTTTAGCTTCCCGCGCTTTTTGGTGGATTCTGCCATCGAATTCGGGCCAGAGCAGTATCAAAAATTTGACCTCAAATGGAAGCAGCCTAAAACCGCTTATCTTGAATTCAACCTGCATATTTTCCGCACGGGTTTGGACTTTGATGAAACCTGGGAAAATGGTGTGGATGGACCTTCAGATATGGGAATGCTTGTTTCGCTTAGCTTTTCTGAAGAAGCACCCAAAGACCAATTGGCAATGCTAAAAACGCTTTCTGAGGAAGTGCAACAATTCCGCGAGACGAAACATGAAAGCGGACTCAAAGCGGAAGAAATCCAGAGGGCTGTTCGCTACTATCCGCTCGCAGAGACCAACACCGAACAACTTTCCCGCATGATTTATGATGTTGAGAACATTGAGGCTTTTGCTGAGATTATCGCGGCAGACCCCACCTTGCAGGATATTATGGATTTTGCCAACACGGTTAACAGCTATGTTGAAGACCAAGGGCAATTTTTGAATGCATATATCAAGGATTCTGACTGGTATGCCCGCTATCAAGGCGCGCCTGAAAATCCGGAGGCAAACATCAGTCGGGTGATAGATAAGGGCGCCAATCGTCAGATCAAGGGCGAGCCATTGCAATGTATCGGGTTTGTGATGATCCTGACTGATTTATACCCCTCGCTTGCTTTGCCTGACATCAGCAGCGCACCGGTGGAATTCGCCGGGCAACTGATCCCAAGCTATGTTTACGGCACAGAAGGCACAAACAGCGTTGGATATGGCGGTGAAAGGATTTTGGTGGGCAAGTCCTTGACGATTGACAGTTACAAAGCGGGTGATGTGTTTGTGTTTGACGGTTTGCCCGGACATGTTGGGCTTATCCTGGCAAAGACAGACGGCAAACTGCTCGCGGCAGATTCTAACCGTTTGTGGGATGGCAAAGTGCGCTTTTTTGTGGTGGACGAAAACAACTTTGACGATGTTTTTGGCATCGAAAAGTTTATTGTTCTAGGACACGGGCAAAGCGAATAAACCCCTTTTAGGTCAAACTTACATATCCCGGCTTGCTAAAATATCAATACCTGTATCGGCTATGTTTTCCAAAACCACATCACCCATTTTTACAGGGCAGCTGATTTCAACCTGGCGTAAGATGGCAAGAATCTCTGCCATTTTTGCTTTTGGCACTTCGCTTGAAGTGTAAACCGGCAACAAGGGATGCTTGCCATTAATCGTGCGAACCGTAGTGGCGAGCATGCGTTTGGGCGCTGTGGCTTCCTGGCGTCCGTAGCCCTCACCACGCCGGCAACGATGCCCCAAAACCTGAATGACTTCATCATTTTCCATGCGCACAATCAATTTGCAGCCCATCGGACATGCGGTGCAGATAAAGTTTTTCTCTTCCATCTTATGCCTCCGATTTTGCATAAATATCCAGGGTCAACGCATCAGCTTGCATCACATCCGCGAACATGGACGGGGTTAACTTGACGCTCACCATCTCACCAGGACGCGCGTAACGGTCTGATCTGCGCACGATGGACTGGGTTTCATTGCGCACTTCAAACCAAACGTCTTCTTCAATGGGTTGGCTCACCCGGCATTGCAAAACGATGTCTTCTTTCTCCAGTGCCAGGGGGTCTAATGTGTGGGGAACCACATAGCGCACGTTTTTTCCGGCTTTCACCGGGATGGTTTTCTTGGCGGGGGTCAAAAGTGACTGTGCAAACAAGGCTGCAGCTTTTCCGGCTTGGTCACCGGCTTCGGATACGTAGTCAACCAGGTCATACACATGCACCACGTTTCCTGCGGCAAAGACGCCAGCTAAATTGGTTTGGAAGTTTTGGTCTACAACTGGACCACCGGTAATGGGATCAAGCCTGACACCTGCCTTTTTACTCAATTCATTCTCAGGAATCAGCCCAACCGAAAGCAAGAGCGTGTCGCAGGGGATAATCCTCTCAGTACCGGGGATGAATTGCCATTTTTCATCCACCGCCACAGCCTCGACAGCTTCAACGCGGTTTTTGCCGATGACGCGCTTGACGGTATGTCGTAAATGCAGAGGCACGTTCCAGTCTTCAAGGCATTGCACATAGTTGCGCATGAGACCCGAAAGGTAGTTTTGCACCTCAAGCACGCTTTCAACTTTAGCCCCTTCAAGGGTCAGACGGCGCGCCATAATCATGCCAATATCGCCAGAGCCCAAAATGACAAAGCGCTTGCCGGGCATATAACCCTCAACGTTGACCCAGCGTTGTGCTGTGCCGGCAGTGAAAACGCCCGAAGGACGCATACCAGGGATGCGGATTTGAGCGCGGGTGCGTTCGCGGCAGCCCATGGCCAAAACCACCGCCTTGGCATCCAGGCTAAAGTAACCTTTAGAGGCACTCGAGAGCCATAATTGCCGCTCTTCAGAGACCTCCATCACCATGGTGTCCAAAAGAAGGTCAACGCCAACTGAGGCAGCTTCGTCTATAAAGCGTTGGGCGTAAGCAGGTCCGGGCAAATCTTCTTTGAAAGTATGCAAGCCAAACCCGTTATGAATGCATTGCAACAAAATGCCACCTGGCTCGCGGTCGCGTTCAATGACCAAAACCTTATCCGCGCCGGATTTTTTTGCTTCTATCGCGCTTGCCAAACCAGCCGGTCCAGCGCCAATTACAACCACATCATAGCTTTCTTTCATCGCTCGAGCTCCTCAACAGATTTGGTTTCGCGGAACAAAAAGTTTGATCCCTCACCACGCTTGCTGATTTCCAATTCAGAAAGTTTTAACTCACGCGCTAAGATTTTGCTTATTAAAGGCGAGTCGAAACCGCCTTGGCAGCGTCCTGTGCCCAACCAAGTGCGTCGTTTGATGGCGTCATAAGTGGTGGCGGGGATTGGCGCATGAATTTCACGCACGATTTCTGCTTCGGTGATGTTCTCACAGCGGCAAATTACCCGCGCGTAAGCCGGATCAAGCTTGACCAGTTCCTGCCGTTGGGCATGACTCAATTCGCGGAATCTTGGTCGGGCGGGTCTGATGGGGTTCCAGTCTTTCTTCTCAATGAGCGTTTCACCGGCATCTTTAAGAACTTCGATCACATACTCAGCAATCGCAGGTGAGGCGGAAAGTCCGGGTGATTCGATACCCGCGACGTTAATCAGCCCACCAATTTCTGGCGAGACCTCAATCAGAAAATCAGCATGGTAATTTACGCCAGGTGTTTTGCAGGCTGCGTTGCCCATCGCCCGCAAACCGGCAAAAGTGGCGATGGTGAAGCGTGGGTTGATGCTGGGGATGAGTTTTTGCGCGCCGGCAATAACTTCGTCCATACCAGCACTTGTGGTGGCGGTGTCTTCTTTGTCATCAATGACCTGGGCGTTTGGTCCGGCGATGGTGTTGCCGTGCACCGTGGTGGTTACCAAAATGCCTTTGCCTTTGGCACTGGGTACCGGGAAGAGCACGTTATTGATTTGCACGTCCGCGGGGTCAAACACAAAATACTCACCGCGTCTGGGTGTGATTTTGAAGTCTTTGCCAGTGTTGGCTTTGTGCATCACCGCATCGGCGTAAATGCCGGCAGCGTTAATGACCCAGCGTGCTCTCATCTCGCCCCGGGTTGTTTTAACGCCAACAACCCGTTTCTTTTCGATGATGAAATCTGTAAAAGCTGTGTTGAGCAAGACTTCTGCGCCATTCATCACGGCGTTTTCAGCAGCGGCGATGGTTGCCTGGAAAGGATCCACAATGCCGGTTGTGCCTGCCCAAAGCGCGCCAATGGCATTGGGGTTGATGTGAGGCTCACGTTTTTTAACTTCCGCGGCGTCAAACAGATGCATGTCGGGCACCGCGTTTTGTTTGCCAAATTCGTGGAGCGCCAGCAGGTTTGGCCATTCTTCTTCACCAACAGCCACAACCATATCTCCTGGGCGTTCAAAGGCGAAACCAAGCTCGGCGGAAAGCTGGTTATACATCGCGTTGCCGCGCACATTCAAGGTGGCTTTGAGTGAACCCGGAACAGGGTCATATCCGGCATGGATAATGGCAGTATTTGCCGCAGAGGAACCCATGCACAAGTCAGCCTCTTTTTCGATGAGCAATAAGCGCAGCTCATAACGGGAGAGCCAGCGGGCAATCATACTGCCCACCACACCTCCACCAATAATTAGAATGTCATACTCGTTTTTTGACATAATTCTCCTGAATGCTAATGCAAAAGCAATTACCCTAATTCTATGACAACTTGGTATTATTGTGTCATATCGGAGGCAACATGAAAAAATACATTCTCGCCATTGATCAAGGAACAACCAGCACGTGCTGCGCGCTTTTTGATAAGCAAGCCCATATTGTGGCTATTTTACGTAAGGAACACCGCCAGATTATGCCAAAAGCCGGCTGGGTGGAGCATGACGCGCTTGAGATTTGGCATAATGTGCTTGAGCTGATTACGGCTTGTTTGCAACAGGCTTCTGCCAGCATTGAAGACATTGCCGCAATGGGCATCACCAACCAGCGTGAAACCACACTCGTTTGGGATAAGCACACCGGTTTGCCCATTTACAACGCTATTGTCTGGCAGGATACCCGCACCGCGGCGTTTATGGTTGATTTTGAACGCGAACACGGCGCTTCAAAGCTACAAGCGCGCTTAGGATTGCCAGCAAACCCTTATTTTTCTGCCTCGAAGTTGCATTGGATTTTGAAAAATGTGCCCAAAGCGCGTGAGCGCGCCGAAGCAGGGGATTTGCTCTTTGGCACGATGGATACCTGGTTTATTTGGAAACTGAGCGGCGGCTTGCATATTACCGATGTGAGCAATGCGTCGCGTACTTTCCTTATGAACATCAACAGCCTGGAATGGGACGCTGAGATGCTAAAAGCTTTTGATGTTCCCCGCCAGGTTTTGCCCGAAATCCGCAGCTCTAGTGAGATTTATGGCGAAGTTGCCCACCCGGTCTTGAAAGGTGTGCCCATCTCCGGTAATTTGGGCGACCAGCACGCCGCGCTTTTTGGTCAATGTTGCTTTGAGCCGGGAGAAGCAAAAAACACTTACGGCACGGGCTGTTTTATGTTGATGAACACTGGCGAAAAGCCTATCTTTAGTCAAAATGGTTTACTCACCACAATGGCATTTCAAATTAAGGGACAGCCGGCGGTTTATGCCTTAGAGGGTTCCGTTGCCATTGCCGGCGCTTTGGTGCAATGGTTGCGTGACAATTTGGGCATCATCAAAGCGTCAGATGAAATTGAAGCTCTTGCTTCCAGCGTGGAGGATAACAGCGGGGTTTACTTTGTGCCGGCTTTTTCTGGCTTGTTTGCGCCTTATTGGCGATCGGATGCGCGTGGCGTGATTGCTGGGATGACCCGCTTTACCAGTGCCGGACATATCGCCCGGGCCGCGCTCGAAGCCACTGCCTATCAAACTGCTGATGTTTTTGAAGCCATGCGCAAAGACAGCGCGGTAAGCCTGAGCACCTTAAAAGTCGATGGCGGCATGGTGCAGAACCGTTTGCTGATGCAGTTTCAGGCGGATATCCTCAATATTCCGGTTTTAAGGCCACAGGTTGATGAAACCACAGCATTGGGGGCTGCTTTTGCGGCGGGTTTGGCAATTGGTTTTTGGTCAGACTTGGCTGAGCTCAAAAAAACCTGGCAAGCCAGGGAGCAATGGCTTCCTGGCATGGATGAAGAAACGCGAAAGTCCTTGCTTGCCGGTTGGCACAAAGCCATAAGCCGCAGCTATGATTGGGTCTAAGCCTCAAAGAATAATTGCCTTATAAGCATGCGAACATGCCTCAGGCAAAGCTTGTAAAACATCTTGACATTTAGTTAAGTTAGCTTTATAGTTCACTCCTGTTTACTATCTAGGAGTGCACGATGTCTGAAACCTTATCTAAAATTCTACACACCTGGGCGGAACTAGCCACCCGCCAATCCATGGAAAACAACCGGAAATTCATCCACGAAAACGGCTATAGTTTCGCGCAGATGAACAGTTTGTTTTTCATCCACCATCATAAGCGGTGTACGGTTAATACGCTGTCTTGTCATATGGGCATTAGTAAAGCGGCTGCTTCGCAAATGATTGACCGACTGGTTGAATTGAACCTGGTCCACCGCGAAGAAGACCCTGAAGACAGGCGTTCCAAATTGCTTAGCTTGACCGATGCTGGTTTAAAGCTGATTCAGGATTCCAAGCAAGCCCGGCATGCCTGGATTGATCTTTTTTGCGAGACTATTGAGCCAAGTGAGGCTGAGCCTATCGCTGGCGCTTTGGAGAAGCTGGTGGATCGCATGAAGCAGTACAAAGAAAATGAACTGGAAAATACGCCTGAGAAATGAGTAAAACGATATGTTGCGACTAAAAAGATTTTACACACCCTATTGGTTCAACATCCTTTTGGCTGCCTTGTTAGTGGTTGCGGTGGCTTGGTCTAACCTGGCTTTACCGGACTACCTCTCGAAAATTGTCAATACAGGCATTCAAAAGAACGGTGTTGAAAGCAGCCTGCCCGTGGCGATGCGCCAATCGACCATGGACCGTCTGGTTACGATGATGCCAGCGGAAGACCAGGCAGAGGTCTTGGACCATTACACATTGGTTGAACCTGGAAGCACGTCTGCCGCCGATTTGATAAAAACCTACCCGGTTTTGAGCGATCAGGCGGTTTATGTATTGAAAGAAATCAGCAAAGCTGAAAAGGATGCCATTGAGGAAAAGCTTGCCAAGCCAATGATTGTTGTTGAGGCACTTAATCTCATCCAGGAAGATTCCGAAAAAGCCAAACAGGTTTTGGGTGAAAACTTCCCATTTAAATTTGATCAGCTCACCGAAGGAACTGACATCATGCAGATGTTGGAGACCTTACCAAAGGACCAACGTCAGGCATTGCGTGATAGTATCAGCGGGCATTTGAACCAGCTTGAAGGCACCATTCTCAACCAAATGAGCATTAGTGCGGTTGTGGATGAGTACAAAGCCATGGGCATGGATATTGTTAAGTTCCAAAGCAATTACATTCTCAAAATTGGAACGGTGATGATCGGTGTTTCAATTGTGGCGGTAATCAGCTCCATTCTGGTGAGCTTCTTTGCCGCGCGGACCTCAACTGCGGTGGCACGCGATATGCGCTCTGCCATTTTCAAGAAAGTGGAAAGCTTCTCCAGTGCTGAGTTCGGCGATTTTTCTACCGCTTCTCTCATCACCCGCACCACCAATGACGTGGCACAAGTGCAAATGGTGTCCTTTATGCTCATTCGCATGGCGTTCCAGGCGCCTTTGATTGGTATTTTGGGCGTGATAAACGCTTTCGACAAAAGCCCCAGCATGTGGTGGACAATTGCATTGGCGGTGGTCATCCTGGTGCTCTTAGTGGCACTGATTTTTGCATTGGTAACCCCTCGCTTTAAACGCATGCAGTTGCTCATCGACCGTCTCAACCTGATTATGCGTGAAAATCTTTCAGGTATGCTGGTCATTCGCGCTTTTAATAAGCAAAGGTTTGAAGAATCCCGCTTTGATGACGCCAACATCGATGTGGCAAAAAATATGCGTGGCATTGGGCGCACGATGTCCTTTATCATGCCATTGATGACCTTGGTCATGTCTGGTGCGCAAGTACTCATCATTTGGGTTGGCGCGCATCAGGTGGCGCAATCCAGCATGCAGGTGGGTGATTTGATGGCTTTTATGCAATATGCCATGCAGATTTTGATGGCATTCCTGAACCTTTCAATGCTCTTTGTCATTTTGCCCCGTGCAACGGTTTCTGGTGAGCGTATCGCTGACGTTTTGGATCGCGAAAATGTGATTCTCGACCCGGTTGAACCGCTCAGTTTTCCTGTTCCTACCCAAGGCGTCATTGAATTCCATGACGTGGATTTCCGCTATCCGGGTGCTGAAGAAGACGTTTTGCATGATATCAGTTTTAGAGCTGAGCCAGGGCAAGTAACCGCGGTGATTGGCTCAACCGGTAGTGGTAAATCAACCTTGATTAACCTTTTGCCACGTCTTTTTGATGTGACTAAGGGCAAAATCACCCTGGATGGGGTGGATATCCGTGATGTGACCCAACATGAACTGCGTGAAAACATCAGTTATGCGCCTCAAAGAGGGATGCTCTTTAGCGGCACGGTTAAGTCGAACCTTTTGGTGGGTAACCATGAAGCCAGTGAAGACAAAATGCAAACCGCGGTTGAGGTTGCTCAGGCTTCAGATTTTGTGTTTAGCTCTGAGAGTGGTTTGGATACCGAGGTTGCTCAAGCCGGCATAAACCTTTCGGGTGGGCAAAAGCAAAGGCTCTCCATTGCCCGCGCCATCATAAAAGACAGCCCAGTTTACATTTTTGATGACAGTTTCTCGGCACTGGATTTTAAAACTGATGCGGCTTTACGCAAAGCTATCAGACCCCGCATTGCTGATAAAACCGTCTTTGTGGTGACCCAAAGAGTGTCAACCGCCCGAAATTCTGACCAGATTCTGGTTCTGGAAAATGGGCGCTTGGTGGGTCTTGGGCATCATGATGATTTGATCAAAACCTGCCAAACGTATCAGGAAATTGCCCAGTCTCAATTGAGCGAGGAGGAGTTGGCATGAGTCAAGAAAAACGAGTTGTGAACGAAGAAAAGAAAACCCTAAACCCATTTGCTTTTGCATCTTCCAAACCTGTTGAACCCGGACAGCCGGGTGGGCATGGTGGTCCGCGAAGACGAGGACCAGGTGGCGCGGGCATGATGCCCGGTGAAAAAGCGCGTGACTTTAAAGGCAGTATGCGACGCTTGATTGCTTACCTGGGTAAGTATAAATGGTTGATTTTAATCGTCTTGCTTGTGGCGGCTGGCTCCAGTGTGTTTTCAATTTTTGGACCCAAGATCTTAGGCTCAGCAACCACGGAATTGTATGCCGGTGTGATGCGCATTGTGCGTGGTGACCCATTAGGCGTTGATTTTGCGAAAATTGGCAGCATTTTGTTGCGCGTGATTTCTTTGTACGGTTTGTCCGCCCTGTTTGGTTTTTTGCAGGGGCAGGTGATGGTGCATATCTCGGCAGATATCATCTACCGCATGCGCAATCAACTTTCTGAAAAATTGCATCGCTTGCCACTAAGCTTTTATGACGGGGTTACCCAGGGCGAGGTGCTTTCGCGCATTACCAACGATGTGGATACCATCGGGCACACGCTCAACCAAAGCCTCTCGCAGATTATCACCTCGGTTACTTCAGTGATTGGTGTTTTGGTGATGATGCTCACGATTAACGTTACCTTGACCTTGGTCGGTCTGACGGTTGTGCCGCTCACCATTATCATGATACGTATTGTGGTGGGACGCTCGCAAGGTTATTTCCGCAAGCAACAGGCTTATTTGGGACACATCAACGGGCATGTTGAAGAAATGTATGGTGCGCATGTGGTGCTCAAGACCAATAACGGTGAAGAAGCCAGCGTCGAACACTTTGAAACGCTCAATAATGAGTTTTACAACAGTGCCTGGCGCGCGCAGTTCATCTCCAATATTATGATGCCCCTGATGCGCTTGTTCAGCAACCTGGGTTATGTTGCAGTAGCGATGGTGGGTGGCTATCTGATGGTTCAAGGTAAGCTCAACCTGGGTGATATTCAGGCTTTTATTCAGTACCTGGGTTCCTTTACCGGTCCGATGATGAACATTGCCAACATTTCAAACGTGCTCCAGCAAACCGCTGCGGCATCTGAGCGGGTGTTCGAGTTCCTGGATGAAAAAGAGGAAACCCCGGATCCTGAGAAGCCCGTGGATGTGGAGAAGGTGCTTGGGCACGTGGAATTTAATGACATTTGCTTTGGCTACGACCCAGAAAAAATTGTGTTGGACGGGTTCTCACTGGATGTTAAACCCGGGCAACAAATTGCGATTGTTGGACCCACCGGTGCCGGCAAGACGACCTTGGTGAAGCTTTTGATGCGTTTTTATGAGATTGGCTGTGGTTACATCAAAATTGATGATGTTGACATCAAGGATATGACCCGCGAGACTTTACGCTCTAAATTTGCGATGGTTTTGCAGGATACCTGGCTGTTTAATGGCTCGATTATGGAGAATATCCGCTATGGACGACAGGATGCCACTGATGAAGAGGTGATGCAGGCCGCTGATATGGCGTATGCCGACCACTTTACGCGCACCTTACCGGGCGGTTATGACTTTGAGCTCAATGAGGATGCCAGCAACGTTTCGGCTGGGCAGAAACAGCTTTTGACGATAGCCCGCGCGGTTTTGGCAGACGCGCCGATCTTGATTTTAGACGAGGCAACCAGCTCGGTGGACACGCGTACGGAAGTTTTGATTCAAAAAGCGATGACCAAGCTGATGAAGGAGCGTACCAGTTTTGTGATTGCACACCGCCTCTCGACGATTAAGAATGCCGACCGCATTTTGGTGCTGCGTGATGGCAATATTGTTGAAATCGGCACGCATGATGAACTTCTGGCGAAAGATGGCTTCTACGCGGATTTGTATAACAGCCAGTTTGTGGCACAAGCGGGGTAAAAGTTTTGTTGGTTTGATTTCGGCATGGCATCTTGCCATGCCGAACAACTTAACCAGGACCGCCAGGCTAAATACCCTTGTTTGTACCTGCGTGTAGGTGAGGGCAAGTAACCTGATGCCCTCGGTGTCCTCACCGAAGGGTTAAGAGGTACTAAAACCAACAATTTAGGGACTTGTTTAATTGGCTGCTAAAGGTCCAATCATGCGGAAAACAACTAATGTGCTCGCACGGTGGGGACACCGGCGAGATCAAAAAGACCTAATGTGCTCGCACGGTGGGGACACCGGCGAGATCGAAAAAGTAATCAATGGCACGCACGGTGAGGACACCGGCGTGATCGAAAAAACACATTCGTTCGTCTCGGTGAGCACAATCGCCCCGATGCCCTCGGTGTCCCCACCAATGAGCAATGAATAATCCTATCAACCTGATGCCCTCGGTGTCCTCACCGAAGGGCTTTCGATAAACAAAATTAATACCTAGGGTGTTGTTGGATTGGGTGCTAAATAATTCACCTGGGGCAACATATATAAAGAGCACGCACGGTGGGACACCGGCGTGATCAAAAAAGAAATCAATGGCACACACAGTGGGGATACTGGTGTGTTTTGTTTTATGGTTAATATGAAAGTCGTCCTACGATTCACCAGTTGGGAAGGGATCTTTTTAACAGGGATAGTATTATTGAAAACCCTTGGAAATCGTTCGTGCTGATAGCTTGGCTAGATGAATCTAATCTGAGTTCGCAAACACGATTTGCATTTTTAATCCTTGCGGGTCAAGGTTTGGCTTTTCTGGAATAGTCAAAAATCCCTTACACATTCCAAATCTACCAATCACAGCGAGGCAAATAGCATCCAATACATCATCAAGAGGATATTGTTTTTTGGGAAATTGAGCCAGTTGCTCCAAACATTGATCTAAATTCTTTATATGGCGTGATAATAGGTCTTTCCGTATTTGCTGGCCTTCTTTCGTTTTCTTGCTTTCGAATACAGGCTGATTTTTATTTAAGGTCATGAAAGCAAACTCGGGATGGCTTTCCAATAATCTGTTTTGCCATTCCGCATGTTTGATTATAAAATCATCGACTTCTTTTATTTTGGGAATGATCGCATAGGACTGCTTGTTAAGCTTCCGATCTAAAACTTTTTTGTTTTGAGCCGAGGCCTTTTGGTAATCCCCACATGCTAAAGCTTGTCTGCATGGCGTTGAAAAAACACTGGAAGCTTTACCTTTCATGGACTTTCGTAATAGGCTATCTGGTCGTAGGTCAGCAGGGCTTTCTGGAAGACCTATTGGAATATCAATCAATATAACGGATGCGTTTGGGTAGCTATTACAAAGGTCTTCAATGGTATAAAAGCGTACAATAGACAAATCAAGCTCTTCAAGAATGGCAGCGATCCAACCGCCCTTGGTGCCGTCTACTCCTATACAAAGTGTTTTTTCGCCGGTGCGGGTAGAAGTCTTGGGCGTAGTCATGTGAGGCAAGCCCGAATGGCTTATGTTTCGATTTTCTTTTTTAGTTTTCATCAATTCCAGATCCGGTTTTTAGCAAATGAATGGCAAGGTTGCTAAGCAAAAAAGGCTTGTTATGCTGTTCTCGCCAAAATCATTGCAAACTAAAGTGCTTTAAAGTTTAATTTTGCTGTCTAAAATACGTTTTTTAAGGTCTAAAACATTGCTTTCAATTATATTCATTGTAGCCAAAAAGACCTCGTCCGATTGACCGGTGGGGTCGTCCAAGCCCCAGTCCTCGCGGTGTTTGCAAGGCAACCAGGGGCAATTGACCTCGCATCCCATGGTGACCACTATGTCCACCTTGGGAATGTCTGCCAGCAGTTTGGGCTTTTGCGACGCCTCCATGTCGATGCCGTATCTGCTTTTCATCAAGCGCACAGTGTCGGGGTTGATGCGGTCTTTCGTTTCTGTGCCAGCCGAATAGCTTTCAAAAACATCACTTGCGAGGTGTTTCCCCAAGGCTTCGGCTATTTGTGAACGGCAGGAATTATGAACGCAAACAAAGGCTACTTTGGGTTTAGGAGACATTGTGTTCCCCTTTGATTTTCTCGATCATGTTGATGACATCATCAACTTTAAGCACCCTGCCATAGGAAACAACCCGGTCATTAATCACCAAGGCCGGGGTAGACATGACGCCATATCGGGCGATTTCTATAAAATCGGTGACGTGTTCCACTGGTGTTTCGATGCCCAGTTTGCTTAATGCATCTTTGGTAGCTTGTTCAAGGCGATTGCAGTTCGTGCAACCGCTTCCCAGAATTTTGATGTTTTTGATGGTGTTTTGACTTGGGGTCATAAAATGCTCCTTCTTAGTTAGATTAGGTAAGGTTGTAAGAGATTGAAGAGGTACCCAATCAGGATGATGCCCAAAATGCAGATGCCGATGAACAGGGCTAAGAGTTTGGGCTTAATGGCTTTGCGCAACATGATTAGCGAGGGTAAGCTGAGCGTGGTGACTGCCATCATGAAAGCTAGTACTGTGCCTAAAAGCGCGCCTTTTGCCAAGAGGGCTTCAGCGATAGGGATGGTGCCAAAGATGTCGCCATACATAGGGATGCCAATAATAGTCGCCAGGACGACTCCAAAGGGGTTTCTACCACCCAGGATGCCAGCGACCCAGTCCTGGGGAATCCAATTGTGGATGAGCGCGCCGATGCCAACACCAACCAGAATGTATGGGAAGACTTTTTTTAGCGTTTCCAGCATTTGGGTTTTGGCGTAGTCAAGACGGTCGCGGAAGTTTAGCTCAGGCGTGTCGATGTCAAAACTTGGGGCATTTAAAACGATGTCTTCTAACTGGTTTTCCATCCTGGCATGCTCGATTATCGTTCCGCCAATAACAGCGATAACCAAGCCCAAGAAGACATACAAGACACCGGTCTTTACGCCAAAAATGGTTGTTAATAGGACTAAAGAGCCTAAATCGACCATTGGCGAAGAAATCAAAAATGAGAAGGTGACGCTCAAAGGCAGCCCGGCTGAGGAAAAGCCAATGAATAAGGGGATGGATGAGCAGGAGCAAAAAGGCGTTACCGTACCCAGTAGGGCGGCAAGAATGTTTGCGCCTAAGCCTCTAAAGCGACTGAGGATGCGTTTGGTGCGTTCCGGTGGGAAAAAACTTTGGATGTAACTGATAATGAAAATGAGCACACATAATAAGATGACAATTTTAATGACATCATAAACAAAGAAGTGCAAGCTGGCAATCCAACGGTTGCTGATATCCAGTCCCATCAGGGTCAGTAGCTTGCCAACCAAGTCGTTGAGCCATTTCATGCCCAAAAGCTGGTTTTGGATGAAATCCCAAATTAGTCGCATGTGCAGTTTCCTCTGTTGTAAGTACAAGTTAATTCACCAAAAAAGGACTTGAAAGCGTTCAAGGTTTCACAATTGATGGAATAGTAGCTCCATTTACCTTCTTTGCGCACGTTCACCAAAGCGCTCTCAGCGAGATTTTTCATGTGATAGGAAAGGGTAGGCTGGGTGATGTGGAAAGCTTCTAGAATGTTGCAGGCACACTTTTCACCTTCGCTTAGTAGTTGAAGAATTTGGAGTCTGGTTGAATCGCCAAGACTTTTACAAATAAGGGAAATATCAATTGGATTGATGGCGCACCTCCACTTCATATAGATGGTTATCTATGTAATATTATAAGACTATACATAGATGGTTGTCAATATGAAATGAGGCGGTTTTTGTAAAGCTTATGTAAAGAAAATTATTCTTTGGCTTTGGGTTTTTCAAGCGTTTCTCGCCATTTTGCCAAACGCCTGGCAATGTTGGCTTCGTCACCCTGGTCGGAGGGGTTATAAAAGCGTTTGTCTTGCAGCCCATCGGGCAGGTATTGTTGTTTGACCCAGTGCCCCTCAAATTCATGCGGATACACATAGCCCTGGCCATGACCCAAAGCTTTGGCATCCCGACTGGCGTCCATCAGGTGGGTTGGCACAGGTTTTGCGCCGTTCTTTTCGATCTCTGCCAATGCTGAAAAATACGCGCCAACCGTATTGCTCTTCGGCGCGGTGGCGAGGTACAGCGTGGCGTGTGCGATGGGGTAAGCGCCTTCGGGCATGCCCAGCATCTCGTAGTTTTGCGCGGCGGCGTTCGTCACAACAATGCCCATAGGGTCTGCCAAGCCAATATCTTCGCTGGCGAGTATCATCAAACGGCGCAAGATAAAACGTGGGTCCTCGCCGGCATAAAGCATTTTTGCCAGCCAATACAGTGCGGCATCCGGGTCTGAGCCGCGCACAGATTTGATGAAAGCTGAGATGGTGTCGTAATGCTGGTCGTCTGTTTTGTCGTACATGACGGCACGACGTTGGATGGATTCCTGGGCAACTTCGAGGGTGATATGGGTTTCGTCTTGCCCAAGCGGGGTGCTTTCAACGGCGAGTTCGAGGGCGTTGAGAGCGTTACGCGCGTCGCCACTGCTGATTTCGGCTAAATGTTGCAAGGCATCGTCATCAACGATTATTTTTCGCAGACCGAAGCCATGTTCCGTGTCAGCCAATGCGCGTAGCAAAACTTCCTTGATGTTTTCAGCGCTTAGGCTTTTGAGCTCAAATACGCGCGAGCGACTTACCAAGGCTTTGATAACATCAAAATAGGGGTTTTGGGTGGTTGCGCCGATGAGGGTGATCAGCCCGTTTTCAACGTGGGGCAAAAGCGCGTCCTGTTGGGCTTTGTTCCAGCGGTGCACCTCATCCACAAACAAAATGGTGCGGGTTTGGTAAAGGCGACGGCGTTCACGCGCGCCCTCGATCGCTTTGCGCAAGTCTGCAACACCAGCCAAAACCGCGCTAAGCTTTTCAAAATGGGCTTTGGTGCTATTGGCAATGACTTGTGCCAGACTTGTTTTGCCGGTGCCGGGCGGTCCGTAGAGGATTATGGAGCCGTAAAGCCTATCGGCTTGAATGACCCGCCTCAGCAAGCTGCCCTCACCAAGGATGTGCTCTTGCCCGATGATGTCATCCAGGGTTTGGGGGCGCATGCGTGCTGCAAGAGGCGCGTGTTGGCGCAATTGCTCTTCGAGGGATTGGTCAAACAGGTCCAAAATTAGTATCCTTTTCGCGTGTCAATCAGGTTGTAAAGTGGCAAATCCTGCTCATAGCGCTTTAAGTTTACCGCAAAGAGCGTTAAAACATCATCCAGAAGATTGGGTGAAATGGCGGAGACATGAGGCGTTATTAACAGGTTAGGTTGACGCCAGAGGGGACTCTTGGAGGGTAAAGGCTCTTCAACAAAGACGTCCAGCATGGCGCCGGCAATCTTTTTGTTGCGCAAGGCGGTAATTAAAGCCGCTTCGTCCACCAAACCACCACGGGAGACATTGATGAAATAAGCCTCGGGTTTCATGGCGTTGAAAGCCTCGGTGGAGAACATGTTGCGCGTGCTCTCAGTAAGTGGGGCAGTGAGTACAACGAAATCACACTCCGGCAACATGCCTAAAAGCGCGTCAATCGGGTACAAACGATGGAAGTAATCCCCTTTGGGATCGCCCAATCCTTCGGGAATATAACCAGTATCTTCGAGTTTACTAAGGTCAGCTTTGGCAGCTAAAACTTTGACGCCAAAGGGGTAGAGCACGCGCGCTACTTCTCGACCAATCGAGCCATAACCCACAATGCCAATCGTGCTGCCACGCAATTCTTTGGGGATAATCATGCCAGATTTATTGCTAATCCACTCGTTTTTTTGCTGGGCTTCCAGAATGGCAGGCATTTTGTGCCCAAGCATCAAAATGGCCATAAGCACATATTCACCCATTTGGCTCACCATGACCCCACTGGCTGAAGTAAGCTGAATAGCTTCATCATAGATAATAGGCTGGTCTAAAATGGGATCAACGCCCGCAAAGGTCATTTGAATCCATTTAAGGTTGGGTGCCATGTCGCGGGTGGGTAAAAAATCACCTGAAGTAAGCAGTACTTCAGTCTTTTCCCATTGCTCGGCAGGAATTTGATGCGCTGATCCCCTGGGGTAATTTGCGATTTGGATGTTTTCGTTACCACCTTTAATTGTCGCGATTTGGGCATCTGAAAGTTTTATCAGACTTGTAATTTCAATTGTTTTTTGTGTTGTTTGGCGGCTCATAGTTCCTCCATGAGGGTCTCAGTTTAAGGCAAAGCTGGCGGCTTCAAAAAGACATTTGCCGCCAGCCCTGAATGTTATTGCATATCTTAGTAAATTGTACTCACACGCGTGCGACTTTGCTCGCGCATGTACGAGAGTAGCGCGTAAGGTCCACCCGTGTTACGCCCGGTTGAGCCGGAGGCTTTCCAGCCACCAAAGGGTTGGAATCCTGGCCAGGCACCGGTTGTGGAGCCCATAACGCGGTTGACATAACACACACCAGCCTGAATGTTTTCCAAGAACCATTCACCTTCTTCCGGACTGCCCATAAAACCAGCCGTTAGACCGTAGTCGATGTCATTGGCATAGCCCATGGCTTCTTCGAGGCTGTCAACAGCGGTGACCATGGTGACGGGTAAGAACATTTCGTGTTTCCAGAGGTAATGGTCCATGGGCACGTCCACGGCAATGGTTGGCGCGCAGAAAAGCCCTTTGGCAAGCTCGCCATCTTTAAGACGTTTGCCACCAGTGAGGATGCGACCGGCTTGACCGAGGTCGGCAACGTATTTTTCATAGTCCGCGGCGGCTTTTTGATTTATGACCGCGCCGAACCAGTTTTCTTTTTCTGTGGGGTCGCCGATTTTGATCTCATTGGTGAGTCGCAGGAGTTCGTCTACAAAATCCTGATAAACCTCACGCTCAACAAAAATACGTGAGTTTGCGGAGCATTTTTGACCTTGTAAGCCAAAAGCCGAGCGCATACAGCCTAAGGCGGCATCGGCGATATTGGCGTTTTTGGAAATGATGGAAGCATTTTTGCCACCCAGCTCAAGCACAACCGGGCGTGGGTACTTGAATTCCGCAAATTTGCGATTAATTCCCAAACCAACTTCTGCTGAACCAGTAAAAGTAACCCCAGCCACGTCTGGATGATCAATGAGCGCATTACCCAGGGTGCTGCCAGGACCGGTAACATAATTGACAACGCCAGGAGGCATGCCGGATTTTTCTGCACATTCCATCATCATGGCAGTTGCCCAGGGTGAATCTGTGGCGGGTTTGAGTACCACGGTGTTCCCAGCGACCAGCGCATTGCCCATTGGACCACCTGCCAGGGCAGCAGGGAAGTTGAAAGGCACCACAACTACCCAAACACCATGCGGCACCATGCGGCTTTCGTTCATAGAGACAACGCCCTCCATGGGGTCGTTGGCGAGCATCACATGGTAGCCGTTGTTTTCTTCCATTTGGGTGCAGGGCCACAGCATGAGGTCAACCGATTCTTGCACATCAGCCAAGGCTTCCATACGGTTTTTGCCCACGTCCAGGCTAACCGCTGCGCCGATTTCAAAGATGCGGTCCTGAATGGCTTGGGCAAAGGCGCGCACATGTGCCACGCGTTCTTCCCAGGCTAAGGCGCTCCATGCCGGGAAAGCGGCTTTGGCGGCAGCAATCGCATCTGCTGCGTCCTGGGCATCACCTTTTTGCATGGTGGCAAGCACCCAGTCGGTGTTAATTGGCGAATGCACGCTGAACTTTTCGGTTTTGAAGCGTTTTTCAGCACCGATGATGAGCGGGTAATCCTTGCCCAATTTAGTTTTTAAGTCCGCAAGCGCGTTTTCATAGGATGTGTGGAAGATTTCAGGTGGGTTGGCCATACTGGCATAAGTTAAAGTAAATGACATTCGTGCCTCCTGTTTTGAAGTGTCTTTGTTGTTATCTCTATTCTATCAGAATTGAAAACCAGGCTGGTGAATAAAACAAAGGTCTCACTGCTTTTGTGTTCAAAAACAGGAAGTTTACAAAAATCAGACCTTAAATATTAAGAAAAATCTTAACATGGCACTGTTATAATGGACACACTATTTATCAGGAAGAGAGAATATATGGCTAGAACAAGCGTACCATGTCCAAATTGTAAAACCCCCATCACCGTTGATCTTATTCGACTGTTCGATACCAACACCGACCCGGATGCAAAGCAGATCTTGCTTTCTGGGCAGGCTAATTATTACCAGTGCCCCAGCTGCCGCAGTCATGGCATCTATCCTACCCCGATCGTTTACCACGACCCAGAAAAAGAGCTGCTCTTGAGCTATTTTCCACCAGAACTTGGCGCGCCGGTTCATGAACAAGAACGCGTAATTGGTCCGCTAATCAAGAAAGCAGTGGATGACTTACCTCCCGAAAAGCGCAAAGCATACATCTTTAACCCGCGAACCATGCTTACAAAAGAGCTCTTGTACGAAACTATTTTAGAAGCGGATGGCATTACCCCCGAGATGTTAAAAGCGCAACAAGAGCAGCTGGCGTTCATCCAGCGTTTGATGATGGCGTCACCAGATGCATTGCCCGAAATGCTTGCCCAGGATGATGAACGGGTTACAGAGGACTTTTTTGTTTTGCTTTCTCGTTTGGTTCAGGCAACCTTGGCAGCCGGTGACCAACAAGGCGCCCAGGCATTGGCAGGTTTGCAATCTGTGGCGCTGGAGCATACTACGGTTGGAAAGAAGATTGCCAAGGATTCTGCTGAAGCCCAAGAGGTGATGAACAAGCTTCAAACCATTAGCCAGGAAGGCTTAACCCGCGAGAAGCTTTTGGATTTAGCCATCGAGTCAGCTGAGTCAAAAGTGAAACTAACCATGATGGTAAGCGCCGCGCGCGGAGGTATGGATTATCAGTTCTTCCAAATCCTCAGCGACAAAATTGAAGCAGCCGAAGCTGAAGAAAAAAGCAAACTTGAAACCTTACGCGACGAGCTCTTGAATCTAAGTGAAGAAATTGACAAAGCTCAAAAGATTTTGCACGCTGAAGCCAAAGAAATGATTGACGCTTTGCTCGAGGAAGACAACCTGGTTGAGGCAAGCCAAGCGGCATTGCCCCGCTTTACTCAAGCCACGCTAGAAGTGCTGAATGATGAGTTTATGAAAGCAAAAGAAGCTGGCGACGATGAACGGGTTAAGAAAATTGTGACTGTCCTGACTGTTTTCCGCTCAGCCAATGAGAGCAGTGTGTATTTGGAGCTGATTGACATTTTGCTGCAAGCACCGGATGAGGACGCCCTAAATCAGGTTTTGGAAGAAGCTCACGAAGGCATTAATGATGATTTCTTCCAGGTTTTAGGTGGACTGATTAATCAGGTGGAGCAAGGTGGTGCTCAACCGGAGTTGCTCGAGAAGCTACTCGAAGTAAACAACGCAAGCCAAAAATTTATGATGCGCAAGAACTTTGAAGCGGCTTCTGCAGAAGACTAAAGCCATCAATTGATAAAAAACAAACGCGCTGTAAGCCAAAATGCAGCGCGTTTTTGTTTAAGTCAGCTATTTTCCTTGGGTTTAGTGGGGGTCATTTTGGAAGCGCAAGCCATGCCCGCGGACGGTGACAATATAGTCATAGTCGGGGTCCAGCGCGCTAATGCGCTCTCGCAGACGACGCACAAGCGCGTCAAAAGCCTGTTCGGTCACCCAACGTGTGTCTTCTTCCCAAACCGCATTGATCAAATCTTCGCGCTTGACCACTTCGCCAGCGCGCTCATACAGAAAAGACAAAAGGTTGTACTGCTGGGCAGAAAGCGGTGGATCAAGCTCTACACCACGCACCCAAACCCTTTTTGCGTTTACATCCAGGCGTAATCTAAAGGCGCTCATTAGCTCGGGTGGAATGCCAGAAAGTGGCATGGTGGCATCGGAGCTCAGGAACAAGAAGTTTTGGGTAAAGGCAACCGTGATCTCATCCGCTTCAACGAGTTGTTTCGCTTCGGTGAGGACCTGACCGTTTAAATAAGTACCATTTTTACTGCCCAAATCCTCAATCATGACTATCGCGCCGGTTTTGGTGATGCGCGCGTGTTGGCGGGAAACCTGGCGGTCGGGGATAACCACATCACAGCTTGCATCGCGACCGATGAGCAAGGTGTCAGTGATGACCCATTGTTGGCCATCCAGGGAGCTGTTGTTGGCAATGAGAACTGGATCTTCCATTTTATCTCTAGAATACTTTATAATTCATTATAATGCATTCCTCCCAGAGACAAAATGGGTTGGATAGAAGACACCGTATGAAACAAGAAATATCGAGCGGTAGTATTTTGCACGATCGCTATAAAGTTGATCGTGTTATCGGCCAGGGTGGCTATGGCTCTATTTTGCTTGCCGAAGATTTGCGGTTGAGCGGGCGTTTTTGTGCGGTAAAGCAAGTGAGTTATGATCCCAGTTATCCGCCCGGTATGCTTGCTGAAGCGCGCGAGCAATTTATGCGCGAGGCAACCGTTTTGGCGCGGCTTGACCATCCAAACTTACCCAAAGTGTCGGACTTTTTCTCGATTGAAGATAACGATTTCTTGGTGATGGATTTTATCCCCGGGGATGACCTCAGAGCCCTGATTGCCAAAGCGGAGTCGAATAAACAATTTCTCAATGAGGCAGACGTGCTGGACTGGGCGATGCAGATTGGTGATGCCCTCAGCTATTTGCATAATCAGAATCCCGCTATATTGCACCGCGATATTAAACCTTCAAACATCAAAGTAACTCCTGCGGGTGTGGTGAAGCTGGTTGACTTTGGCTTGGTAAAACTGCTGGCACCGGGTGAAGTTACCATTACTATTATGCAAGGTCAGGGCACAGCCTTGTATTCGCCGCTTGAACAATACGGTGGTGACTCGAACATGATGGACGGTCGCGCGGATGTTTATGCCTTTGGCAGCACCCTTTACCACTTACTTACCAACCGACCACCGGTGAACGTGCGTGATCGTTTCCTTGACCCTGGCAATTTGCCAGCGCCACGCGAAATTAACCCCGCCATTTCGCCGCGCGTGGAGGATGCCATCTTGTGGGCGATGGAATTGCACCCAAATGAACGTCCCCGTGATGTCAAAACTTTCCTAAAGGCTTTAACCGGCGAGACCACCAGCAGTCTTCGACATATCGCTGGTAAGGTTAGTTTTAGAGAAGAGCAAGGTTTAAACAAAACCGAGATGATTCTGCTTTATTTGGCAGGTGGTTTGACCTTTTTTAGTTTGCTGTTGACTTTAATCAGAAATATTTAAATTTTTCTTCAGTGCTTGATCGCGCAACCACCAAATTAAAGCGGCGATCCAGCCAAATAACATACCCACAATACTCATTTGAATGATGAACCAAGTGCCACTTTCGCTCACGATTGTGCTTAATGACGGAATACCCAGGCTCAGCAAAAGGTAGGCTGTCAGTCCACCCAGGACGGTACACAGACCAGAGCGAACCGCCCATTGCTTGCCTTTCCACCAAAGCAAACCGATGAGATAACTGGCACCAAATCCGGTTATGAGAAGCATGACCGTTAGCAACCAGTCATTGACCGTTGGGAAGCCTTTTTTGTGTCTGTTCGGTGGTTCAACGGTAGGAATAGGCGCTGGCGTGGCAGTGGGTTGTGGCGTTGCCGTGGGTTGCGGGGTTATGCTCGGCTCAGGCAATGGTGTGGCAGTGGGCATGATGATTTCTGCCAAACCACCTTGGGTTGTAAGGATTAAGGTCGCGGAGGTCTGAGCTTCGCCACTGCTGGCTGTAACCGCAAAAATGCCATCCCGTTCAACGCGATACTCGATGGTTGCGAAACCGTTGACGGTGGTCGCTTCAGGCAGGGCAAGGATGAGTGCGTCGCTTGCCATTTTGACGGTAAATTTGGTTGGCGTTCCATCTGGCACAGCGTTTCCGTTGCGATCAAGAATGGGTCCAGCTTGAATGCGAACCGCTTCGCCCAATCTAAAGAGAGGTATGGGCGGTTCTTGGTTCTCTGTTGCTGGGGTGGCTGTGCGAATGGAGGGCGTATCACCAATGCCTGGCAGGTCTTGGTCTGTGAGCAGAGCCAAATTGATAATTTGGTTTGGATCAGGAGCGAGCTGGTGCCTGAGGTCATAAGCAACAGCCGGAAGAGAAAAGGGCAAAGCACTCCTTGGACGTGCTTCTTGCATCAAGACACGTGAGGCAAGCTCAAGCGATGACTTAGAGGGTGTAAACAGCCCATAATAGGCAGTGAGCTTGGAAACTTCCGTCGAATCCAAATAAAAAGGTGCACCATAAGCAAAAACGATGACCATTTTATCCCGCAAAAGGTTGAGATGTTGGTCAAGCATGCGTTGCAAAGCAAAGCTTTCAGGGTAATCCGGATTGGGGTCCTGAATGTTGAAGATAATCCAGCGTGAGCGATTGATGTGCTCCCCAATATAGGGTGCGTTTTCGGGGACTTTGTTGTCAAGGTATTCGTTTAAATGGCTAAAGTTGTAAGAATGGACACGATAATCCACAATTTGGTCCATGCCTGTGCCACCATACAAGTTAAGGAATGTCTCTGCAAAGGCATTGGTGCCAAGTGTGTGGATGCGTGAGCATGTTTCACAAGGCGACATGCTGCGACTATCCGAGATGATGGTGATGTGATCAGCTTTATTTGGTCCTTCATTGATAATTGTACTCAGGAAGTCTTCTTTTGGAGCTAAGAGGCTAAGCGACTCGCGGGCAACTTCAAGTGTAAGTTGGTCGTAGCCAGGGCTTTCTTCGACCTGCTGGGTGGGAGCAAGCACATTGTCCAAGGAAAATTCGGAATATAGACTTAATTTATTCTTAAGGATGCGGCTAACCGATTCATCTACTCTTTGGGCAAACACACTGTCTTCCTGATATTTCTGGGCAAAGAAAGAAATAGTGCGTTGAATGGTGGCTGTTTGTCCTTCGTGGGCAAAGGTTGCAAAGTTGTCCAGGTAGAGCATGTCGTTGCCAGCCAAAAAAGCTGTACGGGCAATGGTTTGGGCATCGAAGCTAAGCTCTGTTGGATCAAAAAAACTGCGCACTGCGGCACTGCCCAGGCTGTCGCTAATCAGCAAACCACCTTCAGCGCGCCAGGCATCCAGCGGTTTTACACTTAGCAGTTGTTGTAGCGCAAGCGGGTCAAAGCTGATTGGTCGGGTTGTGCTGCGGATGTTGCCCTGCAAGCCTTGGAAGCGAATGTGCGCCGACATAACGCCATCAACCGCTTTATAGTTGTTTCTAGTGTCAGTAAGGGCTAAAAATGGCGCCAGTTCATGTTGTTTAAGCTGATCAAGGCTGCGCTGAATGGTTGAAACCTCATGGCTTGGTGGTCTATCCGCGCCACCCAAACCCGGAAAATGACTGGCGATGACCGAAATGTGATTTTCGCTGCCTTCATGGAGCCCATCAACAAAGGCTTTGCTCATCTTTCCAACCCAGTAAGGGTCAGACCCAAAACTATTGGTCCCTGTATACCACCCCCGGCTTGTATCGCTGGTGTCTATCAGATCCAGACTGGGTCCCAGGAAGAGATTGAACCCAAGTCTTGAAAGTTCTGCCCCATAAGCTGCACCAATTGCATTTACCAGATTAGGGGACCATGTGGCACCAAGCGTCATTTGAGACGGCAAATTACGTGTACCGGGGAACATTTTGAGGCTATGGTCATTTTCGTTGAGTTGATTGAGCCCAATATATAAAGGAACGTAAACCGGAAAGCCATCCTTAAAGCTGATTAGATTGGATGTGTCCAAGCTTTTTTGATAGTTAATATTTTGCAGTTCTGTAATCAGCGTTTGAGTGTTTGTTTCAACATCTTCATTAACAAAGTTTTCATTGGCAGTGCTTAGAATAACGCCACCAATGTGATATTCCTTTATTAATTTAGCAATGTCTGTGTTTTCGGATGTGTTTGTGCCATCAAAGCTTATCAGCATGAGTTGCCCGACTTTTTCAAGCGGGCTCATGCGTATAAGCATATCCGTGATGATCTCTTCTTCGGATTCGCTGGCAGGCTGGGCTGAAGCTACCTGCGCAGACGCCAATGAAACGAGCAGGAAAAATATTAACAAGCCGTTTAGGAGCTTTCGCATCTTATTGATCCAATAGGCTTAGGGCATGTTTTGGGTCGTCTGTTATGATAGCATCCACGCCCAGGATTTGAACTTTGCGCAAATCCTCGCTCTTGTTCACCGTCCAAACATTGACTTTTTTACCTTGATTATGAGCGCGCCTTACTGAAGCTTCCGAGATATCGGCGTGATAAGGGTGCAGCGCGTCATACTTAAAAAGTCTGCCAAATGGGCCGCGGTAAAGGCTGCCAATTAAACCCGGTAAGCAAAGCAAACCGGTTTTCGCCTTGGGTTCCAGCTTTTTCAGTTTGATGATGTTGCGGGCATGAAAGGAAGAGAAGATGACATGCTCCAATAAGCCGTGTTTTTGGGTGAGCGCGAGAGCGATTTCGGGCAGGGCATCGCCTGGGTTGTGATAGTTTTTTAGCTCCACATTAATGATGCCTTTGCCGCCAATTTGCTCATAGACCTCCTCAAGAAGAGGAAGTTTTGTGTTTTGAAATGCTTCACCGAACCATGCACCAGCATCCAGGTCCTTTAAGGCGCTGTATGGCTGGTCAAGCACGTTACCTTCGCCGTTGGTGGTGCGCTGGAGTTTGGAGTCATGGATAACGATCAAACGATTGTCTTTGCTGAGCATAACATCCAGCTCAATGCCATCAGCACCTTGCTCGAGGGCTAATTGAAAAGCCGGCAAGGTGTTTTCTGGGGCGTGAGCGGATGCCCCGCGATGACCAAGGACGAGCGGACGGTTTGACGATTTCTCCATAGACCAAATTATAGCATGCTAGTGCGTGTCAAGCGTGATGAAAGTTGCCTTTAATGGGTGCTGAGTTTAAGCTAGAATAGGAAAAGCACAAAAATGCTTGACTTTTATTGGGGGGCTTCGTTATAATAGCGTTCTACCTTCCCTGGTAGCTCAATCGGCAGAGCGGGCGGCTGTTAACCGCTAGGTTAGAGGTTCGAGTCCTCTCCGGGGAGCTGAAGATAAGATACTCTGCGAGTGCAGAGTTTTTTATTCAAGCGGTGATATAATAACCGCAAGCAAATGGTCCTGTAGCTCAATTGGCAGAGCAAGCGCCTCTTAAGCGTTAGGTTCTCGGTTCGAGTCCGAGCAGGATCATTTTTTCTTTTAAGTATAATATTCCATGTTCTCAGCTCTTCGACAGATGATCAAGCACAAGCGTGAGCAGAATCATTTTTCCCCATTCAAGTTTATGATTAAATTAATACGGCACCGTATTTATCTTTAAATGAACCGGTGGCAATTTTGATAATATCAATAAACCAACCAATCCCAAAAAGTCCCGCTGTGAAAAAATAGATCAAACCCATCCCAATTTTACCCACATAAAATTGATGAAAACCGAATATGCCAAAAAAGAAGCAGAGGAACAGCGCTACCCCTTTACTTTTTGTGCTTTTAAACACTTGGGGTACCTGAATAGGGTAAGGCTGAGGATAATAGATTGGGGGAGGCGGCGGGTAGTAGTCCTGGGCTGGCATGGTATGTCTAGTGCGAGCTTTTCTGCGACCAGCTTTTTTATGAACGTGCTCTTGCTCTGAACCACAATATTGACAATAATCGGAATTGACATCTATTTGCTTAGCACAATCAATGCAAGCCATTGTTTGTTTTGAAGGGACTACACTATGGACTTCAATGACCTTGGAATGCCTTGGTGTGAAGTTTTGCTCTGGGTAAGTGGGCTGATGACTTTGTTCAACAGGTTTGCTGGGATATTGTGTGCCGCAAAAAGGGCAATTGCGAAGAGGCTGAGGATGAGGACTTTCAGATCTTGCACCACATGCAGGACACGCCATTGTTGAAAAACTATGCATAAAAGGTCTCCTGAAGCAAAAGTAAAAATGGTTTGCTGAAAAATATCAAAACTTAATGAATTTGTAATGATTATAGCCTATAAAAGGAGGGTTTCTGAGCCGTTTTAATAATATTCAGCCATGATTGATCCAATTCCTGTGTCAAGGCTAAATAGAAATGTCCTATTGCTGGTGGGTTGGATAATGTAAACTATAATAATGCCATCCTAAGGATAAAAAGAGGCCGATTCATGGAAAATGTGATTTTTAGAAATTCCTCAAAAGCGATTATTGTTCATAACAATAATGTGCTTTTACTCCAAAAACAGCATCAGGGCAATCCGGTTTTTACCGTTTTTCCAGGAGGTGGGCAAGAGCCAGGCGAAAGCTTATCTGAAGCGCTTGAAAGAGAATGTCGCGAAGAAATTGGCGCAATTGTAAAGGTGGAAAAGCTGCTTTTTATCCGTGAGTATAGGTCTTGGGAACAAGAGTTTCACAATCCAGCGCGATTAATGCATCAAGTAGAGTTCTTTTTTGAGTGCAATTTGCTTGAGGATTTACGCGAAGATCTGGTTGATAACCCCGACCCAGGTCAGATTGGCGCGCTGTGGGTGCCTATTAATGCCTTGATGGAAGCCAACTTGTATCCCAAAATACTAAGGGATCTTCTTCCCAAAAAACTGCAAGAAGGGCCTTTAAGCTCCGTGCCTGTATATCTGGGTTGTGTTAATTAGTGTCATCCCTAAAAGTCGGAAATAAAACCATATTAATCTTCCTCAAATACAAACTTGACACCTTAAGGCTATGCTATAATTGCTAATCTGGAGGGCTGTAAAAAAGCCCTGAATTTGCTATGGAAAAAAAGCGTACCTTACCAACACAATATGCCAGATTATTGTCGCTTGCTTTCTTCGCAATGATCCTTTTGATTGCGCTAACAGCCTGCACCGAAGAGCTGCAAGGCAGACCCTCACTTGGCGAGAGCCAGGGTCTTGTTTTGCTTGAAGAACCACAAAGCCCTGGCAACACACCTGAGCTGGTGGAAAGCCCAACCGCAACCCGTTTGCCTTGGCCAACTTTTGCCGAACCAGGTCGTGCTTCGGTGACCAAAGTGCCTCCAGCCGTCAGCCCGCTTGAGCTTGATGATGACCTTAGTATATGGCTTTTACTTGGCACAGAACTTGAAGCACCCAATGCAGGTCGCACGGATGCAATCCACTTGATTATCATCCAGGAGCGACTTTCAAAAGCAAGCGTGGTTTCGATACCGGGGAACCTCTTTGTTTACCTGCCCGGGCACAATATGCAACGCATTAGCAGTGCCTATGCGCTTGGAGGCATGCCCTTATTGCGAGATACGCTGGCATATAATTTTGGCATTAGACCCGACCGCTTTATCATGGCACATGCTGAGGAGTTTGCTTGGCTGGTGGATGATTTAGGCGGTTTGGAGGTAAGTGTTTTGTTCCCAATTCGTGATGATTGTGGAGGTTTGGCAACAGGTCTACACCGCATGAATGGGGCAGAAACCATATGCTATGTTTCTTACATCAAAGATGGCGATGAGGTGAACCGCACGCGTCGCCAACAGCAAGTTTTGCAATTGCTCTTTACCAAGTTAGTTCAAGATGGCCGCATGGCAGAATTGCCGGCGATGTATGTTTCTTATCAAAACAAGATTGAAACAGACATCAGCATTAACGATTTTTTGCGCCGGATTCCCATGGCATTGCGATTGGGTGACCCAAAACGGGTGAATTATTTCATCATCGGATGGGAAAGCGCGTCGCTTTGGGAATTGCCTGACCATACCCAGACCAAGGTTTTGTTGCCGCACCTCGAGACGATGGCAAAGACCTTCGCGCAAGCCATTGAGGCGATTGATGGCGCTGCGCCACTGGCTGAAGTGGTCCTGACCTATGAGTGGCAACTGACCCAGGCAATCGGTGCTACGCAAACCCGCCAGGTTTTAGATCCACAAAGGACTGTGGGTTTGCCCACGCGCACATCAACGCCAGTGCCAACACGAACACCATTGCCGCCGGTTTATACACCCAGAACCACGGCACCTGTTGCAACACAAACACCAACACCAGGGACTTATCCCTAGTGCGGAATAAAGAATGACGAAAAGCAGACGAGAAAAGAGCAAAGTAATCATCAGAATCCTTCTGGTTCTGTTCATTTTGCTTGCCTTTTTGCAAGAGTCACCTGCTATTTCCTTTGGTTTGCCCTCAGAAGGTCCTAATCGGAGCGTTAGCATTACCACAGACTATACGATTTACGAGTGGTGGCTTTTGGATTGGAAAACCTCGAACCTTATTTGCCAAATTTATACTGAGAGTGAAGCCTTGCCTGATTACAGCGAGGTTTTGCATTACTGTGGCTCGGCAATTCAAAAGAGGTGGATAAACACCAAACCTTGCGTTTATGAAGGGGATATGAGCAGTCCTCAGGATTGCCCGGGCTTGTATATGCACCTGGTGCACACCACGCCATCCAAACGCGAAGTGGAGATTAAACTACCCACACCCGAGGTTTGGGTGTCTATATCGGGTTGTGAAAAAACAGCCCAAAAGAACCATTGTAGTCAAGTACCCTATTTACGTTTGCAAGCTACGGAGCCATTGCCGAACGAACAAATCATTCAAATTGTTGGACGGATTAACGGGGTTGGGTTCACTTGTCCGGGTGCCCTTTGTGACTTGCCGCTTAGCCCTAGTGGCATGAATGGCAGTTTGGTGGAGTTTTGGGCTGAGTCGAGTTATGGCGATGCCAGCCCGATTTACACAGCCCAAGTGCGGGTTATTCCATGGGGTGATTTTGCCAATCCCGATGAGGTTTCTACTGATAAGCCCACTTATTATGTGGACGTTTTGAGTAGCCAATGGTTGGGTGAGGGCGCCTCAACCTGCTCGACCATCTGGCAAGCCTTTTTGCCGGTGGATGGACCGCCGAGTTGGTTGCGCACTCCTCCAATCGCAGAAGAAATGACCAGCATTAATGACTACTTCCTTTTGGCAGGACTGTTGATCAAACAAGGTTTGGTGGATGCCAGCACGTGTCCCGGCGGCGGACTTGAGGAAAATGGCGCAGCTAACCCATGTGGCATGGACCTCGCACGACCATTTGTGAAAGAATGGCAAAATCAGTTTGACTCAGAAATTATCCGTGTTGCAAACCAAACCGGTGTGCCGGCGCAGATGATGAAGAACATTTTTAGCCGTGAAAGTCAGTTTTGGCCAGGCATTTATAATCGGGTTTACGAGGCTGGTTTAGGGCATTTAAGTGAACAAGGCGCAGATACCGTTTTGCTTTGGAATCCGAGCTTTTTTAGCCAATTTTGCCCGCTCATCCTTAGTGAGGAAACTTGTCAGCGCGGTTTTGGCAATTTGGATCCCGATAAACAGGCTTTGTTGCGCGGCGCTTTGGTTCAGCAAGTTAACGCCCAATGTCCCGACTGTCCGGTTGGCATTGATCTAACCCAGGCGAATTTTAGCATCAGCGTTTTTGCGCGTAGTTTACTGGCGAATTGTGAGCAAGTGGGTCAAATCGTTTTTAACAGCACCGGCAGGCAAGCTGGACAGGTGGCGAGCTATGAAGACCTTTGGAAGTTTACGCTGGTCAATTATCACGCTGGGCCAGGCTGTTTGGGCAATGCTTTACAGCGCACCATCGGTTACAACCAAAGGCTGAGCTGGGAAAATGTGTATCCTAATCTTGAAGAAGGCTGTAAAACCGGCTTTGACTATGTGCAGGATGTTTCTGCGATGCCTGCCTCAGGCGAACCTGGGATTGGGGATTTGCTGAGTACGCCCGAGCCGGCGCCTTATCTGCCCACGCCTACTTACCCGCCTACGCCATGGCCAACGCGTACGCCAACGCAATCTTCACCAAGTTCTACGCGTACACCCACGCGATCTTCACCAAATCCAACCGCAACCCCGGGAACTTATCCTTAATCATTGAAAAACAAAAAAAGCCGCCACATCAAAAAGTGACGGCTTTTTTATTCATGTCCTAAAGTGAAAATTAGATTTTGCCAGAGCGAAGTCTTGCTAATTCCATTTCAAGTTCCTGGCGTTTTTCTGTGCCAGCCTGGCGAACGTCATCCTGAAAGTTATTGACGAATTCGCTAATATTTTGTTTGAGTTCATCACCAGACCAAGGTGTAAAAAGCAATACAATGGCACTGCCAACAACCGCGCCAAACAAAACGCCTCTAAACAATGAGCATACTTTCTTCATTTTGTGTCCTTTCTTTATCCGTCTTAATTATATATGATGTCGCCAAGGGTTGAGCAAAAAGCTTGAAAAAGTAAAAGCTTTCCCGTTTTATGACCCTTAATTTTCAAGTGTAATGGTCACCGGACCATCATTTTGGATATCCACCACCATGTGAGCGCCAAAGATGCCGCTTTGCACCTGGACGCCAAAACCGCGTACTTGCTCGATGAAATAGTCCACCAAAGGTTCAGCAAGTTCAGGTTTGGCGGCATTGATAAAGCTGGGGCGACGTCCACGACTGGTATCGGCGTGCAGCGTGAATTGGGAGACAACAATCATCTCGCCAGCAACATCAAGCAGCGAGCGGTTCATTTTGCCCTCATCATCGCCAAAAACGCGCAAATAGACCGTTTTTTCAGCCAGCTCACGCGCCTTTTCTTGGGTGTCGTCATGCCCAACACCCAAAAGCACAACATAACCTAAACCAATATCAGCCACAAGCTTACCGTCAACGCTTACACTGCCTTTGCTCACTCTTTGTAAAATAGCACGCATAGTTGCTCCTGGTATCTAAAGTTTTTTCATTATAGTCTGTAATCTTAAAATGCGGGTGTATAATAAAAACATGCCCATTGCTTCAATGCCACCAGCTGAGCTGGTAACCACAACAGAGCGCTATCAAAAGATGATTGCGCATCTCAAAGGGCAAGCTGCTATTGCTATTGATACCGAATCCAACAGTCTTTTTGCTTACCAGGAACGCGTTTGTCTGATTCAGCTTTCTTCAAAAACACAGGATTTTCTGCTTGACCCCTTTGCCTTTGATGATTTAAGCGCATTAGGCGAGTTAATCGCGGACGAAACGATTGAGAAACTCTTGCACGCCGGTGATTATGATATCTCTACACTGAAGCGTGATTATGGCTTTGTTTTCAACAATGTGTTTGACACCATGCTGGCTGCCAGTGCCCTGGGAGAAACC
The DNA here is from genome assembly GCA_002409625.1 of Anaerolineaceae bacterium UBA5404. Classification (GTDB taxonomy): domain Bacteria; phylum Chloroflexota; class Anaerolineae; order Anaerolineales; family Anaerolineaceae; genus Mesolinea. The sequence goes on along the minus strand of DHNY01000009.1, from coordinate 54,831 downwards.
AACCTCGGCTTGGGCACACTGCTTGAAAAGTATTTTGGCATTGTCTTAACCAAAAAATTTCAACGCGCTAATTGGGGTGAACGACCCTTAAAACAAGAAATGTTAGCTTACGCCCAGGCTGATTCGCACTTTTTGATCAAACTGCGTGATTATCTGGTGCCTCGTTTGGAGGCGATTGGCTGGTTGGATTTATTGCACGAAGATGCCAATGCCATGGCAAAAAACATGCCTCCAATGCGTGCGCACGGCGAGGATGTGTGGCGGGTTAAAGGCAGTCGCGACTTGAATGCTTCGGAAATGAGCTTGCTTGAAGCACTCAACCACACCCGCGAAATGTTAGCAGAAAAACGCAACCGTCCGCCTTTTAAGATTTTTGGCGATACGGCCATGGTAGCCATTACCCTTGCGATGCCCCAATCCTTAACGCAACTTTCCCAGCTTAAAGTGCTTTCGCCACACCAGGTTAAACGTTTTGGCAGTGTGATTGTGAACACGGTTTTGCGCTGGCAAGAAAACCCAGGAAAACTTTACAGACCCGCATATCACCGTATTGCAGAAGATCAGTTTGAACGTCTTGAAAGCCTTATGGACTTGCGCAAAAATATTGGTCATCAGGAAGGCATGCCGAGTAATCTTATTCTGGCACGGGAAATGGTGGAGAAAATTGCCAAAGTTGATCCAGACAACATGGCAAGTTTGGAAGAAGTGATGAGCGATTACCCGCTCAGGTTTGAACGATATGGAAAGCAAATATTAGATTTGCTGGAGAGGATACGACGATGAAATTAACCGTTTTTGGCGCAGCACGAACGGTAACCGGTTCGATGATGCTGGTGGAACATGGAGGCAAAAAGCTCCTTTTAGAATGTGGCACCTTTCAAGGCAGACGGGAAGAAAGCTATTACACAAACCTAAACTTCCCCTTCAATCCTGCCGAAATAGACGCCATGATTTTGTCACATGCCCACATTGATCACAGCGGAAACATCCCCAACCTGGTCAAGCAGGGTTTTAGAGGCAATATTTACGCGACCAACGCCACGGTTGACCTGGCCGACATTATGTTACGAGACTCGGGACACATCCAGGAATATGACATCCGTTACCTAAACAAAAAACGGCGTAATAAAAACAAGCCCATGCTGGAGCCCATTTACACCCAAAAGGACGCCATAGAAGCCATGCCACATTTTAAAATGGTTTGGAATGACGTAGCTTTTGAGCCTATCCCCGGCATCACGGCACGCCTGGTTGAAGCAGGACATATTTTGGGCTCAACCGCAATAGTGCTTGACTATAAAAATGATGCCGGTGAGGATAAACGCTTGTGGTATTCAGGTGACATTGGGCGCAATGATATGCCCATTTTGCGTGACCCGGTTCTGCCCGAAAATGTGGACACCCTGATTATGGAATGTACCTATGGCGATAAACCGCATGAGTCGCTTTATGATGCTTATGATGAGTTTGTGGATGCGGTTAATCGAACTGTGAGCCGGGGTGGCAAGGTGATTGTGCCGGCTTTTGCAGTGGGGCGCACACAAAACCTGGTTTATTTGCTGAGTGAGGCGATTGAAAAAGGCGATATACCCGACATCCCGGTGATTGTGGATAGTCCTTTGGCAGTCAACGCTTCTGACTTATACCGCAAGCACACTGAGTGTTTTGATGACGAGACCTGGCAGTTTATCGCCGAGCACCGCATGCAGGGTTTGGATTTTCATAACATTATCTTTACGCGGAGTGTGGATGAGTCTAAGGCTTTAAACGATTGGAAAGAGCCCATGATTATTATCTCGGCTTCGGGCATGGCGGAAAGCGGGCGCATTTTACACCATTTGCGCAACACAATTGAAGATGGGCGTAATATGATCCTGATTATCTCCTGGCAGGCGCCATATACTTTGGGACGCCGTTTGGCAGACCAGGAACGCAAGGTGCACATCTTTGGCGAGGCGTTTTTCCGCAAAGCTGAGGTGGTGACGATTGGGGGTCTAAGCGCGCACGCCGGGCAAACCATGTTGCTGGATTACGCCGAGGCAAGCAAAGAGTCTTTGGAGAAATTGATTTTAGTGCATGGTGAAGCTTTTGCCGCGGAAGCTTTTATGGCAAAACTGGCTGAAGCCGGTGGTTTCCCTGAGCCGATTTATGCTGAAAAAGGTCAGACATTTGACTTGTAATCGAGTATAATCCTTGCACTTGGAGAGATGCCGGAGCGGTTGAACGGGGCGGTCTCGAAAACCGTTGTAGGATTTCATCCTACCGTGGGTTCGAATCCCACTCTCTCCGCCTGATATTTGTCCCTCGGAAGCTAACCGAGGGGCTTTTTTAATGGAAAACATCCAATGTAGTTTTTAATGTCATTGCCATGATTTATGAACGCCCTGTGTTTGATGAAATCTATTAGTCATTCTGGTGTAAATAAAAAAAGACCCACCCCTTTAATTCCCAACTCCTCGGAAAAGCACCTCGGAGCGCAAGCAGTCCCTGCGCTGCGCTGGAGGGGATGAACCACAGCTAAACGATCTGGCGTGTGGTGTCCTCGCCACACGCTTATAAAATGTGCATTGCGCTTAGCGGACACTATGCGCTGATTGGCGATGGGATCAGGACTGTTTTAGAATTAAATAGGCTTAGCGCATAAAAAGGAGTTTGCGATGGAAACCTTTATGGAATGGCTTGAGACAATTAAGACCCCGGAGCACCGCGAGCGTGCCCAGGAGGTTCTGCAATGGGTGATGGACACTTATCCTGATTTGGGCAAAAAAATTGCCTGGAATGCGCCTCATTTCACCGATCATGGCACCTTTATCATCGCTTTTAGCGTTTCGTCAAAACATTTGGCGGCTGCGCCGGAGTATGCGGGAATCGAACATTTTTCTGAACAAATCAAAGCGGCGGGTTATGAACACAGCATGATGTTCCTCAAATTCCCGTGGAATAAACCGGTTGATTATGCCCTGCTGGGACGCATCATTGATTTCAATATCGAAGACAAGAAGGATATCCAGACTTATTGGCGCAAGAATCCTAATAAGGCGTAAGTGGCGCTTTGACCTTAGATGAGCATAAGATTTAGCCTGTAGAAGTCTTGCCATGCCTAGGCGACTTGACGATTTTTGCCCTTCGTTTATAATTAGCTTAACAATTTAGCCTTGTGCTCTTATCCAGAGAAGTGGAGGGACCGGCCCGATGAAGCTTCGGCAACCAGCTAACCGCATGGTGCCAAATCCGACAGGAAAACTGGAAGATGAGAGGTGAGAAATCCCAAAAATCCTTGCCCCTCAATCGCGGGGCTTTTTATTTCAAACCTGAGGAGGTTAATTAATGACAAGTTTTGCAAATTTGCCCAAGTATCTCTTTACTTCGGAATCTGTTACCGAAGGACACCCAGACAAACTTTGTGACCAGGTTAGTGATGCCGTGCTGGACGAATTGATCAGGCAGGATCCTTACAGTCGCGTGGCTTGTGAGACTGCAGCCAAAACCGGCTATGTGATGGTTTTTGGCGAGGTGGGCACCAATGGCTTCGTGGATATCGATAGCCTGGCACGCGAAGTGATCAAAGATATCGGCTATGACCGTGGTAAAAAAGGCTTTGATGCTGAAGTTTGTGGTGTTTTGACGGCTTTGGCAGGACAATCCCCCGACATTTCCCAAGGTGTGGACCAAAAAGGGCGCACCGAGGAAGTTGTCTATTCTGAAGAATATATCAATTCGGGTGGCGCTGGCGACCAGGGCATGATGTTTGGTTACGCCTGTGACGAAACTCCAACCTTGATGCCCATGCCCATTTACTATGCCCACAAACTCACCCGTCGTATGGCTGAAGTTCGCAAGAATGAGACTTTACCCTGGATGTATCCAGATGGCAAGAGCCAGGTGACCATCGAATACGCTTATGGCAAACCCAAGCGTGTGCACACCGTTTTGGTGAGCACCCAACATGCGGACAAGTTTGAAGGCGTTGAGCTTTCCAACGAAACCATTCGACAGGGTTTGATTGAGCATGTGATCAAGCCCGTTATCCCTGCCGAATTGATGGACGAAGATACCATCATTTACACCAACCCCACCGGTCGGTTTGTGGTGGGTGGTCCTATGGGCGATGCCGGTTTGACCGGTCGCAAGATTATTTGTGACTCTTATGGTGGTATGGGACGTCATGGTGGCGGTGCCTTTAGCGGAAAAGATCCAACAAAAGTTGACCGCACAGCTGCTTATGCCGCGCGCTGGGTTGCCAAGAACATCGTTGCTGCCGGCTTAGCCACACGCTGCGAATTGCAATTTGCGTATGCGATTGGTATTCCTGAGCCTTTGAGCGTGAATGTGGATACCTTTGGTACCGGCGTTATCGAAGACGATAAATTGGCGGATATCGTGCAAGAAGTGTTTGACCTGCGCCCGCGTGCTTTGATCCGTGATTTGGATTTGCTCAAGCCTATCTATCGCCAGACTTCCAACTATGGTCACTTTGGCCGTGATGATATTGAATTTACCTGGGAACGCACCGATCGTGTCGACGCGCTGAAGAAAGCGGCTGGCATATAAGCCTTTAGTGGTATATTAGTCCTGAAGAAAAACAATGAGCTTGCCCGATTGGGCAGGCTCATTTGTTTTACGAAGTCCATCAGGTGTTGATGGCAGAATGGAAGACTGGGATTAGGTGCCTTGGTCGCACGGTGGGACACCGGCGACATCAGGATATGAAGGCTCGGCGGGACGCCTCGCCAAGCGGATAAAGGCGACATCAGGACTATAAGGCTCGGCGAGACGCCTCGCCAAGCGGATAAAGGCGACATTAGCCAGGGTATACACGGTGGGACACCGGCGATGTTAGTATTCCGATGCCCTCGGTGTCTCACCGTAGGCTTTGCTGATGTTCCGATGCCCTCGGTGTCTCACCGTAGGGCTTAAGGTGGGAAAAGGCAAATTCACTTGTTTTGGGCAAAGTAGTTTCTTAGCTGGTAGTGGCATAATGGGAGTTTGGGTTTACTTGACTTGGTCGCACGGTGGGACACCGGCGATATCAGGATTTTAAGGCTCGGCGGGACGCCTTGCCAAGCGGATAACGGTGACATCAGGATTTTAAGGCTCGGCGGGACGCCTTGCCAAGCGGATAACGGCGACATCAGGAAATGAAGGCTCGGCGAGACGCCTCACCAAGCGGATAACGGCGACATCAGGATATTAAGGCCCGGCGAGACGCCTCACCAAGCGGATAAAGGCGACATCAGGAATTTAAGGCCCGGCGGGATGTCTCGCCAAGCGGATAAAGGCGACATTAGTGGGGATTGAGGTCCCCAGTGCAATAAGAGTATTTTGATGAGAAAGAGGATTATCTGCGGCGGATGATCAGCCAGATGACCGCAAACAAGGCGGCAAGGCTGGCGAGACCAATCTTCAGCCAGAGCTTCAATTGATTTTGCAAATAGCGCTGATGGTCGACGTCGCCTGCATAATCACCGGCTTGCTCAGAGAGCTTTGCTTCCAGGTCTTCATGCTCAATGCTGGGTGATACCGAAAGAACCTCACCTTCATTTTCATGATCCAAACCAAGAATGAGGGGAAAAGCACTTTCGTAAGGCGTGATTTCATCGCTGGATTCGTCAGCTCCCTTACCTGAGGCAAAAATCCCAGCGCTTTCCCCACAAGCACCTGGTTTTTCACAAAGCTTGTGTTCACCGGTTATAGGATCCAGGTAAATAAGATCTGGGTTCACCCAATGCTCATTTTCCTTTTCACTGACTGCACCACTGCTTGAACCATAACCGCAACCGTCTATCGGGTCGCAAATGGTTACCGCACCACTTATTGGGTGGATGTGAACATGAATGAGCTCTTCTTCAATGGGGTCTTGTTCCGGCTGCGCCGAAGCGACCTGAGGTTGGATTTCTATCGGTGACTCGTCTTCTGGCGTTGATGACCAAATCTCCCTTGGACCGGAGCCTCCACCACCGCCCACGCCTGCAGTGGGAACCCAATTGAGTAAAACAGGTTTTTCACTTTCTACTTCATCAAACATGAGTCGGGGTTCAGACGCCATCTCTTCTGCCGAGTCACTTGCAGCCATGGGAGCAGCCATTTCGATGTTGGAAGGGCTATCAAACGCGCTTTTGTTTGCGCCTAAAAGATTGCTCATGCCGTCATAGCTAAAAAGTGTCACCAGGAGTACGGCACACAGGCTAAATGCCAGCCCAAAAGCACGGGACCAATTGCGTCCTCGTTTGGCTTCGGCGGCTTCGGCACGGGTGAGGATGAAGTTGCGTGGAGCTTTGCGCTGAGGCATAGCACGCACGGTAGCGCGCATTGCTTTTAGTTGGTCATGAGCCTGTTGAAACTTAATAGAAGCAGCCAATTTAGCCTCAATTGCCTGGGCTTCTTCGGGGCTCAATTGACCATCAATATAAGCACTTAATGACTCAAACACCTTTGGTGATAATTTTTGCATCTTATCCATCATCATCCTCGGTGTTTAGACGAAATATAGAGGGTAAAAGTTCCCCAAAACCTTGCAAACATTGTTGCATTTTTTGCCTTGCGCGAGAAAGGCGGCTTTTTACTGTGCCCACCGGTCTTTGAATGCTTTCAGCTGCGCTTTCGTAATCTTCGCCGCTAACATCCACCAGTAAAAACACGGTTTTGAAGTTTTTGGGAAGTTCATCAATACAATGCTGTATCGCGGCTTCAAGCTCGCTTTTTTCGAGTGTTTCTTCGGGTTTGAGGGCGCCATCCTCGAGCCAGGCAGGCGACTCATTGCGTTCGCCATCATCTGTTTCGGGTTCCAAAGCCACAGCGGGTCGTCGTTTTTGCCAGCGCAAAGCATCATAGCAGGCGTTGGTGACGATACGCATAAACCATGCCTTAAAGGAGCCACCCCGATAGGTGTCAATCCGTTTGTACATGGAGATGACGGCTTCCTGGGTGGCATCCGCCGCAGCCTCATCATCATTCATAATGCGATAGGCGACGTTAAATGCCAAATCCTGATACATCAGGATAAGCTGATTGAAAGCGTCAAGCTCACCTTTTCGGGCAAGGTCAATGAGTGAGTTTTCGTCCACGACCTATTTGTTGCAAGACTTAAGCCAGCGTTTCGCTAGTCTTCAATCTTGCGTAAATGCGGGAAGAGAATAACTTCCCTTAGGGTGTTTTTGCCAGTGAGCATCATCACCAAGCGGTCAATGCCAATGCCCATACCTCCGGTTGGGGGCATTCCATAAGCCAGGGAGCGCACAAAATCATGGTCCATGGGATGTTGTTCTTCGTCGTCGGCAGCGTAGGCTTTTGCCATTTCCATAAAGCGTTTTTCTTGCTCTAAGGGGTCATTGAGCTCGGTAAAGGCATTGCCCATTTCCACACCGCCGATGAAGATTTCAAAACGCTCAACGGTGCTTGGGTCGCCGGGCACATTTTTAGCCAGCGGTGAAATATCGCGCGGGTAATCGCACAAGAAGGTGGGTTGGATGAGGCGAGGCTCGATGTAAGTTTCCATGAGGATGCCAATCAGCTTGCCGCGGGGTGAACCTGGTCTAAAGGGGATTTCGCGCTCTTTTAGCAAAGTTTCCAATGATTCAATTGTGGGGTAGTCTATAATGTCGATGCCGGCGAAATCAATCAGCCCCTGACGGATGCTCAGGCGTGGCCAGGGTGGCGTAAGGTCAATTTCTTGTCCATCATACTGGATCTTGTAATGGCCATTGAGCTTAAAAGCGGCTTTTGAAATCATTTCTTCTGCGATGCGCATCATGCCGTGGTAATCAGTATAAGCCTCGTAGAGTTCAAGCTGGGTGAACTCGGGGTTGTGTTTGAATGAAACGCCTTCATTGCGGAAGTCTCTGCCGATTTCGTAAACGCGATCCAAACCGCCCACGATGAGGCGTTTGAGGTACAGCTCAAAGCTAATGCGCAGGAAGAGTTCCTGGTGAAGTTGGTTGTGGTAGGTGGTAAAAGGTTTGGCAGCCGCACCGCCATAAATGGGTTGCAAAATGGGCGTTTCAACCTCGAGGTAACCGCGTTCGTCAAGATATTCGCGAACGGTGCTGACCACTTTCGCGCGCGCCTTAAAGATTTCACGCACTTCTGGGTTTACGGCGAGGTCAACGTAGCGCTGGCGATAGCGGGTTTCTGGGTCAGTGAGCACGGAGTGGCGCACGGTTTCGCCATCGATTACCTGGTCTTTATCGGCGGGCAAGGGCAGAAGTGCTTTTGCCAGCATGCTAAAGTCATGCACCATCAGGGTTATTTCACCCCGGCGGGTACGGGTAAGAGAACCAGAAGCTTCAATGAAGTCACTGATGTCAAAATCGCGGATAAAACCAGCCATTTTTTCTTCGCCAAGCTCGTTTACACGCAAGAAAAGCTGAATTTTGCCACTGCCGTCCTCAATGTGGGCGAAGCAGAGCTTGCCCATGTCGCGGATAGCGCGAATGCGTCCAGCCAGAACAACGTCTGGTACTTCGCTCTCGCCTTTGGCTTCGGCGGCCTCAAAAGCCTTGATCGCCTCGGCATTGCTCATATTTTTTGATGAGCGGGTTGGGTAAGGTTCTGTGCCCTCTGCGCGCAGGCGCAACATTTTTTCATGGCGTGTTTTTTCGAGTTCAGAAAAGTCATCAAGTAGCATGATTAATCCTCTTTCCAGTATCCAATAGTTTTAGAATAAAATAGCCCCACCGATATTCAGTGGGGCTTGGTGTCATTTTGTCTCATTTGCTTGCAATGATTTCGACGTAAAACGCCCCACCGGGAGTTTCAACTTTAACCTTATCACCAACATGTTTACCAATGAGTGAATGTCCGATGGGTGATTCGTTGGAGATGCGGTTTTCGTTTGGGTTTGCTTCAGCAGCACCAACAATCATATACGTTTCATGCTCGTCTTCATTTTCAAATTGAAGGGTGACGGTTGAACCAACAGACACCACACCTTCAAGGCTTTGTTCATCATCGATGATGAAGGCATTTGCAAGCAACAATTCAAGCTCTTTAATGCGACCTTCCACAAAAGCTTGTTCATTTTTAGCGTCCTCGTATTCTGCGTTTTCGATCAGTTCGCCATCTTCCATGGCTTCTTGAAGGCGGGATGCGACCTGGCGTCTTTTTTCAGTGCGCAAAAACTCGAGTTCTTGTTCAGATTTTTGATATCCCTCTCGGGTTAAGTATGAACTTGGCATTGCTAGATCCTTGTATTTAATGGCTTAATAGCCCGTATTAACATAAAACGCGCTTTGAGGAAAGTTAACCTCGAAACGCCGGTGAGTTATTATACTATAAATATTATTTGTACTCTTGTTCAAATTCTTTGTAGCTTAGTTTGGTTTCGATTTTCACGAAACAAGCCCCAACTTGAAGCAAAAAGCCTGGTCTGGGGAAAAGGAAATACCAGACAGGCTTTTGCTTGTGTTAGCTTAAAAATTAGAAGCGTTGCTTTAGTCTGGCGCTCTTGCCGGTGCGTTGGCGCAAGAAGTAGAGGCGCGCGCGGCGGACTTTGTTGTGGCGTTCCACTACAACTTTGGCGATGCGTGGAGAGTGCAGCAAAAAGGTGCGTTCAACGCCAATACCATTGCTGGCAATACGGCGCACAGTGAAGGATGCATCGTTTCCGCGTCCGCGTTTATACAGCACTACGCCCTTGAATTCCTGAATGCGCTCGCGATCGCCTTCTTTAATTTTCATGTGAACACTCACATTATCGCCGGGGAAAAGATCTGGAATGTTCGGGTTCTTTTCGGCTTCGACAGACTTTAATAATTCTGAATGGTTCATCGTACTTCCCTTTACTAACTTACATAATTAAAAATGCCTATGCCAGGCACGAAAAAGTAGTATATCACAAAACAGCAAAAAAATGTCAAGAAAAGCATGCCATTTTTGCCAGTTTTAGGTCTTTTGTGAGGTCTTCATTACTTAAACGTGTGCTTATTATACAATAAGTGCCAATTTTTGTCTGACGCTCAAAATGGTTTACTGCTAAGTAAGAAAAACCCGCTGTTTTCAAAAAACAGCGGGTTCTAAAGCCAGTATGATTTATTAGCTTGGCTCAGCCTTATTGAAGCGGTTTCAACCACACAAAACCATAAGCAGGCAAGGTGAATTCGCCGGCAGGGATAGTATCCCCAGTAAGGACGTTGAGGTAAGATGGTGCGTCTATGGGTATGGTGCCTTTTACTGGCTCAGCCAGCAAATTGTTGTAAATCAACATCGTTTCGCCTTGCCATTCACGCCGGTATGCCACCACGCTTTGTTTGCCCTTCGTAAAGCTGAGCCACTCAAAATCTGCCCAGCCAAACAGCGGGTATTGTTTGCGCACGGCTATCATGTGGCGCAACTGGTTGAGCAAGGACCCAGGCTCGGCTTCTTGCGCTTTTACGTTAACTTGCTGATAGCCATACACCTCATCCGAAATCACCGGCGCATACCACTCTTCTTTTGGCGCTTCCGAAAAACCCGCGCTCGGGGTGCTATCCCATTGCATAGGCGTGCGCAGACCGTTGCGGTCAAACAAGCTGATGTCATCACCCATGCCAATTTCATCACCATAATACAGGAATGGTGAACCGATCATGGTGAGCAACATGGAATTCATCAGCAGGTTCTTTTGCAGGTCATTATCCAACAATGGCGCCAAACGCCGACGGATGCCCAGATTAATGCGTTGCTTCGGGTCTGGTGAGTAGGTTTCCCACATCCAGTGGCGCTCTTCCAGGGTGACCATCTCGAGGGTTAGCTCGTCATGGCAACGCAAAAAGGTGCCCCATTGGCAAAACTCAGGGAGCTTTGGCGTGCGTGCCAGAATGTCTTCAATTGGCTTGCGGTCGCCTTTGGCAAGTGCCATAAAGAGGCGTGGCATGAGCGGGAAATGGAAGTTCATGTGCATTTCATCGCCATTGCCAAAGTATTCAATGACTTCCTCTGGCCACATGTTGGCTTCGGAAAGGAGTAAGGTTTCTGGCGCGTATTCGTCCACAAAAGCACGCATGCGTTTCAAAAAGGCGTGGGTTTCGGGCAGATTTTCGCAGTTGGTGCCTTCGCGTTCAAAGAGGTATGGCGGGGCATCAATGCGTAAGCCATCCGCACCACGGTCAATCCAGAATTTGACAATGTCCAGCATGGCTTGTTGTACTTCTTCATTATCGTAATTGAGGTCGGGTTGTGTGCTGTAAAAACGATGCCAAAAGTATTGCCCGCGCAATTCATCGAACGCCCAGTTTGAGGTTTCGGTGTCGGTAAAGATGATGCGCGCGTCTTTGTATTTTTGATCAGTATCAGACCAGACATACCAGTCCTTGTACTTTTCATGTTCTGGGTGATTGGGGTCTCGCGACGCGATAAACCAGGGGTGTAAATCTGAACTGTGGTTGGGGATGATTTCAACGATGATGCGAATGCCCCGCGCGTGAGCTTCACGGATGAGGGTGTTGAAGTCTTCTATTGTTCCATAGGCAGGAAAAATGCTTTGGAAATCAGAAACATCATAACCGTCATCCCGCAGAGGTGATGGCATAATTGGCAAGAGCCACACAGCATCAACACCCAGGCTTTGGATGTAGTCGAGTTTACTGGTTAGGCCGGGCAAATCGCCCCAGCCATCACCATTGGAATCGCGATAAGCTCGCACGTTGAGTTCCATAAAGATTGCAGACTTGTACCAGTATTGATCAGTTTTGTTCATGTGTTACCTTTCAAGTTATCGACGTGTAAAACAACAGGTCGTATTTTTATAAAACCGATTAGTTTGTAGCCCCTGATTTGTTTCACCGGCACAGCATGCTATGCCGGTGTGAGCCGTTTTTAACCTTTGACGGCGCCTGCCATCATGCCGCGCACAAAGTAGCGTTGCAAGGCAAAGAACACAATCATTGGCAGAAGCATGGATAAAAAGGCGGCAGCGGTAAGCAAGTGCCAACCTGCGCCCAGGGATGTGACCATGTTACTGATTTGATAGGTCATCACCGGTTTGCTGCCACCCAGGAAGACCAGTGAAACGAGCAGGTCGTTCCAGACCCACAAAAATTGATAAATAGCCAGTGAGGCAATGGCGGGTGTGGTGAGTGGCAAAATGATAGTGGTAAAAACTTTCCAGTGGTTTGCGCCATCCAGATAAGCCGATTCGAACAAGTCTTTTGGCAGGGAGCTCATTGTGTTACGCAACAAGTAGATGGCATAAGGCAGCCCAAAACCAGTATGGAAGAGCCATACGGCCGGAAAAGTGCCGTTTAAACCCATGCCCGCAAACATGCGCAAAACTGGCACGAGCGTCATTTGAATGGGCACAACCTGCAAGCCAACCAAAATCGCAAAAACGGCATATCGCCCTTTGAAGTTCATCCAAGAAAAGGCATAGGCGGCAAAAAGGGCAATCGCAATGGGCAGGATGGTGGATGGCAGGGTGACCGCGATACTGTTTAAGAAAGCGCGTCCCATACCACGTGGATTGAGCAGGTCGGAGAGATTACAGTTCATACCGAGCGGTTTTGTGCCACTCCGGCAGTCTGTAAGGTAACTTTTGGTGCCCCGATAACCGGTGAGGGCATCCACATAGTTGTCAATGGTAAAGCGGGTGCCCAGTTTTTCAACATAGCTGGCATTGGGGTCTGGGTGCTGAGCGGCAGCTGGTCCGTTATTAACATTCAGCGCCGTCCACCAACCGGTGGTGTTGATAAGCGGCAGCGGCCTGAATGAGGTAACCAGGAGCCCAATCGTGGGGATGAGCCACAAAACCAGGATGATGATAATCCCAATGGTGGTGAGGAGTCTGGTGAGGTCAAAATTTTTGTTGGTTTTGCCACGTGTTAAGGAAATCATCTCATTGCCTCCTCTTTGATAAAGCGCCTGATGTTCATAATGATGAAAGGCACGATGAACAGAATAAGGATAACGGCAATGGCAGTGCCACGACCGTATTGCGAGTTAGCGTACATTTCGGTGTACATGCGGGTTGCAAGTACGTTGGTGCCATAATTGCCACCGGTCATCACATAGACGATGTCAAAAAGTTTGAGCACATTGATGACCATCGTGGTGATGACCACAATGATAGTGGGCATGATGATAGGCACTTGAATTTTGGTGAAAATTTTGTAATCTGTTGCCCCATCAATGCGTGAGGCTTCGATGATTTCTTCCGGTATGGATTTGATTGCCGCTGAAAGCAAGGTCATACAAAAACCGGTCCACATCCAGGTGCCCACAATGATGAGCATGAAAGTGTTAAGCGGTACTTTGGAAAGAAAGGCAACCGGGTCACCTCCAAACGCCGAGATGATCGCATTGAGGATGCCGGTTTGCACTTGTGAGGTGCCATAGTTGTAAACGAACTTCCAGATAACGCCCGCTCCAACGAAAGAAATAGCCATAGGCATAAAAATGATGGATTTAGCTAAAGCTTCGCTCTTGATCCCATCCACCCAGACGGCAAATAACAAGCCAATGATCACGGTGCCAGATACCATGCCCACCAACCATTTGACCATGTTGCCATAGGATGAGACCCAAAAGCTATCCCAAAAGGCTTTGACAGAGCTGGTATTAAGCTCATTGGTAAGCGCGTAACGGTAGTTCTCAAACGCACCCCAACAGGCTTGTCCCTCTCTACATGTGGTTTCTGCTGAGGCGGTGCCGCTCGCGTTTTGAAAACTTAAGTTAACGGTGTTAATCATTGGGTAGAGGATAAAAATGGACATTACAATAATTGCCGGCAATAAGTAAAGCCAAGGGACAAATTTACCTTGCCGCATAACGGGTGCTACTGTTGGTTTTGCCATGTTGCCTCCCAATCAATAAGGCTTTGATAAAAGAATGGAGGCGCTAGATTTAGCGCCTCCAGTTTACAGAAACTATTGGTTCATGGCGTCAGCCTGAGCAGCTGCGATGCTGTCCAGGATGGCGTCCAGGTCACCACCATTGACGTAATCGGTAATGCCCTTGAATTCAGCACTGCCGAAACCGCCAGGGATAGAGTCGCCAATGTCGGGGGTAAAACCGGTAGCGGAGGAAAGCAGTTCAGCTTTCTTCATCATTTCTTCGGTGGCATAAAAAGCGTTGCCAGCCGCGTTAGGGGTAAGGTCAAAACCGATGGTTGCCCAGGTTTCGCCACCCTTGTTTGAGGAGAGGTACTTCACCAAAGAGCGCACTGCTGGGGTGTCGTTGAAGACCATCAGCCAGTCAGAGCCGCCTTGCAGTCCTTGAGCGCCAGGAACGCCAAAGAAATCATAATCTTTGCCGTAGACTTTGTCGGGATAGGTGCCCAAGAGGGTGCCACTGGCAAAACCGGATTGCTTGACCATGAAAGCCTCAGGTGTATCTGAGAAGACCTTCAAAATGGCATCGTTGAAGCCAGTTGAAAGCGTACCTTCTGCGCCAGCAACGGTGTATTTTGCATCCATAGCCCATTTGCCATAGATTTCATAAGCTTCTTTGACTGCGGGGTCATTGTAGGGGATATCGCCGGCAATGATGCTGCTTACAAAATCAGGTCCTTTGGTGACGAGCAGGATGTCCTGGATGAAGTCGGTGCCGGTCCAGCCGGTTGCATCGCCGGATTCCATGCCTAATGACCAGGCAACATTGCCATCAGCAGCCATTTTCTCAACGAGTGCATCCAGTTCTGCCCAGGTTGTGGGAACGGTGTAGCCAGCGGCTGTGAAGGCTGCGGGGCTGTACCAAACCAAGGTTTTGGGATCAGCTTTGACGGGTAAGCCAAGCCATTTGCCGTCGATGGTGCCGATGTCGCCCCAGTAGCCAGCGTAGTTGGCTTTGTTAGCGCCGAGGGTGTCCATGGGGACGAGTTTGTCTTTGTACTGGGTGAGTTGGGGCACGTTCCAGAAAGCGATATCTGGTGGGGTGCCAGCTTGCACACGGGTATCAAGCAGGGCTTGGTCGCGTGAGCTTTCGGGGTTTACGGTTGTTTTACAGGCTTCCATCCAAGGTGTAAGGATGGCAGTGAGTTTGGCTTCTTCTTCGCCAGACCACTGGTAAAGCATTGAAACCGCGTCACCTTCTTTAACGCCGGTGCAGTCAATGTCGCCCACAACGGGGTCTTCTTTGACGGGTTCTTGAACTTTAGGTTCTTCAGTAGCGAGTGGTTCAACAGGTTTGGTGGGTGCCGGTTTGGTACAAGCCCCAAGAACCAGGGCGAGAACCAGGAGAACGGCTGTGATGATATATGATTTACGGAAATGTTTCATTTCTACTCCTTTGTTTTGTTTGTGGTTTGTAAATTGAAAGTGGTATGGCGTTTTTCAAATCTATTTATGGCCTCCTTTCAAGGTAAGCCGTTGATTGACGGATCTTAAGGTGTGTTGGCAGACTGATGTCTTTGGTCTCAGGTTTTTCGCCTCTCATCAATTGCAGGAGTAATTCACAGGAATGCTGGGCAATTTCTTTAGCCGGCATGTGCACTGTGCTTAGTTTAGGGGTAACGTAGGATGCAGCTGGAATATCGTCAAAGCCTACAATAGAAATATCTTCAGGAATTCTTAAACCAGCTTCGCGAATAGCTAACATCGCACCGATGGCTACGGCATCGCTGGCAACGAAGACGGCGGTAAAGTCTGGGTTTGTTTCCAGGAGCGACTGCATTTGTTTATAGCCGGAATGGCTGTCAAAGTCGGCTTGGCGAACCAGATTAGGGTCGAAAACTAGCCCTGCGCCGGCTAAAGCTTGTTTATAGCCGTCAAAACGCTGGCTGGAGGAGCTGTAAGGTGTGGCAGCGTTGGTGATGCAGGCAATTTTTTGGTGACCAAGTTCAATGAGATGATCTACGGCAACCTTAGCGGCTTGGATGTTATCAACATCTACGGAATGAAGTTTAAGCCCGGGAATATAGCCCATCAAGACGGCGGGGATATCTGAATCTTCCAAAGCTTTGAGACCGGTATCATCTGAGCGAGGGGTCATGAGGATCATGCCGTCGATATGCCTGGCGCGGGTTAATGCCATGTAGGCGCGCAATTGTTGCCCTGGTTCAACCCATTCCACAAGCAGCCCGAGTTGATTTTGCTTTACAACGTCCATCATACCGCCCATAATCAAGGGCAGAAAGCTGTCTGAAGCGATGTACTGTGGGTTGCGGGTCATAATAAGCCCGATTGCCATCGCGCTGTTGGAAGCCAGTGCGCGGGCAGAGGCGTTGGGAACATAACCGAGTTGCTGGGCTGCCTGGCGAACTTTTGCGGCTGTTTCTGGGCGAATGGAAAAGCGTTTGACATCATTCAAGACAAATGAGACAGTCGTTCTTGAGACTCCTGCCAAATTGGCAACATCTTGACTTGTAACTCTCTTGCTCACATTGGTCCCCGATACTAGAATTAGTTGAATTGTTAACGCGTGTTAGTACTTATGATTAGAGTATAGCGATTTATTAAGCAAAAGTCAACAGTTTGTGAAAATGTTGTAAAGGGAATTAGTGCCATTTCCACACTTTTTGATAAAATAGCCCCTTGTTTATTCGAGAAGATGCTAAAAAACAGCATTTTCTTTAAGCATGGCTACATAAGAGAGGGACACTCGGTATGACCTCTAAATCTGGCAATGAGAAATAAGGTATACTCTTGCAATAACTGTTTTAAGCAGTTAATGGTATTTTTGTAAATGAAGACTATGAATAAAACACGACTACTCGTTCTGTTAAGCATTATTTTTCTGGTTTTATCAGCATGCCGTCCGGATATTGCTGTTCAAAATGAAGCCACTCAACCTACTCCCGTGGTGAGAGAAGGTGGCTCTACTCACCAGAAAGCGGCTATGCAACCCTCACCAGAACCTGAGCCAACGCCGACTCCTGAACCAATCAAGGTCAGAGCTTTGCTTTGGGAAGAAAACCCACAGATCCCGATTATCAACTTCCACGGTTTTACGCCCAGACGATATGATGAAGAAACCGGTACCGTTATGTACCTGTGGAATTTCCAGAGCATTATCAAACGGCTTTATGATGCCGGCTATTCTCTAATCAGCATTCGGGACTATTTGGACGGAAGAATTGTTGTCCCTGAAGGCAGAAAGCCTTTGGTATTAAGCGTGGATGATGCTTATTTCGCCAATCAGCTTGCCCTAAACGAAGAAGGCATGCCCTCTAAATTGAGTGGTATTGGCTGGCTATATTACTTTGCTCAGGAAAACCCGGATTTTGGCTATGAAGTGGCTATGTTTGCCAACTTTGGTGACAAGCTTTATGGCAATATGTTTCTTTATGATTGGTGGTACCTTGGCGACAACTGGGAAATCGATTTTGCCAAGACAATTGTGTGGGGCATGGAACACAACGTGGTGCCCTATAATCACCTTTACCAGCATCCGGACCTCGAGAAGATTAGTGAACTGGAGATACACCCTCAAATTGAGAAAAACGACAGCACATTGCGATATTTTTTAAAGCTTGCTGATCGGGAAGATTTAATAGAGCATTTGCCCAATGCAATCGCATTACCTTACGGGAAATGGCCAAAGCAACAATCGGGAAAAGATATCTTGTTATCCTATGTCAATCAGGAGGGCAAAGCGCTCGAAGCTGTTTTTGAAGCGGGTTATGAGTATGAGCCTGGGATGTCCCTAAGCCCTTTGGACGAAGATTTTGACCCTTTCCACATTCCGCGTATGGCGCCTATTAATAAAATTGTCAGGTTTATTGTGGATAGCGCGCCGAAAGTGCCGTCGGCTAAGTCTTGTGAATTGACCTTGCCACATGATGCGGATCAAAACGACCTTAACACCCTGCAAACGGCAATTCAGGAAGCCGTTCAAAATCAGGTTTGTTCAAATGGCTTCTACATCATTGAAAAGCATATTTTTAAAGCCCATGACGGCGTTGTTCAGTTATGGCAAAAGCCGCTAAACCAAACAAAAGCGGAAAATTAAGCAACCGCATCTGGAGAATAGACGATGGCTAAAGCAATGAGCCCTGAAAATCGTATTAAGAAAGCGCGCGCTCTTATTGAAGAAGCAAAAGCGATTGAAAAACCTCAATCTGTTGGCTGGGACTTTTTTAGCTACACGGCGAATGTGAAAGACACTTTGCGCAAAGCCTTTGAGTTGGTGAAGCTGATTAACCATTCTCCCGCTACATCTGATGATGTAAAGGCAGACGCGCGGGCGGTGATTGAAGAAATCGCGCAAGCCGAACAGGAGATTTTGGGTAAGAAATCGGCTTAGACAATCTTTTATTCCACACGTTTAAGCTGTTGATTAGGTCGATTGCCTCTTGGCAGTCGGCTTTTTGTTTAAACCTTGCCTAAAAAGGCAACACTTTGATGGGGTACGTCAATAAAACCATCTTGGGCGTGTTGGTAAAAAAGCTTTTCGAGGGCTTCGATAAAATCCTCATAGCCATCATTACCGGGAATAATCGCATAAGACGCTGATCGCGCTCGCCCAACGAAGCCGGCTTTGTCATAACGAACGGGGTTGTCAAAGCGTTTTTCTGTCACTTTGCCATTGAAAAAGCCTTCAATCTGGCGATGACCTTCCTGGCGTTCAAAGCTGAAACCCGAGAAGGTGGGGCAATATTTTGCAAAAATCTCACGAAAAGAGACATTGATTTCGTTATCGAGTTTGCGATGGTTCCACATCAGGCAAACCTGCCCATCCGCTTGCAAAATGCGCTGACATTCAACGCGGAAAGCTTTTGCATCAAACCAATGAAAAGCGGAAGCAGCGCTAACTAAATGGATGCTTTGGGCGGGTAGCCCAGTATTTTCTGCTGGCGCGGCAATGGGATGAAAGTTGGCGTATCCATCTAAAAGGGCAATAGCTTTGTTGCGCATATCGGCGTTTGGTTCTACCGCATAGACCCTGGCGCCAGTAGCCAATAATTGGCGCGTAAGTTTGCCCGTTCCGGCACCCACATCAGCGATTTGACTGTGGGTGTCAAGCTTAAGCGTGTTGACCAGCCATTCAATTAATTCAGGAGCGTAAGTCGGGCGCGACAGTTCATAAATATCGCTTTTACCAGAAAATTTTTGAGTATTGTCCATGCCAGCTCCTTCACTTGCTTTTATTTTATCTTAAGGCTTATCTCATAGCGCATTTTAGTGAGAGCTTGCGTATAATTGGATTATGGAAGCTACATTTTTGCCACCCCGAAAAAAAGCTTTGGCAGGGAATATTGCCATTATGGTGGCTTTGGTGCTGCTGGGTTTAGGTTTGGTTGTGTTGGCTAATATGCCGGCATTTATCCATCTTGCCAACATCTTGGTGGCAGTGGCTTTTTTACTGGCAATCCCCTTTTTTTACTTTTTTTACCAACATAACAAAGCTAAACAGATCCGCTACGTCCTGGATGAAGAGCGTTTGCAATTACATTGGGGCGCCAACAGCCTAAGCTTGCCCTTGCGCCTGATTGAATGGGCATATCCCTTGACCGAATTTGAAGATGAGATGCCTTTGCCTCAATGGCATATTCCGGGCGCATATTTGAACCTCTTTGACATCAAAGGTATGGGAAAAACACGCTTTGTAGCAACTGACCCCCAAAGCATGATTCTGATGAAAGCTGAGGAACGCTATGTGGTCATCTCACCGCAAGACGCAGCTGGTTTTTTAAGCCAACTGGCGGAGCGGAAAAGCCTGGCGAGTATCAGCGATGCCAAGGTGGAAGAAGAGAACTTCACCAGCCTGATCAAAAGCGTCTGGCAGGATAGAAAGCTAAGGGCATGGCTGATTTTTGGGTTTTTGGCATTGCTGATTTTATGGATTGTGGCGGGTTTGATGCTGGGATTTCGCCAAAGGGTTACCTGGGTGACGCTTGAGCAAGTGCGTGCCAGCCAGCTTTTGCTTTTGCCCATTATAGGGAGTTTCGCATGGATGATAAGCCATGTGCTGAGCTTTTTTATTTTTATCAATGAACACGCTGAACGACATATGGTTTATTTGGTGTTGGCGGGTTCGACGATAAGTTGTCTGGTTTTGGCAGCCGCAGCGTTTATGATGGCGATCTGATTTTGGTGATGTGAGTTATTGGACAAATGGAAAGGGCTTTGCTATAATCGCAACACTTCGGGCGCTTGGCTCAGTTGGTTAGAGCGCACGGTTCACATCCGTGAGGTCACTGGTTCGAGTCCAGTAGTGCCCATAAAAACCTGTTCCAGCGTGGTCTCCTGACCACGCGTTTTGTTTAATCTCGTTTATAAAATACACAGAAAAATCGCCATGTTATACTTGCCATCGCTTGACATCAAATTATGGCTGAGAGGACTTGTATGAAAAACAGATTTTTTCATGTTGGCATCATCACACTTTTGTTGATTGGTACTGTTTTTGTTGCACCCAATTTACCCCTTGGGGGAGCAGGCATGAGGAAAACCAATGCAGACTATCGTAGCAACAGCATTGATTTTGATGATTACTTGGATCGAAACCAAGGTGATGCTAAACCCGAGCCGCGCCTTTTTATTCCACCCAGCGAAGAAAGCCTAAAGCTAACTTAGGAACAAGTGCAATCTTTTGATTGTAATTCGGTCGAAGATGTGTCGGTCCTTGAATGTGAGGGTTTGGTAGCACTTTATGCCAGCACCAACGGCGCAGGGTGGACGGATAATACCCATTGGCTTCAGACAACAACCGTGGGTGATTGGTATGGCGTTACGTCGATTTATGGTAGCCTGAGAACCTTGTCACTGAAATCCAACAACCTTGTTGGAAGTTTACCAGCGGAAATCCGAAACTTTAAAGATTTGACACGTTTAAGCTTATCCGGAAATTTCCTAAGTGGCAGTATTCCAAAAGAGATATTTCAAATGGAGAATCTCCTTTGGCTTTATTTAGACGACAATCAGTTGTCAGGCTCTATCCCTTCAGATATAAGCTTTTCACCTATTATTTCGGAGATCAATTTAGAAAATAATCTGTTAACGGGTGAAATCCCTTCAATCTTAAGCCAAGTCGATAGTCTGCGGGACCTAAACTTATCTAACAATCAACTATCAGGCCCGATTCCAGGCTCACTTGGTGCTTTATACGAGTTGACGAGATTAAAACTTTCATCAAATCAACTAAGTGGAAAAATTCCATCGACTTTAGGTAATATACGCGTCCTTCAGACATTGTCGATTGATAATAACTTGCTTACAGGTTCTATTCCCGCTGAGTTTGGTAATCTGAAGATTCTGACTTATCTCCGGTTGCAAAACAATCGTTTGTCTGGCAGCATTCCACCTGAATTAGGAAGTCTTAACTGGCTTCGTGAGCTCAGACTCGATAACAACCTGTTATCTGGTGCCATTCCACATGAAATGCAGAATGAAAGACTTGAGAACCTTAATCTGTCAAACAACCAACTATCGGGTGAGATTCCGCCTGAAACCAAAAATTTATATTCCTTGACGAATCTCATGCTATCTAACAACCAACTGAGCGGAGAGATACCCGGCGGGCTTTTTTATAAATCGAATCTTTTAACGGTCGATCTTGAAGGTAATAAGCTTAGTGGCTCAATTCCTGCTGGTGTTGAAGATGCAAGCAGTATTAAATCTTTAAATCTTTCACGGAATCAACTTAGCGGCACTATTCCTGCTGAAATGGGAACGCTTACGAACCTCGTCAGCTTGAATCTTGCCAATAATAGAATTGAGGGCACTATCCCTGCTGAAATGGGAGCGATGACGAATCTTGTCACCTTGAATCTTGCCAATAATAGAATTGAGGGCACTATCCCTGCCGAAATAGGCAACTTAACCGCTCTTGAATATTTGAATCTTGCCAACAATAAAATTGAAGGTGTTGTCCCAGAAAGCTTCACCAATCTTGTGAACCTTGGGGAACGGACGGATTTGGGTTACAACCGGCTGAATGTGCCCCAAGAAGAGCCTGTGCAAAGCTTCTTGAACGAAAAAGACCCGGACTGGCATCTAACCCAAGCCATTCAATCGACCATTTCTTGTGATTTGGGCGGCGAAATTATCTCCCGCAACAACAAGGTCAAGATAACTATTCCAGCCGAAGCTTGTAGTGGCGACCTTGACTTTCTGTTGGCGCCGTTTTCAGAACCAGGTTATGCCTATGGTGGAATGCACTGGGCGGAAAATGGCTTTGATCTCAGCGCATGGCTTAGCCAGGGTGAGATAAAGCAGTTCCAAAAACCCCTGGGCTTTACGCTCTTCTACTCTGACGAAAGCCTTGGACCTTTGCCAGAAGAGCAACTTGCTGTAATGTTGTTTGATGAGGACTATTCGGTTTGGCGTGATGCCGTTTACACTTGTCTCGATGGTGAATACACGCGTGAGCTCGATGAAAACTCGATCAGCCTGCCTGTATGTCATTTAACGGCGTTTGGTTTGTTCAACAAGCCAGAAACACCACTTCGTCTGTACTTCCCCATGGGCTTAAAATAGCCTTGAGATGAACAACACCTGAGACCGGCTGAAAGGCTGGTCTCATTTTTTATCAAGGCTATTAACAAGAGCTGATTTACCAATCACGCGTTGAACCTTTGCTTACAATTAGGCACAATAGCCATCTTGTGCCTGGCAAAAGGTATAATTCAGCCATGCTCAAAGAGCGTGAGGAGTATTTATGAATCAAAAGGTTCTGACTAACGATCAGGTTTTGTTATTACAAAAAGAAAAAACCGTGCTGAGCGATGCATTATCCGTTTTTGCCCGTTTTCCACTCGAAGAGGCGAGCATAGACAAATTAAAGCAGTCTATTGCCCAATTGGACGAGCTTTTTCTCATCGTGGTGGTTGGCGAGTTCAATGCCGGTAAAAGCGCGCTCATCAATGCTTTGCTTGGTGCGGACATTCTTGAAGAAGGTGTAACGCCCACCACAGCAAGCGTCAAATTGTTAAGATACGGCGAACAAGCCGGCGAACAACTTGTGGATGAAGGTTTTTCAATTGTCAATTATCCCTTGGACCTGCTCAAAGAAGTCAACTTTGTTGACTCACCTGGCACCAACGCACTCAATCGTGAGCATGAACGCCTCACAGAAGACTACGTGCCACGCAGTGACCATGTGCTTTTTATCAGCTCTGCTGATCGACCGATGACCGAGAGCGAACGCCAATTTTTGGAGCGCATCATCAGCTGGGGTAAAAAGGTGAGCATCGTCATCAATAAAATAGACATTCTGGAAAATGCTGAAGCGCTTGAAAAGGTGTTGGCATTTACCAAGGAAAATGCCAGTCGCATTTTGGGTTTTGAGCCTGAGGTCTTTCTCATTTCAGCAAAGAAAGCCCAAAAAGCCAATCAGTCTGTGGATCCATCCGAAAAAGAGCAGTTGTTGAAAGAAAGCGGCATTGCAAACCTGGACCATTTCATAAAAGAAACTTTGGATGATAGCAGTCGTCTGAAACAGAAGCTGCTAAACCCATTGGGGGTTGCCAGGCATGTGCATGATGACTCGCGTAAGATAAACCAGGCGCAGTTGAAAGAGCTCGAAGCAGAAACCGCCCTGGCAGAGTCGCTTGAAGAGCTGATCAATAAACATGAAAAAGATCTTCGGATTGCGTTGCCACCCAGGCTGGCGGAAGTGGAAAACATCCTCAACGCTTTTGAAAAGCGCGGCTTGGACTTTTTTGAAAGTAAGCTCAAAATCAGTAATATTTTTAATCTTGCCAAGTCGGACATGATTAAACTGCAATTTCAGGAAGAAGTTCAGGCAGATGTTGCCAGCGAGATTGAAAACAAAGTGCGCGAGCTGATTGATTGGACGGTGGATAAGGACCTCGACATTTGGTATCGCATCGCTAATGCCCTTGAACGGCGACAAATAGAAGCCCAGGACCTGGCCGGCAGTCGGGCTTTGGACGAACAAACTGAAAGGCGCCACGAACTGATTAGCCGCGTTTCACAGTCCATCCGCACGGTGGTAAGCGGTTTTGACCGCAAAAAACAGGTTGAAGAACTTGGTGACTTGGTGCAGGATTCAGTCGCCAAGACCGCTTTATTTGGGGTTGGTGCTGCTGGTATTGGTATATTGGTGGCAACGGTCATTACTGCCCGCGCGCTGGATATCACCGGCATTGTTTCGGCAGGCACTTTGGCTGTTTTGGGCATTTTTGTGATACCCTTCAAGCGCAAACAAGCCAAAGACAAGTTTATTGAAAAGATGTCTGAGATACGTGAAAGTTTGCGGGAAAGCTTGAGCAAGACTTTTAAGGGCGAATTTTCGCAATCGGTGGCACGTTTGCGGGAAAACATCTCGCCATATACCGCTTATGTGCGTTCGGAGAGCGAACAAGCCTTAGAAGACCAAACCAGTCTTGCTGAAATAAAGGAAAAACTTGATTTTATAAGCAAAGAAATCGAATCTGTGGTCTAATCCTCAAACGCCAATAAGGATTAGCAGAAAGTGACAAAATGAAGCAAAGTAAAAACACCCTTTTAAAAATAATTTTAGTTTTAATTGTTCTTAGCCTTGGTTTAACCGCCTGCAATGGCAAGCAAAGCAATCTGCCTGGTGATGAAACCCAAGGACCAGCAACCCGGGAGCAGACCACCCAGAACCAAACGCCAGAACCTGAACAAAAACCTACCACGGATCTTCGTGGAAAGACACAAATCGTTTTGGGTGGTGATTTGCCTGATGATCCCGTTCCTACTTGGACCCAGGCTGCCATCCAAACGAAAACCGCGTTGGCGAATCAAGAGCCCACGTCAACCCCTCCAGGCATTTTGGTTCAGTTTGATCAGTTTTACAAGGTTTATCAAGGCGGGTTTTCATTAGAGACTGACTCTGACGTTCATGTGAGTGTGCGTGGTCCAATCGCCTTAATCGGTTCCCGCTCAAACCCTATTAATGCCCTTGTTATTGGGAATGTGAGCAATTATGAAATGGTGGGCATTGAAGAGCTGCCAACAACTGTTTTTGCCAACATCTTTGGCTCTGACGCAAAGATTAATGATGAAGAAGCAGAGCCGATTAAATTGGATGGTGTTGAAGGCATTGCCTTAAATTATGTGACGCAGGTAAACCAGATGATTGCCAAAGGACGCATGGTGGTTGTAAAACCCAGCGAAAAACGCTACCTGGCTGTGATCGGTGTTGGTGATCCAGCGGATCCGGAAGGCGACCAGTGGTTGACTTATGGCATTGAATTCTTTGAAAAGATTTTGAACGGCGTTAAGGTTTTGGGTGATGAGGAACTGGAAACCCGCACCGTTTGTCCCATGGCAGAAGATGAGAGTTACGGCTACTCTCCCGATAATCCCATTCGCGTGGGTGGCGATGCTTTTGATGGTCCTGCCAGAGCGCGGGCTTATTTAGAGAACCTGCAGGACAGCAACCGCAAGTGGTTAGCTTACGAACGCGAAGGCTCGATGGAGCATGGTGGCACCATACTCGATGCCTACAAAGTGCTTCTAGGCGAAGAAGTTGTCACGATTTATGTGGATCAATACAGTTATGAGGAACTGCTTACGCCAATCGGCTTCAATTGCGCTGGGGCATATCCTTTAATCGCGCCCTAATCTAAGCTCAACAAATAAAACAAAAAACTGGGTTTTACACCCAGTTTTTATTTTAAGATGAAGTATTTGACCGAAAAGTTCTGATTTAGCTCACCAGCGTGCCGACGTTTTCTCCTTTGATGGCGCGCATGAGTACGCCAGGCTCAAAGAAGTTGAGCACAAGAATGGGCAGGTCGTTGTCCATACACAGGGATATGGCGGTGCTGTCCATCACGTTCAGGCGCATGCTGAGGGCGTCCATGTGGGTGAGGGTTTCAAAACGCACGGCATCGGGGTGTTTCTTGGGGTCACAGTTATAGACGCCGTCAACCTTGGTGGCTTTGATGACCACTTCAGCGCCAACCTCGGTTGCCCGCAGAGCCGCGGCTGTATCCGTAGAAAAGTAGGGGTTACCGGTGCCGCCGCCAAAGATGACCACGCGGCCTTTTTCAAAGTGCCTAAGCGCGCGGCGGCGGATGTAAGGCTCAGCTACGGTGCGCATCTCGATGGCAGACATCACCCGTGTGGTAACGTCAATCTGCTCAAGGGCGTCCATCATGGCTAGGGCGTTCATCACGGTGGCGAGCATACCCATATAGTCAGCGGTTGCGCGGTCCATGCCCACGTTTTCACCACTAAGTCCACGCCAAAGGTTGCCAGCACCGATGACGACGCCAACTTCTACGCCGGTCTCCCAGACTTGTTTGATAACCTTGGCGATTTCATAAGCCCGTTTGGGGTCAATGCCCATTCCGGTCGGTCCAGCCAAAGCTTCACCAGAGAGTTTGAGTAAGATGCGTTTGTACTTGAGGGATTTTTCGGGTTCAGTCATTGAGCCTCCTAAGCGGTTTCTACATTATGATAACACGGACGCGCAAAATTACGCTAAAAATGACAAAAAAAAGAGCCAACCGCAGGGTTGGCTCTGTGCTTGGCTATTCAGCCGCTTCCTCTTCTTCGAGGTGTCTGGTGGTTTCACCCAGTTCGTAGCGGATGAAACGGCGGATGACGATGCGCTCGCCCAAAGCGGCGACTTTGTCATTGACCAGGTCAGCGATGGTTTTGTTTTCATCGCGGATGTATTTTTGGTTGAGCAGGACGTTTTCGTCCATATATTTTTTCATATAGCCTTCAACAATCTTGGGGATGATGGCTTCGGGCTTGCCTTCTTCGCGAACACGGGCGGCAACAGCTTCTTTTTCGGCTTCGATGACTTCTGCGGGGATTTGGTCTTCTGCAACGAATTTGGGGCTGCTGGCAGCAATTTGCAGGGCAACTTCGTGACACAGCTCAAGGAAGGAGTCAGACTTGGCAACGAAGTCGGTTTCGCTGTTAATTTCCACGACGACAACCAAGCGGCCTTCGGAGTGGATATAAACTTCAACGCGACCTTCGGAGGCTTCGCGGTTGACGCGTTTTTCGGCTTTTTGGAGGCCTTTGGCGCGCAGTTCTTCAAGCGCGATGTCGAAATCGCCGTTGGCGTTTTTCAAGGCTGTTTTGCAGTCCATGATGCCACAACCGGTTTTTTCGCGCAGTTCTTTGATCATTTCAATTGTAATTTCCATTTTGCTCCTTTACTTGCGGGCAACCGCAGGATTATTCTTTGTCTTCTGTAGTTTCTTCTACTTCTTCTTCTGCGTCATCGGTTTCTTGGACACGTTCGACAACGATTTTAGCGCGGGTGGCTTCACCCAAGAGGTCTTCGTCGTCCAGTTCTTCGTCCTCATCCAATCGACGGGCGATGCGGGATCGGGTTTCCATGACGGGCATTTCTTCCTCATCATCCTTGCGCATCATCTTGCCTTCGAGCACGGCATCAGCGATGCGAGCCACGAGCAGTTTAATGGCGCGGATGGCGTCATCATTGCTGGGGATCACATAGTCGATGTAGCGCGGGTCACAGTTGGTGTCAACCATGGCAAGCACAGGGATTTCTTTTGAAACCGCTTCGCGAACAGCAGTGTCATCGCGTTCGATGTCGACCACAAAGAGCAGGTCAGGCAGGGTTTTCATGGTGCGCAGACCGCTTAAGCGGGTGTCGAGGCGATTGATATCGCGTTCCAGGAGCAAACGTTCTTTTTTGGTGAGCAATTGAGCTTCGCCGGTTTCAAACATTTTTTCCAATCGGTTGAGTTCAACGATGCGTTCCTGGATGGTAATCCAGTTGGTGAGGGTGCCACCAAGCCAGCGCATATTGACATAGGGCATACCACAGCGTTCGGCTTCTTCCTGGATGGTTTCCTGAGCCTGGCGTTTGGTGCCAACAAAGAGGATGGTTCCGCCTTGGGCGACGACGTCGCGAACTTTTTCTGCGGCTTCTTCAAGCAATTTGACGGTTTGTTGAAGGTCGATAATATGGATGCCATTGCGCTCTGTAAAGATGTAAGGGCGCATCTTGGGGTTCCATTTGTTTGTTCTGTGTCCAAAGTGGACACCGCTCTCAAGCAGAGCTTTCATTGATACTGGGGGCATTATTCTCCTTTGCGTTATGCCTCCGCCTGGTTTTGCGACCGCTCCTAACCTGTTTGAGGCACGCAGGATGGTCTGTACCGAGGCGTGTGTAATAGTAGTCTCCAGGTTCACACCCGGAGCCGTGCAGAAGTATATCACAAATTTGTGGGAGTCAAGGGCGAGAAATTGAGGTTAAAGGCATCTAATACGGTTTACGGTAGTAGATTGTATAATATTGTTATGATGAGAAGAAGACCAAATGAGATTGTCATTCCTGATGGGAAGACAGCAGAAGAAGCATTGCAGATTTGGATCGATAACCAGCTGGGATCAGATGATCAGGATATTAGTACTGAGAAAGAATTTTCGATTAGTCAATGCGCTTATAATTTTTGTGTAAGATACTCGAGAAGAGATGCTTCCATAAGTTCGGAACTACTGAACTATTGGAAGCGTGCCTATGTTCGAGCTTTAATGGAAAGAGGATTGACCTTCAAGAGGGATAGTGCAGATTTATCACCTGTTGCTCATGAAGACTTTTTAAGAGCTTTGAAAGTAATTCCTGAAAACCCATTAGCTTGTTATCGCTTAGGTCATTTAATGTATAAAAAAGAAAATCTCGGCGAAACAATTGCTTATTTCGCGCGAGCACTTGATCTTAGCCTTAAGCAACAAAATTATCCTGAAATAGTGAGAATGAGCAACCTGCAAACTCAATATGCTCAAGAATTGTTGTCAAATTCGATAAAACAATTATACGAGTTTCTTCCGAAAGATGATGATTCGAAAATTGGCCCATTAGAACAAATCCCGATAGTGACTTTTTCAGAGGATGATGAAAGAACCTCTTTGTTCTATACCAAAATAGTGGGTAGAAAAAAAGAAGAAGAACGCATCGGTATGAGTGAGTACTACGAGAAATTGGACGAATTAGAAGGTGATTCGGAAGCCTTGGTCATTGATAGGCTGCTCTTAAATCCATATGTTCGTTATATGACCAAGGATCAACCATTAGATGAAAATCACAAGAAGTTACATTATCTTCTTTACTGCTTAGGCTTAGAAGAAACTGAGGAAGAGCTTAGGTTGGTTTCGTATGATTCAATTCGGGCAACCATATCCAGGCTGAACCAAAACCTAAGAAGTCTAGGGGTTTCTGAGGACAAATTTAGAGTGCGCTATACCTTGGCTGAAAAGTTCCACACTAGCGGACAAATCGACATTCATTATTTCCGATCTATTTACTACATCTAAACTTTCTCTTTTCCTGTGACAGGGCTGTCACATGCTGTTTATACAATAGAAGCATAAACAGTTCGAAAGGAGAAAATGCTTATGTTACGACACAAAATTAATCAAAACCCCATCCATACCTTCTATAGCAAGGTTCAATATAACTGGCACGATTTACTGGTCTTGACCGGATATTATCCGGAGATGGGTCAAGACGGTGCCACAATACTAAGACCTGGTCACTATAACCAGGATCAATTTCTGGACGAATTACTCCAGAACACGAATGCTCAATATGAGCAGAATGGCTCTCTATACACATTCAGATCCGAGGCGCCTGACACAAATGCGTGGTTTAGGCTTTTGCTTGAAAATGAACGTGGAAGAGAAAGTGGGTCATGGATTGACCCAAGTGCAATTGAATTTCCGATGAATGCCATCGTCATGCAATTCATCCGTCTGGGTTTGCGCACGGTTGAAAGCTGTCGTGGTTTTCACGGGAGACGCCAGCGTTTCCGAATGGGCAAGCCTTACGTCATCTTTGAAACCTCACGGGATGCAATCCTAGCGGAAACCATGTTAAAAGCCGGCGCTTACAACTGTCGCTTGCTTGGCCAAAACAGACGCTTGGTTATCAATGAAGAGATTGACACCATGCTTGAAATTGGACTGTGGCTGAGTGCTGTTACATCTCTTAGCGGGTACGAGAAACTATTGCGTGCAAAGCGCGAGTTGCGTCTCATGCATCTTCTGGATATTCCCGGAGAAACGGGCAAAGAAAGGTTAGTGGGCGCGTATCTGCTGAGAACTTTAGAGCAATATCCCGGCAATGCCTGGATGGATGCCAGCGGTAATGTTTTGGCGGAGATTGTGATTGGTCAGCCACGCGAGGACATGCCTTGCATTCTTCTCTCGGCACACCAGGATGTTAGGGATAATACAGGTGTTGGCCAAAAAATTGTCGTTGATGGAGGCATCGTAAGCCGAGAAAACGGCATTCTTGGAGCGGATGATCGAGCAGGTGTCGCAGCTATACTAAACGGTCTCGAATCCTTGATTAAGCATCGTTACCCTTGCCGGCTAAAGCTTGCTTTTCCAGTTGGTGAGGAAAAAGGGCAGTATGGTGCAGAAGCGATCGATCCCTCGTTTTTTGATAGTGTTGGATTAGGGATATCTCTGGATCGACGTGGTAGCAATGATATTGTATATTACAGCTCAAATTACACCTATGCTCAAAAACATCAAACCGAGTTTATTGAACGCTTTTCAAGCTATCTCTGGGATGATAAGCAATATCACTATAAAGCTTGTCGTGGCGGGGTCTCTGATCTAAGAGTATGGTCTCAAATGGGCATTCCCAGTGTCAACCTGTCGATAGGCTATGAAGGTGAGCACTATCCTGGGGAAAGCCTCGACCTCGATGCCTGGCATCGCGCGCAAGATCTCTTGCTAGAGATCATCACCCGGGTTGATTACAAAGACCTCAAAAGCTAAACAATCAAACCTGGCGCAAAAAAGAACCTCACAGGAGGTTCTTTTTGTTTAAGCAGATCTTGAAAGCACTTTATTAAAATCGATAACTATTTTTGGATAAACTCAATTTCCCAAATGTGAATGTGTGGCTCGGGGTTAGCGGTGTTTTCTTTAAGGCTTAGGTTTAAACGTGTTACCAGATAGTCTCCGGTAAAGTTTACATTTAGCCACTCGTTCTTCTCTGTTCCAAAACTTTGTTTGCCAAATCTTAAGGGTCGATGCTTACCTTCGACACTAATCTCAACGTAAAGAATGTGTGGAGGCAAACCAACAAGCAAACGAACCCCACTCATGCTGACAGGCTCAGAAAATTCAAGCAGAATTTGCAAGGGGTTGGCTTCCAAACCTCTGATGACCGTGTTTGTATTGCCATCAAAGGCGTTACTGATTGCACCAATATCCAAAGGCGAATGGGTAACCTCCACATCCTGGTCAAAAAGGCTTATGGTGCTTTTTTCATGTTGGGCGCGCCTTGATTTTTCTCTTTCAAATACGCTTTCAACGTTTTCAACATACTCAAGGCTGACAAAATAAAATCCAGTTTCACCATTTGGCCACTCGAGTGTTTTTATTAGCTCACGATTGGTGAATTTATTGCTAGATTGGGCAGTTTCGTAATCATCTGGTGGCAAGATGAAAACCATGTTTTTATCAAGATCTTTTTGATTAAGAGTCCAATCCTTGATGCTGTTAACTTCGATTGGCAAGGGATCGCCCAAGAAAAAGCTCATGATAATGTCAGTATTGTTTGCCCAGGTTGGGCTGACGATTATTTTTGCATCTGGATTTTCGGCTTGATAGGTTTTTATCTCCGCGGATAGTTCTTTGCCACCCCACTGCATGCCATAAAGACCGTAATCCCGGTACCACAAGGGTCCTTTGTTAATGGCGGTGTGCGTCATCCAGATACTGGAGCCAAGGAGAGCCAGAACCACAATCGCAACCGGGAAAAAGGTATTGCGCAAGCTTCCCCCAAGCCACCGCAAATGAGAATCTAAGCCTATACAGGTTAAAAAGGCGAAAGGCACCAGGGTTACCAGGTTGCGGGTGATGGCGGGATCTACCAAGGCAGCGCCGGTTGGTGCGACCAGCAGGGCAAACAAAACCATACGCCAGGCGGGATGTTTGAGCTTACCCAGGGTTTTGATTAAGCCTAGCACCAGGAATGGGGCAAGCAAAACCGAAAAATGCGCCATGCCTTTCATTTGGTGGCGGATGAGGTCACCATTTTTGGCAGTGAACCAATACCGGGGGTCAAGCCCTTTGAGATAACGGTTAAAGAATTCACCTAGTTTCGTCATAAAAGGCGCAGTGCCTGACCAATAGCTTTGTAAAATACTTAAGTGTCTGCCAAGGGATTCCGGGTGTCGGATCCTAAAGAGCAGATAAGGCAAAATAAGGATGATCAGGGTTGCCACGCTGAGCCATGGAATCTTTTTTCCTTCAAAATGATAGCGCCAATCAGTCAACAATAAGACAAGCCCGGTTAAGACAACCACCAATTGAAGTGGCGCGTAGGCGTAAAAAGTGAGTGCGCCAAAAAGGAGCGCAATCGGCAAATAATCGCGATCCTGCATGCGATAACGCAAGTAAAAGTACAAAAAGGCGCAAAATAAGGCGGTTCCCAGGGCGGTTTCAAAGGCGGTGCGACTGTGCAAAAACCAAGCCGGCAAGACGCTGACCACAAAAGGTGCCAGCCACCAATATTTACGCTTTAAAAAGTCGCGTAATGCCAAACCCAAGGTTAGCGGGAAGATGGTTGTGAGCAATGCCGAAAGACCGCGCGTGAGCCATATCGACCGCGCAAAAGGTGTTACCAGGGTTTGTAACCAAACCGACAGGCTCAAGTTGAATTGTCCACCGTTTTCAAAATATATTGGCAGGTGACCGTTACTATCTTTAAAGCCGTTTTCAACGAGTTTAGCGGCAAGCTCGGTTTGAATAGCCTCATCAGAGAAAAAATAAATGGGGAATTTATCCAAAGCGATAAAGCGCGTTGCAAGGTATAAGACAATGCCAAGGATAAAAAGAGCTTCTGCCCAACCAAAGGGGCGCTTTTCTTCGGCGATGGCTTTTCTTGGTACTGAGCTATCAAGCTGTATCATGATGTCTTGCCACTTTCTCCGGAATGCAGCACATTTTGGAAAAACTCAAAAAGTTTGACCATTGCCAGCGTATCCAGGTGGCAATAGTCTAGCAGGTCTTGCTGGGTCTTGACGCGTTCTGTTTCTTCCATTTCGCCGGCATTCATGCGCCACCATGCCACACTGGCTTTGGAACCTTGGTTGATGGGGAGCTCGTTATAAGAAAGCTCAGGGATGAGGGTTGGAAGCACAACTTTGATGGACGATCGCCCTTTAAATCCCGGATGGTAATAGATATGTTCTTTGGGGATGTCTTCCAGGTCAAAGAGGCGTGTTTCAACGGAATCCATAAAAGCCGCATGGTCTGGAAAGAGTTGTGCCAGCTCCTTATTGCGGCTAGACTCGAAAGATTTGTGCCAAGCGAATATCGTTCCTGTTTCTCCCAGGTGATGACGGAGGCTCTCCATGAGGTGGGGATATGGGTTTCCAGGCGTGAAGCTCAAGAATTCAAAGTGCTCTAAATCCGCGCCAGGTTGAGTAATTTTGTGAAGCGAATATTGAAAAAGCACTTGCTGTTGTGGCTGGTGCCCATCAAAGAGGGGTATCGCGGAAATGCAGGATTCATAATCGAGAAACCAGAGAGGGTACTCGAATGTTTCAAAAAGCCGAGCCAGTTCGTCGTGCTCAACATGAATGTGGCCATTTTTAGCGCAATCAACGATGCGTCTTTGCTTGGCGTTGAGCGGGAAGTCATCGGGGACATCATTGATATCCCTTACACCCAGGTCAAGCAGCTCACGTTTTTTGTTCGCACGAAGATAGGCAATGTTGTAAATTGAGTCGTCGGGCAGGTTTGGGTGGCAAATGCCTGGGTAAGGACATTGGCGTGGGTTGTAACAATGTTCGGCTTCAGTTGGGTTTTCGAGTTGCGCAACACACAAAGCTTGCGCTCGGTCCAAGATGACATCCAAAGTGGTGTTTTTGACATCATCAGTTACATCAGCCAGGATAAAAAGCTTATCAAGCTCCAGTTCACCATCCCGGCGATAGTCTTTGTTGAGATGCAAGACATAACACCTGCTCACTTCGAGATGCTTCTGTAAAATGGCAAGCTGAAAGGCGAGGTCAGGCAGATGCTTGGCTTTATCAAGGCCTGTGCTACTCTTGGCTTCAATCAAGTCATAAGTATTGCTGAGGGTGTCATGAATCAAAAAATCTATTCTGGTGTGATACGGACCATCTTCGAAGTTTTGCTGGTAAAGCAAACGGCAACCAGGACGGGTTTTGACAAGGTCAACCAGATAGTCATAAGCAAGTCTTTCCGCACGTTTGCCATCTTCCATTTGATGCAAAGCCAGGGGATCATAAGGCAATTGAGGAACAGCGTTTTTTATCGCCCAGAGGTGGCGTGGGCTTTCCAAAAAGGCGAGATAGTCAGATTTTGTGATGATTGTTTCGGTGCTCATTATTCCTCCGGCTGAATTATATCAATGCTTAGTGTCCTACGGTATAATAGGCATCCGAACAAACACAAGGATGAACTATGCAATTAGACAAAATTTCCCCCGAAGCGTTTGAAAAGATCATTGAAATGGCTGCTTTTTCCCTCGACGGAGAAGAAAAAGCCTATTTGTTGGAGCAACTTAATCACCAGCTCCAATCTGTACAAGAACTTTTAAACATTCCCCTTGAAGATGAAACTGAATCACCGTTGGCGCGCATTCCCCGCGTGGGAGATCAGCCGCGAAGTGATGACTGGCAAGCTTTTGAGAAGCCGCGCGAGATCATTGCCATGGCAACTCAAAACGAAGATGGCATGATTTTGGTGCCAGAACCTGCCAGCGGAAAGGACCTGGCATGAGCTATACAAAACTTTCTGCCTTAGACATTGCCCAAAAGGTGCAAGCCGGCGAGCTAAAAGCACTTGATATGCTCGAAGCTTCTCTGGCACAAATCCAAGCTGTGGATGGCGACTTTGGACAATTGGATGGACAGGTTACCGATCCAAACACCGATAAAAAAGTACACGCCTTTATTTCGCTCACCAAAGATTTAGCCTTGGCTCAGGCTGAGGCAGTGGACGCCAAGGTGCAAAAAGGTGAGGATGCTGGTTTGCTCGCTGGTGTGCCGGTTTCGATTAAGGACATTTTTGCATTAGATGGAACCGTTACCACCGCAGCGTCGCGAATGTTGCACAACTATCGTGCGCCTTATACGGCAACTGCTGTGCAAAAGTTGATTGACGCGGGTGCTTTAATTGTGGGAAAGGTGAATTTGGATGAATTTACCTTTGGTTCTTCCAACGAATCCAGCGCGTATCAGCCTGCCAGTAATAATCCCTGGAACACCGCGCACGTACCAGGTGGCTCCTCGGGTGGCTCGGCAGCTGCTGTGGCGGCGGAAGAAACACCTCTTTCATTGGGCACCGATACCGGCGGTTCCATTCGCCAACCGGCTGCTTTTTGCGGTGTGGTCGGCTTGAAACCCAGTTACGGACGCATTTCGCGCTATGGATTGATCGCCTTTGCGTCTTCCTTGGATTGTCCGGGACCATTGGCACGCAATGTGCCGGATGCTGCTTTGATGCTCCAGGTGATGGCGGGCAGTGATCAGCGAGATGAGAACACCAGCATTTTGCCCGTGCCCAATTACCTCGAGGCAATTCAGCAAGACGTGAAGGGTTTACGCATCGGGCTTTCGCCGGATTACGCGGGCATTGCCTATCCAAACCCTGAGACTGGTGCGTTTGAAGTCATTCCGGTGCAAAGAGAAGTCAATCAGGCAGTACTTGATGCGGCGGAATGCTTAGCCAAGTTGGGTGCTGAAATTGTTGAGGACGTGCCCATGCCTCATACCCGGTATGGTATTCCGGTTTATTTTGTGGTGTCGCGCATTGAGGCTGCATCCAATTTGAATCGTATGGACGGGGTCAAGTATGGTTTTAGCGTCGTCGATCCAAAAGATTTGCAAGACCTTTATCGCCGCACACGCAGCGAAGGTTTTGGCATGCAACCCAAATTGCGTATTCTAATGGGGGCTTACTTGAGCGCGAGCTCTAAAAATTTAAATTATTACCAATTGGCAAGCCAGGTGAGGGCAATGGTTCGCAAGGATTTTGACTTGGCTTTTGATGCCACTGCTGCGCACAGGCTTGATGCCTTGCTAACGCCCACCACGCCAACCAGCGCCTTTAAACGGGCAGAATTGTTTGGCGATTCGGTGCTCATGCAATATGCCGATCAAATGACGGTTTCTGTGAACCACGCTGGATTGCCAGCTGTTACAGTGCCAGCCGGCTTGGATGATGCCGGTTTACCGATCGGTATACAGCTGATTGGTAATGATTTTCGTGAGGACACCATTTTGCGCGTAGCCAATGCTTATGAGCAAGTAACATCAGACGCGGCATGGCGAAAAGTACGCCCAATGGCTTTGCAGGAGGTGAAGTAATGAAGGATTACGAAATTATCATCGGGCTTGAAACACACATCCAACTCAATACCGAAACCAAAATCTTTTGTAACTGCAAGGCTGATAGCTGGGAAGCGGAACCCAACACCAACATTTGCCCGGTTTGCACGGGACAGCCAGGTGTTTTGCCGCGATTGAACGAGGAGGCAGTGCGTAAAGGGGCGCTTTTGGCAGCCGCCATGAACGCGGAGATCAACCCACGATCACTTTTTGACCGCAAGCATTATTTTTACCCTGATTTACCCAAAAGCTTTCAAATCACCCAGCTTTTTGAGCCGATTGGCAAGGGCGGATACCTGGACTTGCACATGGCGGATGGGGAAACCAGACGCGTACGCATCAACAAAATGCACCTTGAAGAAGATGCCGGCAAGACCAAACTCGAGCATGGTCAGCGTATGGTGGATCTCAATCGGGGTGGTGTGCCCTTGGTTGAGATGGTGACCGAACCCGATTTGCGTTCCGGTGAAGAAGCTGCCCAATATCTGACCCAATTGCGTGAACTTTTGCGCTGGATTGGCGTGAGCGAAGCCGATATGGAACGCGGCCATTTGCGTTGTGATGCCAATGTCTCGATCCGCGAAAAAGGCTCGAGCGTTTTGAACACCAAGACCGAAATAAAGAACGTTAACTCGATTGACTCGGTGCGTCAGGCAATCACCCTCGAAGCCAAACGCCAGATCGAACTGGTTGAGGCGGGTGGCGTGGTGGAACCTTATACTCTGGACTGGGACGCCGATACCGGCAAATTAAGCATGATGCGCTCCAAGGAAGCCGAAGCCGACTATCGCTACTTTAGGGAGCCTGATCTTCGACCAGTGGTTTTGAGCGAAGCGGAAATCGCGGAAATCAAAGCCAGCTTGCCGGAATTGCCCTATGTGCGACGCCAACGCTTTGTGGATGACTATCAATTGAGCGCATATGATGCTGAGATTTTGACCTCAGAACGCGGTCTTTCGGATTATTTTGAGCAAGCCGTGGCTTTATACGCTAAGGACGCCAAAACAATCAGCAACTGGATGATGAACGACCTCATTCGATTGATGAATGATACCGGCAAAACCGCCCGTGAATTGGTCTTGCAACCGCAAGCCCTGGCTGAAATCGTGCGCCTGTTGGATGATGGCAAAATCAACGCGGCAACCGGCAAATCTTTGTTGGTTAAAGTCGAAGAATCCGGAAAGTCTCCAGCTGCGATTGTGGAAGAAGAAGGTTTGGGCTTGATTGCTGATGCGGACAGCTTGCGTACGCAAATCGAGGCGATTTTAGCCGGTGCGCCGAGTGAGGTCGCTGCCTTCCGGGGTGGCAAAGAATCCTTGATGGGCTGGTTTGTTGGCCAGGTCATGCGCTCTACCGGTGGCAAAGCCGACCCTAAACTGACAAGAGAGATTTTGCAGGAGCTGTTGAAAGAATAGCAATTTTTTTGATATAGGAAACAAAATCCTGACCAGAATATCGGGATTTTGTTGTTTTAAAATGACCCTTTGGGAAAAAACACAACGAGGTGATGTTTTCCTCGCCACTCTTGGCATCTACTTAGTGGAGCAAAACCGCAATAAGTGACTAAATAGAATTGCCACAAATGACGGAACAAAAGCACCACAAATGACGGAACAAAAATACCACAAATGACGGAATAAAAGTGCCGCAAACCACCGAAAAGTGATATACTGTTTATAAACCAACAAAAAATGTCGTTGTTGTTTAGTGCTTGGTAGAGGTTCAAATGGCATATTACAAACGTATTGCAGATCAAGTATTACAAGACCGATTAGATGCGAATGGAGCAGTTCTTATTCAAGGTGCAAAATGGTGTGGGAAAACAACAACTGCTTTGCAAATTGCCAAGAGTTCCCTATTTATGCAAGATCCACAAACACGTGAACAGAACTTGCGTTTAGCTGATATTGACCCCATGTTTTTACTCGAAGGCGATATCCCACGTCTCTTAGACGAATGGCAATTAGCCCCGAAATTGTGGGATGCTGTGCGATTTGCTGTAGACCAACGAAATGACTTTGGTCAGTTCATTCTTACAGGTTCAGCAGTTCCTTTTGCGGATATGTCAACTTCTCATTCTGGGACCGGAAGAATAGCTCGTATGACCATGAGACCAATGAGTTTGTTTGAATCCGAGGATTCAAATGCACAGGTTTCTCTAAGAGATCTTTTTCAAAAGGCGCAAATCAGAGCAAAAGCTGAACTTTCGCTAACCGATATTGCCTTTTTGATATGTCGTGGTGGATGGCCAAGTGCTATTAACCGAAGTGAAAAAATTGCGTTGCGCCAGGCAATCGACTATTTGGAAGGCGTTATTGAATCGGATATCTCAAGAGCTGATGGGGTGTCCAGGAATCCAATGCGCGTAAGGATGCTTTTGCGTTCCTATGCAAGAATGATTGGCACACAGGCAAGTATTACATCTATCCGTGAGGATATGGTTTCAAATGACAGAGACTCTTTGGATAAAGACACTATTTCCAGTTATATTTCCGCACTAAAACTAATTTTTGTAATTGAGGAGTTAGAAGCCTGGATCCCGAATTTACGCTCACGTACTGCGATACGAACAAGCAACACGCGTTTTTTTGTTGATCCTTCAATTGCAAGCTCTTCTTTGAGAATTGGTCCCATGGATCTTATCAATGACTTGAAAACGATGGGTTTTTTGTTTGAATCATTATGTATTCGAGACCTAAGAGTTTATGCGGATGCCCTTGAAGGAGATGTTTATCGTTACCGTGATGCCAATGGACTGGAATGTGATGCGGTTGTTCATCTTCGGGATGGGCGTTATGGTTTGATAGAAATAAAACTAGGCGGGTCAGAAATAGAGCCTGCGGCAAAAAACCTCCTTAAAATTGTGGATATTCTTGACACAACACGCATGAAAGAACCCTCATTTCTTATGGTGCTTACTGGGACGCAATATGCTTATCAGAGAGAAGATGGTGTGTATGTCGTTCCAGTGGGTTGTTTGCGAGATTAGCTAAAAAGATGAAATCAGGTTTTTATAAAAGGCTTATTGCTACTAAGCAATAAGCCTTTTTGTATACATCATTGGTGATAAGGTGTGATTCGTTTTGTAACCTGGTGTCAACCAAACTGCCATCCACTTTATCCCAGTGCACCAGCGTTCGCCCAACCGTGCTCGGAGGTTACCTGGTGGCGTTCGAGGTAAGCCTTGGTAATCTCAGGGAACATGGCGTAGCTGATAACGGACTCATCTGATGGGCGCAAGTGCTCGATTTCTTTGCGCGCGGAGGGCAGGCGAGGTGCCAGCAAGTCAGCCGGTCGGCCAGAAATTGGCTTTTCACCTTGCAATATTTTCTCAGCAAAGTCTGGGTTGATTGGTGCGGCTGGTTGGCCATAGTAACCCCGCACATAATCCTGCATCTCATTGGGGATAATCGTGTTGCGACTGCCGGAAAGGACATTGACAACAGATTGCGCGCCGACAATTTGCGACATGGGGGTAACCAATGGCGGGTAGCCTACTTCAGAGCGGACCCGTTCAACCTCAGCCAAAACGTCGTCCAGGCGGTTTTCCGCACCAACTTCTTTGAGCTGGGCGATAAGGTTCGAGAGCATACCACCCGGCACCTGATATTCCAGGATAAGCGGGTTGACCTGATACACCTTGTCGTCAAAAATCTTGGCGTCCTGGAAGGTCTTGCGGATGCCTTTGAAGTAAGAGGCAATCTCAACGAGTTTATCGCCGTCCAAACCGGTGTCAAAGTTCATTTCAGAAAGCACAATGTGCATGGTTTCGGTTGGGGGTTGGCTGGTACCATCCGAAAGCGGCGAAATGGCGGTATCGATCATATCCGCGCCAATTTGCACCGCGTCAAGGTAGGTCATCGCACCGGTGCCGCTGGTAGCGTGGGTGTGCATGTTGATGGGCAATGTGCTTACTTCTTTGATGGCAACCACAAGGTCTGCAGCAATTTTTGGCGTGAGGATGCCAGCCATATCCTTGATGCAGATTGAGTCGGCGCCCATTGATTCGAGGTCAACGGCGAGGTTCGCAAAATATTGCATGTTGTGGAAGGGGCTGATGGTGTAACAGATGGCACCCTGGGCATGTCCGCCATACTTTTTGATGGCTTTGAATGAAGTTTCAAGGTTGCGCAGGTCGTTGAGCGCGTCAAAGAGACGGATGATATCCATGCCGTTGTCGATGGATCGACCGATGAAGGCTTCAACGACGTCATCAGAATAGTGCGTGTAGCCAAGTAGATTTTGGCCACGCATGAGCATCTGCAACTTCGTGTTTTTGACGTATTTGCGGATGGTGCGCAGTCGGTCCCAGGGGTTTTCGTCAAGATGACGCAGGCAAACATCAAAAGTAGCGCCACCCCAGGCTTCAAGGGCGTAATAGCCGGCTTGATCCATCGTTTCGAGGATGGGCAACATTTGTTCGGTGGTCATGCGCGTGGCAAATTGGCTCTGATGAGCGTCACGTAGGGCAGTTTCGATGATGTTAATTTTTTTCATAGGGTTTCTCCGTCCTGATTATACATGGAAGTAGAAGAAAAAACTTGCCATAGAGAAACATTGATGAATTTATAACAAAGAGGCTAAAGAGAAATCTTTAGCCTCACGCTATCAAATGTTAATCAGCCTTATTTTTGAATAATAGGCATTCCTAAACCAAAAATGCTGGGTGGTGTGTACGTAACCCTGATTCCACAAACTTCTAAGTTATTATAATCATTAAGACGCACATTAATTGCATAACTGTTGTGCAAGGTGTCAACGACATGGTCTACATCTGCCCATTCTGAGGTCAAACCATCTATAGAGGTTATTAGGGCTAAATCAGTCGCAGATACACCACTTATTTCATAAGCGGTTATCCATGCCTGAACAGAAGCATTGGGGTTGTTGTCTCTATAATAAAGGCGAAACCCAATTATATTTGAACCACTGGGTAAGTTTAACGAGGTGGTCAAGAATAAATCTCCAGAAGTGATGCGAACACATCCTGAGCTGGTATATTGCTTGTACGCTGAAGATGTTCTGGGTACCAGGACGCTTCCTGGAATACTGAAAAATTGGTCCTCGGAGAAATGAGGTTGAGGGCTTCTTGCTAAATCAGCCTCAATGACATCAGGTTGCGTCGGCATTGTAGGTCCGTTACCTATATAGATTGGTTCATCCGAACCCGATGAGATTTGAGCTAAACCACGACCAACAACAGACGATGCCTGTTGGGAACCTAGCGTCAAGGCCAAGGTTGTGAATATTAAAACGATAGTATAGAATTTTGATTTAAACATCGTATCCTCCAAGAGTACTTGCTTGTATTTTGGTGACTTTCGCCACCAGGAATGACCTTGCTTTATGGGTTGTTTTCGTGAGAGCAGGTTCATTGATGAGATGGGTCTTCAAACCCAATAATCAGATAGAAAAATATAGTCGTCTATTGGTTTTATTGGTCTTCAAAAAGTTAACGGTAGTGTAATACGATGAATATTGTTCTATCCTTATGAATATTATATAAAAAATATTTTGGTCATCAATTCTCTGTAAACACTTAACTCGCCCAAAAATGGTATGAAGACTACTGGGATAAACCTGGTGAAAAGTCTGGGTTAGTAAGCGCTCTAAAGGAGATACGTTTTGGTAGCTTATCTAAAGAAAGATGTGGCTTCGATCGTAATCTAATGCCGCACTTAGCTTGTAATGCTTCAGAATAATTGACAGCAGAGAGAAATGGACTAAAATAAGAACCACGCGGGCGTCGCCAAGTGGTAAGGCATTAGCCTTCCAAGCTAACATTCGTCGGTTCGAATCCGATCGCCCGCTTTTTCTTTTTAAGTAAAAAAACCAGTTTTATGCAAACTGGTTTTTTTTATTGACCTTACTTTCAAAAAACAGCTATTTTAGAAAAAACAGCATGGCTGCGATGGCGATTAGCACCAGGAAAACCAAAACCAAAAACCAAACGAACTTGCGCGCTGAGCTTTTATCACCTTTATCCATGAGCAAACGCAATTGTTGTTGCTCATCAGTGGCATAGCGGGTTCGCTCGTGGATGTCATCAAGGTTGGTGTATAAGGGTGCCAGGCGCAGGCTTTCAGGACGGGCATGGTCAACAAAGGTACCCAGTTCCTCGAGCATGGCTGGTACAGATTTCTCAAGCTGAACAATTTCCTCTTCTTTCTTCTTTAAGGATTGCTTGAGCTTTGTGATATGGTCATCCAGTGGGGTGAGCTCTTGGTTTTTTAAGATTTGGGTACGACTGAAAGTTTTGCCCAGCTCATCAAGTTGATCTTTAAGGGGTTTTAAGTCGGCTTCAATTTTGATAATTTCATCATCCAGAACAGGCGATTTTGTGGAAACTTCGGTGAGGCTTGTGCTGAGTTGCTCTAAGCGACTATTGAGCGGGAAGACCAGGGCACTTTTGTTTGGTGCATCTGAGTTTTCAATTTCAATAATGTTGGTTCGGGTTTCTTTAATCTCGCGTTGGATCCTGGCTTTTTCAATGCCCAGTTCGGTAAATTCGAGGTCAAGCGCTTTATGGCGTTTGTTGAGCTCGTCTAAGCTGCCTTGGGCTGTTTTGCGTTGGCTTTCGAGCTTGCTTAGTTGTTCGTCATACTGGGTTTCAATTGTTTTTCGGTCCTGGCTGAACTTCTCAAGCTCTTCTTTCAAAGAGCTGGCGTGCATTTCCATACCCAAGACTTGTTGGTTGACATTGACCAATTTGTTATAGGCATCTTCATAAGATGGATGGCTTAAACGTGCTTCCCAGGTTTCTTTGCCGAGCTGGGCGTGCTGTTGGTTCATCGCCCGTGCCAAACTTTTGAGTTCACTGGAAAGTTTGTTGTCCTGATGGTTCCATTTGCGATTTTGTGAAGCGGCACGTGCCCACTGGGGCAATCGCTTGCTGGCTATCAGCCATACGATCCAGGCAATCAGCAAAACGCCCAAAATAATGGACAAAATGATGGCCAGTGTTGAGGGGGCAAATTGAAGCTCTGCCGGCACAAATGGCCGGTGTGATATGGATAAGTGTTGATGAAGTGGGTACATTGGCAGCTCCGTTTCTGATGAAGGGACTTGTTTAACCTATTATACCCGCCTTAGTGCTTGTTTTTTGTTTCTTTGCCATTGTAAAGACCGAATTTGCTTCCATTTTTGAGCAGCGTGCTATAATCTGGGCAACAAGGAAAACGAATAAATGATTTATTTAGTTACCGGCGGCGCGGGTTTTTTGGGCTCTGCCCTTAGCAACCGTCTGGCACGGGAAGGACATGTTGTCCGCGTGTTGGATGATTGTTCGACTGGTGAACCTGCCCGTCTTTTGCCTGAAGTGCAATTTACTGAAGGCGATATCAACGAAAAAACCATGCTTTGGAAGCTTTTACAGGATGTGGATTGTGTTTTTCACCTGGCTGCGAAGGTTTCTGTTTCTGAGTCGGTGCTTTTCCCGCGGGATTATAACCATGTAAATGTGGGTGGCACGGTTACGCTTATGGAAGCCGTGCGCGATACGCATGTTCGTCGCGTGGTGATGGCATCCAGCGGCGCGATTTATGGTGTGCAAGGTGAAGTGCCATATGAAGAAAACGCTGTGGTGCATCCCGGCTCACCTTACGCGGTGTCCAAGCTTTCGGCGGAGTATTATTTGCGAACCATAGCCGAAGAAACCAAGGTTGAAGCGGTTTGTTTGCGCATTTTCAACGCTTATGGACCTGGTCAAAGGGTCACGCTTTCTAATCCGCCGATTATTCCTAATTTCCTGAAGCATGCTTTGACCAACGGCTCGATTGTTATTCATGGGGACGGCAATCAAACCCGAGATTATGTTTATTTAGATGATGTCATCGACGCTATCATTGCGGCTGGCAAGGCTGTCGGCGTAGATCAGGAAATAATCAATATCGGCAGTGGGGTAGAAACCAGCGTTAACGAGTTAGCCCGCCTGGTTAGATTGGTGACCGATCGAAAACCAGAGCATATTTTTAACCCCAAACGAGATGGTGGCGCGGACCGCATGTGCGCTGACATCAGCAAGGCTGGGCGTTTG
The DNA here is from genome assembly GCA_002409625.1 of Anaerolineaceae bacterium UBA5404. Lineage (GTDB taxonomy): Bacteria > Chloroflexota > Anaerolineae > Anaerolineales > Anaerolineaceae > Mesolinea. The sequence continues at coordinate 10,642 of DHNY01000009.1, read as the reverse complement.
TTGAACTATGTACCCAAAGTGCCTTTGGAAAGCGGCTTGCGTTTGACCATTGAAAAAGATCCCCTTTTGCAAGTTTAGGTTTGCAGGCATGAGAGATATTTTGAGCAGCGGATTTTTTGGGCAAACCGCGCCTGATGTCGCGCCGGCTTTATTGGGTGCGGTTCTTGTGCGTGTGGTGGATGGGCATCGTTTAAGTGCTGTGATTACCGAAACTGAAGCCTATCAAGGGCAAGAAGATAAAGCCTGCCATGCCAGCAGAGGCAAAACGCCTCGAACGGCAATCATGTTTGGCGAGCCGGGGCATGCTTACATCTATTTTACTTATGGGATGCATTGGCTTTTGAATGTGACCTGTGATCAGGTGGGAGCACCTGCGGCTGTGCTGATTAGGGCGATGATGCCCTTGGAAGGGATTGATGTGATGCGCACTCTTCGCCAGCGCGATGCCGGACGCGCTACCTGGCTTAACGGTCCCGCCAAATTGACCCAGGCATTGGCAATAGACGGCGCATTGAATGGCGCGGATCTAACCACCACGCAAGCCGGCTTGTGGATAGAACGCGGGTTTTCGGTACCCAGGGAATGGGCAAAACAAAGCCCACGCATTGGTATTGACTCAACACCGGAGCCCTGGCTTTCAAAACAGTGGCGATGGTATCTTGAGCGGCCAGCCATTTTGGACTTAATGAAAAATTTCAATTGAGGGCATTTATGTTTAGACGAAAAAAAGAAACCCCAAGTTTTACACCGGTTGTAAAGGCTCCCAGCCAAATTGGCACGGTGATCGCGCGTGGTATGAGTTGGAATGGGGACCTCAGCGGTGAAGGTGGCGTGCGCATTGAAGGCAGCGTGACCGGCGAAATTGTGGTGCGCGGTACGGTTGTGATTGGTGAAACGGGCAAGGTGGCATGCAAAACGCTTAAAGCAGAAACGCTGGTTGTGGCGGGACTGGTGCAAGGCGATGTGATCTGCCAAAGGCTGGAAATTCGCTCAACCGGCAGGGTTTGGGGTGATGTGGTGACGATGTCCTTTAGTAGTGAAGATGGCGCCTTTTTAAGAGGCACGATGAAGATGGAAGAGAAGATTGATATTCAGGTGCCGGCAACGGAGCTTGATGCAGTCCCTCAAAAACCAGCAGAAAATGAAAAACCACCTGAGCCAGGTTCAGATGGTTTTTAAAGTGTTTCCAAAGCAACTCGAAAGTTACCTGAATTTATTCTTTAATAAAAACAACCGTCATACTCGCGCTGCGGTTGATGGCGTCGGCAAACATAAAGTAAGGATAGGTAAGCGCGCGGACAGCATAGGAGTGGAAAAACTTTGAGAAGCTTTGTCTTTTCTTTTCGGATGCACCTCTGTTTTTAAGCAAAAACTCAAAAGAAATACCCATTGCGCCATGCCTGCCGGTAAAACTTTTGATGCGTTTAAACCGAAAACCATGCCGTTTTAGCAATTGCTTGAGTGTTTTTAGCCCGTAAACATAATAATGCCGGGGCACATCCCAGCCAGACCAAGCTTCTTTGAACCAACGGCGGTCCCAGGACTCTGGGTTGGGCAATGATAGCAATAAGACACCACCAGGTTTGAGTATCTTGTGAATGATTTCTAGCGTTTCTGTTGGGTTCGGCAGATGCTCAAAAACATCCCAAAGCGTTACGAGGTCAAACTGGTTTGGCGGATAGCTGTCAAACTGTAAATAATCGTGTTTAACATCCAGTTTGAGCTGTTCTTTGGCGTAATTGGCAGCATAATCAGAAGGTTCGATACCCTGCGATTCCCAGCCACGATCTTGCATGCCCTTTAAATAGACACCAGTGGCGCAACCAACATCCAGCACCTTGCCGGTTTTCATGCCGGTCTCGCCAATGGCAAATTCAGCCCGCCGGCGCACACCGCGTTGACGATCTGCGCGTTGGTGCCAGGTCTTTTCCTGATCCACAGCGATTGGGTAGGAGATATAGTCTTCAGGATAGTATTTTTCGATGTGCTCGTTGTCGAGTTTTGGTTGGGTTGTAACCAAGCCACATTGAGGGCATTCAAAAAGCCAAAAAGTGCCTTCAATGTCGTGAAGGAGATCCTGGGCTTTATAGAGAAATCTCCAATTGGGATTGCCACAAATAAAGCAGGCTTCCGCGGGGGGTTTAACTTCGATTTGGTTTTTGTTTGCCATATTAATTTCCAGGGCTTTTGTTAGTTCTTTTTATCAAGCATGCGCATATAGAATGCTTCAAGGTCTAAAGAGCGCTTATGCCAGCTAAAGCGTTCGTTTTGAGATAAGTTAAGCGCGTTTTTGCCATATTGAAGCATTGTTTCCGGGTTGGCGAGTGCCTCAACTAAGGCATCTCCAAGGTCTTTTGGGTTTGGATCGCAGATATAACCACAAGCGTGTTCCTCGATAAATTTGGGCACATCGCCAACGCTTGTAGCCAAAACAGGTCGTCCAGCGCTGATGTATTCGCTAAACTTGAGCGGAAAACGCCCATGATTTGCCGGAATATCCGCCATTGGTAAGAGTAAAAGGTCGCATGCTTGTAAATAAAGGCTTAGCTCTTCGTCTGTGACACGCCCACTGAGATAAATATTGCTGTCATCCAGGATGGGGTTGCCTTGTCCGATGTGAATAAACTTGGTCGAGCGCAAGGTTTGGCAACACTGACTTGCTTCAGTGAGCAGTTCAAAATCTTTTGTGAAAAAGGCTCCCAATGTTCCAATGATGCGCAAGTCAGGATCCAGATTGAGTGCTATTCTTGCCTCAAGCTTGTCGGTGCGGGGTGAGATTTTTTGGTCAAAACCATTGTAAAGAAGTAGCAGCCTGTCTTCTGAGATGCCAAGGTTTTTCCCCATTTTGTAGAGGTGACTGCATATGGTGGTTGTGCCGTCTGCCTTTTTACGCAGATGACGCTCGCCATAGCTTTCTACTGGACGCAAGAACGTTCTCGCCATGAAGCTTGCGCGCTCTTCAACAGAGCCACCCTTGCCAAACCAATCTGCCCAATCTGTGAACATAACTGCGCCATTACGTTTGGCTTTAAAGGCAGGTTTGGCGCAGGTTGGACGCATATCAAAGGCGTGTACGACATCAAATTTTTGATTGCCCAGCCAGGCATTGCGAGCCCGTACTTCGCAGGGGTTATAACCATGTAAAAAGCGCTTGCCCCACGGGAAAGTTATCAACTTTACTGAATCGATTTGTTTTTCTTCAAATTGGTTTTCGCGTGAGGCGCAAAGTACGCTTACCGTGTGCCCTCGTTTGGCAAGCTCTTTGGCAAGTGCTATCGCGCGCAAAAAACTACCTTGGTTTTCTTTGTTGAAGGTGGTGAAAAGAATTTTCATGCCTGTTGCACTTCCTCTTGCTCTAGAATCGATGGCGATTTGTAACCACGCGATCGCCAGAGTTGGATTGCATAAAAAACAAGCAGGAGAAACTCGCAGAAGATAAAAGTGATAATCATGCCATTTAAGCCATAAGGTTTGTAAAACGCGAGAATGAGGGTGGTTTTTAGGATAGTAACGATAGACAGGGGAGCAAGTTTGAGGTTTTGCTGTTCACGCGCAATGAGAAATGATGATAGCGCGATAGTGCCTGATTTGAGCAATACCAAAGGGCTGGCTAAACGTAAAAGCGGTCCGGCGGGACGATACGCGGCACCTAAGAGCAAGTTAACGGTCGTTTCTCCAAAAAAGAAAAGGAAAAGCGCGCCCAGTAGCCCAGCACCTAATAGAAGCAATAATGGTTGAACATAAAGAGCCATTTTGCTCGTTGTTGACGCTTGCTGACTACTGTTTCTGATTTTTTGCTGATTGATAATGTAAGGCACTAAAACAAAGTGCAAAGGCAGTAGTGTGGCAATGCCAGTTAAAAGCATATTGCTGGCTGTGCCATAATAGCTAATTTCGGCAGTCACGAGGCTTAGAAAAGCGAGTAATGTTAAATCTAACCTGTCATATGCAAAATTGAGGATTTCTGCCAAGCCAAAAGCCCAGGTATTCTTGCTGATTGTTTTGATTAATCGCCAATTGATTAAACCTATTTCGGGTTTCAGGAAAGACCAGAGATAAGCCAAAACACTTACATTGACAAGTAATCGCAAACCTAAAAACCAAGGAAGTGCCTTGATTTTGAAAAGTATGAGCACTAAGGTGCTGGTTAGGCGCAAAACACGTGAAATGGTGAGGGTGATTGAGGCTCTTTTATACTGGTCGATTGCGTAATGGTAAGTGTATAAACTCCCACTAAGCGAATCAGTAAGCACATCTAAAAATGCTAAGCCAAGTATGATTGGGATATAGATTTCCTTACGCAAGTTTGGTAAGGCAACAACCATGACTAATCCAAGCAGGATACCAAAAAAAAGTTTGAATGAGAGCAACAAGCCTAAGTTTTTATGGCTGTTCTCAACATCCATAGCAGTTCGCTGTAAAAGCCAGTGATCAAAACCCCAATTGATTAGAATCATGCCTAAACCAGCCACATTGAAGGCGGCAAGCACATAGGCGTTAAGTTCTGGACCAATCCACCGGGCAAGCAGTAAGGTTTGTAGCATGACCAGTACTTGTGAAAGAACAGAGGTTCCGCCCACTGCCATCAATGCTTGCAGGAGTTTAGAAAAGAGATTGGGGGTCTTTGCTGACGCTTTCAAGAGTACCTCATCACTGTAAGCACTTCATTTGAAGAAGCTTTTACAGTTTCGATGTGTGAATTATATCAATGCCTTATCGATAAACTAGCGCGTTTCATCTAATAAAACCAAGTCCATCTTATTTGAGCAAAGCTGCAGGATTTGGACACCATTTTTATCGTATATCAATTCCACATTCGGGCTGGCTAACAAAGCGAGCAGGTTAAAATCTTGATTATTGAAAGGGGCATTCTTGCCGCTATAAAGATAGCCTACATTCAGGTTGCAAAATGGCTGCGTATCGATTAACTCATTGCCAGCTAAGTAGAGCGAGTACACCAATTTAGAGCGATATTGGACGATGTTGTAATCATATGCTTCCACAGATATCATTGTTCGCGTGTTTGTTTCACGCTCTGCAAAATATGGGATCCAATGGCCGGCGTCTGTGCCATGAACAGCACCACCCGCCCAAGAAAAAGTGTTTACAGCGAAAACCGCATCTTTTGGTGTGTTTTCTTTTATCCAGAGCATAGCTTGCTCGTCTTCAACGCTCATAAAGTGGCGCCATGGTTCAATCTGATTGATGCGATCGTTTGTGAATAGCAATCCTATAAAAACGAGCATCCAGGTTAAGATAGCTTGAATGCCAGACTTCGTGAATTTGTTTATGCCGAAGAGTGCTTGAGCTGCTTTTTTTAGTTCTTCAAAAAGTAAACCGAAACCTAAAGCGCCCGGCATGTAGGCGAGTATCATCACGCCAGTCATATTAACAAAGGCTAATTTGTAGATGTTAAACTTGGCAAGGCTACCTTCAATAAATAGGCTAGCTAGCCATGCAATAGTAGTCATTGCTAAGACTTTGGTCTTTTTAAAACAAAGCCCAATGAGTAAGCCTAAGGCTGCAAATATGCTGGCTGCTCTTGTTAGACCAATTTCAAAAAAGGTTTCATATTTAAAGGTGTGATAAGGTAGCTCGGCAAGAGATTTTTGTCTGCTTGCTTCATCTAATGGATTGACAGATTTTTCTGGCGTCCAGATAGGATTCAGATAAAAACTTAGAGCAGTTACCAGCGCAGGAAGAGTCAAGATGAGCGCAACCAGGGCAACCAATAAGGTATTGAAGAAGATCTGCTTGGCTTGCGCTTTTTTAACCTCGATTTTGCCAATTGTAAATATAAAGATAAAGACTAGCAGAGGTAAAAGGAACGCAGCAACCCTAAAATGGAGGAGTGCGCATGCACTAATGGTAAGCCCGGCAATGCTAATCGCGATGATGTCAAAACGTTTCCAAAATGGTTGACCTTGCTCAGTTCCTGTGGGCAATTTTATGGCATTGTTTTTTTGAGTACCACTTTCGAAAGCTTCCCACGCCAAAAGTGCGGCAGGCAACAGCATTGTTTGTGAAGCCATTTGCGGAAATCGACCCCAATTGAAGTAAAGAGCGGGTTGAAAACTGACCAGCCCGGCAAAAACCATTCCAGCTAAACCGGCTGTACGGCTCATTCTTTTATCCAGAAAAACAAAAACCGCCAAGCCAGCAAAGGCATTAACCAGTTGGGAATAAACAAGTAAGGCAGTGTGAGGTGCGACATTACCAAGCAATCCCAGCGACCCACTTAATGCATACAAACCCAAATGGTAGGCAGAAAGGTTGGTAGGATCAAAAGGAAGCATATCAGCGGGCAGTTGCCCGTTGAGCATCACGAGCTTCGTAATGATGCTATGATGCAAACTGTCGCTCCAAGCTGGATAAGGATATTGCCATGTGGGTATCATACGGGTGAGAATTGTGATGAGCAAGAGACCCAGAACAATAAAATCTCTTTTTTCAAACTTAACGTTGTCTTTCCATGATTTACGATACTGCCAGAAGTTAAACAGTAAACACAACACCAGAAATACAATAAGTTTATTAGAGCCAATTTGCATACCTGGCAGTAAAGCTCTGGCTAAATAAAAAAAGACCGGATAAAAAGCCATACCCACGAAAAAGGCAAGGATCCATCGCTGGAGTGTTGACCAACGCTTGTAAAAGCCACCCAAACTAATGATCGCCCATCCGGGCAGAAGCTGCATGGCAAATGTTATAAAAATAAGCTTGAGCATGATCCAAATTGTCATTAGATTTCCTTGTCTTATTCAGTCTGATGCTAATTCGTAATCGCAGGAAGCATTATCTTGAAAATTGCTTGAAATTTAGCAAAATACTCGCTTGCCTGCTCGTTTTGATCCAGCCCGCCAATAAAATAAACCGCGCCATCCATGTTGGCAGAGCTAGCCTGTTTTGGGATGCTCATCTTCGAGTTTTCGAAGGCGTGCATCCACGTTTCGTTGTGTACGGCGTAGTAACTAAGGAGTTTTTCGCCAGACTCCAGTGCTGAGAACACAACAATGGAATCGCCCAGATTTTGAACTGCTAAAATCTCTTTCGCTTCAAAGGCCTTTAAGGGATCTGACCATGCAACTTTCGTGTTCTCTCCGTTAGGTGGTGTGAAAACGCGTAGCGTGTTTATGTTTTGAACAACACCATCCTTTGACTCTGTTCCACCAATAACCATGATGCGATCATTTGTAGCTACGGCAAAGGCATCAGCAAATGAACTTGGCGAGTCAGCAGCATAAGCCCATGTGTCGCTCTCGGGATCATAGATGAGGCTTTTGGCCACTGTTTTTTCGCCATCCCATCCGCCAAAGTAATAAATCTTACCTTCATACATTGTGGCGGCGTAACGACTTAGCGCAATAGGGGCTTTGGCTTTGGAAACCCAGGTATCGCTTTGGATGTCATAAACTTCTAGAACATCCGTCACAAGACTGTTTTTGATCTCACCGCCGAAAATGTAAATTTTGCCAGCCAGTTCGATAGCCTGAGTGTTTTTTACTGCGGTGGGTTTGGGCGCGTGTTGAGACCAGCGATTGTTGCGCGTGCTATAACTCTGGTTTAGGGCGCTAATACCTTCAAGGCTTTCACCGCCAATGGCGAAAATTTGATTGCGATATGCCATACCTGCCAAACCCACGCGGGCAGGTTTGAGAGGGTCCAGGATTTGCCACCTGTCTTGGGTCACGAAGCTTTGAAGAGGGTCTGGCGTGGGTGTAGGTTTCGCCAAAAATGAAGATCTGGAAAAAAGTAATGAAAGTACGATAATCAAAACGACCAATAAAATAAGCAAAAGCCACCAAAACTTGCGCAACCAGATGAGCCATTGGGGTTGCTCAGCTTCAACAAATTCGGTAATAACCTGGGGTTCTGGTGCTTCTTGGCGGGGTCCTTCTATCAAGCCGTGTTCAAGTGCAAAAATAATGGCTTCGGAACGAGAGGCAACGCCGAACTTTTGGAATATGTTCGATATGTGTACTTTTACGGTGTTAACGCTAATCACCAAGTCAGCAGCAATCTCTTTGTTGCTTTTTCCTTGGGCGATGAGCTGTAAAATCTCTTTTTCACGCGAACTGAGCGGATTTTCTTCCATTTTTTAACCTGTTGCTACGATTATAAGCGATTTCCTTATAACTTTTCGCTTAGCCATTAAAAAACCTAACGCACTCCTGGTGCGTTAGGTGAGTGATTAATTTTACAATCTTTGAAATCGCATTTACTTTGTGCTCTACCCCAAGATGAGTTACTTATGAACTGGGAAAAAGTAAATCTGATAAGGCAAGATATTCATAAGATCGTTTTGACTTTTGTATGAGGTTCTGCCTTGCCCACCGTAGTATTCAGCCTCGCTAGGTAAGCGGGGTCTGCCACCTTGGGTTGGTGCATGCCAGTTAATATCCACATCGCGGAAGGTGATATCAACCGCCTTGCCAAAACAATAATATTTACAGGCGGTGAGCGTTTCTTTTTCGACCACCATAAAATGCAAATGATGCCCTGTGCTTGGTCCGGTGTTATCAGCTTTGCCCAGGAATTGACCTCTGTTTACATAAACGCCCTTGGTTTTGAGTTCTTCAGGGATACTGCCATTGGCAAGGTGTAAGTAGATTTGGTAAGTCCAGGGGCTGGTGGTGCGGTCTTCCAGGGTGATGCTATTCATACATGTTTTGTTGTTGTTCGCGCAGGTGTCGCGCCAATGATAAACAAAACCTCCCTTTGAAGCAGAGACATCAAACATCGTGCCATCAGCAAAGTCAAAAGCGTAGTAGCAATAGTTTCTTGGCGTGCAGGAGGTGTGGCCAATCGACCAGGTAACCCGCTTGACCTGCCCAGCCGGCCAGGGTAGGTAATAGCCGCCATAAACAATACCTGTTGGTGCTTTTGGTTCTGCACCAACAAAGATGCTTTCTGCCAGCTCTGTTTCGCCAAAATCAGAAATCAATAAACGGTCGCCAAAGTCCTCATCCAAAGCCGTGTGCAAAGTCCATTTTGTTTTTGAAGAATTTAAAAGCGCCAGGATCAGCAAAGGTTCGCGGGCATAAATCTCGTCGTCTTCATCTGTTTCTGCCATCCAAAGCACGGCTTGGGTTGCATCCTCATTAAAATGAATATCCATCAGACGCCAATCGCTGGTAAATCGCTCGCTGACAAGTCCTGGAAGTTGATCAAAAAGTAAAACCTCAAGCGGACCGGAGCTCCTTGGCAAATCAGTGGGGATGACCAGCTCCTTGCGTTCCAATATTGGGCTTTCGTTGGTTACCAGGATAAAGGTAAGCAACAATAAAGCCAGGATTGGAAAAATATATAGCCAGGTTCGACTTTTTGGACGGCTTTGATTAGAGTCAGGTATCGTGTTCATAAGTTAATCCATTTTAAATAATAGACATTCTACGACAGCTATGTTGCAAGCTTTATGCCACAATCCTTTGGTTTCTTTTCATTATTATCAGAATTTCAGCTTAAACCCTGGAATGTTATCTAAGACTAATGTTATACTTCGCACAGTTAATAATAAATTTCTGCTCGAAAAACGGGCGTTTAATAATCCTCTCAGAAGATGATTATTAGAAAGAGGACATAAATGAATTACTCTAATCAAAAACCCCAAAAACCTTGCCTCATTTGTGGGCAAACAGATTGGGAATTTCTGTATCCTGCCAAGGATTATTTGCATGATCTGGAGGGCGATTTTTCACTATGGGAATGTGATGAATGTGGGTTTGTTCATACCATGCCTCAACTTGTAGGCGAAGACATTGAGGTGTACTATCCCGAAGATTACGTTGCTTACAGTGAGGACGTTTCTCAGGAAGAAAAAGCCGTTGCAAAATGGGATAGAGAACGTGGCGTCGCAAGACGATGTAATTTTGCAATCAAATCCACCGGAAAGAGCACTGGCAAAGTTTTGGACGTTGGGTGTGCCAGTGGTAATTTTCTAAAAGGAATGCAAGATCGTGGCTGGGACGCTTTTGGCGTTGAACCCTCAGCATATGCCTCAAAGTATGCCAATGAGGTGCTCGGCTTGGATGTGAAGCATGGTTATTTGGTGGATGGCTTGTTTGAGGACGATTTCTTTGACTTGGTCATGCTTTGGGATGTTTTTGAACACCTCGAAGACCCTGAAACCTCACTTGAAGTGATGCGAAAAATCATCAAACCAGGTGGAACGCTTTTGCTTTCATTGCCAAATTCAAAATCATGGGATCGCCACTACTTTAAGGAAGCCTGGTGCGGTTGGGATGTTCCCCGCCACTACTATGCTTATAATCCTGAGCTTTTGCAAAGATTGGTAGAACGCCATGGGTTTAAGAAAAAACTGCTAAAGAGCTTTACCGGACGCCACGGATCGGCTGCTTTATCTTTTGACTATCGCCACAAGATTATGGGAAAAAGCCAGGCGCAACGCGAGCGATTCCAAAACTTTTTCAATTCCTATTTCTTCCGATTGTTGAGTTATCCTTTCTATTTCCTTTCGGATCGACTCAATCGAAGTGCAAATATGACCATGGTCTTTACTAAAGATGAGGCATAAAACAATCTGCACAAAAGTTATCACATTTATTTCTCAAAAGTTCGAAAGCCAATTGAAAAATCGATTGGCTTTTTACTTTTTTTGAGTGTCAAGGCTAAATAGAAATGT
>DHNY01000016.1:116578-116824 GCA_002409625.1 Anaerolineaceae bacterium UBA5404 | reverse complement strand
TGAGTAAGTTCAAATAGATGTGAGACGATAGGGCTTTACAAAAAAGCACATTGGGGTCATCCTTAAGGTGACGAAACCAAAAAAGGAGCGACCCCAATGCGGCAGATATACCTGCAAAAACAATTTTACCAGTTAGCAAGAAAAAGCATACCCAATCCAAGTGAAGAAGCAAGGCATCGAGAGAAGCATCTCAGAGCATGGAACGCCTTACGCCAGAGCGGCATGAGCGCCACAGAAGCAAGCCAG
>DHNY01000016.1:115892-116274 GCA_002409625.1 Anaerolineaceae bacterium UBA5404 | reverse complement strand
CGGGATGGGGAAAAGAAAAGATTAAAGTCCTATTGGAAGAAGATGGCTTGTTTTATTCCGTTTCAACAGTCGGAAGAGTTATCAATTATCTAAAGAGACGAAATGCAATCCCTGAAAGCAACTACAAAAAACGGTGGAAAGCCAAAAGAAGGCATAAACGTCCTTATGCTGTACGCAAACCAAAGGATTACCCCGTATCAAAGCCAGGTGACATCATACAGATAGACACCCTTGATATTCATCCTTTTCCCAATGTTCATTTCAAGCATTTCACTGCCAGAGATGTTATCTCCAGGTGGGATGTGATCGAAGTCTACCCCAATGCCACCTCCAGACAAGCCAAACAATTCCTGTATAGCCTGATAGATCGATTGCCTTTCAA
>DHNY01000016.1:115309-115605 GCA_002409625.1 Anaerolineaceae bacterium UBA5404 | reverse complement strand
CAAGGTCCCCCAAACTCAATGGCAGGGTTGAGCGAGCTCATAGAACTCATTTGGATGAGTTTTATGCTTTTCATACACCAATTGGGGACTTAGAAGAACTAAACAAGGAACTTAGAAAATGGGAATGGATCTATAACAATATTCGTCCCCATCGNNCTGATAGATCGATTGCCTTTCAAGCCTAAGGCAGTTCAAGTGGATGGCGGAAGTGAGTTTATGGCAGAATTTGAACAAGCTTGTTTAGAGTTGGGTATCAAACTTTTTGTTCTGCCTCCAAGGTCCCCCAAACTCAATGG
>DHNY01000016.1:0-115038 GCA_002409625.1 Anaerolineaceae bacterium UBA5404 | reverse complement strand
CTTAGAAAATGGGAATGGATCTACAACAATATTCGTCCCCATCGTGCACTAGACAATCTCTCTCCCAGGAAGTATATTGAGAGATATCACCTGGAGTTGACCCCAATACTGTCTCACATGTATTGAACCCATTCAGCCTTTTGACAATTAGGCTATCTTTTCCTATACTAAGCATAGATCATGACCCTCAACAAACGCAAAATATTAACAAGCGCTTTCTTGCCTGGCATCTTTGGCTTACTAGGCACCAGCCTTTATGTGCTCGGTGACACGCTCATTGTAGGTCAGGCGCTTGGACGTGAAGGGCTCGCCAGCCTTAATCTTTCAATCCCGATGATTAATGTGATGCAAGGGCTGGGACTACTGCTTGGTTTTGGAGGTGCCACCGCTATGAGCCATGCACTTGGCCGTGGTGACTCGAAGCGCGCCAAAGCGTGGGCAGAGAAAACCCTCACCTGGAGCCTCATCCTGGGTTTGCTGCTTTTGCTGCTTTTACAGCTTTTCTTTACAACGCTGGTCAATTTCCTCACCGGTGGTGGCGATGCCCTGCCCGGCGCGCGGGAGTATCTGGGCATCTTGCTGTGGTTCAGCCCGGTTTATATCCTCTTCCAAAGCCTGATTGTCCTTTTGCGCAACGACGGCAATGCCAAACTTGCCATGACCGCCCTTCTCTTGTGTAGCGCGCTAAATGTCGCCCTGGACGCGCTTTTCATTTTTGGGTTTGGCTGGGGCTTGTTTGGCGCGGGTCTCGCCACCGGAATCGCGCAAGTTGTCGGATTGTTGATTACACTTCTGCACTTCAAAAATGCCAAGGTGCTTAAAAACTTGCGACCCCGGCTCGAACTTCCTTTCCGCCTGATGGGCAAAGGCATGGCAAGCTTTGTCATGGAACTAAGCCAAGGCGTGGTTATTTTCGCCTTCAACGCGGTTTTGCTTTCTCTTGTGGGTGAAATCGGCGTCTCCAGTTACGCTATTATCGCCAACCTCTCGCTGATGTTCACCGCTGTCTTTTTAGGCTTGTCGCAAGGTGCTCAACCCTTGTTCGCGACCGCCAAAGGTGCGGGAGATGAAAAGATGTTTCAAGCTTTATTGCGGTTCTCGCAGCAAGTAAGTTGGATTTTATCCTTGGGTGTGGTGGCGGTTTGCATGGCTTTTCCAAAACTATTGGCGTCCATTTTCATTTCAGGCGACCCAGAAGTGCTCAAAATGACCCTGACCGGATTGCGCCTTTACAGCCTGGGCTTTCTCTTCTTAGGCTTTAATCTGGTGGGGACCATTGCCCTGCAAAGCGCGGCAAAGAGCAAACAGGCTTTCATCTTTGCCGTGGCAAGAGGCATGATGATGCTCATTGCATTTATGCTAGGGCTCAAAAGCATCATTGGCATTCTTGGCGTATGGCTGACTTTCTTCGCCAGTGAGCTGGTTGGTTTCATTTGGATGAATATCATGCTTGCAAATGAACGAAAAACACCCTCATCCATAACCGCAGAGCTGCAAAGCAGATAAATTAGACCATAAGCAAAACCTCCGGCATTGAGACCGGAGGTTTTTTGCTTGTTTTTATGCCCGAAGGCATCACACTAATTTAGGGTTGAACATCTGCCTCTTTGGTTTGGATCAAAGGCAGGTACATGGGATAGATCTCGTCCATAATGTGGAGCTGCACCGGCACAAAAACCCTTGGATGGGGTTGGTTGGTGATGCGCAATTGTCCAAAGTAATCACCCAGGCTTAATCCTGCAGCATCAAAAGTGCCAGTAACCTGGAGCTCTCCACCATTTTTCGTTAATGTGCCCTCGGTAACATCCAGGCTTAGCCATGGGATGTCACCCGGCAGATTGCTACCAGTCTCACCAAAACCACGGATCATCCAGTTCCCGGCAAATTCTTCACCAAGTTCATCAATCAATCCCAAACCAACATCAGGAGGAAGAATAGGTACAGCAGGAATATCACTATTCCAAAAACCAATCCATGACTGTTGTTTGCTCTCACCTTGATCAAGCGGTGCGGGGAAGTATTTCACACCCGGTTTCTTCAAGAAGCCAACAGCAATCAAAACATCGCCAGGTCCTTCAAAGGTGATTGGTTCTTCAAGGTCAATCACCGTCCAGGCTTCCTGGGCACCAACTTTGGCAGCTTGCTGGTAGAGGAATTCTGAGCCTTGAGCCGGATCTTGATTGCCTAATTTGTTTTGGTAAACGTAAACTGCAATTGGGTCACCCGTTCGGGCACCTAACAAGGTATCACCAATGTAAACCTGAACTTGCCTGAGCACGAAGGGGAATTGGGTCGCGGCAGGGCTAAAGCGGTTCAGGGCAATAAACTGATTGTTTCCACCGACACCCAAGCCGTTCTCCATCGTACCGTCATCAAGCTTGAGCTCTACTGGATCCGCAGCAAAAGGTGCGGGACTTTCACCAGGAACTTCTTCAATCTGGATGGCAATGTCTTTGGTTCCGGTATTCCTAAGGGTCAAAGTGTTTTGCACCTTTCCGTCTGTCCTGGTATAAGCATAGAACACATCCGGCACAAAAGTGACACAAGCGGCATCATAGCGCAGGCGCAAGTCGGCAGTAACATCTTCGCCTTCAGGTAAAACAACACCGTCCACCTGTGCAGTGACATAACCATCATGTTCTGCTTCGATATCATAGGTGCCTCCCACCACTGTGGCACTATATCTGCCCGCATCATCCGTGGTAAGAGTCTTAACCAAGGTTCCTTCTTTATAGATCTTAACTGTTGCACCCGCCAAAGGCTCAGGATTGCGGTCACATCTTTCGGTTGCCGTAATCTGTCCACTCAAGGTACCCCAACTTTCAGGTTGGGTCACATGCAGGGTGATGGGCAATGGCGTGATTGGCGTAACCTTGTCCACCAGGAAGCGAAGTTCGGCAGAGTAATCACCAGGATGGCTGACAACATCTTTAGTCGTGAAAGTGACTTCAATTGGGAAGCGTTGTCCGGGAGCCACAGTACCACTGGTCTTATTAGTGCTCAACCAAGGCACGTCGCTTGCGCCACCGGTGTAAGCAGCCACAGCAAAAGCATCCACGTTTTCGCTAAGGAAATCGCCTACCTTTGCTGAGCCACCGCTCTTAAGGTCGATGATGCGTAATTGAGCATCTGCTTCGCTACAAGCTGCCCAATACATTATTCCATTGGCTTCGTCATAATCCATACCCTGAGCATAGGCATTGGGATATCCCAAGCCAGTGCCCACGACCGTAGCCGCGCCAGGTCGGTCGGGTTCTAAACTAAAGAGAACCTGTTCAGCGTTGTCCACGATGTAAATCTTGTTTTCACTGGGAACATAAGCAAGGTCAATAGCACATTTACAACCGGCAATCTCACCAATGATGGTAATATCGCCAGCAGGGGTCATTTTGAACAAACGGGATGTTTCCCCACAGTTGACATCCACACCATAGAAGAAGCCATTCGCGCCGGTGATACCATTCACGTCGCCATTTACACCACTCAAAACCTTGATTTGTTCTTTGGCACCGGTCGTCGTATCAATGGTGTAAAGGACGTTTTCATCCACATCGACATTCACAAAATAGAGCTTGCTATAATCCGCACCGAGGAAATCAGCGGCGAAAGCATAGCGGGTGGCTGGACCAATTGGTTGCCAATTAGAAGGATTGCCTGCGTTGGGGAATTTGTAAAGTGTGGCAGGATCAGTCATCATGTGCATAGCATAAGCAGGAACCACTTCATTAATGCCGTATTTGCTGGCTTCGGAATTGAGTTCAATCATGACACCTTGATCTGTGTCTGATGCCTTTTTCTGAGTAAGAGGTTTAGGCTGATTGGTCAAAGGCGCATCACTATCAGGCAAGGTGCCAGTGAATTCTGGGATGTTTAAGTCACGTGGCGCAACTGGTTGATAACCTTTGTCATGCTCATAGAGCCTAAAGGTACCAGGAACTGAACCTTGATTTTCGAGGTAAATGGTTTGGGTCTTGGCTTCGTCATCCAGAGCCATGGTTTCTTCCAAAGAGGCTGGGTCAACAATGATGCTAGGCAAGCCAAGATGGAAATCATGATGGTTTATCGCATAGTTATTGATGCTGCGATCCGCTTCTAAAGGCGAATAACCCATTTTAGTTACATTGAACAAGACACTGGCGCCATCATAATTGGTTTTTTCAAAGAACCAATATAAGCCATTAGCTAATTCAAAGGAATCAGCAGCAGTAATGGCTTAATTGGCGTTTGTCTTAACCTTAGCACCTAATAATTTGACGTTGTTATTATTCGCGTCAAGCACATAACCAGCAGCAACGCCACCATTCACGCGATTGCAAGCAGCATCGGGGATTTCGACATTGTCAATTTGCCAATACCAGCCATATCTACCAGTATACAGGAACTCAATAACTGCGGCACTTTGATTAGCCAGGAATTCGCTCAAATCCAGGTTCATAGGCTGAGGTTGGTTATCATTGTCTTCAGGCATGTTATAAGCAAGTTGCCAGGTTTGACCACCATCAGTAGAAACGCGAATCGTCGCCGCTACGGTGCCGCCCTGTTTAAAGTTGCTCAAGAACTTAAGGCTAACCACTTCTTTTCCAGTGAAATTCAAGACAGGGGTTCTAAGACCTGTATCAATGTTGATACTGTCATCATCTGGTACCCAGGAATCGGAAGTCGCAAAATAGCCATCTCCGCCAGTGAGATTGCCACGCATGAAGGGGTCATTAAATTTCCAGACAAAGTTGTTAGTCTCATAAGGCTGAACCGTCCAGCCAATCGGCGTGTTAGGCGTATCAAAAGTTTCAAAAAGAATTGGGGCTCCGCCGCCACCACCTTCATAACCAGGTGCGGAGCACAAAGCTTCGTTTACGTAGAGGTTATAGTTTTGAGGTGAAGTAAATCCACTTGCCAATTGGGCTGTGGTCGTTTTGTAACCTTCAATGTGGGTTTCAACAGTAACATCATAGGTCAGGTTATTGTCGAGTTGAACACTGTAATCCCCACTAAAGGGATCAGATTTTGCTGTAACAGTTGTTGCTCCTGAAGTAAAAGTAAGCGTTGCCATCAAAGGGTAACCATGTTTGGCTCCACCTTGGATGCCGCCGTCCAGCACTTTACCGGTTAGCGTAATAGGCGCGTTTGGGTCGTTTGTTTGGGGTGAGATGTTCTCTGCCTGTGCTGTCATGGGGACAATGCTAAATAGCATTCCCAGCACAATTAAAATGGAGAGAATTTTAGTGAATACGTTTTTATTCATTTTTTCCTTTACTTAATTTAAAACGAAATGGTCGAACTACTGGCTTAGTAAATACAGAGGCTTTTCAAAACAAGCTTAAGGTCTTTTGGCGCACTTCCTTTCCATCTTTTTGAGATGCAAATACTTATTATATCTACTAGTCTATATTAACAGAAAAATAAAAAAGCGGAATAATACTCGACAATTTAGACTCGTTCCAAAGAGGAATCTAATAAACGCTTAATTTATGAACTTTTTCGGGAAGATAACTCCTTAATTCTTTATCGAAAACAATTTTCTTACCATTTCTTTGATTAGCCCCCAATGTTTTCAAATATAGACTTTAAAAATCGATATTTAAAATCTTTTTCTTCCAAGCAATTGAATAAAGCGGTATCATATAACTGCATTGTCCATGGATATCAATCATTTGAATTGGTCTTACTATTTGCTTGAAGACATGCAATACAATTTTATTGTTATTAAGGAGTGATATGGCAAACGAACTTCAATCTCTTTCTACACTATACCAGAACCGCCTCTTTCGCATCCCTGATTATCAACGCGGTTTTGCATGGAAGAAAGACCAACTCACTGACTTTTGGGAAGACCTCATCAACCTCCACCCAGAGAGAGTTCATTACACGGGGCTGCTTTCCCTGAAAGAAATCAAGGATATTGATTATTCGAAATTCCCTAATGAATATTGGCTTCATCAAAAAGGATACAAACAATTCCATATCGTTGATGGTCAACAGCGACTCACCACTTTTTCAATTCTTCTCTATGAAATCATAAAACTCGTCAAGAATCTTGAAGAAAACATTGACTTGGAAGACGATAAAATTTTCTTTTGCTTCGATCCACTCACAAACATTAAGTCCAAATATATCTTACGCATGCGTCCGCCTGAAAATATCGTTAAAACTTATCTTTTTGGTTATGAAAACGATAATCCAAGTTACGACTACTTAAGACATGAAATTTTTGAAGAGCCTGGATCTGGCACGCTGGTGGAAACCTACTATACAAGAAACTTAAAGTACGCCAAAACCTTTTTTGAGAAAAACCTCCTGGATCTTTACGAAACTGATGGGATTGAAGGCATCGAATTAATCTACAAAAAATTAACTTTGCAACTTAAGTTCAATCTTCACGAAATCGAGGATGATTATGACGTCTTCGTTGCATTCGAAACAATGAATAACCGTGGTAAGAAACTAACAAACCTTGAACTGCTGAAAAATCGCCTGATTTATCTAACCACACTGTATCCAGATGAGGAATTCGACAAAACGAATAAGGATCAACTTCGAAAAAACATCAATGATGCTTGGAAAGAAGTTTACTATCAATTAGGGCGTAATCCGCATGCGCCTTTATCTGATGACGAGTTTCTCCGTGCGCATTGGATCACATACTACCAATACACACGTAAAAGAGGAGAGGATTATATCCACTTTCTCCTTAACAAATTTTCAGCTAAAAAAGTATTTGAAAAACATATTCTTCTTCAAGATTTAGAGGAAGAGATTCAATTATCAGATTTTGAACTCGACAATGAAGATGAAAATGGCATATTCCCACTGGAACCTGAACCAATCACGTTAAGTAAGCTGGCTCCCACGGAAATTGCAGATTATGTGAATGACCTGAAGACTTTGGCTAAATACTGGTATACAAGTTTTTTTCCAGAACAATGTGATTTATCAGAAGAAGAAAAGCTTTGGTTGGGCAGGTTGAACCGGATTGGTATTGGCTATTTTCGGCCTTTGGTTGTTGCAGCCTTAGCCACAGAAAAGTTTACTACACCAGAATCACGCATTGAGTTGTTTAAAGCGATAGAACGGTTTATCTTTGTTACTTTCCGGTTAGCTGGCTGGAATGCCAGTTATCATAGCAGCATTTACTACAACAAATCCCGTGAGCTATTGGAAAAAACGATAACCATAGAATCTATTACCGAATCCCTGACTGAAACAACAAATAGGGATATGGCTGCTGCTATTAAATCTTTTATCACAAGGAACAATAGAAGGTTCGATTCAGGTTTGGGTTTCTATGGATGGCGTGATCTAAGATACTTGCTCTTTGAATATGAATATGATTTGGGTATCAAAAGCAATATCCATAAAATTGATTGGCGAATGTTCACCCAGACTGAAAGAGATAAGGTAACCATCGAGCACATCTTGCCACAAACCCCAACAGATCAATATTGGCAAAACTTATTCGGCAAGTATTCCCCGGATGAATTAATTTGCCTGTCTAATTCCTTAGGGAACCTGCTGCCATTGTCTCAGAGCATCAACTCTTCGCTCCAGAATGATCCTTTCCCCGAAAAGAAAACACCGAATAAAAATAGTCCTAGGGGTTACACCAATGGGTCCAATTCAGAGATAGAAGTTTCCAAAAATGATGATTGGACGGCCAATCATATTTACGATCGGGGAATAAAGATCATGAACTTCATGGCAAGACGTTGGAAGTTAATTATGAGCAATGATGATATTGAAGAATTGCTGCATATTTCGTTTATCCACAAGGATTATTAATTACGAAAGCTTCAAAGAAGTATTCAGGAAAAGATGTCCTCTGTTTCAAGATGGCATCTTTTTTATTTAACATTTTTTAACCCGCAGCTCGTTCTTCTTCTAAAAAATTGCAAACAACAAGTCTTGTGGTTTAATTGAACAAAAGGAGATGACATGATCAAGAGAAAAGACACCTTAACCAGCCATTCCGGCGATGCGCCCTTTGGAGCGCCCGGCACCGTGGTGCGTACACCCTTACTGCAACCCGAAGAGTTTTTTGGCAAAGGTCGCTTGTTCAACCGCATGCGATTGCCTGTTGGCAGTGGTATCGGTCGCCATGTGCATGAAGGTGAGCAGGAAATTTATTACATCCTCAACGGTAAAGGGGAATATGACGACAATGGCACCATCCTCGAAGTTGGTCCTGGTGATTTAACGCTTTGCCCGGCAGGTGAGCGACACGGCATTCAAAATATCGGTGACACAGACTTGGAATTTATCGCTTTAATTCTCTATGTAGATTAAGCTTCGTCCCAACTGATCACTATTCAAGCGAAAGCCGGACAAACTTTCTGGTTTTAGTGCAAAATCGAACTTGTCCTGCTTTCGCATCTTTAATCGTCTTAGTTATCTGCAAGATAAACCCACCTTAAAAAACCCATTTTGCCAATCGCTTCCTGAGCCGTCCCGCCGAGGCTTGCCAAAAACCGCCCATGCCACCAACCGTTTGCTAAGGCGTCCCGCCGAAGGTGTAGATGTTGGTTGTGTGTCGGCGAAGACGCCTCCACAAGCAGTTTTTCTGATTGTTATTTTTATTAAGATGTCGCCAGTGCTACCTGTGTGGAGATCTCTTTTGTCTGGGCTCACCGATTGACCGAAATGAAACATGGGCAGGAAACCACATTGAAATTTAGCTCACCGACAGCTTTTTTCGCTTACTAAAGCGTCTCGCCAAAGCGTGCTTTAAACCATCCATTCCGCCAACCGTTTGCTAAGGCGTCCCAGACGACAGCCCTTTTTCGCTTGCTGAGGCGTCCCGCCGAGGCTTGCCAAAAACCGCCCATGCCACCAACCGTTTGCTAAGGCGTCCCAGACAGCCGCCCTTTTTAGCTTGCTGAGGCGTCCCGCCGAAGCTTCCTTTAAACCGCCCTTACGCCCAAGCAAGGTAAAAAAGCCTAGCGGGTTACCTCAGCCAGGTCAATAAACACGCCACCCAAAAGCGATCAACAGCTACTCTTTTTCCTCAATCCGGCTCATCACCAAATCGAGGTTTAGATCCTGTTTATCGAATTTTTCAGCCTCCGCAAGGATGCTGCGTGCCGCGGGAACGGCATCCCACACATTCCAAAGCAAAACACCTTTAGCAATCCCATCTTCCAGGTAATAGATGACACCTTTTTTATAGGGCACTTTCCAATCGATGATGGTTTCCATGCGGCTATCCAATTGCCCAACCGCCTCGTATCCCAAATCAAACAGATCCGTATAAAAGAGCGGCACATGGGTGTATGCCTCGTTTGCGCCTGCCATATTGTGGCCGGCTGTTTTGCCAGACTTCAAGGCGTTATCCTCATGCTCCACCCGCACGTGCTTTTTGAGCTGAGCATGGAAGAAGTTCGCCACATCACCCGCGGCATAGATGTCTTTATGAGAGGTTTGCAAATGATCATTTACCACAATGCCATTATCCACTTTCAAGCCTGTTTCTTCCGCCAATTTCACATTAGGACGCACACCGATGCCCGCTACTACACCGTCGACTCTAAAGCTTTGCCCGGATTTGGTTTTGACAAGATAGGCAACCTCCTCAGCTTCGATGCTTTCAATCGAATCGCCAGCCAAAACCTCTACGCCTTTTTCGCGGTATGTATCGTTTAGAAAATGTGCCAAATCCTTTGGATAGATCCTTTCGCCAATCGCGTTTTCCAAAAAGACCATAATCACTTTTTTGTTGTTCATCGTCAATGCGGCGGCAATCTCAGAACCAATGAACCCACCTCCGATAACCAAAAAGGTCTCGCCTTTCTCAGTCAATTCGCGAAGTTTCAGGTAGTCCTGAAAATCCCGAAAGTAGATGATGTCCTCTCCACCAAAAGGCAACCGAATAGGACTGGCACCCGTGGCAAACAATAGTTTGTCATACTTGTAAGCTTCGCCATTTTGATCGCTAACTGTTTTTGCTTCTGGATCCACCTTTGTAATGCGATCGCTTAAATGAATATCCACCTCTCGTTTTTCGGTTTTTCGCCAGATTTTTTCCAGCGGTTTATCCTGCCAGAGGTCTTTTGAAAGTTTTGGCCGACTGTATGGTGGGTCTGCTTCCATGCTAAACATGGCGATGCTTCCTTCTTTATCCAATTCACGTATACCTCTCACGGCAGAATCGCCAGCTAAACCACCACCAATAATGATGTAGTTAAAATGTTTCATCTCATTTATCCTTTCTTCTAAACTCTGATAAGAGTCGATTCAAAGTGCTTTCTTAACTGTTCCCCTCGAGCAAGAAAGCCTTGCCAGCAATCTAAAGCCTTGATTCCAGATATTCTTTCAGGACCTGGGCGTTATTGTGCTCGGTGTCATGGCTGGAATACAACAAAGTAACCTTCATTTTTCTTGCCATTTCTAAAATAGGCGCCCATGCCTCTTGATTCTGATCAAGTTCCTGGCTGTACTTTTCTTTAAAGCTTTCCCATTTTTCAATCTCGTGATTAAACCATTTTCTCAAAGCTGTGCTCGGGGCAACATCCTTTAGCCATTCTGCTTGTTCCAAAGCCTCCTTTTTGATTCCCCGCGGCCAAAGGCGTTCAACCAGGTATAGTTTGCCATCCGTTTTTGATAGTTGTTCATAGACACGTTTAAGTTGTATCATTTCATCTTGTGTCCTTCGCCAAATCTCACTTAGCACTATTTATATGATTGTTTTCATATTATTATGATAACCTTTTAACCTGACCAATTCAGCCGGTCGTGAAAGGTTTTTTGCTCGATTTAGGGCAAAATAGAACCTTCTAATATTAGATTAAGGTTTCTTATTTATGCCGAGGCTAAAAAAGGTTAAAATGAATGGTACAGTACTGCCTCACCTTGCCAAATGCCGATAATCTAAAGGACAAACACAATGGCAAAAATCAGAAAAATGCTTAGCGATTGGCAAAAGCCAGCCATCCAAGCACTTATGGCGCTTATCGAAACTCAAAGCAAAAGAACCCTTGCGACTTGGGCAATCAATTATTCGCGAGAGGTCATGTTGCCTTTATGGCAAAAGGATTTTCCGAATGATTCCAGACCAGAAGAAAGTTTGCATGCCGCCCGTCAATGGCTTGATGGTGAGATAAAACTTCCCCAAGCCAAGCCAGCTATTTTAGCTTGCCATGCTGCCGCAAAAGAAGCTGAAGAATTTCCAATAGCCCGAGGAGCCGCCCGCGCGATTGGACAATCTGCCTCTACCATTCACTCCGCACGCCATTGCATCGGCTTGGCTTTTTACGGGGCTTTAGCCGTAGCTTACGACGAGCTTGGTATCACCGCGCCATGGGATCAATTAGAGCAAAGAGCCGAGGAAGAATGTTGGAAAATGCACCGCGCTTTGCAAACCATCGCCGTGGAAAACGAGCCAAATCCTGCTAAAATTGAATGGTTCTGTTAAACCATTTAAAACTAACCAATGACAAGTGAAAAGAGCCAAGCATAATGACCGATTTTAAAAGCATCCTCAAACCAATCACGCCCTTACGCGTCATCGCTTTCATTATGCAACTCTTTTCCATCGCCCTTTCACTCGCACAACCGGTGCTAATTGGACGCCTCTTGGATGTCATCAATCAGGTTGGTCATGGAACCGAATTTAACACCGTCACCCAACTAACAATCATCCTGATTGTCGTATCTTTGTTGGATTTTGTGGTTTTTTACCTTAAAGATTATCTCTTTTCAAAAGCGCTTTACACTGGCATCAACCTGATGCGCGAACACGTGCTGGCACTTGCCTTGAACCAACCCGCCTCGGTCTTAGAACGTGGCCATGTTGGCGACATGCTCAACAAAATCCTCAATGACAGTGAACTTTACGCCAAGTACATGATTTACCAGATCCCTGATACCGTCATTGTTTTTATCCGCATTATTGCCATTTACACCATTTGCATCACGCTCAGCCTCCCACTTACTGGCGTTTTGGCTGCTGTTTTCATCGTTTACCTTAGCATCTATCTGCTCATCAACAAAAAAATCCGCCCGCTGATAAATGAAGAACTCGCCAGCTATTCCGAGGTCATGAACCAGGCTCAGGAAGCCATGGACGGTTTTGAAACCATCAAAATCAATGTGGAAGAGGATTATTTCATCGCCCGTTTTGGCAAAAGCCTCAAAACTTATCTAAAATCCAAAACCCGTGTTCAGCGTTTCAACTCGCTAGACAGTGCCCTGCTCAACTTCTTTTACGCTCTCATTCCCATTCTCATCCTGGGTGTTGGCGCCTACTTTATCGTGAGCAAGCAGATTACGCTTGGCGTGCTCTTGATCTTTTACTCCTTTAATCACTGGATTATCGAGCCTGTGTATACCCTTGCAGGTCTCAACCGCATTCGCCAGCAAGCCCTCGCCGCTTTTCCGCGCTTGCAAACTTTTATTCGTGAAACAGCCATCGAAGATGATAAGCATGTCAAACAGACCATCCAGGCAATTGAGGAAATCAGCTTAAACAAACTTAGCTTTGCCTATGATGAATCAAAAGTGATTATCGAGAATCTCTCGCTGACTTTAAAAACCGGCTCGCGATTAGCGATTACCGGCGAAAGTGGCTCTGGCAAAAGCACCCTTGCCATGTTGCTGTTGGGCATCATCAAACCTGACCGGGGTGAGCTACGTATTAATGGCGTGCCTTTGCAGAACTTAGACAGCCAAGCTTACCTCAATCAATGCGCTTATATGCCTCAGGAGATATTCCTTTTTTCTGAATCGGTCGAGGATAACATCACCTTTAGCCGTGAGAACCCGAACTTTCCGATTGAAATGTTCCAAAAACTAAGGTTAGACGATGTGCTCAACCGAAAAGTCAAAGACCTGCGGGAGCTTTCCGGTGGCGAACGCCAGCGCTTAGGCATTGCCCGTTCTATGTATCGGATGCCCTCTTTATTGATTTATGATGAGCCAACCGCTTCCCTGGACGAGAGTATGGAAAAGCAGATTATCCAGGCAATGGATGATTTCCTCAAAGAATATCCTTGTATTTTCATTGCCATCACCCATCGCAAATCCATTTTGGACATTTGCGATTCAGCATTGCACCTGGATGATTCCAGCCAAACACAATGGATTGATTTAAAGCAATAACCATATCCAGCAGAAGTTAGATTATCTGAAATTGCAAAGCACGAACGGTTTCATTCCTCCCCTCCAGCATAAGTACTGCACATTGTTCTCATTTTTAGGTCACGAACGTTTTGGTGCAGTACTTAGCGGTGGGAGGGGATTAAAGGGGTGGGTCTTTTCTTTTTTACTTAGAGAATAAAAGTCCACAATGCGGGTTTTCTTTGCATCACGCTCCCTTGCTCATGAACAGGAAGAACAAAATTACCACATCCACCGCAAAGTGAATAAGCCATGCCCAGAAAAAGCCTTTGGTCTCATTGATCGACTTTGCCAGAAACCATCCGATAAAGCCCGACATAATCGCCCCAAAAATACCATTCGGCGCGATACCAAAGAAGTGAATTCCGCCAAAAACGATCGCACCAAGGAATTCTGAGATTTTTCGATCGAGGTTCTCATTGGCAATGATGGTGGTATAAGACAAGCGGTAGATGACCTCTTCAGTAAAGGAATTCATCAAGGCTAAGAGAATAATCATCGGCACTTCAGGAAAAAAACGTATAGACAGCCCGCTCTTGGCAGCCACCTGAAAGTAGACCACAATCGCGTTGACCAATAGAATGGTGCCACCGATGGTCAAGCCAATCACCTTCCAGCCTTCGCCTTCTTTTGGCTTTAGACCGATCCATGGCGCTGGGCGAACCGGACCATCAATTTTGTGGAGGTTCAAGAGGCTCAACTTGGTTTTATCTGCCAAAAAATACAGCAGAACCACTAAGCTGATGCTAATCAAAATGGTTGACAGCTGATAGCTGGTGAAAAAGTTCATGATTTCTTTGTCAAAGGCGGTGATATTAAACAAAGGCGTCTTCATAAAAACGAACAAAAGCCAGGTGGCGACAAAAGTCAGGATGACGACGGCGGCAATTCTCCAATGTTTCAACATAATAAGCTCCTTTTAGCTTGCAATTCTGAGTGTTCTATATTACTATTAGTAATATGCGCTGATTTTACGCAAAGCAAAACACAAAGTCAAGAGAAGGGCTTACACAATGATATTTGTTGTACTGGGTTTATTAATGTTCGAGCCATTAAGCATTTATGGCTTGCGCAAACAGTTTTCTGCGGGCATATCCCTCTTTTACAGTGACAGCCTGGGCAGTTTACAAGCCGCCCTAAAAAACTTGCTTGAACAAGGACATATTCAATTTGAATGGCTAAAGCAGAACGGAAGACGTGTTAAGCTGTATAGCATCACCCAATCTGGCATCGCTGCCTTTTTTGAGTGGATGCTCAGCCCTCTTTCGGACAGGCGTTTGGAAGAAACCGTTATGGCAAAAACCTATTTCTTGGGCTTAGTTGAGGATCCACAGCAAAAGAAACTTATTTTGGAAGATATGTCCGCAAAAGTTGCTGCCTCTCAAGGAGCGCTGCTGGCTATCAAAGATGAACTGGATAGCCTGCCCACTGAAATTCAGGCGCTTAGCACCTTTCGCTACCAACGCGCGCCACTGGATTATGGGATTTTGTCGCATGGCGTTGCGCTTGAGTGGATACAAAGCATGATTGAGGAACTTTAAACCCTGTTTTAAAGCAAAAGCACCCTGTAAACTGGTCTGACAGGCAAAGGATTAACCTTGTGCTATAAATTTTTCGCATTTAAGGGTATAACCTTTACTGATTTACAAAGTAAATAAAAAAATGCAACTCAAAGTAATTTTATTCACTGGTCTGGGCTTTGTTTTCCTTGCCCTCGGGTTCATCGGCTTATTCTTACCGATATGGCCAACAACGCCTTTTGTTTTAGTCGCCGCGGCGTGTTTTTCAGTTAACCCTAAAATCCAATCCCAGATCATGAAAATTAAGTTTTTCCGTGAGCATTACGAAAACTACCAAAAGCGGGTTGGATTACCCCGAAAAAATGTTATTGTTAGCCTCAGCTGGTTATGGGGAACGCTCATTTTATCCATGATTTTGATCAAAAGCTACTGGGCTTTACTGCTTATCCTGGTTGGCATCGCTGTCACCTGGCACATTTTGCATATGTCCAAGCGGAAATAAAGCCACTAAATCTTAGACGGGCGCCTGATTTCCACCAACATCCTCTTATAATGAAGTCATCATGAACAAACCCATTATCGCTACCCTTTTTGCCATTTTGGCTGCGGTTTTATATGCAATCAGCATGCCCGCTTCAAAAGTTCTTTTAGAATCTGTATCACCCATGATGATGGCGGCTTTTTTGTACATCGGCGCCGGACTTGGCATAGGTCTGATGTTTTTATTATCAAAAGAAGCGCGTCAAGGCGAACGATTGGACAAAGCAGACCTGCCTTACACTCTTGGCATGGTGCTTTTGGATATAGCCGCGCCTATTTTCTTGATGCTCGGTTTGCGCTTGACCAGCGCCGCGAACGCTGCGCTGCTCAACAACTTTGAAATTGTTGCCACTGCGACCATCGCCTTAGCACTATTCAAAGAACACATTAGCAAAACACTGTGGCTTGCGCTCCTATTCATCACCCTATCCAGTATGATTCTTAGCTTTGAAGGGCTGGCAGGCTTCAAATTTTCATGGGGTTCGCTTTTGGTTCTGGCTGCTGCCATCTGCTGGGGTCTTGAAAACAACTTTACCCGAAAAATAAGTCACAAAAACACCTATGAAATAGTAACCATTAAAGGTCTCTTTTCAGGATTCGGTGCACTGATTATTGCTTTGCTAAGCGGCAACACTTTTCCAAAAATTGGAACAGTCCTCATCGTTTTAGCCCTGGGTTATGTCGCCTATGGATTAAGCATTTTTTTCTACATCAAAGCCCAACATGTGATTGGCGCGGCAAAAACAAGTGCCTGGTATGCGATTGCGCCTTTTGTTGGTGCGCTGCTTTCCTTCATTTTTCTTAAGGAATCAATCGGCTTGCAGTATGTGTTAGCATTGGTATTAATGTTTCTGGGAAGTGCGCTGGTCACTCTGGATACGCTTACTAAAACGCACAGCCATGAACATAGCCATACGATAATTGGCCCATCAAGCGCTTCTGCCACACCACAAACCTACACACATAGTCACAAACACCATCATTTATTTGATACAAGGAAGCATAAGCACAATCACCTAAAAGAATAAACTTCTATCGGATAAAGACAATCGGTTACCAATAACCTGAGGTACAATTTGATAGAACAGTTATAAATGATTGAATTGTAGCCTTGAAAACATTAGTTATTGCGTATCTATTATGATTAATATTCTCCTAAATGCTTTTTAGGAGAGTGAATAAAGTACTGGTTTGAAAAGTATTTTGTTAAACCTGACTGGAGAATATCATGTCAAATAATACAATAGAAGACATAAAAAAGTTCATTATATCGGAAGCTGAACGATTTGGTGCTAAAACTGAAGGTGATAAAGCATCGTTTATTTTACGTTACAACGTAGGAGCTGACGCACTAAACGACAACGGTGCATTTTTAGGTTTCATCTCTCCGCGTGAAGAGTCATCTGGTAGGTACCACGATTTCTCTTTAGTAATTTTCCCTAGCAAAGATGACCACTTGCCTTGGTTAATCTGTTTAGGCGTCGGTTCAAGTGGTTTCAAAGACGATTATGATCTTTCCAAACGTCCAGGTGTTCGCCGACTTTTTTCCACAATAATTAATCATGATGGTTACTATAAATCTGATTTTTCTGACATCGAATCCCAACTTCCAAAATCTTTTCGTTCACGAGCTGATTTAGTCCACCTTCAAAATACCATTAAAACATATTCTTCTCTTCTACCGGCGTGTCAAATTTTGCAAAACCCAAATAGTAGTGATGGCAGAAAAGCTATATCTGCTTTTGTAGCAGCTTATGCTAAGTTACGCGAATGGCCTACAAACAATAAGCACCGCAAAGCAATAGATGGAATCTTAAGTGATTATTCTTATGAGGAGCGAAATTTACCCGATATAGAATTGGTTGATTTGATAAAAAACAGAAAATACTTGGTACTATATGGACCTCCAGGCACTGGTAAGACGAGGTTGGCTAAAAAACTTTGTGGTCTTTTAAGTGCAAAACCGTTTTTTGTTCAATTTCATGCTGAAACAAGTTATGCTAGTTTTGTCTATGGCATAGAACCAGATTTAGAAGCCGGTGAACTTCAATATCGTTCTAACAATGGGATTCTCACAGAAGCTATAGAATATGCCTTAAAAAATGAAAACACAAATGTATTACTTATTATTGATGAAATTAATCGAGCAAACCTTTCTCATGTCTTAGGTCCAGCATTTTACCTCTTTGAGCATAAGCAGGATTTTTCAGATGTTACCTACAACCTTACTCCTACTCTGGCAGTTAATAAGCTTCCGGAAAACTTTTATGTTATAGGAACTATGAATACCGCAGACAGAAGTTTAGCAATCGTAGATTTTGCATTGAGAAGGAGGTTTGCATGGATCCCAGTAAAGCCAGAACCTATCATCGCAGACAATTTCTATATAGAACCATTCTCCGCAATGGATACCATTTTTAATTGGAATGCGAATGATCTCGAATTAAACTTGCAACCTGGCCATAGCTACTTTTTTGCTGATTCAGACAAAGAAATGAAAGCTCGAATACGTTATGAGCTCTATCCTTTAATAAAGGAGTATATAGATGAAGGGTTATTGTTAAGTGCTGCTGAAGATTTAAACCAGTTTTTCTTAGATCATATAGGTCTTTCGCTATTTACATGAAAAACCTAACTGTCTTTTTAAACATTCCTTGCTTAACTGAAAAATCACGTGTTTACCGAGGGATAGATTTACTCCAAACATGGTTCAAAGGAGCTGACAAGCGCTTTGTTTCTGAGCATCTACAAAAGTTTGTGAGTATAAATAGAGAATTGTTAGACTTTTTGTGTACTACACCTCTCATAGAAGGTATGGGAAACCAAGCCACGCTTTGTTTCAGAACCAACCATTTTATTGGCGGGATCCCACTCCGTTCCCCATATGACGGAACACAAATCGGAGACCTAATTGTAAGTCCTAGGTTCATCAACAATAATAAGCAAGATGAATATATCTCGATCATGAGTTTGTTAAGAAGCTCTGTAAAAGTTGATGTTCTTCCAAGCCTGCCATTAAGGTCTAAAGACCAATTTGCAATACCTTCATACCTAGAAGCAATACGATTCGTCCAATCGCTCTATATTCTTGAACAAAAAGCGTGGAATAAATTTCAGACTAAAAAACTTATTTCTGACAATCCGGTTGGTAATATAGACTGGACTGATTATGCAAGAAGAAGCTTTGATCCTGCTGAGCGAACTAGTTTTCTATCTAGAAAAAACTTCTTAAGTGAAGATCATTTTGACCACAGAACAATGAAATATGTTTTTCATTTGTGTTTAGCTGAGATTAAAAAGACGAGGATACCTGTCGAGATTGCTCGCGGTATCAAACCTAAAATCGATTTCATTCAAAGCTGCATGAAACATGTTCAGATGTTTCCATCTAAAAGCATTTCAATCCATGCACAGGATCTTCCGATTTTAAGAGAAACCAAACTTCTAGCAAAAGCATTCTTGAATAAAACAACATCCAATGCGACAGCTTGGAGAGCAAATTTTTCAGAGATTTTTGAGCGATATGTTCAGTTTTTATTCGAAGCTGTCGCGAAACAAGTCGGGGGCAGTTTTATAGCAAACCCACAGTTTCCAGTAAAGTCTGACAGATTAAGCAAGTGGGAATTGGCATATTTAGAGCCAGATGGAATCTTTTTGAAAGACGGTATATCTGTCATTATTGATTCTAAGTATAAATCTCATTTATACAATGTTAATTCCCAGAGCTCCATGTTGAAGACTGAATTTCGCTATGATCTCCATCAAATACTCTCATACTCTAGTTTTTCTACTGAAAAGGTTAAAGTAGGGATTTTATGCTATCCTAGTGACCATAGTTTTGCTAAAGTATCTGAAATAATCAACCCCATTTCTGATAAGAAGTTTAAACTTTTTATGATTGGTGTTCCTCTCTCCATTAAAGAAAAGGAATCAACTATTAGGAAACTACATGAAGTGATAATCGAAGCTACCAACAATCCATCTAGTTAGTCACAATGTCTCTGTAACAGAATTTTATGGTGTAATTTATTGAATTTACTAAAAAGTTGTTTAATGAAAGTCCTGTGTAAACTCACCCACCTTCTGAGGTACAATTTAGCCTATGAAAGCGCGTTGGTTTTGGAGTCTATTAATCCTGGGTTTCCTGCTGGGGGCTTGCAAACCCACCATTGAAGAAGAACCTTTTGGCGAGTCGATTCCTACATTTAGCCAGGATGAGCTTTTAGAAACCGCCGCCATGCAGCTTACCTACGCGCACCATGAAACCCAGCTCCACCAACCCACAGCGACCCCAACACCGATCTTTACAGCAACCTACACGCCATGGCCAACCGTCATTGCCACCATCGCCCGCACACCTACCTCAGACGCAACCCCAACCTCCCCAACAGAATGCAATCGCGCTGGCATGGGCGTGCCTTTCGATGTTACCGTTCCAGACAACACCAGGTTTTACGCGGGTGAAAGCTTCACCAAAACCTGGCGGCTGGTCAATTCCGGCTCTTGTAAATGGACCCGCCTTTATAAACTCGTCTTTTATTCCCAAAACGCGATGGGCGCCCAGTATGAACGCTTTTTGGAAGGCGAAGTGCTTCCCGGACAAGCTATCGACTTAAGCATCAGGTTTACCGCGCCAGAAAGCCCAGGCACCTACCAGGGCAATTGGATGTTACAAGACCCGGACGGTCATTTATTTGGTTTGGGCATGAACGCCGACTCGCCATTTTACGTCCGCATCGTCGTTACCGATGATCCCACACCAACACCGCCAGCCAACGAAACCCAAGAACCCAGCCCAACACCTTAAAATCTTATCAAAAGGATATCACCATGAACGAATTCAACCTCACCGACCCAGAAAACATGCTCTCTTATATCAATCGCCTGCCCGATGACCTCGAAACTGCCTGGCAATTAGGCATGAGCTTGCCCCTAAAAAACATCCCCCAACCCAAGATGATCGTCATTTGCGGTATGGGTGGCTCAGCGATTGGTGGCGACTTTTTTGGCTCCTATATGCGTGAGGTTTCGCAGGTTCCGGTTTATTCCCACCGCGATTATGGTTTACCCAACTGGGCGAGCGGTGAAGAGACCTTGGTGATCTGCTCATCCCATTCGGGCAACACCGAAGAAACCATCGATTGTTTCAAAACGGCAATTGAGCGTGAATGCACCTTGCTGAGCATCAGCACCGGCGGAAAATTGCGCGACATGGCACTTGAAGCCGGTAAGGACGCCTGGACCTTTGAACATGATGGCCAACCGCGCACAGCACTCGCCTATTCCTTTGGCATCCTGTTGGGATTAGCAAGCCGCTTGGGTTTGGTCGAAAATCAAGATCAAAATATAAAAGAAGCAGCACAATTGATGCGTGAGTGGCGGGAACTTTATAGCACAATCGACGATGATCAGCCTAACCCCTGCGAAGAATTGGCTATACGCATGCTGGACAAAAACCCCGTCATCTTTGGCGCGGGAAACATGGAGGTCATCGCACGCCGTTGGAAAGCCCAAATCGCGGAGCTGGCAAAAGCATGGGCATCCTTTGAAGCCATTCCTGAAATGAACCACAACACCTTGGCTGGGCTCTTGTTCCCAGAAAAATTGATTGATGAGACCCTCGCCGTCTTCCTGAGCGCGCCAAGCGACCATCCACGCAATCAACTGCGCATCAAAGCCAGTGAGGAACTCTTTGCGAATGCGGGAATCGAGGTTTTTGACATTTTTGCCAAGGGTGAAAGCCGTCTGGCACAGATGTGGAGCCTTATCCAATTTGGTGACTATGTGGCGTACTATTTGGCACTTGCCTACGGCGTTGACCCAACTCCGGTGGCTATTCTGACCCAATTAAAGCAAAAACTGGCAGGTGCCTAGCTGATTTCCCCACATTTCAGCCAGATAGCCGCCAGTATTTGCGAATGTTTGCCTTTAGAATATCGACTTGAAAGCCAACATCCCACCCAGGATGACTAATGGCACGCCCAGGATGGCGCCGATGACGGTGGCGCTAAGCGCAATGCCCACTACGATCATCGCCATGCCCAGCAAAAAGCCAAGCAGCCTGCCAGTCACCTTCAAAATCCAAATCACCAGTTGCATCATGGCGTAAAACGGCCAAAGCAACAGCGGTACTTTTCTTTTTGTTTCCATAGTAACTCCTTTCAAGCCTTGAACCAGGGCTTCTGATATCAGTGTAGACCAGATTGATCATTGCGCCGATAGATTTTCTATTGACCTATTCATTTTGGAAGCAAAAACTTATCACGCCGGTGTTCCTCTTCCCGCTCGTTCCCGAAACAGCAGATTGCGCCGGTGTTCCTTATCAAATACGTTTAGACTTTAACTGATCGCGCTGGTGTTCTAATTCCCGCTCGTTCTGGAATCAGAATAATTGATCTCGCCGGAGTCCTCACCGAGCGCAAGACACAAGGCACCGACAAAAAAATTCCCGCGCGTTCCAGAACCAGCTGATCGCGCCGGTGTCCTCACCGTGCGCATGAAACGCGATCCACAAACAAATTCCCGCGTGTTCCAGAACTGGCTGATTTCGCCGGTGTTCCTTATCAAATTCGTTTTAGACTTTAACTGATCGCGCCGGTGTCCTCACCGAGCGCATGAAATGCAACCTACATACAAATTCCCGCACGTTCCAGAACTAGCTGATCGCGCCGGTGTCCCATTTTTTGATCGCGCCGGTGTCCTCACCGAGCGCAAGACACAAGGCAGCCACAAAAAATTCGATTCGTTCTAGCACTCCTTACCCACTGAGTTCCGGCGTCTTTCTTCCCTCTCGTTCTGTAGTTTTTCTTCCCACTCGTTCTGGCGTCCTCGCCAGAACCCCCTAAACCATCTTTCAATCCTATCAAATTAAGACAAACTGATCGCGCCGGTGTCCTCACCGAGCGCATGGAACGCGATTCCCAAACAATATCCTGCGCGTTCCAGAACTAGCTGATCGCGCCGGTGTCCTCACCGAGCGCAAGGAACGCAATCCACATACAAATTCCCGCTCGTTCCTGAACTGGCTGATCGCGCCGGTGTCCTCACCGGTCGCATGGAACGCGATTCTCAAACAATATCCTGCACGTTCCAGAAACAGCTGATTGCGCCGGTGTCCTCACCGAGCGCAAGACACAAGGCAGTCACAAAAAATTCGGTTCGTTCCGGCGTCTTTCTTCCCGCTCGTTCTGTAGTTTTTCTTCCCTCTCGTTCTGGCGTCCTCGCCAGAACCCCCTAAACCATCTTTCAATTCGATCAAATTAAGACAAACTGATCGCGCCGGTGTCCTCACCGAGCGCAAGAAACGCGAACCACATACAAATTCCCGCTCGTTCCAGAACCACCTGATCGCGCCGGTGTCCTCACCGAGCGCAAGACACAAGATGTATACAGAAATTCCTTGTT
Organism: Anaerolineaceae bacterium UBA5404; assembly: GCA_002409625.1. Classification (GTDB taxonomy): domain Bacteria; phylum Chloroflexota; class Anaerolineae; order Anaerolineales; family Anaerolineaceae; genus Mesolinea. Next base: position 92,470 of record DHNY01000016.1, on the reverse strand, counting down.
CGTTCCGGCGTCTTTCTTCCCGCTCGTTCTGGCGTCCTCGCCAGAACCCCCTAAAACGTCTTTCAATCCTATCAATTTGGCACAAAACCACCCACTTAAAATCAACCATAAACCAAAATGAAGCCTTGTTTTTAAAAAACTCTGATATAATAAGCGCCTGTCCGGAGAGGTCGCATAGTTGGTCTAGTGCGCTCGCTTGGAAAGCGAGTATACCGAGAGGTATCAAGGGTTCGAATCCCTTCCTCTCCGCCACCAAACCCCACGCGAGCTGTGGGGTTTTTTATTTAAACAATAAGAGGGTTCTTTAAACCCTCTTATACAAACTAAATTCTTAATCCTAGTACATACCACCAGGAGGCATGGCAGGGGCGGCACCCTCAGGTTCGGGGATGTCGGTAATCAAGGCTTCGGTGGTCAGAATCATCGCCGCGATTGAAGCAGCGTTTTCCAATGCGCCACGGGTTACCTTGGCAGGATCAGTCACGCCCAATTTCACCATATCGCCGTAAGCTTCGGACAAAACGTTGTAGCCCAGGTGCTTATTACCTTCTTGCTCTTGCTTCTGGCGCACGTTGGCAATCACAACCGAGCCATCCTGGCCGGCATTTTCAATAATGCGGCGCATGGGCACAGTGAGCGCGTGGCGCACAATATTGACACCAATTTGCTCGTCATCCTGTTCCATTTTAAGAGCATCCAAAGAAGCAATCGCATTCACCAGGGCAACACCGCCACCAGGCACGATGCCTTCTTCAACGGCTGCACGGGTTGCGGACAAAGCGTCTTCAACACGATGTTTCTTTTCTTTGAGCTCGGTTTCGGTCGCGGCACCAACACGAATAATCGCCACACCGCCGGAAAGCTTTGCCAAGCGTTCCTGCAGTTTTTCACGGTCATAATCGCTGGTGGTGTTTTCAATTTCAGCACGGATTTGTTCAATGCGGCCTTTAATCGCGCCAGCATCACCTTTACCGTCCACGATGGTGGTGTTGTCTTTGTCAACAGTCACCTTTTCAGCACGGCCAAGGTCTTCGATGGTTGCGGTCTCGAGCTTGCGACCGGTTTCTTCAGAAATAACGGTAGCTTTGGTCAAAATGGCGATGTCTTGCAACATTGCCTTGCGGCGATCGCCAAAACCGGGGGCTTTCACAGCCACAACGTTGAGCATACCGCGGATTTTGTTCAAAACCAGTGTTGCCAGGGCTTCGCCGTCGATATCTTCAGCAATGATTAAGAGCTCGCGCTTACCAATTTGTACCATTTTTTCGAGCAGGGGCACGATGTCGGTTGCAGCGGAAATCTTCTTGTCGTAAATCAAGATGTAAGGATCTTCGATTGATGCCATCATATGCTCTGGATCGGTCACGAAGTAGGGGCTGATGTAGCCACGGTCGAACTGCATACCGTCAACATATTCGGTTTCGAATTCCAAACCTTTTGATTCTTCAACGGTAATAACGCCGTCTTTACCAACTTTGTCCATCACATCAGCGATGAGGTCACCAATTTGGGTGTCCTGGGCAGAAACGGTTGCCACAGCACCAATTTCCTCTTTGGTTGTGATGGGAATAGATTGTTTGTGAATGTCCTCAGACACAAGTTTGGTAGCTGTTTCGATACCGCGTTTGAGCAACATGGGATTTGCACCGGCGGCGAGGTTCTTGAGGCCTTCGGTCACGATGGCATGCGCCAAAACGGTTGAGGTTGTGGTGCCGTCACCAGCGATATCATTGGTTTTGGTGGCTGCTTCTTTAAGCAGTTGTGCGCCCATATTCTCATATGGGTCTTCAAGTTCAATTTCCTTGGCAACGGTTACGCCATCATGGGTGATGGTGGGGGAACCGTACTTGCGATCCAATGCCACATTGCGACCCTTGGGACCCAAAGTCGTGGCAACAGCGTTTGCAACAGCATCCACGCCGCTCTTCAAATAGCGTCGTGCTTCTTCTCCAAAAACTAATTGTTTAGCCATAAAATGTTCTCCTTTTGTGTAGATGTCTTATTAAAGAATAGCGAGCACGTCGCTCTCGCGCAGAATAAGTAATTTTTTACCGTCGTACTTAACTTCTGTTCCGGAATATTTAGCATAAAGCACAACATCGCCAACTTGCACGTCCAAGGGAATGCGTTCGCCTTTGTCGTTGCGTTCACCAGGTCCAGTTGCCAAAACGGTGCCTTTTTGGGGTTTTTCTTTTGCAGTCTCAGGAAGAACGATACCGCCAGCGGTGATATCTTCTTGTTCGATTGGTTCAATAACCAGTCGGCTGCCTAAAGGTCGCATTGTAATTGTCATCGAGATCCTCCAATTATGTGTTTTCAATTTTTAGCACTCTCGAACTGAGAGTGCCAAGAAATGATACGCTTTTAGGCAGCGTAAGTCAAGCCAGCGTTAACGATTCTTACAAAACGCTTACGCTATCAGGGCGTTGGCGTGATTGTGGGGATGATAAAAGGCGTCTCGGTGGGCTGAGGCGTGGGCGTGCTGATGAGATCCTGCGTGGGCACCGGCGTCCTAAAGACCTGACCAGGCGTAATTCCACAGATATTCTCACTTGCTGAGACAATCCCTAGCACGATTCTGGAAAATTCGTTATCCAAATCATAGTAAACTTCGCGCACTTGTTTAAAGACTTCTGAGGCAATCGCACAGCGATCGTCCTGGCCTTTGCGATGCAAACCCGCCAATACCGAACCGTAGATATAGTAATACACGACAGTGGTATCCGAAAGCGGCAATGCTTCGGTGGTGATATTGCTCTCACAAGGGTCTTCTTCACGCGCCAGGCAGCTCTCCTCTGCCGTACAACCCGTCACGGCACACTTGAGCACCATCTCAGCACCCTCATAGTTCCGCGCACGATAGTAAATAAAACCCACTTGCCCATAGGTGGCTGGGTTGTAAGGATTGATGGACAAGGCGCGATAAGCGTTCCGCGATGCAACCATGGCTTCACCCATCCGAATATAGGTATTGGCAATCGCCATATAAGGAATGGGGTCCTCAATGCCCAGCTGAGAGTTGAGATTGGCTGCTTTCGCGAAGTATTCCAACGCTATTTCGAAGTTCACATCACCACCAATATGGCGATACAGCGTGCCCACCCGGATGTATAAAAAGGTTAGATTGGGGTTGATATCAATCGCTTTTTGATACCATTCAATCGCCAGGTTGTATTCCTTTAAAACCTCATACACAAAAGCCTGCACACGGCGCACATCCATCAGGTCTTCACCATTTTGACGGGCTTGCGCGATATAGTCCTGCGCTTGCCCCCACTTGAACTGATCGATGAGCACCTCAGCATAATAGGCTTTTGCCAGCGCGTTACGGCTATCCAGCTGAATGGCAGCAAGCGCGTCGGCTTCGGCAGCGTTGCGGAGCTCTGTGGTTCTTTCACCTGCCAGAGTCGGGTTGGCAGACCAATTGAGCACCAAAGAGCGGATTGCCAGCACATCGGCGTTATTAGGCGCTTTTTCGCGTGCCTCATCTACAATTGCCAAAGCATCAGCCAAACGATCGCGCCTTTCCTGGTCAGTCGTGAGCGAAGCAGAAGAATAAACCTGAATACGTGCCAGTTTTACGCGCAGGTCAATATTTTCTGGTTCAAGCAAGATAGCTTTGTTATAAGAGTCGATTGCCGCATCCAGGTTACCCGCCTGAAAGTGGGTATCACCTTCAACTAAAAAGGAGTTTACCGTTCGGGTAGGTGTCGGCGTGGGGATAAAAGGTGGCCAAATTTTACCGCTGGCATAGTCACGCATCACAGCCGCCACAATGACCACGCAGAGCAAAATGAGCATAATCAAATAAGGGTTTGAAGCCCGGTTTGGCTTATGAAAAAGATTCTTCCGCTCGTTGATATACATAAGTCGTTTATCTTAAGGCTGTGTACTCTCCGGCGTGGCGGTTGGTCCTGTTACCACGGTGGGTGTTGGTGGAGAGGTTGGTGTGGGCGGATTGAGCAGGTTTTCCTGGCAGGTTTTAACAATGATGTCCGCGTTTTCTAAGCCCACGGTACTATCAGGTACGGTTTGGCGCATCCCTTCAGCGATGCTTACAGCTTCACTGCAGTCATTTATCTTTGCCAGTGCTAATGCGTAACGGCTATAAATCTCAACAACCCCAAGTTCATAAGAAAGAGGGATACCTTCAACCACATGTCCGTTCTCAGTGGTTCCACCGCGCACCGCAATGCGCAAAAAGTCAATAGCCGTGTTAAACTGCGATTTTCGGTAGTAAAGCGTTCCCAGATTAGCGTAGAGGTTTGCCTGTGTCGGTCCATCGCGCAAGGCAACCTCGCCGTACTGGATAGCCTTATCAAACTCACCCAATCGACTGTAAACCTGCGAAATAGCCAGGTTTGGCGCGGGACTGGTGGGGTTGAGCGAATAAGCTTTGGTAAATTCAAAAACTGCCCGGTCGAGTTGGTCAACATAGGTTAGGTTACGACCAAGCGCCATATGCAAACGGTCAACATTAGGGTTGATTTGATTGGCTTTTTCTAGCGCTTCCACCGCTTCGGCAAAGTTTGCGGTAACCTCAAGCACATAACCACGCGCCCAGTGCGCCTCCATGAGATTTGGCTCCAGGGCAAGCGCGGTGCGCGACTCTTCGATGGCACGGTCCATGGTGTCAAGATCATCCAGGCGGGCTTCCACACGCAGTGCCAGAATATAAGCATAGATGGCATGTGCCAAGCCACTGTTTTGGTTTAGCTCCACGGCCTTGCGCAGGTCTGCCTCACCTGCCAGATACTCCCGCTGAAAAGCCTTCGACCAGCCCAAAAGCGCATAAGCTTCGGAGCTGGAGGCATCAAGCAGGATGGCGTTTTGGGCGTTTACCTGAGCTTGTTCAAGCTGGCTGGTGAAAATTTGCAACCTGGCAATCTTGAGATAATTATGGATATTCTGCGGGTTGGCATTAATCGCCGCCTGGTAAACCTCAACAGCTTGGATGTATTTTCCTTCTTCCACCAAAGCGTCAGCCTCAGCGACGTAAGATGCCGGGTCTCGTGTGGGTGTTGGCGTGGGCACAAAGGGTGGGTTAATCATCGGCACCACAACCACATTAAGGTAAATTAAAGCAGCAATAGCCAGGACCAAGAAAATGATAAGCCACGGCCGTCCGCGCTTGCGACGCGCATGCATAGAGAGTTTGCTACCTTTTAAATACATCTAGCTAATTATCATCAATTATCGGCGGATAGTCAAACGACGCAAAGAACAGAGAAAAAGGTCCTAACAGACACGCCCTTAAGACCTTTAGAAGGTGTTAGACATCGACCAAGTCAAGAGTATTTTGGCAAAAGCTCACTTGCATTCCACAATCGGGAAGAATTGCTAAGTCTTGTTCAATCCCCAAGCGCCTGAGTCGCAGAACAAGCCGCGTGATCTGCTAAATTGGTCCAAACCTAGCACCAAGTCTACCGGCACATCCAGCAAGGTCATGATTGCCAGGCATGGCTCAAAGCGGCGGTTGATGGCGGGAGACTCTGGTAGCAGAGGCAATGCATTTAATATACCCCCATCGCTGACATCAATCGGGTCAATATCTTCGCCATCAATCATTTCCGGCGCGATTAAACCTAAGGGTAAGACAGCGGCGAAACAAGGATGACAAAAACAAGACAATAAACATTCATCATTGTTTGTGGGAAAAGAGCATCGTTATTTAAAAAAGAGGTTGACCCAATGGATCAACCTCCTAAACTCAATCTCTCTCAGCTCACTGGCTGAGGTTTAGCTCATCAGATCGTGGCTAGCCAGCGGACTTAATTTTTTCGTAACCTTCCTCAACAACCTTCCAGTCAATCACGTTGAAGAAAGCCTTAACATATTCCGCACGGACGTTCTTGTACTTCAGATAGTAGGCGTGTTCCCAAACGTCAATGCCCAAAATGGGTTGATATTCAGACTTCTCGATAATGGGATTATCTTGGTTGGGGCTCGATGAAAGCAAAAGTTCGCCAGCCTTATTCGCTGAAAGCCATGCCCAACCGGACCCAAACTGACCCAAGGCAAACTGGCTCAACTTCTCTTGGAAGCCGGCAAAACCGCCAAAGCTGTCTCCCAGCAACTTACCAAAAGCGCCACCTGGCTCACCACCGCCATTGGGGCTAATGGTTGCAAAATAAAGGTTGTGGTTGTAATAGCCACCACCGTTGTTGCGCACGGTCATCATCAGCTTTGGATCTTTGATTTCTTCCAAAGTGAAAAGTAGTTCTTCAATGTTTTTCTCGATGCCAAGTTTTTCAACGGCGTCGTTTAGATTTTTTGTATAACCGGCATGATGTTTGGAATAGTGCAATTCCATGGTCATCGCGTCGATGTGGGGTTCGATTGCGTCATAGGCATAAGGTAGTTGATACTGTTTAAACATATTAATCCTCCATTCGCTTCATTTTGTTAGCTCTCACTAACCTCATTAAGCTCATTATATAAACTTTGTAGACGCTTAACCAATTCTTGTAGACCTTAAACACTCATTTTTATTCTTTTCTAATAAAAGCTTTGATACACAAATCCACAGCAAGGCCGCTATGTTTATGTATACTAAAGAAGCCACGATAAATTCGGGAGCCTAAAAAACGCCACAAAGCTTGCATGCTTGATGAGCAAAAGAGGAACAAATGGACGACAAAAATTGGATTATTATTCAAAATGAATTTGAAGCAAACAAGCTAAACCATTTTGAAACTGTGTTCACCCAAGGCAATGGTTATCTTGGCACACGAGGCAGTTTTGAAGAGTACTATCCCGGGCAACAAGCGAGCACCTTTGTGCATGGCGTTTTTGATGACATCCCGATTGTTTTCACAGAATTGGCAAACTTCCCAAACTGGGCGGAGCTGGAAATCTGGCTCAATGGCGAACGGTTCGATATGCGCACGGGCAAGTTACTGGACTTTAAACGCAAGCTTGACCTACGCACAGGCCTCCTCAGCCGGCTGGTCCGCTGGCAAAGCCCCAATGGGCATATTAGCCAATTGCACTTCCAACGTTTTGCCAGCCGAGCAAAGGACTCCCTGTGCGTCCTCAAAGTAGACGTTCTGCCAGAAAATTATTCTGGTACATGCGACATTCACAGCGGTCTAAACGGCGAGACCTCAAACGAACAATTTAAGCACTGGGTTTGGCGCGATCAAAACACAGATGACTTTGGTATCAGCCTTGAACTCATAAGCCAAACCAGCCAAGTGCCCGTGAGCTTAAAGCAGGTTCTAAAAACGGAGGGTGCTTCATTCATTAAAACACAGCTAAACCTGCGCAACCACCCTATCGAAGTGCTTCATGCCGATCTCAAACAAAACGAAACAATAAGCCTGTGCAAATTTGTTTCTATTGAAGCCGACCCTTTCAATGAAGCCAATTTGGAAAAGCTCTCTACCCAAGCCCTTTCAAATCTTTCCTTTAATCAAGCTTATGAGGAACATGCCCAAGCCTGGCGGGAAGACTGGCGCATTGCTGACATCATCATTGAGGGTGACGACGAAGCCCAGCTGGCGGTGCGCTTCAATATATATCACTTGCTGATTGCCGGACCCCGACACACTGAGCGCGTGAACATCGGCGCAAAAACGCTTAGCGGATATGGGTATCGAGGGCACACTTTTTGGGATACAGAGATCTTTATGCTGCCTTTCTTCAGCCACCTCTTTCCAAAAATCGCGCGCAATTTGCTTTCTTATCGCTATCACAACCTGCCTGGCGCACGCAGAAAAGCAGTTGCCAACGGCTTAAAAGGCGCGCAATATCCCTGGGAAAGCGCTTCCACAGGTGACGAAGTTACCCCAACCTGGGTGCCACATCCTTTTGAGCCAGAAAAACTGCTGCGCATTTGGACCGGTGATATTGAAATCCACATCTCCAGCGACATTGTTTGGGCAATCTTGCAATACTGGAAACTGAGTGGCGATGATGCCTTTATGCTCAACCGTGGTGCGCAAATCATCCTTGAAACAAGCCTTTTTTGGGAAAGCCGGCTTGAATGGATTGAAGTCAAGAAGCAATATGAGCTACGGAATGTAATTGGGCCGGATGAGTATCATGAGCATATCGACAACAATGCTTACACGAACTATTTTGCCGCCTGGCACTTAAAACTTGCTTGTAAGTTGTTCCATTGGCTGGAGTCCCAGAAAACTGAAACCGCTTCAACGCTTTTGAGCACATTGGGAGTAGATGAAGCCAAAATCAAGGGCTGGAAGAGCAAAGCCCAGCAAATCGCCTTGCCCAAAGCCAACGCTGATGGTGTTTTGGAGCAGTTTGACGGCTATTTTGACCTGGAAAACGTCGATTTACAGGACTATGACGGAAGAAAGCAATCAATGCAAGCCATTTTAGGCTTTGAAGGCGTTGCAAAAACGCAAATCATCAAACAACCCGATGTTTTGATGTTGATGTATTTATTGCCAGAGCTTTTTGACGAGGAAGAGCATGAGGCAAATTACAGATTTTACACACCGCGCACCGATTACGCTTTTGGCTCTTCACTTGGCCCGGCAATTCAATCCATTCTGGCTGCGAGGCACGGTGATTTGCATGAAGCCTATCAAAATTTCATGCTTGCCGCCCAGGCTGACCTCAAAGACCTGCGCGGAAATGCAAGCGATGGCATCCATGGCGCCTCAGCAGGTGGCTTGTGGCAAGCCGCTGTCTTTGGCTTTGGCGGTTTACAAATCCTGGATGACAGCTTCAGCATAGTTCCCAAACTGCCTCAACATTGGACTCGTCTTAGCTTCAATTTAGTTTGGAAAGGCGAGCTGCATAACTTTGACATCAAAGCTGGAGAGAACTCTCAATGATTAAAGCCTTTTTATTTGATCTCGATGGCGTCATCACAGACACCTCTGAATACCATTTTTTAGCCTGGCAGCGTCTGGGTAAAGATTTAGGCATCCCTTTCAGCCGCGAAGAAAATGAGGCTTTGCGAGGCATATCACGCCGCAATTCCCTCGAAATCCTGCTAAAAGGACGCCCTGTTACCGAAGCGCAAGCCCAAACTTACATGGAAACCAAAAACAACTATTACCTCGAATGGATCAACCAGATGAGTCCGAAAAACATTTTGCCTGGTGCCAAAGAAATGTTGTTAGAGCTTATCGAGATGGGCATCCCGCGGGCTATTGTCTCAGTGAGCAAAAACGCAGCTTTGGTTATTCAGAAGCTGGGCATTGGCGGGCTAATCAACGGCGTCATTGATGGACATGCACCTGCCCGCTCCAAACCTTTTCCAGACCTCTTTTTACTCGCAGCTGACTTATTTAAGCTCGAGCCAAAAGACTGCCTGGTCATCGAGGATGCTTCGGCGGGAATCGATGCCGCCCATGCTGCCGGCATGTTAGCGCTTGGTTTGGGATCACACAGCAGAGTGGGTCACGCCGACCTTGTGCTGCCATCGCTTGAGGGGCAATCCGCAAAAGAGATTATCGAGCATATTAATGCAGGCGATTTTAGTTAAAAAACTTGCACAATTTTTAAGCCTCAGTTATAATCACGTTTCCACGGGCGGTTAGCTCAGTTGGTTAGAGCGTTGCGTTGACATCGCAAAGGTCGTAGGTTCGAGTCCTATACCACCCACCTACAAGCACCACAGTTGAAAATCAATTGTGGTGTTTCTTTTTAAGACTCAAGAAAACAAAAACCATTGCCGCATCACCACCACTGGGTCTTGTGGGCTCATCGCTACCGGTTTTGATGCCAGAACCTTCGCCCGTGCCAACGCCGCCTTAAATAAGGGCGGTATGCGCCCTCAATTGTCTGCCACGTTCACGTTTGGCACAAAGCCTACCTCCATGCATTAGAACTTATGCATAAAAGACCTTGATAACAATCTTGTTTAGCGAATAGTTGTAAAAAACATATTATCATCATCCAAACTTGCTGTATAATTATTGATGTCTTTGGTACGAAGGAGAAAGGTTGGAAGTTAGTTGAAATGTCCAAAATAAATTTCCAAACGCTAGTTCTAGCAAGGGAAAACGCTGGGTTGTCGCTCAAAGATGCTGCTAGAAAATTGAATTTCAAAGATACCAAAAATAGAACAGCAGTAGAGAGACTCGAACTTATTGAACAAGGAAAACTTATTCCTAGCAAAGCAGTATTGGAAAAGATGGCAGCATTATATCGGCGCAATCTTTTATTATTCTATATTGAAACTATTCCTAAACCTTCGCCCTCACTCGTAGATTACAGAAAAATATATCATCAAACAACAAAGATCGAAGAATTTTGGTTAAGTACATTAATTAGGGATATTCAGGGGAGACAGATAATACTAAGAGAAGCAATGATTGATAATGAAGTCGCTGAAACCATTGAGTTTATCGAATCACTACATCCTCCTATTTCAATTGAAAAACTGTCAGAAGAAATCAAGAAGATTATTGGTTTTAACATCAAGGAATTTAGGCGTTTTAGAAATACAAGAGAAGCATTCCAATATCTCCGAGAGTTAATTGAGCGAAAAGGTGTCTATGTACTATTGGTGACTGATCTTGGCAACCATTTCACCAAAATAATGCCAGAAGTGTTTAGAGGATTTACACTTGTTGACAAAATAGCACCATTTATAGTAATAAACAATAATGACGCAAGGAGTGCATTATCTTTTACTTTACTCCATGAACTAGTACATCTCTTTTTGGGTCAAAGCAGTATCAGTAATGGAAACCTAAAACTTGAAGATGAAAAGATTTGCAACGATGTTGCCAGCAGCATTCTTCTGAATGATGGCGAAGTATGGGATAAGTTTATTCAGGTTTCAACTACATACCCATCTCAACAATTAATAAATGATATAGAAAATTTTTCTAGTGCTCGAAATATAAGTTCTACTATGGTAGCATATCGCTTGCTTATCTTGGGGATAATCTCCAGTCATGAGTATGAACAATTAAGTTCTGTTTTCAAGGAACGCTGGATCAAAACCAAAATAGAACAACGAAATAAACAAAGAAGTTCTGTTGGGGGTCCAGATTACAACATTATTAAGCGAAATCAAGCCGGTCATGGGTTAGTGAAATCAGTAAAATCATATTTATCAAATGGCACCCTTTCGTTACCAGATGCGAGTAAGATATTAGGAGTATCGTCAAGAAGTGTACATACATTAATTGAGGTGAATTCTTGACAAAAAAACTGTACCTTATCGACTCAAACATATTAATAACTGCAAAGAATAAATACTATCAATTTGTCCGAGTCCCAGAGTTTTGGGAATGGTTGAATAAATTGATTGATCAAGGTGATATAAAAATCCCGATAGAAATACTAAAAGAATTAACTGATGGGAAAGACGAACTAAAGGATTGGATAACAAAAAAACGGCAAACAGTATTGCTAGATGAACCGATTGTTTCGGTTGATGCAATATTAGAAAAAGGATACGAAATTTCAATGCAATCAATAACAGATTCAGAATTTGAGACTTTAAGCAGGGATGTCTTCTTAATCGAATACGCTTACCATGATATTAATAACAGAGTTATTGTCTCGAATGAAATATCTAAACCAAGCAAAACAGGAATAAACTCAAAAATCCCTGATGTATGTGATAGGTTAAGGATTAAATGCATAGATATTTATGGGCTGATTGAAATCTTAGATTTTCGAACAACAGAATATTAGAAGCGACTCTGTTTTATTAAAGGTGTATTAATTTACAACGCATCTTTACATTCATTATAAGAATTATTTTATTCCCTAAAAAATGAATACACGTCAATCCAGATAAAATGTAATTAATTCAATAGTTTTTGATACTCCCTCATCAACCATGCCACACAGGCGGATTCGTCATTGAAAGCCCAGAGTTTGCCATAGGCCTCCCAGACGGCTTTATCGTTTGCCTGGTGAGCTTTGCGCAGTACGGGTGGCATGGTGAGTTCATCGTAGAGGTCTGCCAGGCTGGCATCAGGGAAGCTTTCGCGAGCATCGAGTATCGTTTGGGCGGTTTGCTCGATCTTCTGCTTTTGAATATCCGTTGGCTGAGGCCATAGGAAGTTGTTGTAAACTATCTGCGCTGAATAGCGATAACGCATTTCGAGCCGGCCAGCTACAGTTCTCATCCATGCCATATGGGTGTTAGAAGTAAGCACGCCAAATTCGTAAAGTGTTGCATCTGGGATCATCAGGTTTTGGTCACCACAAATGACCTCAGGATGAATGAAACTCATGGGGATATAAGTTCTGTTTTCGGAAGAAATCCTTGGTATCAAAATATAGTCAGCCTTTGGCTGGCGTATTTCCTGGAAGAGCATCGGTATATTGGCATCCTCACGCGTTTTTACTTTTGTACTTTTTAATCTGAACTCTCTGACCTTCTTAATCCTTTCCATAATCGGAGGTATTTTAGAATAGGCATTTGGTGGAACGCCTTGCAACCAAAGGCAATAGCGTGGAATGTTTTGGATAAACTCTTTAGCCCCTAGGAAAGGTCTTACCAACATATTAGCATCAGGATATGCATCAAGTAGGCTCGCTTTTTCCTCAGGTGATAATATCAATAAACCACCATCTGTTGGCTTGCTTCCATAAACCATATGAGAAACATTACAGATGGGCAATCTTCTGCTCTTTATAAAAACTGTTGGTGCGTCTATAAGGTAGGGATTAATCTTTTCAACAAATTGTGGCAAGCCATTAGAATTAAAAATAATTTTATTGGGAAGATTCATCCAACTAAAACCAACAATGATACAATGAACTGCCGCTTTACCTTTAGCCTCATTAGACCATTTGAAGGTGCGGTGAGCAAAATTGATTTTTATTTTGAATCTTTCAAATAGTGGTTCCCACACGGCAACAACTTGTTCCCCCTGACAAATACTGTTTGTTGAGACAAATGCAATATGTATGGGTAGAAACTGAGCATATTCAGCAGCTTTAAAATACCAAGCAGCGACATAATCTATTTTTCCAGCTGTTTTGTAAGACTTCCCTTTTTCATCTATGTAAACGCTTAAAACATCATTTTTTTGTTCTTTGCTTTGATTTGAGTAACCACTAAATGGTGGATTACCAAAAATATAATCCAGCTCTTCGGCTGGGCAGATCTCGTTCCAATCCAAGTGAAGGGCGTTGCCATGCACAATGTTGGCGTTATCGCGGATGGGGAAGTCAATTAAGTTCGTCCCAAAGTGATTACTGACCTCTTGGTCCATGAGGTGCTTCATCAGCACCATCGAAACATTGGCAATCTGGCAGGGGAAGTCCTCAATCTCGATGCCATAGAACTGCTCAGGCTTGACTTTGATGATGAGGTCTACCAATTGCAACTGTCGGTTATCGTGCAATAGTTTGAGCGCTTCGAATTCAAGTTCGCGTAATTTCTGATATGTAACAATCAGGAAGTTGCCTGAGCCACAGGCGGGGTCGAGAAATTTGAGCGAAGCAAGTTTGTCTTGAAAGGCTTGCAATTCCGCAGTCGTGTTTTTGGAGCGTTCAAACTCATCGTAAAGCGCGTCTAAAAAGAGTGGTCGGATAACTTTGAGGATGTTTTCTTCTGAGGTATAGTGAGCGCCTAGCGCACGCCGTTCGTCTTTGTCCATCACACCCTGGAACATAGCGCCAAAGATTGACGGTGAAATTTGAGTCCAGTCAAAATCTCTGGCACACTCGATGAGCGTTTTGCGCATTTGGGCATTGAAAGAAGCTGGGGGCAATGGGTCGCGGAAAATGGTGCCGTTGATGTAGCGGAAGCGCTTCATTTCGTCTGATAGAGTCTTCATGCGTTTTTCGATTGGCGTATTGAGCAAGGAAAACAGCAGCATGAGCTGGCCGGAGAGGTCAGACCCATCGGGCCGGGTATTTTCGAGATAGTTTAGGAAAGCGCCTTTTTCAAAGATGCCGGCGTCATCCGCAAAAAGACAGAAGAGCAGACGCACCAAGTAGACCTCGAGGTCGTGACCGGTGTAACCATTTTCTTTGAGGGCGTCGTGGATGCGCGCCATTTTGTAGGAGGCATCAACGTTAACTTCGATTTCGGTACGTTCTTCATAGTCTGCGCCATAACCGGCGAGTAAACCAAAGATGCGCAAATGGCGTCTTATCTGGCTGAGCCTGAACGGTTTGTAGGAGTGGTTTTTGCGCATGTTGTATACTTGAAATTTATCAAAATCGGATACGAGTAATAGCTCGGGTTGCGCTTCTGGTGATAGTGCGTGGAAATAGATCATGGCTTCAGAATAGGCAGTATTGAGTGACTTACCAGGAGATTTAATTTCCATGAGGATTTTTCCTGGCAAAAGATAGTCTATAAAGCCAATTGAGCCATCCCGAAAGAATACTTTGTACTCATGGTGACCATCTCGCCAGTCGATGCCGAAAAGGTGCATGAAGTCTTTCTCAAAAGTTTGCGCATCTTGAATTTCGCCGGTTTTGGTATCTTTCCAGCGTTTTTGGAAGGCAATGGCACGGTTTTCAATTTCTGACCAAATGAGCATGGCTTGTCTTTTTCTCCTCGATGGCGATTGTTCTTATTATGCCATAGTTAAGAACAATTTCATATTAGACTTCGAATGAGCTCATTGTTGAAAAGTCGAAAAAATAATTGTATATCCTTTTCACTTCATATAAGTTTTGCATCACTTATGTGATATACTTTCACCATTGCGAAGACGCAGGACGAGTAGTGTGCCCACCGACCCACAGCGAGGCGGAAAAAGTGAGAACCCGCCGGACGACCACACCAAAACCCCCTGCCAGCTTGAGCCTGAACCGCGTTTGAATAAGTGAGCATTATCAAGCGCAAACTAAGGTGAACGGTTGCCCCGTTATCGGCAAATCGAGATGACTTTTGGAATCAAAAGTTAATCTGGGTGGAACCGCGTGAGAGACCTCATGCCCCAGGGCTGATGGTCTTTTTTGTTTAACACTTTTTATATTACAGAGATTACACAGGCGGAAATCGCCTTGGAGGAAGAAATGTCACAAAAAGAAGAATATGCTCAATCCGAACTCTTTAGAATTCGCCATTCTACCGCTCACATCATGGCAGAAGCGGTTCTGGAAATGTTCCCAACTGCCAAAATCGCCATAGGACCCGCCATTGCGGATGGCTTTTATTATGACTTTGACCTGCCCCGCAGCTTGACCCCGGATGACCTTGAAGTCATCGAAAAGCGCATGCGCGAGCTAATCAAAGAAAAACAGGTTTTCACCTTGCGCGAGCTCAGTGCAGCTGAGGCTAAGGATCTCTTCAAAGACCAGCCTTACAAACTGGAGCTTATTGAAGGTTTGGAGCATGGCGGAACTGACGAAGAGGGCAACCCAACCGATCAACCCGTGCCCATTACGATTTACAGCTCCGGCAATTTCACCGACCTGTGCCGAGGACCTCATGTGGAAGACAGCTCAAAAATCAATCCACACGCCATCAAACTGCTCAATGTAGCGGGTGCCTACTGGCGCGGCGATGAAAATCGCCCCATGCTTCAACGCATTTATGGCACGGCATGGGAAAGCAAAGACGCCCTCAAGGATTACCTCTGGCGCCTTGAAGAAGCCCGCAAACGCGACCATCGCAAGATTGGCAAGGAACTTGACCTTTACTCCACCAACGACGAAGTTGGGCAAGGACTCATCCTCTGGCATCCCAACGGCGGTATGGTGCGTTACCAAATTGAAAAGTTCTGGGATGAACAACATGTGCAAAATGGCTACGACCTGGTTTACACCCCACACATGGGCAAAGCCTCACTTTGGGAGACCAGCGGTCATCTCGGTTTCTATAAGGATGACATGTACTCACCCATCACGGTTGAAGGGCAAGAATACTACATGAAGCCTATGAACTGTCCCTTCCACCTGAGCATCTACAAGAGCCAGCTACACAGCTACCGAGATCTGCCCTTGCGTTATGCCGAAAAAGGCACCGTTTACCGCTTTGAGCGCTCTGGCGTTCTGCACGGACTTTTGCGCGTGCGTGGCTTTACCCAGGATGACGCCCACCACTTCTGTCGCCCTGACCAAATGCCCGACGAAATTGACTTTACGCTCAACTTCAGCCTGAATATGCTTCGCGCATTTGGTTTTACCAACTTCCAGGCTTACCTGAGCACGATGCCCGAAAAGTGCGTGGGCGAACCCGAGCAATGGCAAGCCGCTGAAGCCGCGCTGGAAGAAAGCCTCAAACGCATGGATGTGCCCTACGAAGTGGATGCCGGCGGTGGTGCTTTTTATGGCCCCAAAATTGACATCAAGGTCAAAGACGCATTAGGTCGTGAATGGCAGCTTTCTACCATTCAGTTCGACTTCAACGAGCCGGAACGCTTCGACATCAGCTACATCGGCGAAGATGGTCAGCATCACCGTCCTTACATGGTGCACCGCGCGCTTTTGGGCTCTATGGAACGCTTCTTCGGCGTGCTCATCGAGCATTACGCCGGCGCGTTTCCAGCCTGGCTCTCACCTATGCAGGTTGCCATCATTCCCATCGCCGACCGACATGTCGAATTTGCAGATGAAGTTGCCAAAAAGTACAAGGAAGCCGGCTTGCGCGTCAAAGTAGACGCCCGCTCCGACCGCATGAACGCCAAAATTCGCGATGCCCAGAAGGAAAAAATCCCATACATGTTGGTGATTGGCGATCGTGAAATGGAAGATAATCAGGTTGCCTTGCGTCGACGCAGTGGCGAAAACCCTGGTCCGATGGCAGTGGATGCCTTCCTTGAACTCGCTTTGCAAGAGATAGCTGACAAAGTTTAGTGCCAAAACTTTTGGCAAAACCAGTGTATTAACAAAAGGTTTCAAATCCGCCGTTTTCAACGGCGGATTTTTTTGCATCTTCACTTTTTAATGGAATAACAAACTCAAAAATGGTCCGTTATCGCCACAACACCAACCTGGGTTTTAGGAATCCTTTTAGAGGTAATCAGATACAGCCCTTGCGTTTGCGGTTTCCTTGGCAGAAAGCACCTTATAAGCTTAAAGCAGGCTTGCCCTGCGTGTGCGATTGTTTAAATGGTCAAAAACAGCGTTGTTCAAGCGCTGATCGGTAAGCACAAACAGCGAATTTGCTTCTCCCGTAGTTGCCACGATGGAGTTTGCGTTATTCTTTGTTGTAATAAAAACATTCTGATAGATAACATCCCACTGATATGCCTGATAATTTGTCCATTTCTGCATCATGGCTTGTAAATGCTCAATATGACGCAAATAGTGCTCTTTGCTATAACGAATCTCTTTTTTCAAAATCAGGCTCATCAGGGTGATCAAAGGCATCTGCTCTTTTTCAAGGACCAATTCAGGTTTTTTTACAAATTCAATGGCTTTGTTTTGTTGAATATGCTGCGTAAACAGCTCTTGGGCAAGCTCCCAATAAGGCAACATAATCTCAAAGCTCTCATCATCCAACATTTCTCGCAAAAGGTCTTTAGGCATGTTGTAAAAATCAGGCACCTCATGATTGATAATCAATGGCGATTCTGTATCTTTAAAGGCCTCAATTTCCTTCCGGAATTCTGTGCCTCCTTCCAGGCGCAAAATCTTGACCAAGGGCAAACAGTGCTTCAAGAAAATTTCACGTTCTTCTTCAAGCATCCTCAGCGCGGCTTGGTTTCTTGTAAAATAGCCCCAAGTCTCAGATTCCGAAGCCTGCATGGTAAAGCTGTTTAGCGCGCCCACCGGATAAGCCGAAAACAAACTGCGATTGTAAAGTGAGTCAGTCACCCGCGGATAATAATAAGCGCGCAGTTGTCCGGTCATATGCAAACGCATCCAGTAAGAAACCTGGGTAACAAGTTCAGTTACCTTTCGGTTTAAGAAAAATACCGCAACAATCTCTTTACCTTGGGAAGCCAGCTTTAGCATCAAATCCAGCCAGCTTTTGAGGTAACCTGCATCTTTTTCAAGCCAATCCCGTGAATCCTCAGAATAAAAATAGAGTATCTTCACTTCATCGCTTTCAACAGCCATCTCAAGCAATTTCATCATCGCCTTGCGTTGATCAGCCTCACCAACATAAACAAAAGCATCGCTTTCAGGATGGAAGCTGTCTAAGCCATGTAAAAACATGCTAAAGCTTTTGCCCTGGATGGTTTGAGGTTTCTTCTCAAATTCACTGCCCTCTTTTTGAACAAGCCAGTCTGTTAAATGCTGCGATAGCGCTTTCCTGTCTGTAATCTCTCCTTGGTAATCCGTTAAAGTGAAGATAGCGGAAATTTGCTCTGGTGACTTGATTTCTGCACTTATTTAATCGGATAATGCTGGTAGGAACTTCGTTTTTCTGGGCAATTTTCTTTGGCCCCGACGCAAACGGCTTAAATGGCTTTGGTCGATCGATATGGCATTCGCAAGCTTGACATTACTAACATAGGCAATCTGCATCAATGCGTTGAGTTTTTCAGCAAATGTTGACATTTTCCTCTCCTTATTGAACATTTACTTCTCTAATCACTTAGATGCTTAAAAAGACAAGGATATATCTTTGAGATTTGAAACAAGTAGAGTAAAATTCCATTAATACCGGTTTCGGAGTATTTATATGAAGTATACCATTTTTCAAGTAGACGCATTCAGTGTTAAACCCTTTAAGGGTAATCCAGCGGCTGTTTGCATCCTGCCAAAACTCAAAGATTCCGCCTGGATGCAGTCCGTTGCCCAGGAGATGAACCTCTCTGAAACCGCCTTCCTCTACCCAAAGGATAACGATTACCTTTTGAGATGGTTCACACCCACCACAGAGGTAGATTTGTGTGGTCACGCCACCATCGCCAGCGCGCATATCCTCTTTGAAAATGGACTTTACGATTCAGAGGAAACCATCAACTTCCACACTGCCAGCGGCATCATCAGTGCCACAACTTCAAATGGAACCATCGAGCTTAACATGCCACTCCTCAAGAGCAAGGACATCGAGATCCCACAAGATGCGGTTGAGGCGACTGGATTAAAGCCAATTGCTGCCGGCATCTCAGAAACCAACCAGCTCATTTTGGTGCTCGATTCCGAAAATGAAGTGCGCCAGTATGAGCCCGATTTGCGCAAAATTGCCCACCTGCCTTACATTGACCTCATTATCACCGCGGTTGCGGATGATGCAAAATACGACTTTGTATCGCGCTTTTTCTCGCCCCAAACCGGCATTCCTGAGGATCCAGTAACCGGTATGGCGCATTGCCTTTTGGGACCTTTCTGGCAACGCCGATTGGGTAAGGATCAGTTTTGTGCTTATCAAGCCAGCGCGCGCGGCGGCAAGGTTTGGGTCAAAGTGGCTGATGAACGCTGTTTTATTGGCGGCAAGGCCGTGACGGTGTTCAAAGCAGAGCTTTTCCGTCAGGATTAAGACGCGCCTTTATTGAGCTGAGTTTAACAGTTATAAAATGAGCCTGGTTTTTCCGCCAGGCTCATTGTTTATTAAGCGGTGAACCCCTTTTTTGGCTCAAGTGCGATTTTTCCGATTTCTCACAATGCATTCCACCGATGCCCTCGGTGTCCCACCGACACAAAACCAGCATACAAGACCGCTTGTGGAGGCGTCCCGCCGACACATACCCTGCATCTAAACCTTCGGCGAGACGCCTCAGGAAGCAGAAAAGGAAGCCTACCGATACAACTCAGGAAGCAGAAAAGCGTTCTTTTCGACTTTCCTCTATGTATTCCACCGATACCCTCGGTGTCCCACCGAAGGGCTTAATAAGCAGTAAGGGTATCTAAAAAACACCGCCCAAAGCCAATAACCGCTTGTGGAGGCGTCCCGCCGACACATACCCCGCATCTACACCTTCGGCGAGACGCCTCAGGAAGCGGAAAATGGAACCTGAAGAGACGCCTCAGGAAGCAGGAAATGGAACCTGGCATGACACCTCAAGAAGCGCTAAGATCAAATAAATAAATCCACTGCCCACACCAATCAAAAACCCAACAAACCTAATCCCAAAACATCGCCTTCTTTTCCGAAATCCGCCTTACCCTCTGTTATAATCACCACATACAAGCAGACACCCACCACCAGGAGGCGCATGGAACTCTTAAAACAACGCATCTTACAAGAAGGCAAAAACCTCGGCAAAGGCATCCTCAAAGTCGACCGCTTCATCAATCATCAAGTTGACCCAAACCTCATGGACGCCTGTGGCGCCGAGTTCGCGCGCATCTTCAAAGGCACCCGCGCCGTCAAAATCCTCACCGCCGAAATCTCCGGCATTGCGCCTGCCCTCATGGCCGGCAAATACCTCAACCTGCCCGTCGTTTACGCCCGCAAAAAGAAGCCCGTTACCATGCCCAGTGAGGTCTACATCACCGTTGCCCCCAGCCATACCAAAGGCATCAACGTGGAGCTCATCGTCTCGCCCGAGTACCTCGGCAAGGAGCCCATCCTGATTATCGATGACTTCCTCGCCTCCGGACAAACCATTGTTGGCTTGGTTCGCCTCGCCGAAGTTGCCGGCGCTGAATTGCTGGGCATTGGCACCCTCGTTGAAAAAACCTTCGAAGGTGGCAGAGAGCTGCTTAGCCAATTTGGCGTGCCCATTCATTCGCTTGTTTCCATCTGCAATATGGATGATGGCAAAATTGAATTTACCGACGAATACGCCGTTTAGATCATACACAGGAGCCTAAAATGACCGACCGCATCGCCATTCTCGACTTTGGATCCCAGTTCACCCAACTCATCGCCCGTCGCATCCGCGATTTAGGCGTCTACACTGACATCTACCCCTGGAACGCCTCGGTGCGCCAGGTTTTGCACGCCTGTGGAAAGGGCAACGAGGGCGATAGCGAGCTAAAAGGCATCATCCTATCGGGTGGCCCCCAATCCATCTACGCCGAAAATGCACCCTTTGTGCAGGAATACCTGCTTGAGATTGGGGTGCCGGTTTTGGGCATCTGCTACGGCATGCAAGCCCTCGCCGATGGGCTGGGTGGCAAAGTGGTGCATTCTGACCATCACGAATACGGACTCACCGATATCACCGTCGTCAAAAACAATATCTTACTGCCCGAAGAGCACCTAAGCGTGTTTATGTCGCATGGTGATCGTGTGGAAGAAGTGCCCGCGGGCTGGGAAATCAGCGCCAGCTCACCTGGCAGCCCCATCGCCGCCATGGCGCACCCTTACCGCAAAATCTACGCTTTGCAATTCCACCCTGAAGTGCACCACACCGAGCACGGCAAGCAAATTATCGAGCGTTTCGTCTTTGACCTTTGCGGTTGCGAGCCCAATTGGACGCCCAAATGCATCATCGAAGAAAGCGTCGATCAAATTCGCGCCCAGGTGGGTGATGGGCGGGTGCTTTCTGGCCTTAGTGGTGGCGTCGATTCAACCATCACCACTGCCCTGGTGCAAAAAGCCCTGGGTGACCACATCACCGCCGTGTTTATCGACACCGGCCTGATGCGCCTCAACGAAGGCAAACAGGTCGAAGCCATGTTCAGACCCATCCTGGGCGATCACCTGGTGATTGTGGATGCTGCCGAGCGCTTTTTTGAGCGACTCAAAGGCGTAACCGACCCCGAAGCCAAGCGCAAAATCATCGGCGAGCAGTTTATCCGCGAGTTCGAAGCCGCTGTGGCTGCCTTGGGTGAGTTTGAATTCCTGGCACAGGGCACCATTTACCCGGACGTCATCGAATCCCAGGGCGTTGGCGACAGTTCACAACGCATCAAGAGCCACCACAACGTGGGTGGCTTACCCAAGGACATGAAGTTTAAGCTGGTTGAGCCCTTGCGCCACCTTTTTAAGGACGAAGTGCGCCACATCGGGCTTGAACTGGGAATCTCACCAGAACTGGTCTGGCGCCAACCCTTCCCCGGTCCCGGCCTGGCGGTGCGCTGTTTGGGCGAGGTGACCCCAGAACGCGTTGCCACCTTGCAACAGGCGGATGCCATCTTCCTGGAGGAACTCGGCAAAGCCGATCTTTTGCGCTGGGATGAGAGCGACCAAACCCACACCGGCAGCTCGCAAGCCTTTGCGGTGCTTTTGCCGGTGCGCTCGGTGGGTGTGATGGGCGACCAACGCACCTATGCCGAGACCATCGCCCTGCGCGCAGTGACAAGTGTGGACTTTATGAGCGGCCACTGGTCCCGCCTGCCTTATGAGGTACTGGCACGCTGTTCGTCTCGGATCGTCAACGAAGTCCCCGGCGTCACGCGGGTTGTGTACGACATTACCTCCAAACCCCCGGCGACAATCGAGTGGGAGTAAGGGATAAAGGTTTTTGTTACCCCTATAATCCCTTCTTGATATACCAATGATCATTAAATAAAGGTTGGCGTTTATATGAAACTGGAATCAATTTTAGATCAAATCGACTTAGGCAATTATGCTTTACCTGTTTTCCAAAGAGGCTATGTTTGGAATAGAGATCAAGTAAGGAAACTAATGAATTCTCTATACAAAGGCTATCCTATCGGCAGTCTACTCACTTGGGCCACTAATTTGGATATAGATTTAATTCGCGGGAATAGTGACCGAACACAAGGAACCGTATACCTGATTTTGGATGGACAACAAAGAATCACTTCCCTTTATGGAATCATTCGTGGAAAACCACCTCGTTTTTTTGAAGGTGATCCACGTGCTTTCACAAATTTGTTTTTCAATGTGGAAACAGAAGTGTTTGAGTTCTATGCTCCTATGAAAATGGATAATGACAGTAGCTGGATCAATGTTACCGAGTTAATGAAACTGGATGCTGGAAACTTTGTTCAAACACGGAGTGAATATCTCCCACATCTCTCAAAATTAAATAAGATTGGTAACATCAAAAATGTAATCTTACCTATTCAAGAAGTTTCAGGAGAAGATAAAACAGTCGATGTCGTGGTTGAGATATTCAACAATGTCAACAGCGGCGGCACAAAATTAAGCAAGGGTGACTTAGCCCTTGCTAAGTTATGTGCGAGTTGGCCTGAGGCTCGAGATGAGATGAATAAAATTCTAAGTTTTTTCCGTAACCAAGGCTTTAATTTTTCAATGGATTGGTTACTAAGATGCATCACGGTTTATTTAACAGGCCAGCCTTATTTCTCATTCTTAAGCCAAGTCGATTCCAAAAGCTTTATAGACGCATTGCCAACCACAAAAAACATGATTGGCACAATTTTAGACCAAATTGGCTCGAAACTTGGGTTAGACCATGATCGTGTGCTTGCGGGTAAATTTACAATACCTGTGATGATCGAACTTATCAAACAAAATGGTGGACACATCAAAGACCCCAACACCTGGAATAAAATGCTATTTTGGTATGTTCACGCTGCACTATGGGGAAGATATTCCGGATCTACTGAAAGCGTTTTAGCACATGACTTAAACATATTAGAGAATGGTGAAGGCATAGATGGCTTGATAAATGTTTTAAAGAAATCCAGAGGTGATCTCATTATTAGACCTGAGGATTTCTTATCATGGAGTGTTGGTTCAAGGTTTTACCCACTCATGTACTTACTTACCAGAGTTAATCAGTGCTTGGATTGGGAAAGTGGTGTTGAATTAAAATCAATCCTGTTAGGCAAAAGTTCTTCATTAGAACTCCATCATATTTTTCCAAAAAAGCTTTTATACGATGCTGGCTACGATAAGGCAGATGTGAATACCTTGGCAAACCTTACTTTCTTAACCAAAGGAACCAATATTCAGATTTCTGCCAGTAACCCTTCCCAGTACCTACCTGAAATAAACGAAAAACTACCTGGAGTTCTAGAGAGCCACTGGATTCCTATGGACAGATCAATCTGGGAAATAAGTAAGTATTCCGAGTTTACAGCTAGAAGAAGGGAACTTCTTGCTAAAATTGCAAACACATTTCTTGACAGCCTATATCATAGCAAAGTTGAAACAGAGGTCGCATCCAAACCTTCACAAGGCCTAACTCAAATATTAGAACCAAGAGATGCTGAAGAAGATGAACAGCTCCTTGATGTTCTTTCTTGGCTTGAAGAAAATGGTTTGAGTACCGGCGAACTTGATTACGAATTATCAAATGAGGCTGGAGAGCCTGTTGCAGTTTTCGACTTAGCCTGGCCTGAGGGATTACAATTTGGATTATCAGGCTCACTGGCTTTGTTACTGAATGAACCAACCGAAATTCATCAAATTGCGAATCAATATGGCTATCGCTATTTTACAGATATTGATGAGTTTAAAGAGTATGTGCAAACTCAATTTATAGACTAGAAAAGAAACAAGAACAAGGTAAAAGCTATTTCCTCATTAGGGAGCCTTGGTATTTCATCATAACTTTGCCAAGCTCTTTATATATTATATGCTCGGCGAAAGCCATTTCAGAGCATTGCAATAGCCGGATTTTTTTGTCCCATTTTTCATTCCTAAATCCGCACTTTCTTGACGGATTTAGAGGGATATTTTTATTATTTAATCATACAGTTGTAACGTTTTTTACTCGTTTCCGAGCATTCACAGCACATCATTTTTGCCTAGCACTTATCAATTGCTATTGTCCCTCACCATGACATCCTGTTTTAGTCTTTACGTATGCAATCGTTTTATTGTTCACATCCATCACTTCGTATTTGAAGAAGATTTCAGGTGCATGGGTCCAATTGACAACTGCTTATATCCCAAACAGCCTAAACAATGCCCCGGGCCAGAAAAGGTGCAGCAACAGCAAGATAACCGTCACCAGCGACATCACGCGGTGGCCCATCAAGGCGCGTTTGTCCTTTTTCTTCCAAAATGCCAAGCCCAAAACGCCAGTTAGAATCAAGCTCATCAATACCAAAGAGCCGGAATGCAGCCTAACCCTGCCAAGCATTCCAATGCCATGCACCGCTCCGAGCAAAACAAGCGCAAGACCCAGCGGCTTGTGGATAGTTCGCAATGCCTTTATCACTTTCAAAAGGCCTTTACTTTTGCTTTTAAACACTTTGCTGTGAAGCAATCGCAAAATAAAAGGAGAAACCATCACAACCAGCAAAACCAGTGCTACCCATCCAAGAAATCGATAATTCATGTTCACCTCCAAGCTAATTTACAAAATAATAGAGCTGCCGTTTGATTGGCAGCTCTATTCTAAATGAAAATCTTTTATGGAACCAGTTTTCCAACTTCGGGCACGTCAGCCAACTTTGAAACACCGTGAGGAGAGATGTTTTTTATCTTCTCGGTCAGGTCTTTGCCAGCCTCATAGCCATTGTGTCCGCCGTTTTTCCAGGCGGGATGGTTGGAAACATCATAAATAACGCCATCAACAGCGATGTAGGCAGGCTGTCCGTCTTTGCCGTTATATTTGGCGAGTTCTTCGAGGGTCAGTTCCATCATTTCTGTGGTTTCTTGGTCAGTGCTATCCTTTACATCATTCACAGCGGGTTTGCTGGGCGAACAAGCAGCAACCAACAATACAACAACCAACATCAGGATTGGGATTAGAAAACGTTTTTTCATTTTAGAAACTCCTTTTCAATTGTGTTCAGTCTCATTTTTTCAATTCTTTGTTTTTAACGTCAACATCTTTTTTGCTTTGCGCTTGTGTCATCATTTTGCGCAGGCTTGATAAATATACAGATGTTTACTAATTGCCAAAATTATAAAAGGATGTTTTTTCATTTTCAAAATACAGGGTGATACATTCCCTATACACCAGCAGGCGCAAACCTTCGGGCGTAAACAAAATTTATATAACTCTGATATAAAATGAGCCCAATAAACATCCAATCCCTAAAACATGCAGGGATATAATTAGAGCATCATCAAAGCTCAAAGGCACAGACATGAAGAAAAATAACACGCTTATCATTATTGGCAAGGTTCTCCTGTTTATCCTCGTTTATATGGCGGCGAGAACAATTGCATCCTTTGTGGGCGGGTTGATTACTGGCTTGATTAACCCCAACAGCAAACGCGTGTTCGATATTGTGGGACTGGCCAGCTTAATCATCCCGGTCATTGTCGTGCTTTTATTCAGCCGCTTTGTCCTCAAGCTCAAGCCCCAGGACTTGTGGCTAAAGCACCCCAAACCGGGCTTCAAGTACCTGGCCGGCTTTGTGGCAGGTGGGGTGCTGTTTGGCGCTTACATGCTCTTTGCTGTGCTCAGCAAGCAGCTGGCTTTTGCCGGACGTGGCGCGTTGAGCGTTTGGCAAATGTTGCTCTATCTACCGGCTTATGCCATCCAAAGCTTTGAAGATGAACTGCTTACGCGTGGCCTTTTGCAACGGGTCATCAAGGATAAATGGGGCGTTGTCCCCAGCATCATCCTGCCCTCGCTGATTTTTGTGGCGCTTCACCTGATAAACCCGGGCATCAACTTTTTCGCACTCTTAAACATCTTTTTGGTGGGTGTGCTATTTTCGCTGATGGTCTACGCCACCGGCAGTTTGTGGCTGGCAGCAGCGGCGCATGGCGCGTGGAACTTTTTGCAAGGCCCCATTTTTGGGCAGAATGTCAGTGGTAACGCCGGCTCAGGCTCGTTCTTCCGCTTTGAGGCAGTCGGCAATAACAATTTGGTCCTGGGCGATAAGTTTGGTCCGGAAGGCAGTTTAGTGACGGTTGTGATTCTATCGCTTGGGATCGCTTTTTACTTTTGGCAGTGGCGAAAAAAGGCAAAAACAGAACCAGAGATTTTGGCGGTTAGCGAAAGCAACCCAGAAAGCGCCTAAGCTATTCAATAAAACACTCTATTTAATGTGACATCAAGGTTAAAGTAGAGTATGATTTTTCTTATGGATTATTCAGCTCTTAGGAACGCTTCTCTGCAGAGTTCATATTTAAACCATCGCAATAGCATTTGAAAGGAAAATTTATGAAACACAAAGCCATCATCCTCGTTATCGTATCTATCTTTTTTATAAGCAGTCTTGGTGCTTGCGGATTGATTGGTGATTTGATTGGTGATAAGACCGTATCATCAACATTGACCAAGATAGTACCTGACGATAAGGAAACCCAAACCGAACCAAGCGCCACACCTAAAGAAGAACCCACCCAAATGCCACTCCCTACTGCCACCGAAGTCGCAATAGATTATGAAGCGATTTACAGTGAAACATTGAACCGCTTTTACTATGGTCTTAGCCATGGCATTGAGGATTGGGATTACGGAACCGGTGAAGTTGGGCTGCTTGAATTTATAATGAACCTTCCTGAACCCGATGCCCTTGAAAGAGTCGGCTATACCATTCAGGATCTCAATGGCGACAAAATCCCTGAACTTCTCATTGTTCATGTGGATGAACCTGGCACTGATCAAGCCAAAGGCAAAATGATCTATGCTGCCTTCTCTGCCACGCAGGGTCAGCCGGAACTCATCTTTGAAGGTTGGTACAGGAATGCTTATTATTACCTTGGCGGCGACAGAATCTATAATACAGCCTCAGCCGGCGCGATGTATAGCATATTTGGCACCTTACGCTTGTCTCCTGATGGAAAAAAGCTGGACTGCGAGGACTACTATTTTACTTACGAAAAAGATGAAAGTATGGAAGAAATTGGCTATTACCATAACACCATTTGCGAAATGGAAAAGTCAGTTTCGACTGAGCTAGAGGGTGGGCAAGAAGCCTTTGAGCAAACCAGCAGTGCGTTTGCGAGACAAATCCAAACACTGACCATCACGCCTTTTTCAAAGTACCAGCCAAGTGCTCCCTATACGCCCACAAAAGCCGATAAGCCTGTAAGCGTCGAATGGGTAAAAGATACACTCAAAGGCTACACCGATTACCACGAATTCGTCGCGGATACCACAGAACATCAGGTCCAGTTGCTCATTTCAACCGAGAAGCGTGTGGAGAATTTTAAGTTCCTGGGCCTTTTTGCAAGCGGTGCTGATGAAAACTATAATATCATCTTTGATATTGATGAGCGCTATGCCTTGGACGCCCTCACGCCGGAAAAACCGCTTCTAGTAAAGATGACTTTCTTTGGCGACCTGCCATCCTACGGTTTTTCTTTTGATGACGAAACGGGCAAAACCAGGTATTTTAGCATCAGCCTAAGTGGTTATGATGGTTCAATTATTGTGAATGAGTTTAGCAACGCGCATTAATCACAGGTAATTTGATTGATAAAACTTCGCGCGTAAACTCTTGGCGCGAAGTTTTTTTATCTCACTTTTTTATTCTCAGCTGCACATAGTACACAAGCAGCAATTGCACCGTAAAAACGATAAGATTAGGCGCAAGCAAAACACACCACTTATCATAAAGAGCGCATCATGACCAAGAAAAACGCCAACAAAACGCAAGCCACCTCCCAACCCGTTGAGGACTTCCTTGCGCCACTGACCGAAAGAAGAGCCGCCGAGGCACAGCAACTCATTGCTATCATGGGTAAAATCAGCAAAGAGCCAGCCACAATGTGGGGACCATCCATCATTGGCTTCGGCACCCAAACTTACAAATCCGAATCTGGCCGTGAGGGTGATATGCCCCTGCTGGCTTTTAGTCCACGCAAAACAGCCCTCACCATCTACTTTTATGAGGGTTTCAATCCCTATGGTGAGGAGCTTAAACTACTTGGCAAGCACAAAACCAGCCTCTCTTGCCTTTACATCAACAAACTGGATGATGTCGACCTCAATGTGCTCGAAAAAATGCTCAAGCTGTCTTATAAAAAATCGACATCAAAAGCCAGGAAACATGAAACCGTGCAAGACTACATTGACGCTATGCCAGAGCAAGCCAGACCAGCCTTTGATCAGCTACGCGCATTGGTTCGTCAGCTTCTGCCAGACGCCAAAGAAGTGCTCAGCTATGGCGTAATAGGCTATAAAGTGGACGAAAAACGCGCACGGGTCTTTATTTCAGGCTGGAAGGACCATCTCGCCATCTACCCTGTACCAAAAGATGAAGCCCTGGAAAGAGAACTGACGCCATACCGCAAAGGCAAAGGAACACTCTGGTTTGCCTTGGATGAAACCCTGCCAATCGAGCTCATCACGCGCACGGTTTTAGCCTTAACACAGTAATTTTTCGGTCTAAGGAAAAATAACATTAAACAAAGCGTTTTCTTGACAAGCCGTAGTTAATTGGAAGAGCTTGCAATAAAAGCTTTTTCTGCTTTCATTTCCTTCAATTTTCGGGTGATGAAGCGTAGGAATAGCGTGCCGGTGACGGCAGCGGCGGTGATATCTGCAATCGGTTCAGCCAAATAAACAGAAAACACTTTATTCGCCATAAAATGAGGCAAGATGTACATCAAGGGAATGAGTAAAATCACTTTCCTGAGCAGGGCTAAAAACACGCTGGTGGTAGCGTGGCCAAAAGCGATAAAGCTTTGCTGACAGGCAGCTTGAATGCCCAGCATAAAGATCCCCGCCATAAACAAGCGCAGGGTCGAGGTCCCCGCTTCGATAAGCTGTGGATCAGGTGTAAAAAGGCGGATAAAAACCCCAGGGAAGATTTGTATCAGCGCGAACAACAGGACGGAATAACTCACACAAGCCTTCACTAAAATGGTGACCGCTTCCTTCACTCGTTCCGCATTACGGGCACCGTAGTTATAGCTGATGATTGGCGTAGCGCCCTGGGTCAAACCGCTAAGCGGCATCCAAACAAATTGCATCAGCAAGCCATTGATGGCAAAGGTGCCCACGAAAAGATCGCCACCATATTTTGCCAGGGAAGTATTAAAACTGATTTGCAAAAGACTTTCGGTCGAGTTCATGATAAATGGTGAGATTCCCAGCGCCAAAACCGGTAAAAGCACCTTTGGCGAAAGCCCCAGTTGTTCTTTTTTGATTTTTAAGATGGTTTTGTTGCCGGATAAAAAGAACAAAACCCATAAACAAGACACTGTTTGCGAAATCACCGTTGCAACTGCCGCGCCTTGCACACCCATCTTGAACACAAAGATAAACAAAGGGTCCAGAAGGATATTCAAGCCCGCGCCAATCAGTGTGGTGCGCATGCTCACTGTGGCAAAACCCTGCGCGGCAATGAAAAAGTTCAATCCCAGCGAAATCATCACCGGAATGGAACCCAACACGTAAATGCCCAAATAGTTAGCCGCATAGTTTAGGCTCTGGTCGCTCGCGCCAAAAGCTTTGAGCAAAGGCAGCTTAAAAATGCTAAAGATTAGCGTTAGAACAGCGCCAATCACAAACAAAGCCACGGTACAGTGGTTGAGAATTTTTTCAGCCTCATCTCTTTTGCCTGCACCCATCGCAATGGAAGCCTTTGGCGCGCCACCGGCACCCACCAAAACAGCAAAAGCCGAAACCAGCATCAGAATAGGCATACTCACACCAACGCCGGTGAGGGCGATTGTGCCAATGTCCGGAATACGTCCAATATAGACGCGGTCAACCATGTTGTAAAGCAAGTTCACCACTTGCGCCACCACCGCTGGCAGGGTCAGCTGGAAAAAGAGTTTTTTGATGGGTGTTTCGGCTAAGGCGGTACTTCGGTTCATCTTATCTCCATTGTTTTTTGAAGCATGGCTATGGCATAGAGAATACCACGCTTCTTCAAAAAACACGGCTGGAAATGCAGAAATCTAAGGAATCGCCACTTAATAAAAACAGCTTGATCAGAACACTTGGCACAAAACATAAGGAGGTGAAAAAACCGGCCTTAAAAGTCAGCTGCGACCCATAAAAGGAACAATAAAATTGGGTCGCAGCTTTCTTTTGGCAGTGATCCTCCTATAAAATAATCATAGTTTCAAGGAGCAATGAAACCAACAGTTTTTAATCCATTTACCCTTGCTTTCTGTTTTTTCGAGGCTTCAACCTTTCAGTGACTCATATGCCACCGTCAAACATCATTATTTTCAAGGTCGAAGGCCTTATTGCTTTTTCACAAAGGACAAAAGTACAGTCCAAGCAAAGATAGAGCATCACCAGTTCAACGCAATTTGTTAGTCTTAGCTAACATTCAGCAATAGTTTAATCCCATTCCAGAGTCTTGTCAATGTTTTTTTCGCATTTGGCCTAAATCACTTTGCTTTATATTTAACGCTTGCATGGATAACATTTTTTATAGCCCCTGGCATATTGTTTCGCTCATTTTGAAAGGTAAAAAACCTACGCCGTCAATGGTTCATACTCTCCAGCGCTGTCATTTTTATTACTGGCGTGTGGCATCTCTGCCAGGCACTTCTTAACTCAGCACAACCTCGGCGGGATACCTCGAGGATCAGAATAGCTATTCATTGGCATCCTGGCTTACACCCTCCCCAATTGGCGTGTGGCATTTCTGCCAGGCACCTCTTAACTCAGCACAACCCTCGGCGGGATACCTCGAGGATCAGAAGAGTTATTCATTGGCATCTTGGCTTACACCATCCCCAATTGGCGTGTGGCATTTCTGCCATGTGCGAACCCCATCTTCACGCTTGCTTTTCTGTTAATTTAACGTATAAAAACTGCCCCGCAGCTCTTCTCAGATTTACCCTTCTGTGTTACCTTTAAGGCGTAGGAACCTGATGACAAGGAGCATTCCGCGTTCAAGGTGACAGCTCTGTTTGGACTGGGTTCTTGCCAGTCTTTTTTTTATGGAGAAAAATATGGAAAAACGCATAGGCATCATCGCCATCATCATCGAAGACCCCAACAGCGTCAGCCAGGTCAACACCGTGCTGCACGAAACACCAGGTCTGGTTGTTGGACGCATGGGTTTGCCCAACGTTGTTGACGGCATTGCGGTAATCAGCATCGTCACTTTGGGTGATACCAACGCCATCAGCAGCATGAGTGGCAAATTGGGTCAGATACCCGGCGTGCTTTGCAACACTATGTATTCCAAACATCAAATCAAGGCATGACCGCTCTCGAAAAACTCCTCGCCAAGCAGGCATTAAACCTCGCCGATGCCGTCGACCTCCTCGAAAATCGAGAGGAATGGCAAAACGAGGTCTTTTCTGCTGCCCAGGCAGAGCGAGAAGCACAATTTGGCAATCGCGTTTACATTCGCGGACTGATTGAAATCAGCTGTTATTGTGTGAACGATTGTTATTATTGCGGGTTGCGGCGCAGCAATCCCAATGCCAAGCGCTACCGCCTCAGCCAGGAGGAAATTTTGCATCAAGCCGCGCTTGGCAACAAACTGGGCATTCGCACCTTCGTTTTGCAGGGTGGTGAGGACCCTTATTTCACCGATGACCGACTAAGCGAGCTGGTCAAAACCCTCAAAGCGTTATACCCGGATACAGCAATCACGCTTAGCATGGGTGAGCGCTCTGCCGCCTCTTACAAAATGCTGCGCGAAGCCGGGGCAGACCGCTATCTTTTGCGCCACGAATCCGCAGATCAAAACCATTACGCCCTGCTTCACCCAGAAGGCATGTCCGCCATTTATCGCCAATCCTGCCTGCGCGAGCTCAAAGCGCTTGGCTACCAAACCGGCGCGGGCATGATGGTCGGCTCTCCTGGGCAAAAAATTGAGCACCTGGCGCAAGACCTGCTCTTTTTGCAAGACTTGCAACCAGAAATGGTTGGCATCGGTCCCTACATTCATGCCCAGGACACACCTTTTGCTGAGCGAAGCGACGGCGATGTTGACCTTACGTTATATATTTTGGCACTCGTACGCCTGCTCTTGCCCATTGCCCTCATCCCTGCCACCACAGCTCTGACAACGCTGGACGAAAGCGCGCGCATGCGTGCCCTGATTACAAGCGCCAACGTGCTGATGCCCAACCTGACCCCACCCAACCATCGCGCGGACTACGCGATTTACGCTGACAAAAAGGCCGTCGACCTCGAATCTGTCGAGGGACTTGCCGACTTGAAAGCCCAACTCTCGCTACACGGTTTGTCCATTGATATGAGCCGTGGCGACACCAAACGGAGAAGAGATGTATAACCCCAAAAGCCCCCACGCTGAAGAATTCATCAACCACGATGAAATCCTCAAAACCCTTGATCTTGCCCGCCAGGCTCAACCAAAGAGCTTCTACGAAGCCATCTTATCTAAAGCCCGCGAGTACAAAGGACTAAGCTACCAGGATGTTGCCTACCTGATCCATTGCAAGGACCCAGACATCTGGCAAGACATCTTCAGCCTTGCCCGCGAAATCAAGCACCATTTTTATGGTCGCCGCATCGTCATGTTCGCGCCACTATACCTTTCGAACTATTGTGTGAATGGCTGTGTTTATTGCCCCTACCACCTGCAAAACAAAACCATTCCGCGTAAAAAGCTAACGCTCGAACAGGTGCGCAAAGAAACCCTGGCGCTCATGGATATGGGTCACAAACGCCTGGCGCTCGAAATGGGCGAACATCCCGTGCACAATACCATGGAATACCTCTTGGATTGCATAAAAGAAATATATTCTATCAAGCATGAAAATGGTGAGATCCGGCGTGTAAACGTCAACGTTGCCGCCACAACCGTCGAAAATTACCGCAAGCTGCACGAAGCCGGCATTGGCACCTACATCCTCTTCCAGGAAACCTATCACAAAGAGAATTACGAACAGCTCCATCCCACCGGACCCAAGCATAATTACGCCTACCATACCGAAGCGATGGATCGCGCTATGCAAGGTGGCATCGATGACGTTGGGTTGGGCGTTTTATTTGGCTTGAACACTTATGACTACGAGCTGGTTGGGCTAATGATGCACGCCGAACACCTCGAAGCCGTGTTTGGTGTTGGTCCACACACGCTCAGCGTCCCGCGCATCTGTCCTGCTGATGACGTTGACCCGACGACCTTTGAAAACGCGCTCAGCGACGAACTGTTTGAGAAAATCGTCGCCCTTTTGCGCATCGCCGTGCCCTACACCGGCATCATCGTCTCCACACGCGAGTCCCAAGCCAGCCGCGAGCGTGTTTTGGAAATTGGCGTTTCACAAATCTCCGGAGCCTCTAAAACCTCTGTGGGCGGCTACTCCGAGCCTGAGCTTGACGAAGAAAGCAGCGCGCAGTTTGACACCTCCGATAACCGCAGCCTGGATGAAGTTGTGCGCTGGCTGCTCGAACGTGGTCACATCCCCAGCTTCTGCACCGCTTGCTACCGTGAAGGGCGCACTGGTGACCGCTTTATGTCTTTGGTCAAAACGGGACAAATCGGTAACATTTGTCAACCCAATGCGCTGATGACGCTCAAAGAATATCTCGAAGACTACGCCTCGCCAGAAACCCGTGCCTTAGGTGAAGAGCTTATCGCCCAGGAACTAGAAAACATCCCGCAAAAGACTATTCAGCTTAAAGCGCGCCTGTACATCGAGAACATTCACGAAGGGCAACGCGATTTTCGCTTCTAAGGTCAGGTGCTTTGCATGAAAACAGTCCAAGCTGAACGTCTCCATATTGGTATATTCGGTCCGACCAACGTCGGTAAAAGCTCGCTGATTAATGCCTTGACTTTGCAAGATGTTGCCTTGGTATCTGCCACTGCCGGCACAACCACCGACCCAGTCTTCAAGTCAATGGAACTGCAAGGTGTTGGACCGGTTGTGTTTATCGATACTGCCGGCTTTGATGACACCGGCGAATTGGGAGAAAAACGCCTCGAACGCACCAAAAAAGTGCTCAACCGCGTGGATGTTGCCATTCTGGTGATGACTGAGAGCATTGATGAAATCCGCGATTGGAAAACTGAGTTGGAAAACCGCGGTATCCCAAGCATTTTGGTGGTTAACAAGGCGGATTTGGTGGACTCTGCCCCATTGCTTGAAGCTGTCAAAACGGCGTTTAATGTGGAAGCGATTGCGGTTAGCACGGTAACCGGTAAGGGTATTGAGGCTTTGCGCCAGAAACTAGCCACATTTGGGCAAAACAAAGAACGCTTGATTACCCAGGATATCGTTCAGCCTGGCGATACGGTTGTTTTGGTTACACCCCAGGATAAAGCCGCGCCTAAAGGCCGCCTGATATTGCCCCAGGTGCAAACCATCCGCGAACTGCTTGACCGCGGTTGCATCACGCTGGTGGTTCAGCCTGAGCAACTTGAAGCATGCCTGGCGGGTTTGAGCAAAGCCCCGGATGTAATCATCACCGACTCGCAGGTTTTTGAAAAGGTTTATCCTTTGGTGCCCAAAGAGTCGAAGCTGACCAGTTTTTCCATTTTATTTGCAGGATACAAAGGTGATTTAAACTATTTTGTTCGGTCGGCTCATGCCATTGCATCGCTTAAGCCAGACAGCCGGGTGTTGATTGCTGAAGCCTGCACGCATGCGCCAATTGAGGAAGACATCGGCACAGTTAAAATCCCGATGATGCTTAAAAAGCGTTTTGGCGAAAGTTTGCAGTTTGACTTTGTGCGCGGGCATGATTTTCCGACTGACTTGGTTAACTATGACTTGATTATTCAGTGTGGCAGTTGCATGGTCAACCGGCGCTCGGTCTTGCATCGTGTAGCTCAGGCTGAGGAACAAGGTGTGCCAATGACCAACTACGGCGTCACCTTGGCGTTTTTGCAAGACATTTTGGGCAGGGTTAGTTACTAAGTCACTGGCGCATTACGACCCACAATTCTCTTTAAACGCAAAACCTTGTCTCGGCGTCCCCGCCGAGACGAACGAGGGCACTTTTTTCGATCACACCGGTGTCCCCACCGTGCGTGCTATTGATTTCTTTTTGATCTCGCCGGTGTTCCACCGTGCGTGCTATTGATTTCTTTTTGATCTCGCCGGTGTCCCACCGTGCGTAACCTTTGATTTCTTTTTTGATCTTGCCGGTGTCCCACCGTGCGTGCTCTTTGTATATGTTGCCCCAGGTGAATTATTTAGCACCCATTTAAACAACACCCATGATGTCGATTTTGATAATCGATAGCCCTTCGGTGAGGACACCGAGGGCATCTTTATAAAGGGATCTTTCATGACCTTTTGATAATGACACCGAGGGCATCAGATTAATTGCATGTGTTAAGCTACCCAGGACAATTCGATCTCGCCGGTGTCCCACCGTGCGTGCTCTTTGTATACGTTGCCCCAGGTGAATTATTTAGCACCCAATTAAACAACACCTATGATGTCGATTTTGATAATCGATAGCCCTTCGGTGAGGACACCGAGGGCATCAACATAAAAGGATTTTTCATAACCTTTTGATAGGGACACCGAGGGCGTCTGAATAATTGCACATGTTAAGCTACCCAGGACAAAAGTTTGCTCACACACGCTAAGACCGCAAGGGATTGCATTTCCATATATCACCTTTAAGTCCCTTTAATCCTTTGGCATAGTAGAATCACCACAGGTCAATTTATCTAAATTCAAACGATAAGGAGAGAAATATAAAAAATATTTAGCAGAATTCTTTGGAACTTTAGTATTGGTCTTCTTTGGCTGCGGAACCGCAGTCGTCCTGGGTGGTTTTACAGGTGGCATTGAAGCGGGCTTTCTCGGCGTTGTAGGCATCGCGCTGGCATTCGGCTTGGCCATTGTCGCTGTCGCCTACGCCATCGGCAAAATTTCTGGCGCGCATGTCAACCCCGCCGTCTCGCTGGCGGTCCTCATCAAAGGTGGCATCAGTCTGACCGATTTCTTCGGCTACGTTGTTGCACAGATCCTGGGTGCCCTGGCTGGCAGCGGATTGCTCAGCCTGGTTGTTTCCAGCTCAGAAAAACTGTCTGGCTTTGGTGCCAACGGATTCGGCGCACTCAGCGGTGTTGGACTCGGCATGTGGGGCGCTATCCTGGTTGAAGTGCTTCTGACCTTCGTCTTCGTGATGACCATCCTTGGCGTAACATCCGATGAAAAAACCTCCCACATGGGTGGCTTGGTCATCGGTCTCACCCTAACTTTGGTTCACCTCATCGGTATCCCTTTGACCGGCACCTCCGTCAACCCAGCACGCTCCCTGGCACCTGCTATTTTTGCGGGTGGTGAAGCCTTGTCGCAGGTTTGGGTCTTCATCCTTGCTCCCTTTGTTGGCGCGGCACTGGCAGCATTCGTTCACAAACTCTTTTTCTGCAAAGACTGTTGCAAAAAGTCTCAAAAAACAGCCAAGTAAGCTAAAACAAAAAAATCATCTAAAAGACCTCCAACCCACAGTGGAGGTCTTTTTTCAATCTTTTTCCATAAGCGATCCTGCTATTCACCCTTCCTAATTTCAGCATATTAGAATATACTAATATATGAATACTGAAAGGAACCTATGATCCAAAACGCAATGCCACTTTCACAAAACGAAGCACATCGCAAAGCGATCCAAGCCAAAGCCAGGCTTCTAAAGGCGCTTGCCAACCCGGTACGCCTTTGCATCATGGAACAACTCGTCCAAAACGGCGAGATGAACGTCTCCGAAATGGTCAACTGTATGGGCGTTAGCCAATCGCTCATCTCCCAACATCTCGCCAAATTGCGCGACCAAGGTTTTGTAAATGCTGAAAGGCGCGGCACCCTGGTCTTCTATTCTTGCAAAAACAATGCTCTCAGCGAGCTTATTCAATTTCTAACGCATTCAGAAACACATTAAAAAGGAGTGATTATGAAAATTGTCATCGTAGGTGGTGTAGCAGGTGGTGCAACTGCCCTTGCCCGCATCCGCAGACTGGACGAAAACGCAGAAATCGTCCTCTTTGAGCGCGGTAAATATGTTAGTTTTGCCAACTGCGGTCTGCCCTATTACGTGGGTGGGTCCATTCCCACGCGCGAAGCCCTCTTTGTAACCACCAAAGAGAGCATGGAAAACAACTATGGCGTTGATATTCGGGTCGAAAGCGAAGTGGTCAAAATCAACCCAGCTGAGAAAACGGTTGAAGTTCATGATCGCGCCAACAACAAGCACTACACCGAAAGCTACGATAAACTCTTGCTTTCAACCGGTTCGCGTCCTTTCGTCCCACCAGTGCCTGGCACCGATAAAGCCAACGTCTTCCAACTGTGGACCGTGCCTGATGTCGACAATATTGTCGCTTTTATCGAAGAAAAGCAACCCGAACATGCTGTTGTGGTGGGTGGCGGTTTCATCGGTCTTGAGATGGCAGAAAACCTGGTGGAGCGCGGATTGGAAGTGACCCTCGTCGAGATGGCTGAGCATATTTTGCCACCCATGGACCCAGAAATGGCAAAAATGATCGAAAACCATATGGTTGAAAAAGGCATAAACCTCATGCTAGGGAATGGTTTTGCTGGCATGTCTGAAGATGGCAAACAAGTTTTGCTGAGTGACGGCCAAGCTATTGATGCCGATATGGTCATCCTTTCAATCGGTGTGCGTCCCAACAACGAGCTCGCCAAAGAAGCCGGCTTGGAACTCAGCCCACGCGGTGGTGTCGCTGTTGATGAGTTTATGCAAACCTCCGACCCGGACATTTACGCGGTGGGCGATGTGATTAGCGTTAAAGATTATGTTTTAGGTACGCCAACCATGATTCCGCTCGCCGGTCCTGCCAACAAACAAGGACGCGCAGTCGCCGCTAACATGCTGGGTTTAAAACCCGAAAGTTATCCGGGCACGATGGGCACCAGCATCCTGAAAATGTTTGACCTCACTGCTGCAAGCGTCGGTGTCAATGAAAAAACACTCGCCAAAACAGGCAAAAAATACGGCGAAGATTACTTCATCGCGCTCTCTTACCCCAAATGCCATGCCGGCTACTTCCCAGCAGCCTTGCCACTGGCGCTCAAGGTCATTTTTGACAAAGAGGGCAAAGTGCTTGGTGCGCAAAGTGTCGGTTACGATGGTGTGGACAAGCGCATCGACGTTCTGGCAACGCTCATCCACTTTGGCGGTACGGTCAAAGACCTCAGCCAACTCGAACTCGCCTACGCGCCACCTTATTCCTCTGCCAAGGACCCAGTCAACTTCGCTGGTTATATGGGTTTGAACATTCTGCAAGGTCTCACCGACCCCGTTTTATACCGTGAATGGGCAGAAAACCCCGAGGATTACACCCTTCTTGACATCCGCGAACCTGATGAGACTCTGATTGGCTCCATCCCAGGCGCAGTGCTCATTCCGCTTTCCGAATTGCGCAAGCGCCACACCGAACTCGACAAAGACAAAACCTACGTCGTATTCTGTGCCGTCGGTCGTCGTGGCTTTATTGCCGAGCGCATGTTAAAACAGCATGGTTACAAAGTCAAAAACCTTGCTGGAGGTATTCAAAGTTATAAAGATATGGAGCAAGAT
Organism: Anaerolineaceae bacterium UBA5404; assembly: GCA_002409625.1. Taxonomy (GTDB): domain Bacteria; phylum Chloroflexota; class Anaerolineae; order Anaerolineales; family Anaerolineaceae; genus Mesolinea. The sequence continues at coordinate 53,540 of DHNY01000016.1, read as the reverse complement.
ACAACTATGGACAGCAACCTTTGCCATCAAACCGCAGTCCTGATGGGTGACGCGAAAAACATGCCTGCCGCAACATCCTCCGGCAATGTAAGCCACGTGCCCAGCGAGGCTGCAAAAACAGAAACTCTCGATGTGCAAGGACTCAGCTGCCCGGGACCAATTGTGCAGGTTGCCAAAGCGCTCGAAAGCCTTAACCAGGGCGATCGGCTCGATGTCACCGCCTCTGACCCCGGTTTCACGCGTGATATTGCCGCTTGGTGTAAAAACACAGGCAACACGCTGATTTCGAGTGAAACCGGTAAGGGCATTTACAAAGCATTGGTGCAAAAAGGCATGTCTGGTGAGACAGCCCTTGCCCCTACACCTGCTGCCCAAAGCATTGCGCCAGTCAAAGAAAAAACGATGATTATCTTTGATAACGACCTCGATAAAGCCATTGCCGCTTTCATCATCGCCACCGGTGCGGCTGCGATGGGCAACAAAGTGCACATGTTCTTCACTTTCTGGGGCTTAAGCATCCTGCGCAAACCAAAAGCACCGCCGGTGAAAAAAGACTTTATGGGCAAAATGTTCGGCATGATGCTGCCCAAAGGCTCCAAAAAGCTTGGGCTTTCGCAAATGAATATGGCCGGCGCGGGTGCCAAGATGATCCGTGGCGTCATGAAGCAAAAAGGAGTCGATAGCCTCGAAACGCTCATCCAACAAGCCATCGACGCCGGCGTGGAGCTTGTTGCCTGCCAAATGACCATGGACATCATGGGTCTCAAGCAAGAAGAGCTGCTGGACGGCGTGCAAATTGGCGGCGTCGCCACCATGCTCAACGATAACGACAATTCAAACATGAACTTGTTCATCTAAGTTACAGCACAAAGAAAAAAACCCTTCCATTAACGATAAATGGGAGGGTTTTTGTTATACAAATGACCAAGCTATCTTTTAACTGGACAATTTATAGCGTGTATTTTTCCCTTGCCCCTCTTGAGCAAGGATTCGCTCTGCCAGTAGTTTTCGAATTAGCCTGCTTGCTGTAGACCTACTGACACCGAGTAATGTTTCTATTTCCACTCTTTTTATGCTGTCATTCTCTTTCAAGTAATCAAGCAAAAAATCCGTGAAAGTTTTATCGTTTTCTGGAACAACATCAGGTTTGGTCTTCATAAATATGTTGGGTAATACAACCTTAAAAGCATTATTTGTTACTTCAATGGCCGGCTTTACATTAGACACTTTATAGGCGTTGAAGATTTTCTGAATACCAGTCCCATAGGCTTCAATCAAGCCCAGACGGTAAAATACATTCGCCAGTTTAGGATTTCTACAAACGGAAATGCCCAAAAAGATATCATCCAGAGTAATGCCTGCTGGTAACCCGCCGAGAGATACCATTTCAAGTCTATCTGAATAGATGCTTAACAAAGTACTAGCCTTAAAAGAGTAATCGCGGTGTACCAATGAATTCAGCAATGTTTCTCTGATCGCCTCAACACTATAAGCTCTACTATCTATCCTTTGTAAACCTTCAAACCTTGATTGAATTGGATTATGAATATCAACAAACTCATAGACGTCATTAAGTTGTTGTAGTAATGAACCTGTAAATTCACGACGGTCTTTAAAGTTACTTTGGTCAATGCCTTCAAAAACAGCAACCTTGATCGTATGTGCACATTGATCAGACAAGACTAGACCCAGGTTTGTGTACACATTGTCATAGCTTAAAAGTCCCAAAGTTTTTTTCTGGACTTCACCAAAATAGATATTCCTTTTGTCAAACTCCTGTTTGGTTTGCTCAAAAGTCAAGTCCTGATCAAGTGAACGCATACTTTCAAAGCTATCGCCATCCGTATCCTTAATCATTTTACGGATTGCTGAATCAGTGGCTGGTACAGAAGAACTGCCTTGGCGAACATAAACACCTTCTGGGCGCAAACCTTTTTTAGCCAGGTAATAGGGGCGGTTGGTACCTTGTTGAACGTTAATGACCAATACTCTTGCATTCTCAATTTCCCTTGTTTCGCAACGCACGAACATACTTAAATCAGGCTTAATAGCATCCCGCACCATATTATTAACTTGTAAAACAGACTCTTCAGGATCTTCCAGACCTAAAACCAAACCATCATCTCTGATTCCAACATAGATCGTACCGCCTTCAGAGTTTGCAAAGGCTAAAATTTCTTTTTTAATTTCATCTGTGACAATTTCTTTAAGCTCGACAGATTCATTTTCGACAAAAATCATGCTCCACCTCCATCAACAATCATTATTCTACTCATTCTACTCATTCGTGTCAAACTAGTGAGTAGAATGAGTAGAATGTGAGACGTTCCGTCTATCTAGCGAGCACCTCAGAACACTTAACGACATCGTTTTTTAGCGGTTTTGGCGAATTCTTCCTCGTTGGTTGCAGGATTATACCCAACCAAGCGCTTTCAATCAGGACCATCGCGGTGGTTTTAAGCATTCGAACCATTCTGCTCATTCGTCTCATTTGCTTGAGTAGAATGAGTAGAATGGGCAATATTCAAGCTCTTCTTGATTCCCTTTTTTCAAGCGTCTTAGACTTGGATTGGTATTCCTGAATATGCTTTCGTTATAATATATTCAAGACTCCAGCACCTGACCATTTGTTTTACGACCATCCAAAAGTCGAGTAAAAGGTTTGTTTGGCCTTATGGCAGTGTGGGGAGAAAAGACAAAAATAAAAAGCCCGGATTGATGAGACCAGTCCGGGCTTTTCTGCTTTTATTACAACATGAGCTAAAAGACTTAAAGAACAGCAGTTTGAGAAACTGAAAGCAGCTAAAATTACTGGTCGCTTAACAAATCGGAAAAATCGACGATTCCCATTGGCACAGCGTTTTGTCCGTCAATAATATTGACTTGCGGCGCATAATAAATCATTTGATTCCGAAAATAAATTCGCAATGGCCCATATTCACTCGTCGTTAATGGCTCATAATCAATCAAGGTCGGGCTACTCTTATAGTCATCAAGCTGATTGCTTTCATAAGCTTGATCTAAATACGCAATCACCGCTTCATATTTCGGAAGCAAAAGAAAGACCTCCACAAGACCGTCATTTGCGCCTTCCTTTATGAGCACTTGATTAAGATATGGCTTGTCAAGCCCAAATTGAGCAAAGACTTCATTCAGCTTAGCAAGCGTTTTAGCCTCTTCCCCAGATCCTAGATGTCCAAGAAAAGCAGAGAGCATCAAAGGCGCGTCCTCAGCATGTGGGTCTATGCCCAACTTTTGAGAAAAGCTGGCATAAGACGGGTTGATTTCCGCCTTTTTAGGTGTAAGGTCCCGCACCATTCTTTTTTGCAAGTTACCAACATCGCCAACGAAGAAAAACCGAACGAGATAAACCAAATGGCCATCCTGGTCCAGGTAAACCGAAGGGCTATTCTCACCATACTCACCGGAGTAATGCTCCGGGTAAAGGTGTTGCAAAGAAGACCCTCTGTCACGCTGCACATGCGACTGTTCTGGAAAATCGTAACCGTAAAGGATGCTCCAATTATAGACATTCATCAGATAGGCATATTCCCGAGCCAATTCGTTCCCACCTTGATAATACAAGTTCTCATATTCTGTTTGGATCAATGCCTCCATCTGCTCAGCCACATCGGCTTTCGCCCAGCCGAATTTTTCGAGCATCTCAAAGCCATCCATCGCTTTTCCTGTACGAATGTCAATATTAAAAGGCTTAATACAGCCAGAATGATTTAAAGTGCCTAAACGCGATTCGATAACAATCGATAGCACATCCTCATTAAGGTAAGCTTCATACCTCACATCCAGGTCTGTTGTCATGGGGTCTGGTGATTCAATGTTATAGTCCTCAATCAAAACCTGAACAAACTCTTGCATGGCTTGGTTATACATCCTGGCATCTTCTGAATCGATGTTCAATTGAGGTAATGCGAAATATGGTTCGGTAATGTCACCATAACTGTTGGCGAAAGGTTCAAGGTTTTCAAGTTCAGGCAAATCCAATCGCCGAACCAAACCCTCAACATCACCGCCTAAAGGTGGGATCTGACTATCAGGTGTTGGCGTTTGAACAACTTCCCCTTCTTCGTCAGGCGAATCGTTCTCATTTTCTTTTTCTATTTGGGCGATTCGGGTTTGGGTTAGTCGTAACAACTGTTCAACCCTTTCTTCAACAGATGGAATAGGCGTTTCTTTTGCATCGCTTGGTTTAATAAAATCTATTACCTGGGAACACGACGTACCTAAAAAAGCGATGAGTATGAGGAACAATAATAATACTTGTTTGCCTTGCTTAACGTTCATTTTAGCCTCCTTATGATTTTTAAATAACAGTGCAATGAAGGGATAAGCCCTTTAATTAATTTTACTCCAAGAAAGCAACGAAACTGCCAATTACCCAGAGCAATTTTCAAGACGTTTTTCCGTGCCAAGTCAGATGATATTGTTACCGAACGTTGGTTGATAGGATATTTAATACTGTTACCAAGAGATCTTTATAATTTTGGGCGAATGAATACCTTTCTGCCATCGTGCCTCCTCTGTAACATTTTCTCTTGACCTAACAATCACATTTCAGCAAATGTTTTACTTGAACTTATACAAATTTATTGAGGTTTTTATATGTTTATATATAATAATTAATTAAATTAAACTATTGTACCCTTTCCCACTATTTTTCGTCCGTAACCTACGGATCTAACGGTTAGCTTAAAGCCTGGTGTTCGTTTAGTCTTCTCTATACGAGACCTAAAAGCTAACCTGTAAAGCCACCCTTTCGCTCAAGTTTCACCGTACATTCAAACCTTTAGTCCGTATAAGTCAAATCGTTCTCTCGAACTTTTGTGTTCACCCAAGACGTCGACTTAATTAGGTCAATTTAATGCTATTAGTCTCAGAAGAGAGGAATATTATGTCGTCAAAACACTTACCCCTATTTAATATCATTGCAGTCCTGATCTTGATCCTGGCCAGTTTGCCCACGTCCAACCCCGCTGCTCAAGCCGAAACACCAATAATCCCGGAGGATCCTGTAGACGAGAGTTTTCAAACCTATCCTCAACCTGATGGCTCAGAAAATAAATGGCATATAAGTCCTGAGAATCAACTCAACAGTGGTTACAATATTGGTTCCATTAGTCTTGGCGGAGCAGCATTTCAACTTTATGACACCAGGAGTGTCGCAAAGAAAAAATCTATTCGCAATGGATGTGTGACCGTCGCTACAGACTCTGCAAAGTTTGATGCCCAATTATATCTACCTTACAATGCAATTATCACCGGTTTTGATGCCTTTATATATGACGAAGATTCTGTTTATGGTGTAAATGTCAGATTGAAACGCTATTCTTACACTGGGCTTATACATGAAGAGATTGCATTTTTACAGTACAGTGATTACTGGCGTGACGGAAATTTGTTTATTTATAATTATGACCTTAACCACCAAGTAGACAACGATAACTACAGTTACACTGTCGAAGCAGGATTCGTGGCTGGAGACTCAGTCATATTGTGTCACGCTAATGTTTACTACATCACACCGAAAGACCCCATCTTCCCGATGGCTTTACCACTGATTAACAACTAGTCAATCAATAAATCGCTGAAAAGCTGTGGGCGAAAACCCACAGCTTTTTTCTTTGCAGTTTTTTTCATCCCTATCTGCCCTTGTCCCATTTAACATCCGCGACATGCGCCAAACACTCTCCACAGGCGTCTTCGCTCTGCACAACCAAGCTGATGCCCTCGGTGTCCCACCGAAGGGCAAGAATAGCGATTAGTATTACGTCATTTGAACTTATGACCTAATGTGTTCCGACGAGGACGCCGGAACGAACCTTGCGCTGTTCTGCATGGTGTCCTCGCCAAAGGGTGATGTAAAACCAAAATCATGACCCTCAATATGGCGTTTGGGAAAAAAAGCATAAAAACCAAAAAATGGTTGACGGTTTTTATAGACACACGTATATTTAAACAAATTAAACAATCGCACCTCATTCATTGTTATTTGTCCGTATCTTACGGACTAGCCGGGGAAAGCATGCTTTTGGTCAGAATTATTGAATACAATCGTAATGCTAACCGGTGAAGTCACCCCTTCACTCAAGTATTATCGCACCTATAAACCTATTGTTCGTATTAATTATCGTGTCCTTTTGAACCATAGTGTTCACACAAGTCATAGACTTGTTTATAAGCAAAATATATTAATTTAGTTAAGAAGATAGGAATATTATGTCATCCAAACGTTTACCCCTATTCAATATCATCGCAGTGCTTGTCCTGATTTTGGTCAGTCTGCCCCTTTCCACCCCCGCCGCACAAGACGTTGCACCACCTGAAGACCCTGATTTTGACATTGATTACGAAGGGGCTTATCATCAACAAATGGAAGAAAGTAGTAATGAAATAGCCGAAAAAGCCGGTTTCCTCGAAAACGACATTCAAATGGCGAATTATATAACTCGATATCAAAGTTATGGAAATGCAGCATTTCAACTTTATCAACATGAAGAGGGTAGTCATAAAAAGTATTCAAAACAAGGTTGTTTCTTTATCGAAGGTGGCATAGTATCACTGAGTGCACCAATTGACATACCCATGGACTCGATTATTACCGGAATAGATGCATATATAGATGATACAAGTGCAACATCAAATATTGGCTTAGAACTGGTACAATATCATTACAAAGGTGATAATCGCGAGGTTATTGCTAGATTAACATACGAGAGTGATTGGGCAGATGGCGAAAAGCTCGTAAAAAACTACAATCTTAATCACAAGGTTAACTCTAGTGCATACAATTTTGGATTTAGCGTAACACCTTCGGAAAGTAATACTAAGCATATAATCTGTCAACTAACAATAAGATACAAAGAACCTCTGCCTTCAATCTTCCCAATAGCATTACCACTGATTAACAATTAAATAAGGAAAGATCAAAAAGCTGTGAGCTAAAACTCACAGCTTTTTTTGTTGTCTGTTCTTGGGTGACATCTTTCAATCCTATATTATCACTCATCCCTAGCCACTCATTCATCTACCCCACGTCGGTTTGGCATGACATCCAGTCGTACCCACCCAATCTTGTTCCGCATGGCATCTTGCCATGTGTCTCTACCTACAAACACAATCTTACCCTCGGCGAGACGCCTTGGAGATGAGACTTACCAACGCGCCGGCGTCCCGCCTTACTTTTCCCGATTGCTTCCTGCCATGCACAACCAAGCCGATGCCCTCGGCGTCCCACTGAAGGGCAAGAATAGCGATTAGTTTTACGTAATTTGAACTTATGGCCTAATGTGTTCCGGCGAGGACGCCGGAACGAACCCTTCCCTGTTCTGCATGGCGTCCTCGCCATGCAACAAGCAAACAGTGCCCGTATGTTGACTTATGCGCTCGGTGGGCGCAGACAAAAGAAGTCTGCACGTAAGCAGCACCGACGCGAACAGCTAACAGACACCAACCGAACAAATAACAGACGCCAAGACGCACTTAATTAAGCATGATCATTTGCTATCACAAATAGCTGACCGCCATTTTGCCTTCCTGCACCTCGCGCACTGGCATGGGCTCATCGGTTTCACCAATCACCAGGCTGCAACAAGGCACGAAACCCTCAGGCAACTTGAAGCGTTTGACCAGTTCCGGGTTCTCATTCGCCAAATTGATCGCGCCCCAGATGTCACAACTGCCCAAGCCTAAAGCCGTAGCCGCCAAAGACATATTGTGCACAATCATCGCCGCGCTGGAATACTCATTGTTGTGAAGCACTTCCCCAACAGGTTTTGCCGAAACCAAAATCAACACCGGCGCGTCATACAGGGGGCTGCCTGGTCGAACCACCCGATCGCCTACGTTATCCACAATCGCCTGCAAAACGCCTTTGTCAGTTATCACAGTGAGGTGTATGTTTTCAAAACGCGCGCGAGCCACTGGCGAAGTCCAGGCCGCCTCCAAAATCATGCGCATCTGCGCCTCACTGGGTGCCTTTCCGGTATAACTGCGCACCGATTTGCGTCGTTTCATCACTTCAAAAAAGTCCATTTCTTTCTTTATCCTTTCATGTTTTTCCTCATTATCATATCATCCCCAGCCTTCTTTTTCATACAAAAGCGCTTCATAGCCCAATTTAAGTAATGAAAAAATTACGGGTGCGTTTTATACGATATATCCCTCATTCTATGGTATATTTCAAGCCATAGCGCTTAGTTTTGTGAGGTATTGCCATGAAAATTATTGCCGATGGACTGACTTTTGATGATGTCTTGATTCTCCCCGGATATTCCGAGGTTCTTCCCCGTGATGTAAACACCAGCACCCAGCTTAGCCCAGGTTTCAAGCTGGACATCCCCTTGATCAGTGCCGGGATGGATACCGTCACCGAAGCCCCCATGGCCATTGCTCTGGCGCAAGCCGGTGGTTTAGGCATCATCCACAAAAACATGAGCATCCTGGCGCAAGCCAAGCAAGTCACTCAGGTCAAAGCCCAAAACCTGAAGTGTGGCGCGGCTGTGGGTGTGACCACAGACCTGCTAGATCGCGCACGGGCACTCGTCAAAGCTGGCGTGGATATCCTCACTGTTGACACTGCACATGGTCATTCCAAAGGTGTACTCGACAGCGTGCGCAGTCTTAAAAAAGAATTTCCTGGTTTAGCCCTTATCGCCGGCAACGTTGCCACAGGCGCTGCCACCCAAGCGCTCATCGACGCTGGCGCAGACGTCATCAAAGTGGGCATCGGACCCGGTTCGATTTGTACCACCCGCGTGGTAACCGGCATCGGCGTGCCCCAAATCACTGCCATCATGAATTGCGCCGAAGTCGCCAACGAACACAATGTGCCCATTATCGCCGACGGCGGCATTAAGCTTTCGGGCGATATCACCAAAGCTTTGGCAGTTGGTGCCAGTGTGGTGATGATTGGCTCCCTCTTCGCAGGCACCGACGAAAGCCCGGGCGAGCTCATCTTTGACCGCGACAAGGTTTACAAAAACTACCGTGGCATGGGGTCAATGGGTGCAATGGACAGTGGCAGCTCTGACCGTTACTTCCAAACCGAGACCAAAAAATTCGTCCCCGAAGGCATTGAAGGCCGTGTGGCTTACAAAGGCTCTGTGAAGGAAGTTATTTATCAGCTAATGGGCGGTTTACGCTCTGGCATGGGCTACGTTGGCGCAGCCAATCTGCCTGAACTGCGCGAAAAAGCGCAACTGGTCAAGATCACCCAAGCCAGCTTGGTTGAAAACCATCCTCACGACGTGCTCTTTATCAAAGACGCGCCGAACTACAAAGCCTAAAAACGCCAGGTTTAAGAACCTGAAAGGAGCAAAATGGCCGAGGAAGTCATTCTGAGCAAAAGTGAAGCCAATGAGCTGCCTAAATTAGCTCCGCGGGTCTCCAAAGTGCGCCATAGCCTGGTCGCAGAAGGCGAACGTGACCTTAACGAGCAACTTATCCAAGCTGCCTGGGATAATAATCTGACAGAAGTGAAACGCCTGGTGCAAGCCGGCGCAGACATCAACTACCAGGATGGCAACACCGAAAGCGCCTATCAGATTTCGACGTCTGAAGGTTACCTTGAGATGCTGCGCTTCTTTATCGAAACTAGCAACATTAAACTAGCCATCCGCGACCGCTATAACGGCACCGGCACCATCCGCGCAGCCGAACGAGGGCATGGCGAGGTGGTTTATTGGCTGTGGACGATTGGCGATGACGCCGACCACATCAACAACCCCGGCTACACAGCACTGATTGAAAGCATCATTTTTGGCAACGCCGATTACAACTACACCAAAACCGTGTTGATTTTAGCAGCCATTGGCGCGGACTTTGCTTTGCACAAAGCTACCACTGCACCACTGGACGAGGCGCTCAAAATGGGTCAAAGCCATATTGCCAAAATCATTCAAGGCGTCTTAGATAGCCCGCAGAAAAGCCATGCCGAGGCACAAGCCCTGTTACAAAACGCGGTTGAACAAGAAGACATCGTTAGCGCGGCGATTGCTTTAAGGCATGGCGCGATCGTCAAACCCTCAGTCATGGAAAAGGTAAAAGCCTTAAACTACCCGATGTTAGAAGAGATCATTGGGCTTTTTGGTTCCAGTGTGGAAGATTAAAGACGACTACTTGAGCCTCATCGCTTAAGAGAACGTAAATAGCTTTTGGTTTTGGGTGAAATCCGGCGGCTTTCGATTGCTTTTTGGATGGCTTTATTATGCGTCCAAGGGCTCAGTTGATTTTGCTCCAAGTATGGCAAGCTAGCATCATACTGTTTAACAAGTGCGGTTGCAAAAAACCAGGCAATCATCATGTTCACATAATAGGCATCAGAGCGTAAAGCCACTACCCATTCCAAAAATTGCACATCAAAAGCATCATCAAGGAAATATTGCATCATCATACCAACGCCAAAGCGAATCGTGTATTCATGGTCTGACCCAAGCCAAGTTTGAATGTGTTTCAAAAAAGCCGGAAAATCCCGGGGGTGAATTTTCGGAGACAAAAGGTCACATGTCGCCCAGTTATCCACGAAGGGCAAAAAGGAGTCAATTTTTGCCATCAAGGGTTCAAAATCCTGGCGTATCGAAAGAAGCAAGGCGTGTAGCTGGTTTTCCTCAAAATAGCTATGGGGCAACGCGCTTAAAAAGCTTGGGATATCATCCCATTTATGAAGTTTTTTAGCCATCTCGCGTAAGACAGGTACACGAACGCCAATAATCCGTTCAGGGTCAACTGTCGGAATCAATTTTGCTGAAAAGGCAGCATATGGCTTGTCCTGCTCTAAGAGGAGCCTTTCTTGAATGGCTTGATGAATCATTTTTCACTTACAGTCAATGCGTCAACCAAGGCACGCACCTTTTCGCGGTTCACCTGGCGATAGGTGTTTTCTGCTGGGCTTTGCACATCGCCAAATCGCAAGCTAGGATTATGCGCATTAGAATGGTCATAATGCATATCAGAAACACCGCCACTGTGAACTTCTGTTGCGCCTGTGTAGGCTAACAAGTCGCCTATATTGTGCGCGCGAATGCCACCACCAGGCATAATTACCAAACGTCCAGCAGCATAATCAATCATCTGTTTGAGTGTATCGTGTCCCTCCCAAGCCGAATGGCCTTGCCCACTGCTCAAAACGCGGGTCACGCCTGCCTCAGCCAACACATCCAAAGCTTCGCGCCAATCCGGCACCAAATCAATCGCGCGATGGAAGCAAACCGGCAAACCGTTCGCGACTTCAACAAAAGCTTTGGTACGTGCCAGGTCAACACGTCCATCCACGCTCAAAAACCCAGTCACCAAAGCATCTGCGCCCTGCCTTGCAAAAAGCGCGGCATCCCTCAAAGCAACCGCAAAATCCGTCTCGGAATAACAAAAACCACCCTGGCGGGGACGAACCATCACTGCCACCTGGATGCCGGTCTTTTCCTTGACTTCCAGCAATGCGCCCAAGGTTGGGGTTAAGCCACCCAAAAAGAGCGAAGAACACAACTCCACGCGGTTAGCACCCCCATGCCAGGACTCAATGGCGTCATCTGCTGATCCACAGCAAATTTCAAGCAAGGGATTGGTTTTCATTTCTTTACAAACTAAAGTGGCTAAAAGAAATTGGACATAAATTGGCCCGTCACGTTCACATCGGTGTTTTCGATGATGAAAGCATTTGGATCAATGTCCTGCAAAAGCCGCCGCATACGAATCAGCTCATACTTAGATACCACCGTGTTGATCACAAAGGTGTCTTGGCCAGAGTAAGCGCCCTTACCATTCCAATAGGTCGCGCCTCTGCCAAAGCCTCTGGTAATGCAATCCAGAACTTTTTCAGATTTAGTTACCACCATCAAACTGATCTTCACGTTTTGATAATGGGTTTTATCCACCACAAAAACGTAAATCAGGGTGAAGATGAAAGAGTAAATCATCACAATGGGATCTTTACGGAAGAAAGCGTAAGCGTAAATAAGCAAACTGATTATCAGGTTTACCCGCCCCACGCTAAAATCTTTACGCTTCAAGCTGACATAAACGCCCAAAATATCTGTTCCACCGCCACTGCCGCCGGCTTGCAAACACAAACCCGCACCAAAGCCCGCAATCGCACCGCCAACCAGGCTAATGGTCAGGTAGTCGGTCATCTTTGGCAAAATATCCACGATGGGAATAAAAGTCATTGCCGCGAACATCGAGCCAACCGTCAAAAGGGTCTTCATGAAGAACTTGCGGTTGATGGAGGTAAAAGACATGATAAACAGCGGTGTGTTGAGCAAAAACAGGAAAATACCGGTCAGGTCACGCTGAACGGGGACAACCATCTTGAGAATATCTTGAATCACTTGCGCCAAACCGGTTAGGTTTCCAATAAACAAACCTTTGGGGAGCACAATCAAGTTGATGGCTGCAGAATAAATCAAACCGCCGAGAATACAAAGCAGAAATTCACCGACGTTTTTTAGGAAAGCTTTTCTGTTTTCTTTCCGCTGCTCAGGGCTAATGAGGTCCCGCGCAGAACGACCTTTTGATGGGATTTTAGGCTCTTTAGGCATGGCATAATGTTATCCTAAAGCCATGTAAGGGGCAAGTATTTCATGGTTTCTAAGCTAATATGCGCTTCCTTTACCCTCGAAATGCACCTTGCATTTTGCTTTTATGGCTTCCCGTGATATCATTTTTGCGTCAAATCTCAAATGAAGTGGACTATTTATGAAAAAACCTTACTATCTTATCCTCATCGTCCTCGGCATAACCTTGCTCTTTATTGGCATCTTTGTCAATCGTAATAACCCGGGCATCCAAACCAAGCAAGTCCAAACCACGCAGCTACCGGATATCATCCTGGGTACCGATGGTTTTGTGGAAGCAAGTGTGACCTATCCTACCGAGTTAGCATTAGAAGAAGAAGGAATCATCACTTTAAAAGTTGTGCCCGATAGAAAAGTTAAGGATGCTTTGGATAAAGGCTTAACCATCGACAGCCAATTGTCAGCGAACCCTCTGAAAACGCGCTCAGAACGTCGCCAACACCTGCCAGTTCAGGCACAGGGTACTGAAATCAGCTGGACCGTTAATGGCAATCTCCTGGTACCCGCTAAGGTCAAATTAAGCCTCGGACTTGCCGACCAGGGCACGGACCCAACAAAATACCCTTTGAGTCCTCAACATCATTTTGAGTTTAACATTCCCGTTGTCGAAAGCAAATCCAAAACCACATTTAAACAGGTCCTGGGTCCGCTTATGATGGGCTTCGGTGGGGCAATGCTGATTGTGGGCTTTATCCTGGCTTCAAAAGATTTTGACCAAGCTGCAAAACCCAAAAAGAAAAAATCAAAAAGATAATATGGCAAAATACTTAAAAACAATCCTTCGTGACATTCCCGTCAATCCCATTTCAGATATCCCACGTGTTCTTTTACATGGCATAAGCGCCGACTCGCGCCAGGTGCAACCCGGTTTCGCCTTTGTCGCTATCAAGGGTGATAACGTGGATGGCAACCGGTTTATTCCAGACGCAATTGAAAACGGTGCGCGCCTTATCGTAAGCGAACACCCCAAACCACATGACCTAAACATCGCCTGGCTCCAACTCGAAGGTGATTTGCGTGCCGCTTTGGCACACATGGCAGCCGCATTGCATGGCTTTCCTGCCCGTAAACTGCGCGTTATTGGCGTTACCGGCACAGATGGCAAGACCACCACGTCTTCGATGATTCATCATCTGTTGACCAAAGCGGGCATCAAAGCGGGCATGATTACAACCGTAAACGCGCTGATTGGCGACCAAACGCTGGATACCGGCTTTCATGTAACCACACCAGATTCACCCGACATCCAAGGTTATATGCGCATGATGGTTGAAGCCGGGATGACCCATTGCGTGCTGGAATGCACCTCACATGGGCTGGCGCAAGGCAGGGTCATCGCTGCGGACATTGATATCGCCGTTATCACCAACATCACCCACGAACATCTTGACTATCATGGATCGCTTGAAGCTTACGTAAAAGCCAAAGGCATGCTGGTTGAAGCCCTTGCGCTCACCCCGCGCAAACGCATCGGCAACCCGCGCCTGGCAGTGCTCAACAAAGACGATGAGCACTATGGCTACACGAAACGTCTGGCTCCCGGCAAGCTGATTACTTACAGCAGACTGAACCAAGCTGATATCTGGGCAGATGAAATTGACAATAAGCCCGAGCAACTCCGTTTTACGGGTCATATTGGCAAACACAGCTTTAAGGTACAAAGCCCCATGATTGGGCTCTTTAACGTCTCAAACGTTCTTGCCGCGCTGGGTGCCACCGTGCTCGGTTTGGGTTTGGATGCCAAACAAGCCGCCAAGGATATCGGCAGTTTGCCACCAGTTCCCGGTCGCATGGAAGTTATCCAAATGGGGCAAAACTTTACCGCCATTGTCGACTTCGCGCACACGCCAAACGCCTTGGAACGCTCCCTGGAAACCATCCGCCTGATGTCACCAGGCAAACTGATTACTGTTTATGGCTCTGCCGGCTTGCGCGATCGTGAAAAACGGCGCATGATGCCCAAGGTTTCAATCAAAGGTGCCGATATTTCCATTTTGACAGCAGAAGATCCGCGCACCGAATCGCTGGACGCCATTTTAGAAGACATGGCACAGGCAGCTATAGAAGCTGGTGGCGTGGAAGGCCGCGACTTTTTCCGCGTGCCAGACCGGGGTGACGCGATTCGCAAAGCCATTGAGCTTGCTCAACCCGGCGATACCATTGTGGCGCAAGGCAAAGGACATGAGCAATCCATGTGTTTTATTGATACCGAGTATCTTTGGGATGACCGCACTGCCATGCGCGCCGCCCTCGCAGAGCACCTGGGGATTGAAGGTCCCAAAATGCCCTACCTGCCAACAAGCAAACAATCCTAAAGCAAAACCGCCCTTGTGGCGGTTTTTTCTTCATAATGTTTTTCGTTTTTCTATTACTTCAAGACCTGGCTAAGAAAACCCTGGGTTTATGAGTCGCGTTCTTTCTTCCTGGCTTCACGACCGCGGTTGAACATCTCGCCCAAATTGGCGCCATTAAATGCCCCAAGCGGACCCATAAAACCAACCAGAGGAACTAAAGTCAAAGAATCACGGAACAGAATTAAGCCACAAACCACCATGCAGGCTAAGCCGGCATATATGCCATAGGTCATGCCGCGTTTGTCTTTGGCAATGATGGCTAAAATAAAGGCGATTGTCACCATTCCAATAAAGATACCCAACATCAAAGTTGTGTCCACGCCGGTCATTTTCTCGGCATAAACTTGCATCAGGTAATCGACCAGCGCTAAAAAGGCAAAAGCCCAGGCTGCCCCCAGCACAATGCTAAGAATAAACAACCAGGTTTTTGTTCCGCGTGGATTAAGCCATGAAATTATTTTTTGCATTTCAACCTTACATTCAATTTATCGTTTCGTTTGCGCTTTTAAGCTTTGGTAAACCTCAACCGTGGCTTCAAAAGCCTCTTGCAAGTCAGCATGTTCATAAACCAGGGCTTTCGGCGCGCTTTCTAAATCCAAAAAGGCATTTCGGGTCTGCAAATCCACAAAAGGCACCAGATTCAAACCAGATTCTTTGCCTTTCAGCTTGTAATGCAAACTAACCAAGGCTGCACCAAATTTCACCACCCATTTAGGCAATGTGAGAATTTTCTTGGGTTTGTTTAGAAAAGCACCCAATCGGGTCAAAAACTCAACCCAGGTCAGATTTTCTGCAGCGACCTCATACAAACGTCCGTTTTCGCCACGTTCGAGAGCACCAACTGCCGCAGATGCCACCTCTTGGACCGCCACCATGGCACTGCCACCGGCCGGATAAAATATCCAGCTTCCCTTACTTTCAAGATATTTCAAAAGTGGTTCCCAAAGCGGCATACGTCCCGGCAATGCGCCAAAAATATAAGGCAAAGCCAGGAAGTTGACCACCATCTCATCGCCTGCCACAGCAATGCCAGCGTCTATTTGCTCAACCCGACTGCGGATATAGGGGTGCTTTTCGGCTAGTTTCATTTCTGGCACCATACGATGACAAGCCACAAAATAAGAACTAAAAATAACCGCTCGTTTAACACCGGCTTGCTTAGCCAAACGCAAAATGCGTTCGGTTGCCACAACATTACCCTCATAGAAGAAAGGATATGCCGGCGCCTTTGGCACCACACGATCATCAATACCAGCCGCGAAAATAAGCCCGTCCATCCCTTGCAAATGACTTAAAAGCTGCTCATCGCTCATTTTGTTCATATCAGCGATAGCCAGCGTCACTTCACCGGGGAAATCAAGCGCCTCAGGCGGTGGGATATGCGCCAAGGTGCTCACTTTATGACCTTTTTTCAAAAGCTCCAGGCAAGTGTAGTAACCCAAAAAGCCGGTTCCACCAACAATAAATGTATTCATAGCTTTACTTTTGACGCCTTTCTATTATTTATCCATCGTGAAGCAAGTTAACCAAAGCTTACGGAAGCTGTGCAAAGTATAACTCATTCCCAAAGGCAATGAAGACGGTTTGCGAGCTTGAAACAGCCACTGCTGATGCCTCAAGTCTTGGCGTTGCATCATCACCAAAGCTTACCTTTAACACATCACTGGGCACCAAGCGATAGGAATAACGCGCAATCGAAGGTTCCTTTGGTTCAAGGAAATAAAGCACATTATCCGCTACTTGTTGGCCTGAAATCTGGCTGGCTTTGCCCTGCGCGGCTTGCCAGGGCATACTTGGCTCCTGCGCTTCCACAAAACCATTAAAAGCCGGCACATTGCTAAACACCATCCTGCCGTCGTTAAAAAGCACAAATAAGCCATCGCGACGCACAAAAAGGTCCATCGCGCCACTTAAATCAGCGTCAGACCTGTCAAGGTAAGATCCAGGCTCAAAAGCGAACAAATCGCTCAAGCCCCGATAGACCCAAATTCTGTTTTTGGCAACGTCCAAAAGGTAAAGCCCATCATTGCCAAAGTGGATGGCGTCAATACTGCCCAGTCCGCCTTCGGGTGGTGTCAGGCTCGCCGCAAGATGTCCCTTGCCGCTACCCGAACAAAAGACCAGGTTTCCATTTGCATCAATACCGATTACAGCTGCGTCGTTTGGGCTGCTTCCTGAGATGTCTGTGATATCAATAATTGGACCGACCTCAAGCTCGCCATAGGTAGCAGGACCGCAGGCAAATTTACTGTCCAACAAGTAAGCGCCTCCCGCCTGATAAAAACGCAAGATATTACCGGTGATTTTGTCTAAAACGAAAACCCCATTTTGACCGGTCACCATATGGCTGATGAACAGATCCGGATAAAGGGTTTTGCCAAAAGCCTTGCTCAGCATCAATCGCCTCACACCGTCCATGCGGTCCAGCTCACCCTGGGCTTCATTGCGCAGCGCAATAATTTCGGTTGTGTCTCCCTGATTGAACTCGCGCGCCTGGTTGAGCCACACCACGGCCTGAACCCAGGCTTCGCGTTGCACTGCTGGCTCATCACTTTCTTTGGCGGTTTTGATGAACATTTGAGCTTGATTGAGGTAGTTTAGGTACTGTTTGTCTAAACCACGCGAGAAGTAAATGCCCACCGCAATGGCAACCACCAAAAGCGGCACAATAATAACAATTGCCCATTTCGTAAAGGCAGAAAGCGGAGGGATATCTTGCCCCACGGCGCTGGCTCTTAATTCGGCTCGTCTCTTGGTCAGCTGCACGCCTTCTTCAACCCCACGCAACCAGCCTGCACCACGCGCGATGCCAGTTAAGGCACCTTTTTTCAGCTTTTCTAAACGTTCCTGGCGCGCGATGGCAGCCGGATCAGGTTCTGGAGGTGCCTGAGGCTCTTCAAGCACATCCGCGGTTTTTCTTCGCGCGGCGTCCTGTGCTGGGTCTGCTGGCAATTCTGGCGCGATAATGACTTCTTCTCCTCGAGCCAATTCACGCTCATCTTGGTATTGAGAATAGACTTCAGATGGCGATTCTTCTGCCGGGATACGCACTTCATCTTCCATCACGAGCTCTGGCTTAAGTTCTTCAACAGGCAAGTCCTCTTCAACACCATACTCTGGTTCAAAAACAGGACTCTCATCCACAGGGTCTTGGGTCAGGCTTTCAACTTGCGGTAACACATCAATAATGATGGGTTCTTCCTCAACGGGATAGGATTGTGGCTCTTCTTCTACTTCTTCTTCTGAGACAGCCTCTTTTTCCATTTCTGGAAGGCTTTCTTCGCCATCGATCAGGTCTGTCACAAACGCTGGCAATTCAGCTTCTTGGGTCTCTGGCTGTGACTTTTGTTCCGCTTCAGCCAATTCCTCAACGCTTTCCTCAACATGCTCAAGTTTGGATTCTTCTTCTATGGGTAAAGTCAGCTGCTCGCCAAAAGGCAAGGTTTGAGCTAAATCATCAGGCTTTATAGCCTGCTCGTCGACAACCTGATTAACCAGACCAGGCTCATCTTCTTCTAGAGGCATTGCTGGCGCTTCTTTTGGCATTTCAGGCTGAGGTTCTGCTTGAGGCTCCGATTCAGGCGCTGCCTCATCCAGCAACATAGCCAAAGATAGCAAGCGGTTTTCAACTTTGCCATCTCCCAAACCAATTTTGGTCAAGGAATAAGCGCTTGGCAGATCTTTGATTTCATTCACCATGCGGATGACCGAACTTGGGGTTGGGGCTTCCCGTTCAAAGGCCTGCATTGTTTCTGGGGCGCCCATTAAAAGGTAATCCGCACCGAAAAAGTCTGTTTTAAAGTATCGCAACGCCAAGGTTTCACTTAAGCCCAAACCTTGCTGTTGGATGGTCTCATCAAAGAAAAGCCTCGTCCCTGCGCCACTCACCAACAAAGCACTGGCATGTCCAGCCTGGGTAAGATAAAGCTCACCATCGCGCAAAACCGCAACCATTAGCGCCGCGCTTTCTGGGCTTTGTTCCACACGCAAGCCACTGTTTTGAACCCGCAAGGCTTTGTTTACCCGTTCAATCGCAGAGCGCATCGCATTGGTTACAGAGCCGGGGCTTTGATAATAAGCCTTTGCTGCATTGCGGGCGAGTTTTGCCAATTGATTCTGCCAGTAAGCGCTTGTCTCGGTGGGAAAGATCTGGAGGATCAAGGTGTCATCCTGCCGACCACGTGCCGCGCCACGCAAGGGTTTGCTTGCGTAAAAACCGGGGTTTTCTTTATTATCTGATTGGTAACTGACTAAGTTGTATTTCATATTGCACCTGAGTTTTGCTCTTAAATACTAAGACAAAATGTACACTTTATAGAGCAACATTCATGCCAGCGTGTATAATTCAGCCTATGGAATTCAAGCTTTTGAGCACTCAAGAGGACTGGAACGAAATAAAACCCGAATGGGATGCTCTTTTGAATGAAAGTATCACGCCTTCCCCATTTTTGAGCCACTCTTATTTAAGTCATTGGTGGCAAAGCGCGGGTGGTGGCGAATGGAAAGCATTTGACCGCCAGCTTTGTATCATCGTCGCCTATGAAAATGACCAATTGCTGGGAATCGCACCTCTTTTTGCCTGGCTTGATAACGAGACAGATACCTGGCAACTGGGTTTTATTGGGCAAGTGGAGGTCTCGGATTACCTTGATTTTATCGTTCGCGAAGCAGGTTTAAATCGCTTTTTAACAGATTGGCTTGATTATATTCAAAACGCTAATGCGCTTCCAAGTAAAAATTTGTTGCTCGCGAATATCATCGACACCTCACCCACAGTGCAAACGCTCACTCAGCTTGCCCAAGAAAAAGGCTGGGAACTGGAAAGCGAGGTCCTCGAAGTTGCCCCATACATTCCGCTTGCTCAAAATTTTGATGCCTATCTAGCCCAAATTGATAAAAAACAAAGGCACGAAATCCGCCGCAAGCTACGTAACGCGCAAAGCAAAGCCAAAGTTGAACTCCAGTTTGTGAACCAGCTTGAAAGGCTTGAAGAAAACATCGCGCACTTCATCCATCTGATGGGTCAGGACGCCGGAAAAGCCCAATTTCTTAACCCTGACATGGTTAAATTTTTTGAAGGTTTTATTCGTCAATCCTTCGCGCAAGGTAATTTGGTCTTTACCTGGCTTGGCATTGACGGGCAACGCGCCTCTGGGTACCTCAGCATCATCCAAAATGACACCCTCTACGTTTACAACTCATGTTGGGATCCCGCCTTTGCCACTTATTCCCCCGGTTGGGTGCATCTTGGGCTGCTGATTGACTGGGCAATAAGCCAAGAGCTTGGCGAAGTGGACATGATGCGCGGGGATGAAATCTACAAATATCGCTTTGGTGGCATCGATCGCCAGGTTCTGGCTCTTCGGTTCAGCCCGCCTAAAGTCTTTTCTTAAAGTTTTAACAAAACATTAACGCCCCAGCGTCTATCGATTCTTGACGCTCTTAAATGCGCATGATATCATTAATCCGAGGTTATTAGCACTCTCGACCCGAGAGTGCTAATTTGTGAAAAAAGATGACAACACTAAGCGAAAGACAAAAAATTATTCTCTCTTTGGTAGTGCATGAGCACATCAAAGGTTCACAGGCGGTGGCTTCTGGCGCCTTAATTCGCGATTACAACCTCAAAATCAGTTCAGCCACGGTTCGCGCCGAACTCAACACGCTTACAGAGCTGGGTTACCTGCGCCAACCGCATACTTCAGCCGGCAGAGTGCCCACCGAAGAAGGCTACCGCTACTTTGTTAACAAACTGCTCAATCAAAGCAGCTTGCCAGCCACAACGCGCAACACCATCAACCACCAGTTTTACCAATCGGGAAAGGGTTTGCATGAATGGCTACCCTTGGCTGCATCCATTCTTGCCACGCAAAACCGTGCCGTCTCACTGGTAACCGCACCACATACCGATGTGGTCACCTTTAAGCACATAGAGCTCATCTCCATTCGTGGCTCCCAGGTGCTCATGGTGCTGGTTTTGGTGGGCGGTGAAATTCGCCAGGAGATTTTGTCGCTGAACAGCATTTACAACCAAAAGCAACTCTCCGACCTGGCAGAAAAGCTCAACAACGCCTGCGAGAATAAAACCCTCGCCGACCTCAACCAGCTCTCTATTCCAGAAGATCCGCTCGCCAAAGTTATCTTGGATGCCATTCGCGAGCAAATGCACCACAGTGAAACGCTGGTTACCGGCGAACTCTTCCTGGATGGCATCACCAATGTGCTTGCCACGCCAGAATTGGTGGAGCCAGATCAAGCTCGCGGTGCCTTGCGGCTCATCGAAGAGCGCCAAATGCTGGACGACCTCATGGCACGCACCATTCTGAACGAAGATATCGGCGACGTGCAAGTGCTCATTTCAGGTGAAAACACCTGGAACGAACTGCGCGATTGGTCACTCATCCTCACCCGCTATGGCATTCCAGACCAGGTGAGTGGCACTGTGGGCATCCTTGGCCCCATGCGCATGCCTTACGGCCACGCCATCAGCACAGTGCGCTTTGTTGGTGGTTTGCTTTCTGAGCTCATCTCCGAAAGCCTGGTGGAGTAAATAAGAAATAAGTGATTAGAAAAACCTTTTAGAGGTGTTTATGACGAAAAAAGAAAAGAAACTAGACGAAAACGCAGAAGAAAACAAGACTTATACCCAAGAGGACATTGACGCTTATCAAACCGCGCTCAATGACGCCCAAGCCGTTGCCGAACAGTACCTTGAAGACTTGCAACGCGAGCGTGCCTCATTTGCCAATTACAAACGCCGCATTGACCAGGATAACCTGATGGTCGCGGAGATTGAACTCGGCAAAAGCATCAACCTCTTTTTACCGGTCATCGATGACCTTGAACGCGCGCTTAAAAATCGCCCCGAAAGCATGGAATGCAACGCTTGGGTCGATGGCGTTGAGCTCATCTTGCAAAAACTGCGCAATACCATGGCAAAACATAATGTTGAGGCTTTGGATATCGAACCCGGGGACGATTTTGACCCCAACTTCCAGGAAGCCTTGACCCACGAAGACAGTAAAGACTACTCGGATGGACAAGTCATTGAAGTTGTCCAAACCGGTTACAAATTAAAAGATCGCATCATTCGCCCGGCTTGCGTTCGGGTTGCAAAATAGGAGATAAAACATGTCAAAAATCATTGGTATCGACTTAGGAACCACTAACTCTGTAGCCGCCGTCATGATGGGTGGCGAGCCTGTTGTTATTCCAAGCGCTGAAGGCGAACGCCTGGTACCCTCTGTGGTCGCTGTAAATAAAAACGGCGAACGCCTGGTGGGTCGTGTGGCACGCAACCAAGCCATTATCAACCCTGAGAACACCATTTTTTCTATTAAACGCTTCATGGGTCGCCGTTTTGATGACCTTGAGGTTCAACGCGCGCTCAGCCACATTCCCTACCTGATCAGCAAAGCCCCAAACGGTGATATGCAGGTTGAAATGGGTGGCAAACAGTACAGCGCACCCGAAATTTCGGCCATGATTCTCAGCAAAATCAAGCGCGATGCCGAAGCCTATCTTGGCGAACCCGTTACCCAAGCCGTGATTACCGTGCCGGCTTACTTCAACGATGCGCAACGCAACGCCACCAAAGACGCTGGCAAAATTGCCGGTCTTGAGGTTTTACGCATCATCAATGAGCCAACGGCATCATCCCTGGCTTATGGCCTCGACAAAAAGGACAAAAACGAAGTCATCGCCGTATATGACCTGGGCGGTGGAACCTTTGATATTTCTATTTTGGAAGTTGGCGATGGCGTCTTCCAGGTTAAATCCACCTCTGGTGATACTTTCCTGGGTGGTGATGACTTTGACCAACGCATCATTAACTGGCTGGCAGACGAGTTCAAACGCGAACAAGGTCTTGACCTGCGCCAGGACCGCCAAGCCTTGCAACGACTCAAGGAAGCTGCTGAAAAAGCCAAAATCGAACTTTCCAGCACAATGCAAGCTGAAATCAATCTGCCTTACATTACAGCCGACGCCAGCGGTCCCAAGCACTTGGTAACCACCTTGAGCCGCTCCAAATTTGAGCAACTGTCTGCGGATTTGATTGAAAAGTCCCTCAAACCGGTTGCCCAGGCCTTGGCAGACGCTAACCTCAAACCTGCTGATATCCACGAAGTGGTTATGGTCGGTGGTATGACCCGCATGCCCGCCGTGCAAGAAGCCGTGCGCAAGTACTTTAACCGCGAACCCCACAAGGGCGTCAACCCCGACGAAGTGGTAGCCGTTGGCGCCGCCATACAGGCTGGCGTTTTGGGCGGTGATGTGAAAGACATTTTGCTGCTTGACGTAACCCCGCTATCACTCTCGATTGAGACCTTGGGTGGCATCGCCACACCGCTCATCAAGCGCAACACCACCATCCCAACTCGCGAAAGTCAGGTTTTCTCCACCGCGTCCGACAGCCAAACACAGGTTGAAATCAACGTCTTGCAAGGTGAACGCCCGATGGCCATCGACAATAAGAGCCTGGGCAAATTCACCCTGGACGGTATTCCTCCCGCGCCACGCGGTGTGCCTCAAATTGAGGTCACTTTTGACATCAACGTCAATGGTATTTTGGAAGTCACCGCCAAAGATAAAGCCACCGGTCGCCAACAAAACATCACCATCACCGCTTCAAGCGGTTTGAGCGATGCCGAAGTTGAACAGATGCGCCGCGATGCCGAAGCCCACGCGGAAGAAGACCAAAAACGACGCGAGCTTATCGAAGCGCGCAACACCGCCGATAATGCCATTTACCAAAGCGAAAAAACGCTCAAGGACCTTGGTGACAAGGTGAGCGAGCAACACAAAGCCGCTGTTGAAGATAATATTGCGTCGCTACGAAAACTTCGCGATGAAGAAGATGCCGAAGCAATTAACAAATCGATTGAAGACCTCATGAAGACACTGCAGGAAATTGGCCAGGCAGCTTACGCCCAAGAACAAGCCCAGGCAGAACAAGCCCAGCAGGATCCTGCCAGCGATCCCGGTCAGACAAATGATGATGACCAGGGCGATGTGGTTGACGGCGAATTTACTGAGGCAAATTAACAATACACTTTAGAGAAGATGAAGGGCTGTAAAAAAGCCCTTCATCGCATTCATTTAAGCGATAACCATGGCAGAAAAAAGAGATTATTACGAAGTTCTGGGCATCCAAAGAAGTGCCAGCCAGGACGATATTAAAAACGCATTCCGTAGCCTGGCACGAGAGTTTCACCCAGACGTCAACAAATCCCCTGACGCCGAAGACCGTTTCAAAGAAATTAACGAAGCTTACGGCGTGCTAAGCGATCCTGATAAACGCGCCGCTTATGACCGATTTGGCTTCCAGGGTGTTAATACCACGGGTATGCCCAACTATGCCGACATTGACCTTAGCGACTTGCTTGATTCGCTCTTTGGCTTTGGCATGGGCGGCTTTGGTGGTTTTGCCAGCCGTGGTGCCCGCTCAGCAAATTCACCTCGCCGCGGTGAAGACCTGACCACACGCCTCAAACTAGGTTTTGAAGAAGCCGTTTTTGGCACAGAAAAAGAAGTATCCATAAACCGCAATGAGCGCTGTGGAACCTGTGGAGGCAACGGCGCTGAACCAGGCACCAATGTGGTGACTTGCCAAACCTGTCATGGTTCCGGCGAAGTGCGCCAGATGCACCAAACCTTTTTAGGCTCAATGGTTCAGGTGACCACCTGCCCAACTTGTCGCGGTCGCGGCGAGATGGTGGAAACCCCTTGCCACACTTGCAGTGGCACTGGATTGGAACGCAAAACCGTAACCTTGAATGTCAAAATTCCCGCGGGCGTTGATGACGGCAACCAGGTACGTTTGATTGGTGAAGGTCAACCCGGCGCGAATGGCGGACCCAACGGGAACCTCTTCATCCGGTTGGAAGTCGCCCCACATCAGTTCTTTAGACGCAGTGGCAATGACATTTTATTGGATATCGATATCAACATGGCGCAAGCCGCCTTGGGTGATGAGGTAACCATACCAACGCTGGATGGCGATCAAAGCCTGCGTATACCGCCCGGTACACAGCCTGGCAAAGTGTTTAAGTTGCGCGATAAAGGCGTGCCCGTTTTGCACCGCGAAGCCCGCGGAAACCAAATGGTCACGGTGAATGTCCAAATCCCCAAACAGCTCAACAAAGAGCAAGAGGAACTTTTGCTCGCTCTCAGTCGCACCATGGGACACGACATCAAAATTCAGGAACGCAGCTTCCTGGACAAAATAAAGGATGCGTTTAGTGGCTAACACAGACCCCAACCACGATTATGCCTGGCTTGAAGTTTCTCTGCTTTGCAGCGGTGAACTGGCAGAAGCCATAAGCGAACTCTTTTCGCGTTACGTGCCCGATGGTGTTGTCTTGCACAGCATCACCAGTTTTGACAACGCCGATTACGAAGAAGTGCCCACCGGTGAGATGCGTGTGGCGGCTTATTTACCAAATGATGCAGGGTTGGAAAGCAAACTCTACAAGCTTGAAGAATCGCTCTTTTACATGCGTCAGATTATGCCTTTTGGCGAACTGGAAAAAGCCTGGGTAGAGAACCAAGACTGGATGGCAAGCTGGAAGCAACACTATAAGCCCCTTGCTATTGGCAAAAACCTGATGATTTTGCCGGCATGGGTTGACCCTAAACTGGCAGGCGATCGTGTGCCGATCATCATCTCACCCGATATGGCTTTTGGCACCGGTACCCACCCCAGCACCCAACTTTGTATGATCGCGCTTGAGCAGTATGGCTGTGAGGGCAAAGATGTTGTCGATATCGGCTGTGGCAGTGGCATTCTTTCCATCCTGGCTGTGCGTCAAGGCGCAGCGCGGGTATTGGGCGTGGATAACGACGCTGACGCCATCCCCAGCTGTTACCGCAATGCCGCGCTCAATGGCATGGAAGGTCGCATTGTTTTTGAAGAAGGCACCCACAGCGACATTCTGGCGCGAACGGACGGCTTAAACCAGGCTCCGGTTGTATTGGCAAACATCCTTGCACCCATCCTGACCCAAATGCTTCATACCGGGCTGGCTGATACCGTCACAGCAGATGGCATCATCATCATGGGCGGAATTTTGGACATTCAGGCTCCCGACCTCATTGCGCTTGCCCAAACCAAAAACCTGCACCACATCAACACCCTCCAAGACGGCGACTGGGTGGTTTTGGTTTTCAGACGACGCGCAAACTAAATCACAGACTGATTTTTAAGAAACCAAAAAGGACCTGTATTGCTGCGGGTCCTTTTACATTAATCAAAAAGCTTACTTTTCTTTCTCAGCTAAAATCTTCTCGGTCAGCAGAGGCACGATGCGGTGCAAATCGCCCACAATACCCACATCCGCCACGTTGAAAATGGGCGCGTCGGGGTCTTTGTTAATCGCCACGATGTAATCCGCTTCTTCCATACCAGCCAAGTGCTGAATGGCACCGGAAATACCACATGCGATGTAAAGCTGAGGGCGCACGGTCTTACCAGTCTGTCCCACTTGATGTTCCTTGGGTAACCAGCCGGCATCCACCACAGCACGCGAGCAGGAGACTTCGCCACCAAGCGCGTCTGCCAAGCCCTGCAAAAGGTCAAAGCAGTTGGCATCGCCCAAGCCACGACCACCCGAGACCAAAACCTTGGCTTCGGTGATATCAATCTTATGGCTGACTTTCTTAATCACTTCCTCAATCTGGAAATAAGCCTGATTTTCGACAAAGGTGTAATCAAAGGTCACGATTTCACCTTCGCGTTGGTCATCGCGAAGTTCCTTAACCATCACACCCGGGCGAACAGTCGCCATCGCGGGTCGAAATTCGGGGCAAATAATGGTTGCCATCACGTTGCCACCAAAAGCTGGACGGGTCATGCGGAATTCTTTCTTTTCGGGGTCAATATCCAGGCTGGTGCAGTCAGCGGTCAAACCGGTATGCACGCGGCCAGCCACACGCGGTGCCAGGTCACGCCCAATAGCCGTCGCGCCAAAGAGCACAATTTCGGGCTTATAAGCATCAATAATCGCGGTCAAGCCTTGGGTATAAGGCTCGGTGCGATATTCATCCAACACAGGGTCATCAATCACAATCACGCGATCCGCGCCAAAGGCAACCAATTCCTTAGCCAAATGACCAATTTGATGACCAAGCAATACAACGCTCACATTGGTTTCAAGGTCCGCGGCTAAATCGCGCGCCTTACCGATCAGTTCTAAAGAGACATTGCTCAGCTCGCCATGTACCTGTTGGGCAAAAGTAAAAACACCTTTGTAATCTTCAATATTCATGACTTCCTCCACCTAGAGCAGATACTTTTCTTTGAGTTTATCGAGGATGAACTCAACTGATTCTTCAACGCCTTCTTCAATCTTCATACCCGGCGATTTCATCGTCTTGGGGAAAGATTTGGCAACACGGGTTGGCGAGCCGCGATAGCCAATATTGCTATCTTCCACGGGCACATCCGCACGGTTCCATTCGGTGATTTCTTTGTTGCGCCATGCGTCAAAAATAGCACCGGGGGTCATATAGCGTGGGGTGTTGAGTTCGCCCAAGGCAGTGATCAGAGCGGGGAACTTAGCGCGCACCATGTGTGAAAAATCTTCAAACTGGCGCTTGACCAAAATGCTGCCTTCTTCCAATTGGATTTCTTCAGCATAGCTCACGTTAGGGATGCCCAGGTGTTCAGCCATTTCAGGGCCAACTTGGGCGGTATCGCCGTCAATAGCCTGGCGACCGGTGATAATCAGGTCATAGTCCAGCTTGCTAATCGCGGCAGCCAAAATGCTTGAGGTTGCCCAGGTGTCCGAAGCGGCAAAAGCGCGGTCAGTCACTAAATAGGCTTCGTCGGCACCCATTGCCAGGGCTTCGCGCAGCATTTCTTTGGCTTGGGGTGGACCCATGCTAATCACGCTAACATGCGCGCCATGTTCGTCTTTAAGACGCAAGGCGGCTTCGAGACCCGACTTATCATCAGGGTTCATAATCGAGGGCACACCCTCACGGATCAGCGTACCCGTTTTGGGGTCGAGCCGTACTTCAGTCGTATCGGGAACTTGTTTGATACAAACGATAATCTTCATCAGCACCTCTACTTCAAAAGGGCAGCAGAAACGACCATCAACATCACTTCTGAGGTGCCCTCATAGATTTCTGTAATTTTCGCGTCGCGCATCATGCGTTCAACTTCGTAGTCCTGGATGTAACCATAGCCACCATGCAATTGCACAGCAAGGTTGGTGACATAAGAAGCCACACGCGAGGCCTTGAGCTTGGCCATGGCGGCTTCAACGCTGTGTTTTTCGCGTTTGTCGTACTTGCTGGCAGCCAGGTAAACCAAATAGCGGGCGGCTTCAAGTTCTATCTTCATTTCAGCCAGTTTGAACTGGGTGTTCTGGAATGCGGAAATAGGTCTGCCAAATTGCTTGCGTTCCTTGACGTATGCCACAACCTTATCCAACGCGCCACCTGCAATACCCAGAGCTTGCGCGGCGATACCGATACGGCCGTCGTCCAGCGTGCTCATAGCAACGCCGAAGCCCTTGCCTTCCTGACCCAAAAGTTGGTCTTTGGGAATGCGGCAATCGCGGAAGATTAGCTCACGCGTGGCTGAGCCACGGATGCCCATCTTCTTTTCGTTGATACCAAATTCAAAACCTGGCGTGCCCTTTTCGATAATGAAAGCGGTAATGCCACGGGTTCCGGCAGATTTATCGGTCATCGCAAAGATGACATAGGTGTCTGCTTCACCGGCATTGGTGATAAAGATTTTATTGCCAGTGATCACCCATTCGTCGCCATCCAACACGGCTTTGGTCTGTTGACCAGCAGCGTCAGTACCGGCTTCAGGTTCGGTAAGACCAAAAGCGCCAAGTTTGCTGCCATCCACCAAGGGACGCAGGAATTTTTGCTTTTGCTCTTCAGTACCCCAGTTGTTGATCGCGCCAGCGCAAAGAGAGGTATGAGCCGAGAGGATCACGCCAGTTGTGGCACAAACTTTTGAGATTTCCTCAACCGCCAGAGCGTAGGTGAGGTAATCACAACCTTGTCCACCGTACTCTTTGGCGAAGGGGATGCCCAAAAAGCCGTATTTTTGCATCAAGGCGACAGTCTCGGTTGGGAAGCGATGATTTTCATCGACCTCTTCAGCCAAAGGTGCCACCTCGTTTTGCGCGAAGTCTCTAAAGAGCTTTTGCGCCATTGCATATTCATTCGTCAAGGAAAAATCCATAAGCCATCCTTTATAAATTAGTAGTCAACATTAACAACGCGAGTCACCTCACGCCCTGTTATTATAGTCCAAGATTGAAATTTCGGGCGCAAATCCTCGTTGGGATTTAGGAACAATAGCTGGTTTGTAGCAAATGCAATCAGAGGGAGGGATATGCTATAAGGAATCAGGAAACTGGATAATTGGTAGGTGAAACATTTTTTCAGATGAAAGTTGAGGTTTCGATTCAGAAAGAGACATGCTAAGCCACCATTCTCAGGTTGGCTTAGGAAGCCTTGGGTATTATGGCGGTCGAACACCAAGCCTGCCCCTCATAAAAGGATCGCCTGCTATCAATTTCAGCTCTACTAGATGTGAGTTTCCGGACGTCGAATTTGATGCGCAGATTTTTTGGAATCCTGTTAACTTCGATCAACGAGAAAAACCCAGAGATGACGGTCAATGTGACGCTGGTGCATTTGAGCGCCAAGCGGTTGAGGATGAAGGGCTTTTTGAAATCACCTTCCCAATCGTTTTCGTCTGGAATATATATAAATAAGCAATGTCTTAATTCAACAAAGAGAGCCAGGGTATTACAGCCTGGCTCTCTTTCTTTTTTAAGTAAAACAAGGTCTAATACTTATAAAAGCCTTCACCGCTCTTGCGGCCGAGTTTGCCACCACGAACCATTTTGCGCAGCAATGGATGAGGGCGATACTTGGGATCGCCGGTTTCAGCCTGCAAGACTTCCATAATCGCCAAACAGACATCCAAACCAACCAGGTCGCCCAATTCCAGGGGTCCCATGGGATGCGCCGCGCCCAGTTTCATGGCGGTGTCGATGCCCTCGGGTGAAGCCAAACCATCCGCCAAAATGCCAATCGCTTCGTTGATCATCGGCACCAAAATGCGGTTGACCACAAAGCCAGGCCCTTCTTGCACCAAAACCGGGGTCTTGCCAATCGCTTGGGCAATCGCGGTTACCTTTTCAACCAATTCCTCCGGTGTATTTAAGCCAGGAATGACCTCCACCAGTTTCATCACTGGCGCGGGGTTAAAAAAGTGCATACCTACCAAAGCATGGTCAATACCACTGGCAAGCTCGCTGATAGACAATGAAGAAGTATTTGTTGTAAACAAACATTCAGGCTTGGCAATTTGATCCAGCTTAGCAAAAGTGTCTTTTTTGGTAGCCATATCTTCAGAAGCCGACTCGATAATCAGGTCGGCATCAGCGCAATCTTCGTATAGACCAGGTTTCAATCGCGCAGCAATCGCATCGGC
Source organism: Anaerolineaceae bacterium UBA5404 (assembly GCA_002409625.1). Taxonomy (GTDB): domain Bacteria; phylum Chloroflexota; class Anaerolineae; order Anaerolineales; family Anaerolineaceae; genus Mesolinea. Next base: position 23,130 of record DHNY01000016.1, on the reverse strand, counting down.
AGCAGCCTGCTCCATCTTGCCCCGATCAACCCGTTTTTGTAGACCTTTAACAATGCCATCGATGCCTTGTTGGGCGCGTTCAAGACGCGCATAGTGCACTAAAACGACCTCATAGCCTTCAACCTGTGCAAAAGCCTGAGCAATGCCAGAACCCATGGTTCCAGGACCAATAACAGCAACTTTCATTCGCGTCTCCTATCGATTCTTAAAATCTTTTTCTTTTCGTTTTTCGAGGAAAGCAGTCATGCCTTCCTTTTGATCTTCACTGTCAAAGCATTCGCTAAACAGCTCGGTTTCAAGATCCAATCCATCTTCAAGCCCAACTTCCATTGTGGCATTTGCGCCTGTTTTGGTGTGCTCAACGGCAATGGGCGCGTTTGCAGAAATGCGGTTTGCCATCTTCCAGGCTTGGTCAAGCAATTCAGCCTGCGGATAAACTGCACTCACCAAACCTATGCGCAATGCCTCGTCCGCCTTCACACTTCTGCCGGTATAGAGCAATTCCTTGGCAACCGACATGGAACCAATCAATCGCGGTAAACGTTGTGTGCCACCAAAGCCAGGGGTAATGCCCAAGCCGACCTCTGGTTGCCCAAAAATGGCATTGTCGCTACAAATGCGGATATCGCAAGCCATAGCCAGCTCACAGCCACCACCCAAAGCATAACCATTTACCGCGGCAATTACCGGCATGGGGAAATACTCAATGGCATCCATCAGCTCATGCCCTAATTCAGCAAAGGCGAGCGCTTCGTCGCTGGTCATATCCTTCATCTGGGCGATATCTGCACCTGCCACAAATGCGCGGTCATCAGCACCGGTGATAATCACACAACGGGTTTGATCAACGTCTATTAAATCAAAGGCTTCAATCAGTTCTTCAATCACTTCCTGGTTTAAAGCGTTCATTGCCTCTGGGCGATTGATTGTAACAAGCGCCACATAGCCTTGTTGGCTTAAGATAACTTTTGCCATGTCGTTTCCTTTCTTATTAAACCTGCGCCAAAACGCAGGACACTAGGCTTTTCGAACAGCTGCCGCAACGCCCATGCCACCACCAATACACAGTGTGGCAAGACCCAATTTGGCATCCTCTCTTCTTTGCATCTCGTGGATTAAGGTCACCAGAATGCGCGCGCCAGATGCGCCAACCGGGTGACCCAAGGCAATGGCGCCACCGTTGACGTTCACTTTTTCGGGATCCAATCCGAGGTCCTTGAGCACGGCAACCGATTGGGCTGCAAAAGCTTCATTTGCTTCGATCAAATCAAAGTCTGAAAGTTCCACATCCATTTTATTGAGCAAAGTTTGGGTTGCAGCAACAGGTCCGATACCCATAATTCTGGGCTCAACACCACGCAAAGCGCCTTCCAGCCATTCCACCTGTGGAACCACACCAAGCTCTTTGGCTTTTTCTTCGCTAATCAGCACCATTGCTGCGGCGCCATCATTGATGGTTGAAGAGTTGCCCGCGGTTACAATGCCATCGGCTTTGAAAGCTGGTCGCAATTTGCCAAGACCTTCAGCAGTTGTACCTGGTCGAATACCTTCATCTTCTTTGAATTCAACCATTTCACGTTTGACCTTAACCATCACTGGGACAATTTCGTCCACAAACTTGCCGTCAGCCTGAGCCTGAGCAGCGCGGTTCTGCGAAACAGCGGCAAACTCATCCAACTCTTCGCGGGTCAAACCCCATTGCTCAACGATATTCTCAGCAGTAATACCCATATGGTCACCGCTAAAGATATCGGTCAAACCATCTGCTGTCATCGAGTCAACAATCTTACCGTCACCCATGCGATAGCCGTAACGTCCTTGCTTTAGGAGGTAAGGCGCGGCAGACATATTCTCCACACCACCAGCAACAACAATGTCAGCTTCGCCACTTCGGATCATGCGCGCAGCAAGGTTGACCGATTCAAGCCCGGAACCACAAACGACATTAACCGTAACGGCGGGCACATGCACAGGCATGCCAGAGCGAATAACAGCCTGACGTGCCACGTTTTGACCAACGCCAGCCTGTAAAACTTGTCCGAAATAAACGAAATCGACTTGCTCAGGTTTCACCCCAGCTCGAATCATGGCCTCACGAACAACAATTTCTGCCAATTGTGGTGCTGGCACATCTGCCAAACTACCACCAAACCTGCCCATTGCTGTACGAACTGCTCCTGCGATGTATACTTTTCTGCTCATAATAAATCTTCTCCATTCATCTCAAAAAACCATTCTGTGGCACATTAAAGGATGCCAATCTTGATGGCTTTTAAAGTTATTTTTAATGTCTTTGATATTATGCCATATTCGGGAAGAATATGGGAGAGCTTGTACCGCTAGTGGCTTCAAAGAGCTTGTAAAAACACCAATGCTAAACGCCAAGTACCCCTATTTAAAGCCAAAATGGGTAGGCTTTGGTCAAACGCTCAGCTTAACAGTTTTTTAGCTATTGTAGCGTTGGTTTTCAAGCGTAATCGTCTCGGTTTTGTCATCATACTCAAAAATTTCACCGTAACGACCCCAATTGATCAGCGTATCAATTTGGCGTTCTGCAGTTTCATCAGGGAACTCCAAACTTAGCGCAGTTTTAACCACATTACGCTTGAGCTGCTGATTTTCAGCATTTTGGAGCATTTGCAAGAGCCATTTAATAAGCGGCAATCGACGCGCCCTTGAAGCAAAAATCTCTTTTCTTGCCAAAATGCTCGCGTCAGCATAAGCCTGCCCCAATGGCGTGATGGCAATATCACCCTTGGCAATTGAGGCATATCCCAAAAGCTCAGCAGTTTCTGTGAGGAGCAGCAGATGGTCCGTGGTAGTTGCCAATTCTTCTTCAAGCTTATAGATGTCTGCTTTCCCTTCAGGAAGCTCTGACAAGTGTTCCAACATACCCGCCAAATCGCTCATGGGTAAGGACGGCAACTTGCGCGTAATGCCCGGTTCGCCCGGTGCCACACCGAATTCTTCAACCTCAGACCTGGTTTGCCCAGCCAGAAGTCCATACACCATATCCACAATCGCCTGAAATTCCGGTGATTTTCGTTGGCGGGGATGCGCAAGGTCAATAGGGAGATCCGCAATCACCCTGCCTGGGTCCTTATCCATAATAATAACTCTATCCGCCAGCAACACCGCTTCTTCAATATTATGGCTCACCATCAAAATCGCCTTGGTTGGGATTTTGCCACCAACCCACAGTTCCAAAAGTTCACCCCGCAAAGACTCGGCACTGAGCACATCCAGCGCCGAAAAAGGCTCATCCAAGCACAACAACTCAGGCTCAACAGCCATTGCCCGCGCGAAACCCACCTTCTGGCGCATCCCGCCAGACAATTCACGGGGATAAGCACTCTCAAAGCCATCCAAACCAACCCGGTCTAAGAGGTCAATTGCTTTTTGGCTGCGCTCAGGTTCTTGAACGCCTTTTGTTTTGAGAGCAAGACTTACATTCTCAAGCACAGAAAGCCAAGGGAACAAAGCAAAACTCTGAAAAACAATGGCGGCGTGAGGATTAACGCCCACCAGCGGCTCGCCGCGATAATAAACCCTTCCGCGCGATGCTTCTTGCAATCCGGTAACAATGCGCAACAGCGTGCTTTTTCCACAGCCACTGGGACCAAGCAATGCCGCAAACTCGCCAGACTTGAGGTCAAGATTGATGTTTTCAACAGCGGTAAAACGACGCGCACCGCTGCCATATTCCATATACACGTTTTCAAGTTTCAAGAGTGCGTCATTCATATTAGTTCTCCATCCGATATTTTTCTTCAGCCAAGGAATAAAGTTTGCGCCATAGCAAACGGTTGATAAGCACAACCGCCAAAATCATCGCCAGGGTTGAGGCGAGCAAGAGCGGATAATCACCTTCCGCGGTGGCATGAGAGATAATTGACCCAATGCCTTTTAGCTTGAGCACCGAGCCATCAAAAATCTGATATTCCGCCACAATGCTGGCATTCCAAGCGCCTCCGGATGCGGTAATCGCGCCGGTAATGAGATAGGGGAAAATAGCTGGCAAAATGAGCGTCTTCCAACGTTCCCATTTGCTTAGCCCCATCAGTTCGGCGGTGTGTTTTAGGTCTTGCGGGATGGCACTCGCGCCGGCGATGATATTGAACAGCAAATACCACTGCGTTCCCATGAGCATCAGCAAGATAGCCGCCATTTCCAGCCCGGATGGCCATTTAATCATCACCAATAGCACCACCGGGAAAAGCGCCGTGGCTGGCACCGAAGCCATAACCTGCACAATCGGTTGCAAAACGGCTGAGACTTTGGGGTTGGTGCCAATATAAACACCAAGCGGCACCGTCCACGCCAGCGCTAAAATCAGCGAAAGCAAAACCCGACCCAATGTGGCAAGCAAACCCAAACCCATGTCGCCCCAGGTCAAGCCGGGAATCTTGACCATCATCAAAACCGCTTGCGCAATCAAAAAGCCCAGACCACCCAAAACCACAACCAAAACAACGTACCTCAACCCGCGTTGCCAGGCTTTGGGTTTTGCTGGCGCGCTTTTCATCGGATAGCGGCGAATCATAAAAGCATCCAGCTTATTGCTTAAGGGATTAAAGACCTTGCTATAAAGCCAATTGCGGATTTTGCCCTTGCTAATCAGGTCATAAAACCATGATTTAGGAGGATTTTCGTTTTCGACCATTTCCACCTTAAATTTGTCCGCCCAGGCTAATAGCGGGTTCCAAACCAATTGGTCAAGCACAACCACCGTTGCCACCAAGGCAAAAATGCCCCACAAAATAGCCGAAATGTTGTTCATGTTCGCGGCTTCGTGCAAATAGGCACCCAAGCCAGGCAAGCGAAAGTCCCTTTTGCCCACGGTAAAGATTTCCGCTGCCATCAAGAAAAACCAACCGCCCGCCCATGACATCATGCTATTCCACACCAGGCTGATCATGCCAAAGGGCAATTCAAGATTCTTGAAACGCATCCAGCGGTTCAACCGGAAGATGTTGCTGGCTTCTTTGTACTCTTTGGGAATGGTGGTAAGCGATTGATACCAGGCAAAGGTCAGGTTCCAAACCTGACTGGTAAAAATGAGCACGATGGAGGCAATTTCTGCAGCCATGTTTTCGGGCAAAACTGCGCTGAGCCCCAGCAAAACGATAGGTAAAAAGCTCAGAATGGGCACGCTCTGCAAAACATCCAAAAGGGGCATAAGGATTTTTTCTGCGCGTTTGTTGTATGCCGCCCAACGGCCATAGACCATGGTAAAAAGGAGCGAAAGGATATACGCCGCAAGCATGCGCCCCACTGAGAGTAGGGTGTACCATGGCAAGGCTTTGGGTTCGAGCGAGATGTCTGGTCCGGTTATTTCTGCGGGCGCGTTAAATGCCAGGCGCGCGCCAAGATACAGCAAAACGATCACAAAAAGCACCGCAAAACCATCACCCCAACTAAATGCCTTACCGCCACTTTGAGCTGAGCCGAAATTTAGTTTCTCTTTTGACACACCTTTCACCCTTTCAGATTTTTTAGTCTTATAAAACTTTGAATGATGGCTTGAAGTATACCGTAGATAAGCATAATAAGGCGTGATAGCTCATTTTACTTTTAGAAACTTTGAAAAAGCGAAGGACCTTCACCGCCTCACTATTGGGATAAAAAAGTGTAAGGTGGCAAAACAGGCACGAGCTGAGCTTGTGCTCGAGTAAAGCAGAGCATTTGTGTTTGATAACAGTTAAAAACTATTTATTTCGTTGTCGGGACAACGCCGCCGAGTTCTTTTTCAAGCCGGCGGGTGATGGCGACCATGCGCTTGTCGATCTCCACCGCGGTCATGGTTCCCGCATCCGAACCCAACCAAACCCTAAAGCTCAAACTGCGTTTGCCCTCAGGCACCTGCCCACCACGGAATTCGGTTATATAAGCAATATCGCGCACCATGGGACCCACCAATTTTTCCACCTGTGCCCAGCTTACTTTATCTTCCAAAATGACAGACAGATCTTTGGCAACAAGCGGATAAACAGGCAAAGACTTGAAAGCGTTATCGCGACTGGGCAATGCATGCAATGCGTCCAGATTAATTTCAGCCATCACAACTGCCAATCTTTTTATGCCTGCTGCTCGTTTAGCCTTACTGGAAAGCACACCCAAACCGCCAAAGACACCTTGCTTATTTTTAACGTTCAACCATAAGCCATGTTCTGCCCAGCTTGGTGCTTCTTCTTGCACAAAATCAAAAGCTTCGCTCATCGCCAATCGCGGAATGGCTTGCAACGCGCCTTTGGCTTCAAAAAGTAGCTTTTCAGCATCCTCACCGGCTAAAGCAAAGGCAAGATGCTGAGCTTGATTGTGTAAATCAAAGAAAACTACTCCTTGTTCAAAGATCTTGAAGCTTTCAAAATGGTGTTGGTTGAGCTGCACCGCTTCAATAAGACCTGGCACAAGACTGGGTCGTAAATGGGCTTGTTCAGGCGATGGCGGCGTTGCCAACTTTAATAAGCTTTCTTTTTCAATCCCTGCAGCCTCAAGGTAGCGTTCCTCAACCCAAGGATAGGTGAAAACTTCTTGCATACCAAGCCGCTGGCTAAGCAACTGAGCGATGTGTTGTGTCATCTGAATTTGAGGTTGATTCAAAGCTTTTCCAAGCGCGACAACAGGAGGCGTAAAGGCGAAACTTTCATATCCTCTAATGCGTGCGATTTCTTCCAGGATATCTGCCGGCAGGCTCACATCGCCTGTAGCTCGCCAACTTGGCACTAAACAGCTGAAAACGCCTTCTTTGTACGTCACATCAAAACCAAGCCGACCCAAAAGCGCTTTCACTTCTTCCACTTTGAGTTCGGTGCCCAGACGTTTTTCCAGATATTGCTTTTCCACTTCCACACTTCCAGCTGCCGTTGGCTTCAAAACAAGGTCGGTAAAGCCTGTCAAACGTGCTTCGGGCATGAGCTCTTTTAGCAATGCCACGGTCAAACCCAGGGCTTGATCAACGCGTTGGGTATCCAGCGCCTTTTCAAACCGGCTACTCGACTCGGTGCGCAAACCAAAATGGGTTGCCGTGCGGCGTGTGCCAATGGCGTCAAAATTCGCCACTTCGAGGATGACATCGCGGGTATCATCCAGAACAGAATCAAGCTTTCCACCCATCACGCCAGCCAATGCCAAAGCTTTGGTCTTATCCGCAATCAGCAAATCGCTCTCTCGCAGCTCTAACACTTCATCATTTAACAAAGTGAGTTTTTCACCCTGTTTTGCTTGCCGAACCACAATGCCGCCATCAACATGCGTTGCATCGAACGCATGCGTTGGCTCACCCACACAAAGCATAACGTAATTGGTGATATCCACCATCAAATTAACCGGGCGCACATCCAGGCTTGCCAAGCGTTCTCGCATCCAAACTGGAGACTGTTCATTCTGGATGCCCTCAATGCTTAAGGCAGCGTATCGGGCGCAACGGTCTGCATTTTCAATCTCTACATTAATCCCAGATGGCAAGATTTCCTGAAAAACAGGTAATGGTTTGAGTGGCAAATCATAAATAGCAGCCAGCTCACGGGCAATACCATACTGCCCCCACAAGTCAGGGCGATTGGTAATGCTTTTGTTATCAACTTCTATAATGATATCGTTTCGACCTAAGAGCGCGCTGATTGGCTGACCAGGATAAGCATCATATCCCTGTAAATCAACGATTTCAGCTTCCTCTTTGGCAGGAAAGAGCTCTTCCATACCAATTTCAGCACTGGCGCAGATCATGCCGGCAGAGTCAACCCCGCGTAATTTACTGGCCTTGATCTCAACCGGTTCGCCTTCGCCATGCCATTTGACAAAAGAGCCAGGCTTGGCAAGCACCACCAGCTGACCCTCATACAAATTGCTGCCGCCACACACAACCTGGCTAAGCTCTGCTTCGCCACAATCTACTTTGGCTACGCGCAAGCGATCTGCCTGAGGATGAGGCTGAATAACTTCAACCCGAGCGACAACAATATTATCAAGGCTCGCGCCCAGATCTTCATAACCTTCCACCTCAACCGTACGCATAGTGAGGTCGCTGGCAAGCTGTGTAATACTCAAATCAGCCGGGAGATCAACAAATTCCTTAATCCAGTTAAGTGAAATCTTCATGGTTCTCTCCTACTTGAATTGTTCTAAAAAGCGTAAGTCCGCGCTGTGAAACAAGCGCACGTCATCAATGCCATAACGCATCATCACCAATCGGTCGAGCCCGATATTGATATAAAAACCAGACCATTCCATCGGGTCCAGCCCAGCTGCCAATAAAACATTGGGATGAGGCACACCACCGGGCATAATCTCAATCCAGCCAACATACTTGCAAACGCCACAACCCTTGCCACCGCAAACCTGGCAGCGCATATCAATTTCAAAGCCGGGTTCCACAAATGGGAAAAAGCCGGCGCGCATGCGCGTTTCAATAGGCTTACCAAACACACGCTCCAAAATGGTGTCAATCAGCAATCTGCCACTGGCAAAAGAAAAATCCTTTTCAACGATGAGCGCCTCGTATTGATAAAAAGCACGCTCATGCCCGGGATCAGTGCTTTCATTGCGATAAACCATGCCAGGGTAAACAAATCGAGCAGGCGCACCATGTTCTTTAAGGTAATCCACTGAGGCACCTGTCAAATGAGGTCGCAAACAATAGCGCTCTTTTGCGCTTTTCTGCTCGGTTCCAGCAATCCAATAAGTATCCATGGTTTCGCGTGCGGGATGGTCAGGCTTAAAATTCAGGTTATCAAAAGCGCTTTGCTCAGTTGTAATCTGAGCACCGTTGTAAATCTCAAAACCCAGGGACAAAAAGGCTTGGTTAAGGTCGTCGCGCATTTGTCGCGTTGGATGCAAGCCACCTCGCGTGAAATCAAAGCCAGGGATGGTCAAATCAAGCTTTAGGTCACTTCCCGCGCTATCAAGCAGTTGCTCTTCAAGCGCGTTAAGGCGTTCTGTGAGCATTGTCTTGATTTCATTCGCGCCAATACCAAAGGGACGACGCTGTTCGGGTTCCAGTGTGGGGATGGCTTTAAGCAATTCAGTCACTTTACCGGCTTTGCTCAACCAGTCATGCTTAACCTTTTGCAAAGTTTGCAAATCCGTGATACTTTGCAAATCATTTTCGGCTTCTTGCCGCATGGTTTCAAGTTTTTCTAACATAAGCGCTCCAAATTACATGCTTCCTAATCATTTATAATGAATGATGCATGGAATGATAGATTTTTCTTTGATACCTGTCAAGCAACTTGTTTGGGACAAATTGCTTGTTAAAAACTAAATATGATCCGCAGCCGCTTTCACAATTGCCACAAAATCATCCGCTTTCAAGCTCGCGCCACCAATCAATCCGCCATCAATGTCCGACATGGCAAAAAGTTCTGCTGCGTTGGCTGCGTTCACCGAACCACCATAAAGGATGCGCATGCCATCGCCGATTTCTTCGCCAAAAAGCTCGCGTAAAATGGGGCGAATAACGTCACGGTGCACTTCATTGGCACCTTCAGGCGTAGCAGCTAAGCCAGTGCCAATCGCCCAAACGGGTTCATATGCAATAACCAGGTTTTGTGCCTGTTCCGGACTAATGTCTTTAAGGCTTTGTCTGCATTGTTCTTCGACGACTTTTGCGGTTTCACCAGCCTGGTTTTGGGCTAAACTTTCGCCCACACAAATGATTGGCTTAAGTCCATGCGCTAAGGCGGCATGTGCTTTTTTGTTTACCGTTTCATCCGTTTCAGCAAACATCGTTCGACGCTCACTGTGCCCAAGAATAACGTAATCGCAAATTTCAGCAAGCATTCCCGCTGAAATCTCACCAGTATAGGCACCTTTTTCTTGCCAGTGAATGTTCTGCGCGCCAACTTTTACATCGCTGGTTGCCGTTTCGATGCGGGCAAGGCTCAAGTTTGTAAAAGGCGGGCAAAGCACAATATCTACATTTTCTATTTGAGTCAACGAGGGCATCAGGGCTTTAATAAGCTCACTTGTCTCGAATAAGGTTTTGTTCATTTTCCAATTGGCAGCCACCATAGCTCGTCTGGTTGTCATCACAACACCTCCTGCAATTTTCTTTCATTCTATCACGCCTAAGGCATAAAATACTTGCCAGGCATACAAAAAAACCGCGCCCTGGAGCGCGGTTTTGCTATTACTATTTTATGCAGTGACTTTGGAGGGTTTAAGGACGATAGATAATCGGGTTTAGCCACAAACCGATGTTGTCATCCGCAGTATCCTTGTTCCACACAACTAAAGAGAATTCAACTTTGTTTCCTGCCAGGGAAGAGAGGTCTATTGAAATTGGATTCCACTTGTCGTCATGAATCTCCAGCCACTCACCAAGCTCGACAAATTTGCCATCGCCAATCTTGTAATAGAGTTCAAACTTGAGACTGCACTTTTTGGCGCCACCTTCACATTGAATGAGGGCTTTGAACTGATCACCGTTTCGAATGGTCACAGCCGGATAAATACCTTGAACATAACCACCTTTCACAGTGGGGCTCGGGCGCATAATCAAACCCGGTTCGTTTTCCTTGCCACCGTCTTCACGGATGGGGTTCTTTTCGCTGATAACATAGCCATCGCCAGCTTTCTTGCGATCACCAGGACATGGTAATTTGGATTCGGTATCGCTAGACCATTTGGCAGTACAGGCGCTATTTGCAAAATTGAAAATGGCACCTTTACCATCAACAACTTCAATCTTTGCCCAAAAAGCGCCGTCGCTCTTGGGTCCTGTACCAAATTTGATACCATTAGGATTGACCAACATCCACTCTGATGTGTAAACACCATTGGCGGATGGCGCGGTCATTTCAATGCTGATATCAAGCGTTTCACCGGGTTTAACTGTTGTTCGAAGATCATATATGGCAGCAGCAGCCATTTGAGTACCTTTTAAAAAGGCAATATCAAAACGGTCATCCCAGGTACAAGAGCCTGAGTTTTTAATTCGCCAGGTCTTTGTAAAGGTGTTGCCAGTGGGGATCTTTGTGCCATCAGGAATGGTAACATCCGCAACAAAGCTTACTTGATAACATGGTATCGGCGTGGCAGTTGGCGGAATTTGGGTTGGCACCGGTGTTGCGGGCACTGCTGTGGGTACCACTACTTGCGTTGCGGTAGGCTGAACAGCAGTAGGTGGAATTGCAGTGGGTGGAACTGCAGTGTGTTGTGGGTCAACAGCTGTGGGTTCCGCAGTTGGGTCAGCGGGCTGTTCGTCCGTTGGCTGAGGGCTCTCCACAGGAGCGGTGTCTGTTAATTGGGCAACGATGGTTTGGAAATAATCCTGTGTTTGTTGAGCAACCAAAGTTTGCTTGGCTTGTTCAATCGGATCACCAATGGTTTCGCCACCAGGCAAATTACAAGCAGCCACAGTAATAATTGCTAAAACAAGTACAGCTGCAGCAAAAATCCAGTTTGTTTTAAAGAATGTCTTCTTTTTCATCTTAACTCCTATCGATCACGTTTATTTTGATCTTCTAATAAGACGAACAATCTATTCAATTAGTTCCAAAAAGCCACTCTTGTTTGAGTGGCTTTGTCTCATTTAGGGTTTTTTCACTTGGATGGTGATGTTTAAACCCCAGGCTCCACCGGGACCATAACCAAACTGGTCACCGTAATCTGATGACATAACCCAAAAACTATAATAAGTACCTTCAGTTCTTGGTGCAACCAGATTCCTGAGTGTAATGACTGTTGTATCACCTGGAACAACTTCTTCTTTCACATCGCCCAACTTGTTTGAACCAAATGCTTCACCGCCGCTTAGCTTAAGATCAAAATTTGTGTTCCAAGTACAGGTTCCAGAGTTGCGGACGGTCCAGGATTTTTCAAATTTCTCACCAGGTTCCATAGTTGTGCCTGAGGGAAGCGTTTCATAGACAAGTTCCATCGCGTAGCATGATGTGTCGCCAGGCGGATCAACCGGTTGAGAGACTGTGGTGGCGGTGGGGTCACCAACAACTGCCGTTGGCGCTTCCTGAGTTGGTGGAGGTGCCTGGGTAGGTACTTCAGTCGGAACTGGCGTGTTGGTAGGCATGCTTAAAGCAGTCAACTGCGCTGCCATGGTTTCAACAGCAAACTGAGTGGCACGGGCGCTTTGTGTTGCCAATACTTGTTTCTGCAGGTCTTCTTCGGTGAACACGGGTTCTTGAGTTGCGGGTTTGCAGGCGCCAAGAATAAGAGCGAGTACACCGAGAATACTTATCATTATGGTCATTTTTGTCTTTTTCATAATACCTCTCGAATTCAATTCAAGTAAACATAGGCAAGATGCTGTCTTGCCTGATTAATTCTATCACTTTTTTATAAATGCAAACTTACAAGAAAACCTGCCTTTAAGGCAGGTTTTCTTCAACTCCATTCTCAAAAAAGACTATGATCTTCTGTTACTTATCAGTCAATGCTGCAACACCAGGCAATTCGATGCCCTCCAGCATCTCCAGGGAAGCGCCGCCACCGGTTGAAATATGCGTAATTTTGTCAGCCAGTCCGCTTTGATTGATGGCTGCCACGGAATCACCACCGCCGATGATGGTCACGCTTGTGCTCTCTGCTACGGCTTGCGCGATGCCAAAAGTACCCTCAGCAAAACGCGCGAACTCAAAAACGCCCATAGGACCGTTCCACACCACTGTGCCGGCTTTGGCAATTTCAGCGCCAAACGCTTTTACAGTTTCAGGTCCGATGTCCAAAATGCGCCAGCCTGCGGGCACATCCGCAACTGGAAGGGTCTGCGATTTTGCCTCTGCATCAAAAGCATCCGCGATAACCATATCCACAGGCAAAAGCAATTTACCCTGGCTTTTTGCCAAAAGGTCTTTGGCAGTTTCTACCGAACTGTCTTCCACCAAAGAATCAGCCATTGCATAACCCTGGGCGGCAAGGAAAGTGTTTGCCATACCACCGCCAATTAGAATTTTATCCGCTTTGCCAAGCAGGTTTTCGATCACGCCGATTTTATCGCTGATCTTTGCGCCACCTAAAATGGCAACAAAAGGTCGTTTGGGGTCTTCAATCGCGTTACCCAGATAGTTGATTTCCTTTTCCAAGAGAAAGCCAGCTGCCGCGGGAAGATACTCGGTTACACCAACCGTTGAGGCATGCGCGCGATGAGCAGTGCCAAAGGCATCGTTCACAAATAAATCTGCCAGATCTGCCAAGTCCTTTGCCATTTCGGGGTCGTTTTCTTCCTCACCGGGATAAAAACGGGTGTTTTCAAGCACCATCACCTCACCTGCTTGCAAAGTTTTGGCAGCTTTTTTGGTTTCAAAGCTACGGCAATCATCAGCGAAACGCACCGGTGCGACCAAAAGCCTGGCCAAATAAACCGCAACGGGTTTGAGACTAAACTCCAGGTTCACCTTGCCTTTTGGTCTGCCCAAATGTGAAGCCAAAATAACCGCAGCGCCATGGTCAAGCAAATAACGAATGGTGGGTAATGCCGCTAAAATGCGCGTATCGTCCTGCACCACGCCATCTTTAAGGGGCACATTAAAATCCACGCGAACGAGTACTTTCTTGCCGTCCAAATCCAGATCAGTTAACATTTTTTTATTCAGCATCATTCCTCCTAATAGGTATCAATCTGTGCCATTTCATTATAATATGTCTCAAGGCTTCCTCAAGCATTTATTTTTAAAGAAATCCAACGCCATCTCCTGATGACTTAGCCTGAGTCCTTTACATCTTGCCAGCAATCAACTTCGCCAAATCAACCGTGCGTGTGGAATAACCCCACTCGTTGTCATACCAGGTAACCACCTTGAGCAAATTGCTACCCATCAGCATGTTGGTAGGCAAGTCCACAATCGAGCTACGTGTATCGCCGCGGAAGTCAATTGAAACCAATGGCTCATCATATTCGCCTTTAACCACGCCCAAAATGCCTTTATACTCACCTTCAGAGGCATCAATAAAAGCCTGGTTCACTTCTTCAATCGTCGTGTCTTTTTCAAGCAGTGCGACGAAGTCGATAATCGACACCGTTGGTGTGGGCACGCGCAAGGAATGTCCGTCAAACTTGCCCGCAAGCTCAGGAATAACCAAAGCAATCGCCTTAGCAGCGCCGGTTGAAGTGGGCACAATATTCAATGCGGCAGCGCGTCCACGGCGCACGTCCTTCTTGTGCCCTTGGTCAAGCAGCACCTGGTCGTTGGTATAGCTGTGCACCGTGCTCATTACCGCATTGACGATGCCCCAGTTGTCATTGACAATTTTTGCCGCAGGTGCCAAAGCGTTTGTGGTACATGAGGCGTTCGAAACGATGTGATGCTTCTTGGGGTCATATTTTTGATGATTCACACCCATCACAATGGTAAGATCCTCACCTTTAGCCGGTGCGGTGATAATCACTTTCTTGGCGCCAGCTTTGATGTGCGCATCCGCGCCTATTTTGCCACTGGCTTCATCAGTCCGCGCTGTTGTAAAAACACCAGTCGACTCGATAACCAGCTCAACGCCGAGTTCTTTCCAGGGCAACTTGCTGGGATCGCGTTCCTGAAGCACATCAATCCAATGCCCATCCACAATAAGGTCATCATTTTCGTCAACCACAACGTCACAATCACATTTGCCGTAGCTCGAATCGTATTTGAAAAGGTGCGCGTTCATTTTGCTGTCATACAGGTCATTGATTGCGACCAAATCCAAAACATCGGCGGCATCTTCAAGAATAATCTTTGCCACCTGGCGTCCGATTCTGCCAAAACCGTTGATACCTACTTTAATCTTTTTCATTACAACCTCCAAGGCGCAAGCTCATTGCTGGGCTTGCCGCTCAATTAGTTTCATTATCAACTATTATAAACCCTCAAGACCCTATGAGCTGCTCATTTAGAGGCTTTGTTCACTTGGTATGCAGTTTTTTAGAGCAAAGAGCCTTTAGCCTGCATCATCAAGCCTTAGACGGCACAAAGCTTTGGGAAAATGAAGCAAATGCCTGGAACTCTAGAAAAAAACCGGTTTATGCCTTCTTTAAAGGTTTGGAGATGCCTGCCTTTTTTCCTTAGCCAATGGCGCAAAGAGACAAGTTGAAATTACTTGCGTTTTGGACTTTATTTGTGATGAATTGAGATGAGGGGAAAATTTATCCTTTTCGCAGAAAACTATCCGTAAAGGGGACCCGTACGTTCTTCAAAAACGTTGATAATTGCTTTAGCCAGTTTTTTGGAATCATGTCGCCAGGGATAAAGCCCATCCACCAAATCGGTTTCATAGACCTTAAAGTGGCGGCGGCTGGTGGAATCGTTACGCACCCACTCAACGCCTTCGCCTAATTCGCCTTTAAAATTATTGTTGCTAATCACCAAATCAAAAAGGTTCTTTCCAACGTGCTGCTCCAGAACGTGCAAATGGTCCGAAACGTTAAAGCCATCGGTTTCACCACGCTGGGTTGCCACATTGGAGACATAAAAAACCTCAGCGCGACTACTGCGCATCGCGTCCACCAGATCCGACACCAATAAATTGGGCAAAAGGCTGGTATACAAACTGCCCGGGCCAACAACAATCAAATCCGCGTTCAATATCGCCGCAACCGTAGGTGGGTAAGCCTGTGCATTGGATGGCTCAAGCAAAACGCGTAAAATTTTGCCTCCGGCTTCGGTAATTTTGCTCTCGCCTTTCACCTGCACAATTTCCTGGCTGTCCTGCAAACGCACGTCCCCCACCAGTTGCACATTGCTCAAAGTGGAAGGCAAAACCTTTCCATAAATAGCCAAAACCCGTCCAGATTCCGCAACAGCTTCTTCAAAACTACCGGTAATCTCTGCTAGTGCGGTGATAAAGAGGTTTCCCAAAGAATGCCCCTCAAGCCCCGCGCCAGATTTAAAGCGATATTGAAAAACCTGCGAAAGCAAAGCTTCATCGTTACTTAAAGCACTTAAACAGTTGCGTATATCCCCCGGCGGTAAAACACCCATATCCCGGCGCAGCTCTCCTGAGGAACCACCATCATCCGATACGGTTACAATCGCGGTGATGTTATGGGTATAGGCTTTGATGCCACTCAGCAAAGAAGAAAGCCCGTGCCCGCCACCAATCACAACAACCTTGATGCCGCGATCCTTGCGCCGATACTGCTGCACAGCCTCCCAGGCGGGTCTTCCTTCGCGTTCAAAGGGTTTGAGTACCGCACGGTTGGCACCCCAAATACCGATCAAAATCATGGCAAAACCCAAACCACCAAAAAGTAAAAAGCGGATCGGTCGGTCTAAAAAGCGTAAGGATAGGGCAGCTAAAATAGGCGTTAAAAATTCGTTGGTCGTGGTGCGATAGTATTCAAGCACAATCACTGCCAAGCCTAAGCCAAGCAACATGGCGCCAATAATGGTGAGTACGATCCAGCGCTTGTAGCCTAAGCCAGGCATAAACCAGCGGAACTCACGGTTCAATTTCGCAATAAACCGTTTCCACGCGCTCGGTTTTCTTTCAGAGCCGTTCATAGATTGATAATAACTGTTTTATGGGTGCGCGTCAATCATTTCCGCTTTAGGGATACAAGTTGCCATTGTAGCAATACACGCTCAACAAATGCATCGGACTGGTATAATTAGCCCATCATACAAAATCCAAACCGGAGGTAAATATGCAAACGTTCTTACACGGTCGCGATCTCATTGGCGACCTCGATTTCTCCAAAGAAGAAGTTGAAACTGTCCTCGAAGTCGCTTGGGATCTCAAACGCAAGCGCGCCCTAAACGAACCCCATCCCTACCTGCGCGATAAAGTGTTGGCAATGCTTTTCTTCTTTAGCAGCACCCGCACGCGCGGTTCCTTTGAAGCCGGTATGGCTCAACTGGGTGGACACGGGGCATTTATTGATAGCACAACAACCCAAATTTCCCACGGCGATACCGCGAAAGAAATTGGCGAGATTTACGGACGCTATTTCGACGGCATCGCTATCCGCCATTGTGATTGGCTTGACGGCAATAAATACCTCAACGAAGTCGCCGAAGCCAGCCGCGTGCCTGTGCTCAACATGCAATGCGATATTTACCACCCTTTCCAATGCCTGGCTGACCTGATGACCATCATGGAGAAAAAAGGACGCGACCTCAAACGCAAGAAAATCGTTGTCTCGTGGGCTTATGCTGCCTCATACCTCAAACCCATCTCGGTACCGCAATCGCTCATTATCCAAATGCCACGCTTTGGCATGGATGTTACTCTGGCTTACCCCAAAGAGTTCCCACTGATGCCCGAAATCGAACAACAAGCCGCTGATGAAGCCAAACGCTGGGGCACTTCATTCGAGATCGTACACGACATGGACGAAGGCATGAAAGACGCCGATGTGGTTTATGCCAAAAGCTGGGGGCCCCTGCTCACCACTGCTGATCCTGCCCAAGGTAAAGTGCTGCAAGATAGCTATATGGATTGGATTATGGACCAGCGCCGCCTGAAACTCGCCAAGGATGATGCCATTTACATGCACCCCTTGCCGGCAGACCGCGATATCGAGGTGACTAACGAGGTCATCCTGGGACCACAATCAGTGGTTTACGACGAAGCTGAAAACCGCTTGCATGCTCAAAAAGCCGTCATGGCACTCACCATGTCCTAAATGAGGATTTTGCTTTAAGGACTGTTTTTAAGTCATCGAAAAGTGAAAGGGCATGGTTATTGACCTGCCCTTTCTTTCAAATTTATGAGAATAGGAGTTCATATGCCCTGCACAGATGAATATATTGCCTATGCACTCGAACAACTTGCCCCAGCGGGTGAGGTAAGTGCCAGAAAAATGTTTGGCGAATACGGTCTTTATATGGATGGCAAGATTATCGGCTTGGTGTGTGACAACCAGGTCTTTTTGAAGAAAACCGAAGCTGGCGCCAGGCTTTTGGGTGAAAACCCAGCCGAAGGCTATGCCTACCCCGGCGCGAAACTTTCTTATGTCTTTGAGGACCTCGACGACCAGGATTTTATGGTGGAGCTATTGCAAGCCACCTGGCAAGAACTGCCCTTCCCAAAGCCGAAGAAACCAAAAGCATCAAAGGCAAGTAAGTAGAATTTCTCTGCCCTTAATGCTCAATACATTTACAAAACGCATTCTGTTCCTGAAAAACTAAAAGCAAAAGACCCACACCCCTGCCCCTCTCCCTGGAGAGGGTGAACTGTCGACATTCGCCCCCTCCGAGGAGGGGGACTAAGGGGGTGGGTCATTTTTTACATTGTTCCTGGAAAAGAGATGGACTTTCTCAACCATCCCACATCAAACTATGCCCTATTTGTTCTTCTAAAACTCGCTTTATTTCCTCGCACACCATGTTAAAGCTTTCATAAACATCATTGTTTGTAAAACGAATAACCCGAATGCCATACTCATTTAAATACTGTGTTCTTTGCTCATCCAAAAGGATATTTCTCTCTTCCGCATGCTGGCTTCCATCAATTTCAATGGCTAGTTTTGCTCGATGGCAATAAAAATCCACGATGTAGGTCCGATAACTTTTTGCCGATGAAACATCACTGGAAAATTGCGCAAAGCGTTCCACAGTCGCCTTTCTTCAAGGGTTGCGTTTTTTCTAAGATTTCTGGCGAGTATGGTTATTCTTTTAACTGCCATGCATTTTATTAATCTTGGCTTAATACTCTCGCTTCGCCACCCGGCTTGGCAACGATAACATCTTTGACACCCGGCAGGGCTTTAAGTGCTGGGAGGGCAAAGTCCAACTCTTCTTCTAGCAGCCTAATTAGATATCATCGGTGAAAAAGTCATGATCAATGGTTTTGATTTCATAACGTGTGCTTAACGAAACACCAACACCATAATCAATCATTAAATTTGCCAGCCTTTGACCATCAACCAGGATGACTTTGGTATCGATATAAGTGACGTAATCCAAAGCTTCCCTTGAAAACTTTGCCGTGGTTAAAAAGACACCACGTCGCGCATGTTTGCCATGGAGTGCACCTACAAATTTTTGGATCTCTGGGCGGCCTATGGTCGATTCGGCTTGCCATTTTTTGGCTTGGAGATAAATATTGTCCAAACCAAGTTTATCCTGCTGAATGATGCCGTCGATACCCTCATCCCCACTCTTACCAACAGCTTGAGCTAATTCACGCTTTGTGCCGCCATAGCCCATAGCAAAAAGCAAATCTACAACAAGTCTTTCAAAAAAGGCTGGTGATGTTTTGATTATTTCTTCGATAAGTTGATCGACCAGTGATGTTCGGATACTCTGATAAGCTATTTCCATTTGTTCTTCTGGAGTAGTTTCTTCATCCTGGCTACTAACAGCAACTGTTTTTTCTTCTTTGGGTCTTCGAGTGCTAAATTCTAAAAATTCAGAGTATCTTTTTAGTAGATTAATGTTGATCTCCTTGGGATTTTCAGCTAGCAAATCAAGACCTCTTTGCGTAATCTGAAAGTAACTGCGCCGAGGATCTGTAATGAGTAATGCTTTTTTGAGATAGGTTCTAGCCCAAATAGTTCTGTTCATCAAAACCGTTTGAGAGCCACTGGGTATTCTCGCCTCTTTTTCCTCATCATTCAATGCAAAATCGCTTTCAAACTTACGCACCGCATCGTGCACATTATGTTCCTTGCCATCCGCAGCAATCTTAAGCAAAGGTAACATCAGACTTTGAAAATCAGGTATCGCCATTATTCCTCCTAAATCAATCTCGCTCCAAGACCAGGTCTCGAGACAATAACTCGTTTCACTCCAGGTATACTTTTAAGCTCTGCCAAGGCAAAGTCCAACTCTTCTTCAAGACTAATCACATGCACATTGGGTCCGGCATCCACCGTTGTGCACAAGGCATGCCCCTGTTTGCGCCAGTGCAAAACCTGCCATAACACCAATTCGGTGGTTTGTGTCCAATAGACCAAAGGCGGCGTGCTGGTGCGCATCACAGCATGCATCCAGTTTGAATCAAGCTCTGTCATCTCCGCAAAAGCCTCAAAATCATGCGCCAGAATGGCTGCTTTACATCTCGCCAGGCGATCGGGCACCCCTTCAATCCGCAGAGTATTCAGCGGCGAACTGTGCGCCAGTGTGTGCCCAGCTGTTGAGCCTGTTTTCTTATGGCCTTCTTCAATAATGACCACCATATCCACCAAATCCCAATGGTCGGGGCTTGCAAAGCTCTCCGCATAACTGCTCAGGTCATCCTCACCGGCATACCATTCCACAAAACCGCTGGGAACCGAGCGCGAAGCCGAGCCCGAACCCAAGCGTGCCAGGCGTGAAAGTTGCGCTTCGCTTAATTCCAAGCCCAAAGCCGCACTGCCTGCCATTGCCAGCGCCGCGAAAGCCGAGGCAGAAGAGGCAATGCCAGCGCCTGCCGGAAAATTATTAGTGCTTTCCACCAAGGCGTAAATCTGCTGGCCAATCATTCCCCTCAAATGATCCAAAAAAGCTGAAACCCGTGCCAGTCCTGCGCCTTCTTGTACTTCACCATTCAAAATAAAACGATCTGCATTCATCACCACATCAAAGCTCACCCTGGTGCGCGTTTCAAGCCCTTCAAGGTTCATCGAAAGCGAACCGCTTAAAGGTAAGCGTAAAGTATCATCGCGATTACCCCAATACTTAATAAAAGCGATATTGGGATGAGCCAAAGCAGTAGCTGTGGCTCTGGGCATGCTTGAAAAGGGCTTTGTGTTCATGGCTGTATTATACCTGTTGCGCTCGCCCCAACCATGTGTTTTTGCACTGTAACATTTTCAGGATATTTCAAAAGCAAGTAAAATAATGGCATAGATGTTTAATTAAAGCGTTTCTTTAGCTTTACTACTTACACTTCATTTATCAGTCTTTTGTTTCATCAAGGAGAAGAAGATGAAAATAATCAGAACCCTGTTGTTAAGCATGATCATTTTAAGTTTATTAAGCTCCCTTACCGGCTGTGATTTTATCGCTAAAGTCCTTAGAGATGCTGCAGATAAAGTTGAGCAAAAGGACACTGAAAAGCTTTCCCAAGCCGATGAGGTAAGCACATTAGTCGCCAATTTTTCAACCGAAACCGCTCAGGTTACTCAACAAACTCTGGTTTTCGAAATCCCAACCGACACACCTCAAATCATCACGCCTGTAACAGAAACACCTTATGACCCAGTCAAAGAGATTACGCCTTCAGCAACGATGCCACCAGCACCAGAAGAAAAGGTCATCCGCCATATGGGACTAAGCTTTACCATTCCAGCAGGATTGGACTATGACGTTAGTGTCGAAGAATTTCAGGAGGTAGATGATCCAAATGATGTTTGGCCCGGAGAAATTGCCGCGGCTCACCTTCTTTTTCAGCTCAACGCACCTGATGCGCCCGAGCACTTTCATACAGCCCAAATCTTTGTTTTCCCCGGTAATAGCTTTATGACAGTGTATCCCTACTGGCAAACAGGGATCTCTGAACTCAACCTCTTACGCACAAGTAATGATTTTAGTGGCTACCCACCTAATGAAGCATTGCCCTTTCCAGATATCTTCAATGCCGGGCAAATGATCCATAGCCAAGAAAAAGCGATTGAATTCCATAATGGCTCTGGGATTCGTTACCTAACTACTTATGCTCAGGATTATGTAGCCTTTGCCACAGATGTCCTTTTCTATGCCTTTTTTGGCTTGACTGATGACTATAACTACCTGGTCGCTGCAGTCATCCCGATATATAGATCCCCATTGCCTAATTCAATTGATTTGATAGAGGATCCCGACGCATTTTTTAAACAATATGATGAATACGTCATCCAAACCGCAAACCTATTAAACCAAAGCCCAGACAGCGACTTTTTACCAAACCTGGCATTATTGGATAAGCTTTTTGAAAGTCTGGTTTTAAACGTCCAATAATCTTTTTCCGCGACAAATGTTTTGTGCCTGCCCGGAAATCCGGGCAGGTTTTTCTTTAGACCTTAAAACGCCTGATAGGTTTTTGAGGCATGATGTTTGTTTATTTTCTACTGCCAAGTGGTTTTTTATTACTGCTCAAAACTATATACAAAGCTTGCAACTTGCAGGTCTGAACTCGGTTAAAATAAAGTTATTCTCGGCTAACATTCTATGATTAGCCATCTTTGACCCGTCAAGGTCATTTGTCCCTTCAACTTAGGAGCAAAAAATGAAAATAAAAAGCGCTTTAGTCATGACCATGCTTTGTGTGTATTTAACCCTTTCACTGACCGCTTGCAATACGCTTGAAAAAAATCTACATAGCAGTACTGACATCATTGAACAGGAAGACAAGACTAATGGAGTCTTATCTCAAGAAGACAGTATCAAAACACAAATAGCCATCTTTGCAGAAGAAACCATGCAAGCCTATACCGCTACGCACACCGCCACCGGCACCTTCACACCAAGCCCAACGGCAACCGAACAGCCCACACAAACACCAACAGAAAGCCCATCCTCAACCAATCCCATTCCACAAAATACCGCAACACATGTTCCAACGAAACCGCCAGCTAATGAAGCTCGCTATAAAGGCTTAAGCTTTATCATTCCCGGTGGCTTGACTTATTCGTGGACTGCGGAAGAAAAACAGCAATCTGCTGATCCTGGTGGTCCCCAGTCAAAACACTACCTCTTCAACCTCAATATTTCCCAATCTAACCAACACCTTCGAAAAGCCCAAATTTACGTTTTCCCTTTGCAGGACTATGTAGAAAAAAACTATTGGCAATACCACATCGACGAGCTGGACACTTATCGGACAACGGGAGACTTTAGCAATCTCAGCTCTTATGACATTTTGCCATTTCCACGACTTTTCAATGGCTCACAAGCATTTCGAAGCAAGATGAAAGTCATTGAATTTCAGAACGGTTCAGGCTTTCGCTTTTTGACCTCTTATGATGAAGATTATGTGCCAATGTCGACCAACAGTCTGATTTATGCTTTTGTTGGGGTGACGCATGACAAAAATTACCTGGTCGCAGGGGTTATTCCATTTACAGGTTCGCCTCTTCCCCAAACCACTGACTACCCAAATGATTACGACTCGATCATCCTCCGTTATGATGAACATATTGAAGAAGGCGTGCGACTTTTAAACGTGTCAGAGGATCCAGCTTTTAATCCAAGCCTGGAATGGATTGATTCATTGTTTAGGAGTTTGAACTTAACCAAACAATAATTACGAAATAAAAATTTGGCAAGCCCGCACCTGAGTAAGTTCAAATAGATG
>DHNY01000014.1 GCA_002409625.1 Anaerolineaceae bacterium UBA5404 | reverse complement strand
TCACATGTATTGAACCCATTCAAAAGTTTGACATCTACCACTTAGTCTTGTAAACTAATTTCACATTCCATATTCCTTTCAATTGAGCCTGCCGCACCAAGGGAGTTTTGCGCCCGGTGGCGAATTTAGTGTTGGCAAAATCGGGTTCGCACTTTAACATGAAAGGAAAACAATGAAAGCTGTTTATTTAGGCAAATGCCTGCACATCTTTGATGAAACAAATTCCCAATATGTAAGACTATCCGCAAAAAACCTCCGCAAAGCGCTCAAGCTGGATAACACAACCTTGAGTCGCAAAGAAATCATCCAAAGGATTAAGCAGAAAATAAGCATTAAAAATTCCTAACTTCCCAAAAAACTGTCGTCCCAGAACGTGCACCAACCTCAATAAAGCGATCCTGCAACCAAAACCTCCGTACTCCCTCGGAGGTTTTGGTTTTAATGCCAAGTTTTAACGCATGTTTGATTCTACGCCGTCTCTAGTATGATATAATCTTACAGATATTAGAGCGGAAATTTGCCGCTTTGGAGATAACTTTGGCAATTTGGAACCCTATTAAATGGCTCCTGGGTCTTTTGTCCCTTGATTTAGGCATTGACCTTGGAACTGCCAACACCCTCGTAAACGTTCGCGGTAAAGGCATTGTCATCAACGAGCCTTCTTGGGTCGCAATTGATAAACGTACCCGTGAACCGCAACGCATTGGCGCCGCCGCAAAAGCCATGGTTGGTCGTGCACCCGCTAACATGATCACCATGCGACCCTTGCGCGATGGCGTCATTTCTGAATACGATATTACCCAAGCCATGCTTGAGTACTTTATTCACAAAGCCCACGAAAACAGCATTGTGCTGTTTCCCCATTCACGGGTTGTTGTGGGCATTCCATCCGGCGCGACCGAAGTTGAAAAGCGCGCCGTTTACGATGCTGCAATGAGCGCTGGCGCACGTGAAGCCTATATGATCCACGAACCTGCCGCGGCTGCCATCGGCGCCGGTTTACCCATTGATGGCTACGGCAACATGATCATCGATATTGGTGGCGGAACAACAGAAGTTGCCATCATTTCGATGGGTGGCATTGTTATTTCGCGCTCTCTGCGTGTAGCTGGTGATGAACTCGACCAGGATATTATTGAATACATCCGCAGTAAGTACAACCTCTTTATTGGTGAACAAATGGCGGAAAAAATCAAGATGGCGCTCGGTTCTGCCTACCCACTTAAAGAAGAAAAGACGGCAGACGTGCGCGGTCGTAACCTGATTACCGGCTTGCCAGAATCAATTGAGATTTCCTCCATTGAAATCCGAGAAGCTTTAGCGCCATCCGTGCAGGTTATTATCGACACAGTCAAAGACGCCCTGGATGAAAGCCCACCTGAAATCCTTTCAGACTTAATGGACTCTGGTATTTGTATGTCCGGTGGCAGTTCCCAGTTACAAGGCTTGGCAGAACGACTGGCCAACGAGATTCGTGTGCG
This sequence comes from Anaerolineaceae bacterium UBA5404, assembly GCA_002409625.1. Classification (GTDB taxonomy): domain Bacteria; phylum Chloroflexota; class Anaerolineae; order Anaerolineales; family Anaerolineaceae; genus Mesolinea. The sequence goes on along the minus strand of DHNY01000014.1, from coordinate 69,325 downwards.
CGTTTGGGTTGCCGAAGACCCCATGACCTGCGTTGCCCGCGGTTGTGGCATGATTTTTGATGATGTGGAGCAATACGCCAGCTTATTGGTGGGTATCGAACGCGATCCCTATGCAAGCGGTCAATCATAATTTTGATCGCCCCAACCGTATTGCAGTGCCTTAGGTTCCATTGATATGCGAAACCTCTTTTCACCTAAAAATATCCGTAACCTTGTGATTGTTACGATTGTGCTAGGCTTAATCGTGATGGCACTTTCTGGGTATTTAACCCCAGTGTTTAGCTTTATCTTTAGCCCAACCATCTCAACCCAGAGCTGGCTTTCTGAAAGATATGTTGCGTTTCGTGATTTCTTTACTTCTCCACGCGATATGGCAACCTTGCGTGCCCAAAATCAAGCTTTGGAACTGGAAGTCGCGCAATTACAAACTGAAATCGTCACTTTACAAGAGAACCTAAGCCAGGCAGAAATCCTCTATACCTTGCTCGATTTTGCCCGCGCTCACCCAGAACATGAATATATTGCGTCAACCGTCATTGGGCGCGAAATAAGCCCCTACTTGCAATATATCATCATTGATAAAGGCTCAAATCACGGCGTGCGTTATGGCATGCCAGTTGTCACACAAGAAGGTTTGGTTGGTCGCATTGATGCCGTAATCGCTAACGCTTCGAGAGTTAAGCTCATCACGGATGCCAGCATGAAGGTAAACGTCCGTCTCAAAGCAGCCAACGTTGAAGGTCAAATCAACGGCTCTATCACCGGCGAAATTTCACTGGGATTGATTCCTCAGGATGCCGACGTTCAAATTGGCGAGGTTTTGCTTACCAGCGGACTAGGTGGTACTTACCCTGCTAATCTTTTTGTTGGGCAGGTGCTTTCAATGCAATCAAAGCAAAACGCACTCTTCCAAACTGGATCGGTTCAAGCTGTGGTTGATTTTCATAGCTTGAGTGCTGTTTTGGTGATTTCAAACTTCAATGTAATAGACATTACGCCATTAACGCCTTAAGGTTGCTTTATGATTACTTACATTGTTAGTTCAATTGGCTTCTTCATCGCCTTGATGTTGCAATATGGCATCTTTAGCCGCTGGACCTTGCTTTCCGGAAGCGCGGATATTGTCTTGCTTTTTATCGTCGCTTTATGTCTACATTCAAATGTCAAACGGCTTTGGGTACAAGTACTCATTTTTGGCGCGATCGTGGGAGCCATCTCTGCCATACCTTTTTACTTCATAATGGCATTTTATTTTGCTATTTTTCTGGCTGCCCAACAAATTCGTAAGCGCATTATGCAAACGCCATTGCTAAGCATGTATTTACTGACTTTCATCGCTACTTTGGCCTGGCATGCCTTGAACATTGCCTACTTATTCATCAAACGCATTCCTTTTGACCTTTCCACAGCTCTGTTTGAAATTATGCTGCCCGGATTGCTTCTAAACATTCTTGTTTCTATCGTCATCCATGCAATCGTTCAGGAAGGCAACCGTATGATTACTCCGAAAGGAGCAGAAGTATGATTAACAACAACAATAAGCAACAATATGAAAAACCAACCATTGCCCTTAACCGCTTTAGATGGGTCTTTTTGATTATCGCTTTGGTGTTTGTCTTTTACACATTCACGCTATTTGATTTGCAAATCATTCAAGGAGCCGGTTTCAAAGCCCAAGCGGAAGAAAATCGCATACGCAACATCAGCATTCCCACCCAACGGGGCATGATTTATGACCGCAACGGCATCCTCCTCGCCAGAAACATTCCTGTCTACAATGTGGCAATAACGCCTGCCAACTTACCCGAATCGGACGGCAAAACTTACGAAATTTTCAAGGAATTAAGCACTTTGCTCGACATTCCGGTTAGCAGAGGCGAAGTCAACAAAGAAACGTCAGCCCTGTTTACCCCTTGCTATACCGATTTTGGCATCACACAAATTGTTCAGATTTCCCGCTCGCTTTGGCCCTTTTCGCCAACCCGCGTTAAATGTAACGTGGACAAAGAAGTGGCAATGCAAGTTTTAGAAAAGAGCAATGATTGGCCGGGTGTCACAGTTGAAATTGAATCCATCCGCGAATACCCCACCGGCGAAACCACCGCCGAGCTCATCGGTTTTTTGGGTCCTATCCCTGAGGTCTTGCTGGACTATTACACCGAACAAGGCTTCGTTTCTGGACGTGACAAAGTGGGCTATATGGGTGTTGAGAACTCATTACAATCAACATTGGGTGGCACGAATGGCAAACGGGTTGTGGAAGTCAACGTGGGTGGCGAGATTATTCGCGACATTGAGGAGCCCGTTGAGCCTATCCCGGGTCAGGATGTGCATTTAACCATTGATTACCGCTTACAAAAAACTGCCCGTGAATCTCTGGCATCAGAACTGGCACTCTGGAATCAACGTTATCTTGAATGGCGCGGCAAAATCCTCAGTACTACGGGTGTGGTCATCGCGATGAATGTCAAAACCGGCGAGATTCTTGCCATGGTTTCCATTCCCAGCTACGAAAACAACCGCATGACCCAATTCATCCCCGGAGATTACTACACGCAATTAAGTGTCGATGAAGCCAAACCGCTTTTGAACAAAGCTATTTCTTCAGAATTGCCACCAGGCTCAGTTTATAAACTAGCCACCGCCATTGGTGCCTTAAATGAAGGTGTTGTCACCCCATCACAAGAAATCGATGACCCAGGGCGCATCACCCTCACGCAAAGCTTTATGGAAGGCGACCGCTTTGCCCATAACCAGGATTATGTCTGTTGGGACAGAGACGGCCACGGACCAGTCAACTTTGTAAATGGCATCAAATGGTCTTGTAACGTTTATTTTTACAAAGTTGGTGGCGGTTATAAAGACGAAGTCCCCGATAATGGCTTGGGCATTTGGCGCATGAACGAATATGCCCACGCTTTGGGTTACGGGCAATTAACTGGCATTGAACTTCCCGGTGAGGCTGATGGCTTGCTGCCCAACCCAACCTGGAAACGCCTCAACCAAGGTGAAAACTGGGCAACCGGTGACACCTACCTCGCCTCGGTTGGTCAGGGTTATGTGCTGGCTACACCATTGCAAGTCTTACATTCCATTGCAACTATTGCTAATGATGGCAAACACATGCAAGTCAGCCTCATCTCCAAAACAACCGACTCAGAAGGAAATCTGCTGAAAAGTTTTGAACCAAAGATGTTGTGGGATATCACTGAAGAGAATCTCATCAAAAGCTTCATCGGCAACAACCCCACCGGCGAGCTCAAACCCGTTGGCTCCTGGGTGCTTGATCTGGCAAAAAGAGGCATGGAAGAAGTAACCTTCCCCGGTGGTACGGCATCAGACTTATTCGAAGGTGACGATAAAGGCATTGCTGGCAAAACAGGCACAGCAGAGTATTGTGATGACTGGGCAAACAGAGAAAACCTGTGTGTGCCCGGCAACTGGCCTGCCCATGCCTGGTTTGTTGGTTACGCGCCTCAGGAAGACCCCGAAATTGCCGTCGTCGCTTTTATCTACAACGGTAGCGAAGGATCTGCGGTAGGCGCGCCGGTCGTCCGACGGGTCATTGACTTTTACTTTGAACAAAAAGCCATTGATGAACAGCTTGCAAACCCAGGAGGCAATTAAGCCTTGAATCCCTCAGAAGATTTAGTCATCAAAGGCTATCGTGGTGGTGTGTTGATCACCTTGCCGCATGCCTCTTGCTTTATCCAGCGTGATATGTTGATTAGACGCATTCAAAGTCAGGAACGCTTCTTTAAAGGTGGCAGAATCGCCTTGGATGTTGGCGATACCGTTTGGACAGAAAACCAGGTTGCAAAACTGCTCAAAGACCTTTCTGATGAAGGCGTGTGCCTTTGGGCTATCTTAAGCACTGCCCCGGAAACGATTGCCGCTGCCAATATTTATGATATCCCCAGCACCATAAAACGCGATGGTGAACAAAGTGAGGAGCCAAAACCTGAAGAAAAGCAGACACAAGATGTGATTTGGCTTGAAAAAGACATTTTTGCGGGTGAAAGCCTCCACATTGAAGGCAAGCTTTGCCTGATTGGTGATGTGCAACAGGGCGCTGAATTGAGCACAGACCATTCTGTTCTCATTTGGGGCAAAGCAGGTGGTGAGATATCTGCCGGCAAAAAAACCTGCCCACACAACGCAATTTATCTCAAGCACTACGATGGTGCCAACTTAAGATTAAATGGTGAAGAAGTCACCTTGCCACCAAAGTTAAAAGCTGGAACCACCCTCTCGGTTAGACTTGATGGGCAAAAGATTGTGGTTGACACCAGCAAAGAAAAAAGGTTCTCATTCTTATGAACACGCGTGATTATTGGCGTAGATTTGATATCCCTCTTTTTGCGGCAGTGCTTCTGCTGTGTATCTTCGGCATTGCTTTGATCAGTTCGGCGATTGCCGGCAACCCTACCCTTGAAGGCCACCCCAAAAGACAAGCCGTTTTTATGATTATCGGTTTGGTTGCGCTTTTTGCCTCAGCGGCTTTTGATTACCGGATTTGGCAAACCATCAGCAAACCCTTTTATGGATTTGTCCTCATCCTTCTGCTATTCGTGTTCATCATGGGCGCGGCAAAATTTGGTGCCGCGCGTTGGCTTGAGACTGGTCTGGTTACCCTACAACCCGCTGAGCTCGCTAAAATCGCCATTATTTTGAGTTTGTCGAGTTTCTTTGCCACTAACATCGCTAATATCAACAGTTGGGCGACAATTGGCAAAAGCATCTTGCTTACCAGTGGCATTGTGCTCTGGATTATGCTTCAGCCTAACCTCAGTACCAGTATTGTGATTTTAGTCATTTGGGCAACCATGCTTTGGATTTGCGGCTTGGAGGCAAAATACATCCTTTACGCGGTTCTCTTTTTCGCTATCTTCATTGGTTTAAGTTTCGCTTTTGATTTCCCTTATCTGGCAGGCTACCAAAAATCGCGCATCACAAACTTCCTAAAGCCTGATGAGAACGCGCGTTATGGCGACACTTATAACGTTGACCAAGCCAAAATCAGCATTGGCAGTGGCGGTTGGTTTGGCAATGGTTTTGGGCAAGGATCCCAGGTTCAACTACGCTTTTTAAAAATCCGGCATAATGACTTTATCTTCTCTGTGCTTGGCCATGAATTTGGCTTTGTTGGCACGGTGATTGTGCTGGTCTTGTTGGTCTTTATCATTGTGCGTTGTTTCGTAATTGCCAAACAAGCGCCTGATGCCTACGGGGCTTTAATCGCTTATGGTTTTGGTATCCTCATGGCATTCCAGACTATGGTTAATGTCGGTGTTAATCTCAACGTTCTGCCGGTAACCGGGCTAACCTTGCCCTTTATCAGTTATGGGGGTAGCTCGTTGGTATCCATGCTTTTGGGGATTGGCATTGTTCAAAGCATCCGCATGCGCAGTCTGCCCAAAGAAAAAGGGATTGCTAATTAAGCTCTTTTTTGCGTAATCGCATTGCACAGTGTAAAATACAAAAAGATATCACTTGCTTACTGGAGGCTTATGAGCGAATCTTTTAACCTATTCAGACTACAACAACTTGATCTAAGCCGAATCAAGATCATGCGCCGCCAGAAAGAAATTGAAAAAATCATCAACGCGGATGAAAACGTCCAAAAAGCTCAACAGATCGTAGATGAAGCCCAAAAAGCCTTGGATTTGGCAAGCAAAGCCTATGACACCATCCATCAGCAAGTGGAAGAAAGAAACCTTAAGCTCAAATACTCCCAAGCCAAACTCTTTGGCGGACAAATTAGCAACCCTAAAGAATTGCAAGACCTGGAAGCCGAAAGCGCCGCCTTAAAAAGCTTTATTGCTGAGCTATCTGATCAACAGTTTGTTGCCCTGGAGGAGCTTGAAGAACGCCAAAATGCGCTCAAATCCGCTGAAGAAACATTGACCCAAGTCAAAAGCCAAACGGCAACAAAACACTCAAAACTGATGGGTGAAAGCCGCCAGCTTGAAGACAAATTGCCCAATATCAACACGCAACGCACGGCGCTACGCGCCCAAGTTTCGAAAGCTAACTACCAATCATATGTGGGTTTGCTCAAAACCAAGGGTGGACGCGCGGTTGCGGAGGTCATCGACTCAAGCTGCGATGCCTGTGGCGTCAGGGTGGCACCAGGAGACATTCAGCGCGCTAAATCGCCATCTGAAATTGTTTACTGTAAAACCTGTGGGCGAATGCTTTACGCCAAGTAATTATTCAACAAAGTTCCCCAGGATAGCAGTAAGCAATATTTCAACAATCAAGATCAAAACCAAGAGAATAAGGGGTGAAAAGTCAAAGCCTTTAAAAGGCTTAACGATTTTTCGAATTGGATTAAGTAGAGGATCAAGAATGCGTGCAAGAATACCTCTGCCGCCGGCATTCGGAAAAATCATCTGTATGACAACATAAAGCACAACCAAAAGAGCAAGCAATTGCCCGGCAATATTGATAACCGTCAATACAATTTTCATTTTTACCCTCTAATACTGTCTTTCACCTAATAAAATACTGCCTAAACGCACGATGGTTGCACCTTCTTCAACGGCAATATCAAAATCATAACTGGTGCCCATACTCAATTCTTTAAGTTTTAGTTCTGGGTCCCGCGAGTTCAAAAAATCACGCAATTCACGCGTCATTTTAAAATAAGGGCGATTATGCTCAGGGTCGTCAAACAATGGAGGCATACACATTAAACCGCTTAGTCTCAAATTAGGGCAGGCTTTTAGTGCGTGGGTAAAAGCAAAAACATCTTCCCATTCTTGGGCGTTTGTTGCCGGCAGGCCTTGTTTTGAATCTTCGCCACTCACATTGACTTGAATTAAGACTTCCAAAGCGCCCAGCGCAGGATCCCGATGACGGTTCAAGAGATTAGCCAATTTGAGTGTAGCCAAAGAATGCAAGCGCGAAAAGGTGTTGGCTGTGCGTTTGGCTTTGCGGCTTTGCACGTGCCCCACCATCTCCCAGGACACCTTTTCAAGATCCGACAAAGTCTCTAGCTTGGGCAAAGCTTCCTCAACATAGCTTTCGCCAAAAGCACGAATGCCAGCATGGTATGCCGCGCGTATCTTCTCCGGACTTTGCAGTTTACTTACCGCCAAAATCAGCACATCGTTTGGATCGCGCCTACTGCGCGATGCTGCCGCCTCAACACGTGCCTTGACCTGATCATAACGCTCTTGCATGGTTTGCAAAACCTCACTTTGATTCATTTTTTATCCCATCTTTAAGCGCAAAAACGACGCCAAACCTACCAGTTAGTCCTTTTTCTTTGCGATAAGAATACCATTCATCCAGATTTTCAGCGGTGCACATGTGAGATTGTTCAATCTGCCTGACACCTATTTGCCTCAAGATAAAAGCATTGGCAGCTGAAATATCCAGATACAATGAACCATTCTTTTGCTTGAAAAATGCTTGGTAATCTTTTTTCCAATACTTTTCAAAACGACGCACAACATCCTCGCCAACTTCATAGCAATCGCCACAAATCGCCGGTCCAATGCCAACCACAAGATCTTCCGGCTTGGAACCATAGCGATTTCCAATCGCTTCAACAGCGACCTTGCTAATTTGCAAAGCAGTGCCCAGCCATCCGGCGTGAACGATGCCAATCACCTTCTGCACAGGATCATGAAAAAGCAACGGAATACAATCCGCAAACCGCATGGTCAGGCTAATGCCCGTCTTATTGGTAAAAATAGCATCACCCGGCTTATGTTTTTGCTCAGGTGGTCGTGGTTCTTCAGCAAAATGGACCTGTGTGCCGTGTACTTGCCAAACATCAAAGCGCGTTGAAAGTTTTTTCCCAAAAGCCTCAAACATAATGTCATGGTTACGTGCGACGGCATCTTTATCATCGCCCACCGTGCCTGCCAAATTCAAGCTGGACCATATGCCGGTAGAAACACCGCCCAATCGGGTAAAAATAGCATGGTCAACTGCCTGGGCATCAAAACTTTCAAATTGATAAGCTCTTGTGCCATTAACTTCAATTGCTTTCATTTAGCCAACTTTCTCTGTTTCTTCTTCTAACAATTCACTTGAACGGTTTTCTTGAGTTGTCAATGATGAATCTTCCCCGCGAAATGTGGGAACAATAAACCACGCGCTAAAAAAGCCAAACATCGTGCCCGTTAACACTCTTATAAATGGCGTGCTCTCTCTTGGGGGAAACCATGCCAAAAAGGGTAGTTCCATTTGGCTGATTAATTGTGAAAACCCATCCAAACCAATCGGAATAATGGCAAGAACAATCCATAGCCACCAGGGAATGGCTTGCATCTTCTTGCCAAAAATGGCGTAAAGGATCAAAAACAAAAGGATTGAAGCAAAAATGGCGGTGTCGCGTTGACAAAGCACAATCTTATAGCCAAGCGTTTCATTTCCTTTGAAGTTTCTGGCAAATGCCACATCTTCAGCAGTCGTGGCGGTTACGGTTTCATAGCTTTTAAGCCCTTTAATACCGGCAAGTTCCCGCGGATAGTAGGATTGCTCGCCAAACAAGAAGAAAGACCTGTATGCCAATTGATGACAAGCCGGTTGATAGGCTCGGTAAATATGTGAAGCGAATTTCTCTTTACCCGCTTTCATCAAAACCGGTGCCAGAAATGATAAGCCAAGGTATATAAACAACACAAAAGCAATAGCGACCAAAAGCCATTTTTGCAAACGTTCTCTTTTTTGTTTGGATGGTTTACTTTTTTGCTGTCTATCAAAAAAAGGGGTCATTTATTCAATGACCTCAACTGTGGTGTTTCCAACAAAACCTTGAATGGTAAGCTCGCCAGGATAATAGCCAACATGAGGTTCTGACCAACGCCAAATCCATTTTGCATCATGCGGCAAGCAGTTCACACAGCCATGTGAAAGCGCCACGCCAAAATTGTTGTGCCAATAAGCAGTATGAATGGCTTGTCCATCGCTATGGTAGAGCAGAGTCCAGGCAATACCAGGTGAATCGTAGGGCGAAACGCCTCCCGCGCTCATGTGCAAAGATATCATTTTTCGCCAGGTATGATGGATGCCAGGTGTGGTAGTCCATTTTCCTTCCCGCACATAGCCGGTAGAAACTTCACAGAAATAAACTTCGCGCTTACCTTCAAAAGCCCGCAAGGTTTGGTTGTAAAGGTCAACCACAATATGCTTATCACCCACCTCAGGATGCAAAGGTGCGATTTCCTCCGGGGTAATAATCCGGCAGGCACTGGCATCAACCCAATAATGATCGGGCATAGCACCATACTTTTCGCTTAGAAGATACTCTGTACGTCCGTTATTTTGGCGGATATCAGAAACCCAATGCACCTGAGAGTAGTAAAGTTTGGGCTGTGGCACGCTTTTAATCCAATAAGAAGCGCTTTCCATTGCACCTTGAAGTTGAATATTCACCTTGGGAATGGTCACTTCCACCCACATCCCACGTTGCCCATCGGCTTGCTCGGGCAAAACATTGACAACCGGATTGGTGTGACTTCGGCAAGGTTGCATCATCCAGGAATGCACATAGCCTTCCGGCGTTTCGTACCAACGTTGTTTGTAGCGGTTCATATCCAACTTGTTTGCCACAACTTCACGCTTAATTTCAAAAACATCATCCCGAAAGATGGTTTTCGCGACGGGAGCGTCAACATTTGGCTCGGTTCGCATTTCGGTCCATGCGCCAACATCGCCCACGGCAATGCGTCCATAAAGCTTACCGTCAACAAATTGCTCCACAGCCTGGCTACTGCGCTCAGCTTTTGGAAGAGCCAACGCGCCCATTGCCAAGCCACTCATTTTCAAAAAATCTCTTCGGCTTAATTTGAAGTTTTTCATTTTAGTCATTATAACGTTATGCCTCACTCAGGTAAAAGAACTGTCCATAGCATGACTGAAAAGCGTCCTATAAACGAAGCTAAAAGTCACCGCCTCTTCGCGAACTTTCCCGTTGAATATCGCGTTCTTTGATGCTTTCGCGTTTATCGTATAACTTTTTACCGCGCGCAACGCCGATTTCCAGTTTCGCGCGCCCGGCTTTTAAGTAAACCCGTATCGGCACGATGGTCATCCCTTTTATGCGAATGCTGTTCCACAATTGGCGGATCTCTTTTTTGTTTAAGAGCAGCTTTCGCTCCCGGGTGGGATTGTGTTGGGCTGTTGAAGCTTGGTCATAAGGCGCGATATGGGCGCCAACTAACCAGGCTTCCTCGCCATCGGTGCGCACATAGGCTTCTTGCAAGCTAATTTGTCCTTTACGAATAGACTTAATCTCCGTTCCTTTAAGCACGAGACCGGCTTCATAAGTTTCCGTAATAAAGTATTCAAATCGCGCTTTGCGGTTCGTTGAAACAACTTTTATATCCATCGGGACTATTTTAACATATTCCAGGGTAGAGGTGCTTTGACCAGGGTTTTATCGTCACCTATTCCTGAAAATCTTATTCAGGGTGAACCTATTCGCCCTTTAAGGTGTCATGAATGAACTTAACCGCTTCGTCACCCCATTTGTAAACAAACAAATACAGGTTCATCGAAGGGATCAGCTCTCTGCCACCTTGAATGTGTTCTCGCGTGAATTGTTTGGCGTTTATATCCTCGGTACTAAATTCCTTCAACACACAATTGCCAAGGTTGATCAACTCCTCAGCTGAAAGATCGGTTAAAACATGATCTTTAAATTGTCTTACTAGTGTGGGAATTTTGAGAAACATGTCCGGGTTTTTCATGCGGGCGAACATTGATTTGAGTACAATAGTTTGGTTTCCAACACGAAAGTCATCATTGTATTTCATACGAATGCGCATCAGATCCAAGGCGCTTTGGCCATCCAGATATTGTTGACCCACTGGAAAATAACCAAAATAGTCATCTTCAACAGCCTGAGGCAAATACACATTCAGTCCACCAACAGCATCTATAATATTGATAACAAACTGGAAATTGACAACCATATAATGTTCAGCTTTGACACCAAAATTGTAGTCAATAGCTTCAGCTAAAGAATTTGCACCATTACCACCACCGGCATACTTCTGCACCCCAGATGTCCCCAATGAGTAAGCTTGATTAATCTTCATCGGGCTTTCCATGATTGTGCGTCCTTCAGGGAATTCGACGATCATATCTCGCGGGAGGGCAATCATATTGATTTGCTTCTTAACAAAATCGATCCGAATAAGCCGAATAACGTCCGCCAAACCAGAGCTATAAGTCCAATCCTTCTTCGAATCCGTTCCAATCAACAGAAAGACCATATCCCGGGGCATGCCACATACTGGCGGATTCCCACCTGAATCGGTTTCCTCTTCAGCGGGCAAAAATATTGGTGGCTCTTCAAGGTGTTCAGGAAACTCAATCTGGCTGAGTATCTCTTCTTTTTCTGCTTCTTCTTCTGCCTCGTAGTAAGCGGCGATTTGGGTTTTTATCGGGCTTAGGTCATCACTCAATTTTGCGCTGATTGGCTTGGTCATCATGGGTCGCAAGAAAATTAAGTAACCTAAGAGCAAAAGAATAATCACGGTCATCAAAGCCACAGCAAAGTAATAAAAAATTCGTCTGCCGGGGCTTTTTTTTGTGCCTTTTTGATTGTTTATATCCACCGATATTTTAGTGGTATCTTGGCTTATATCCATTCACAAACTCCATTCATAACAATGGAACAAACTACAACCTCGTTTTCACACCAGGATCCAACGAGAACCGTTTAATTCGTTTCAAAAGTCAAAATGCAATTGACTCCACAAGATTCAAACGCCTTTCAGGGATAAAAAGTTCCATACCTAATATCCGCCATTTAGATTCTACTAGATATTCCTTTCATTCGAAAACGCATGTATCTATACCTTCAGCACGACTCTTAACCACACTTTATCGCTTTGCCTTACAATTAGTGACAAAGCTGTTTAATTTGTTCAAACTCCATATCCAAGAACAAATACAGAAAGGATCACATGGCAAAAGAAATTGTACTGGCATTAGGCGGTGGCGGCGTTAGAGGCTGCGCCCATCTTGGGACTTACCGATGTTTGGTGGACCATGGCTACAAAATCAGTGGCATCGCAGGATCCAGTGCTGGGGGTATGTTTGGTGCTGCTATCGCCTCTGGCGCTGATCTGGATGAAATAGAAAAAACGGTCATAGAGTTCTTCAAACATCCAGATTTCCGCAGAAGTCGTGGACAAGCCGCTTTGGCAGGCACCGGCCAACTTGAAAACGCACTTGCACCCTTTATCGGTGACAAAAACATCGAAGATTTCCCTATTCCATTCATTGCGACTGCGGTAAGCATCGTGACTGGTGAACAGGTCATCATTACCAAAGGCAACGCCTTGCAAGCTGTGCTCGCCACCATTGCCATTCCTGGCTTCTTCCCAAGCTTGTCTATTGATGAGGATGTTTTGGTGGATGGTGCTGTACTTGACCCCGTTCCAGTAGAACTGGCCCGTCGCTTGGACCCAAGTCTTCCGGTTGTAGCCGTCCCATTGCATTACAAACCCCGTGATTTTAATCCTAATGAGATGTGGTTGCCTTTTTCTGATTATTTGCCTGAATCGATATTCAAAGTGATTGTAAGCACCAATTTTGGTGAAATAATGCGCATTATGTACACCTCTCTTGAGGTAGCAACAGCCCATATCACCCATCTGGCCATTCAGCAATCTCTACCAGACGTCATTGTAAAACCACTGGTCGGACAATACGGTGCGCTTGAACCCATTGATCCTGTCAAACTCATCCAAGAAGGCTATCGTGCGATGGAATCTTGCTTGCCAACACTCAAATCTAGCTACTCGCTCAAAAATTCCTTTGTGCGAATTACAAAATATGGTGGTTTGAAAAAGCCCTAAAAGGTTTCAGAAAAGTTTAACCGCGTCGCAAAATGGCAATTAAAGCCAGGAAGAAGCCCAAACCTGCCAAAACAACGATTACATAGCCCATGGGAATGCCACCGGTTGCGGTTGCGCCCTCTGTAATCTGATAAGTCGGAATTTGCAAAGGTGGCGGTTCTGTAAAGGTGGGTAACCGACTGGGCATTTGGGTGATAATAAACTGGGCTGCCAACGTAGGATCAATCGTTTTGGTCACAAGCGGAACTTCGGTCGGCGGCGGTTCGAGCATGGGTAAATCACCACCAAGCACCTCAACCATCACACGCCAAACCCAACCTTTCCCTTCTGGTGCGCCGGCATAATCGATTAAAACATAATCGCCATAATAGCCGTAAGCTTTTGCTTCTTGCCCAACCTGAAAACGGCCCAAAAGCGTTGAGGTTGAACTGGGATAAGCGCGAACATTTAGCGCTTCAGAAGGCTGCCCAATGGCACGCACATACACGCCACGTGGCGAACTGGTTACCGTGGGCATTGAAACGGTAGGAAATTGCCCCCACACCTGGCTCGTGATACTGGGCAAAAAGCTCATCAGCAAAACCACACCTAACAAAACCAGGCTTAGCAAGAGCTTGCCGGGTGTCTTTCTCAAAAACGATATATTTTCTTTCTTATTCATTCCAACAACGATTATAATCGAAAGCAGAAACAGTAAGGTAAAAGCTTATGAGCACACGCATTTATCACGGAGACATTCACCCAGAAGATTTTGCCAAAAGTTTGGCAGCTGCTTTTCATCGGGGCAGTTATCAGGTGCAAAAATTTGGTAACCCCAACCACCTCGCTGTGCAAATCGCAACAGGAAGAGGCAAAAGAGCCGGCCATACCGCTTTAACCGCAAATATTATGCGCGTGCCTGATGGTGTCAGTATTAACTTGAGTGATCAGGTTTGGCTTGGACTGGCAGCGAGCTTTGGCATGACCGCATTATCTGCCCTGCGTAACCCTTTTTCGCTGCTCAACCGCTTGGATGTCATCGCCCAGGACTTGGAATCAGTTCAGCTTGAAGCAAAAGTTTGGGAAGTGATCGATGCCACTGCAAAACAACTGGGCACGGGTTTCGCCTTGTCTGAACGGCTCAACCGCACAGCCTGCCCTTATTGCATGACCGCGAATCCACTTGGCGCGGGACGTTGTCTGGCTTGTGGTGCGCCATTGGGCGAGGTTCAAGCAAAAACATGCGCAAACTGTGGCTTTGTTATCAAGAACGATGAAAAAACCTGTCCTAATTGTCGATACAAGCTTGTTTAGGACATTTCTCTAGTACAATTCATTCATTATCAGGCACCTTTTATCGCCTTTTTATTGGCCAGCCTGCGGGTTGGGGTTTATTGTTATTGAGGATAATATGATTAAGATAATCGCCGATACCACCTGCGGTATCCCAGTTCCCGTGTTGGAAGAGCTTGGTATTTTCGTTTTACCCCAAATCATCACTTTTGAAAACGAATCCTATCGTGATGACACAGAAATCGATACTGCCACCTTCCTTCAAAAATTACGCGCTGCAAAGACATTGCCCAAAACCGCAGCTCCTCCGCATGCCTTGTACACGCCCATTTATCAAAAAGTGCTGGATGAGGGTGATTCTGCCCTTGTAATTACACCTTCAGCGGATGTGAGTGGAACGTATCGCAGTGCAACCATTGCCGCTCAGGATTTCAACACAGACCGCATCCAGGTCATCGACACCCGAACCATTGCCGGCGGATTGGGCTCCATCGTTCTGCAAGCCAAACGTTGGGCGGATGAGGGATTGCCAATGCAAGACCTCGTCAACAAAGTGCAATCCCTTGCCAAACGCGAGCATGTTTATTTCATCGTACCAACGCTTGAATATCTGCACAAAGGCGGACGCATCGGCGGTGCTGCAAAACTTGTTGGTACTTTGTTGGGCATTGTCCCTATTTTGACTGTTGTTGACGGCAAGGTTGAGCCTCATGAAAAAGTGCGCACACTCAAGCAAGCCACCAAACGCTTTGTGGAGCTGGTGGTTAAGGCCTGCCAGGATAACCCAACACCTTATTTAAGCATTAGCCATTGCGATAATCTCAAAGGCGCTAAACAACTCCAAAAAATTCTGGAAACAAGATTAGGGATTAGCAACATCCCCATCTATTTAACGCCTCCTGCCATTGTGGTTCATGCCGGACCAGATATTTTGACAGTGAGCTGTTTTAGCGCGGAATAGGCCCGATGAAAAACCTTTAATGAAGCTTATGGAAAAAATCAAGCTTATTAATAGTGACGCGGATATCCTTGTCATTGACAAGCCCAGTGGGCTTCTTTCCATAGCAGATGGCTACGATCCCAGTTTGCCCCATCTAAAAGCAATCCTCCAGCCTGAGTTTGGACCACTCTGGATGGTGCACCGCCTCGATAAAGAAAGTAGCGGAGTGATGGTTTTGGCGCGCAATGCTGAGGCGCACAAAGACCTGAATCAACAATTTATGGATCGCACCGTCAAAAAACTTTAACATTGCCTGGTAAACCCTGTGCCCACTTGGCAAACGCAGACCTGTTTAGAGCCTCTATCAACCAACACCGGCAGAAAACACCTCACCCGCGTGGATGTGAAACATGGCAAACCTGCCCAAAGCGATTTCAAGCTTAATCAAAAAACAAAAGATGTTGCCCTTTTGGATTGCGAGATTAAAAGCGGTTACAGGCACCAAATCCGCGCACACCTTTACGCTTTAGGTCTGGGCATCTTAGGCGATCCTCTCTACCGCCCAAGCCAGAATTTTATTCCGCCACAACACGTTCCCCGCATGGCTTTACACGCTTATCAAATAACCTTCGTCCACCCAGGCAACAAAAAAGCTGTGACATACACAGCTGAAACTCCTGCCATATTTTATGAGCTTCTAAAGAGCCTTAGTCCCAAAGACTGGGATACTGTCGCTTAAGCGACCTAAAATGCAATCCGCCGATGATGATATGATCCAATAAGTGCATATCAAGATATTTGGCAGCCTCAATAACTGCTTTTGTTAAATTAACATCCTCAGGACTTTCACTTGGATCACCTGATGGATGGTTGTGCACCAGCATAATGGCATAAGCGCTCTTGCGCAAAGCGGTTTTATAGATTTCGGCTACGCGCACTGTCGCCGAATCTTGGGTGCCTTTATACAATTTTTCAAGTCCCAAAAAGCGGTTGCGCACGTCAAGACGAATCACCCATAGCTCCTCGTGCTCTTTGGCGCGCATTTCGTGCCCCACCAAACTGACCACATCTTCAGGGCTACGAATCACTGGTTGGCGATGGATCGCCTCAATAGACATTCGGTTACCAAGCTCAACGGCAGCCTTAATGCGTGTGGCTTTGGCTTCGCCAACGCCTTTGTAGCGCATCAGCTCCTCAATACCATGCCGATGAATACCATGAAAGCCGCCTAAACCTGCCAGGATGTCATTCCCCAGTTCAATCGCGTTTTGTCCTTGTGTGCCACTGCCCAGCAAGATCGCCAGTAGCTCAGCATTACTAAGCACTTCAACCCCGTCCGCGATGAGACGCTCACGCGGTCGGTCAAAGTTTTGCATATCATTGATACGGCGATTGTTTTTCTGGATTTTCATCTGTATTATTATACCGTAGCGCAATTTATTTAAGGCGTGTTATAATTCCTTATCAATGATTTTAAGAGGTTAACGTAATGAAGATTGCCACATTTCCTGCGAACTACGCCTCGGTCAGAATAATCTGTAACATCGTGACCGAACATGCAAAAAACATCAACTTTTCTTCCAGAGATCTTTATGGGATTGAGTTGGCTGTTGATGAAGCTTGCGCAAACATCATTGACCATGCCTACGGTGGCGAGAACATTGGCACAATAGACCTTTTTATCAGTACAGAAAACAATGAATTGCGTGTCACCCTCGAAGACCGCGGGCAAGCCTTTGAACCGGCCGAAGTCCTTCCTCCTGATTTGGAAAGCCCCTTAGAGATTCGCGCAGAACGCGGCTTGGGCGTCTTTCTAATCAACACTTTGATGGATGAAATATTCTTTGAAGCACCAGAGCCAGGACTTAATCGTCTAACCATGGTCAAGCGCCTAAAAGCATAGCCAAAGCCTGCAACTTTTCGGAGAAACAATGAACTCCAAAGATCATCCAGGTCCATCTCAGACCTCCGATGACCCACAAGCCATGGCAGAAGAGCCCGAATTGGTTCGCGAACGTCGCGAATTGCGACGCAAACAACTTGAGATTATCGCCAAGGTAAGCAAATCGGTTACCGGCACCTTAGACCTTAACCGCCTTCTAAAGCGGATTACTTCCTTGGTGCACAAAGAATTCGGGTACCCTTTTGTTCACATCTTCCTGGTGCACTATGTGCCACAAACCGTTGAATTTGGGTTTGGCAGTGGCGCCAGAGCCAAGGATTACAAAGATGTCAAGGTTAGTTTTGACATCCAATCGCCTATTGGCTTGATTCCACGTGCCGTTCGCACCCGTCAAACCCAGCTTTCAAATGACGTAGCCAACGATCCACTCTACCTGCTTTACAAACCAGAAGACGCGGTTACCAATTCAGAACTCGTCGTGCCGCTTGTTTATGGCGATCAGATTTTGGGCGTGTTGGATGTGCAAAGCGACAAAATAAACGCTTTTGGACCAGAAGATATCGAAGTGCTTGAAACCCTAAGCGCTCACATCGCCATTGCTATCAACAATGCCAACATGTACCGCTCGGAAGTTTGGCGCAGACAAGGCGCAGAAAGTTTGCGTGATATCGCGCTTTTGCTGGCGCAAAACATTGAGCTGGAAGAGCTTTACCAAACGGTTTTCAAAAAAATGCAAGACCTTTTACCAAGTACAATTGCCAGCATTTGGTTGTTTGAAACGGTTGAGAAAGGCAAAAATCCGACTAAGCTCCACCTGGTTTCCAGTCGAACCACGCCAAAAAGCATGAAGAAACCCAAAGACATCAGTGTGGATATCTCGGATGTTTGGTTTTCTGAAGTCCTTGATGAGGATCAGGCAAGCATCCGCCTGACCGGCGATAAAACAGATCCCTTCTTCCAACGTGGCTATCTGGATGAAAAATTCTCCGCCATTGCTGCGCCGCTCTCCACTGGTGGTAAACAACTTGGCGTATTACTCTTACACGAAAACAGTTTCGGTCGATACGGCAATGAAGCCCGCAACATCACCGCATCATTTGCTGGCTACGCCGCGGTGGCTATCGAAAACAGCCACCTAAGCGCCGAATCAGTCGACCAAGCCTGGGTATCCACCATCCTTTTGCAGGTCGCATTGGCAACGCAAACGCTCACAACCATCCCAGACCTCATCGAAACCATTGGCGAGCTTACCATCGCCTTGATTGGTGGCAGAATGGGTGGCATTTTGGTACCTCAGGATCATGGTTCTGGCTTCCGCATGCCGGCTTATTATGGAAAAATCAGTCAAAAGCAAAGACAAAGAATCAGCACAGCCGTATTTAATGAAGATATCTTCTCCAGAATAAGGCAAGACGAAATCGAGCGTTCCATTCCCGCCACCGAGTTTTCTGCTAAATTTCAAAAAATGTTCAACCTTCGGGAATCTGACATCGTCCTTTTATTCCCTTTGGTCGCACACAATCAAACCATGGGCATTTTGATGCATGTCAACAAAAGCGATGTCCACCACACTGACCCTGAAAAAATGCTGGGGAAACAACGCTTCACCCTTCTACGAGGCATTGCCCAGCAAACCGCCATCAATCTGCAAAATATTCATCTGGTCAACGAACGGCAAGAAGAAAGCTATATTGCCAGCGTCTTACTGCAAATTTCCAATTATTTTGTGAGCAGCGGCAGCCTGTCGCGGGCATTGGAACTATTATGCGAATCCCTTTACAACTTCATCGGTGCTGAGGACGTGCTCATTCTTGAACGGAATGAAGATGGCAGTTCTTTTGTGCGCTCTTTGCTTAGCCAGGAACTCAGCAAAGAAGAAGAAAAAGCCTTACAAGGTAAAAAATACCCCCGCGAAATTTATGACTCGCTTGAACAGGATGGCGAGCAACATGCGCTTTATATCAAACCCTACACCTGGTATCAACAACTAAAGCTTGAGAGCCCTCAAAGCGACCAGTCAAAGAACAATGATTTACACACCTTAATTGCGCCATTAAGCATGCCCGCAGAAGAATATGGCTTGCTTTTGGTCAATTTACGTAATCTCAAAGAAAACGATCACCGCAAAAAACTGCTCGTTGAAATTGCCGCCCAAATAGCGTCTGCCGTCCAAAACAATCATCTGCAATATGTCCAAAACCTGCAAATCCTGATTGACAGGGAATTCCAGCTGGCACGGCAAATCCAAAAAACCTTTTTACCTGAAAAGATGCCCGACATCCCCGGCTATGAAATCGCCGTGCAATGGCAAACCGCGCGTGATGTTGGTGGCGACTTTTATGATGTCTTTGACGTTAAACCTGGTTATACCGGCTTGGTTATTGCTGATGTTTCCGATAAAGGTTTGCCGGCATCCTTGTATATGACCGTAAGCCGCACACTCATTCGTGCTATCGCCCTTGAAGACCTCACACCTGCCCAAACGCTTGAGCGGGTCAATCACCTGCTTCAACTTGATTCCACGCAAGGTTTCTTTGTTACTGCTTTTTATGGTGTTTTGGAGCAAGCGACTGGCAAGATGGAATATTGTATCGCCGGTCACAACCCGCCCTATTTCCTATCCTACGCTCAGGAAAAAGTGAGCCAATTCCCACGTGGTGGCATTGCCTTGGGTGCCATGGACCCCATCCAATTGCCCAATGAAACCATCCAATTTGAACATGGCGACGCCTGCGCACTTTTCACCGATGGCATTACAGAAACCTTTGACCCGCGTGGCTTACCCTTTGGAAACCAACGCTTTGAACGTGCACTGGCAAAGGGCATCAACGCCAGCGCGCAAGAGATTCTGGATATTGTCGAACAAGACGTGACCCTTTTCAGGGCAGAAGCACCCACCTCAGATGATACAACCCTGCTTGTCATAAAACGCCTTCATGATTAGCTTTTCAAACACTTTTTGAGGGATTTGAATGCCTTTTTACATCATCAAAAAAGATATTACCTTGATGGAAGTCGGTGCCATCGTCAACGCTGCAAATCGGGATTTGCAAATGGGCGGTGGTGTGTGTGGCAGTATATTCAAAAAAGCCGGCGCTCAAAAATTGCAAGAAACCTGCGACAAACTCGCGCCCATCGAGACCGGTGAAGCGGTGATCACCCCAGGATTTGACTTGCCTGCAAAACATATCATCCATGCGGCAGGTCCAATTTACGACCCTAAAGATCCTCAAACCAGTGCCCAGCTCTTGTCTACTACCTACCTAAGCGCCATGAAGCTGGCAATCGAGCAAGGGCTCGAAAGCATCGCCTTTCCACTCATTTCAAGTGGCATTTATGGTTATCCAAAGCAAGATGCCTTGAAAGTAGCAAAAGACACCATTCAGAATTTTCTTGAGAACAACGATCTAAGCGTCTATCTGGTTCTCTTTGACGGCACCCCTGTTCCAGCGAATCAAAGACTGCTATCGGATATCAAACACTATCTCAAGCGCTATTTTGAAGACAAGTCTTTCCCTCTTATAAATGTTTATCAAGCGCTTTCCAAGTTAGAAAATCTGGAGCGGGATCACATCCGCCCAAAAATGGGGGCACCTTATCATGACAAAGGTATAAAGGAAAAAGACATTGACGAAATCCTTAACGAACTCGATGAACCTTTTTCAACCTCATTATTACGTTTGATTGATGCCAAAGGTAAAACGGACGTAGAAGTTTACAAAAGGGCAAATATTGATCGCAAGCTCTTCTCCAAAATCAGAAGTTCAGAGCAATATACACCCAGTAAACGCACCGCCCTGGCATTGGCTGTTGGATTAGAACTCAACCTTGAAGAAACAGACGCCCTGCTAAAAAAAGCTGGCTACACGCTATCGCGCAGCCAAAAATCTGATGTCATCATCGAATACTTCATCATTAACCGCAATTACGATATTTACCAAATTAACGAAGCCCTCTATGCATACGACCAAGCCATGCTCGGCTCCTAAACCCAATTGAAACCTGGCTAAAAATGTCGCTTTTCAAGCGACCATTTCCATTTCCTTTAGCTGTATATTAAGAGCATCAAGCTGAAAAGGAGATATGAAAATGACTAAAACATCAACAGAACTTGTCTTCATCTTAGACAAAAGCGGATCTATGGGAGGCTTAGAGAGCGATACCATTGGTGGCTTCAACAGTATGCTCAACAAACAAAAAGCCTTGGATGATGAATGCCGCATCACAACCGTGCTTTTTGACAACAAGTTTGAACTCTTGCACGATCGCATCGACATCCAAGCCGTCAATCCAATTACGGAAAAGGATTACTACGTTGGGGGATCCACAGCCTTACTTGATGCCATTGGCATAACCTTACAAAAGATCATCAGGGTTGCAAAATACACGGCTAAAGAGGATCAGGCTCCCAAAGTTATTTTTGTGATTATTACAGATGGTATGGAAAACGCCAGTCGTGAGTACTCATCACAAAAAATCAAGTCCATGATTGAGGAGCAAAAAACAAAATATGGCTGGGAATTCATCTTCCTGGGTGCGAATATTGATGCCGTTGAAACCGCCAGTCATTATGGTGTATCCGCAGACCGCGCAATGAATTATGTGCCTGATCGGAAAGGCACCAACCTGAATTTCAAGGTGATGAGTTATACGGTGGAAAAATTTCGCAAGACGGGTCAAGTGCCTGAAGATGCCTTTGATGAAATCCGCAAAGACCACAAACAACGCGGGAAATAAGCACCTAACCAAGCTAAACAAGCACATTCAAGTAAAAATGGGGGTAAAGATTAAGAGCTGGCACAAAAACCAGCTCTTTTACTTTTTTAAGCTACCCTTTTCGCGCTCATATGAAACCCTAAACCGATAATATCGTAAATTCGCTTGGGTTTCATGCTATAATTTTCCTTTCGAGGAGGGCTCTAAGAGCTCTGTTTATGTGCGTATTAAACCTGGATATCATGGACTATCTTTTAATTGGTCATCTTACTGAAGACCTTCAAGCCGATGGCAGCGTCGCGCTTGGTGGAACCGTGGCATATTCCGGGTTAACCGCGCAAGCCCTTGGTCACAAAGCCGCCATTTTAAGCAGTTGTGCCAAAACCACCTCGCTTGAGGTCATCAAAAGCATTCCTTTAGAGATTCTTGAAGCGGAAAAGACAAGCCAATTTCGCAATATTTCCAGCGAAAGCGGTCGGTTGCAATACCTTTTCAGCCAGGCAAAAAAGCTCGTGCCCCAGATGCTTCCAGACCAATGGGCAAACCCAGCCATTGTCCACATCGCACCAGTCTTCGATGATGTTGACCCGGCTATGCTGGCGATGTTTCCCACCAGCCTGCGCTGCCTTACCCCACAAGGTTGGATGCGCGATGTGGATGAATCCGGTAAAATCATCCCAAAAACACTGCAAGGTCTCGACAAATGGCTTAGCTATGCGCATGCCGTTGTCCTTAGCAAAGAAGACCTTCAAGGCGACCTGGCAGAGGCAGAGCGGCTCGCCAAACTAGTCCCAACTCTGGTTGTCACCGATCGGGAAAACGGCGCGCAAGTCTTTTTTGGTGGCACAAAGCATCATTTTCCGGCACCCAAAACTGAGCTTATCGACGATACCGGCTCGGGCGACATCTTTGCAGCTTGCTTTTTTCATCACCTCTGGCATCATCAAAATGCCTGGCAAGCAGCGCGTTTCGCGGTGGAGCTCGCCAGTCGATCCATCACCCGAAAAGGTCTCACGGGCGTTCCCAATCAAGAAGAAATCCAAAAAGCCCATCAACTGGCTTTAGAACAGGCTGTGTATGGCTAAAATTTACACCGTTGTAAACCAAAAAGGTGGCGTTGGCAAAACCACCACAAGCATCAACCTTGCCGCAAAACTGGGTGAACTGGGCATGCGTGTGCTGATTGTGGACCTCGATCCGCAAGCCAATGCAACCGCCAGCCTTGGTGTTGAAAGACAAAAACTCAATGCCGGCACTTATGAATTGCTCATCGGCACCGGTAATGTCAACGAAATTATTTTGCATCACCCGCGTTACAAAATATCCCTCATCCCATCAACAGTCAACCTTTCTGGTGCTGAAATCGAACTCATTGACCTTTCAGACCGCGAAAAACGGCTCAAAAACGTTATCGATACGCTCACTGACCGCTACGACTATATCATCATCGACTGCCCACCTTCCTTGGGTTTGCTCACCTTGAACGGTTTGATTGCAGCCAAGGATGGCGTGCTCATTCCGGTTCAATGTGAATATCTCGCCCTTGAAGGCTTAGGTCAACTCACCCAAACTTTGCAACGCATTCGTCAAAACCTCTTCCCAGATCTTCAGATTCGCGGGGTTTTATTGACCATGTTTGACGGTCGTACCAATTTGAGCGCAGACGTGCGCGCCGAGGTTCAAAAATTCTTCCCTGAACAGGTATTTGAAACTTACATTCCACGCAGTGTGCGCTTGGCCGAAGCACCTAGCTTTGGGATGCCCATTTCTTTTTACGCGCCAGAATCAACCGGCGCAAAGGCTTATGACTCCCTGGCAAAAGAAATCATGACCCAGGATGGCTTTGAAATCATTACGGAGAACAAAAATGGCTAAAACAACAGGACTTGGAAAAGGTTTAGGGGCATTAATTCCTGGCTGGCAAGAAGACCCTAATGAAGTGAGTCAACCTACTGGTCAAATCCCTTTGATTCCCATTAATCAAATCAGACCGAATCCCCATCAACCGCGTAAGAGTTTTAATCAGGAAAACCTTGAGGAATTGGCAAGCTCCATTCACGAACATGGCGTTATTCAACCTTTGATTGTAATCAGTGATGGACCCAACCGTTACACGCTCATCGCTGGCGAAAGACGGCTAAGAGCCTCAAAAATAGCCGGCTTAAAAGAAGTTCCCGCCATTGTGCGCACTGCCAGCGAACAAGAACAACTCGAATTTGCCATCATTGAAAACGTGCAACGCGAAGACCTCAACCCTTTGGAACGTGCCCGTGCTTTTCAACGCTTGATTGATGATTTTTCATTGACTCACGAAGATGTCGCTCAACGGGTTGGCAAAAGCCGCGTTACCGTTACTAATACCTTGCGTTTGCTCAACCTGCCCACTTTGGTACAACAAGCCGTTTTGGGTGGGACTTTAAGCGAAGGACACGCCCGCGCACTGCTGGCTTTGCCTAATGCCAGGATGATGGAAAACACCATGGAAACGGTCATTTCGCTTGGACTCAACGTCCGCCAAACAGAGCTTTTAGTCAACAAGACCCTCGGGCGTGGCTCCGTAAAAACTGTCCGACCTGAGCGTAGTCCGGAACTTGAATCGCTTGAAAATGAACTCCGTCAACACTTCCACACCAAGGTAAACCTGGTGAAAAGCAAAAACGGTGGCTCAATAACCATATTCTTCTACTCGGATGAAGAGCTCAACGCTATCACCGATCGCTTTGGCTTATATGACTAATTCAATTGCCCTGCTAAACGCAAAAATCTATACCGATTGGCACAGCCAGCCTGTGCAAGCTTTGATCGTTAATAACGGCTTAGTTGAACATGCCGGCACAAATCAAGACATCCTAAACATCTGTAACACTAGCACCAAAAAACATGACCTGGCGGGCATGACGGTTTGGCCTGGTTTATGCGATGCCCACATCCACGTTGAGCAACTCAGCAAACAACTTGCTGCTGTCAATTGTGAGGGATTGAGCAAACAAGAAATTCTGCAAGCTATTAAACAAAGGGCAGATCAAGTAGCCGCGGGTGAATGGATCATCGGATACGGCTTCAACCAAAACGACTGGCAACCACCTGAATATGGAACCGCCCAGGAATTGGACGCGGTCTCACCCAACAATCCCGTTTTAATACACGCCAAATCATTGCACGCTGCCTGGACAAACACAATGGCAATGCGCTTGGCTGGCATCCATGCCAACAGTCCCGATCCTGAAGCGGGCACCTTTTTACGCCACCAGGACGGGAGTCCAAACGGCATTTTACTGGAATATGCCATTTCAAGCGTGAGCAAACACATCCCAGACGCCACACCCAGTCAGTTAGCCCAGGATTTACTCAAAACCCAAACACATTTGCACAGCCTGGGCATTAGCGCCGTGCATGATTTTGACGGTATTGCATCGGCACAGGCTTTTTTGGACCTGGCAACGCAGGACAAACTGCGCTTGCGCGTGACCAAACTCGCACGCATGGAAAACTTTGACCGTATTATCAGCGAAAACTGGCATAAAAAGCTCCAAGCCGCGCCATTTCTCAGTCCTGGCTGGCTCAAGCTTTTCGCGGATGGCGCTTTAGGACCACAAAGTGCTGCCATGCTGGAACCCTACGAAAAAAGCACCAACCGTGGCATGCTGCTCATGAGCCGTGAGGAAATGATAGAAATCGGTCACAAAGCAAGCCAACATGGCTGGTCACTCAGCATTCACGCCATTGGCGATCTTGCCGCGCGCACTTGTTTGGACGCGATTGAAGCCTTGCAAAAACTTGAACCTCATCCTATGCAAAACGGACGATTCCCTCATCGCATTGAGCATATCCAAGCCTTAAACCCTCAGGATTTAGCGCGGTTTAAACAACTAGGCGTCATTGCTTCAGTTCAACCCCTGCATGCTACTTCAGACTACCTAACTGCGGAGCGCCTTTGGGGCAAACGCTGTGAACATGCCTATGCCTATAAATCGCTGTTGGATAGTGGCGCAGAGCTCTTTGTTGGCACCGATGCACCCGTTGAACCTGCCAATCCATTTCATACACTCCATGCTGCCATAAGTCGCCAAACCCTTGCCGGCCAGCCAAAACCACATGGCTGGTACCCTCAGCAAGCTTTAAGCCTAAAAGAAACCTTAGCAGCCATGACCACGAACCCAGCCAAATATTTTGCAACAAGTGCCCAAACAGGTATGCTCAAGCCGGGGTCAAACGCTGACTTTATCATCCTCAAAGATGATCCTTTCAGCTTGTCTGTCTCAGAGCTTGGCAGGATTAGCCCAGAAAAAACGTTTATCGCTGGCGAAGAGGTCTTTTCAAAGTAAGGTATGCCCTTCGTCATCTACCCATCAGACGCGCTCGACTTTAAGCTTCAGGAAAGCTTCCTGAAAGGCTACCATTTGCATTACCGGCACCTGGATTGGGTGAGTGAAGCGCACCGAATCCAAGACCCTTTTGCTTTCACTTTGGTGGAAAACGGCGAGATTGCTGCCATGCTTTCCTGTGCCCCAGAGGTGCCAGAGCATGCCTGGATAAGGTACTACGTTTGCGAAAGACATGCTGATTTCCAAGCACACTTCCAATCCCTGCTCAATGTGGCAATTCCTGCCCTAAGGAAAGCAAAAGTCTCACATATATACGCTCTGGGTTCACCTGAATGGTTCGGAAGACTAATCGCCGCAAACCAATTCACTTTGACCACTCAAGTTATCACCTTGCATCTTGATCCAGCGCAGCACAAAGCAGTCAACCTACTTTCAAGCGCAGATGATGGGGATTTTCAATACCAAGCCATAAGTGCCCATAATCTCGAAGCGGTCCACCGTATTGATCAATTAGCTTTTCAGCCCATGTGGCAGCTTGGGTATGAAAACCTGCGAGGTTGCCTTGAAGCCAGCACCAAAACTTACCTGATGACGAAAGATGAAAGCGCGATGGCTTACTTGATCGCTGAAAGATTGTTCGGTAATCAGCATATTTCCAGGCTCGCGGTTAATCCGGAATACCAAGGGCGTCGCTATGGTCCAGCTTTGGTCAGCAAAATGATTGCAGAAGGACTTGCAGAAGGTGTGGACCAGTTTAGTGTCAACACCAATGCTGATAACCTTCAATCCTTAGCCGCCTATGAAGGGCTTGGCTTTACCCAAGCAAGAGATAGCTTGCCTGTCTACGCTTTATCTGTGAATGATTCCACCTTTCAGCTATAATTCCCCCACTAACGAATTTTTAAAAAGAGGTTTATGATGACAATCAGTGAACGTGAACACATTCGCTCGCAAAAAGAAAAACAAAAGAAAAGAAACACTCTGACAACTATCATTATCCTGGGACTTGTTTTGGTTATAGCCGCTGTAATCATCCTTACCCAGGTGATGAGACCAAAGCTAACCCTCGCAAATGAAAAAGGCATGAGCCTTGGAAATCCTGAGGCACCGGTAAAGGTCATAGAATTCTCAAATTACTCGTGTGGCCATTGTAGGGCTTTTGCAATAGATGATGCGCCCGATTTTATTAAGAACTATGTTGACACTGGCAAGGTCTATTACACTTCTTATCCCTATCCTTGGAGTGAAACAGATTTAACCTACAAAGCCTCAATGGCAGCTTACTGCACCGCGGAACAAGATGTCTATTTTGCCTATAAAAATGAGGTTTTCAAAAGCGTTTTTAGCGCAAATGACCTCGCCGATGGAAAAGAGCGTGTTTATGCCAAACGGGCTGGTGCGGACATGGATGAATTTGATGCTTGTATGAAAAAGCAAGAAATTCCAGGTTATATTTCCGCAACAAAAAACCTGGCTGAGGGCTACAACGTAACCGGCACACCCAGTTTTATCGTCAATGGTAAGCTCGTCTACAGAGACTCACTTAATAGTACAGTTGAAGCTGCTTTAAGTTCTGGAAATTAGCATCCGGTTGAGGAAATAAGCGCATTTAAGCTTCGATTAAGCTCAACACATAACACAAACTTGAGAGGCGGTTTAAATATTGCAAAACCGCTTCTCTTTTTATATCTTCATCCGCAAAAAAGGAAATCAGTACCCTTTCAGCTCGTCTTACCACGGTACGCGCCATGTTAAGCGCGGCTTCAGCAGGATGATCGCCAGGGAATACAAAAGCTTTGGGGAATTCGGTCTCCGCTTCAAACTTAAACAAAACCTGTTCCAAAGTTTCTAATTCTTTTTCAAAATAATCATCGCCAATCACAAAGAAGCTTTGTCCGGTATTCACACTGGCGATAAATCCCATCAAATTTGAAAGGTCTGCCTGGCATTGCTTTAAGACAGCTGCATGGTCTTTGTTCTGCATAAAAGCGCGTGCTAAACCTAACGATGAGCTCGCCTCATCCACCGCGCCATTAGCTTGAATGCGCGGATCAGTCTTGCTGATGCCTGAAGCACCAATGAGATCAGTGAACCCAATTGGGTTGCGTTTTGAATGTCTGGATTTTGCCATGTCAACTCCTAAAGATCTTATTCCTGAGCATCTTCAGCGATGCCAGTGCGGATATACCATTCACCAATCGTATTAAACCTGTCACTGGGGTCATAAATTGGTCCCATTGAAACGTTTTGGATTGAGTCCTTCACAGCATAGTTGTATACCGGGAAAAACAGAGGCAATGAGGGTAAGTCCTCCGAAAATAAAACCTGAAAGTTACGGTAAAGCTTCGTTCTCAGGTCATAATCGCTAATCACCCGGGCTTGTTCTATATATTCACTGGCGGTGCTGTTCACCCATCCTGAATAATTCTGACCGCCTGAAACAGTCGCCTCGCTCCAGAAAGGATAAGGGTCGGGGTCAGGCGTTGCTGAAAAGTCGATATCGATTAAAGCTGCTTGATATTGTCGCGAGTCCAGTTTAGCCAGGACTTGCTCGAAAGGATAAACTTCCAAGACCACATCAATGCCCACACTTCGCCAGTTACGTTCTACCACAGCAGCTAAAGCCTGATATTGAGGGTTTTCTGGCACCAGCAGGTGAAGACGAACGGCTTGTCCTTCCTTTGTGTACAGGCTGCCACTGTCACTCAATGCCATCCCTTGGGCGGCAATAAGCTGTCTGGCAAGATCCGGGTCATAACGGTATTCTGTTTGCCCATCATAAAATGCCCAGCTATCCGGCAAGAATGGACCCACTGCCAGCACACCTTGCCCCATCAAAACCTCATCAATCATACCCTGTCGGTTGACTGCAGCCATTAAAGCTTTTCTAAAATCAGCGTTTTTGAGGTAACCAGCATCAGGACTGTTGCTATTTAGAAAAATCATGTTCAACTGGGCTTCGCGACTGGAATAAAGGTTCAAGCCGGGTTGGGCCAATACACGGTTCATCTCATTTGTGGAAATAGACGAAAGTCCATCAACCTCACCCGCTAAATAAGCCTGCAAAGCAGATTCGCGATCGTGATAGTACTTAAAAGTGATCTTATCGATAAAAGCACGCGGTTCAAAATAAAACTCATTAACTTCGAGTTCAATGCCCTTAATCACGGCATTATCCAATATAAGTTTTGAAAAACGGTAAGGTCCCGAACCAATTGGAGCAAGCGTAAAAGGATGGTCAATAAGTTCCTCAACACTCTGAATTTGCAAAAGGTGCGATGGCAATATTTGAAAACTCAGATAGTCAAAAAAAGCGGCAAAGCTGTCTTGCAAAATAAATTCAATGGCATCATCGCCATGCACCAGCACCTGCACTTTTGGCCAAAGTTCTCTTAAATTTGGCGCGATATAAGGGCTTCCACTTTGCAACAAACTGATGGTAAAAGCCACGTCATGGCTGGTAACCGGCACGCCATCATGCCACACCGCATTTTGGTTGAGGTAAAAGGTGAAATGCGTGGCGTCTTCAGAGACGGTCCAATTTTGGGCAAGCTCTGCAATGGGTCGCCCGCTTCTGTCATGGCGAATCAATCGGCTAAACAGCAAACGGTCAACATCCCGGTCTGGCTGGTTGTAATGATCCAACAAGGGGTTCAAGCGGGAAAATTGCCCTACCAAGGCTTCTGTATAGCTTCCGCCACTGATGGGACTGGGTTCTTGGGTAACTGGTACAACAGGTTTGCTTTGATTAAAGGTTAAGATCAAACCCACAATCAAGGCAGTTAAGAAAACGATCAGCAATTGCCAGCGAAATTGTTTCATCTTAGAAAAAAAGACGACAGTCGCACATGGCGAGTCGTCTTAATCCTCCATATAGAATTGTCGCTACGCCGGGAGAAAAGGCGTAACCTACTTGGTCAAAATGACACTCAGCAAAGCCAGGATGATAAACACAACACTTAGGCTGATGGTGATGTAAAACATCACTTTTTCAATGCCTCTGCGTTGGGTATAAACACCACCAGAATCGCCACCTGCCAGACCACCAAGACCAACACCCTTACTTTGCAGCAAGATGCTGATAATCAGGACAATGGAAATGATGATCATCGAAATATTAATTAACGGGTTCAAATCTGCCTCCTACAATGTGCAAAAGAGAATTATACCTAAAGCGCGAAAATCGTCAACTTATTTGATGAAAAAAGCACAACCATGCATTTTTTTAGCCCTGGCTTTCTATTTTTACTAAAATCATTTAGACATTGAAGCTCAATTCTGCTATGATTAATTTGTTCAGGTTGGTTGGACGCGCGCGCTCGCCTCAGAGTGAGGAAAGTCCGTACACCACAGAGCAGGATGCCAGGTAACGCCTGGAGAGGTGTAAGCTTCTGGATTAGGGCCACAGAAACATACCGCGTTTTATAAACGTAAGGTTGAAAAGGTGGTGTAAGAGACCACCGGCGAGTTTGGTAACAGGCTCGGCCAGGTAACCCCCATCCGGTGCAAGGTCAAACAGGAAAGAGAGTTGGCTCGGCTCATTTGATTTCCGGGTAGACCGCAAGAGCAAAGCGGTGACGTTTTGCCCAGATAGATGCGCTTCCTCGACAGAATACGGCTTATAGACCAACCTGAACCGGAACTTCTTGAGGTACTCAAGCGTTATATAGATGCCTTAATGGAGTTATTATGGAGAAGCCCATGAGAAAAAACGCCGTTTCTATTATTGCGCTCGTAACAACCGCGCTTATAGCAGTCGTATTGTTGGTTGTGGTTTCTTGTTCGCGCAACCGTGAACCCGGTTTAAAAGTTGAGATTTCTGAACCCAGAACGGGTGCCCAGTTTTATGCCAACCGTGAGATCGTTATCCATTCTCTCATCAGTGGTGATGAAAGTTGGTCGCGCATTGAATTATGGGCAAACAACGAGCTCGTTCAAAGCAAGACCGCCGCCCAGGTCCAAAGCAATGCCGTGAGGCAAGCTTGGACTCCAAGCCAAGCCTCACCCACAATGATTGAGGTTCGTGTTTACAATCGATCCGGTAAATCTTACGTAAGCTCAAAAATTGCCATTACCATAGTGGAACCACCCGGCGCGCTCACGCCTGAGCCGACCCTGGCGCCTGGAGAGCCAACCCCAACCAGCCAGCCCACCCAAGCCAACTGCACCACAGCAGCGACTTTACTTGCTGATTTAAGCATCCCGGATGGCACAGAATTGAAAGCAGGACAAAGCTTTACAAAAAGCTGGCGTGTGCACAACAACGGTAGTTGCGATTGGGTTGATTACAAACTGGTTTACATCAGTGGTAGTTTGATGGGCGGCAATTCGCCAAACGCCTTGCGCAATATTAACGCGGGTGAAGTGGTTGACATCGGGCTTGAACTCAGCGCGCCACGCTTCCCAGGGGAATATACCGGTATCTGGAAGATCCAAACCGATAAAGGCTCGCTCCTCGACGCCGAGCTAAAATACCGCATCATCATTCCGGGTCCAACCGCAACACCCAGTCCAACAGCGACCCAAACCAACACGACAACACCAACAAACACGCCAACCCAAACGCCAACCTTGGTTCCAACCGCAACCAATACGCCCATGCCAACCGCAACAGCCACTCAGGTGCCCACATCTACAACTGTCCCTAGCCAAACGCCGGTTCCAACAACGGAACCCACTCCTGAACCCAGCCAGGTTCCCGGACCTTATACAATTATCGCGATGAACCCCAAGGATATTAACAAAGGTGAGACCTTGGAGCTTTCCGTTTCATGTAATGATGTTGGCGGTCAAGCTGTGAGTGGCGGTTATACTGTGACTAATGGCATCAACATCACTGCCAGTCAACGCATCGCCAATGGCTGGTCAATTACTGCCACAAATACAACAAATCGAAGCCAACGCATCAGCGTTCATGTTAATTGTCTGGTCGACCCGAACTTAAAAGTGCAAGTCAATGCTGAAGAAAACCTTGCACCAGCTAATGAAATAAGCGAATTCAAGCTCATATCCGATGTTGTTATAGCGGGTAGTGGTTATGCCTTGGATCCCGGCAACACTTTATCATTGCTGGAATCACGCACAGAAAGCAATCAAGGATACATCAAAGTAAACAACCCTTCAAACCTAGCCATTAGCCTTAACCTACAGACCATAGGCTTTTCCAGAAGTACCTATGCCAGTCGCTATGCTTATCCAAAATCTGAGAAGATAAAGCCAAACGAAACCAAACAAATCACCCTAACTTGCGGACAAGGTTTAGCCATTAGTGCCAATTATGAAAGACTGAGCGACTTTTCTATTACAATCAATCGCCCAGTACTTAACGGATGGCTGTTTGAAGTGAGCAACAAATCCACTTCAGAGCTGGAATTTAAAAGCGAGCTTGTTTGTTTTGATCAAGGTTTTCAAAGCATTCAACCGATTATCGATATTCAGCTCCATTAATTGAGGAAATTTACATTATGGACGCCTGGCACTGCTAGGCGTCTTTTTTTACCAAACCTTCGTGAACCGTCCATGTTTCGCAAGCATTCACAAAACTGGATGGGAACATGTTTTTATCGGTTGTAGTCAGCATGGCTTGATCCACTTCACCGACTAATTTGAGCAAATCCTCACGCCGCTCAGGGTCCAGTTCTGCCATAATCTCATCCAAAAGCAATACCGGGCTATCACCAATGCGCTCTTTCATCCATCCCACTTCGGCAAATTTGAGAGAAAGCAAGGCGCTTCGGGTTTGACCGCGGGATCCATAATGCCCAAGGTCAATACCGTTACTCAAAAAGCGAAATTCATCGCGATGAGGTCCAATGCTTGTTACGCCTCGCGCCAAATCCTGCCGGCGGTTCTTACACAAAGCTTCCTTGAACCCTTTTTCCAATTCTCTAAAATCTATCCCCACAAGGTTGTTTTCTGTTTGCACCGGTAAAAAGAGTTGCTCATCATTTTTAGCAATCGGATTGTAGCTCGGCTCATAATGAAATCGCAGCACTTCACTCTCGCGGGTTAAACGATGATGAATACCCAATGCCTGGCGTTCAAGCTCATCCAAAGCCCGAATACGCCCATCCATAAGCACCGCACCGTGCTGGGCAAGCATTTCATCCCAGGCTTCCAATTGATCTAAATCGCCATTACTTTCAAACAAATTTTTTAATAAGGCGTTCCGCTGACTAAGCGCCTTGTTATAGGTGAACAAATTGCGCGCGTAACCAGGCTCAACCTGCGAAAGAATTTCGTCCAAATAGGCGCGCCGATCAGAAGGTGACCCTTCAATGATGCGCGACATCTGAGGCAAAAAGTTGACCACATTGAACTGTCCATAGAGCTCGCCAATCTTTTTTTGCACGCCATCCAGCAAAACCTGCTTGCGAAACCTTGGCTGGACTTGTCCGTTATATTCCTGAATAAAACGCACTTCGATGCTATGATCCCTGCCCTGCCTTTCAAATTCGCCAATAATGCGCCCAACCATAACCGGCTCAACAGGCATATTGAAATTGAGTAATTGGCGATCAGTGCTAGCATGGAAAGATGAAAAATTAGCAAGGTAGGCAATCGCTTCCAGAATGGTGGTCTTTCCCTGGGCATTTTTTCCGGTGAACAAAATAATCCGTCTGGGAAAATCAATATCCAGACGGGTAAACGCACGAAAATGGGTCAGGGATAAACGTTTAAGGTGCATTAGTCTTTAATCTGTGCTGCCTCTTCAGGTGTGGGTTCAAAGACCTCAGTCGCTTTATCGATGTATAAAACACCGTCCAAATGGTCCATTTCATGTTGGAAGATGCGTGCCAGCCAGTCATCAGCCTTGATTTTGACCGTTTTTCCAAATCGATTCTGGGCTTTCACGGTAACCGCATCCCAGCGCTCAACCATACCCACCAATCCCGGCACAGAAAGACAGCCTTCAAGATCTTCAGTCGTTTCTTCTGAGTGTTTGATGATTTCTGGATTAACCAACACAAACGTTTTAGGCTTGGCGTCTTCAATATCAGGGTCGGTATACTCCACCACTACAATGCGTTGACTCACACCAATTTGCGGCGCGGCAAGCCCGACACCAGGTGCCTCACGCATAATATTGAACATATCCTCGATTAAAGCCTGAAAATCCTTGTCAAAACTGCTTACTTTCTTGGCTTTCCGTCGTAAAAACGGGTCGGGATGAGTGATGATTTTATAATCTGCCATAGCACAAACTCCTAGCTATGTTATACCATTTTTAGCTCTCGGTTGCGAATAAATGGCTTTACTGCTTGGGTTATTTTCCAAAGGTGTTAAGGCATTATTTTTGACAATGATATGTATCAGCTGATGCTTAATCCGAAAAGCTTCAGTTCAAGCTCAAATGCACTATAACAAGCCGTTTCTTTTTATCGGTTATGCGCATAAAGAGGCGGGTTAGCCACTTTAGTTGCTTGCCAAGCTTCTGCAGTGCGTCTGAGAAAAACACCTTTTCCGCCAATAACGCCGTGTCTGTTTTGTCTGCAAATGCAGTAGCATCATTAACATAGAAATGCATCAAAGCGTCTTTGTTGCCCGTTTTCTTGATAAAGCGATTGCTATATTTCAAGCCCGTCTCACTGACCGCATCAAAAATCAACTCACCTTTCGGGAATTTTGATTTTATAGTTTTAATAAATTTAAGCACATCTTCTTCATGAAAATACTGAAACAAACCCGCTGCAAGCATCAAGGTTGGCAAAGAAAGGTCGATACCGTCTAACCAGGTCATCTTGAAGACATCCGCCGCAATCAATTGCTCCCGCTCACCTATTCCCAACAATTCGCGTCGTACTTCAATCGCTTCTGGTAAGTCAATTTCATAAAAGTTTATTTCGGCATGTTCATTGGCTTCAAAAAGGCGAAAATAGGCGGTCTCCAGTCCTGCACCCAAGAAAATAATATTTGCTTTGACATGCTTCGCCAAAAACGCACTTACCATCTTGTCCATCTGGTAATACCTTGAAGCCGAAGCCATGTTGCTATACTCCGATGTTCCTTGCCTGAGTTCCATGGGAATATTGGAGTCCAGTGCCAAAGCCCTTTCATCATAAAAGTATTCCGGGAATTGTTTAGAAACCGCAATCCGTGCTGCTAAGGGTACGAATAATGTATTTGCCACACCTTTAAGTTCTTTCATGCTTGAGTCACTTTCAAAACGTTTTTTAATTCCGCATTCGCTTTACTGATTATTGTTATATGCAACTAACATTTTATCAGGACTTCACAAATTACATACACATTTCGTCATGAAAGGAACTTTTACATGACCAATAATACCCACCTGCCTGTTATAAAAACATATAAACATGCGATAAAAAAGCCATCAATCAACAGCCACAAAGTATTGTCCGACAATTTGTAAGAGCGTTGCGCCGATTAAAATGACCAAACCAAAAACCAAATCCCCTTTAAGATAAAGTCCCAGACCAATAGCAATTGAAAGCAATGCAATAATTATCGTACGAGGGAGCTTTGGCATGCGATAATCGGCTTTTGGCGCAAAAATAAAAGACCAGATAACAATAAAAATAAGGCTTACCGAAATAAAAGCGACAATCGACCAGTTTTTTGGCCTATTGACCAAAAGAAAAGCCAAACGCCCGGCGCCAATCCACAGCGCGATTTCACTTAGAAACAGGAAAACATGGAAAATGTTTATCATGTCCAGACTCCTTTACGATTATAAAAAAACAGATAAACGTAATTGACTTATTATGCTTTCTGTGAAAAAACAAATCTTGCTGGCAATTGTTCCAGTTGACTAATCATTACCCAACAAAAAATCAACTACATGAACAATTTCGATGCCATCAATATTACCAACGTTTTCCCAATGGTTGGTGATGACCATCTTTTTGTGGCCAGTTGGTAAATAGAGTAAGTTATCAGTTTCGCGATCACTTTCATCAGGCAGTTGATCAGTTACCTGTATATATAGAGTCTGATCCATGCGCAAGGCGACAAAATCAATCTCTTTTGAATCATATTTACCAACAAAAACCTCATATCCTTTTCGTTTAAGTTCCAAAAAAACTATATTCTCAATCTTTGACCCACGATTGGATTGTGTTTTCTTTAAGGCCGATAACACGATTCCCAAATCAGAAACATAGTACTTTGCCTGACTTTTTAAATATTCTTTGCCACGGATGTCATAACGTTGAGCTTTATAAAACAAAAACGAATCTTCCAATAATTTCAGATAAGCATCAACTGTCACATTACTGATTTTCTTGCCACTACTTCTAATAGTATTTGCAATTTTATTTGTCGTCACCGAATGTCCAATGTTGTCAATCAAGAACCGAGCTATTCTTTCAAGAGTATCTGGTTCTCTAATATCAGATCTGAATGCAACGTCCCGCCAAAGAATACTTTGGTAAATACCGTTGAGAACATCTTTCTTTAATTGAGCATCATCCTGCAACACAACCGATGGGAACCCGCCATACTGCACATAGTCTTGAAAATATCGGCTACTATCACCATTCTCAAGATTCTTAAACATCAGATATTCCGAAAAACTTAGAGGAAGCATCTTGATTTCCACAAAACGCCCTGTTAAATAAGTAGCCAGTTCACCAGAAAGTAAGGAAGCATTTGACCCTGTCAGGTAAATATCACAATCGAATGCCACACGCATGCCGTTTACTTGTTTCTGCCATTCATTTACTTCTTGTATTTCATCAAAAAGAAGATAAACTTTTCCTGAGTCTGGTTTGTTCAATTTAACAAAGTCATACAGGTTTTTTTCTAAAAGAAGATGCGCATTATCTGGGTTTTCAAAATTAATATAGATAATGCACTGTTCCTTAACACCACGCTCAAGGAGCATATTTTTAATCATTAATAATAAATAGCTTTTACCAGATCGACGTACGCCGGTAATAACCTTAATAAACTCCGTATCAATCATCGGTTGAATTCGTTTTAGGTATAAGGGTCGTTTGATCATAAAAAACCTACCTCATTCTGTCCATGCATGTTCCATTATACTGTAAACTTTCT
The DNA here is from genome assembly GCA_002409625.1 of Anaerolineaceae bacterium UBA5404. Classification (GTDB taxonomy): domain Bacteria; phylum Chloroflexota; class Anaerolineae; order Anaerolineales; family Anaerolineaceae; genus Mesolinea. The sequence goes on along the minus strand of DHNY01000014.1, from coordinate 32,320 downwards.
GAAAATATCAAATTTCTTTCAGCATAGTGAAAACATTTGCTTATTAAACAACTCTCTTCTAATCAGATATGGCATTTAGGCATTACAAACCATCTCATCTCTGGTAGGCACATGATCTTTCGGGAAAAAATCGGTTTCGGCTAAAGTTTTGTTCGAACTGCGCAGATAATAACTGTGCTTCATATGTTCAAAGATACTTTGCGCTTTCTGATGAAGCTCGTCCAAATTGACTTCAGGAATCAACCTGTCACGCATCACAACCCGCCCGTTAATAATAGACGTTTTAACCAATCGACCATTACCATTAAACAAAAGACTGGTGATATGCTCATCCAAAACACCCAGCTCAAAATCCTGCAAATCTATGACAATCATGTCCGCTTTAGCACCCACAGCCAAACGCCCCAGGTCATCCCTGCCCAAAGCCCTTGCACCACCCAAGGTCGCAGCTTCAAAGTAGGATAAAACGCTATTCTCTGCGCAATCACCATCAATATACTTGGCTAAAATGGAGCCAATTTTGATGTTTTCAATCATATCAGGCGGAAAAGTATCCGTGCCCATACACAGATTGACCCCTTTTCGCCTGAACCGCCCAAAACTCTGCATCGCCATTCCACTGCGCGCGTAAACCAAAGGACAATGGATAACTGATGTGCCCGTTTTGAGCAAGATGTCCAAATCATGATCACCTTTTTCATCAACATAAGGCGAACCCGAAACAAATAAGCAATGGTGAATTAAGGTCTTTTCACCCAGAAAACCGATGCTTTCCAGGTAAGCGATTGGTGACATGCCCTTCGCGGCTTGGATGTGTTCATACTCAAAAAGGCCTTGGGCGGCATGTAAACGAATGGGAACATCAAAAGCATCCGCCAATTGTTTCGAAGCTTTCAGGCTCTCTTCGGTCTGTTGTTCAATGCGTTCCGGCACAACCACGCCATGAATCAAGCCATCATAAGCACCGTGGAAGGTCTCGATAAAACGTTTAGCATTTTGCAAGCCTTGCTCTTGCTCTTCCGGGCTGATCTCCAGTAAGACTATTTTTCCATCATCCAAAACCGGCTTCTTCATCAAATAGCTCGGACCAAGATAAACCCGCAAGCCCAACTTGCCGGCATGATGCGCGGCGGCTTCAATTTCTTCATAGGTCTCAGCATTTTTCTTGCAGATGACCGATGTGATTGGCATGGCTGTGGTAATGCCATTACGGATAAGGTGAACATAAGCGTAAAGCGATTTTAAGGCTTCTTCTTCAGCCGATAGTTCTTCCTTGCGATGGTTTTCAAAATAATTGCGGCTCCATGAAAGGTCTCGCCTGCGCTCACGAGGAAAACCTTCAAAAATCAAGGAATGATCCACATCGCCCAAGGCATCCAAATCAATAAAACCAGGCAACAAGAGGTTTTGCGACTCGTCGATCAGTTCGTCGTAGTCACCATCATAAGATTTGCCGATAAAGATAATTTCCTGGCTCTCATAGACCAAACAAGCATCCTCAAGCATCTCGTGCCTTCCATCCTGGTAGGTCAATATGTATCTCGCCTTGACTAATGTTTTCATCTTATCGCCTCTTTTCTGAATAATAAGCACATCAATAAACTATCAATCCTCAGGTATTTCCTCTAACAACCAGGGAAGCTCTATCCTAAGAACCAGAAAGAAACAAGGTGGCTTCATGTCCGTCAAGTCGTAACACAGCTTCGGGGAATTTGATTGATACAAATGGACCAAGGCTTCGCCATCCTCAAAACTGTAACCGTCCTCAATCAACGTGCCTTGAACCGCGTAAAAGACCTCATAAACTCTTTTGTCTCGTGTGCCGTTCCAAAACAAATCCATGATCTCCATCTCACCCTGCAGATCAAACCCAAACTCATTTAAGGTGCCGGATTTATTGATAGGATGCTCTTTGAAAGCCAGCCTAAAATTCTCACAATACGCGCAGTTACACATTTCATGAGCTTGGGCATGGAAATTGGTCGTTGCTAAAAGATCTATGAGATAAGGCTTTTTCATCTTGTTTCCTTACTTCATTTTAACCCAAAGCACCCACCTAACACCCATCTTAAATATAAAACCGCTAGCAGTCGCACAACTAGCGGTCTGTTTTTATCAACCAAGACTTATGACACTTTCTCAAGATCAAAGGTCTGGTAATTTGGGAATACTCTCTTAAGCGCCCATAGCATCACTGGATAGAGAACCAAGGCATAAACAATGCCTCCTGGCAAATCCCAAAAGACGTGTTGCTTGACCAAAAGAATAGATGCCAATATCAAACAACAAAAAAGTATCGCGAACACTTTGTAACCTGGTTTATGTTTTGAGCGCAAAACCGACATAATCAACACCATTGTGGTGAGCGCGTGCACAGACGGAAAACCGGCATAATTGTTATCAATGTTATAAGTAAACGAAACCGCCCAATTAAAAAAGCCACTCCCTAATTGACTGGGACGGGTTACAACGGTTTGGAATACTAAAAAAGTAAAATAAGATGCCCATTGCCCCAAAATAAAATGCGCCATCAGCTTGCGGTATTCCACACGGTTAAACTTATAAAACGCAAATGCATTGGCAAGTAAAAAAGGAAACCATAAGTGATAAATCAAAATAAAAGCAGGCACAAAGGGAATGAGATCATCTATTGGCGAATAAAGGTCCCACACCTTACCAATCGGTCTGTTCAAAAGTCCAAATATAGGCAAATTTATTAGAAAAACCAAAAGCAATAAAAAGTCAGGGTTCTTTATCAAGGCTTTAATTTTTGTTTTTAACATCTTAATTCCTAACGCAATTCATTAAATATAGAAACACGAGTGTCTATCAGAACACTCGTGTACTATTTTAGCTTAAGTTTATCGGTTCTAGGCTTCTTCGCCCACTTCAGCGTCTTTTACCAGGTTTTCAGCAAGGTCTTCCAGGTCCTCATTCACGCCATTAGGGTCTGGCTTGGCAGCGAAGCGCAAAGCATCTTCATCCTTTTCATGTGTAACAAGCACCCTATCGCCGGTCTTAAACTCACCAGCCAAAAGCTTGGTTGCCAGAGGGCTTTCAACAAACTTTTGCAAGGCACGCACGATTGGTCTTGCGCCAAAGGTTGGATCAAAACCTTCCTCAGCAATCCAAGTTACTGCGCTTGGGTCCATCTCCAGCGTCAAGCCAAAGTCCTGCATGCGTTCTGCCAACTCTTTAGCCTGCAAACTTACGATGTTGCGCAAGTTATCTTTACTTAGCGGTGAGAACATGATGATCTCATCAATTCGGTTCAAGAATTCGGGTCTAAAAGCATCCTTCAAGGCTTGTTGGATTTTGTCGTGCGATGCCTGAACATCACTATTATCCGTTTTCTCCAAAAAGCCCAGGGTGCCACCCTTGCGCACAAATTCGGTGCCAAGGTTGCTGGTCATAATCAAAACCGTATTTCTAAAATCAACCACACGTCCCTGTCCATCAGTCAGGCGGCCATCATCCAGAATTTGTAACAAAGCGTTCCAAACCTCAGGATGCGCCTTTTCAATTTCGTCAAATAGCACCACGCGGTAGGGTCGACGTCGCACGGCTTCAGTCAACTGCCCACCGTCTTCAAAGCCAACATATCCGGGAGGCGCACCAAAGAGACGCGAAACGGTGTGCTGCTCGCGATACTCACTCATGTCTACGCGCACCAATGCATCTTCATCATCAAAAAGGAACTCAGCCAGTACTTTTGCCAGTTCAGTTTTACCCACACCAGATGGACCAATGAAAATGAAAGAGCCAATCGGTCGGTTTGGATTTTTGAGACCAGATCGCGCGCGTCGAATGGCATCAGAAATCGCGGCGATAGCCTCTTCTTGTCCGATAATGTGCTCTGAAAGTCGCTCTTCCATGTGCAAAAGTCTTTGGGCTTCAGATTCCATGAGTTGGGTCAATGGGATACCAGTCCATTGGTGGATGACATCAGCGATATCATCAGCATCAACCACATCGTCAAGCTTCATTTCGCTTTCCCATTTTGCGCGTTGGGCATCAAAGTTTTCTTCAAGTCTTAAGCGCTCTGCTTTAAGTTTCACCGCGCGTTCATAATCCCGTTCAATACCGGCTTGTTCTTCCTGAGCCAACAGGCGGTCGATGGTACGCTTTTCCTCGCGTAAACCATCCGGCAAAGAAAACAAGGCTACGCGCAATTTCGCAGCCGCTTCGTCCATCAGATCAATCGCTTTATCCGGTAGTTTGCGGTCAGTCATGTATCTTGAACTGAGTTTTGCAGCAGCATCCAAAGCCTCATCAGACAAGGTAACGTTGTGATGCGCTTCATAGCGGTCGCGCAAGCTCTTGAGCATATTGACCGTATCTTCGATGCTGGGTTCTTCCACAAATATCGGCGCGAACCGTCGTTCCAAAGCAGCATCTTTTTCGATGTATTTGCGATATTCATCCAAGGTCGTCGCACCCACACACTGCAAATCGCCACGCGCCAGAGCCGGTTTTAGCATATTTGAAGCGTCCATGGCACCTTGCGCGGCACCTGCTCCAACCACGGTATGTAATTCATCAATAAAAAGAATGATCTCGCCATCAGAATTTTGAACTTCTTCCAAGGTGTTTTTAAGGCGTTCTTCAAACTCGCCCCGGAATCTTGTTCCAGCGACCATAGCACCTAAATCCAACGCCACAACCCGTTTGCCGGTCAAAATTTCAGGCACATCGTCGTTGGCAACTTTCTGTGCCAAGCCTTCCGCGATGGCTGTTTTACCCACGCCGGCTTCACCGATAAGCACCGGATTATTCTTCGTGCGGCGGCTTAGAACGGTTATCAAACGCATGATTTCTGAATCGCGGCCGTAAATGGGGTCCAATTTGCCTTCCTTAGCGGCTTGGGTCAGGTCGCGAGAATATTTTTCCAGCGTCTTATAACGTCCCTGCCCAGGTCGGGCACCTTTCTTTCCGCCACGCATTTCAAGGATTGCATCCATCACGTTTTGGCGATTGATGCCAAACTCTTCCATTAACCGTGCCAATTGCGTGTTCTTTTCTGCCAGTATCGCCAGCAGCAAATGTTCGGTCGAAATATACTCATCACCCAAACGTGTGGCTTCGTTTTTGGCAACATCCACAACCATTTTTACGCGCGGTGTCAGGAAAATTTGCCCACTGGGACCACCAAAGATGTTTGCCTTGGGTGTCGTGCGCAAAATTTCATCCAGTCTATCAACCAAAGCGCCCGGGTCAACCTTGAGTGATTCCAAAATCTGGGTCACGATCCCTTCTGGTTGCTCAATAAGACCCAGCAGAATATGCTCTGAGTCAACTTGGTTATGCCCATAGCGCTGTATAATCTCTGCGGCGCGCGCGGCAGCATCCTGGGCTCTTTCTGAAAATTTATCAAAACGCATCATAGTTTTGTTCCTCTTTAAGTTCTAGTAAAAAGTAAAGCTTAAAAGCCTGTTTCAACCTCAATAGTGTAGCCAATCAATGTAAGAATCATCTTAAGAAACGCTCTTTTCACATCAGCAACATAGCATCGCCAAATGAAAAGAAGCGATAGTTTTCGCTTATCGCTGTCTGGTATAGCGCCAGCATCTGTTCTCTGCCAGCGAAAGCACTCACCAACATCAGCAAAGTTGATTTGGGTAAGTGAAAATTGGTAATCATCGCGTCCACCAGCTTGAATTCGTAACCGGGCAGAATATACAGCGCGGTATCACCCTCCCAAGGTTTCAAAACCTGACCATCTTGATTTTGCCCAAGGGTTTCCAAGGTACGCACAGATGTCGTCCCCACAGCAATCACCCTGCCACCTTTTGACTTTGTTTGAGTGATGAGCTCAACAGTTTCCTGCGAAACAGAGCACCATTCGGTGTGAATGTGATGATCTTTTACCAGCTCTTCAGTAACCGGTGCGAAAGTATCTAAGCCTACTTGCAAGTCGACCGTTGCGGTTTGAATGCCTTTTTTGGCTATTTTTTCCAACAAATCGGCTGTAAAATGCAATCCTGCGGTAGGCGCGGCAGCTGATCCAGGCGTTTTGTTAAACACCGTTTGATAGCGTTCCGGGTCACCAACATAACCGTGAATATACGGCGGCAATGGCACATGTCCGGCTTTTGTAAAATAGGGTTCAATGGCTTCTTCAAACCGCAGCACCCGTTTAGAGCCTTCCAAAACCTCAGTAACAAGCCCTTTGGGTCCATCAATCACTTGCAATGCTCGACCCACTTTCATGCCTTTGCCACCAATCAGGCATTCCCAATCACAGGCATTCAGCTTACGCAAAAGCAAAATTTCCAGCTTTCCCAATCCGGGTATCTTTTGAGCGTATAAACGAGCAGGGATGACCCGGGTTTGGTTCACAACCAACAAATCGCCAGGATTGAGATAATCAATCAGGCCGTAAAAGTGTTTGTGGTCAACTTGTTGGCTTTTTCTGTCAAAAACAAGCAATCGCGCATGATCCCGTGGTTCCATTGGGGTTTGCGCGATTCGCTCTTTTGGTAAGTTGTAATCAAAGTCTGATGTTTTGAGCATTTTGTTTTGAAGGTCATTAATGAGGCTTATTCGCCACCAAACAAACCCAGCTGATTTTTAGGCGCCACATAGGGTCGTCCCATATGTTCATATGCCAATTGCGTTGCCACACGGCCTTGGGCAGTACGGTCAATAAAACCCAACTGCAGCAAATATGGCTCAACGACGTCCATAATCGTATCGGATTCTTCACTTACAGAGGCAGCAATCGTATTCAAGCCAACCGGTCCGCCATTGTATTTGTCAATAATGGTGAGTAATATGCGACGGTCCATTTCATCAAGCCCCATGCCGTCGATATTCATCAAATTCAAACCGGCTTCAGCCACATTAGCGCTAATCTTGCCATCGGCTTTTACTTCAGCATAATCCCTCACCCGACGCAACATGCGCAAAGCGATGCGTGGTGTGCCCCGGGCTCTTCGGGCAATTTCAATGATGCCATCTTCATCCGCTGGCACCTGTAATAGTCGGGCGCCACGCCGAATGATGTCACCAAGTGCTTTTTCATCGTAATAATCAAGGCGATAGACCGCGCCAAACCGTGCTCGCAAAGGTGCAGTAAGCAAAGCTAAGCGCGTTGTTGCCCCCACGACGGTAAAGCGGGGCAATTTTAATCGCACAGATTTTGCTGCTGGACCCTTGCCAATCACAATATCCAGGGCATAATCTTCCATCGCCGGATACAAAATTTCTTCCACCTGTCGCCCCAAGCGATGGACTTCATCGATGAACAAGATGTCCCCGGCGCGCAAATTGGTCAAAATTGCCGCTAAATCGCCAGCGCGTTCAATTGCCGGCCCGGATGTAATCTTGATGTTTACGCCCATCTCTGAGGCTAAAATATGTGATAAGGTCGTTTTGCCAAGCCCAGGCGGACCATAAAAGAGCACATGATCCAAAGCTTCCTGGCGTTGTTTGGCTGCCTGGATCTGAATGCGCAAATTATCCTTAACCGCGTCTTGACCAATTAAATCGTCAAGCGTGGTGGGTCTTAAGGCGTTATCGATTGGGTCATCGGGGTTAGCTTTCCCACTCAGGACGCTATCTTCGTTCTTTTTACTCATCGCTGAAATTATACTCGAAACTCACCACCAAACCGCTATTTGATAGGTATAATAAGCACATTAGCTAAATTGTTGGAGCCATAGTGATGAATCTTTCAATCGTCGTACCTGTCTATAATGAAGAAAAAAACCTGCCCGAGCTTTATGAACGCCTCGAAGATGCCTTAAGACCTTTGGGACATCCCTGGGATGTCACCTTTGTTGATGACGGCAGCCGGGATAAAAGCCTTGAAGTGCTCAAAGCCTTGCAAGCTGCTAACCCAGACAAGGTGCGTGTGGTCGAATTCAGGCGAAATTATGGCCAAACTGCCGCGATTAGCGCTGGCATCGATCATTCCAAAGGCGATGTGGTCATCCTGATGGACGCAGACCTGCAAAACGATCCGGCTGATATTCCTTTGTTGCTTTCAAAGCTTGATGAGGGCTACGATGTGGTTAGCGGTTGGCGCAAAGACCGGCAAGATAACAAACTCACCCGCAACCTGCCCTCAAACCTTGCCAATGGGCTTATTTCCCGCTCTACCGGCGTAAAATTGCACGACTATGGCTGCACACTCAAAGCCTATCGACGCGAAATCCTGGATAACGTGAAGCTTTATGGCGAAATGCACCGCTTCATTCCGGTTTATGCCTACGAAGCCGGCGGAAAAATAACCGAAGTTGTGGTTCGACACCATCCACGCAAACACGGCAAAGCCAATTACGGGCTCGAACGCACCTTTAAGGTCGTACTTGACCTGATTACGGTCAAATTCTTGATGGCATTCTCAAAGAAACCCATCTATCTTTTTGGTGGGGTTGGTTTAGGACTGATGTTGATTAGTTTAGGCTTGTTTATCTGGCTTGCGGTACGGCGCATTGTCGCGGAGATATCCGTTCTTGGCTCGCCATGGTTCCAAATTAGCATCATGATGTTCATTTTAGGCTTCTTAGCCATTTTGTTGGGCTTAATCGCCGAGCTTGTAATGCGCACCTATTATGAATCGCAGGATAAAAAGACCTACACGGTCAAACAAGTGATTGAACCAGTGCAAGCAGCCAGAATGAGAAAAATCGCCTGACTAAGGTTTAGGCAATAGCAAGTTTATAGCATCAGATCGAAAGGCTTGTTCAAGCTGGTAGTGCTCCAGCATTGGAATAACAACTTTTCTGACCCAGGCATTGTTTTCCTCATTAAAAGGACGCGACCTGTCTTGCAATGCGGTTGAAATAGGATCGGTAACGATGGCGGCAAAGGCTTGCTTTTCAAGTTTCTCATAAAAGCCTTGCAAATAGTGCTCATTATTCCCCATCGCCATTTCCATCAAAAACACCTTTTCATAGTCATGAATCACTTCGATGTCTTCGATTTCTGAAAAAGTGAGCAGTTGGCGTTCGGTAATAAAGAGAATTGGACCCTCTTTTAGAGCATCAGAATTTAGTGCCATCTTTATAGCCTTTAAATCATCTTTTTGGCTTTGATCTGCTTTAAACTGCCAGGTACCCGCGCGCATAAAAGCAAAAAAGACTGGCAGAATAACAGCAATCGCGATCCAAAAAGGATGGATTTTCAAGGTAGTAAGCCGCTCTTGAGAAGACACTTCCTCCGGCAAGATGCGCTCGCTTTCCGAATCCAGAACCAGCTTTCCCGCCAGGATGTAGCCAGCAATAACCAGCCATAAAAAGATAAAGGCATCCAAATTGTGCAAGTCGCCACCGCCACCAATTTTAACGCTAACCACAATGCCACCAGCCAGGAAAGCAAGCAAAACACCAGCTAATCCGAGCCAGCGCAAGGGATGCACACGCTTGTAATTCCCTTTCAATTTACTCACCACGAGCACAGCAAGAGGCAAACAAAGTAAGACGATGCCAGGCAAAATGCCAATAAAAAAGGTTTTATTGGGAAGCAATCGCTCCCATAACAAGGCTGATGAAAATGCCGAATCAAAGACATACGCCGGCTCGCCACTCCAGCGAATGTAAGCCTGTTTGCTCAGCCAGGAAGCCAGAAGTCCAAACACCACCCACACAGCAGGAAATTGCAAATACCGCACCCATTTACCTTTCTCTATGGGTGACTCGATTAAATACAAAACCACAGCCAGGAGCGCAGGCAAGGGCATCCAGTTCACCCGGCTTATGCCTGCCCAAATTGAAGCCAAAACCACAAACACGAGCGTCCGCCAGGGTTTATCTTTGTGGTAGCCGTACAAGACCATCAAAACGCAAACCATCATGTGGTAATAAACCGCGCCTTGAAAAAAGAACAAAAAGAAAAATAAGGTCAGCCAAAGCATGGGTAATTTCAAGCCCTCTTTAAGCTTTTTTGCTAAGGCAATCGAAGTCCAAAGCGTCATACCCAACCATAGCAAAACCTGCCAAATGCGATGCGCCAAAATCGCGCGTATACCCAGCCAAAATGGCACAGCTTGCATCAAATACCGACTGGGATGCAAAACCGGTAAGGGCAATTTTTGAGCGTAAGTCGCCTGGGAAGCGAACAATGAGGCGTTGTAATAGCGACTTCCTTCCGACCAACCCAGCGAGAAAGGTCCGCTTTGAATTTCATTCAAGAAGGCCAAGGAACGATGCAAGACGCCTGATACCAGTAATAAGACTGCAAAATCAAGGTAAATGCTCTTTTTACTGCCTGATGCTTGCATCATCAGCGCGCCAGTACCTGCCAAACCAACCGCAATAGCCATCCTTGCCGCGCTTTGATTGAATAAACCATATGGCAAATTAAAAAAGAGCACGGTGGCAATCAAAATGAACCCTAACCATAAGCCCAATACCAAGTTGGTTTTACCTTTGCAAGATAAAACCAAGTCCTTATTAGGTTTATAAAAACTGATAAAAACCAATGCCAGCAAAACCACTGCGCCAACACCCGCCATCATAAAGAACCAAATGTTGCGTGTATAAAGACTTTGGTATAAATACCAGGCAACCGTCGCGCCTAGCAAAAGCAACCATTGTTGGATAAAAGCTTTATTTTCTTTAAAGTTCATTCTCCACACCCTCTGTTAAGTCCGCTTTTTCTTTACCTGCCAAAACATCCCCAATAAAAAAGGCGCCTGGTATGCTACCAATCATCCACAGCAAGCGCAAAATAATGGCAAGTGCAATGCTCGTTGCCGGGCTTATGCCTCCCAGAGTGGTATAGAGATTGGTAATGGTAACCTCTGCCAAACCTATCCCATTCACAGAAATCGGTAACAAAGTGATGAAATAAGTCAGGCTCCAAATCCCTGCCACCTGGTAAAAAGCAAGTTTTTCGCCCATGCCAGTGATCAACAAGCTGATAATGGCATAAACCGCCAGCTGATGAACCAGGGTAAAAGCCAATGCCTTGAGCAAAACAAGTGGGTTTTTAATCCAAAAGCGAAAGTTCTCTTTCAGCTTTTGCCAGCCGTTTTTCAGTTTTCTCAACCCTTTTTTGATGAAAGAGTCTCCCGCCAATTCATCCGCGCTTGGTTCTTGGTCAACAGAATTTGGACCATCGGAACCATTCGGAAAGATACTTGCGAAAAGCGTTGCAGGCATGAATTTGGATGAAGAATCCGCGCGGTCTTTAAGGTATTGAACAAAACCAGGGATAGACAAAGGCAAAACCAGAGTCATGCCGGTCAAGCCTACAATCCGATCCGCAATCAATGAGGCGGTTGCCAAAGCGCTGTCCACACCCAAACGAACCGCTCCTGCCAACCTAAACACATCACCACCAATCGTTGTCGGCATAAAATTGCTGGAAAACAAACCGACAAAGGTTAGTTTTAAGATTTCTTTATCCGCAATGGACTTATCCTGAACAGATAAAAGCGCGTGCCAACGAAAATAGGTTGCAAACCTGGAAACATAAACTAGCCCAATCACAAGCACAATGCGCCACCAATCCAAGAGCTTAATGGTCTCCCAGGCTTCTTTCCACCCCACTTTGGAGAGCAACCATACCAAAATGCCCAAAGAAAGCGCTGTCCCAAGCCACCGGATGATCGTATTCAGCTTACCTTTTTTTCCGCTTTGCATTGACAAAATTATACACGCTAAGCCGGATTGGTTATACTTCTTATCAAACCTAACTTATGGAGTGAACATGACTAACTTAGTTCAAATTGACCCCAAAGATTTTTGCGCCAAACCGCATTTCCTTTTCGACCGTCAATGGCTCTTGCTTACTGCTGGCGATTACGCAAGCAACACCTTTAACACCATGACCATTGGTTGGGGTAGCATTGGCACCATGTGGAACAAGCCTTACGTCAGCGTTGTGGTTCGCCCCACGCGTTATACCTACCAATTCATGGAAAAATATCCCGATTTCACACTCACCGCCTTTTCAAAGGACTACCAAAAGGACCTTAGCTACCTGGGCAGTCATTCGGGTCGGGATGGCAACAAGCTTGCCCAAACCAAATTCACCCCTGTCGCAGCGCAAAAGGTGGCATCGCCCAGTTTCGCTGAGGCTGAACTGAGCATTGAATGTTTAAAAATCTATACCTCAGATTTTGATCCAAACCGCTTTATAGATGCCAGCATTGAGAAAAACTATCCACAAAAAGACTACCATCGTGTTTATTATGGCGAAATAGTGAACCTATTATGTACGGAAAAGTATCGCTAGAATAGCCCCAAGCGCGTTTATTGCATTATAATGGAAGCATAACAATTGGAGGATGCAAATGTCCGAGAAAAAAATTCGCGTATTAATTGCCAAACCCGGCCTTGATGGTCATGATCGTGGCGCGAAAGTGGTCGCCCGCGCGCTTAGAGATGATGGCATGGAAGTCATTTACACCGGCTTGCGCCAAACACCAGAAATGATCGCCGAAGCCGCCCTGCAAGAAGACGTTGATGTCGTGGGTCTTTCTATTTTGAGCGGTGCCCACAACGCTTTGATACCTCAAATCATCAAAGAACTCAAAGAAAACGGGCAAGATAATGTCGTTGTTTTCCTTGGGGGCATCATCCCTGAAGATGACATCAACGGCTTGCTCGACCAAGGTGTGCATAAGGTTTATGGACCTGGTACCGACACCAGAGAGGTCTGCAAAGACATCCGCGAAGCGGTCTTGGCTGAGGCATAGGCATGCCCGCTGAGCAAATAAGCGAACTCAGAAAGGGCAACAGGCTTGCCCTTTCTCGCATTTTAAGCCAAATTGAAGCCGCCTCACCAGCCGGTGAAAGAGCACTAGAAGAACTCTTTCCATATACTGGTCAAGCGCACAAAATTGGCATCACCGGACCTCCCGGTTCTGGCAAAAGCACGCTTGTAAACGCTTTGGCACGCAATCTGCGTGATTTACCGGAGAAACCCAAAGTTGCCATTATTGCCGTGGATCCCACCAGCCCCTTTAGCGGTGGTGCCATTCTTGGTGATCGCGTGCGCATGCTCGACCTGCAAGGCGACAAAGGTATTTTCATCCGCTCAATGGCTTCGCGAGGCACCTTGGGTGGTTTGGCAGCCCAAACAGAGATGCTAAGCCAGGCTTTTGATGCCGCTGGATACCAATACATCATCATCGAAACTGTTGGCGCCGGACAAAGTGAAGTGGACATCGTCAATCTTGCCCACACCACCATCGTTGTGGATGTGCCAGGTATGGGTGACGACATCCAAAGCATCAAAGCCGGCATTCTTGAGATTGCGGATGTTTTGGTGGTTAACAAAGCCGATCATTTGGGTGCTGATCAAAGCGTTAAACACTTGCAAACCATGATCGCCATGGGTTATCGCGCGTTGCGCTATGCGGCTGGCAAACACATGCTTCACGAAACCATCACCCAAAAGCATGAAGAGGAAACGCCTACACAAGCTTGGATTCCTCCTGTGCTCAAAACGATTGCATCTGATAGGAAAGGCATCCAGGAACTTGTTGATGTCATCCTCAAGCATGGCGCGTATCTAAAAGAGACAGGTTTATGGGCAGAAAAAGCCCAATCAGCTATTACAGAAACCCTGCGCAAACTGATTATCAGCAAACTTTACACTCAGTGGCGTCAATCCGTACCTGAAGATGCTCTTCAAGACATCATTCAACAAGTCAGTCAACGAAAATGCCACCCACATCAGGCGATTGAGCAATTGCTGGCGTATAATAAAACCACATCTAATTAAATCGGAGTTATGACCTATGGAACGAACATTAATTAAAGACCTGCCCCAAAAAATTGGCGAAACGGTCAAACTAAAAGGTTGGTTGCAAGTATTACGCGACCAAAAAAGCATGCAATTTCTTATCATCCGTGACAACACCGGCCTCGCCCAGGTTGCGCATTGGAAAAAAGGCAACCTCGAACTCGCCGAGCTCATTTCAAACATCGGTACCGAGTCAGCTTTAACTTTGACCGGCAAGGTAGTTGAAAACGAAGTCGTCAAGTTGGGTGGTATTGAAATTCAGCTTGAAACCCTCCATGTGGACAATAACGCCGAGTTACCTTTGCCTTTCGAACCTTTCGCCGAAACTCTGCCCGATATGGATTATCGCCAGGATTGGCGTTATCTGGATTTGCGTCGCGAACGCAACCGCCTTATTTTCGAAATTCAGACCACACTCGAACACGCCATGCGCGAATTCTTTGTAGAGCATGAATTCATCGAGATTCATTCCCCTAAAATCATGGGCACGCCCAGCGAAGGTGGCGCAGAAGTCTTTCACATCGACTATTTTGAGCGGGATGCCTTTTTGGCGCAATCTCCTCAGTTCTTCAAGCAAATGGCCCAAGCTGCCGGCTTTGAAAAAGTTTTCGAAATTGGTCCGGTTTTCCGCGCTGATCCTAGCTTTACCTCACGCCATATGACCGAATTCACCGGTATCGACTTTGAAATTTCATGGATTGAAAGCCATGAAGACGTCATGAAAGTCATGGAAGAACTCTTGGCATACAGTTATAAAGCAGTCAAAGAGAAGCATGGTGACAAGATTAAGGAAGTCTTTGATGTTGAAATCGAAGTCCCCACCACGCCTTTCCCGCGCTTAACCATGGCTGAAGCCTATGCCATCCTCAAAGAGATGGATTACAAATTGCCACCCGAGAAAAAAGGTGACCTGGATCCCGGTGCTGAACGTGCTTTGGGCGAATATGTCAAAGAAAAATACGGCAACGACTTTGTCTTCGTCAAGGATTGGCCTGCCACCGTCCGCGCATTCTACCATATGCGCTTTGAAGACCAGCCTCTGCTCACCATGAGCTTCGACCTGCTCGGTAAGGGGCTTGAACTGACCACCGGCGCGCAACGTGAACACCGCTATGAGGTGCTCAAAGTGCAAGCTATTGAAAAAGGCTTGGGTGTTGAGCTTTTGCAAAACTACCTCAACTACTTCCGCTATGGTTGTCCACCCCACGGCGGTCTGGGACTCGGACTCAACCGTCTACTGATGGTCATGCTCAACCTGCCCAGCATCCGGGACGCGGTCTACTTATTCCGTGGGCCTAACCGCCTGGAACCTTAGGAGTAAGAATGCCCATTTTGTACGGCAATAAGGTCAGACTACGCGCAATCGAGCGATCAGATATTCCGCTTTTTACGCGATGGATTAACGACCCCGAGGTAACTGAGTACCTTAGCAACGTTTTTCCATATAGCCTCGAAACCGAAACCCAATGGTTCGATTCGATGCTAAAACTTCCAATGGAGGAGCACCCCTTGACGATTGAGGTCAATATTGCCCTCCCGGAAGATGGGTTTGCAGAATGGCTTCCCATTGGCACCTGCTCCTTCATGGCTATCGAAAAAATTCATCACAGTGCGGAAGTTGGCATATTTATTGGCGATAAAGACTACTGGAACCAAGGTTTTGGCACAGAAGCTATGCGCATTTTGCTCAAATTTGGGTTTGAAGACCTTAATTTTCACCGCATTTGGCTACGTGTGCTCGAAAACAACCACCGTGCCCGAAAAAGTTACCTCAAAGCCGGTTACCTGGAAGAAGGTCGTTACCGCAAAGCCGAATTTAGGCATGGTTTTTATAATGACATCATCCTGATGAGTATTTTGCAGGATGAGTGGTTTACAAAGAAACAAAAGGAAGGTTAGATTAATGACATCTCAACAGCCAGATCATGGCATGCGATATGGTAATATTCGCCTCTTTGCAGGCACCGCTTCAATGGAGCTGGCACAGGAAGTTGCTGAATATCTTGGTCTTGAACTTTGTGGCCGTGATGTGATTCAATTCACAAACGAAAACCTTTTCGTAAAGCTCCATGCCTCTGTCCGAGGACAAGATTGTTACATCATTCAAACCACTTCCATGCCGGTTCATCGCAATTTGATGGAACTGCTCATCATGGCACAGACCCTCAAACTCGACTCTGCTGGTCGCATTACCGTTGTTTTCCCTTACATGTGCTACGGACGATCCGACCGCAAGGACCAACCGCGTGTGCCCATCACCGCCAAACTGGTTGCTGAGATGATGGAAGTCGCCGGTGCAGACCGCTATATCACCATGGACCTCCACGCCGGGCAAATTCAGGGCTTTTTCTCTATCCCCGGTGATGTGCTTTCTGGCTACCACATTCTTAAACCCTATCTCACCAATATGCTGCCGGAACTTACCAACCCGGTTATTCTTACTGCGGACCTCGGTTTTGCCAAACATGGCAGACGCTATGCCATGGCGCTGGATATTCCGCTCTCTTTCATCGAAAAACGTCGCATCGACAACCACGATCACACCGAAGCGCTCAACCTGATTGGTGATGTCAATCATCGCGATGTAATTTTGATCGACGACGAAGTGGACACCGGTGGTTCTATTTGCGAAGCAGTCGAAACTGCCAAGCTCAACGGCGCGCGTGATGTCTATGTGGTCTTCATCCACCCTGTGCTTTCCTCCAACGCAGCACAGCGTTTGGCAGCCCTGCCAGTGAAACAATTCATCACCACCAACACCATCCCGCTGAGCGAAAGCCAGATTGCCGCCTTTGGCGACCGCCTGACCGTGCTCAGCATTGGACCCTTACTGGGTGAGGTCATTAAACGCACCAACGAAAGCACCTCCGTTGGCGCGATGTTTAACGAATAATGCCAGAACTTGCCGAAGTTGAGACAATCGCGCGAATACTCGCAAAAGGTGATGTTCAAACCCCGTCTCTCATCGGGCAAAAGATAGTTGGCACGAGCGTTTTTTGGAAGAAAACAGTCGCGGAACCTGAACTTGAGACCTTTCAGTCCGCTATAAAAAACCAAACCGTAAATAAAATTTCAAGGCGTGGCAAGTTTCTGATTTTAGAACTTGACCACGCTTTTTTGCTTTACCATTTGCGCATGAGTGGTGACTTGAAAATGCGCTATGCGAACACAGCAATCCCATTGGCATACCCTTTTTATGCCCATGACCATGTTTATCTCCATTTCGAGTCGCATTGGCACCTTGCTTTCAACGACACCAGGAAGTTTGGCAGGCTATGGCTGACCCAATACCCGCAAACCATTTTGAACAAACTTGGGCCAGAACCTTTTGACCCAAAACTCACCGGCACTGTCTTTTTTGAAATGCTGAAAAAGCATAAAAGACAGCTTAAACCGCTCTTGTTGGACCAGAGTTTTTTGGCAGGTTTGGGGAATATTTATACCGACGAAGCATTGTTTCAAGCCCAGCTTCATCCCAAGCGCCTCTCAAACACGCTTACAGAAGAAGACGCCAACCGTCTACTAAGAGCCATCCGAAAGGTGCTACGCCTGGGCATTGAACATAACGGTGCCAGCATTGATTGGGCTTACAAAGGCGGCGGGTTCCAAAACTACTTTCAGGTCTATCAACAAACCGATAATCCCTGCCCACGCTGTGGCCAGCCTATTCAACGTACGGTGATTGGTCAACGCGGTACGCATTACTGTGCCTATTGCCAAAAGAACTATTAACACACAACAGTTAGAAGCTTATGCTTAATTCAAAACGCGCCACCGAAGTGACGCGTTTTCCTTAAAACTATCTTTGTCCGATACAGATTAAGCCGTTGGTTTTATGGATGTCATCCTTAAACCATGGCTGATCTTCTTCTTGTTTTTCTTCCACCAATCAACCGTATCTCTAATCGAATCCATCAAATTGCGTGGTTTATAGCCAAGTTCCCGTTGGGCTTTGCTGGAGCTGATATTTGAATTGCTCAGCAAGGTTTTAATCGAGTAAGTCGTAAACTTCGGTCTGGTTCTAAACAATTTATAGAAAAATTCCGCGATTGGTGCAACCATCAATGCTAATTTCGAAGGGATATTAATCGCCGGGGTTTTCACTCGGGATGCTTTTTGAACCATCGCCCTTAAGGATTTGATGCTCATACGCTCGCCACCCAGGATATAAACCTCACCAGAGCGACCTTTTTCAGCTGCCAGGATATGCCCTGCAGAAACATCGCGCACATCCACAAAGTCATAACCGCCATCGGTAGAAATCGAGGCGCGCCTCTTCATCCAAGTAATGATTAACTCACCGATTTCAGAAAGCTTGTAGTCATAAGGACCCACCACACCGGTTGGACAAACAACAACGGCGTTCATGCCATTTTTGGCAGCTTCGAGCACCAAAAGCGTGGCTTCAGCCTTTGTGCGGTCATATAAGCCATCTGGATTCTGTGGGTCAAATTTAAGATATTCGTCAATCACCACGCCTTCAGGAACGCGTTCGTAAGCATGGATTGAACTTGTGTAAACCAATCGTTCTACCTTCATCTCCTGGCAAACCTGAAGTACATTTTCTGTGCCTTCAACGTTAACCTTACGCATCAAATCATACTGGTCTGCCGTCAGTGCCACATATGAAGCAAGGTGGAATACCAAATTGACGCCGTCCATCGCTTTGCGCAAATCGTCCAAACTTAAGATGTTGCCCCAAACAATGTCAACATCCAGACCATCCAGGGACTCAATTTTCTCGCCAGGCAAAGCTAAAACACGCACCTTTTTTCCTGCGTTTACCAAATCCCGGACTAAAACATTTCCTATGTGACCTGCGCCACCCGTTACTAATATCATCGTTTTCTCACTTTATAGACATTTGTCTAGCATCAATATAACAATTTTACAAAATCCTTACAATGGACGATTGTCATTATTTTTGCGCAGGATGTCATTCAAAAGGTATAATTTAGCCAGAAAGTGAGGTTTAACATGAAAATTGCTATTGGATCTGACCACGCTGGTTTCAGACTCAAAGAACAGGTCAAGGATTATCTCGATAGTCGTCTGATTGAATACGAAGATTTTGGCACCTTTAATGAAGAAAGCACCGACTACCCCCGCTATGCTGAGCAAGTTGCCAAAGCAATCATCAACCTGGGTTTTGACGGTGGTATTTTGATTTGCGGCACCGGTATTGGCATGTCTATTGCCGCCAACAAATTCCCTGGCATCCGCGCCGCGGCTTGCAGCGAACCTTTTTCTGCTATTCTCTCCCGCCGCCACAACAATAGCAACGTGCTTTGCATGGGCGCGCGTGTCATTGGCAGTGGTATGGCGATGCTCATTACTGAGGGTTGGCTTAACGCAACATACGAAGCCGGTCGTCATGAGCGCCGCGTGGGCATGATTACGCGCATGGAGCAACGCAACCAAACCATCGTGCCACCCACGATTGCTGCTGAGTTCCCCAATGAAACCCCTGAAAGCCAGGAAACACAACCTCACAGCACGCAAACACCTTAGCCAACGTGTAAAGGCTTTGTAAAAGTCTTTACGGAAGATTTTTTTCGTTCAAAAAGTTCGTTATAATAGATTGAGATAAATTCAAAGGAGATTATTATGAGATACAAGATTATTGGCGGTGATCTTCCCGCAGTCAGTATTCAGTTTGATCAAGGCGAAAGCATCTACACCCAATCAGGTGGTATGACTTGGATGACCGACAACTTTAACATGGAAACCAACATGCGTGGCGGGCTTGGCAAAAGCATCGGACGTCTGTTTTCCGGTGAATCGTTGTTTATGGTTACATACACCGCAATGCAGCAAAACGCTGAGATGACCCTGGCTTCAAGCTTCCCAGGAACTATTATGCCCATTACCTTAGATGGCAGCATGGAATATATCCTCCAAAAAGACGCCTTTTTGTGCGCGACCCAAGGCGTTGAACTGAGCACCCACATGACCCGTTTAGGCGCTGGTTTGTTCGGCGGTGAAGGCTTTATCCTGCAACGCATCCATGGCCAAGGGCTCGCCTTTTTGGAGCTGGATGGCAGCATTGTTGAGCGCTATCTGCAACCTGGCGAGCGCTTAAAAGTGGATACCGGTAACATTGCTTTCTTTGAAGCTACCGTGCGATATAGCATCGAGACCGTAAAAGGCTTAAAAAATGTTTTGTTCGGCGGTGAAGGGCTCTTCCTGAGCGTCGTAGAAGGTCCCGGCCGTGTCTGGCTCCAAACCATCAATGCCAAAGAATTGGCAACGAAAATCATCCCATTCTTACCCACAAAAGGCTAAATCGTTTAGCTTTATTTGAGTAAAAAATCAACAACACCCTCCTAAACGAGGGTGTTTTGTGTATTGATTCTTTATGCTAGCAGATAGCCTATACCCAAGTCGAGGCAAGGATAGCTGAAACTATCGCTCCATTTTCAATTCTGAAAAATCCGGTAAAATCAAGCATTTTGGCAATTGGATAACCACGCATCTTTCAATTGTTTGAGGGACTGATGTCGTTGAGATCGCACATCGCTCACCTCCTTTGGGGCAATTTCAAAAAGCCTATCGCTGAGTTGCCATTTATTCCGATTTGTTTTCAGCTTTGGTTTTACTGCTTATCTTTTCAAGCGTTTTGATCGTATCCAAATAATGTTTTTCTACTTCCGTTAACGTCTTTGCCTGGTACTTTCTATATTCTGCTTGAGCCTTATCCATTGCTTGCTGATGGCTTACTTTTCCAGAATCTTCGAGAAGCCTTTCTCCTGTGGATGAAAGGATGGCATCCAGATGTGAGATATAGTCTTTCATATACATGGGATTTCTTCTCATCGCTTGAATTTCTGCAAAATCAAAATAACCTGATACCAGGTTGTTCAAAACTTTCAGTTCATTTTCATCTAAGTAGTTTTTGGCAACACCAATATCTTTCATCCTCGGTAATTCACCTGCAAAGTTTGTTAAACCCATAAAAGGTTTATCTGCATCAACTCTGTCGTAGATAATCTCAGCAGCAGTATGACCGTGGGCAGCAAAGTGTAATTTATTTTGCACAATTTTGAAAAATGTTATCGATTCATCACTTTTCGGATTGTAGTCGACACTGGTAGCATATAAATCTAAAACTTGACGATACATAACCTTTTCAGAAGAGCGAATATCCCGTATGCGATCTAATAACTCTTTCCAATAATTACCGCCACCAAGCTCTTTGAGCCTGGCGTCGTTCATGGTGAAGCCTTTAATCGTATACTCTTTTAATCGCTCGGTTGCCCAGATCCTAAATCGTGTAGCAACAGAAGATTTGATTCGATATCCCAAAGAAATAATCATATCAAGATTGTAGTGGGAAATTTGTCTTGAAACTTCCCTACTTCCCTCTTTTCGGACCTGTCGGAATTCCCGACAGGTTGAATCTTGATCTAATTCTCCTTCTGAATAAATATTCCCAATGTGTTCAACCACATTGGTTCTTGAGGTCTGAAAAAGCTCGGCCATCTGCTGTTGGGTCAGCCAGATTGTTTCATCCTCAAGCTTTACATCTATATGCGTTAATCCATCTTCCGATTGATAGATGACGATTTCACCGTTATTTTTATTTTCCATTTCAAACCTCTTCAACAATGACAATGTTATCATCTGTTGGAACTACTAAGGAGAATGTGCTGGTTTTACCCCAAAGAAACACACTCGCTTTTAATTAGATACATGGTAGATTTTCTAAAATCTTATTAACCCATGCATTTTCCCATTGTCACCTTACGATGACATTTTCCCCAAAGATTTGGTCATATACAAGTCGCCCAGTTTAAAGCCACGGGCGGCATAATAGGCTCTCGTGCCTACTGCGGCAATCACCGCGAGTTTTTGATAGCCATGTTCTAAAGCGATGTTTTCAGCATGGGCGATTAGCGTTTTACCGATACCCGCGTGTTGAGCCAAACCTTCCTGCTCCGCGCCAACCTCCAATGACTGACCATAGACGTGCACCTCGCGAATAATCGCCGCACCTTGCAAATCATCAATGCCCAGGGCATTATCCTCATTTGGCAAGGACAAACGCAAAAAACCAGCCAATTTATCGTCCTGGGTATCAAAGGACAAGAAATGCTCCTCCGCGCCGGCTGCCTGATAGCTAAAATCCTTGTAAACCAAGTCACCAGGTGCCAGCGTTTGGCTGCGAATTTCACGACAGCGCACACATTGGCATTTTTGACCGCGCTTTTCCATTTCTGATGCCACATCCTGGCGCAAACTGGTGTTGCGGTTGCCCTCAACCACATTCGTGCTGGGAATGTCGCGGATAACACGATTGATCCGACAATAGCGTGGCACAGTGGTTTTGATATCTGCTAAAAGATCCAGCAGGACATTTTCATCGTAAGGCTCATAAGCGCCATCCTGCCAAAACTTGTAAAGTGGCGAACTTGTAAGCAATTGGCAAGGATAAATTTTGAGCTCATCTGGGTTCACGCCGCCGTCTTCCCACAGTCGGGCAAAGTCTTCGCGGTCCAGGTTCGGAGTTGAACCTAAAAGGTTTGGCATCCAATGCGCGGTTATTTTGAACCCTGCTTCCCGAAGCAAAGCCGTTGCCCTCACCGTAGTGGCACTATCATGACCGCGTTGGTTGATGGCAAGAACGTTATCGTTCATGCTTTGAATACCAATTTGAATTTTGGTCACACCCTGCTTGCGCAAAAGTTTGAGCTCTTCAACAGTAATCAAATCCGGTCGGGTTTCAATCACCAAACCTACATTGCGCCTTTCAGCATGCACGTTGCGTGCTTGAACTTCATAAAGGGATACCTCGCCTTGGTCATCATCTGGATTTTCACCATTCAAAGCTTCAAAACATCGGCGCAGGAACCATTCACGATAGTCCTTTGGATAAGCAGACCAGCTGCCTCCCAATATTAAAAGCTCAATTTTCTCGGTTGGATGCCCAACATCGTGCAATGCTTTCAAACGCGATGCCACCTGACGATAGGGGTCAAACGCATTTTCCACGCCGCGTCTGGCACCAGGTTCATCAGGCAGATAACTTTGGGGCATGCCTTCTATGGTCGGGCAAAAAACACACTCGCCAGGGCATGGGTGCGGTTTTGTGAGCACGGTGAGCGTTGTAACACCAGAAAGTGTGCGAATGGGCTTCATGCGAATTTTTGCCAACAAAACCGGATCTTCTTCCCAAACTTCCTGCTCCACCAAGCGACGGTATGCCGCCACTAAAGCATGCTTGGCAATAAATCCACCGCCATCAGGAAGCGGATAAAGGCGCAAGGCAGCGCGCATATCCACACCTTCTTGCAAAGCTTCGAGCACTTTACGCGCCAAGGCAAGTTCATCTTCAGTATATGTGCGCTTTTTGCGCCAGGCTTTTCGTTCTTGTTCGTCAATCATGCCAAAATTGTAACCGTTTTGTACTTGGATTTCTATTATTCTTAGACCTGCACGAGTGATACAATTCAATTATGCCAAAAATGAGCCCGGAAACCGCCCAAAAGCTGATCGAACTCAATCGCGTGTTTTATGAGGATAACGCCAAGAGCTTTTCTTCGACGCGTTACGCCATTCAACCCGGCGTGCAACTTTTGATGCCCAAAATGCTCCTTGCTAAATCCATTTTAGATTTAGGCTGCGGTAATGGCAATCTGGCGCTTGCCTTGCATAATCTTGGCTTTACAGGAAACTATCTCGGTGTGGACAACAGCCTGGGCTTGATCGACCACGCTCTGGCAACGCTTCCCACAGCTACGGAAAACAACGCACCATACCGCTTTCTAGCTCTTGATCTTGGCCAGACTCCCTGGCAACTGCCAAAAAATGGACAAAAATTCGACTTAGTCGTCTCTTACGCCACATTGCATCACATCCCTGGCTTAAGCTTGCAAATGCAGTTTTTCAACAACATCAAAGAGCTTCTTGAAGACTCTGGCAAACTGATCATCAGCTGTTGGCAGCCGCTCAACAGTCCCCGTTTGGCTGCCCGGGTTCAGGATTGGTCAATTGTTGATATTGAGCCAAACGAACTCAGCGAAGGCGATTTATTGCTTGACTGGCGTGCGGATGACAGTCCTGACAAGCAGCGCTTACGCTATGTTCACCAATTTTCCCCCGAGAAATTGGAACAATTGGGCAACCAGGCTGGTCTCAGGCTACAAGAAAGCTTCTTTTCAGACGGCAAGGAAGGCAGGCTTGGTTTTTACCAAATTTGGCAAAAACCGGCTGAAGTTTGTTAATTTAAGAATCGCTTAGTGCTTATCCCAACGCTAAATCAAGCAACATCATCACCGCAAACCCAAGCATGACGCCAATTGTAGGGATATCGCTATGCCGTGAGGCATTCCTTTTGGCTTCAGGGATGAGCTCTTCTGCCACCACATAAATCATGGCGCCTGCAGCGAATGAAAGTGCGTAGGGCAAAAGTGTCCGCATCGAAAGCACCAGAGCAGCTCCAATAACCGCTGAAATTGGCTCCACAATGCCGCTCAACTGACCTAAAAAGAAAGCTTTACCCCGGCTGATTTTTTCCTTGCGCAGGGGCATCGAAACAGCCATGCCTTCAGGGAAGTTTTGAATGCCGATACCAATTGCCAAAGCAATCGCGCCAGCCAGTGAAGCGCCTTCAATCCCAACCGCAGCTGCACCAAATGCCACACCAACCGCTAAACCTTCGGGAATGTTGTGCAAGGTAATCGCCACAACCAAAAGCACACTGCGTTGCCAGGAACTTTTAACGCCTTCCGGCTTTTTCTCGCCAGGATGCAAATGGGGCAAAATCTTATCCACCAGCCATAAAAACACGCCACCCACCAAAAAACCAATCACAGCTGGAAACCATTGCGGCACAGTCAATCCGGCTGACATCTCAACCGCCGGCGAAAGCAAAGAAAAGTAGCTCGCCGCAATCATCACACCGGAAGCAAAACCTAACATGCCATCCAACACTTTTTGGTTGACTTCCTTGCTCAAAAACACGCCAGCCGCGCCTAAAGCGGTCATTCCCCAGGTAAACAAGGTGCCAAATAAAGCTTGCACGATCGGGGTAAATCTCTCAAAAAAGCTTAACATTTTTCTCTCCAATGATAAGATTATGGAACAAACATGAAGACTAACCATGAATTCTACCAAAGCCAAGCCAATGTGAGTAGCTTAAAAGAAGCTTTAGCTTTATTCAAAGCCTGTTTGCACGCGCGACAGCAAGACCCAATGCTCGCCCAAATTCAAGCTTTGCGTCTTTTCAACGGTTTCTATGAAGGTATTCCGGGTTTTGTGGTGGATAAGTTTGGAAAAACCTTACTCCTCAAAAGCTTTGACCGGGATATCAACGCCCACGACAGCTTGATTGAGACTGCAAATGCTTTTTATAAGACCCAATTGCCGGATATCGATTGTGTTATCGTCAAAAAAAGGCATGCCAAACAAATCCATTTACGACAAGGCACCCTGCTTGAAGGCGAGCCGACCCAAACCATCACCGAAAATGATGTCCATTACGCGCTTGATTTGCAGCTGAACCAGGATGACAGCTTCTATCTTGACACGCGCTATCTGCGCACCTGGCTAATGCAAAACATGCGTGGTAAAACCGTGCTAAACACCTTTGCTTATACTGGCGCTTTAGGGATTGCAGCGCTGGCTGGTGGCACGAAAGAAGTTTTTCAAACCGACCTCAGCCAAAAATTCCTTAGCCTCGCCCAAAAATCCGCTTTATTAAACCCATATTCAGGAAAACACAAAACCCTTGCCGGCGATTACTTCAAACAAATGGCGCGATTCAAAAGCGAGGGCAAACTTTTCGATTGTGTCATCATCGATCCACCGCTTTTTTCCAAAACGACTTCAGGAGAGGTCAACCTGCTGAAAAACTGGCTCAGTTTGGTCAATAAGGCTCGTCCCTTGGTTGGGCATGATGGCTGGCTGATACTCATCAATAACGCCCTTTTCCTCAGCGGAGAAGCCCTCGAAGCCCAAATTCAGGAGATGTGTGCCAGTGGTTATCTGGACCACCTCGAAATAATCGATGTGCCCACGGATATCACCGGCTATCCGGCAACAGTCCATAATCATCCTCCAGTTGCGACCACGCCTTACAATCACCCCACAAAAATAAACATAACGCGCGTCCGCCGCAAAGATGGCAAACGCGCGTCCTGAAAGCTTGGCTAAAAAAGATTAAGCTACGCGATAATGCTGAAATCTTTCGCCCTTAGTGTTGCAAATGGGGCAAACTTCGGGTGCCTGACCAAGTTCGATATAACCACACACCAAACAAAGATAAAAGTCTTTGACCTCTAAATCTTTGCCCTGCTTGACAGCTTCAAGCGCCTGGGTATAAAGCTGGGCGTGCACTTCTTCAGCCTCCACAGCGTAACCAAACATCAGCTTGGCACGGTGGTCAACTTTGGTGGCTTCTTCCAGCATGGGCGGATACATCTCGGTAAATTCGTAGGTTTCACCAGCAATAGCCGCCTCGAGATTCTGCAAGGTATCCTTGATCTCACCTAAGGCACGCAAGTGCCCCGCGGCGTGAACCAGTTCTGCCTGAGCGGTGGCTTCAAAAAGCTTGGCAATGTTGGTGTAACCATCTGCCGCGGCTTTTTTTGAAAAGGCCATGTATTTTTGATAAGCCTGGCTCTCGCCACAAAAAGCATCCTGTAAATCTTTAATTGTCTGTTCCATTCATTCCTCCAAAGTATTGTTTAAGTCTTATTAATAGTTTACCCGAAGGATAAGTTTTTGAGGGAAAACAATCCGCATAAATTTGTTTATCATTTTAAGGGAAAAGTTAAAATGTATTTGACAAGACCGATTTGCTGTGCTAAAATCTTGTTCTGTTCGGTCCGGAACCGCAACAACATTTGACCGCGGGTGTAGTTCAATTGGTAGAACGTCTCCTTGCCAAGGAGAAGGTCGTGAGTTCGAGCCTCATCGCCCGCTCTTTACCAGACTGATAGCGGCAACGTATCAGTCTTTTTATTAGGCGACGTGGCCAAGTGGTAAGGCAGGAGTCTGCAAAACTCTCATCATGGGTTCAATTCCCATCGTCGCCTCTTTTTCTTGCCTGATTCCCTGTTTGCATAAATCCTCTCCTTTCTAAATCCCCAATTCTCTCAAAAGATTTATTGTTCATGTTAGAATTGGATAGGTTCTTTTCAAGGAGGAAAAATTTCATGAAACGATTGACATTTGTTCTAATAATGATCATTTTGTTAGCTGCTTGTACGCCTAAGCCTGAACAAGTCAAACCCTATGTGGATCAGACACTTACGGCATACCCAACTCAAACGAGCTATCCTACTAACACACCCTATCCTACTAACACACCCTATCCTACATATACAAAAGAGCCTACCCAAACAGCAGTTTTCCTCACCAAGGTAGTGACAGCAACAAATACGCTCACACCGACGATGACACACACTCCAACACCCACGCCAACGCCCTTACATAGCCCCACCCCAACTATCCCGCCAACTGCAACATTCACAACCTGGCAAAAAACAGCTGAGGCGGTTAAAGCGACAAATGCGTTTTTCGCACAATATACAGTGCCAGATCGTCGAGACTTTCTCACGTATCCAGATAAACTAAAAAATCAAAAATTAAAAATGCAATGTCGTATCTTTAACGTTGTCGGTTATCGCGACATACAATGCTACATTACTGGCACTTATGATGCTTTTTACGTTTCAATGAAAAATAATTTCGACAACCTTTACGAAAATGAATACATTACAATTTATGGCATTGGGGCAGGTGAACATTGTTTTACCAACCGTATGGGTAATCAGACCTGCCAACCCCTTATCAATCAAGCATTTTTCACAAAACCATAGGTTGTTGATTAAGGTTCTGTTGTTCGCGTATTAATAAGGAAAACTAAGTAAAAAAATAATTACTTTTCTGTTTCTCATATTGCTTCTTGCAGGTTGCACTAATCCGTCAAAGTCTAGCCTGGCAAAAGAGCCAACAGAAACTACCCCCATAAAAACGCGTTTGGGTCGCCGATATTGGTACAAATCTTTACAAAAGTCCCGATTTTGACTCGGAGGTTCTTGTTTACTTTGATAAAAGCGACAAAATTACTACCCTTGATGGGCAAAACACACTAGAATGCAAAACAGTCCGTGAAGATGGTATCAGTATCCACTTATGTGAAGCTTACGCTCCTAAATATGATTTAACAGGTTGGGTTATCTTTAAATTGTATACAGAAAAAAGTGATGGAGCCTTAGCTTTCAGAATATCTTTAGGTAAAGTGTTTCTTTAGAGAGTTAGATAGTCCATCAGCCCAAACAAATCCTCAACCACCCAATCGGGTTGGTGAATCGCATTCGCCAAATCTGAACGTTTCGCCTCGCCGGTTAAAACCAGCGCGGTCTTTACGCCAGCCGTCTTGCCCATCATGATATCCGTGTACAAGCGGTCGCCCACCATTAAAAGCTCCTCATTCTTCAGTCCCCACTTGTAAGCCAAGCCTTCCACGATGCCCGGATTGGGTTTACCCAATATCAGATCAGCCTTTCGTCCCGTTGAAGCTTCAATCATCGCCATCATTGCGCCTATATCCGGCGCGTAACCGCCCAAAACCGGGCAATTCACATCCGGGTGCGTGGCAAGATAAGGCAAGCCAGCACGCACAAAATCGCAAAACCGCGTCAAAACTGGGTAAGTCAGTTCGGTGTCATAACCCAGCACAATCAAATCCGGTTCATCTTCAACCAGTTCAATCCCCGCCTCTAAAAAGCTCTCCCTCAAACTTCGGGTACCCATTAAAAACACTTTTTCACCCTGATGATGGCGCAAAATATAATCAATTGTCGCATCGCCGGAGGTGTAAACCCGCGCGTCGGCTTCTTTTACACCCAAGCCAATCAACTTTCGCTGATAATCCAGCCCACTTTTACTGCTGTTATTGGTTAGAAAGGAAAATGGCAAATCGTGTTCGTTCAAAAAAGCCAAAAAATCCAAGGCGCCTGGAAGCAAGATATCACCCATATAAAACGTGCCATCCATATCCAGCATCAAGCCTTTAATCTGCTTATTAATACTTTTCATATGCTCAAATTCCTTCCTTTAATTGAACTTTTTGCCTTAAACCATTACAATTATGTTAGTCTTAATTAACAAAAGAGGTAAACCATGAAAACCTTAAGCTATTCTATCCCAAATATCTCTTGTCAACACTGTCTCAACACGATTAAAACCGCGCTCGAAGCTATGCCTGGCGTGGACTTTATCGAAGCGGACATTCCTAACAAGATCCTGACCATCGAAGGCTCCAACGAGCTCGACGATGACGCCATTCGCGCCAAATTGGTCGAAATCGGCTTTCCAGCAGAATAAGGCGCAAGTGGCAACCCTTCAACAAGTGAACTTGCCCATTTTGGGCATGACCTGTGCCAACTGCGTTGCCGCGGTTGAAAAATCGCTTTTAAACAACGATGGCATCGAAAAGGTTGTGGTAAACCTGAGTTCTGAGCGGGCTTTTGTGAGCTACGACCCGGAAAAAACCACGCTCGAAGCCCTTATCGCCACAATCAACAAAGCAGGATACACGGTAGCTGAGGGTGAAATGAGCCTGGTACTGCCTGGTTTAAATGACCCTGCCAACCAGCGCGCCATCGAAAAACGCATGCAAGAGAGTTTTGGCATCACCCGTAGCACTGCCAATATCGCCAGCGAAAAACTCACCCTTGGCTATATCCCAACCATCATCAGCCCAGCAGAAATACGCCAAATCGTGAGTAAAGCTGGCTATAAAATCAGCGCCGACTCCAGTGAGACCGAAGGCGAAGATGCTGAAGCGCTCGCCCGCAAAAGAGAAATAATCAAACAGCGCAACATGCTCATCTTTGCGCTTATCTTTACTGTGCCACTTTTTGTGTTGCACATGGCACACAGCTTCCATCTCCTGCCACACGCCATCATGACTGCACACTGGCTAGAGTGGCTCTTTTTCGCACTTGCCACACCGGTACAATTTATCGCCGGTTGGAGTTTTTACATCAACGGTTATAAAGCCCTTAGAAATGGCGCGGCAAATATGGACGTGCTCATCGCTATGGGCAGCACAACCGCTTATGTCTACTCCATTTTCATCATGCTGGGATTTTTCCCCGGCCACGGCTACTTTGAGAGTGCCGCGGTAATCATCACCCTGGTGAGGCTTGGCAAATACCTCGAAACCCGTGCCAAAGGTGGCGCCAGTGATGCCATCCGTAAATTGCTCTATTTGCGCCCTGAAAAAGCAAGCGTTTTGCGGGATGGCAAGGAATTGCTCATTAAAGCTGATGAAGTGGCAATCGGTGACCTGATTTTGGTAAGACCTGGCGAAAAAATGCCCGTGGATGGTGTTGTCATCGAGGGCGACAGCTTTGCCGATGAGTCCATGCTCACCGGCGAGTCATTGCCAGTTGCCAAAAAGCCGGGCGACTCAGTTTACGGCGCCACCATGAATACACACGGCAGCCTGACTTATCGTGCCACAAAAATCGGCAAAGACACCGTGCTATCACAAATCATCAAACTGGTTGAAGACGCACAAGCCAGCAAAGCCCCCATTCAATCATTGGCAGATAAAATTTCAGCCATTTTTGTGCCGATCGTGATTGGCATCGCCCTACTCACCTTTATCGTCTGGTACTTTTTTGTTAGTCCTCCAGCCAACCCTGAGCTCACCCAGCTATCACGTGCGATTATGAACGCCGTGGCAGTTTTGGTCATCGCTTGTCCCTGCGCGATGGGTCTCGCCACACCAACCGCGGTGATGGTGGGCATTGGGCGCGGATCGGAGCTTGGCATACTCATCAAAGATAGTGAAAGCCTCGAAATTGCAGGCTCAATCGACATGGTTCTGCTCGATAAAACCGGCACAATCACGCGCGGACAACCTCGCGTTACCGACATCATTCCCATCCAGCCCGAAGATGACCTCGACGCGCTATTGCAACTGGCAGCTTCCGCGGAAACCGGCAGCGAGCATCCGCTTGGCGATGCCATTCGGGTCAAAGCGCAAGAAAAAGAACTCGAGCTTTTGCCAGTGGATCGTTTTAGAGCACTGAGTGGCAAGGGAATCCGCGCGGATATAAAAGGGCAAACGGTGCTTATTGGTAATCAGTCATTTGTTGAATCTTATGATGTCCACATCGATGAAAACGCGCTCAGCAACCTTGAAAAGCTTCAAAATGAAGCAAAAACGGCGGTTATTATGGCTGTGGACGGCCAAGCCAAAGCCGTTTTTGGCATCATGGACACTTTGAAAGAAAGCTCCATCAAAGCCATTCGTGAACTGCATGACCTGGGGTTGAAAGTGATCATGCTCACCGGCGATAATCAGGCAACCGCACGCGCCATTGCCCAGGAAGCAAACATTGATGAAGTGTTCGCGGGTTTGCTGCCGGCTGGAAAAACCGACAAAATTAAGGATTTGCAAGCCAAGGGACAAAAAGTAGCTATGGTTGGTGATGGCATCAATGACGCGCCCGCGCTAAGCCAGGCTAATGTGGGTATCGCTATCGGTACCGGCACAGATGTTGCCATTGCCTCCGCACAAATTGTGAGCATGAGTGGCGATTTGTTGAATGTACCCCTTGCCATTCGTTTGTCCAAACGCATTTTGCGCGTCATTAAACAGAACCTGTTTTGGGCATTCTTTTACAACATCATCTTAATTCCCGTTGCCGCCTTGGGTTACCTAAACCCCATGCTTGCAGCGCTGGCGATGGCTTTTAGTAGTATTTTCGTCGTCTCAAACAGTTTGCGCTTGAAACGATTTAAATAACTTTGCCCCTCTTTAATTAAAAACAAGACCTTTCACCGTGCAGGGTCTTGTTTTTTTATGATTGCTTTGTTGAGTAAATTTATTTTGGTATGGCAGCCACAGCCAGTCGATCAGCGCGTTCGTTCATCACATTGCCGGCATGGCCTTGCACCCATACCCAACTGACCTCATGCCTGGCAAGCTCTTGATCCATGGCTTGCCAAAGATCTACATTGAGCAGTTTTCCGCCTTTACGCTTCCAACCGCGCGCTTTCCAATTGGGCATCCATTCCGTCGCACCTTGCAGCAAATAGGTTGAATCGGTGTAAATCGTCACCTGTGATCGGGTCTTTAAAGCACGCAACCCTTGCAATGCGGCGGTAATCTCCATTCGGTTGTTAGTGGACTCGTGTTCTCCACCTGTTAGCACCTTTTCGTGTCGTCCTGAACGCAAAATAGCCGCCCAGCCACCTGGACCCGGGTTACCAGTACAAGCGCCATCGCTCCAAATGTCAACTTTTGGGAGCTTTCCCATAGATTCAGCCACAATCATCCTTAAAATACCTTAAAAACAAGGCGAGAATGGATGGGAGTCGAACCCACCACGGATCTTATCAACCCGACACTGATTTTGAAGACCAGGAGGCCCACCGGGACCTAACCATTCCCACAGATAAGTATAGTCGAATTATCGGGGCTGTCTAGTATCTTTTGGCATACGGATTTTGCCTTTTCATCTATTCCCAATCGCAAGAAGCTGTTTAAACCAAAAATTGAGTAAGTTCAAATAGATGTGAGACGATAGGGCTTTACAAAAAAGCACATTGGGGTCATCCTTAAGGTGACGAAACCAAAAAAGGAGCGACCCCA
>DHNY01000008.1:122956-158755 GCA_002409625.1 Anaerolineaceae bacterium UBA5404 | reverse complement strand
GCAGCGATTGGACCTTCGGCGGGGACGCCTGAGGAAACAGGAAAAAGAAAATCTTTGAGATGGGTTCAAATGTAATACCTTACTCATGTCCCATTTACGTCGCACGGTGAGGACACCGGCGACATCGAGTTAAGCACGCACGATGAGGGCACCGGCGACATCGAGCTAAATTCGCTTGTGGAGGCGTCCTCGCCGACACAAAGGCAGTAATTAAACCTTCGGCGGGGTGTATAGACCGGGGACGTCTCAGGAAGCAGGAAAAAGATAATCTTTGAGATGGCTCAGTAAGCAGATTTATAAAGCAGGTTTTAAGGGTTAAAGCTTCTGCAAAATACATTGTTAAAGAAAAAACCCCGTCAAACGGGGTTTTGGTTTTTTTCTTAGACGGTTGTTTTCGGATTCTTAGGCAAGCGCGGTCTCGACCACGGCGGCAAAAGCCTGTGGGTCGCGCACGGCGAGGTCAGCCAAAACCTTGCGGTTGAGGATGATATCGCTATTGCGTAAAGCCGCGATCAGTTTGCTGTAAGTGGTGCCGTTGATACGGGCAGCAGCGTTGATGCGTGAAATCCAAAGCCGGCGCAGGTCGCGTTTGCGGTTGCGGCGGTCGTTATAGGCGTACCACTGAGCCTTCATGAAGGTTTCGTTGGCGCGTCTAAAAAGTTTGCTTCGGGTACCTTCGTACCCTCTGTTTTGGGCTACCAAGCGACGGTGTCGACGTGCTCGGATGGGTCCAGTTTTAACTCTAGCCATATTTTTTACTCCTTTGCGGTCCCCTGGGCGTCAGATTAATCAGATCTTGTTATAAACACCCAGCAGCCACTAAAAAACGGTTCGACAGGGCTCTAAATTAGTCCCTTTTGCTCATATAGGGTGCTAAGCGCTTGATGTGCTTTACGATACCGCTGGAGGTTACCTCAAGGGTTTCGGCGAGCAAATACTTGGTTCGTTTGGAAGTGTTGCGGCGCAAGTGACCTTTACCGATCTTTGTGCGCATGACTTTTCCTGAACCGGTCATTTTAAAGCGTTTAGACGTTGCCTTATGAGTTTTCAGTTTATATTTTCCACTACTTGCTTTGCGGGCCACGATTAAACTCCTCTAAGAAAATTTTCAGCGACTGAAAACGTACTCAGCCGCTGCTTAAATACCAAACTTGGATTATACCAGAAATTCTATAAAGTCAATAGGGCAGGTTTAGAAAAACCTAATTCTTTTTAGGCACCAGCATCATAAACATGGTTCGTCCTTCCATGTTTGGAGCTTGTTCAACATCTGCCACGTCTGCCAGTTCCTCGGCAATTTCGCGCAGGTCTTCCAGTGCTAATTCAGGGTAGGTGATCTCTCTGCCTCTAAAACGGATCGTAACGCGCACCTTCATGCCACTCGTCAGCCAGCGGCGTGCATCCTTAACCTTGAAACCCCGGTGATGATCACCTGTTTTTGGGCGTAAGCGGATTTCTTTGATTTCCACTTTGGTTTGGGCTTTGCGGGCTTCGCGTTCCTTCTTTTCTTTGTCATAAAGGAACTTGCTATAGTTGATGATTTTAACTACGGGTGGTTTGGCGTTTGGGGCGATTTCGACCAGATCAAGCCCAACATCTTCGGCGCGACGTAAGGCATAGGCGATATCTACGATTCCGGTGTTTTCTCCATTTTCATCCACTAATCGAACTTGTTCGCTGCGGATGCGCTGATTAATACGATGTTCTTGTTTACTGCTAATCTCTTTTTCTCCTTTGTAAAAAAAATAGCCATGGGCTTCCTATATATTACCATAGGCTAAGAAGTGTCGTCAATAAAGATTATTTAATTTCAGCGTTTTCTTGGTTTGGGTTGCTGAAAAAAGCACGAAACTTTGGGAACCAGGGTTCCACAACCATCACCTTGTCTAATGCCTGCGAATAGAGTTTGATCACAAAGCCAGTAAACACAGCACTGATAATCGTGCCAACACCAACATCGCGCAAACCACCCAAGGCAAAGAGCGAAAAGAGCACCGAAAAAGTGACGAAAATGATATCAAAAACTGTTTTGGTCAGGCTAAATTTCCAGCCGTAATAGCTGCTCATGTCCCGCACAAAACTGTCAAAAGGCAACATTGGATAACCGGATTTGACGAAAAGGGTGATGCCCATTGGAATGGCAAAAAAGCTGATGATGTAATAGGCAATGCGCCAGCCAATGTTGGTTGGCAGTCCGGAAAGCAGCCAAATGGCAAGGTCAATCAACCAGCCAAAGACGAAAGAGAGCGCTAAAGACATTGCCGCCGCTTTGATGTTCTTTTTGGTTAGGACAATGAGTATGATGAGCAACAGGATCATGATGACTGTGTTCCAGGTGCCGGCACTGATACGGGTGAACTTCTGTGAGAGCACAAAAGGCACACTGGTGAGTACAGCCACACCGAAATTGCTGGTGCGTGCCAGGATGACGCTAAAGGTCAGCAACACGGAACCTATCAGAAGCGAAAGTTCCGCAGGCAGCACAAAACGTTTCTTTGGTCTGGTTTCTTCCAAGGGATTAGTCCTCTCCAAACAAAAGGAGTTTCCAGGTTTCAAAATTGCTTAAGCTGGTTTTTTCTTCTGGAGTAGGCATTGGGGTTGGTGTTGCCTGTACTTTATCCGGCGCAATGAGCACAATGGCTTGGTCGCCAGGTTCAATGAGGTGATTGCTCTCGCGTGCCCATTCTTCCAGCGCAACTTCAGACGTGGCATAAGCGATGCGCTCTTCAACGGCGATTTTGGTGCTTTCCAAGCCAGCGATGCGTGTTTGCAGAATGTTTTCTTGTTTTGTAAGGCGGTTCATGTTGATGAGACGATTGTTGAAACCCATCATCAAAAAAACGAGCAACACGACAATCACAATCGCGATGAGGCGTTTGTCTGTCCAATTGATTTTTGAGAAGGCGTTTTTGATTTTTTCCATCATGTTTATTGCTGCAACTATTGTACCATCCAAAAAGCTTGGAAAGAGACATTAAAACAGGTACTAAAAAAAGGTGTAGTGTTTGCTACAACCTTTTCTAAGCGATGCCGAAGGAGGGACTTGAACCCTCACGAGCACTGTGCCCACTACGCCCTGAACGTAGCGCGTCTGCCAATTCCGCCACTTCGGCTAGGATGTTTATTTTAGCGCAAATCTCAAAATAGTCAATGTTTTCCGATAACAAAAAACCTGAGCCTGGCATGAAAAATGCATACTTAAAATACAACAAAAAAAAGATCTTTTGCTTATGAATCATGAAAAATTGACCATCAAAATATTCATCACCATCATCGTGATCAGCTTGGTTCTTTCAGGCTGTGTGCGGGTTTCCAGATCCTTTGAGCCCTGGAAAGCAGCAACACCGCAAAGCTATGCGGGATTGATTGAAACTGAGGATAGTTCGCCATCTTCTGAGGACCTTGAAGCCAGCGCTGTGCCTCAGGTTACGCTTACACTTGCTCCAAAGCAAGCCACGCCAACGCCAAACACAGCCTTTTTGAACGAGGCAGAGCGTACCGAGAACATTACTTACACCGTAAAAGAGGGTGATTATCTTGGCGCAATTGCTGTGAGACATCGCGTTTCGGTTGGGCAAATTGTGAACGCAAACCCAGGGGTGAGCCTAAAAGTTTTGTACCCAGATCAAAAACTGATCATTCCGCCTGATAACCGCAATCCCTTTGGCTCTGATTTTAAAATCATCCCCGATTCTGAATTGGTTTATGGCGAATCATTAAAAGATTTTGACACTATTGACGTGGTCAACCAGTTTAATGGGGCTTTGAGCCGTTTTAAAGAAACTTTTTGGGACGGGCGCACCTATACCGGCGCGGAAGTTGTGCAAATGGTGGCTGACCAAAACGCGGTGAACCCACGCTTGCTCCTGGCTATTTTGGAATACCACGGCGGGTGGTTGACCCAGGAAAATGTGAGCGCAGAGACTAAGCTTTACCCCTTTGGCTATAAAGATCACAAACTGGATGGCCTTTGGGAGTACCTCGACTGGGCGGCTGATCGTTTAATGGGTGGCTACACGGCATGGCCAAAGGGCTACCTGAGCACGTGGAGCCTTTATGATGAAACGGTTTATCGCATTGCGCCAACCATCAACCCGGCAACTGCGGGCATTCAAAACCTTTATGCCCGTTATATGTATGATTTTCAGTTTGTAGAAGCGGTATCAGAAACCGGACTTTATGCAACCTATCAAAAGCTCTTTGGGGATCCCTTTGCCTTTAGCGCTGAAAGCCAATTGCCCGAGGATTTGGTGCAACCGGAATTTATTTTGCCCTTAGCCCATGGCGACACCTGGTATTTCACCAGCGGGCCGCATTATGGCTGGGGCGTTGGTAGCCCCTGGACGGCGCTTGATTTTGCTCCACCCGGAAATGATGATGATCTTGGTTGCTTTACCAGCTACGCACCAATTTTGGCAGTGGCGGACGGAGTGATCACACGATCGGATGTGGGTTTTGTGGTTTTGGACTTGGATGGCGATGGATCAGAGCAAACCGGATGGACGGTGCATTATATTCATGTGGGATCATCAGGAAGAATAGCAACTGGCACGCAAGTTGCAGCAGGAGATGTAATAGGTGTTGCCTCTTGTGAAGGCGGTTATAGTACCGGAACGCACTTTCATATTGCAAGACGCTACAACGGGATCTGGGTAGATGCATACGGCGCAGTACCTTTCAATTTAGGAGGCTGGATAGCATACAGCTCAGGAACAGCTTATAATGGATACTTGGAAAAAAATGGAAAGAGAATTGAAGCTTACAATGGCCGTTCCCATTTCAACGAAATTGGACGCTAGTCGTAAAAACGAACAGAAAAAAGCGAAAAAAAGGCAAACCAGGCAGCGCATTCTATTAGTGTGGTCTGCCATTACCTTTATTGTGCTTGGGACCTTTATTTTCCAGGTTGGGCGTAATCGCTCACCACAAGCGGCCATGATCGATGACGTGCCCTCTGCCGGATTGCTTGAAATTAATCCAAAATTGGATGCCAGCAAGCTTCAGCAAGCCCTGGAAGCAGGTGAAGCGGCTGAGATCCACGAAGAAGCCGAAGAAAACCTTGACACCGCATCAGTTGCTTTGGAAACAGCGGTTCCTAATCAGGAAGAAAGTGAAACAGTTGAAGAGGATCCCACTCAACCAACCCAGGAACGCTTGAATGCCTATATCGAAAGCGTGCCAACAACCTATTTTGCCCAAAGTGGCGATAGCATAGGCGTTTTGGCGGTTCGCTTTGGTGTGCGCGTGGATGAAATATTGAGCCGACCCCAATTCGAGCCAGACCAGCTGATCCCTGAAGGTCAGGTGCTTTTTGTGCACAGTCGCTTGGGCGAAACCACATCTAATGAAAAAGTTTTTCCAGACAGTGAGGTGGTCAATTCACCTTCTGCTGTTGGTTTTGACATTGAGACCTTTGTAAACAATGCCGGCGGGTATTTAGCTCAGTTTAGCGAGCAGGTTTATGACTTGGGCGTGATGAGTGGCGCACAGATTATTGAAAAAGTATCCCGCGAGTTCTCAATCCACCCCAAACTTTTGTTGGCATTGCTGGAATATGAAAGTGGCTGGGTTTATGGAAGCCCTAATTCACCTAATGCCAAAGCCTTTCCTTTGGGCATTAGAAAAATTGATAAACCTGGATTGTTTTTCCAATTGGAACAAGCTGCGGGAATTTTGGGGCAAGGTTATTACGGCTGGCGCGAAGGACGCACCGTTGTCTTGACTTTTAGAGATGGGCAAACCTTGCGCCTGGCTGCCGAACTCAACCCTGGTAGCGTTGCCTTGATGCAATTTTTTGCCAGCCAAAACACCAGAGCAGACTGGGAGGCAAAAATCTATGGTGAAAACAACCTGCCCGCGCTTTATGATTACATGTTTGGTGATCCATGGCGTATCGCTGCCATACATGAGCCATTGATTAGCTCTGACGTGGTCCAACCCGAACTCCTTTTGCCCTTTGAAGCTGGTATCCGCTGGAAATTAACCAACGGACCTCACGCAGCCTGGGGCGCTGCCAATGTGAGAGCAGCACTTGACTTTGCTCCACCCAAGTTAGAAGCGGGCTGTGTGGACAGCTATTCATGGGTTACAGCTTCATCTGAAGGTTTGGTGGTTCGTTCTGAAGATGGTACCGTTGTTGTGGATATGGACGGTGACGGAAATGAGCAAACCGGTTGGGTTATTGTTTACCTGCATATCGCCACGCGCAATCGCATTCCCTTGGGAACCTGGGTGAACGCGGGTGATCGCATTGGTCATCCGAGTTGCGAGGGTGGTATCTCTACTGGAACCCACCTGCACATTACCCGAAAATATAATGGTGAGTGGGTGGTCGCTGATGGTCCAATGCCATTTGTTTTGAGCGGTTGGCGTGCTGTGTGGAACCCCATTTCAACTGGCGGTTGGCTAGTCAAAGGCAACGAGATTGTTAGAGCGGATGTAACCGGCGATGAATCTTCGGAGATCCAACGTTAAGGGCATTTACTCTATGGGATAAACACGTGAAAAAGTTTTCCAACGCTCTCTCATGCGCGATTTTTCTGATTATTTTCCTAAGCGTTTTGATTGCTTGCGTGCCCAGTCGTTCGCAATATATTGTTACACCACCTGAACAAGAACAACCTGAAACACCCATTATAGAAAGCACATCCACAGGACGTCCGGTTTATACGCCAGGCACGCTGGTGGACTATACCGTGCAAAGTGGTGACAATCTGGCTTACCTTGCATGGCGGTTTGGTTGCGCGAAACACGAAATTCTTTTTCATAATCCTGAAATCCCAAAAGACATCACCACCTTGCCTCAGGGCTATGCGATGAAAATGCCCATTTATTACAAACCTTTTTGGGGTAGTTCGTATCAGATTTTGCCGGATGCTCTATTTGTTAATGGCCCGGCTTCAATCGGCTTTGGTGTTGAAACTTTTCTCAGCTCAACGCCTGGTTGGTTTAAAAATTACAGTGCAAAACTTGATGGGCAGACAAAAACCGCGCCACAAATCATCAACTATTTTGCCCAAAGGTTCAGCATTAGCCCGAGAGTATTGTTGGTCTTGATTGAGTTTCAAACCGGTGCCCTTAGCCAGCCTGAAAAGCCCTTGAACGTGGAAGCTGGACTATTGGGTTTTAGACACGTTCAGTCCAATTTCATGGCGCAGCTTTCGCATGCGGCAAATGCCTTAAACGCTGCTTTTTACGATTACAGCAACATGAAGCTTGAGCAGTTTGTGGGCAGAGATGGCTTGGTTGAAAATATTGACCCCTGGCAAAATGCGGCAACAGTCGCGTTCCATGTGTACTTTTCCAAACTTCTGGAAGGGGATGCTTACCAAAAAGCGATTGGTCCGGATGGCTTGGCACGAACCTACATGGGGATGTTTGGCAACCCCTGGCAAAATGAGGAAGGGCAAATACCGGGTAGTCTTAGGCAACCGGAGATGATTTTGCCTTTTATGGAGCCTGGTGTATGGTCTTTTGCTGGGGTTGAAGAAAGCATTTGGGCTTCTGGAAAAACATGGTCTTCCATTTTGTTTACGCCGACTGGCGACAGTCAAATATGTAGCCGCACAAATTCCGCCACGATTGCCGTGGCAGATGGAATTGTGGCACGCAGTGAGTTTGGCACCGTTGTGCTTGATTTGGATGGCGATGGTGATGAGCGCACTGGTTGGGTGGTGGTGTACACGGCGCTGGCGAACGATGGTCGCGCAACGCAGGATGAGGTTCTACTGCAAGGCAATCAGCTAGGCAGAGCCAATTGTGTGGCAGATAAAATCAGCAACCTGGGACTGCAAGTTGCCAGAAAATACAATGGGCAATGGATGCCCGCCACGCTGGACGCGCTGCCTTTTACCCTTTCTGGTTGGACGCCTTTGGATGGTGAGCTCTTGCCAAACAATCAGCCTTGAGTGGATGATTGAATTCAACCTTCGTAGAAAAAAAGCCAGCTTGCATTTTAGCTAAGCTGGCTTTTTATTTTGTTTATTTGCTTTGATGCCTAAAGGCCAAAGCTGTGAGGGTTGACGGGTGAGCCGTTATAACGGATTTCAAAGTGCAGATGCGCACCGGTTGATTTACCCGTTGATCCCATATAGCCGATAACGGTACCGCCATACACGGCTTGACCACACAAGACATTGATGCCGCCATCCAAAATGTGCGCATAAAGGCTGATGTAGCCGTTGAGGTGATCAATGACAACCGTGTTGCCATAACCACGGTCCGACCAACCGGCGTAAATGATGACACCACTGTCAGCAGCCATCAAAGGCGTGCCGGGTTTACCACCGTAGTCCAAACCGTTGTGCACTGGCGGGTTGTACTCATAACCAGAAATATATTTGCTTCCGGTTGGTAATTGCCATGATCCACTGCCTTGTAAGGTGGATGAACTGTAACACGAGAATGCGCCAAGATATGAAACATTCGCACGGCGTAAACTAGGATCATTTGGCACAGAAACGTATGAAACCCAGTTGGGCGTAGAGCCCTTGCCACCAGGGATATAGAAGAAAGTACCCGTGGCGATACTTGGCAGGCTAAAATCACCAATCTCTTCTTTGTCAACCTGGTTCATCGGCTCTGCCAGAATCTCTTCAGGGCTTACGCCATAAGCACGGGAAACCGCGTTTAATCCTTCACCATAGGACCAAGCGTGCAAAACACCATCTTCAGGCAAAATCATGAGTAATTGTCCGGGGCTAATGCCGTCAGGAGTGTCACCGATGATGTAACGGTTTGCCCACAGCACGGTTTCCGGCTCTAAGCCAAACGATTCCGCGATGCTAAAGATTGAGTCAGATTCTTGGGCTTTGTAAGCGATTAGTTCTTGACGTGGTTCAGGATGCGTTTCGGGAGTGCCCAAAGGCAATGAGCGGATTTTTTTCACCGCAGCATAGTAGAGCAAGGCATCATCCGCGAAATAATCAGAAATCGTGCCGCCTGGCACAACCAACCGCGTTCCCGCTGGGATATTGGGCGATGAGGTTGAACCCAAAGTGCTGCGGTCGAGCTTGTTGCCGGGATAATCGATGATGTCATCCGCGGTTACGTTGTAATATTTGGCAACGCCGTTTAGTCCTTCACCCTCATGCCATTTATGGTAGGCACCGTTTACCGGCAAAATAAAGATTTGCTTGCCTGCTGTATAGTCGCGCACTTCCGTGCCCAATTCGTAGCGATTTGCCCAGAGAATGGTATCTGGCCAAATACCAAACTTTTCAGCGATATCGATAAGCGTTTCGCCTTCCTGGATAATATATGTGATTACTTCCGTACGGGGTTCTGGGGTTGCCACAATTTCCACCGTTGGCATTTCTGTTGGTGGGACTGTTGGCGGTGATGTAACCTTTTTAACAAAAGGCGTTGCATGATTGTCGTGGGTTGGGGTTGCAGAGGCTAGTTCGTTTAGCTTGTCATTTCTGGATTTAATTACCCAAACTGCCACGAAAATGAGCGCCAATAAGATAAGCCCCATTGCTGCAAGAACCATAGGTTCTTTGTAAAAAGGCTTTTTAGCCTTTTCCGGGTTTGTGTCTTGTTTGTTTTTACTGGAAATGTCAGATCCAGCTAAATTGCCTGTTTTGTTTTCATCTAAGTTACTCATCATAACTCCTTGTTATTGCCTGGAATAACCAGCAATGTAAGTTAAAACTAACGATAGATTATATCTCATTTATGAGAACCGCTTTTTTCTTAATCACGAAAGTATTGGTTGAGGAGCCCGCTAAGGTTGGCGTTACTGTGCTTAGCGAAGGCGTCAAAAAAGTCTTTTCCACTGGCAATGCGCCAGATATTCGCGTAGGCATAATCCTTAAGTGCGGCAAAAAAGGCTTCATCGCCAACGATTTGGCGGAGATCCCGCATAAATTTTGCTCCATTCAGATATACAGCCGCGCGATACTTTGGGTAACCGCCTTCAATGTGGATGTCTGAGTTTACATAGCCACTGTTATCGTATTGAAACACCCTGTTGCGCCACCACCAATCCACTGATTCCGGGTGATAGCGTTCAAAATAGAGCAGTTCCATATAGGTTGCCAGGGATTCATCAAGCCAGGGTTCTTCTACGCTGTTGTTGCCAATTAAGCTGTAAAACCATTGGTGCGAGAGTTCGTGAGGTGTGAGGATGGTCAAATTGTTTTTCTCGCCGTCAATATAGAAATCGATTACTTTGTGGCTTAGCATAAACATGCCATCCATTTCCATATTGTGCAAAAAGTCGCCGGCAACGATGGAAATCATTTCACGTGGGTAGGGGTAAAAGAGCTCTTCGAACAGTTCCAGCGATTTGCGCGCAATTTCGCAGAGTGCAGGTCCTTTATCCTTGTTGTTCATAAACATGTAGGTGCGGATGCGGGTGCCGTTATGCACGATTTCATGCTCAAAGTAACTATCACTCACCGAGAAGGCAAATGCTCGCGCCAAAGGCAGCGAATAGTAAAAGACATCATCCCGTTTTTCCGCTGGCGCACTGGCAGCAACTTCGATGAGCTCTGGTTGATTGATGAGCTTCAAGCTCACATCAAAGTCAGCAATTTCTTGAACGAGGTACTCGCCCACTATGATGTTATCAGTATCTGTTACACGATTGTGAGCCAGAAAGCCGGTTTCAGGATCAAAGGGTGGAATAAAGGGATACCAGTCAGCAATATTGAGTTGACGGTTGGTGTGCCCAAAAATGCCTTCATGAAGGGGAAAACGCAGTTTAAAGAGGAGATTGAGGTGGGTGGTCTCCATAGGTTGCAAGGGTGGGTCTAGTTTTACCCAGGTGCGCGCGCTTTCGTCACGGTAGCTGCTGACATGCTCGCCAGTGAGTGCCTGTAAAGTAAAGGAATCCGGAAAATCTCGCGGAGGAACCAGCAACAAGATCTCATCCATCGCTTTGTTACTGCGGTTGATGTAGGTGATGTTTTCGCTAACCGTGCCATACTTCGAATAATAATCCAGGATTAAGTCCAGTTTGTAATGGGTGCGGTGCTCGGGCGGAGGAGGTAAGGGGCTGTCTGGCTGATTGCTTTCGTCAATTTCCTTGGTTTCAGTTTCCAGATTATCTGGTGTTATCGGCGTTTCGGGGGTGCCTTGTTCACCCAAAGAGACCTGCGGGGCAGGTAATTCTGTGGGAACAGCAAGTTCTTTGCCGCAGGCGGCAAGGAAAATGAGCAGGACTATAACGAGTAAAAATTTATGATTCTTATTCATAAGCGTTGTCAAAGACTATTTTACCAGTTTTCTTGATACACAAAAAGCTGGCTCAAAACGGCGATGTGTGACCAGGCAATTTTGAACCAGCTGTGGTGAGTAAGCTTATTCTTTTATGGGTAAACCACGGTCTAAACCTACCGAATCAATGATAGGCAAGCAATAAAATTCTATGGTTTGGTCAAAGCCTTGTTGAACGCTTTCTTCGATGCCAGCGCGGATTTCAGGGCTGGTTACAATCATCACCAGATCGCGTTGTGGCTCTAATTGAAAGGCCTTGGGCTCAGCAAAACCTTCGCGCGTGTGCAAAATGGTGGCGCCACTTGCACCAGCTTGCGTGGCAAGTTGCACAACACGTTCGGCTTTGCCAAGAGGCACGCTAATGAGTAACATTTGTTTTGTCATATTAGCTTCCTTTCTTCGCCTCAGTAAAAAGTCCAATTGAGCGGGATATCGCAAAGGTTACCGCGATTCCTTGATTTGGTTCGCTCATTTGAAGTTCCGTTTCGAGGGAAGTGAGCATTTCTTTTATTTTTTCACTCGGAGTAACCAGGAAGACAACTTCTTTTTCAGGCTGCACGGGCATATCGAACAAGATCTTTGCGATGGACGCGCCGCCATAAGCGCTTAGCATAGTACCACCGCGTAAGCCCAGGTCATCAAAAACATCCAGCACGTCTTCGCCTTTGCCTTTGTCAACAATGATCAAGGCGCCAGAAAGTTCGGTTTTTTCCGGTGCTGTTGGGTTGCCACACAGGGGAATTGAGAATGCCACACCATGTCCAGGCTGTTCAATTTTGAGATCCATGCTTAAACCACGATAGCAATTGTCTTCGATCTCGTCGTTGATAAAAGCAAGCACCAATTCCTTTTTGGTCTTAGCCAGTTGCAACATCTTGAGGATATGCCCTGGAACGGTGCCTTCAGCAAAAGTACACACCGCGTAGTGGGCACCTCTGCGGCGAAGCAAGTTCATCATGCGACTGCCTTGCCCACGGGTTACCACACCTACCATAAGGGTATTAGGTGTTTTTAAGGTTTCTGTTATTTCTTTATCCATATCAACTCACTCTATTTAATGCCACATTTAGTTATCTTTAGCATTGGCAGATTTGCCTGCCTTGATTCGGTAAATGAGCCCC
Organism: Anaerolineaceae bacterium UBA5404; assembly: GCA_002409625.1. Taxonomy (GTDB): domain Bacteria; phylum Chloroflexota; class Anaerolineae; order Anaerolineales; family Anaerolineaceae; genus Mesolinea. The sequence goes on along the minus strand of DHNY01000008.1, from coordinate 146,414 downwards.
AGAGCCAACAAACTTAGAATTGGCACAAAAGCAATAAAGGCGATAATGCCAAAGCCATCAATCAATTGTGAGGCACCTTCGGTATGCTCTGCCAGTCCTTGCGCGTAGGGCAGGATGAATGCGGCTGCCATGGTGCCTGAGGCAACCCCGCCAGCGTCCAGGGCGATACCGATGAATATATCGGGAACCAGGAAGCAAAGAGCAATGGCAGCGATTAAAGTTGGTATGAGCATGTGCACAATTTTGAACTCAGGGATGAGAATACGCAAAACACTGAGGGTTACCGCGAGGGCAACACCAATCGCCAAGGTCCACAGAACGGTGCGTTTGCGGATGGAGCCCATGGTTTCTTCTTCAATTTGGGCGTTGAGGATGTGCACGGAGGGTTCGGCAAAAACGGTTACCAGCCCAAACAAACCACCAACCGTCAGCGGTATCCACATGCGCCCGGTTTGAGCGAGCTGCATGCCCAGGTCTTTGCTGGCTTCCAAAAAGCCAAAGTAGACGCCAGAAAGGAAAACAACCAAGCCCAGGAAGGTCACAATGGCACCCAGCACAATGCGCCGCAACTCGCGTTTTTTGGGCTTGATCCAAAACATGGCGGCAATGGCATAGCTGATTAAGATGGGTGAAAGCCCCAATGAAACTTCTTTAACGGTCTCAACCAGGTTTTTGAGAAAAAATTGCCCATGATTGAGCGCGTCTGCACTCATCGCTGCGGCATCTGGTGGGGGAGCAATGGGTTTGCCTTTCATCAAGATGCCCTGCACCAAAATGGCAAGCACTGCGCCAACCGATCCGATACCCAGAATACCAAAGGATTCTGCGGCTTCTTCTGTGCTTCTTCGCGTTTTGGATGAAACACCAATGGCGAGTGCCAAAAGGAATGGTGTTGCAATGGCACCGGTCGTGGCACCGTAAGTATCAAAGGCTACGCCAATGAATTCTTCGGCAGTGAACATGAGCAAGACAAGCATCAAAAGCAATACCGCTGCGGCAAAAAAGCGCATTTTTACGTTGCGAATGATGCGTAGCAGCCCAAAGGCAACCATCGTGCCAAAACCAGCTGACATGATGAGCACAAAGATCCAGTGGCTTAAGCCTTCCATGGTCAGGTCGGCAAATTGCCGCGAGAATATGTGCACGTCTGGCTCAGCGGCATTGACCAGGAAGCCGAGGATAAAGCCACCAATGATGACGATGGACATTTTGTTTGATTTGACCAGCGCGCCACTCATGTGCTCGCCCATCAACACGATGCTCATATCCACGCCTTGCAAAAACAGCGGAAAACCAATCATCATACATAAAGCTCCCAGCAAAAAGCGGGTTAATAAGGTTGAATCAAGCGTAGCAACCGAGCTAAAATGGATGAGGAGCACCATGAGGGTGATGGGTAAGATAGAAAGGAGGGTTTCTTTCAGTTTTTCGTTCATTAAGTCGCGATCCTTTTTACCCGTAAAAACCGAGTTTGATACCTTAGAGTATACCAAAGAATGACCAGTTCCTTGAGGATTACTGGTCATTCTGTTTGATTAGCTTGAACCAATGCTTTTAATTCAGCATTGTGTGATGTGTTTGGGCGGTTTAGTCTTCAATTTGCTTGATAACGATGGCATTGCTGATGCCGGCGCCACTGGCGCGCATCATGGCGATGCCCTGGCAATACTTGTCTTCAGAGAGTTGCACAGCGCGCTCCACATCTTCAAGTTTGATATCCTTGCCGGTCACGGTGTAAATGAAGTGTAAATGGGTAAACACGCGTGGGATCTCATCGCGGCGTTCAACTTCTACTTTGACTTGGAACCCGCGTATATCCACACGACGTTTTTTGAGGATGCTGAGTACGTCCATACTAGTGCATCCTGCTGCACCCATTGCCATCAGTTCCATGGGCGTAAAGCCTTTGTTTTTCTCACCTTGCGGAGCGGGAACATCCAGGTCAATCAAATGGCCGGTTGTGGCGGTGCCTTCAAAGTGTTGGTCTTCTTTCCAGGTTAATTGTGCGTACATTTTATCTCCAGTGCCTTTTGTTTTCTTTCACTTCTATTGTCGGTCAATAGCGCCTGGGATTCAAGCCTTTGTAGCAAGTGGCCAGTTGGGTAGCACATCGAAATCGAGCTCAAAAGTTTCGCCAGCGATCAAATGCCTGTACGCGGCAGCAGCGATCATGGCGGCATTATCGGTGCAAAGGCTGATGTGGGGGATGTGCACTTTGAATTTCTTTTGCGCGCGGAAAGCTTCGCGCAAGGCTTTGTTGGCACTTACTCCACCAGCAACGATGATTTCTTTAGCCTTGTAGGCTTCGGCGGCAGCCATTGTTTTGCTAAAAAGGGTTTCCACAACGGTTGCCTGAAAACTGGCGGCAATATCTGCAACCGGCACATCGGTGGCAAAGTCTTTAAAAGCGTCCACCTGGCGCATCACCGCGGTTTTTAGCCCACTGAAAGAGAAATCCCAAGGATTATCCAGCTTGGCGATGGGGAAATCATAAGTATTGGGGTCGCCTTCGGCGGCTGCTGCCTGGATGGAAGGCCCGCCGGGATATGCCAGGTTCATCAGGCGAGCCACTTTGTCAAAAGCTTCACCTGCGGCATCATCCAAGGTGCTGCCCAGGTTCTCATACTGCAGATGGTCGGTCATCAGCACCAGTTGGGTGTGTCCGCCAGAAACCAGGAGTGCGATGAGAGGGAATTTTGGCTCGGGGCTGGGTTTACTGCCGGCTTTGTGTAACCACGCGGCGTAAATGTGGGCTTCGAGGTGGTTGACGGGTATCAGCGGCTTGTCACTGGCGAGTGCCAATGCTTTTGCCATGTTAACGCCAATCACCAAAGAGCCTGCCAGTCCGGGACCGCGGGTAACCGCAATCGCATCAACCTCACTTAAATTCATGTGGGCATTTTTGAGGGCGTTTTCAACCGTGGGATAGATGGCGCGCACATGCTCGCGTGATGCCAGCTCGGGGTAAACGCCGCCAAACTGGGCGTGAAGGTCGATTTGACTGGCAACAACATTGCTCTGAATAACGCGCCCGCCTTCAACAATGGCTGCGGCGGTTTCGTCACAGGAACTTTCAATGCCTAAAACTCGCAAATGGGCTTGTCTCATGGGCTTATCCTTTCATTGGCAGCACCAAATCACGTGGGAATGCCACAAATTTTTCAAAACTGCCGTCTTCTTTTACGTACCAGGTATCTTCAATTCGGATACCAAAATCCTTTTCAGGGTAATACAGTCCGGGCTCGATGGTGAACACTGAACCAATCTGGAGCACGTTGCTGGGATCATCTTTGCGTCCGAACCACGGTTTTTCATGCACGTTTAGCCCTAAACCGTGCCCCAGGCTGTGTATGTAACCTTGCTCAAGGCGTGGGTTTTGGCGGATGGTTTCGTGTCCCATTTCCTCAAAGAGCTCGCAGGTGCGGGCTTGGAAGTGGGCGGCGTTGACGCCAAGCTCGAGCTCTGCGACGATGGTGTCATAGACCTTGGCAACCTGACTATGTGCCATTTCAACTTCTGGTGAAGCATAACCCAGGCACCAGGTTCGGGTGAAATCATAGTAGTAGCCTCCGCCGGCTTCAGCCGGGAAAATATCAAAAACGATGGTGCGACCCAGTGAGATGACGTCATCCGGGTTGCCACTGCTGTGAGGTACACCGGCATCTCTACCGATGGCAAAGATCATGCCTTCGGTGTCTTCCGCGCCGGCTTCTGCCAACCAAAGTTTAATTTGGCTCTTAACATCAGCAATGGTGAGCGGTGTGCCATCAGCTTTGATGAGCACTTCATCCTCGCGCACCTTGTGGTTTTGCAGGAATGCCGCTGTTTTGCCCACTACGCTTGTGGTACGGACGCCCATCTGGCGGATGCGCTCGATTTCATCGGGGCTTTTTGTACCGCGTGCTTCCAGCAGAATTTTGTCATCCATGTCGCCGATAAATTCAATCTCTGGGAAGGCTTTGGTCAAACCTTGGATAAGTGGCAGAACCTTGCTGATTTCCTTTTTTCCATAAAGCATTACTCTGCCCTTGGTGATGCCTAGGTCGGTTAAGATTTGTTTGAATTGCAAGACCGTGGCTTGGGCAAGGTCACCGTCAACTTGCTTGAGCAAATCCTGAACGGGGTAATTGGCGTAGCTAAGCAGCTCATAACCGGTTTTGGCGGCTTCGTCGCGTTCCATGGTGCCGTGCATGAGGATTGGTTTTTGTCCGACGCGGTAAAAAAGATCGGCGTTCGTGATGTGTCCGCCACCGGTCAGGTAGTACATGCCCGGGTTATTCACCGCGGCGCCACTTACCCACAGGACGTCCACATTGTGTTTTTGCATAAGTTGATCGATGTCTTTTTTCATGTTTCCTCTAATTTAACAATTTCTTTAATGTATTTGTAACAATGATGTCTTCATTTTCTTGAACTGTTCGGGGATCCAAAACCAGGCTATGGTCTTGGATGCGCGCGATAATGGGTGGCTTTTGCTCGCGTAAAGCTTTTAACAGCTGATTAGCTGATTTTGGCTTTAGCTGTAAAAGCCAGGTTGGCAAAGTTTCTCCGGGTAAACTGCCACCACCAATGGTTGATTCAGCTTTAATAACTTCGCCGGTGCCAAGCTGCTTTTGCCAGGCTTGCGCTCTTTGCCTGATCTGCGATTCGGACTGGGAAAGCATGCGATAAAGCGGGATTTCAAGCTCGTAATCCCCTTTTAGATAGTGCAACAAGGTAGCAGAGAGGGCAGCCAAACACAGTTTATCGGGTCGCAGCGCGCGGTAAAGCGGATGGCGCCGGCATTTGTCGATAAGCTCTTTTCTGCCGGCAAGGATTCCCGCCTGAGGTCCCCCTAACAGCTTATCACCAGAAAAACTGACCAAATCAGCACCCTGGGCAATCGTTTCTGGTACGGTTGGCTCATGGCTCAAACCGTATTTTTCCATGTTAACGAAAGAACCAGACCCAAGATCAACATACAGGGGCAGTTGTGCTTGTTTTGCCAATGCCACGATGTCAGAAAGTTCAGGTTCAGCGGTAAAGCCAAGAATTTGGAAGTTGCTTTGGTGAGCGGTCATCAACATTTGCGCGCCTTCGGCGATGGCGGTCTCATAATCACGCAGGTGGGTGCGGTTAGTGGTGCCGACTTCTAATAGCTTTGCCCCAGATTGGCGCATGACGTCCGGAATGCGAAAGCCGCCACCAATTTCAACCAGCTGCGAGCGGGAAATGGCAACCTTTTTGGCTTTGGCAAGCGCGCTAAGCGCTAAAAGCACCGCGCCGGCGTTGTTGTTGACCACCAAGGCATCTTCGGCGCCACTTAAACGGGCGATGAATGCTGCACAATGGCTTTCGCGGCTGCCACGTTTGCCGGTTTCAAGGTTAAATTCGAGCGTGTTAAAGCTTTGACTTAGCTCACTGGCAGCTTTTGCAGCAGCATTGCTTAAAGGCGCTCTGCCAAGGTTGGTGTGCAGCAGCACGCCGGTGGCGTTAATAACTTTTTGCAGGTCCGGAAGGGATTGCAAAGCCAGCTTTTGCTCAATTTTTTGAACAATTTCCGCCAGACGAGGTAAAGGTTTTTGGGCTTTTAAGTCCACGCGACAGGATTCTAGCACTTCGCGGGTAGCCGCAACGGTCCAATCGTGGCCAAAGGTCTGCAAAGCATCTTTTAAATCTTCAGAGTTGATAAGTTGATCAACAGATGGGATGTGACGAAAATCGGCAGTCATTATTCAGCCTCTTCGCTTGGTCTCCAACGGCTGCGTTCCCAAAGACGCAAAAAGAACTCGATGACAACGAGCACGATAAGAACAATACCGCCGAGCAACAAGGTGAGAACCCGTCCCATTTGCAACCAAGCCACAAGGCTCACAAACAGCCCTCCCAAGATGGCTTGTCGGATGATGACGATGCTTTTAGCGGGTGGGTCTGATGGGAAGCGTAGGTTAATAAACCACGCCAAAGGTAAAAACACGCCCGAAAATAAAAGCATGATAAAGAAAAAGAACAACCAGCGTGGACCCAAAGTGGGTTCCGATTGGGTGAGCACCAAGGCTAAACCACCCCCACCAATTACTAATAAACTGAAAAAGGCTGGTAGCCAAGGGATAAATGAGGCATTTTTATAAGCAGGGTTCATGCTGAAATTATACTAGATTCTAGACGGTTTCGAAGCCATTGGCTAAGGAATCGGATTAAAGTGCGGATAGTCAAGGTCAATAGCATGCGTTTAAACAAAAAACTGCCCGAAGGCAGCATTTTGAAGGCGGGGAGGTAGGGATTCGAACCCTAGGTCGAATTTTACTCCGACAACCGCTTAGCAGGCGGCCCCAATCGTCCACTCTGGCACCTCCCCAAATTGTTAAGGTTTTTGCAGCGGAGGAAGTGGGATTCGAACCCACGTTAGGTTTCCCTAAACCTGTTTTCAAGACAGGCGCCTTCAACCGCTCGGCCATCCCTCCACAGAGCAAGTATTCTAACACGGAAAGTTGGCTAATTCAAGCATTTTTCTCACAGATTTGTGAGTTTGATTGTTAAGTCACTTTTTACGCTTTTGGCGGGTTTGTTAATGTGCTCGTTCGCGTTACGCTGTGGAAGCGATACATTTGCGTGCCAAAATGTAAAATATCGCCGTGTTGCAGTTCGACGGCGTTTGTTGTAATTGGTTTAAAGTTGCGATAGGTGCCAGCGGTGGTCTTAAAGTCTGTGAGCGTGGCGCGTCCATCATCAAAGAGTTGCAGCTCAGCGTGCAATGGCTCAATGGCCGGGTCATCCAGAACCAAATCGGCTAGTTTGGGGTCCCTTCCGATGTAAATAACTTTTTTGATGAGCAGAAATGGCTTTACCGCGCTGGGTGTGCTGTCTTGGTCGAGTTTGTGCAAACTGCCAAAATGTTGTGCCGGCGGTGTTGGAAAATCCTGATAGGCAGAGATAACCGGTTCTTCATCTTTTGCAGGAACTTCTTCAGCTTGGCTTTCAGCTTTTTGTTCAAGGGCAGTGCCTGAGGCTGTCTGCTCTCCTTTTGCGTCGCTGGTCTGCGGTTTTGCCACAGGTTTTGATGCAGCCTCTTGCCCTTGACCGGCACTGGCTACGGTTCCTTTTTTCCTCCGAAAGCTTGGAAACAGGAAAATAAAAGCGAGCAAAAGTACGCCAAGGCCCGCGCCTAAAATTAGCCAGCGATTGACCCCTTTGGTCACTTCTTCCAGCAATGTTTCCGGCTTGGTGAGCTCCAAATTGAGTTTCCGGGTGCCGGTGCTGCCTTGCAATCCCCATATATCGTCTAATCTGACCTCTAAATTCAGGGTCGTTGTTTCATCATAAGGGCTTAGGTCAATCAGAAAACTGCCATAGGGTGGTGCCTTGTTCTCTTTTACCTTTTTGCCATTGATCCACAAACTAGTTGATTCAATCTCTCGTGGATAGTTATCCAGAAATTCGATACTGACCTCAATAGGAAGTTCGGCAGGCTGTGGATTCCCGTTTGCATCCAAGGCAACAGGAAGATCGGAGACAAAGTTGAGAAAACGCAGCTGGGTTGGCTCAACAACCACACTCAGCTTCTTTGAGGTGCTTTTTAATGTGCCCAGGGCAGTTGTTTTGACCTGCACAGCCACCTCAACCTCTTGCGTGGCGCGCAATTGGGAGTTGTACCAAACATGATAGCGGTAACCCATGCCATCAAGGTAAGCCTTGGGATCAGGAATTTCTTCAAGACCACTGTACAAAAAGAGGCTGCCGCCGCCAGCTTCCAAGGCTTCGCGCAGTTCTTCCTCGTAAGGGATTTCAAAGTTGGTATATTCAAGTGCCATCCACATGTTGATGGGCAAGCCAAGTTTTGTAGCCGAATTCACCAGGCTTATCAATTGGTTTGCTCTGCCACGGTAGATATAAGGTGCTAAATAGACTAATGCTGTTTCCTGGTCTAACTCGGAATTTTGAAAGGCATCAATTGCCATTTCCAGGCTGGCAAAATCCTGGTCAAGCCGGCGCATGCCATAGACATCATCATAATCATCAATTCGGTTGAGCCATTCGCTGTAATTGCCCAGCTCCTGCCATGCTGAATCCGGGTTGATAAAAAGGCTGTAATGGTTGCCCGCTTCTGCTGCCAGGTTTGAGCCAAGGGTTTTGATGGCGCCAATAATACTATCGTAGCGGGTGTTTCCCCAGCCATCCAAAAGGGCAAGGTCTCGGGCGGGGTTTACCGCAAGCATAAAGTGCGTGCCGGTGTATTCGCTTTCCAATTGGGTAATTTGAAGGCTTTTTTCACCCTCCAGGATAGTAATATCTTTTCTTTCAATGGGATCTGTAAGTTGCCCGGGTTTTGCCTTTTTGATTTCAAAATCGAGTTTGATGGTTGGGAATTCTGATTTATTGACTTCTCCCAGAATGAGCTCTGGCGTGGTGGATTGAGCATAACCTGGGTGACTTGGGGTAAACAAAAAACTGCATATTGCAAAAGCAATAAGCATCACCACAGAGAGGCATATCTTTTTGGTGTTTTTTGTTAAGCCTGAAGACACATTAACCTTTTAAACCAGTAAAGAACATCATACTCATGACATTTATGGTACGCCATGAGGGAATATAGTCTAATTTTACTTGAAAAGACGACCAGTGTTATCTTGTTTCGGTCATCTCAGTTTTTGAGTTTTTCGAAAACAGCCAAAAGGGCAAAGCAAAAACCAAGACCCCGGCTGTTGTGTTGCCCAGAGTGGAGCCTAAAATGACCCACATGTAATTCACGATGCCAATAGCCTGCATCCCTCCGGGTGCCAACAATGCCAGCGAGCCTTGGCTCATATTGGCAATACAGTTTTCAAAGCCGGTTGCCATAAAAGCGAGTAGGCTAAAGAAGATAATCAAAAACCTGGCAGTAAATGACTCAAACCGGTGTGTGGACCAAATGGCAGCGCAGACAAGAATATTGCACAAAAAACCTCGTGCCATGAGTTGCCAAAAGCTGAGATCAAGCTTGGCAGAGAAAATGTGAATGATGTGCGTTGCCAGGTCTCCTTGCAAGTGCCCAGACGCTTTGAAGACAAGGCTAATCAAAAGTGTGCCCAGCCAATTGCCAATGTAAACCATGGGGATGATTTTGGCTAAATCCAGCCAGCTTATCTTTTTCTTGATTGCGCCAAGTGTGATAATGAATGGGTTGGCAGTAAAAAGCATGGTCCCTGCAAACACAACCAATATCAAACCCAAAGGCACCATAAGTCCGCTAAGCAGTTCAACAGCCGGGCTTGCGCTGTTTTGTGCCCAGACCGCACTGTAAAGCAAGACGCTGAGGCTGATGAAAATGCCAGACAGCATTGCCGAAACAAGATAAGCAAATGGGTTTCCTTTTAAGAACCCGGCTTGTTTTTGGGTGTTCTTCAAGAGTTGATCGATTGCTTCGTGATACATTTTTTCACCTGAATGATTGATAGACCTATTCTACCTGATAGAGACCTTAATAAGAACTTTATTACAAGTTAAAAGGAAAACCTCGCTTATTTGCGAGGTTCGTTTTTATATGTTGCAGGGCAGCAGCTTATTCAACCACAATATCAGCATATTCCTCTTTGCCTACCATAGCTTTTACGATGTAAGGGCAAAGTGGTTTAATTTTTACTCCGGCTTCCCGGGCAACTTCAATAAAGAGATCGAGCATATAGGCGGCGATGTTTTTTCCGCGTTGGGATGGATCAACAAAGGTATGGTTGGCAACCCAGGCGCCATCTTCTCGGACATAGTAAGTTAATTCGCCAGTTTCAGATCCATCTTCTAGATAAGCGGCAACACGTTTGTTTTCAGGTTCGTATGTGTAATTGATCATGTCTACTCCTTTTCTAGTATTGTACTGTCTGGGCGGCTTGGATGCGACACTGAATACAAGGATTTCCTCGAAAAATCAGCAAATTGATCCTTTTGAAGGTCCATTTATAAACGATAATATGTATATCTTTCACATTTCTTATAAGGAGTTAAACATGCGACAAAGAATTTTTAGTCTTATTATTGCATTGCTACTGTTATTGGGCAGTAGCCAGGCATCCAGCGCTTTGGCTTGGACGCCCCAAGAAGGTGAAGCTCAGCCAAATGATTGGCAAGTAAAAAATCAAGCCGAGGGTGATGAAAGCCCTCTTGAAAGACCGGCGTATATAGCCCCATCAGAAGAAAGCCTGCACCTTACCGAAGAACAAGTGCAGGCTTTTGATTGTGGCACTGTGACTGATGTGCCCAGGAAAGAGTGCGAAGCTTTGGTTACGCTTTACCAGAGCACCAATGGTGCGGGTTGGATGAATAGTACCAATTGGCTGCAAAGCACGACGGTTGGTAAATGGTTTGGCATTACTGTGGAATCTTCCAGTGTAACCAGCATATATTTGTCAGATAACAAACTTAACGGCAGACTGCCTGATGCGATTGGTAACTTTGACAACCTTGAAATCCTGAACTTGAGTGGAAACAAATTACAGGGAAGTATCCCGGTAAGCATTAGCCAACTATCTGCAATGACGTATTTACTCTTGAATGATAATGCCCTGAGCGGTGAAATACCTGGAACCATCGGTCAATTGAAGAACCTGTATTATATTACTTTGTCTAATAACCAACTTAGCGGTAATATCCCGCCGGAGATAGGTGATTTGCTGAAACTAGACCAGTTGATTTTGAGCGGTAACGCATTCAATGGCAGTATTCCTGTCTCAATAGCTAATCTCAAAGAATTAACCTATTTGAGTCTTTCATCGAACCAATTGAGTGGCAATATTCCTTTAACAATTGGAAGTCTGACTAAAATGCAAGCGATGGACTTATCTTACAATCAATTTAGTGGCACCATACCAGCAGAATTAGGCCAATTGATTGAGTTGGAGCGTCTTTATCTAGTAGCCAATAACTTTTTTGGACGGATTCCAAGTGAGTTTGGTAATATGGTTAATCTAAAAAGCCTCCTTCTTGAACGTAATTCTTTCAGTGGTGACTTACCGGTGAGCATCACCAAACTGGTGAATCTGTGTGGGGGAACAGATAATCCGGCAGATTGTAAACTATGGCAAAAAACAGATTTTGGACACAACTGCTTTAACGTTCCTCAACCTGAACCTCAAAACAGCTTTATGACAACCAAGGATCCAGATTGGGCTGAGACGCAGAGGACTTGTGAGATTGGGTTATTAAACTTCCCGATTGTGCTTCGCCCTTAGGCTAATCAATAAAACACGAGCTTTAAAAAACAACGCCCATTTAGTCAAAATGGGCGTTGTTTTATCACGATGCAAAAAATGCATTAGACCACCATGTCAATCAGGTTGAGGCTGATGTGCAGTGGGGCGTCGGTTGCGGCTTGAACGTCTTCAACCGTGTATTCGGGGTTGATTTCAACCAGTTCGAAGCCTTTTTCGTTGACTTCGATCACGCCCATTTCGGTCACGATCAGATCCACCGCTTTGACGGCTGTCAAGGGCAAGGTACATTCCTTGAGCAGTTTGGGGTTGCCTTTATTGGTGTGTTCCATGGCAACGATAACGCGCTTGGCACCGCTGGTGAGGTCCATTGCGCCGCCCATGCCAGGCACCATTTTGCCAGGGATCATATAGTTGGCGATATCACCGTTTTGTGCCACTTGGAGCGCGCCTAAAACCGTTGATGCCACGTGGCCGCCTCGAATGAGACCAAAGGAAACGGCACTATCAAAGAAAGCGCCACCTGGGAGGATGCTTACAGGCATGCCACCAGCGTTGGCGATGCAAACGTCTTTGTCACAATCTTCTGGGGCAGGACCCACACCGACCATGCCATTTTCGCTTTGGAAGACGACTTCGCGACCTTCGGGAACAAAGTTGGCGACGAGAGTGGGCAGGCCAATGCCTAAGTTGACCAATTCGCCATGTTGCAATTCACGGGCAACACGTTTGGCGATAAATTCTTGGGTTTGTTGTTTATCCATTGCCATTATTTAACTCCTTGCACAATATTGTGGACGAAAACACCGGGGACGACAACATCGTTGGGGGCTAGTTCACCCACAGGAACGATTTCGTCAGCTTCAACCACGACCCAGTCGGCTGCCGTTGCCATGACGGTGTTGAAGTTGCGGGTCGTGCCGTGGTACCAAAGGTTGCCTTGTTCATCAGCTTTGTTAGCGAAGAGCAAAGCGACATCGGCGCGCATCGGTTTTTCAAGCAGGTAATCTTCGCCATCCACAGTGATGACTTCTTTGCCTTTTTGAATGTCGGTGCCCAAGCCGGTTTTAACCAGGATGCCACCCAAACCATTGCCACCGGCGCGGATTTGTTCTACCAAGGTGCCTTGAGGGGTGAGCACAACTTCGGTTTCGCCTTCGACCATTTGGCGACCGGTTTCGCGGTTGGTACCGATATGGGAAGCGATGATCTTTTTGAATTGCTTGTTTACCACCAGTTTGCCTACACCTTTATCCATAAATCCGGTGTCGTTGCAAATGAGGGTCAGGTTTTTAACGCCTTTTTCAACCAAGGCATCAATCAGGCTTTCGGGGGTTCCCACTGCCAAAAAACCGCCAACCATGATGGTGTCGCCATCTTTAATTTTGCTTACGGCTTCTTCAATACTGATTTGTTTATTCATATAAACTTCCAATCTCCTTCTGTTTTCTCAAGAGACGACTGGTTTTTAGTGCCAGGTCGTCTTCATTATATCGCTAAATGACCATTAAATAGCCTGATGGCTCTGCCTGGCGAGCAGTTCTTCGCAAAAGTAACTGGCAACGTCATCGGCGTATTTGCCGGGCCCAAAACCAGCGTCCGCACCGAGTTCTTTGGCGAGTTCGTGGCTGATGCGAGGACCGCCAATGAGCAATAAGAACCGATCGCGTAGCCCTTCAGCCTCCAGGAGCTCAACCAGCTCGGTTAGGTTTTGCACGTGCACGTTCTTTTGGGTTACGGTTTGAGAAACGAGCAAAACGTCTGCATTAAACTCAACCGCTTTTTTGATAAATTCTTCGTTGGTCACCTGGCTACCCATGTTTAAGGCTTCCAGCATGCGGTAACGCTCAAGCCCAAAGTGACCAGCGTAGCCTTTCATGTTCATGATGGCGTCGATGCCCACGGTGTGTGCGTCGGTGCCCGTGGATGCGCCCAAGACCCGAATTTTGCGGCCAAAGTTTTGGCGGATGAAGTCATCGGTCTCTTCCATGCTCATCACTGTGACTTCAACAGCTTCAACGTGAATGTCATCGTAATTGACGCTATGTTTAAGCGAGCCATAGACCACAAAAAAGGTGAATTCTTTGTCCAAGGCGATGTGCGTGGCAACGTTGGGTTCGGTCAAACCCATTTTGAGGGCGAGTTGGCGCGCGGCTTCGATGGCGCGCTCCGAATCGGCAACAGGCAGAGTGAAAGACACTTGCACCTTGCCGTCGTTCATCGTGTCGCCGTAAGGTTTGAGGTTTTTGAGGTCCAAGGTGGTGTCCAAATTGCCTTGGCGTGTGCTGTAAAGTCCGCTACTCATTGCTCACCTCCTGAGTGCTTTTTCCCGCAGCAAGCAGATACGGGACAAAGGGGTTCATATAATGGTCTTCTTTGTGGACAACGCCGCTGAGACCCTTGCCACCATCAAAGGGACGTTTGACGCCACCAAAGCGGCCTTCTTCAATCGTTCTAAACAGGCCATCGCGTTGGATGCCTAAGAGAAGCTCCAAGGCTTTGTCTAAAACTTCGTTAGCGCGGGTTTCCATGATGCCGCCATCGCGGAAGTCAATGTCATCACCGAAATCTTTCATGGCGCGCGCGATGTAACGGGCGTTTTCGATCGCCAGAGCACGGTCAGAAAGGAATGGGGTGTGAATGGCTTCGGTGAGCATACCCAAAAGGTGAATGCGTTGATGACTGGTGACGGTAATCATGTTGAAGAGCGCGTCTTGCACGTGGCCAAAGAAAATGTTGCCGGTTTTGAACTTGGTGGGCGGCATGTACTTGAGTGGCGCTTTGGGGAAGATTTGACGCGCCATTTGGGCTTGTGCCAGCTCATAGAGGAAGCTGTTTTCAAGCTCAGGATCCATTTCAAAGGCGTGGCCTAGCCCCATTTGCTCTTCGGGCATGCCAGCTTTGAGCGCGAATTGCTCGTTGATGAGCTGGGATGCCAAAACGGTGTGGGCTTCTTCAAAAGCGTCAGCAGTGGTCAAATAGTTATCTTCGCCGGTGTTGATGATGATGCCGGCAGCGCTGTTGACCATGCGCGAGAAGCCTTGATCGATGAGCGTGCGTTGCATGTTGATGTCGCGGAAAAGGATGCCGTAAAGGGCATCGTTGAGCATCACGTCCAGACCTTCCAGCGCGCCCATCACGGCAATTTCGGGCATACACAAGCCGGAGCAGTAGTTGCACAGGCGGATGTGGCGTTTGAGTTCCGCGCCGACTTCGTCCAGGGCAGCGCGCATCAGGCGGAAGTTTTCCTGGGTGGCCATGGTACCGCCAAAGCCTTCAGTTGTCGCGCCGTAAGGCACATAGTCGAGCAGACTTTGACCGGTGGTGCGAATGACCGCGATAACGTCCGCGCCTTGAACAGCCGCCGCTTTGGCTTGGGTGATGTCTTCGTAAATGTTACCGGTGGCAACGATCACGTAGAGCAAAGGTCCTTTGCGATCGCCATACTCAGCCAGTTTTGCTTCGCGTTTGGCACGATTTTCGGCGATGCGTTTGAGCGCGGCTTGGGCGTTGGTGTCTGCCCAAAGCTGCACGGCAAAGGAATCATGCGGTTCCACATGGGTCAGGTCGAGTTCACCGCGAGCGACTGCTTCGGCAATCTCTTGCGGGCTCATGCCGGTGGCGAGGGCTGCCTGGCCGATCCAAAAAGCCGCGCCATGCCCCAAAACCTTGTGTTGGGCGAGGTGATCCACAACCACGTTGGGAAGTGGCACGCCGGTTTCGTCCACGCCATCAATGCCATACAGGCGACAGATCGCGCGTTCAACGGTGGTGCTGGTGTATTGGTCGAGGTAAAGCTGGGTGTCGTCGCTGATGCGTTTTGCCGCTTCGCGTGCTTTTTCCACCTTTACCCAATCGAGTTTGAGATTAGCCATTTGTTAATTGATCCTTCTTCCAAATAGATTTCATGTTTGCAATAAGTTCTTGGTCGATGCCGAGGAGCTCCGCAACGCGGATGGCACCGGAGGGAACATCCGCATGAGCGTTGACTTCGGCGAGCCGATAGTCCATAAGACTTTGAATAAAACGCACGCGTTCGAGGTCTTCTTGCGCGTAATCGCCGTCTTTTGTGGGTTTTTGTTCGCTTTGTGGGCTGGACTGCCGGATGGAGAGGGCGTCCAGGTCTTGCGAGCGAATACCCTTAATTTGATAAAAACGAATGCCCGGCGCGGGATGCACCTGATAGTGGGTGGCAATCAGGAACATGCTCGGGCTGATGCCGTATGCTTCGCACAAGGTTTGCACAATGGCGCGCGCTTCGGCAGGGTTGGTACCACGCGCGGGTTCATCCATGATAATGAGCCCGCGGTGCTTTTGGCTATGACGATAATGATTGCGGATTTTGACCGACTCGAGACCAAAGGAGGATAGCCCTTTGTTGAGTTCGCCACTTTGACTGGAATCGAATGCGAAAAAGTCAAAAAGTGGTGTGCTAAGGGACTCGGCGGTTGGAAAATAGCCCATTTGGGCAATGAGTAAGTTGATAAAAATGGTTTGCAGGGCAACGCTTTTGCCTGCCATGTTGGCGCCACTGATAACCGTGCTGCCTGGCTCGAGGCGGATGCTTTGTGGCGTAAAAGTGCTGCCTTGACCTTCGAGTTTTAGGGCAATAATGGGGTGCCGGGCGTTAATCAGTTCAGCCGCCTGGTCTTGCGCGACGATGGTGGGTTGCCTGCCTTGCCAGCTAAGGGCAAGTTCAGCTTTTGCCAGGCGAAAATCGAGGCGTGCGCAAGCCTGAACATTGGCTTTGAGTATCGGCAGATGAGGGAGTAACTTTTGGCCAAGCTCGAGGCGGATGCGGTCTTCTTCGTTGCTTTCGCGCGAGACGATTAAACTACGCTGGCGCATTAGTAAGGGGCGATCGGCGAGCTTGGCTTGAGCGATTTGTATTTCAAGTTGGCGCTTTTCAACGCGGAGTTTGCTTAATAAGTCGGAATAATCACTGTAAATATGGAAGCCTGGATTTTTCGTTCCATCCGGTTCGAGGATGGTTGCGGCTTCTGAGCTGGCTTCGAATTTAATGCCAGCTTTTTGGTTGAGATCCTCGAGTTTACTGAGGTTTTCAAAAATGGCTAAGGCACTTTTCAGCTCAAAAAAGTTCGTGTCACTGAGCATTTGACCTTTTTCGAGGTGGTTCAGAGTGCCTTGTAGTTCGCGTAGGCGCATGAGCTGGCTTTGGGCTTCAACTACCTGTGGGTCATTGTTCTCAACGAGCGGAAGAAGCGCGGTAATCGCGTCAAATTCAGCTTGCAAGCTTTGGCGTTCATTGGGACTAAACACTTTGCGATGGTTACGCAGGCGAATGCCCTGAGGCGAACGGCAATGACATGCCGCCAGGATGTCGCGGATGCCAGATTTACTTTCTTCTTCACGGGAGATGAATAAACTCATTTCACTCCATTAGACCAATGCCGGTCCCAGGTCCAGAACCGGTATGTCGCTGATAGCTTGCAAGGCTTTTTGCATGGCAATGCCATCCACTGGCGCGCCATCAGAGCGACTGGGATTAAGGCAAATCAAGCGCACTTCAAGAGGATGCAAGACCGCCAGGTTAATTTTACGCGTTTTAAGCTGCTTGAGGGATTTTTCGTTGATGAAAAGGCGTGTGCCATCCTCAGCGACGAGGGTCAGGTTTTGGAAATCCGGCTCTTTGAGCAGTTCATGTATCACGGCATCGGTAATCGCGCCACGCAAGAGCAATGCTTCGGTTTCTTTTCGCACAATCACGCTAATTTCCAGCGCGTGGCCAAGTAGAGTAGGGAGCTGGAGAGAATCGACCGTGCCGTTTTTGGTGTCCAGGCTGAAAACCCTTGCCAGGGGTTCATCTTGCATGGCTTTGTTCAGGGCGAGCTTTTGGGACTTTTCAATCTGGGGCAAACTGAGCAAATCCAAAGCGTGTTTGACATGCGCGGCGAGGTCTTCAGGAATAGCGGAGGTCTCACCACTGGTTGCCAGCACGATATCCGCTGTAATGCCCCCGCCGGCTTGGGACCGTCGGCTCAAAGCGCCATCGATGATGTAAAGACAATCAGGCGCGTGTTTGCGGCATAATTTCCCGATCTGTTCCAGGTCACTGGCTGTGGATGGTCCGGCAAGTTCGATATAGCCATCGCTCAAAGCCTGGCAGATGACAATTTCGCCAAAAGCGGTGCGCACGCCAGAAAGCTCAAGCACATCCAGCAAAGCGTCACCGCGTTGCATGGCGGCTTCGGCGGTTGCCAGAAGGGTGCCTTTGCTAACGTAAATGCGGGGTTTGGCACGCCCACTAACCACGTCTTCATCCTCACCGTCACGGCCGATGGAGGTGAGTGCCAGGGGACGCGCAACACCCGCATCACGCCAGGCGGCGATGATGTGGTTGAGGCAAGTCGTCTTACCGGCATTTTTAGACGTGCCGATAATTGCCAGCGTTTGCAGGTTTTTAAGTCCCGCCAGGTCGAGGAGCTCCACTTTATTTTGCGGAGCTCCTGAGTTCTTAGCCAAAAACTTTATCCTTTTTTCTTTCGGCGGCTGCGCAAGAGCCCTTCGGGTTCAAGCGTGGTTTGTTTGCCGCTCAGCAGGCTGGAAACGCCAATGCTATCGTCGGCACAATCGGGGCAGTGACAGGTATCCTGGTAATCACCAGGTTCGGTGTAAGTGGTGATAACCCCTTCGAAGTTACGCAGCACAACGTGGCGTGGGCTTTGTGAAATCAGATAGGTGGGCATCACGGGGATCTTACCGCCACCACCGGGAGCATCCACAACGAAAGTGGGGATACAGTAGCCGGAGGTATGACCGCGCAGACCTTCGATGATTTCGATACCCTTGCTTACAGTCGTGCGGAAGTGGCTGATGCCAAGGGAGAGGTCGCACTGGTAGATGTAGTAAGGGCGCACGCGGATGTATGCCAAACCGTTGACCAGCTTGTGCATGATGTGCACACAGTCATTCACACCGCGCAGGAGCACGCTTTGGTTGCCGAGCGGAATACCCGCGTTGGAGAGCATGGCGCAAGCCTTTTGGGCTTCGGGGGTAAGCTCATTGGGGTGGTTGTAATGGGTGTTGAGCCACACGGGATGGTATTTTGCCAGCATTTCAACCAGTTCGGGGGTGATGCGTTGTGGCATCACGACAGGTGTGCGGGTGCCCAGACGAATGATTTCGACATGGTCGATTTCGCGTAGTTTTTTGAGGATGTACTCAAGTTTCTCATCACTCACCAAGAGCGCGTCGCCACCAGAAAGGAGCACGTCACGCACTTCGGGCGTGTTGCGGATGTATTCGATGCAGGCATCGATTTCGGCCAGGGTGCGCGCGCCATCGCGTTGGCCAGCCATGCGGCGGCGGGTGCAATGGCGACAGTACATGGCGCACATGTCGGTGATCAGGAAGAGCACGCGGTCGGGATAGCGGTGGGTGAGCCCAGGAACAGGCGAGTCGCCATCTTCCTCGAGGGGATCCAAAAGGTCCTCAGGGCTGCGGTAAGCTTCATTGCCAACGGGCACGCATTGCTTTCGCACGGGGTCGTTGGGATCATTGGGGTCAATCAGGCTCAGGTAATAGGGCGTAATGGCCATGCGGAAGTTTTCCAGCGCTTTGGCAACGCCGGCTTCTTCTTCTTCGGTCAGGGGCAAGTATTTCTTGAGCGTTTCCAGGTCAGAAATACGGTTGCCAACTTGCCAGTGCCAGCTGTTCCACTTCTCATCCGGCACATCCGGGAAGAGTTCGTGGCGTCGGGCTATGCCTGCCTTGTTGATATACTTTTCGTCTGCTTTCATTGGTCGTCCTTCAAGTCTAAAGTCAAATTAAAGATAGTTTTTCTCGAAAATCTTGCGCAAGTTTTCGGATTCGCGGATGATTTCGAGGGTCACCACATCGTGGTTTTTGGTGTAGCCGTTGCCGATCATCATGGTCACGTCTTTGCCAACACCTTCCGCGCCGAGGGCGGCACGGGTGAAGCTGGTTGCCATGCTAAAGAAGTAAACCAAACCGCCGTTGCGTACCGGCAAAATGGTGGACATTTCGGTGCCGGGAATGTTGACGACGTTGATAGCGACGTCATATTCTTTACCGTTGTTGGCTTCGAGTGCTTTTTCGAGCACTTCAACCGGATTGGCTGCGTCAGCGGCAAAGTATTTGTGGACCAGTTTGTTCTCGAGCAAGAGCTCTTTGTATTTGTCGTTGCGGCTCATACCAACCACGTTTCCAGCAGGACCAACGCGTTTCATGGCTTCGTAACCGCAGAGCATACCGCTTTTGCCACCCGCGCCGAGAATAAGCACGGAATCGCCGGGTTTGACGATGTTCCCGGTTTGGGCAGGCGCGCCGGCAACGTCCAGGGCGGCTAAAGCAAGGGCTTCGCTCATGTCACTGGGCAATTTGGCATAAATACCGCTTTCAAAGAGGATCGCTTTACCTTTGATGTCGACGCGGTCGATGTCAGGGTGAATTTCGATGATTTCGTCAATGCGCAGTGGGGTCATTGAAAGGGAAACCAGGGTTGCGATGCGATCGCCAACTTTGAGGTCGATTTCGCCTTGCAAAGCGGAGCCAATTTCAGCGATGCTACCCATGAGCATACCGCCAGAACCGGTAACAGGGTTTTGCATCTTGCCGCGTTCGTTAACGATGCCTAAAATCATTTCCTTGACCTTTTCAAGGTCATGTTCTGAGGCTTCCCAGATTTGGGTAAAGCTGGCTGAGTCGATGTTCAGCGCGGTAACGTCGATGAGGATTTCGTTATCGTAAATCTCCATCGTGTTGTCAATTTTTTGAGCTGCCTGGGGCAGCAAACCTTTGGGTTCAATGACGCGATGCGCGCCGTATTTATTGCCTAATGCCATGATTTAAGTCTCCTAAAAGTTATTTTTTACGTGGGGGCATGCTCAGCATTTCGCGTGCCTCGTCGGGCGTGGCGATTTCGAGGCCAAGTTCTTTGGCGATGCGCACAACACGTTCCACAAATTGACCGTTGCTTTCACCAAGAACGCCACGGCTGTACATTAAGTTATCTTCAAAACCAACACGCACATGACCGCCCATGACCATCGCCATGACGGAAAGAGGCAGTTGAGCGCGACCCACACCGGCAACGGTCCAGGTTGCGCCTTCGGGCAGGGATTCGACCAGGAAGAGCAGGTCACGCGGGGTACCAGTCGCGCCACCATTGACGCCGAGGACGATGTCAAAGTGGAGTGGCGTGGGGATGTGGCCTTTGCGCACGAGGCGCAGTGCCATATCGATGTGGCTTTTATCGAAGCATTCCAGTTCGGGTTTGATGCCGCGTTCTTTCATGCGGGCGGCAAATTCGATAATCATGTTTTCGGTGTTGACGAAGATTTCGTCACCGCCAAAGTTGAGCGTACCACAGTCGAGGGTCGCCATTTCGGGGTTGAGCTCGGTGGGTTGCAGACGTTCTTCGGCGGTCATGCCAGTCGCGCCACCGGTGGAGGGCTGAATGATGACGTCGGGACAGGCTTCCTGAATGGCGTCAATCAAGACGCGGAAGCGTTCGCGGTCCTGGGTGGGTGTGCCATCGTCCCAGCGCGCGTGCAGGTGGATGATGGCGGCGCCAGCCTCGTAGGCTGATTTGGCTTCGCGCACGTATTCTTCGAGGGTGTAAGGAACCGCAGGGTTCATTTCTTTGGTGACTTCAGCACCACTAATGGCTGCGGTGATGATAACTTTATTGCTCATGTTGTCTCCTTTTCTATTGATTATCCGAAGCGTTGTTTGTCTTTGGGAACGATGCAAACGCCTTCTGCTTTACAAACCAAAATAGGCTCTTCGAGCACTTCAGCTGCTGAATCAGATAGTTCAGGTTTGGGGGCGATCACTTTCCACGCTTCAAAAACCATCTTGCGCGAGGTGTTGCCTTCGCTTTCGATCCAACCTTTGGCTTCGATGTAGTCGCCGGCATAAACCGGGGCATTGAATTCGACATTGGTATAGGCTCTAAAGAGTCCTTCGTCGCCATCGCGGCGGATGAGGAGCTCGGTGGCGACATCGCCAAAGAGCTTGAGCATGAAAGCGCCGTCTACCAGACCGCCACCGTAGTGGGCGTTTTCGGCACTGATTCTAATTCTGATTGTTGCTTCGATCATAATATCTCCTTTGTTTGGCTTGTTGTTTAAGTAACAAGCGCTATGTGTGGTCTAAGTTACACATAGCGCTCCATGTTTACACATGACAGTGGCACGTCCTTAGTCCGGCACACCAAGATCGAAGAGAGGACTCCCTTTTGACCCTTCGGCGACGGATAATTCGATTCTTTCTTCAGTCCTGAAGCATACAAAGTTTCTACGCGATCCGCCGCGCCTCTATTTATATGGTTAATTATATTAATAACTCTCCCGAGTTATTTTTATTATAGTCGGGAATCTGATTCTTGGTAAGGGTTTTAATGCGGAAATTTAGGGGAATTTTGGCGATTAAAAGCACTTATCGCTGAACAGAATGCAGAAGTAGATGTTGAACAAAATGGGATCGAGGTTGAATGATGTAGGTACGCCATGCGGAACAACGTGGTGTAGGGGCGATATGTTTAATATTTCCCTGTTCATCCTGGCGTCCTAAACAGGATCTTGTTTTCCGTAGGTTTTGAACTTTTCGAGCACTTCTGCCATTTGCTCTTTATTGAGCAGTTTGGGTTGGCGTATCGATTTAGCCTGGATGTAAATTTGGGCAACGAGTTCAAGTTCTTCAGCGATTTCGAAGGTTTCATGCAGGGTCGATCCCAGCGTTATCAAGCCGTGGTTTTCGAGCAAACAGGCGCGATAATCGCCTAGAACCGACAAGATGTTATCCGATAGTTCTTGCGTTCCAAAGGTGGCGTAGGGAGCCAGAGGCACCTTATCACCACACCAGCCTATCAGGTAATGAACGGCGGGGAGCTCAATACCCATGCAGGCAATGGTCGTGGCATGCACTTGATGACTGTGCAGAATGGCGCTGATATCCGGTCGAGCCTGGTAAATGGCAAGGTGAAATTTGGTCTCGCTGGATGGTTTCAAGTGCCCATCAACGCGCTCGCCGGCGGGATCGAGGATGACCACATCTTCAGGACGCATGGTTTGATAAGGCACGCCGCTGGGTTTGATGGCAATCAGGTTCTCATCACGGTTGAAAATGCTCAGGTTGCCACCCGTGCCTGTGGTGAGGCGCGCGTCGATCATTCGTTTGCCAATTTCTATGATGCTTTGTCTTTCTTTTTCTAAGATCATCGCGCTGCCTCTCCGTTTTTAGTGATTAAAAGAGTGATTCGTGTGGGTGTCTTTCATCCAGTTTAGCCAGGATGAAGGATGCCGTGAAGCCTGCGATTGCCAGTAACACACAAATAATAATGGTCTTGGGTTCATTCACGGCGGCTAATTGGGGGAATTTAGCCAATGGGAACACATCCGCTCCAATCATCAAGCCTTTGGCTTTGTCCATCACTGGGATAATCGCCAGGGTCGAGCCGAAAACCACACCCAGAATGACGTGATAGATGACTGCGTAGTGCTTTTTGAAGAGCCAGCTAACCAGTTTGGCAAAGGCGAAAATGACAGCCACCAAACCAATCATCATGGGGATAATCACCCCAAAATTGAGCGATTTCACGCCTGCTGCCATCGGTTGGTATAAGCCCATGTACATCAGGAAATTGCTTGGGCTGAGGCCGGGCACGATGAGCCCAAGTCCGGTCAGCGCGCCACATAGCATCCAAATCCAGAAGTTTTGTGGCATCTGAATGTTGAGGTTGGTTTGCATCCAGCGCAAGGCAAAGAACAAAGCGCTCGAAATGAGCACCATCATGACTAGGTGCCAAGTTTTGCGCCCTTCTTTGCCGGCAGTTTTGAGAATGGAGGGGTAGGTGCCGATGATAAAGCCGATAATCAGCCAGGTGAACATGACCGCGTTGAGGTCGTAGGCTTTATCAATGGCGGCTGAAAACGCCACCACGCCGATAACGCCACCAATACCTACCGGGATGAAGAAGAGCAGGTTGCGCAGGAAGTTCTTGCGGATGTCTGCCAGCCATTTGAGGAGGGGTTCGTAAATGCCAAAAACGACCATCATCACGCCACCGGAAAGACCAGGTGTGATGGCGCCAATGCCGGAGATGAAGCCTTTAAGCAGGCGAACGATCCAGGCGATGGGCTTGTCTTTTTTGGTTTCGGGCTTGTCTAAATCTGCTGGGTTTGTGTTCATATCTATCATGTAATCCTATTAGTCATTTTGTTTATCGGTTTCATTCTACAACAAAACTTGATTTATGGGTTTTTTGGTTTGCTGTCTAGTGTAGACTTTTTAGAATGGCGAGGACGCCATTCTGAACG
>DHNY01000008.1:0-122716 GCA_002409625.1 Anaerolineaceae bacterium UBA5404 | reverse complement strand
AACTCTCTCCGTTCGTCTTGGCGTCCTCGCCAAGACATCGATATGTTGAAAGAATGGATAAATGACTAAGTTTTCATATCATAAAACAACCTAGCAGAAATGATATTGTGCGCATGAAACCTTTTTGAGAGAAGATGGGTAGAATACATGCATAGGTGAAACGATGAAAAGAATTGAAGATATTGGCTTAGAGCTTTCTGAACGGGTTTGGAACAACAATTGTGACTTAAATGGGCGATTAACGCTTGCCAACACTTTTAAAATGATGACAGAAATGGCAGGCCTTAATGCTGAGCAGTTGGGCTTTGGCTTTCAGAAAATGTTAGCCGCGGAGATGTATTGGGTTCTTTCGCGCATGAAAGTGAAGGTTTTGAGGCAGCCGATTGGTGGTGAATTGTTGTATTGGCGCACATGGCCCAAAGGCTATCAGCAAAAGCTTTTCTTCATTCGTGACTTTGAGGTTCTGGATGAAGACCGCCAACCGGTCATGCTGGCGAGTTCAGCCTGGTTGGTTATTCACGCCACGGAAAGACGACTCATTCCACCTTCACGTTTACCGGGCATTGAATTGCCTTGTCTCTCTCACCGTGTCGCTTTGGATGAACCTCTGGAGAAGATCCAATTGTCCGTCGGTGAAGAGCGCTTACTGGTGAATCCGCGTTACTCTGACATCGATTTTCTTGGACACATGAACAATGCGCGCTATGTTGAGGCGATTTGCGACGCGCTACCTATCGCGTGCATGGCGAAACGCCAGCTGGATTGGATCCAAGTCAATTATGACAAAGAAGTGCGTTTGGGTGAAAGCGTTTCTATCCGGGTTGATGCTTTAACTGAAAACCTGTTTGGTGTTGAAGGTCTGAATATGACTTCCGGACAATCCGCTTTTAGCGCACAGGTCCAGTTTTTGCCTGAATAGACCGAAGATTGCCTACTGGAAGAGACGAAGCTAAGACTTTGATCTAAAAGAATGCTACTTAAGACCTAGACCAAATCCGCCTTCTAACCGATGTGGAAAAGCGTCATATTTTCTATACTATGAGCAACAAAGGAGATATGACATGATAACCGCAATCATCATCACAACTGTAATCGCTGTTTTGGGCACTATTAGCCCCTTGCTCGTTTCAGAAGACATGAGCGACATCGTTGAAATTTAAGTCAAAACTGATTGAAACAAAGAAAAAAACTTCTGGTCACATTTGCCCTTGCCAAATTCTAAATAATGGTAAAATGGTGTAACTTGGGGCTGTGGCGGAATAGGCAGACGCAAAGGACTTAAAATCCTTCGATGGTAACATCGTGTGGGTTCGACCCCCACCGGCCCTACAATTTATCAATTCTTTTGTAACTCCCCAACAAAGCGTTATAATTCACCTAAGCCGTCCGCGGATGGCTTCGCGTTATGCGAACATAGGTGACTTATGAAAAAAAAGAGATTTCATCCTGTAAGGTTTTTATTCGTCTTACTTGTTATTAGCCTTTTAACTGGCTGTGGCAAAGGGCTTTCTGGGGATCCGACCGCAACAAGTGGCGCGCCGACTTTACCACCGGCACAACCAACCATTGTCATGATTGATGGAACGCCACAAGTTGTTTATGATGAACGTTTCCCAACACCCACTGCCAACCTTGATGAGGCAAATCCTGTGCGTTTAGTGGAACTGAAGTTTATTCAACACGGCACAAGGGTCAGCCTTTTTGCCAAGATGCAAAACAGCATTAAGGATGCTATCGCTAAGGACGTGATTTTTGAGATTACTGCCCGCGATTATGATGGCAATCGTTTGCACCAGGAAACAAGCTTGATAAAGTACATTTTCCCTGAAGAGGTCACGGGGCTGGCACAGTCCTTTGATCTGATGCCTGGTTTTTATGTCAACAATGTTGAATTGAGCGTTGTAAGTGGTGTGCTTGATCGCAATCTCAAATACAACCAACCCCTCAGCATTAGAATTCCAAGCTTGCAAAAAACTGAAACAAGTAGCATGTTTACGGCTTGGTTGGATAATGCAGACCCCTACACGTATACGCAAGTGCGTTTGAACGCGATTGCCTACAATAAGAATAATGAAATCATTGGCGGTGGAAACCACATTGTCGATTTTGTGCCGCATAAGGACAAAATGGGGATTGCTGTTCCGGTTGAGACTTTAAACGAAGAAGAAGTTGAGCGGGTTGAGATTTATCCATGGATTACGCAGTATTCCGCCTCGTTAGAGGCTGGCAAATGGTGGGATACGGTTGAGGTAAAAGACTGGAATTTTGAAGTTAACGGTCATCTCCAATTTGGTGGTGGCGCGGTGCTTAAGAATTTGTCCAAACATTTGGTAACGGACACCTTTTATATCATCACCTTGAGCGATGAATTTGGGCGTGTTGTGCTAAGCGACATGGGCTATATCGATTATATGTGGCCTGAGGAAGAAATATTCTTTGCTCCAGGTTGGCAAGATCTGCCCTTTACCGAGGTGTTCCCAGAAGGAACGAGCACACCCACGCCGTTAACATCGGAAACACCGGAGAAACCTACAGATGAGCTGGAAACCCCAGAAGCGAGTGAAACCCCAGAAGCGAGCAAAACACCACAATCACGTGGATTGGGTGTAATGGCACGGTTACTAAACCAGGACCCTTATCCAGGCGATCCTGGTGATTCCTATCCCATTGATACACCTACTGCCCCGGTAGAACCGACCAAAACCCCGCAAGCACCTGGAACGGAAGAGCCTCCCATTGAAGAACCAACCCAAGAACAACAAACACCTACGCTGCTAACGCCAACGCCTTCTGCCACCCCGGACCCAAATCGACCAGAACCAGTTCGGGTTTATCCAGAGCGTTTTAAGGTGGATTTTATCCTCGTGCCTGGCGAATTTGGCAGCTCAGTTATGGGCTACAACCCTTTGAACGCTTCCCAAGCCGCCTTTGCTGATGATCATAGCGCGCGCGTTTCGGTTGTGAATAACCTCAATGTTGACTTAGACCATGCAGTCGTTTATGTTTTAATCATGGATGAAGCCGGCCAAATTGTGGGCGGTGGAAGACAACTAAGCCTTAATATTAAATCATCCAGCGCGACCGAAGTGATGGTGCCCATCGCCTATCTCGGCAATCGGGATGGCTTGAGCATCAAAGCCTTTGCAAGCCTAACTAAAGAAGCGTTGGTCAATCCTTAAGAACCTGGAGATAGAATGCAAGCAAGCGATAAAAAACAGAATAAACAAGCCTTTGTAGCAACCCCCATTGATATTAAAAGCCCAGTGCCGGCAGATTTTGAAATTGCACAAAATGCCACTCTGAAGCCTATTACCCAAGTGGCAAGAGAACTGGGTATTTTAGACTCTGAGCTGGAGCTTTATGGTCATTACAAAGCCAAAGTGCGCTTGGATGTGCTGGAGCGGCTGGCTGATGTGCCAGATGGCAAGTATGTCGATGTTACTGCGATTACGCCTACACCACTTGGCGAGGGCAAAACGACCACAACCGTTGGTTTGAGCCAGGCGCTTGGCGCGCATTTGGGCAAAACTGTGGTTACGGCTATTCGCCAACCTTCGCAGGGTCCTACTTTTGGCATTAAAGGTGGCGCAGCTGGTGGTGGTTATGCTCAGGTCATCCCAATGGAAGACATGAACTTGCATATGACCGGCGATATTCATGCCATTACCGCGGCAAACAACCTTTTGGCAGCGGCAATTGACGCGCGCATGTTCCATGAGAGCACGCAAAGTGATAAAGCTTTGTTCAATCGACTTTGCCCGGCAGACAAAAAAGGAAACCGCAAATTTGCTCCCAGTATGATTGGCAGATTGGAGCGCCTGGGGATTACAGAACGTGATCCTAACAAGCTGACCGAGGAAGAAATTTCAAGGTTCGCCCGTTTAGATATTGACCCAGAAACGGTTACCTGGAAGCGTGTGTTGGATACCAATGACCGCATGCTTAGAGGCATTACCGTTGGGCAAGGTCCGGATGAAAAAGGATTTGAGCTTAAAACCAACTTTGCCATTGCAGTTGCCTCAGAACTGATGGCGATTTTAGCCCTGGCGACGGACTTGAAAGATATGCGCGAACGCATTGCCCGAATCGTTATTGGGCAAAGCCGATCAGGCGAACCAGTTTGCGCGGATGACTTGGGTGTTGCAGGTGCTTTGACTGTGTTGATGATCGAAACCATCAAGCCTACTTTAATGCAAACGCTTGAAGGCACACCGGTGATGGTGCATGCCGGTCCTTTTGGCAATATCGCTCATGGTAACAGCTCAATTGTTGCCGATAAAATTGCGCTGAAACTGGCGGATTATGTGATTACCGAGTCGGGCTTTGCCGCAGATTTGGGAATGGAGAAGTTCTTCAACATCAAATGCCGCTATTCTGGCAATGTTCCCAATGCGGTGGTCTTGGTAGCAACGGTTCGCGCGCTTAAGATGCATGGCGGTGGACCTAAAGTGGTAGCAGGCGCGCCTTTGGCACCTGAATATGTTGAAGAAAACCTGGAGCTTTTGGAAAAGGGTTCTGAAAATATGTTGGCTCATATCAGCATCGCTCAAAAATTTGGCGTGCCGGTCGTGGTGGCAATCAATCGCTTCCCAACCGACACAGATGCTGAAGTGGCATTAGTTCGCAAGATTGCCATGTCACATCCAGGTGTGGTTGATGCGGTTGCGTCTGAGCATTTTACAAAAGGTGGTGCTGGTGCGGTGGCACTGGCAGAAGCTGTGGTTAAAGCTTGTGAGCAACCCTCCCATTTCAAGTTCCTGTATCCCTTGGAAATGAGCCTTAAAGACAAGATTGAAACCATTGCCAAGGAAATTTACGGTGCGGATGGCGTGGATTATAGCCCCGAGGCTGAAGCGCGCCTTGAACGTTACACTGAGCTTGGCTATGGTGATTTGCCAATTTGTATGGCAAAGACGCACCTTTCCATTAGCCATGATCCCACCTTGAAAAACGTTCCCAAAGGTTTTAGGGTGCCTATTCGTACGGTGAGTGCTTCAGTGGGTGCTGGGTTTGTTTACCCCTTGTTGGGAACCATGCCAACTATGCCAGGTTTGCCAACCCGTCCGGTTTATTATGATATCGATATCGATTTTGAGACTGGGCGAATTCATGGTTTAGGATAGGTAAAGAAAGTGCAATTAGCCCTTGACCGCAATGTTTCAAGGGCTTTTTAGTTTAAGTTTTTTGGCAAGCAAGCGAAAGGTTTAGGGTTTAGCCAAAAAAATATATGAAAACTAAACAATTGGCACGTAAAATGAAGGTATATTTCATGAGAGAGGTAGTCATGTCTAAGAAAACAATTCAAAAAATAATCGCTTTAGTCATCGTGTTTATGGTATTGAGTGCATGTGGTTTTACGTCTTTGTTAAATCGCGCCGCTCAACAGGTGAAAGAAATCCAATCGGCAGTTGAAAAAGCCATTGAGCCAACAGCAACGCCACCAGTTCTTTCTCAGGAGTTACCAAAACCGAGCTTTGAGCCAGAAACAGACGCTAATCAAAGCTTGCTTGAAGCGCTTTATGAGCATGTAAGCCCTGGTGTTGTTTCTATTCAAGCCAGTGGCGCGCAGACCGATGGCAGTCAGGGCACTGGTTTTGTGGTGGATACTAAAGGACACATTGTGACCAATTTCCATGTGATTAATGGCAGAGATGTCATCGAAGTTCATTTTCAATCCGGACTTAAGAGTTATGCCACACTGATAGGCTCAGATATTGATTCTGACCTGGCGGTAATCAAAGTTGATGTGGACCCAAGCGCCTTAGTGCCGCTTGTTTTTGGCGATTCTGACCTCGTGAAAGTTGGCCAGACCGTGGCGGCAATCGGAAATCCTTATGGATTAAATGGCACCATGACCGTTGGTGTTGTTTCCGCTCGTGGTCGGGTTTTGGATTCGATGCGCCAATCAACCGCGGGTGGTTTCTTTTCTTCGGCAGACACCATTCAAACCGATGCGCTGATCAACCCTGGGAACTCTGGCGGACCGCTTTTGAATTTGCAAGGTGAGGTGATTGGCGTGAACCGGGCTATTCGGTCTTCGGGCATTACGGCTAGTGGAGATGTTATCAACACCGGCATTGGCTTTGCAATTTCATCCAATGTTGCCAATAAAGTGGTGCCGGCTTTGATCGAAAAAGGCAGCTTCGAATACCCATACCTTGGCATGACCAGCTTGAGCAATATCAGCCTGGCAATGCAAGAAGCTTTGGAATTGCCTCGCTCCACAGGCGTGTACATCAGCAGCGTTGTGGCTGGTGGTCCGGCTGAAAAAGCTGGCTTGAAAGGTGGGTCGCAAGCCAGCCAGGTTTATGGCCATCAAAAAGGCGGTGATTTGGTTATTGCCGTGGATGGTATTCCAGTCAAAGATTTTAGTGAGATGTTTAACTATATCGTTATTAACAAGAACCCGGGTGAAGAAGTTGTCTTTAGGGTTCTAAGGGATGGTAAAGAGATTGACCTAACCTTGGTGGTGGAGGCACGGCGATAAGCCTTAGAAGTTGACTAACAGGTTTGCATAGCCTTATAAAAAACGTGCCAGGTTTTGCCTGGCACGTTTTTAGTTTAATAGTGATGTAGACCTAAAGTCAAAAGACTTGAGCGATCATCTTACAATTTTTGCGATCGCCCTAAAAGCAGGGTGGTTCGCGTCCCGCATAAGAGCATACAGGGCGGTTTCCACGTTGATTAAATGGGCTCCTTCAGCGCGGAGTTCCATTAAAGTATGGGCTTTGTTTTGGGGATCGCGGGAAGAGACGGCATCGCTGAGGATGTAAACTTCATAACCCGCCGCCATTAAGTCCATCGCGCTTTGATACACGCAGATGTGGCTCTCAAAACCGCATAGAATCATTTGTTTTCGTTGGCTTGCTTTTAAAGTCACCCTGATTTCAGGGCTGGTCAGAATGCTAAAACCGATACGCGCAAATTCGTGCTTGTTTGGCAAAAGTTCGCGCACCTGGGCGGTGGTGTGACCAATTTTATGAGGCGCTTGGGCGGTGAGCAGGATGGGGATGTCCAATGCCAGGGCACCGTCGATCATTTTGTAGGCAGCAGCGTTGTGTTTTTCACTTTCATCAACAACTTCGGCAAGTTTTCCTTGGATGTCAATGATGATTAAAAGGGCTTCTTCAATTTTTAACATGTTTATCCTTCGTTTTCTTTTGCTTCTTTCAATTATAATCATAGCATGAAAGAACTTTATGCCAAGGACGCGTTCAGGGTTATTGGTGACGGCATTAAACTTTGGGCAAGCGATTGGGCTAACCAGGCATTGGTTGGCTTGGTTGCTATCCTGTGTAGCCTGACGGTTGTGCTTTTGCCGGCGGCGACTTTTGGCGTTTTTCACCAGGCACGAGATCTGGCACGAGGGAATCGCAGCGGTTTAATGGGCTTTTGGGCAGGTTTCAAAGGCTATTTTAAACAAAATTTGACCTGGGGCATTGTTAATCTCTTGGTTTATGCCTTTTTGGTTTTTGTGATTGCTTTTTATTTTCTTAGTACCGCCAATTTCTCATCCGGTGTGCCTTTGGGCATTGCGGGTGCTTTTTTGGTTGTTTTGGTGTTTTGGAGCGGTTGGCAATTCCTCAGCCTTTCATGTTTCTTTTTACAGGATAAAGCTTCAATGAAACTTGCCTGGAAAAATGGCTGGGCAATCTTTTTAAGGTTGCGCTCTTATAGCCTGACCTTGGGTATCATCATTTTTCTGTTTTCACTCATTTCGGTGTTTGGTTTTATTCCCTTAGTGTTTGGCGCGGAAGGACTAATCGCCATTACTGGCGTGCGTGCGGTTCAAGAAACGATCATTCCAGAGGATGCATAAAAGGACCTTATGGCTAAGAAAATTTTAGGATATGTCGAACTGATTTGGACCTGCGATAGTTGTGGCACCAAAAACCCGGGGGCAATTAAGTCTTGTACTGCCTGTGGTGCACCGCAACCGATTGGCGTTCGATTCGAGCAGGTCGACGCGGACTCTTTCAACTTTATCAAGGATGAAGCGCTCATACGCATGGCTCAACAAGGGCCAGACAAGCACTGCCCCTATTGTGGCACGCGCAACCTTGCCGATGCCTTAACTTGTGTGCAATGCAATGGCGATTTGACCGTTGGCGCAAAATCCCGTCCCAGCGGTATGGTGGTTGGGCAAGACGCGCAACCCACTGAGGTTGAGATCGACACCCCAGGAAGTTTGCCGGGTTTTGAAAGAACGGCGACACCAATGTCGCGCGGTTTGCTTTTGTTGATTATTCTTGCTGTTTTAGGGCTCTGTTTCTTCTTTATGTGGAATACTTTTAAGGCAAATCGCACCACAGATGTTAATGGCGTTGTGTTGAGCACCGCCTGGGAACGCTCGATGGCAATTGAGGCTTATACAACGGTTACCGAGAGCGACTGGCTTTCGAATATTCCCAGTAACGCATCGGCTTATGGCTGCTCATCACGGCTTAAGTACAATTCAAGCACCTATGTGCCCGGTTCGGTTGAAAGCTGTGGCGAACCCTACACGGTTGATACGGGCACGGGCATTGGGCAGGTGGTTCAGGATTGTGTTTATCAGGTTTATGAGGATTATTGTCGCTATGAAACCCAGGCTTGGGTGGTGGTGGATACCGTCACTACGAGTGGCACAGATGCTTATGCCTCTTGGCCAGACTTAAACTTGATGCAAAACCAACGACTTGGCGGCCGTAGCGAGCGATACACCATTTACTTTGACGTCAATGGACGGTCTTACAACATGCGCACGAGCAATTTTGAGCTATACCAAAGCGCTGTACCAGGAAGTTCCTGGACCTTGGCGGTTACTGAAGGTGGTGATATCCGTCGTGCTGAACCAAATCCCTGAGGTTTAGAGGTAAGCAGTAAATTAATAAAAAAACCGCGCGGTATTCAATCGATGCCGCGCGGTTTTGTTTGTGTTCTGATTAGGCTTCGTTAGCTGAGACCATGACCCAACGCTCACCTTCTTTATAGGCGTAGTTGGGCTGCCAGGCAAGACCAAAAAACTCTACTACAATATCCTTTTTAAGCG
This sequence comes from Anaerolineaceae bacterium UBA5404, assembly GCA_002409625.1. GTDB lineage: Bacteria > Chloroflexota > Anaerolineae > Anaerolineales > Anaerolineaceae > Mesolinea. The sequence continues at coordinate 113,685 of DHNY01000008.1, read as the reverse complement.
GATTGATGGAGACTTCTTTTATTTCGCCCTGCATTTCGCCGTGTTTATCGCGCAGCGCATCCAGTTCTGCTACCATTTGCTCTTCAACTGCGGCAAGCTCTTCTTTGTAGCGCTCGACCATCAGTTCGGATTCTTCAACCGCCTTTTTGGCATTCGCGGTTAGGCGGCGTTTGGTTAGTGAGCTGGAGATGCTCTTGCGTCTTCCGCCAACGACTTTGCCAACGCTACCCACAAAACTGCCAATCCAGCTTAAGGCTGTGGTCACACCGGTTGCACCCTCTTCAAGTCGACGACCTTTGAGGGTTTCCTGTAGTTTTTCGAGCTTTAACTCCTCTTTTATAAGTTTGTTTTCTGCTGAAGTTTTCTTTTTGGCGTAAGCGTCTTTGATTTTCTTGATCGCGGTTTCGTTGTCGCCTTGTGAGGCATCTTCACAACGTTTGGTGAAATCTTCAAGGCTTTCTCCCACCCGGGAACTGAGTTTTAACGCACTGTTGTGATAGAGCGTGAGTGGCGCGTTGCGGTAAATCCATTCCACAAAGTCTTTTTTGAGCTCGGCAATGGTTTTTTCGTCATCCACTGGGTAATTTAGGGGTCCAAAAGTAGCGTTTGGTAATGGCGCGGTATCAATTGTGTGCAAATCAATGGCTTCTGCGTTGTAATCATCCCAGCGAATCAAACCGCGGCCTTGCAAATTGCTCAGCCTGACGCCAATTTTTTTCTGGGTATCCACATCGTGGGTGCGGTTGGCATAATAAACCGTAGCTTGTCCCAAAAGTAAGCTTTGATAATGGTAAGCCGCCTGGCTGCCGTGTGAAACGCCCTGGCGCATAGCTTGATCATAAGCCGCGCCGGGGTTGATATTGATGGGCAGGTAAGCCAAATCAACCGAAGAGGGCAGTTTGGGCTCTGTGCTCATAGCTGTGCTGGTGCCCGATGCCGTTGGGATAACGGGCACCTGGGCTTTTTCTTCTTCCTCATCAGCTTGCATGCTCGCATGCAGTAAAGCCAAATCAGCACCAACCATACGATTGAGATCTGCCAATTTTTCGCGGGTAATGGGTCCTGGCAGGTAGTTCATCGCCCAGCGGGTGGTGAAGATTTCAGGTGCTTTGGCGTGGACATTGTGCAGCAGGAACACGCGTTTGCCCAAGGCGGTTATAGCGCGGTCAAAATAAGACCGATCATAGCCACCGGCAATGCTATCCAAGCCGTCCAGCAGACGGGCTTTGTCTTGTTCAGTTTGCAGGCGACCAATCATCCAAGTGCCAGTGTTGCTGAGCGCTTTGTAATCAAGGTCGATTGGGTTTTGCGTGCTTAGCACCAAACCAACGCCAAAGGCGCGTGCCATCTTGAGCATACGCAGGATGATGGGTTTGCTGGGCGGGTTGGCGACAGGTGGCAGATAACCTACGATTTCATCAAAGTAGACCAAAGCGCGCAAATTGGTGGTTCCGGCTTGGCTGCGCATCCAAGTTTCGATGGCGGAATACAGCAGGGTCACAAAGAACATGCGCTCTTGGTCTGAGAGGTGAGCGAGGTAAAAGACACTATGACGCGGTTTGCCATCTGGCGCGTAAAGGATTGAACCGATATCCAATGGCTGTCCCTTGAGCCAGTTTTCAAAGCTGGGCGCAGCGATGAAGTTGTTGAGCAACATAGCAAGCTCGAAGCGGTCTTTTTCTGGATAGAATTTGCTCATTGCAAAAACGCCAAGTTTGTCAAAAGGCGGATTTTGCACTTGCAAGATGAGCGTTTCCAGGCTCAAATTTGTGCCTTGGCTCCAGTTATGTTCAAAGATGTTTGAGAGCAAAATGTGTTCGCGTGAGCGGATGGGATCGATGTTTTTGAAGCCAACCAACTCTAACAGGGCGGTAACCGTGCTGCTGATATTTTCGCGTAGCATTTCTTTGTTTTCTTCCCAGTCGAGTTTAGGCGCGCGCAAGGAGCTGAGTATACTGATTGGTATAGCGCTGGTTGAGCCGGGGGTATAGACCGCATAATCGACATTTGTAGACAGCTTTTCCATGCGGGCTTTGTCGATGCCTGCGCGTTCAAGCCCTTTTGACCAATTGGCTGCGGCGGCTTCGGCGGCGGCTTGTACGGTTTGGCCTTCACGTTTGGCGGCATCTTCGTCCACCCAGGGAGCAAAGTCTGAGGCTTGCAGGTTGGGGAAGTGTAAGAGGTGGTTGGTGAGGTCGCCCTTGGGGTCGATGAGGATGGCGGGGATGCCCTTGAGCGCGGCTTCTTCCAACAGGATGATGCCCAAACCGGTTTTACCCGACCCGGTCATACCAACGATGACGCCATGCGTAACCAGGTCTTGGGGATCATAAAAAGTGAGTTTGTCTGGGATGATTTTGCCTTCATTAAGATCGTAGGCATTGCCAAAGTAAAAATCAGATGAATTGATGTCCATGTTCAGCTCCTCTATCTGTATTAATAGCTAATTATAGTCTAAAGAAGGTGAAAAATAAGGTAAAATTGAGGCTATACATAAAGCGAACAATAAAAAGACGGGAGAAACGAGGCTTATATGGAAAACGCGATTAGTGAAGCAGTATCAGCGATTGAATCAGGTGATAAAAAACGCGCGCATTCCTTGTTATTAGGTGTGATCCAAGAGGATCCCAATAATGTTTTAGCTTGGCTATGGATGGCTGAAGTTTACGCCGACCCTAAGAACAAAAAGGATTGCTATCTTCGCGCTCTTCAAATTGACCCAGAGAATGAGGTTGCCCTTGCCCACATGAAAGCCATCAAATACCAGGAAGCCTTGGAAAAGATTGAGTCTGAGTATCAAGATGCTGGAAAAGCAGAAGCAGATACAGATGAAAAGCTTAGCCAGGAAAGGCAAAAGAAATCAAAGAAAAAGACATCGCCGGTTATTGCCCTGATGTTGGTTCTTGCCTTGGCACTAAGCTTAGCTGTCGCTTATATCGTGTTGGATAAAAGAGGCACTTTTGATAAGTGGGGCGCAAAAGATTCAGAGGAAACGTTATTGGTTAATCAGGATGCTACCAGTACGAGTCCAAGTTTGGGCATTATTGCTCCAGAAAGCACGCAACAGAGTGAAGTCAGTACTCCCGAAAGCCTGGAAAAAGAGCCAGAAACGCAAGAACCATCAGTTGATGTGGTTGAGGATACCCCAACACCGACCCAAACAGCAACCGCCGAACCCATTATTATTGAACCAACAATGCCTGCTCCGAACCCAAAGAACATGGTTGTGAACGGCTATTTTCTGGAACAGCTTGACGGTTGGCGTCAAATACACATCACTGAGGGCGGACAAAGTTCTAGAAAGATTGTTGAATCTGAAAACAGTGATTACAAAAAAGCTTTGAGGATGGAACAGGAAGGTGAGGGAACGCTTGGCATTTCTCAAATGGTTCCCGTTTCCAGTATTAATTTGAACTTGTACTTTACCATGCAAATTTATTCGGGGACCTATAGTTCTGAAAATGCTGGATTAATCATCGTCTATTATGACAATCAAGGCAATCGCTTGGGCTGGACACGTGTTAGTGAAAAACTCAAATCTGACAATGGGTCAGCACTGGTTGGCAATCCTAAGTCTATGGCCAACACAGCTACCATTAATAATTATCGGGTTGAAAGTGAGAAGGTTTACAAGCGATACAAATTAAACTTATTGGAAGAAGTAGAGAATAACTTGTTGGGCATTGAACCCAATAATATCGCCTCAATTGAACTCATTGTCTTTGTAAGTGGTACATATAGCCTTAGCTCATCTTGGGTTGAGATATCAGAAATCGAGTTGCTGGCACCATAGTTCAAAGTCCGAGTAAAGCTCAAGCAATCAGCCCTAAAAATCATCATTTTCTAATAACAAAAGGCTCTCAAATTTTGAGAGCCTTTGATCTATTTATAAACAGAGATTAGCGGCTAAGTTGCCCAGATCCCCAGTAACCTCGGCGGAGTGGGGTGATGTCTTCAATGGTTATGAAGGCTTCCGGGTCAGCTTCGCGGGCGAGCCTTTCAACCTCTTTAACGGCCTTGCGGCGAACCGTGAGATCACATAGCCACACATCGCCATCTTTTCCGATTGCCGGAATTTCTGTTACGGCAAAGTCATTGGCGCGTAGGGCTTCAGCCACAACTGAGCCAGCTTGTCTGGTGATGATGATGATATGCGCATGTCCGATGGCAAGCTTGCCCTCAATCCACATGCCCACCACATTACCCGTGGCGAAACCGGCAGCGTAAGCAACCACTTTGAGCACGTTGTTGACGTCTGCCAGAACCACGCCGATGGATAGGATGTAAATGACCATCTCAAGGAAGCCTAAAACCCAGGCAATACCTTGTTTTTTGCGCAAAATGAGCATGATGCGCAAAGTGTCCAGTGCCATGCCCACCACACGAACAACGAAGATGAGCAGAGAGATCAGGATGGTGGTCCAGGAAAATTCAAGTACAAAAGGTCCCATAAAAACTCCTAATCTTCAAACTTTTGTGCGCCCAACATGGCTGGGTAATAAAGTTCGGTCATGTATTCTTTGACCATGCGGGTCATCGAAAAGGCAGGTGAAACGCTGCGCATACATTCTTTAACCTGTTGGATCCAGTCACCGGGCAAACCATCCGCACTGCGTTTGGTGTAGTAAAGCGGGACAATTTCGTGTTCGAGGGTGTCATAAAGGCTGGCGGCATCTGCAGCATCTTGCGCTTCGAGGTCATCGTATTCGGTATCATCGCCAATTGCCCAACCGTTACAACCGTTGTAACCCTCAGCCCACCAGCCATCCAGCACCGAGAAGTTGAGCACGCCGTTCATGGCGGCTTTCATGCCACTGGTACCACTGGCTTCACGCGGACGCCGGGGATTGTTGAGCCACACATCCACACCTTGGGTGAGATAGCGTGCCATGTTCATGTCGTAATCCTCAAGGAAGACCAGGCGGCCACCGTTGCGGGCATCTTTTACAGCACGATAAACTTCTTGAATCATGCGCTTACCGGGTTCATCACTGGGGTGAGCTTTGCCGGCGAAGATGATTTGAACGGGCTTTTTGGGGTTGGTAATGATGCGCATAAGGCGATCCCAATCGCGGAAAATCAGATTGGCGCGTTTGTAGGTGGCAAAACGCCGGGCAAAACCGATGGTTAAAGCGCTGGGTTCAAGCAATACGCCACTCGCCACGGTTTGAACCGGGTGAACGTTGTTGTGCGCCCATTGGTATCGCGCGCGGTTGACCATGTAGTTAACCAGTTTACGTTTGAGGTGGAACCGGATTTGCCATAGTTCAGCGTCATCAATTTTGTTAATGCCATCCCAAAGTTTGGGGTCATCAATGCGATTGATCCAGTCAGGTCCAAAAGTGCGGTTATAGAGGGCGGCAATGCGTCTTGCCAGCCAGCTACCGGTATGCACACCATTAGTTACGGATGTGATGGGGACGTCTTTTTCAGCTTTATCCAACCAAAGCCCTTGCCACATACCTCGCGAAACTTCGCCATGTAGTTTGGAAACGCCATTGCGATATTCTGATAGGCGCAGGGCGAGCACGGGCATGCTAAAGACTTCATCTGCCCAATCGGTTTTGACCTTGGCAAGGTTTAAGAAACCTTCGCGGTCCAAGCCGAGTTCGCTCCAATAGTTGCTAAAGTATTTATCAACCAACCAGATGGGGAATTCATCGTTGCCAGCGGGAACGGGCGTATGCGTGGTGAAGATGTTTGAAGCGCTAACGATTTCTTTGGCTTCATCCATGCTTTTACCTTCAGCAATGAGCTGGCGCAAACGTTCCAGGCTGAGGAACGCCGAATGGCCTTCGTTCATGTGGTAAATGCTGGCTTTGATGCCCAGGCGATCCAAGGCACGCATGCCACCAATGCCCAGAAGAATCTCTTGCGAGATACGCAGTTCCAGGTCACTGATGTAGAGCTTGTCTGTCAATTGGCGGTCCTGAGGCGTGTTTTCTGGGAGATCAGTGTGCAGTAAAACGAGTTTAACCCTGCCAACACTAAGTTCATATAAGCGTGCCCAAAGGGTGCGCCCAGGCAGCTCAACCGAGATCTTGATAGGCTCGCCTTCTGAGTCGTAAAGAGCCGCGATGGGCAGGTCTTTAAAGTTGATTTCAACGTTATGGGCTTCTTGCCAACCGTCTTCAGTGATATGTTGCGAGAAGTAGCCATAGGTATAAAGGAAGCCAACCGCAGTGAAAGGCAAATCAAGATCACTGGCTTCTTTCACGTGGTCACCGCTAAGGATGCCCAAACCACCCGCGTAAACCTTGAGCGATTCATGCAAACCATACTCAAAGGAGAAATAAGCGATGTGTTCTTTATTCAGTTGGGGATAATTGTTGCGGAACCAGGTATCTTCGTTATTCATGTATGCGTCAAATTCGCGCACGATGCGGTCATAACGCGCCAGGAAATAGCGGTCCTTTATCAGGTCTTCCAGAATTTCGGGGTCAACACTGCGCAGAAAAACAATGGGGTTATGGGTAGATAGGTCCCAATTCAGCTCATCAATTTCCTTAAATAGGCGCGCGGCTTCTGGGTTCCAGGTCCACCAAAGGTTTTGGGCTAAGTCGGCCAGGCGTTTGATGCGATAGGGCAAATTGAAGCTATCGGGCATGTGTCTTTCGATGTTTTCCATGTATTGTTACCTCTTTTCACAAATATGGCGCGTAAAGCGCCACGAATCTTCAAATAGTAGACATATCAACTAGTTCTAATTCGGATTATACCCTCTTTTAGAACGAGTGTGATTTCTTTGTACCAGCTCCGGTATATGCTGGTGCGCTCATGTAAACCACTTTGCAAAGCCGGGTGTCAGACATGCGGCTAAACAGCCTTTGGTCAAGCTCAGCGGGAACGCGCGATGTGGTCATGACGGTGGGCAGTTCGGCGACATAGCGGTAGTTGAAGAGCTGATAAATTTTTTCGCGTGCCCATGGCGTTGCGGATTGTGTATCCAGGTCATCGAGGATGAGCAAGCGGTTTGAGCGGATTTCTTCAAAGCGACGATCCAGGCTTTGGCTGCTGTTAGGCGCGAAAGCGGCTCGTAGGTAGTCGAGCAAGTCTGGCACACCCACAAAGAGCGGTGGCGCACCGAGGGAAGCTTGATAGTTGCCAATTGCCGCGGCGAGATGCGTTTTTCCGCAGGCATAAGGTCCTTGGAAAACCAGCCAACCCCGCGGATTTTCGGCAAAGGTCTGGGCGATTTCCAAAGCACGTTTAAGCGAAGCTTTGTCTTCTGCCATCATGCCGGCTTCGTTTTGGCGCAAACTGAAGGTTTCAAACTTTTGTTTGTTGTGCAGGTTTAGGCTGCTTAGTTCCGGGTGCCCAACTTCATCCGTTGGGTTACGAAAGTCCGGTGCCAGGATGTCTACCCGAGTGACAATTTCTGGATCGGTCAGCCGTGAACGGATGCGCCCTTCAAAGTCATTAAAGCGATAATTGCTGGTAATAACGGTGGGCAATTGGCTGATGTAGCGGTGATTAATAATTTGGAATAATTTCTCTTGCGCCCAAGCTGTGGAGCTTTGCGTGCCAAAGTCATCCAGGATGAGGATGGGGATTTGGCGGATTTCTTCAAACCGCTCTTCAAAGCTGCTTTCACTATCGGCGCTAAAGGAAAAGCGCAACCAGTCAAGCAGGTCGGGGACGGTTAGAAACAGCGTGGGAATGCCTTTGCTTAAGGTTTCGTTGGCAATGGCGGCGGCAAGATGGGTTTTACCAGAACCGTAAGTACCGGTAAGCAAGAGCCAACCCTGCCTATTTTCGGCAAAGTGCTTTGCTGAATTAAAAGCTTGTTGCAAAGAAGCAGCCTGTTGTGGCGCAAGACCAACTCTACCGCGAGGCATGAAATTTTCAAAGGTTAAACCTCTTAAACTACCCAAATTGCTAAACTCAAAAAGCGCGTTGCTTTGCTCGGCGTGCATGCGTTGCAAACGACAACTGCAAATGTGCAACTTGCCATATTCTGGATGGTCGATGGGTAATTCACGTCCAACGAAGCCTAAACCCAGGCAAAAAGGGCAATCTGGCTCACCAAATTGCTGGTCCATGGGATTGATCTGATAGTCGGCATCCGCTTCAGGGTTGGCTTCGCTCTTGTTGCTCTCGAGTAAGTTTTCTAAATGCTTCAATATCGCTTTGATGTCCTTCATCTTGTCTGTCACGTCCTCGTTCCTTCCAGGCGAGTAAAATTGCCTTGACGTATTTCCAGTTGCGGGCGTTGCGCTGCACGGCTTCGCGGATGGCGTCTTCAATCCAATCCGCGGGAAAATCGATTTCATCTTGCTTGAGTTGTTCGGCCATCATGGGAGTGATGATGCCGATATGTGTTTCGTATAGTTTAAAAATGTTAGGGCGTTCATCAGCCAGACTACCTGTTTTTCCAGGCTGATTGAGCTGTTTTACGCCGAGTTCCAATTCCTGGTAGAAAAACCGTCCCTCGGGTGTGCCGGGAATGAGATAATCGAGGCTTTTTTCTTGCCATTTTAAGAGTAAGCCCTGGTTAATGAGCTCTTCGAGCGCCTCTTGTGCGTTAATCGAGCTTGAACCGTGCCATTTTGAAAAACTTTCCAGGAGCTCATTTTGTTCAAGGTGAGCGATGTTGGTTTTTAGGTCTTTCACGCCACTAAAAAAATGGAGCAATAGCAAAATGGCGTCTGAGCTTATGCCAGCACATGCGCTGATAAAATCGCGTGGAATGGCTAAAGGGTGAGGATCGGTGCTAAAACCCGGTTTTGGCGTCAATCCATCGCTCATCTGGGCATCTCTTGTCGGGCAGCGTCGCGGAACATGGCCAGTCTTTCAATAAAGACCAGCTCAATACCACTATGGGTGGGACCATTGCGGTGTTTGGCAATGGCAAGCCGCGCCAGGTTGTGGAATGGGCTATCTTCGTTCATTTGGTCTGGGCGGTTGATGAACATTACAATGTCGGCATCTTGCTCAAGCGAACCCGATTCACGCAAGTCAGACAGCACAGGTTGTTTGTCCTGGCGTTGTTCAACCGCACGGGAAAGCTGAGCGGCGGCTAAAACGGGCACTTCGAGGTCACGCGCGAGTACTTTGAGGTAACGCGAGATATAGGAGACCTCTTGCACGCGATTTTCAGTTCGGGTGTCGCTGGACATCAGTTGCAGATAGTCCACAATAATCAGATCCAAGCCTTCTTCCATCTTCATGCGCTGGCATTTTGAGCGCATTTGTAATGGGGTAATGGCAGGTGTGTCGTCAATATAGATGCGTGATTCGCCGAGGATGCTAAGCGCGTGGAATGTGCGCGTCCATTCGTCATCGCTCAATTTCGCGGAGCGCAATTTTTGAGAGTCGATGTCTGTTTCCTGGGCGAGCATACGCTGCAATAATTGGGTGTTGGACATTTCAAGCGAGAAGATGGCCACATTGCGTCTTAGGCGCATGCCAACATGTTTGGCAATGCCCAGTAAGAAGCCGGTTTTACCCATACCAGGGCGACCGGCAACAATGATGAGGTCAGACTTTTGCAAACCGTCCAAAACCAGGTCCACAGAGCGCAATCCGGTTTCCAAACCGCTGATACCCTCAGACTTGACGCTGGTTTCTTGAATCCTTTTGGAGTATTCCAAGGCTACATCCACCAAGGGGACTAAATCACGGTTATAGCGGTCCTGGCTCACGCCAAAGACAGCTTTTTCAGCTTCTTCAATGACGGCTTCGATGCTCAAATCTTTGCGATGGGCGTATTTGGCAATTTCGTTGGCTGAACTTAGCAAACGCCGTCGGATGGCAAGCGCTTTAATGGCGTCGGCGTAGGTTTCCGCATGGAGCGAGCTGGGCACAAGGTTTGTGAGACCAATGAGGTAGTCCATGCCACCACTTTCTTCAGCTTTGCCTGCATTTTCGAGCTCTTGTTTTACAGTGAGCACGTCAATATTTTTATCCTCGTGGAGCAAAGCTTTAAAGGCGTCCCAAATCCATTCGTGTCTTTGAATGTAAAAATCCTTTGAGTTAAGTTTTGGCGAAACATCAACAAAAGCGTCTGGATTAATAAGGATTGCCCCAATTAAAGCTTCCTCAAGCTCGCGATCATAAAGTTGCGTTGGGACAAGGTTTTCGTTTTGGGTTGGGTAGTTTTGTTCGCTCATGGGAAACCTTTTTAGTTATTGTTGATTTGTGGACCAAAAAGTATATCATCGATGTCGAGCTCATCATCGCTGTCATCGTCATCATCTTGGCTGGGGTCTTCTTCATCCTCGCCGATTGGAGGCTCGACTTTGTTTTGAGGGTCAGGCAAATCAGTCAAGGATTCTTCGTCCTCATTTGGCTCAAGCGTGGACAAAAAGTCACTAAACACCGAGAGATCTTCTGAGTTTACCGCTTCATTTTCAATTGCTTCAACGGACAAGTCGTAAGGCTTGCGATCTTCCGGTTGAATGGCTGCGGTTTGGAGGATGTCTTCAGCGACAAAAATGGGCACTCTCGCGCGCACGAGCAATACCAGGGCATCTGAGGGTCTGCAATCGACATTGACTTGTTTGCCATCCTGGAGCAATACCAGCTGGGCATAATAGACATCTTCTTCAATGGCTGTTATTTCAACCCGTATAAACTGAGCACCCAACGATTGGATGGTGTTGAGAAGTAAATCGTGGCTGAGTGGACGTGCGGTTTGCACGCCTTGCAGTGCGATGGTCAAGGCTTCGGACTCGAACAAGCCAATCCAAATGGGTAAATAGCGTTCACTGTTTTTGTCTTTTAAGACGACAACGCGGTCCTGGTTAGTCAGGCTTACTCTAACGCTGTCAATCTCACATTCTGTCATTTTAATCATAATAAATCAACCCCGGAATTTTAAATTGCTCTTTTTGATTCTAACACGCCACGAAGCTTTAATCACATTTTTTAAGGTTGGCATCAAGCTCTATCTTCATTCGTTTTTAAAAATCGGCTCATTTGTTGCAGATTGGCATTTGAAAAACAAATTATTAAGAATTTGCCGTAAGTACAACAAATATCACCTTAATTAATAGCTTTCAGCTATAATAAAAAAACTGACATTCTTTAACATTCCTCAGGTGTTTTAGGGGTGTGTCTTCTCAATTGATCTGAGAAAAAAGGTTTTAGATTGAAAACGAATGACTTATCAGTACTACTAATCGAAAGCAACCGCAGGCTTAATAATGTGTTTGCCAAAGACCTTGAGCAAAAGGGCTTTGATATACGCCTTGTTAGCAGCGGAAGTGCTGCCCTTGAAGCCATTCGTGAAGAATTACCCAGCGTTGTTGTGATAAACGCGATGAGTTTACGTACCAATGGTTTGCGTATTACCCATTGGATTCGAAGTGCCTGGGAAGAGCTACCCATTATTCTCATCATTGCTGAAAACGAAGCCATCAATAAAGCGCCTCAAGCCAACATTTTGTTGCGTTTGCCTTTTACCGTTCAGAAATTGGTCAATCGTTTGCGTTTGTTTACAAGCGTGAAACACAAACATATTGTTAAACGTGGCGGTTTGGAGCTTAACACCCAAACTTATGTCGCCCATTATCGCGATAAAGAAGCCCACCTTACACCAAGATGTTCAAATTTGTTAAAAGTGATGATGGAAAAACCCGGAAAGATACTGACCCGGTGTGAACTTTTTAGCCGCGTTTGGGATACAGACTACACCGAAGATACGCGCACGCTAGACGTGCACATCAGCTGGCTGCGCACCGCATTGGAAGAAAATCCTCGCCAGCCTAAGCTTATTCAAACCATTCGTGGAATTGGTTACAGGCTCAATCTTTAAAAACAGCTCATTATTGATAATCAAAAAGCTCCGGTTCTTTTCCGGAGCTTTTAGGTTTAAGAAATATCGTAGGGATTAGCCTCCGCCAACACCCAAAACAAGCGCAACCAGCAAGCCACCAGCGATAACGCTGCCGAGCTGTCCGGCGGTATTGGTGCCCATGGCGTGCATCAAAATGAAGTTAGTGGGATCCTCATCCAGTGCCATTTTAGCGGACAAACGTCCTGCCATTGGGAAGGCTGAGATGCCACAAGCGCCAATCAAGGGGTTAACCTTGTTCTTGGTGATCAGTGCCATTAGCTTACCAAAGAGCAAGCCGGCAACCGTATCAACCACAAAGGCACCCAAACCAAGCAGGAGCACGAAAAGCGTGTCCAGGTTTAAGAAGCTATCGCCGGTCATCGTCGAACCGATTGCCAAACCCAGGAACAGGGTGGCAATGTTGATGAGTTCGTTTTGCACCATTTTGCTCAGGCGGTCTACCACCAGAGCTTCGCGCAAAAGGTTACCCAGCATGAGGGCAGCCATCAATGGGGCAGCGTCTGGGGCAACCAGGGCAACCAAAATAGTTACCAGGATTGGGAAAACGATAAGCGTAATTCTTGAAACGGGTTTGGGGGCATACTCCATGCGGATGAGGCGTTCTTTTCTGGAGGTCATCAGCTTCATAATGGGAGGCTGAATGATGGGAATGAGGCTCATATAAGAGTATGCCGCCACGGCAATGGGTGCAATCAGTTTTGGATTTGCCAACTTATTTGCAACAAAGATTGCCACAGGACCGTCAATGGCGCCAATCGAGCCAATGGCAGCTGCGTCGTTCAAATTGAAGCCAAGCAAGATGGCTACCAAGAGGGTGAAATAGATTCCAAATTGTCCAGCCGCGCCCAAGAGCACCAAACTAGGCTGCGAAAGGAGCGGGCTAAAGTCAATCATCGCGCCAACACCAATGAAGATGATGAGCGGGAAAAGTTCGGTTTTAATGCCAGCATCATAGATAACCTGCATAAAACCAACCTCATTAGACATGCCCAGGTTGGCGAGCAAAGCACCAAAACCAATGGGCAGAAGCAGAACTGGCTCGAAGTCTTTAGCAATGGCAAGGTAGATCAGCACCAGGGCAACCAAAATCATGATTGCGTTTTTCCAGCCAAATGCCGTAAAGCCTTTGCCGACTTCGGTCAATAGTTGCGTAAAATCCATTCTTGACCCTCCTAATCCTGCCAGCTAATGAGTGCCTCGCCATGTTGAACCAGATCGCCTTCATTAACATGGATGCGGTCCACAACACCGGCGCGGTCAGCACGAATGGCATTTTTCATCTTCATGGCTTCCAGGGTGAGCAATTCTTGTCCTTCTACAACCGATTCACCTTCGCGCACTTCAATTGCCACAATGGTGCCAGGCAAAGGCGCGTTGAGGGTCTTGCCGCCTGCACTGGCAGCAGGGCGTGGCGCGGCAGCAGCTGCTGGAGCGCTTGGTGCCGCTGGCGCGGGTGCTGCAACAGCGGGTGCAGCGGCAGGGGCGGCAACACTTTGTTCTTCTGGCCAAACCTGATATTGCACACCGTCCACTTCAGCGATAATGGGTCGGGCGTGAATATCGTGAATGGTGACTTCGTAGATTGTTTCATTAATTTCAACTTTTATTTTCATGAGTTGCGTCCTCTGTTTCTTGATAGCAATTGTTGGGTACGACCCACGCTCAGCCAGCCTGAGCTTTGTTCAACCTGTGCTGCCGGAGAAAAGCTTTGTGGGCGAGGGCGTTTTAGGGCGTAGGCTACGGCGATGGAAGCTGCCAGGCGTTGATATTCCTCTTCTTCAACCAACACAATGCTTGGAACATCCAATTCGGCTGGATCTTGGTCGATTTCTTCAAGGACTTCAACTTTCTTAACCTTCTTTTCCTTTGGGTTGGTGATCCAAACCAAAAGCGCCATGATTCCCCATAAAACGAAAATCATGACAAAGACCAAGCCCATGCCAATGCCTGTAATAACTAAACCTTGCTTAAGAATATCAATCATTGCGCCTCCTTAGACTGGCATATTTCCGTGCTTGCGCGGAGGATTTTGATCAACCTTGTTTCGTAGCGCGTGCAATGCTTCTGCCAGCTTGCGACGGGTTTCTGCCGGTTCAATTACTTCATCAATATAGCCGGCTTTTGCGGCGGCAAATGGATTGAGGAATTCCTCCTGATATTCGGCAGTGAGTTCAGCCCGTTTGACTTCGGGGTTTTCTGATTCGCGAATTTGCTTGCCGTATAAAATGTTTGCAGCGCCTTCAGCACCCATAACTGCGATTTCAGCGCTTGGCCAGGCATAGCAGATATCGGTGCCCATAAATTTAGAGCTAAGCACCACATAAGCACCACCATAAGCTTTGCGGGTAACCACACTGATCAAGGGCACGGTTGCGTTTGCGTAGGTGTAAAGGACTTTTGCGCCGTGGCGAATGACGCCGCGGTATTCCTGGTCTACACCGGGTAAGAAACCGGGTGAGTCAACAAAGGTGATGATGGGCAGGTTAAAGGAGTCGGCAAGGTTGACCATGCGGGCGATTTTGTCCGAAGCATCCACATCCATCAAGCCGGCGCGATCAGCTGGTTCTTGCGAGACGATGGCAACCGGTTGTCCTGCCAATCGGGCAAAACCAACGATGGCGTTGCCGGCAAACCCTTTTTGAAGTTCAAGGAAAGAACCCTTATCAAAAATGAGCTCAATGGCTTCGCGCATGCTGTATGGAATGCTGGGATCGGTTGGCACGAGGTTGTTGAGGGCTTCTGCCCGGCGATACATATCGTCACTTTGGTCGCCAATGGGCGCCATGTCCACATTGTTTGAAGGCAGGTAAGAAAGGGCTTGTCGCGCGATGGCAATGGCTTCTTCGTCGTTGTTTCCAACGAGATGGGCGTTGCCACTTGTGCTAAGGTGTACATCAGCACCACCGAGTGATTCTGAATCCACTTCTTCGCCAGTTACGGTTTTGATGACCGCGGGACCGGTGAGGAACATGTAAGACTTGCCACGCACCATCACGATGAGGTCAGTTACCGCTGGAGAGTAAGACGCGCCACCAGCACATGGCCCCATAATGAGGCTGATTTGGGGGATAACACCAGAGTAAATGGCATTGCGTCTAAAGACTTTGGCGTAACCACCTAATGAATAAACGCCTTCCTGGATGCGGGCACCACCGGAGTCGATCATACCTACGATGGGTGAGCCGGTTTTCGCAGCAAGATCCATGACACGGCAAATCTTTTCTGCGTGAATTTCGCCCAAAGAACCACCCTGAACGGTGAAATCCTGAGCATAGACGTAAACTGTGCGACCTTCAACGGTACCGTAACCACAAACGACACCATCACCATAGGGATCATTATCTTTATGTCCACGGTGGCTCATGAGGGCGCCAATTTCTCTAAAGGTGCCTTCGTCCAGCAGAAGGTTGATCCGCTCACGCGCGGTGAGGCTGCCTTTTTCGTGCTGACGGTCAATACGTGCCTGACCGCCGCCGAGCTGAGCTGCGTTGTGAATGCTTTGCAGTTTTTCTAAACGGGGATCTTTTTGAGTCATGCAATCTCCTTACGATAAAGTATTAGTATTTATTGCCATTGAATCATAGAATGGACTGTAAACTATTGTAACATCAGTTTGACTGATTTTGGCTGAATCATTTTATTAAAGCCAGGAACAAGCCTAATCTGGCAAGCTCCAAAGCTGAGGGTGAAATGGATGTCTTAAAAACATCATAAATGGAATTGAATGTATAAAAAAAGTATAAAAATATGCTACATACACAGAAATGGCAGCGCATTCTCTGTTACAATTACGCAGCTTGAGGATACAAAGCTCTGGCTCAAGCCGATTGGAGAAAAATGGAACAAGAAACAACACTTACTGTGCAAGATGATAACGTGGTTGAGATGACCTACATCCTGACCGTGGATGGCGAAATTGCTGACCAAGGCACACTTGAATACTTACAAGGTCATGGCAATATTATTGCTGGCTTGGAAAAAGGGCTCGAAGGTGCAAAAGTGGGCGAAACCCGCGAAGTGCTCGTGGAAGCCAAAGATGGTTATGGCGAACATGACCCCAAGCGTGTTTTGCCTGTGAACCGCAACTCATTCCCTGAGGATTTTGAATTCAAACTGGGCGAAATGTTACGCATTCGTGATGCCAGCGGGCATGTTTTTCAGGCTATCCCGGTGGCTGTGAGTGAAGATACCGTTGAATTGGATCTTAACCACCCCATGGCGGGTAAAGATTTGAACTTCAAAGTGACCATTTTGTCGATTTATCCTGCCACGGAAGACCAAATTGCTGCTGGAAGCGTGCGTCTGGGTGGTTGCGCTGGATGTAGCGCGGGATGTGACGATCCCAGTACTTGCGGTTAATACCCGACGATTTAAAATAAACAACAGGAGATGGTTTAAAGGCTTTCTCCTGTTTTTTGTTCCTTAAATAAAGCAGTGACTTTCCTGACTTTGAGGTCGAAATCTAACTGTTTCCAACTTTCATTTTTATAAAAACGGTCATTTAAAACTCAAACATCCACGGATAAGAGGCGGTCTTTTATGCACTTTTCGGAAAGTGCAACTGTTTTTCTGTAAATTCATAAGTCGAAATCTGGAACACTTTTCGTGTTTGAAGCGTTTACTATATTATGGGACATGCTAATGAAAGAAGGGTTAAAATGGAAGAAAAGAAAAAGGCAAAGGCTTTGGAAACATGATAGTCACTGAGCATCTGGGAAAATTTTACGGAAAAGACAAACAAGCGCTGGATGACGTAAACCTGCATGTGCCACGTGGGGTATATGGTTTATTAGGACCAAATGGCGCTGGGAAATCAACGCTGATCCGAATCCTTTCGGGCACGCTCAAACCCACTTCGGGAATCGCAAAAGTGGCGGGTTATGACTGTGTCAAAGAGATTGATGAGGTGCGGAAGAGAATCGCTGTCATACCTCAGGAATTCAGGCTTTATCCAAATCTGAACCCGATCGAATTTTTGGAATACATGCTGATTCTCTCCGGTAAAGATATAGATCGTTCTTTGATAATGAAACGCCTTGCGCAGGTCAATCTGGAAGAAAACGCAAAAAAGAGAATGGGTTCATTTTCTGGAGGAATGAAACAACGGGTGGCTATCGCGCAAGCTTTGATTCATGAACCGCAAGTGATTTTCGCCGATGAACCAACTTCTGGATTAGATCCGGAAGAAAGAGTGCGGTTTCGGAACTTGTTTTCTGAGATTGGTCTCGAAAAGACGGTGCTGCTCTCCACTCATATCACCGAAGACATTACCGCGTCAACCAACAAACTCTCCGTGCTGAACCATGGAAAGATTATTTTCAGCGGTTCCACCAGAGAGCTGATCAACACGGCAGGAGGCAAGGTCTGGTCATGTCGAATTAGGAGCGGTGAGGATTGGGAAAAATTTAAATCGCGGAACCTGATATTCTCTTTCACGCTTGACCCGGACAATGAAGAGGTGACCGCTCTTTATTCGCCAAAAACCGATGCCTTGGAGAGGGGGAGCGAACCGCTGGAACCCACATTGGAATACGCGTACATGCTTCTGGTTAATCAGCATGAGATCGGAGAAAGTGGATGATCAACTACCTCAGACAAATAAGGTTTCAGTTTGTTGTTTTTTTGCGGGAGAAAATCCATTGGCTTCTTCTTGTTTTTGGATTAATCTTTCTGTTTACAAGCGCAAACTTCTGGAATAATGACACATTCTCTCCCGCCTACATCAATTCCATATCTGGAGGTATATTCCTCTTCACGTCCATAGTTTATGGCGTATTCGCCACGCGATTTTTTCTGTTGGAAGTATCCGATCAATCCCAGATCCAATGGGCGCGTTCAAGGTTCAGAACAGATTTTATCTCGGCTAAATTTTTCGCCATGTTTTTTGGGGCTTTGGTATTGCTGCTTCCTACGTTGGTCATCATGCTAATCAGAGGAGCTGCCTTTAACAATTTGGCAGGATTGCTCCAAGGTGCCGCCGTTTGGTTTTATCTTTTTGTGCCGACATTTCTATTTGTCACCGTGCTGAGCATCGTTTCCGGTTTATTGCTGCGAAAACCCGCTTTAGCGATGATCCTCACACTTCTTTGTCTGATCGGGCTTGTAGTTCGCCAAACCAACGTGCCAGACTTGCTGATGTATCAAACCTTTGGCAGATACGGTTTACTTTATGGATATGGTCCCATTGGAGAAACGCTGCGGTTAAATAGAAGTTATTTTTCGTGCCTGTCCATCGGTCTGTTGCTATTCGCGCTTTTGATTGGTCATTTCATCCTTCCCGCAAACAAAGCAAAACTGACATGGACGCGCGCAGGCATGTGGTTTTTCCTGGTCATCTTATTCAGCGCGGGGACATATTTCTTAGGATCTCGGCTGAACGATCAAAAAAAGTTTATTGTCGCGGGTCCGGATCTGGAGACTCTTCATAAACAAGATGAGATTTGCGAAGCCCTTGAATCGTATGAGCTGACCGTAACGATCAACAATCGTGGAACTATTGAAAAAGGGTTGGCTCTGGTTAAGCTCAAGAAGGATGTGAGTATCCGTGAGCATCTGCTTCTTCTGCCGAGTCTGAAGGCTAAACCAGTCACTGTGCAAGAATCTTCAGAAGGTATATACCGTATCGAGTATGAAGGCGATTTCGTTTTACCAAATTATTCTTACTCCATGCTTATCCAAGCCCCTGAAATAATGTCAGTCGGCTTTTTGCCAGGGGGGTATATTGACCATTCCAAGCTGCTGCTGTTATCGCATGGGCAATGGCATCCCTTCAGCAAATGTGATCTGACTGGTCTTGTGCTGACGATACCTGAAACCTTCACTGTAAACTATTCCAGTGCGGATAGCAGCGATACCGAAAATGGTATGACGCGTTTCCACTGGGAGAAGAGCTTGCCTGAGGTGTTGATCATCGCGGGAGCTGATTACGAAGAGGGTGATCTAAACGGACAAAAAGCGCTGCTGCCAAAATGGCTGGATTTGGACACCCGCGGACATTATGAATTAATCCAGACCAGGTTCGCGGGACTGATGGAGCGTGTGGCTGTGGAAACAAGCAGAAAAGACAGCGTCATTATCCTGCCAATTGTCGGATCAAGTATTCTGGATAAAAATGGATCCTTTTTTCTGAGATCCTCCCCAGTTACGATGTTTTTGCCAGGAGCAACGCCAGCAAAAAAGGAAATTGAAGCCGCTTTGGAGGTAATTCAAGCCTGGTGGTCTCAAGGCACGGTTGACACAAGTCTCCAAAAGTGCTTCTTCATTCCCCAAAGTTGTCTCCGACCGAGTCGTTCAACGCCGGATGATCGCAGCGTCATGCCTCTTCTATATTACTTCAGCCTTAAACTCGCCTCGGAACAAAACCCGGAAACAGTTAATCTGGAATCAATCATTCAACTCTATCAAACGAGGAGTACCGATCGCTCGTCAGCGTTCGCTGTGCCAAGACTTTTTGATGAAGAGGAAGAAAATAAGCTGCTCGTCTCACTTTTCCAACTGGACCAGTGCGTGAGTGATGGAGAGCTTTGGAACGTCCTCGCACAGCTCAGAGAAGAAAAGAGCGGTGTGTGGATGAACTATGAGGATTTAGTATCCGCGATCGAGCAGCTGACCGGCTATAGCTTGGAAAGGTTAGAGCAACAATGCCCCTCAAACTGAAAGCATCTTTCCGCCGATTTTCACTGGAGTTTCTGAAGCTTCATCGCGAGATAATAGCGATTATTGTGGCATTTACAATCGTGATTTTTGGATATCTCGCGTTAATGGCGCCGACAAGTCCACCCTCAGAGTTGCAGCCATTCATGAGCTTCATCATGGGTGTACTCATGCCGTTAATGCTGTCGTTGGCAGGGAATTTTTTACTGCTCAAAGAGCTTGAGGGTGGCTCAATCGAATTTCTTCGCACCAGGCAAAGCATGGAGCGATTATGGATATATCGAATTGTTGGTTTCTTCTTGCTTTGCGCTTTTTCCAATGCGGTGATCGTTTCGCTCGCCAATTGGTTTTACGGACCATTATTGCCTCCCATCATGGCGCTTACGTTCTTGGTACCAACGCTGTTATTCTCCGGATTGATGGGAGTCATGACTGGCATCACCAAAAATGCTTACATTGGAGCTGGGTCAGGGGTAGCGATCTGGCTGTATTTCTACCTTCAGCCAACTTCCCTTCCATCTGTCCTGACCTTTAATGACATCGTTTACTATCCTTTTATAGAATGGTTGATCTATAAGGACAGGCCCTACATGATGGCTTCCCTTATACCAAATCGTTTCGTTATTGGTGCCCTATCGATTTTGTTATTGGCTTTATGCTATCTGCTGAATAAAAAGAATCTTAGGTTTATATAGAGTTGAGACTTCCGGATTTAAATAAAACAATAATAGTGCAACCTCTATTCTGTAAATTCATAAGTCGAAATACCCTGTTCGTTTTGATTTCATTATTTTAATCATTCCAATAGCGTTTTGCTGCAAGTGAAATTGACACTTTTTCCATGGTAATCCGCCAAACACAGCACGCCTGGTAGCACCTAATCCAAGGTGATCATCGCTAATGATAAGCTGGGCACCCTGGAGACCTCGGTCTTTCAGACTCAATAAGAAGTCTTTCCAGTAGGCTTCATGCTCGCTTAGGGATACAGAAACAATGTTACACTACTGCTTTTCGCGTGACACGGTTTGCCCAAATTCTTTTTAGACTGGCAGATAGTAGAGCAAGACACTTCCTAAAGCCAGGCTTAGCAGGTTGGCAACAAAGACATAAATTGCGGCACGCCATTTTTTGTGTTCGCGCAAGAGGGTAATAAAGGCGATCATCTCAATGATTAATACGACGATTTCAGCAAACCAAAAGATAAGAATGGCATATCCTGCCATGTCTGACCCGCTGAGCAATATGTGTAAAACACCTTGGGTGATGAGGTTGACGATCAAAAAGATGATCCAGCTTCGTTTTTCGCGGTAGCCAAAGAGATAAAACACAATACCTTCGATGAGCAATGTGAGGATGACCCGCAAGGCAATGGTTACGGGCGCGCGCCAGGCTGGGAATCCTTTGCTGAGGGTTTGTGAATTGAGATCCAGTGTGCAGAGCCTGCAAACCATTTTGCCATTTTCTAGCCCTAAATCGACTTCAAAGTTGTAGTCTTTGGATGCAACGATTAATTTTGCGTTGTTATAGAGCTCACTATTGCTCCAGAAATGGTGATCAAAATACTTGAACTTGGCTTCCCAGGCAATGTCTTGCCTTTCTAAAAGCTTTGTTTCGGTTTGCTCAGCTTGTGTTAAGGCTATCGAGAGGCTTAGATCATCCGGTGGATTGACAACAACTACGGTGAGGATGGGTGGCATAGCCGCATTAGCCTTGACCGGTGTAATAAAGATGACTGAAAGGAAAAGAATGAGGGAAAGGAAAAGAGCTAATCGGTTTTTCATGGCTGAACCTCTATTTTCTGCATAGATCAAATAAAGCTCGTTTGAAAATTGCATTTTTAAGTTTATCCTATTATATCCAAGTGTTTTGGCCATAGATTTCTAAAACAAAAAGCCCCAGAAAGTACTGGGGCTTGATGTTTTTATGAAGAATTTAACGTTCTTTACGGGTAGCCATTGCATTAATGATGCTGGCGATAGCACCAAAGGCAACAGCGGCGATAGGCCAGACAATCCAAGTAGTTTGCCAATCATTGGTGATAAAGCTCCATGCCAGGTAACCGGCGGTGACGAGCCCCCAGTAAGGACCACTGATTTTGGCAGTGCGAGCCTGGGCTTGCTTTTTTTCAAGCGTGTAGTCACCAATGTTGAGTAATTTTTCATAGGCTGAATCCACCATGCCAGCACTGACAAACAGGGGAATGGCGATGGCAATCATCAAAAACAGAACCATCACGCCCAGGAATATGTAGAAGTCTGCTCCGTTAAAGAGGGCGCTAAAAATCACAATGCTTGCCACACCCAGCAGAATCAAGGCAACACCTATCGCAATATTATTGCGCAGCTTAGGTAAGTGGGCTTGTTTTTCGAACTGCAGCATGGCTTTTGTTGAGCTGTCTAACTTGACATATTCTCTTTCAAAAAGGTCTGATCTGTCATGGTTAATGCCGCCTTGGATGAAAAAGTAAACCGCGATGGCGATCGAAAACAGTAAGATGCCTACACCAATCCCGCCAAGAAAGTCTTCAGGAAGTTTGCTCCGGGTTGCCTCACTTAAAAATGAGGAATTGTCCAGGGCAAGGAAAAGCATCAGGATCATTAGACCAGAGAATAAGACGGCTAGACCAATGGAGATAAGTTTCGCGCTTTTCTTTTGGCTTTCGATGTATTGCTCTGCTTCGTTTTGGCTGACGAGGATGTAGTGCTGGTCATCAGTTGCCTCTTGGACCTGACTGCTAATGCCGAGGACTTCGGCGAGCTCATTGAGGTTACCAAATTCGCTGATGACCTGGCCAACGGCTTCGTTTTCGGTTTTACCTTCAGAGCGCAATTGGTTGTACTTGTCTTCCATCATCTGGCTGAGTTCTTTTTTAGCGCGATTGACTTCGGCTGTCTTGGGCATATGGGCAAACATGTTGTCTAAGTAACTTAAGATAGTTTCCATGGTCTTTTCCTCTTATTGAATGAATTTTTCAACGACTTCTTTGGTGAGAAGCCATTCAGCTTTTTTTGTTTCGTAATGCTCACGGCCAAGTGGTGTGAGCTCATAGTAAGTACGGGTTTTACCGCCGGTTTCGGTGCCGGCAAAGGAACGCAAGTAGCCGTTTTTCTCAAGGCGGTTGAAGGCGGAGTAGAGGGTAGTTTCTTTCATAGTGTATTTACCATCTGAGCGATCTGAAATCATTTTTGATACTTCGTATCCGTAATTTGGCTTGTCCAGGAGGAGATAGAGGATTATGGTATCCGTATAGCCTCTGATGACATCGCTGCTGATCATAACAATTCCTTTCAAAGTAGTACTACGTCTGACGTTGTAACTACTTTATCAGACATAGTACGTCATGTCAAGTACTTTAAGAGGGTTTTTGCGGGATTTTTAGATTGCAAGACTTTTTCGTTCTGGAATGGCCTTTTGCACTGGCGGTTGGGTTGGGAGATAGGTGGCATGGTTAGATGACGCATGTCAGAACCGTTCAATGTGATGGGACAATGGCGTGATTAAGAGAGTAAGATGCCCTCGGTGTCTCACCGAAGGGCTCGCTTAGTGGATATGATGTTGGAAAAGGTTTTATGCTTGTGAAGGCGAAAACGGTTTGTGAAGACAAAACCAGCTTGTGGAGGCGTCTGGCCGACACTGTAAGCATCTAAACCTTCGGCGAGACGCCTCAGGAAGCGGACTCCCTGAGTGGAAATGATGTTGGAAAAAGGTTTATGGTCGCACGGTGGGACACCGGCGACATCAAATAGGGCATGTAAGGTGAGGACATCGGAGACATCAAATGTTTGGCCTATTGCAAAAATGCCGTCTTTACCTTCGGCGGGACGCCTCAGGAAGCGGACTCCCTGAGTGGAAATGATGTTGGGAAAAGGTTTATGGTCGCACGGTGGGACACCGGCGACATCAAATAGGGCATGTAAGGTGAGGCAACAGCGTGATTAAGAGCGTAAGATGCCCTCGGTGTCTCACCGAAGGGCTCGCTTAGCGGAAATGATGTTGGAAAAAGTTTTATGCCTATGAAGGCAAAAAAGGCTTATGAAGGCAAAAACAGCTTGTGGAGGCGTCTCGCCGACACTGTAAGCATTTATTCCTTCGGCGGGACGCCTCAGGAAGCGGACAAAGACAACATGCTGAACATTGTCGGTGTTTGATGTACGGTGTTAAATAAGGTTGAACAAGGTTTGATTAGAGCTTTATTGCTAATCGTAGATAAAAAAACTCACGCCAACCATGCGGCGTGAGTTTAACTTTTAATCTTGTAATAAAGATTAGTTTTCTAAGGCAACCAGTTCCGCGATTTTTACAATCACATCCCGTGATTTTTCCAAACCACTTACCGAGAGAAATTCGAAGGGTCCGTGGCCATTATGTCCGCCACAAAAGATGTTTGGCGTGGGCAAACCCATAAAGCTCAATCGACTTCCATCCGTGCCGCCGCGAATGGGGATCTCGCGTGGCTCTATGCCCAAATCCCGGTAAGCCGCGCGGGCAAGCTCAACCACCTCTGGGTGTTCCTTGAGCACATCACCCATGTTGTAATACTGGTCTTTGATTTCAAGTTCCACCACATCCTCGCCATACTTGGTTTGAAGGTAGTCAGCTGCATCGCGCACAATTTGCTTTTTGGCTTCAAAAAGCTGGCGGTCATGATCGCGGATGATGTAATTCAGTTGCGCTTCCTCCACCAAGCCAGACATTTGGGTAAGGTGGATGAAGCCCTCGCGCTTTTCGGTGTGTTCGGGACGGTCAAAAACGGGTAGAAGCGACTGGAATTCCATAGCCACCAGCAAAGCATTGCGCATGACGCCTTTGGCTGTGCCGGGATGGACGCTGACACCTTTAATGATCAGGCGTGCGCCGGCTGCATTGAAACTTTCGTACTCTAACTCACCGGTTTCGCCACCATCGATGGTGTAGGCAAAGTCGGCGCCATATTTGGGCACGTCGAAGTATTCCACACCAGCGCCAACTTCTTCATCAGGCGTGAAGCCAACTTTGATTTTGCCGTGTTTGACTTCGGGATGCTCTAAAAGATATCGCATGGCGTCCATAATGGCGGCAATACCGGCTTTGTCATCCGCGCCTAATAGCGTTGTGCCATCGGTCACCACAATACTTTCGCCTTTATACTTGAGCAAATTGGGGAAAACCTGCGGTGAAAGTATGAGATTTTCCTCTTCATTGAGCAGAATGTCTTTGCCATCGTAGTTTTCAATGATGCGCGGCTTAACATTTTCGCCGGAAGCATCCGGGCTGGTATCCATGTGGGCAATAAATCCAACAGTGGGGCAGTCTTTTTCTATATTTGATGCTAAAGTGGCAGTAACATAACCATATTGGTCAAGCTCGACATCGCTTAAGCCAAGTTCTCTCAGTTCTTTTTCGAGGAGTTTGGCAAGGTCAAGCTGTTTTGCGGTACTGGGGTAGCTTTCAGAATCGTGTTGGGATTGGGTGTCAATTTTGACATAACGAATGAAACGGTCGAGTATGCTTGTCATGGTATCTCCTATATTAAGTAGGGCTTCATTTTATCATGCCTGGCTTGTTTTCCGCGCTAAAGCGTAAACAGACCTTAGCTTGCTGGTGGTAAAATTGTGGCATGTCCAACACGAAACGCAATACTTTTTTGGCTATTTTAGCCTTGTTGATTGTCGCCTTTTTGGCTTTTGGCTTGCCGCGGTTAATTGGCAACCGAGAAGAGAAACGCGTCGAAGAACCGCAGATTTTGTCTGAACTTGGCAAACAGGTAGGCTACGAAATTGTAAAGACTTATCCTCACGATGCAGACTGTTACACCCAGGGTTTGGTTTATGAAGCTGGCACGCTTTACGAGAGCTGTGGCCTTTATGGGCAATCCCGTTTGCGCGTAGTCAAACTTGAGAGTGGCAAAAGCATTCGTGAGATTGATATTCCAGAGCAATACTTTGCTGAAGGTTTGGTTTTGTTGGATGATGTGCTAACCATGCTCACCTGGCAAGAAGGAACCGCTTTCTTTTATGACCCTTCAAAGCTTAAAGAGCTAGGGAGCTTTAATTACAGCACAGAAGGCTGGGGCTTGACCACGGATGGACAGTCTTTGATTATGTCTGATGGTTCAAACACCTTGTATTGGCTGGACCCCAAAACAGGGCTGGTTGTGAAAGAGCTGCACGTAACGCTGGATGGGCATCCAATGCAGAATTTGAATGAGTTGGAATTTGTTAACGGTGAAATCCTGGCGAATGTTTATCTGACCGATCTCATTTTTCGTATTGATCCGGAGAGCGGTGAAGTGCTTAGCCAAATCGATTTGAGCGGTTTAATGCCAGAAGGAAATAAGTCCAATCATGGTGAAGTTTTGAATGGCATTGCCTGGGATAAAGAAGGTGGACGTTTGTTCGTTACCGGCAAGCATTGGGACAAGCTTTACGAGATTAAGCTCATACCTGTTCTGCCTTAATGCTTTTTTAACTATATTAAAGATGAATAACTTGCTGTGAAAGGGCGTAAAGTCGGGCTTCTTTGAGTGCGGGCATGGTATCAAGGATGTATTCCGGTCCGCTGCCTTCTACCGCGAATGAGGCGCTGATGTTGCCACAAACAGTGGCATGCACAATATCATAAACTTTTCGATAATTGAATAGGAACCCGCCATCAAATGCGTTGAGTGCACCTGTGGGATCGGCAATGGTGCTTGGCCAGGCGGGTACGATGAAGCGTTTGTTTTCAACCCGGTCAAAAACCTGGGTGGCGCCATCTTTGGTGTTAATGATGACGTATTCTGGCCCATAACCTGCCAAAAATTTGGCAATTTCCCATAAATCCACACTGCGACCCTGAAAGAGCTTGAGAGCCTGCGTTTCGCTGAGCATAAACATACTGAGCTCTGAAATAAGGTTGCGAATGTCTTCCCAAAACGCGGGGTCCATATAGCAATCCGTCGCGCGCATGGAAAGGGTTTGGATTAAACCCCCTCGAATGACCGAAGGCAAAATTTTGTGGGAAACAAAATCAATGGGGCAAATATGCGCCGCGTTGGCTTCGAGATAGGGTCTGGGCATATCGGTAACCCGAAAAGTGTAAGGCAAATAGTCTGTTTTACTGCAATAGCCCCTAAGATCCGGTTCGTAATTGAAAAGCTCGTCCGGAAAAGGGATTTGGCGTTCTGCGAAATGGCTTAGTGGGTTTTCATAGCTGGCGTTTTGAGGCGGTGAATACGCCACAAAGAAACGCGCGTCGAATGGCTCTTCGGTTTTGATAATCCCATCGGTGTCAAAGCCCATTATTTCGAGCGGTTTGAGCCATTCCAAAGGATAATCCGGGTTTACGCGGCTGACCAAACCAGCTTTGCCACCCCAAAGGGCTAATCCGCTGGCGGTGTAGGGCAAGTTGCCTCCCAGTTGGTTTATTCGAGGATTCCCATGGATGGGGATGATCGTTTCGCGTTGTAAACGCCCGACAATGAGGTATTCGGTGGGCGTGCTTAAATGAGCGTTTGCCATACCTGCATTATACGCTTAATCGCGCATGCTTGGTGGTAAAGCGAAGCTTAAAAAGACAAATAAGTCAGTTAAGTGACTTGAGATATTATTTGTTTGTAGTAGCTGAAACCGCATAAAATCTTTGAGAATCAGTCCTTCTAAGGTCTACCAGTTAAATACTCAAGCATCAGGTTTAACGTCCGACCAAGATTGTTTAAAACTAAAAAACAAGACCGCCATGAGAAGGCGGTCTTGAGAAGGTTGTGATACGCATCATCGCGATGGAAGTCTTATTGCTTTTCATCCCGCGACGCGATTGAGAAGTGTTTTACTTTTGATCGATAACTTTTCTGGCTTTAACTTCGATTTTTCTGGGTTGCGTTTCTGGTTTCTTGGGTAAGTGCACTGTCAGGATGCCATTATCGGTCTCAGCAGAAATTTGCTCAGGTTCAATGACGCCGGGCATGCTGATGGAGCGGTAGAAGCTACCAAAGCGTCGCTCGCGAATGTGATACTTGCCCTCTTCGCCGTTCATGTTTTCTTCCGCGATCTCACCGCTGATGCTTAAGGTATTGTCATCATAAGTGATTTCAATTTTTTCGGGGTCAAAACCGGCGATGCTGGCTTTGATGGTGTACTCAGTGTCGCTTTCGAGAACATCCAGTGGGAAACCAGAGGGAAGCGGTTCGCTTTCCATATCCAACATGCGGTTCATAACTTGCTCGAGGTTGCTGCCTCGTCTCCAGTAAGGGTAACGTGTAATTCTGTATGCCATTTATTCCTCCAAAAAGTGGTTTTCTTTCATAGCTATCATAGAAAATTGCTGTTAGAAAATAATATGCAAGAAATAAGCGTGTTGTTAACATGGAAGCTTAGACCAACAAAGCCTTTTTCTAGTTGGTATAATGGGGGTCGTTTGATAAATAGTCATTATTACAGATTGGTTTTAGCCCGAAAAAAAACCTGAATAAGCGGGCTAATGGAAAGAAAGAAAATGAGAGATAAAGTATTAAGAATCATCCCACTGGGCGGATTAGGCGAAGTGGGAAAAAACATGACGGTTTATGAATATAAAAACCAAATGCTAATCGTAGACGCGGGCATGATGTTCCCGGACAACGATATGATTGGTATTGATTACATCATCCCGGATTTTAATTATGTGCGCCAAAACGCGCACAAAGTTGTTGGCATTGTGGTGACACATGGACATGAAGACCATGTTGGCGCGATTGGGCATTTGTTGCAAGATGTTAAAGCGCCCATTTATTCAACCCCGCTGACCCTGGGCTTGATCCAAAGCAAGTTGACCCGCAATTTTAAGCACGAAGCAAAACTGATTACCGTGCATGCTGGAGAAACGGTGCAAATTGGCCATTTTAAGGTCGATTTTTTCCATGTTTCCCACTCAGTGCCCGATGCAGTTGGCTTAGGCATTGAAACGCCTGCTGGCTTGGTGGTGCATACTGGCGACTATAAATTTGACCATACACCCGTTGACAATTTCCCAACGGATTACGCTAAACTGGCGGAATTCGCCCGCCGGGGAACTCTGGCGTTGCTTGCCGATTCGACCAACGCAGAACGACCGGGCTGGACCCCAAGCGAAAGGGTGATTGACGCCGCTTTTGACAAGGTTTTCCACGAGGCTAAAGGGCGTATCATTGTGGCAACTTTTGCCTCTTTGATTTCCCGCATGCAACAAGTGATTGATACTGCTGAAAAGTACGGTCGCAAGGTCGCTTTTGTTGGTTTGAGCATGACCGAAAATGCGCGCATTGCCAAAGAGCTTAAATACATTCATTATGATGATGAGCAGGTCATCCCGCTTGAAAACGCCTTGAATATGAAGGATGAGAAAGTTGTGCTGCTGGTAACCGGCTCACAGGGTGAACCAACTTCCATTTTAGGACGTTTGGCAAATGGGACCAATCGGCGTTTCGACATTAAAGAAGGCGATACGGTTGTGCTCTCGTCTCATCCCATTCCGGGTAACGAAGAGCTTGTATACCGAGCGGTAAACAGGTTGATGGAACGAGGCGCGGATGTGATTTATGAAGCCATCGCGCCGGTGCACGTTTCTGGACATGCCAGCCAGGAAGAAATAAAACTTTTGCTTCATTTAGTAAAGCCCAAATATCTTATTCCCATTCATGGGGAAACCCGCATGCTTAAACAACACAAAAAACTGGCTTTGAGTGTGGGCATGGAAGAGGATCAAATTGCTTTGGTTGAAAATGGCAGGGTGATTGAGTTCAAAAATGGCAAACTAAAACTTGGCGAACGCATTCCGGGTGGCTATGTGTTTGTGGATGGGACCGGCGTTGGCGATATCGATCGCGACATTATGCGAGAGCGCGAACTGCTCAGCCAGGACGGCGTGGTTTTGATTAACCTGGTATTGGATAAGAAAACCGGCGTTTACAAAGACACAGAAATCATTAGCCGCGGTTTTATGGGGCAGGACGAATCGGTGGATCTTTTCGAGAGCCTCAAAAAGCGTGCCGGGAAGCTGGCTCAATTCCCAAGCAGCAATTTGCAAAAGGAACTTCAATCTGTGGCAAAGTCGATGCTCTTTGATGAAACCCGTCGACGACCCTTGATTTTTGTGAACATTTCACGCGAATAGAGCCAACCAAACCAAACGGATAAGCTTTTTGCAAAGCTTCAAAGTTTGTAGAGCAATCAATTAACCATGGTCTAATGATAAAATTAGCCCATGAGTTCTTTAACGCGGGTTGTCCTAAGCCAGCTTACCCCTCCGGCACAGCGGGGCAATGTTTTGGCGCGCGCGCGTTTGGACCAAAAGCTTAAACAAACCCTGGATTATTCATTAAGCATTGTGTGTGCCGGCACTGGCTATGGGAAAACCACTTCTATTCTCAGCTTTATCAGAAAACTGGACATGCCGGTCTTTTGGTATTCCATTTCACCCGCGGAACGGGACCCCAAGTTGTTTTTGGCCAATTTCTTTACCGCCTTTAACCGGGGCGAAATCAAATATGGCCAAACCGCTTTGCGCCTTTTGCTCGATTCTGATGCGGCAGGTGAAGAAACCCTCATCGCTTTGGTCAATGATTTAAGCCAAACTTTAATGTCCAAAGCGCTTTTAATCCTGGACGATTTTCAAAGTGTTGAGGAATCTGATGAAATCATGAAAATGATGGACTGGTTTATCAACCATTTACCGGTTCAGTTGCATGTTCTCATTGCAAGTCGCATTCCTTTAAGCTTTCCATCAATGAGCCGTTGGCAGGCTCAAGGCAACGTCTTAGACATTGGCCGGGAAGATTTGAGTTTTTCCTTGCCTGAGGTTGATGAGCTTTTTCATGACACATATCAAATGGCATTAGAACCAGATGAGGTGCAAAAGCTTTACGACCGCACCGAAGGGTGGGCAGTTGCCTTACAAGCTGTGTGGCACAATTTGCGATCCTATCCTGAAGGGCAGCTGGCAAATGTGCTTGAAGGTGAAAAGACCATCTCAGCCAGCTATCTTTTTGACTATATTGCCGAAGAAGTGCTTGAAAAACAAGATCCCAAACGGCAAACTTTTTTGGTGCATTGCTCGATTTTGCAGTTTTTAGACAGCGACACTTGCGATTTTTTGCTTGATCGGAGCGATACACAAGATGAGCTATTGGATTTATTTGGCGAGGGTTTGTTTTTGGAGCAATTACAACCTGGCGTGTATCGTTTTCACCATGTTTTTAAAAACTTTTTACGTGAACAATTGCGAAAGAAACCTGGCTTAGCCAAAGAACTACATCGCAAAATTGCCAGTTATTTCATCGCCCACGAAGACTGGCAAGAGGCGATTTCACACTTGCTATTAGCGGAAGATTATCCAAGGGTGACCCAATTGTTGGATGATGTGGGCAGCAAACTATTGCAGCGAGGTTTGCATCAAAGCGTTGGCTATTTTTTGGGGCAATTGCCAGAGGATATTGTTCGCCAGTACGCTTACGGTAATTATTTGCTTGGCGAAGTTCAGCGCAACGAAGCGCATTTTGAACTGGGTTTGGAATCCTATCGGGCAGCGCAACGCATTTATCAAAAACAAGAGAACAGTTACGGTATGGCTTTGGCGCTTCGCGGACAAGCCCAGGTTTATTTGGACACCTTGCGACCCAGTAACGCCAGCCAGCTTTTGTCGCGTGCCTTGCAATTGATGGATGCAACTGAAAGCCCCTATGAAGTTGCCGGTCTCCTAACCCAAATGGCAGAAAATCAACTCAACCAAGGTGAACCACAAAAGGCGGCTGAAAGCTTGAGCAAAGCCCGCGCTCTGCGAATAGATTATCAGGAAGAGCAGGATTTTATCGAAGCTCGGCTTTTGCTCAGAACCGGACGCCTGCAAGAAGGCTTGGACTTGCTTTCCCGATTGGAGCAAAACAGTGCGCCGGTAAACTTGCCAAAACCGCAACGTTTTCATCGGGACACTTCTTTTCTAATATCATTGTTCCATGTGCTGATGGGCAATCAGGAAATGGCAAAAACATTCGCACTTAAGGGTTTGGCAGCTGCGGAAAAGAGCCATGCGTCCCTGGGAAAACGCATTGGCAACATGCGCCTGGCACATGCCCAACAGCTTGACCCAATTGGACTCTTTTTGCCTTATCACACACAGGACGTCAAAGCGCTGTACGAAGAAGCCATGCGGGATATGGACATTGCCCGCATCAATGTTGAGCCACTTTGGGGGCTTTGCAGATTGCACGGCTACGTGGGTGAACTCGGAGAAGCTTTGCGCATCGCTCAGGCGGCTTCTGCGCTGTCAACACAGTCGGGGGATATTTGGATTGGCATGTTGGTGCGCATTTCTCTTGGCGCGAGCCTTGCCCAAGCCGGTGAGTTTGAGGCAGCATCCAATGAACTGGCATTGGCAGAAACAATGGCGAGTCAGGTGGGCGATGATTTTGCGCTCTCAGCGTGTTGGCTGTGGCAGGCTTATTTGGCACATTTGCAAGGCTATAAAAACTCTGCAGGATTGTTTTTAGAACAAGCTTTGCCGCTGATCAAGCAAAAAGGTTATGACTTTCTACTAAGCAAAACCAGTTTTCTAGGACCAAACGACGTGTCTTGTTTTGTGCCTTTGCTGTTGGAGGCAAAAGAGGCAAAGATTGAAGCCAAATTTGTTGAAGATCTCTTGGTCAGCATGGGAATGGAAAAGCTGAGTTACCATCCTGGTTACAGTTTACGACTCTCTTTGCTGGGTCCGTTTGAGGCTTACTGCAATGGCAAAAAGCTGGGAAACGAGGTGTGGAAGCGCGAAAAAGCACGCCACTTGTTGCAGATTCTGGCTGTGGCGTATCCTAAACCTGTTACCAAGCAACAGCTTTTGACACAGCTATGGCAAGATTCGGATGCCGGAGCTGCCAGCAACGCGCTAAAAGTGGTAATCAGCGCTTTAAACAATGCTTTGGAACCGGATCGTCCCAGTGGTGAGCCAGCCTTTTTTGTGTTGCGTGATGGTGACCTTTACGCGCTCAATCCACTTGCTGAAATAAGCTTTGATCATCTTACTTTTCTTGACCTGGCAAAGAGTGAGCAAATTGAAGATTTAGAACTGGCTTTGGCTATCTATAAAGGAAAGCTTTTGACAGGTGAAGCGACGCAAGAAAGCTTGATGATTGATGTGCAGTACTTCCACCGCTTGTTTCTTGACTGTGCTGTAAAAGTTCTGGATGCGGCTTTTGCCAGTGGTGATTTTCATAAAACCATTTCTTTGGCCAATCAAATCATTCAAAAAGATCCCTTGTTTGATGCTGCCTACCTGATGCAAATGAAGGCTTATCAAGCTTTGGGCAACGCGGGTATGATGCGCAAGGTTTACCGTGACGCAAACGAAGTGCTGCGCGCCCATCTGGGTGAAGGCTACCATTCTGAGCTTTTGGACACTTTTATTTCAGATTTGTAAAATTCCTTACAAAAACCACACATTTTGTAACCGTTTTGTAACCCCGGCTATGTAAACTATTCATAGTTTCCAAAGCTGATCTGTTTTGATTGGCAAATTCAAGAAAAATGGAGAATTTCATGCGTTTAGAAGACAAAGTATGTATCATAACTGGCGGTGCGGCTGGCATTGGCAAAGCGACCGCAGAAAAATTTTACGCTGAAGGCGCAAAAGTCATTATTTGTGATCTCAATCAAGAAGCTGGAGAAGCCCTTGTGGCGGAACTCGGCGAAAACGCGCGTTATTACCAGGTAAACGTTACCAACCGCAAGGAAGTGCAAACTTTTGTGGACGCGGTGGTTGCGGAATTTGGGCGTGTTGATGTTCTCATCAATAATGCAGGCATCACCAAGGATGGCCAATTTGTAAAATTCAAAGAAGGCGAAATGGTTGGTGAAATGAGCGAAGAAGCCTTTGACGCCGTTGTTGCGGTCAATCTAAAAGGCGTTTTCAACTGCACCCAAGCGGTTACACCTTATATGATTAAGCAAGGTGGTGGATCGATCGTGAGCGCTTCTTCTGTGGTCGGGCTTTATGGCAACTTTGGGCAAACCAACTATGCTGCCACCAAGTTCGGCGTGATTGGCATGACCAAAACCTGGGCACGTGAGCTGGGTAAGTACCAAATCCGTGTAAATGCAGTTGCTCCTGGCTTTATTTTGACCGAAATGGTTCTCAAAATGCCTGAGCATGTATTGGCTGGCATGGCTGCAAACGCGCCACTCAAACGCCTTGGTAAACCCGAAGAAATTGCAAACGTTTATTGCTGGCTCTCCAGTGACGAAGCCTCTTACATTCACGGTGCGGTTATCAGCGTTGATGGTGGCATCGTTTTAGGCACATAATTGAGTAAACACAAAGGAAAGTGAGTAGAAATGACAAGATACGCAACCATCATTGGATCGGGTAGTTACATTCCTGTAATTGAAATTAGCAACGCGACTTTTGCTGAGTGGATGGGTGAACTTTCACCCAAGCTGGCTGAAGTTGTTGGTAAATTTGAAGCAAGTAGCGGCATTAAAACCCGCTTTTACGCACCAGACGACTGGGCGACTTCTGATTTGGCTGCAGAAGCTGCCAAAGCCGCCATAGCAGATGCTGGCATTAAACCCGAAGATATTGACCTGGTCATTTTGGGCACAGACAGCCCTGATTACATCACGCCAGCGACATCGGTTGTGGTGCAGCATAAAATTGGCGCGGTAAACGCGGGCACTTGGGACGTTGGTTGTGCGTGCGCCTCTTTCCCAACGGCGTTGGCGCAAGGCGCGGGTATGATCGCGGTCAATCCTAATTTGAAATACGTGCTGGTTATCGGCGCATACATGATGCACAAGCTGGCTGATTACAAACGCGACGTGAGCGCTTTCTTCTATGGAGATGGCGCAGGCGCGGTTGTTTTGGGCGTTTCTGATAAACCCGGTTACATCTCTACGTCTATTAAGGCGGATGGTTCTTACCACAAGCATTGGGGTATTTATTCCGGCGGAACCTACGAACCAGCCACGGTTGAAAGCGTGGAAGCCGGCCGCACAAAAGTGAGGTTGGTTACGCCATTCCCGCCAACGGTGAACCATGAAGGTTGGCCAGCTCGCGTTCGCGAATGTGCTGCGAACGGAGGCTTTGATATTCAGGATATTGACCACATTATCTTTACCCAGGTTAATGTCAACAGCATCGCCTTGGTGATGAATGATTTGGGGCTGCCAGTTGAAAAAGCGCATTACATCATGGATAAATGGGGCTATATGGGCTCGGCATGTTTACCCATTGCTTATGATGACGCTGTAAAGCTTGGGAAAATCAAATCCGGTATGCGCGTGGTCTTTTGCGGATCGGGCGTGGGATACAACCAGGCCGCAACCGCTTTTATTATTCCTTAAGGTGAAAAAATGACTTGGCAGCAAACCTACAAAGATAAACTGATCTCGCTTGAAGAAGCGGTGGCAAAAGTACAATCGGGAATGACCATTCAAATAGGTATCGCTGCCTCGGAACCGGTTGGACTGCTAAAAGAACTCGCCAATCAAAAGGACCGCCTCGAAAACGTAACCCTCTGGACCTGCTTGCCCATGCGCGCTTATGACATTTTTGTTAAGCCGGAAATGGACGGGCACTTCTTCAATGAAAATTGGTTTTATGGTGCGCCGGATCGCCAAGTTCATTTGGAAGGTCGAGTTTCTTACACGCCAAACAACCTGCATGGCGCGGCAATTGACAAACTCAAGGGTCATGGTGGGCGATTGGATATGGTAATGGGCACTTGCACACCGCCAAACGCAGAAGGCTTTGTGTCGCTCTCTTTGGGTGTTGTGGTAGAACGCGAAATGGTGGACATTGCTGATTTAGTCCTCATGGAAGTGAACCCGGAATTGCCTTGGACTGAGGGCGACACTGTTATCCCGGTGGATAAAGTTGACTTTTTTGTAGAAAACCCTCATAGCCTGGTTGAGTTGCCCCAAATTGAACCCAGCGAACTTGAAAGGCGCATTGGGCATCACATTGCTGAGTATATTGATGACGGTTGCACCATTCAATTGGGTATTGGTGGTGTCCCCACGGCGATTGCTGAACAGATTAGCGACAGACGCCATTTGGGTGTGCATACAGAGCTATTAGTGGACGGTTACTTGCCACTGATCGAGTCTGGCGCCATAGACAACAGCCGAAAAACCCTTCATCCGGGACAGTATATAGCCATTTTTGCATTGGGAAGCCAGAAATTGTATGATTTCATGCGTGAATCAAAAGATGTGCGTATTTTGCGTGGCTCTTATGTCAACAATCCTTACATCATCGCCAAGAACGATAAGATGATCAGCATCAACAGTGCCATCCAAGTGGATGTGATGGGGCAGGTTTGTTCCCAAAGCATCGGTACACGGCATTTTAGCGGCACGGGCGGTCAGCTGGACACCCATCGTGGTGCGAGCATGTCGCGCGGTGGCAGGGGCATCATTGCCCTGCGCTCAACCGCAAAGAACGGCACGATCTCAACCATCGTGCCCACTTTAGCGCCAGGTTCGGGTGTTACCGTGCCAAGCCAGGATGTGGATACCATCGTAACCGAATATGGCAGCGCGGAATTGCGCGGACTTTCTGTGAAAGACCGCATGGAAGCATTGATTAAAATTGCCCATCCAGCTTTCCGGGATTCGATTCGCGAAGATTCACATCGTTTGGGCATCGTTCCGGACAAAAGATTTTTTTGAGGTAGCTATGAAAGAACAACTCATTGGAAAATGGATCCAAAATGAAGGTCAGGAATATCCTGGTCTGTGGTTTGACTTTAAAGAAGACGGTAGTTTTGAAGCAGAATATCAAGCCATGGGTATCGAATCGCACGGGACTTACACCGTGGATGGCAATAAATTGGATATGGACCAAACTTACCATACCTTCGGTTTTGTTGGCAAAATGATTGGACTTTTTGCCATCGAAGGCGATCAGCTGATTATGGCAATGGTTACTGAAGATCAAGCCAGACCAGAAAGCCTGGAAAAACCAACCCACACCACGCATTATACGCGGGGTTAGACAGGAAGCGTAGCATGCCAAAAATCGAAGCTAATGGCGTCTCACTCTATTATGAACTTCACGGACCGGAAGATGGCGATGTGATTGTTTTGAGCAATGGCATTATGATGAGCACTGCCAGCTGGGGCTTTCAGCTGAATGCTTTGGCAGCTCACATGCGCGTTTTGCTTTATGACTGCCGGGGTATGTGGCAGTCAGATCATCCCGAAGGGGACTATAGCATGGCGCTACATGCCGATGACCTGGCGGCTTTGCTTAAAGCTTTGAACATCCCCAAAGCGCATATCGCCGGTATCTCTTATGGCTCTGAGGTTAGCTTAACCTTTGCGTTGAATTATCCGGAGATGACCCAGTCCTTAATCGTGATGGATGGCGTTTCGCATGTAACACCATTGCTTAAGTCTCAAGCGCGACCCTGGTTGCTTGCCGCGGAACGCAAAGACCCTGAGATGCTGTTTGCAAGCTCTGTTTTTCTTAATTTCTCAGAGGAATGGATTGAGAAGAACCAAGCTCTGCTGGATCAAATGTCAAAGAACTATGCTTTCATTAATTTTGACTCCTTTGTGCGTTTGATGAAGGCTTTTGAAGCTTTTGATGTTAGCGATCGCTTGCACGAGATAAAATGCCCCACATTGTTCATTGTGGGTGAAGAAGACCCTATAAAGGGAAGATCACATGCTGAGAAAATGCTAAAAAGCATTCCCCATGCGGAGTACCTTGTGATACCAGGCGGTGGCCATGCGGTGTGTATCGATAAACCCGAGCCGCTCAATACCGCTCTGATTGGCTTTGTGCTAAAGCATAGCCAAAAATCTAAAGTTAATTAACCGGTTGATTAACCGGAGCAATTAAAGAAACGATTAGAAACTAAATGGAGAAAAAATGAAAAAGTCGTTACTGTTTGTTGTTTCCTTGCTGCTTGTGGCAGCTATGGTTTTGGCCGCCTGCGGTCCCAAAACTGAAGTTCCCCCAAAAGAAGATCCAAAAGTTGAAGATCCAGTAGTAGACGAACCCCCAAAAGAAGATCCTGTGGTCGAAGAACCTACTGGCTTGGTTTGTGAAGAACCCATCAAGATCGGTTTGATTTCTGACCTTGCTGGTCCACTGCAAAGCTATGGTGATTGGATGGTTCGCTCCTTTATGCTCGGTATGGAATATGCCACGGGTGCTGCTGGTAGCGTTGGCAAGAAATATGTTTTTGCTGAAGCTGCTGAAAACACCTTCAAATTGGATGATTGCGAAATTATCGTTTACGTGCGCGATGACTCAAGTAATCCTGAGCTGACTACAACCGTTGCTAACGAGCTGATTGATGTTCAAAAAGTGGACTTCCTGGTTGGTACCGTTTCTTCTGGCGCGGTGGCTGTTTTGCAAGGTCTCGCCGAAGCCGCCAAAGTGCCCTTGATTGTGGCGCCTGCTGCTGCCAATGACATCACTGGCATTAGCTTCAACCCCTACACTTTCCGCGTGAGCCGCAACAACTACCAGGACGCCATGAACGAATGTGTTGCCTTAACCCAGCAATACAACAAGTTCATCCAATTGGCTGCTGACTATGCCTTTGGCCATGGTTCTGCGGCTGCTTTCCGCGACGCCTGTACCCAACTTGGCGGTGAATTTATTGCCGATGACATCTTTGCACCTGCAACTACCACAGACTTTACTCCTTACATGGAGCAAATTGCCGCTTCTGAAGCTGAAGCTTACATTCTCTCCTGGGCTGGTGCTGGGTTTATTTCCTTGGTTCAGGCTGCTGCCGATCAAGGCGTTACCGCGACCAAAGAACTGGGTACAACATTTATCGATAACCTGATGATGCCTGTTTTCTACAGCAACGCCATTGGCACCACCGCTGGCATCGTATACCATTACAGCGTGCCTGAAAACCCAATCAACCAATACCTGGTTGATCAAATTAAAGAACGCTACGAATCTGTGCCAGATCTCTTTGACGCTGATGGCATGAACGCCGCCATTATGGTTATTGAGACCCTGAAGAAAACCGAGGCTAAGGTGGATCCTGAAGCTTTGCTGGCTGCGATGGAAGGCATCGAATTTGAAGGACCCAAGGGCAAAATCTATATTCGTCCCGAAGACCACGTTGCCATTCAGGATATGTATATCTTGAAGCTCGAGAATCTCACCGATCCTGCAGCTTTGTTCTACACTTACGTTGATACCACTCGCCCAGAACCTCCTTGCTTGTTGCCCGAGGCGATGAAAGACCGCTGTGGTGAGCTCCCCTGGGGTTCATTGACCGGTAACTAGATCATTTTTTTGAAAATATGGAGCCCTTAATCCAAGGGCTCCGACATTTCATTTAAGCAGAAAGGTGGCTCGATGACCCAAAAAGATATCATTCTAGAGACACAAAACCTAAGCCGGTATTTTGGTGGCTTGGCAGCCGTCAACGATGTGAGCATTCAAATTGAACGCAACACTTTGCATGCCCTCATCGGACCCAATGGTGCGGGTAAGACGACGCTGTTCAATTTGATTAGTGGGGTGCTAAAACCAACCAGTGGTACGGTGATTTACAAAGGGCAAGAACTAACAAAATTGCCGGTACATCGCATGATACACATGGGGCTTGGGCGATCTTTTCAAATTACCAACATTTTTCCTAACTTAAGCGCCTTTGAAAATGTGCGCCTGGCAACCCAATCAATGCGCGGTGACAACTTTAAAATATGGCGTGACACGAGCAAAATTGAAGGCTGTGACGCGCGTAGCTGGGAGGTGTTGGAGCAAGTTGGTTTGCTGGAAAAAGCGATGGTGCCGGGACGGTTTTTGGCTCATGGTGATCAGCGCAAACTGGAACTGGGCATGATTTTAGCCCCGGATCCTGAACTTTTGTTGCTTGATGAACCAACCGCGGGCATGGCGAGTGAGCAAGTGCCTGAACTGATTGACCTTATCAGAGAAATTCAGGCTGAAGGCTCTAAAACGGTTTTATTGGTTGAACATAATATGAATGTGGTCATGGAAAATGCTGACTTTATTACCGTGATGAACCATGGCAAGGTTTTGGCGGAAGGTGTGCCGGCAGAAATTGCTAACAACCAAGAAGTGCAAACAGCATACCTGGGAGGGCTTTATGAACTTGACATCGCCTAATGAGAGCATCTTAAAGGTACAGGAAATTCAAAGCTACATCAGCCATTATCACATCCTTGAAGAGGTCACTTTTGAAGTGCCGCGAGGGTCAATCGTCGCCTTGTTGGGACGCAATGGTGCTGGAAAAACGACCACACTCAAATCCATTTTGAACCTTGTAACCGTCAAAGAGGGTGAAATCATCTTTGAGGGCAGACCCATACAGGGGCTCACGCCATACGAAGTGGCTCAGCGGGGTATCGGTTTTGTGCCGGAACACCGCGCGGTGTTTAGGGATTTGTCGGTAGAAGAAAACTTGCGCATAGCCGAACGGAAAAAGGGCGATTTTGATAAAAAACGGGAGATGATTTTTGAGCTCTTCCCGGACCTTAAGAAGTTTATCAACTTGCGTGGCACGGAACTCTCTGGCGGACAGCAACAAATGCTTGCCATCGCACGCGCCCTGGTGCCTGATAACCGCTTGCTTTTGATTGATGAACCCAGCGAAGGTTTGGCACCGGTGGTGATTGAGCAGATGATTGAAGTTATTGCTGAGCTTGCCAAAAAGAGCACGGTTATTTTGGTTGATCAAAACTTTTTGGTCACCAGTAAGCTTGCCCATCAATATGTCATCATCGAAGAAGGCAAGAGCGTTGACCGAGGCGAAATGGCAGAATTAATCGGTGATCAAGCCAAAATTCATCGCTATCTTGGTGTGGCATAAGCGGAGGGATTTGATGAAAAAGAAACTTAACCTTACCGGAATTCTTCTGATTGCAGCTTTTGTCGTCTTTTTGGTGCTGGCGGGCAGAGGCATGCCTCCCCGCGATTTGCTGATTACCACCTTGCGCGGTTTTTCAGTTGGCTCGGTTACCTTTTTGGTCGCTGCCGGCTTCTCGCTTATTTTTGGCTTGCTGGATGTGCTCAACCTGGCGCAAGGCACGCTGTATATGATTGGCGCTTATGTGGGCTGGACGGTTTTTGTGCGCCCAGATACCTTTGTGGATGTTACGCCCATCATTTTGTTCCTCATGGCCGGTTTCGCGCTAAACTTTTTGTGGGATTACCTGGCAGATAAAATCAAGCTTGACCCCCAAAAGAAGAAGATTCTAGGCTGGTCGATGGTGGTTGTAGCTGTTGCATTGGCAGCTTTTATTCTGCCACGCTATCCGATTGCCATGTGGCAGCTGAATAATTACGCCCAAAGTCCCATTTCCTTTTCTTATATGGCGGATCAGGGTATTCGCTTGCCGGTTGCGCCTGCCCAGGCTAAGGGCATTCCACCCATGCTTGCTTTGTATGGTGGTTTGGCGATAAGTGCACTTTTAGCCTTTGGTTTGGCGCTCATTCGCTACAAAGAAAACCGACAACACAGTTTGCACTGGAAAAAATGGCAGGTTTTTGTCATTTTGCTTTTGCTTGGCACCTTGATAATGGCATTCAACACACCTTTATCGAATTGGTTAATGGATATGAATACTAATTGGTTGTTCATTATCGCGATTGTGGTTTCAGTTTTGAGTGTGGTTGGACTGGGTGCCTTGATGGAAAAAACGATGATCCAGCCGCTTTACAGCAGGCCGGTTTATCAGTTGATGCTCACCTTAGGACTGGGCACCATTGGTATGCAACTGGTGAAAGCAATTTGGGGAATGCCAGAGTTTGTTTTGCCCAAACCTGAGTTCTTTAGAGGTGCTGGCGCGGCATGCCCGGCAACGTCTATAAAAGACATCTTCACCCACAACTGTTCAACCATTATGATTTTAGGCGGACGTGTGAGGGTATATGACGAGATTGTTTTGCCAATTATTGGTATCACCGTTTTGATTTTAGTATGGTTGCTGCTAAAGAAAACGCGCATCGGTATGATTATCCGCGCGGGCGTGCAAGACAGTAACATGGTTGAAGCCTTGGGCATTAATGTGCGCCGGGTGTTCACTTTTGTTTTCGCGCTTGGTGCGGGTTTGGCAGCATTGGGTGGCGTGCTTTCGGCACCCTCAAACGGTTTATCGGTGGCGATGGGCGAAAAACTTTTGCTCAATGCTCTTATTGCTTTGGCGATTGGCGGTCTAACCAGTTATCCTGGCGCGGCGCTTGGGTCGTTGATGGTGGGCTTGATTCAGCAGTTTATGATCAAGTATGGGCAAATTGGCATTCCAATACCGTTTACGGACATCATTTTCAAACCGACGCCGGCAATTATTCCAGCATCAACCATGCTTTTGATGGTTATCGTGCTTTTGATTTTGCCAAATGGGCTCTTGGGAAGGCAGGACTAAGTTATGAAAACGAAACAATCATTCTTAAGTCGCTATAAAGGTATCTTAATCTTTTTTGCCGTGATGCTCTTGTTGCCCTTTGTGATAGGGCTTTTTGAAGGCTCTAATCCCTTGGAAGTCTGGAACAATCAAGGACGATTCTCGAAATACCTTGAAGGCATTGGGATTGAAATCTTCATTCTTGCCATATTTGCACTGAGTTATGACCTATTGTTTGGCATCACTGGCTTGATGAGCTTTGGTCACACTATGTTTTTTGCAGTGGCGGCATATGCAACAGGTATCTCTCTAAAAACGCTGGGATTACCTTTGTGGCAAGTGCTATTGATCATTGTGGGCACTTCTATTGTGCAGGCTTTGCTGTTTAGCATTGTGTTGCCCAGAGTGAAAGGGGTAACCTTTACCATGGTGACTTTGGGCTTGGCATCCATGTTCCACATTATTGTGATGTCCAGCGACATGATTAAGCTGACTGGTGCGGATGTTGGCTTGCAAGGCGTGCCTAAACCGGCGTTCATCGACCCTTCGATTGAGCGTTTGCGTTTTTACGTTGTGGCATTGTTGATATTGGTGCTGGTTTACATCTTTTATCGCCGCTTTATCGATTCGCCAACGGGTAGGGTGAGCATCGCGATTAGAGAAAACGAATCACGCGCCAAGATGCTTGGCTATAACACAACCGCTTTTAAAGTGGTGGTGATGCTGATTGCTTCCTTTACCGCCTCCATTGCCGGGGTTTTGCATACACTCTATCAACCGATTGTCAGCCCGACGATCGCTGACCTTGGCTATACCGTAACAGGTTTGCTGATTGTGTTGATTGGTGGCATTGCCACTTTGAGCGGTTCAATTGTGGGCGCGTTCGTAATCAAGATATTAGACCTCGGTTTGCGGGGCATCATGAAGGACAGCGCGCCTTTGGTCACCGGTATTGTGTATGTGGTCTTTGTGCTCTTTGTGCCCTATGGGATTGTGGGCAGTCTCAAACTGGGCGGATTGAGGATTAAAGAAGGCTGGCAGATGCTGATTGAACGCTTTGGTTTGAAAAAGCTGTTCGAAAAGAAGAAGTAAGGTCATTCTGTTCATTGAGTATTGGTTTTACTCCAGAAATCGAAAGAATGTTTTACGCCAAAAAGCTCTTGCAGTAGCAGGAGCTTTTAGTGTATAATAATGGGTTGTGACTGGTCGGGCGAGCGGTTCGCGCAAGGCGCGGGCTTCGACCCAGGAGACCTGCATAAAAGAAATACTATTTAGGAGCAGACGTCATGTCGATTACAAAAGAAGATAAAACTGAAATTATTGAAAAGTTCGCCACAAAACCCGGCGACACCGGTTCACCCCAGGTGC
The DNA here is from genome assembly GCA_002409625.1 of Anaerolineaceae bacterium UBA5404. Lineage (GTDB taxonomy): Bacteria > Chloroflexota > Anaerolineae > Anaerolineales > Anaerolineaceae > Mesolinea. Next base: position 70,557 of record DHNY01000008.1, on the reverse strand, counting down.
AAATTGCTATTTTGACAAAGCGCATCACCAACCTTACCGATCACCTGCGCGCTAACAAACACGATGAGAGCTCTCGTCGTGGTTTGCTGAAACTGGTTGGCCAACGCCGCCGCCTTTTAGCTTATCTTCGCCAAAAGGATTACGATGCTTTCCTGGCGATTACCGAAGAGCTGAAGATTCGCAGGAAGTAAAGTTATTAACAAATGATACTTATTGCAGAGCACGCCTTGACCGAAACCGTTCTTGGAATGGGTCAAAGCGTGGCCTGTTGTGGTATCAGTCAACAATTTATCAAGCCAGTCGGGTATTGAATTTTGCCGGGCAAGCCTGCCCGTTGAACTTCAGTTCCTGCACTGGCTACCAGTGAAAGGAAAATATGAAACCTGAAGCAATTCTCTATAAAGCCACCTTGGGTGGTAAAGAACTGAGCTTCGAAACCGGCCGTTTGGCTCGCCAAGCGGGTGGTTCGATTGTTGTTCGCCAAGGCGATAGCATGATTTTTGCTGCCGCAACGCTTGGCAATGTACGCGAAGGCGTGGATTTCTTCCCCTTGACCGTGGATTACGAAGAGCGCATGTACGCTGGTGGAAAGATCCCCGGCTCGTTCTTCCGCCGCGAAGGACGCCCAAGCACAGACGCCACTCTGGTGGCACGCCTCACTGACCGACCCTTGCGCCCACTCTTCCCAGAAGGTATGCGCAATGAGGTGCAGGTTATTTTGATGTCACTCTCTGCTGACAACGATAACGCCTTGGACATGCTTGCTATCAATGCGGCTTCCGCTGCGCTGATGATATCCGATGTGCCATGGGGTGGACCTGTTGGCGCAGTGCGAATCGCTTATATTGATGGGCGATTGGTGGCAAATCCCAGCATCCATGAGATGGAAGAGTCTTCGCTTGATTTACGCGTGGCTGGTACCAAAGAAGCCATTTTGATGGTTGAAGCCGGCTCGAGTGAAGTAACCGAAGAACTGATGGCCGAAGCTTTGCAATTAGCCCATGACAGCATTCAGGACGTGATTGCAGTGCAAGAGCGCATGGCAGCTGAAATTGGCAAAGCCAAGAAGGAAGTTGCTCTGGCAGTGAGCGACCAGGCTTTGATTGACCGCGTAAAAGCTGACATCAAAGACCGCGTTACCGCGCTTTTAGACAGCGAATATTCCAAAGCCAACATGTACGGTGGTATTGACCAAATAAAAGCAGATTATCTCTTGCAAACTTTGGGACAAGAACCCGATCTTGTTGAGCTAGTCAACCTGGCTAAAGCTTTTGACGAAGCTGAACGCATGGTTGTGCGCGATCGTATTCTCTACGAAGGCAAACGCCCAGATAATCGCAAGGTTTATGAAGTTCGCGAAATTAGCGTGGAAACCGATATTTCACCACGCGCGCATGGCTCTGGTTTGTTTACCCGCGGCGAAACCCAGGTGCTAACCTTGGCTACCTTGGGTACCCCCAAAGAAGCGCAAGAACTCGACAACCTCAACGGCATGGACAGCAAACGCTACATGCACCACTACAACTTTCCACCTTATGCCACTGGCGAAACTCGCCGCGTGGGTGGACAGTCCCGCCGCGAAATCGGCCATGGTGCCTTGGCAGAACGTGCTCTTGAACCTGTTTTGCCTGATGAGAAAGCATTCCCCTATACCATTCGCCTCGTGTCTGAGGTTTTAGAATCCAATGGCTCCAGCTCAATGGCCTCAGTTTGTGGTTCAAGCCTGGCATTGATGGACAGTGGTGTGCCCATTACCGCGCCCGTGAGCGGTGTGGCAATGGGGTTGATTATGGAAGGTGACCGTTACGTCATTTTGACGGATATTCTTGGCACCGAAGATCACCTCGGTGACATGGACTTTAAAGTTGCCGGCACGCGCAATGGTATTACTGCCTTGCAGATGGATATCAAAATTGCTGGCATTACTCCCGCCATTATGGCAGAAGCCCTGGCACGCGCCAAGGATGCCCGCCTCTACATTTTAGGCCAGATGACCCAGGTTATTGCTGAACCACGACCTGAACTCAAGCCTCATGTTCCACGCATCGAGACCATTAAAGTACCGATTGACAAAATTGGCGCCATTATTGGTCCAGCTGGCAAGAACATTCGCGCCTTGCAAGAAGAAACCAACACCAAAATTGACATCGATGATGACGGTACCGTTTACATCGCTGCAATCGACGGTGAAGGATTCAACGAAGCCCGCGAACGCATTTTGGCACTTACCGAAACCCCAGAAATTGGTCGCATCTACACTGGAAAGTGTGTGCGCGTGACCGATTTTGGCGCTTTCATCGAGATTTTGCCCGGTGTGGACGGCATGGTGCACATCAGCCAACTGAGCACTGAGCGCGTTGAAAAAGTTGAAGACGTGGTCAATGTGGGTGATGATTTAACCGTGATGGTGATTGATATCTCTCCCGATGGCAAGATTCGCCTTTCGCGCCAGGCTTTGTTGGAAGGCTGGACGGCTGAAGAAGCCCGCGAGCATGACAGTCCCCGCGGTGCCCGACCACGAACTGGTGGCGGTGACCGAAGAAGTGGTGGCGACCGTGGCGACCGCAGAAGCGGTGGTGACCGTGGTGATCGCCGTAGCAGTGGTGATCGACGCAGTGGTGGCGACCGCCGTGGTGGCTACGATAAGCGCGATCGACGCTAAGCTTTTTGCAAACAATCAAACCGCTTTGAGCAATCAAGGCGGTTTTTTTCATTTAAAGAGACTGTTTGCTTGTATATTTGTTAACTTTTCACCATGGAATTAATTATGTAAAATGAGATTCCCCTTAGTTTTAGAAGGAGTTATGATGAAAAGAATACAGCTTATAAGTTTACTTATAGTATTAGGCTTGGTGGCTTGCACGCAACCATTGCCAGAACCCACAAAAGAAGTTACTCAGGTGCGGACGGAAACTGTGCCTGTACAACCAAGTCCAGAACCTGAAAAGCCTGAAAATCCTACTGAAGAAGCCCAACCCGAGCCAACCTTTTTGCCAACAGAAGAACCTAAACCCATTGAAACAGCAAAGCCTGTTTGGCCATCCGAGCCGAAGGTTATCGCTGAAGGTTTGAGCTGGCCTTGGGAATTGGTCTTTTTACCTGATGGAGGCATTTTGCTTACTGAAAGACCAGGTAATCTGCTTCTCATCAGGAACGGTGAAGAACGCATCCCGATAAAAGGTGTCGCGCACATCGGTGAGGGTGGTCTGTTGGGCTTGGCGCTTCACCCCGAATTTGAGCAAAACGCCTGGCTGTACCTCTATGTTACCTATGAGCTGCCCGGGCAGGTTCTGAACCGTGTGGAGCGTTATGTTTTCCGGGATGATCAATTAAGTGAACGCTTTGTGATAGTGGATGAGATTTCAGGCTCGAGCATCCATGATGGCGGGCGCATTAAATTTGGTCCGGATGGCAAGCTTTATATCACCACGGGTGACGCGGGTAATCCTGACATTGCCCAAAACCTGGAGTCTTTGAACGGCAAGATTTTGCGCTTGAACGATGATGGCAGCATCCCCGATGACAATCCTTTTGGGAGCAGTGTGTGGAGCACTGGGCATCGCAACGCGCAGGGTTTGGCGTGGGATAGCCAGGGCCGCTTGTGGTCCACGGAGCACGGTCCCAGTGGGTCTGAAACGGGCAATGACGAGGTCAATTTGATTGAGCCCGGTAAGAATTACGGCTGGCCTTTGTTGCGGGGCATGCAGACCCAGGAGGGTTACACGGCGCCGGTGATCGAGTCCGGGCGGAATGATACCTGGGCACCTTCAGGCGCGGTGATTGTGGATGATGTGCTCTATTTTGCGGGTTTGCGTGGCGCGGCAGTTTATCGCGTGCCAGTGGATGGCATGAGCATGGACACGTTTGAGGTTTTGTACAAAAATGAGTTTGGGCGGATTAGGAATGTGGTTGTTTCGCCGGAAGGGCAACTTTGGATCATGACCAGTAATGGCGCTGGGGTGGATCAGGTGATTGCTTTGCCTTTGCCGTAGTTTGGCTTAGCTGGTGTCAGGTGTCCACGCCTGACACTTTTGCACTTTTGCGCTGGGCGAGACGCCACGCGAGCGGTATCCATTCTATGGGTAAGATATTATGGGCTAGGTCAAACAGTTAAACTTTCGTGCAAGTAGTCCAATATATTGCGGGCGTCGGTTTCAACAGCCACAAAACGGTTGATCAGGTTACAAGGGTAATCCCCACATTCGGCACAAGTGCCGCGCACATTGCCTAAGGCACAAGCACGAATTTGGCATTGTTCGCAGATTTGGGAACTGGGGGTTTGCACTTTGCAGCCCAAACAGGTGAGTTGGTCAGGTGTAAAGCTCAGATCTTCAAATGAACATTCCGCGGCGAGCCATTGTTTTAAGTTGGGGTCTTTACTTCGACTCGCCTGAAAAGCTGCGCAGGTTTCGCAGTCCGCCCCACAAAAGGCATAATCAGGCATGTCACTCCTTTAGTAGGGGCTTTTCATCTGCCCCCACTAAAGGTATTGTTGCAAGAAGATTGCCAGGTTTTGAAATAGGGATTAAAAGACCCACCCCTTTAATTCCCACCTCAGCACATTAGATGTGCTGAGCGCAAGCAGTCCCAGCATTCGCTGCGCTCATTGAAGGGGACTAATAAAATGCTCCCAAAAAGCGAAATCTGATATTTCGGATTAAAAACGTCTCTTTGTGAGGGTTTTGAATGTTTCCCTACTTGTTGATACATAGCAGGGCTTAAAAAAGGATTCTACTTTTCTAAGTTGAGATTAATTTATTTCCACAGTTTAAGATGCATGGGTGGGTCGACAGGCACGTAGTCCACAAAACCCAGGCTCTCATAAAGATGGCGACCCATCTTCGAGGCATCCAGCGTAATGTAGTCAAAGTCCATCTCGTTTGCCAAACCAATCAGGGCATTCATCGTTTGACGCGCGAAGCCTCTTAACCTGTATTCTGGATAGCAAAGCATATTGGTGATGCGACCAAAGCGTTGGGTTGGGCAGCCGGGATGATAAGCGACGACATGCGCCTGGAGAAAGCCAATCGCTGCCACTTTGCCATCATCTTCCACTAAATAACAATGGATGTCCTGTCCCAGTCGGGTTTGGTAGAAAAAGCGGATGCTCTTGCGGATTTCATCCAATCCCTCAACTGGGGCAGGTGTGCCAAGGGCGGCGATAAAATCTAACCGCCCTTGAACAAGTTTATCTAAATCTGCGTGGGTTGCGAATCGTCCAACAATCGTCATAAATTACTCCATCATGCCATAGCGTTTGAGGGCGGCATTGAGAATCATATTCACCAGCTCGGTGTGCCCAATACCATCGGCTTCGGCTTCAATCACGATATCTGAAAGTTTAGGCATCAGACCCGGTAATGGGTTAATTTCCAGAATATAAGGTTTGAGATTGTCCTCGATATCCAAACGAAAATCGATACGGGAAACATCCAAACATCCGGTTACGCGAAAGACAGCTGCAGCCAGCCAGTTAAGCTCATCGATTTGATCTTCGGTGAGAGGTGCTGGGCAGAGATACTCGAGTTTATCTGCCAAGGCGGTTTTAAGATAGTTGTCATACACCCCTTCGGTGGTAATGGCAGGGTCGAGGTTCACCTCCATAGGTGGTAAAAAGTGTAAACCGGCTTGGATGCGACGTGCGTTTTCGTCACGCGGAACGCGCCAAGCCACGGGACCAATCAGATTGCCCACCAAGCCAACTGTAACTTCGCGGCCTTTAATGAAGCGTTCTACCAATGCCGGTTGTTTGTACTTTTTGAGGATGATTTCAAGCTGTTGGCGCAGTTCGCGTTCATCATGTACCACGGATTTGCCACTAATGCCCATACCTGTGCCTTCACGGCTGGGTTTGACAAACAGGGGAAACTTTGCACTTTCGTCCAAAGGCTCATCCACGCGCTCAAAAACCTGGAATTCTGGCGTTGGCAGCCCGTGCCATGCCAAGATGCGCTTGGTCATTGGTTTGTCCAGGGTGAGGGCTAAGGAAAGTACTTTGGAGCCTGTGTAGGGGATGCACAACTTTTCAAGAATGGCGGGGATTTGTGCTTCGCGAGAGTCGCCAAAATGGCTTTCGGCGATGTTGAAACAAATGTCCGGATTGTACTCACGAATAGAGTCAATCATCGAGATGTCGGCTTCAAGGAATTTCGCTTCATGACCACCTGCACGAATCGCTTCACAGAGCGACTCAACCGTGGATTGTGAATCGAGGTCATCCCATTGGTCCTCACTCATGCCTTCAAAAACAGGCGCGTTTGTTTTTACATTAGCAAGTACTGCAACGCGAAATGCTTTCACTTTTTATGCCTCCGGCAACAGATAACGAAGCAATTATTGTCCTGAATTATTCAACTTCAATCAACAAAGCGTCTTCAGCTTCGGCAACTTCAATACCGCGTTGAATGTTCACTTTTTGCAGCATGATGATGCCAACGATGAAGAAGAGAATCAAGGAAATCATTCCGTAGCGATCGGAACCGGTGAGCTTGGTGATGATTGCCAAAAGCAGGGGACCAACCACGGTGTTGAATTTCTCAAAGACGCTAAAGAAGCCGTAAAATTCAGCACTTTTACTGGCGGGCATGAGTTTGCCAACCAATGAGCGGCTAAGGGCTTGAGAGCCACCTTGAACGGTTGCTACAGCAAATCCGAGGGCATAAAAGTGCCATTCTTTGCTCATAAAGAAACCGATAATCGCAATTGCCAGGTAAATAATCAGGCTGAGGGAAATGGCGCGTTTTTGGCCTAGTTTCTCTGCCAATTTGCCAAACAACATGGCAAATGGCGCGGCGACAAACTGAACCAAGAGCAAGGTGCCAATTAAGGTCATGGTGCTAAAACCACGCGCGTTACCGATGATGGTTGCCATGGTGATGATCGTGCCAATGCCGTTGGAGTAGATGAAAAAGGTGAGCATGAACCAAGCCAAATCTTTGAACTTGCGCACATTTTTGAAGGCGGCAAAAAAGCGGCTAAAACCGACCTTAACCACACTTTGACCAATTTCGTGTTTGTAAGCTTTAGCAGGTGGCTCGAGCACATATTTGAAAATTGGTATGGAGAAAATAGCCCACCAAATGGCGACACTTGCCATGCTGAGGCGCATCATTAATTGGGTGGCTTCAGCTTCGGCCATATTTGGGAGAAGTTTGGGCCCAAAGAAGATCATGAGCACGTTGATGAGCAAGAGCAAACCGCCGCCAATGTAGCCCATCGCGTAACCTTTACTGGAAACGATATCCAGTTCATCTTCGCGGGCAATGTGGGGTAGCAAGGCGTCATAAAAGACCAGCGAGCCAGCAAAACCGATCGTTCCCAGAATGTAAAGGACGACAGTGAGCATGGTGTGTTGAGGTCCAGTCAGGAAGAACATCGCTGCAGTGCTCAAAACACCCAAGGCGACAAAAACCACCATAATGGCTTTTTTGGAGCCTCTAAAGTCGGCGATAGCGCCTAAAACCGGGCTAATCAGCGCGGCAATCAGGCTACCAATGGCAACCGCCCAACCCCAAATGGGCACGGCGGATTCGCCCAGCATGATATATTCCGCAAAATAAACGGGTAAGATAGCCGCCATGATGGTGGTGGCGAAGGCTGAGTTGCCCCAGTCATACATCGTCCATGCCCAAATGGCTTTCTTTTTGGCTTTTGCTTGCACGGGTGTGAGTTCTTCGTCTGCAATCAGAGGGTAGTCACGAGAATCGATAGAATTGTCCATTAAAGCTCTCCTTTGAGATGATAGGTTTATTTTACCTTCTAACCGAATTAATTTGCGGAATTAAAGGTACTTGGTTTTTGTGTCTAAGGTATTTAACAATCAGACGGCATCTTTGCTTGCGTTTAACGTAAAAAAAAGCCCCAATACATGTTTGAGGCTTTTAGGTTGGGCTTTTAATGGTTTATTTCCCAGAGATGAAAGCTTCTGTGAGCGCGCGCGCCTGCTCATCTTTGTATTGCTCTGGCGGCGTCTTCATAAAATAGCTGCTTGGCGCCAGGATGGGACCGCTCATGCCGCGATCCTTCGCCAGTTTAAGGCAGCGGATGGCATCAATCACCACACCAGCCGAATTTGGCGCGTCCCAGACTTCTAGTTTCACTTCTGCCTTAAGGGGCACATCGCCAAAAGTAGTGCCTTCCATCACGATATAACAATACTTGCGGTCTTGCAACCAGGGCACGTAATCGCTGGGTCCAACATGGATGTCTTCTTCTGCCATTTCATAGGGCAACATGCTGGTAACTGCGCCGGTTTTGCTGATTTTTTTGCTCTCCAGGCGCTCCCGCTCGAGCATGTTCATAAAGTCTGTGTTACCACCAAAATTGAGTTGGTAAGTGTGGTCAAGTTTTACACCACGGTCAACAAAGAGGCTGGTGAGCACGCGGTGGGTGATGGTGGCACCAACCTGGCTTTTGATGTCGTCGCCGATGATGGGCAAACCGGCTTCGCGGAAGCGTTCTGACCAATAAGGCGAGCTGGCGATAAACACCGGCACACAGTTGATGACGCCCACACCGGCACGCAGGGCTTGTTCCATGTACCATTTGGTGGCCATTTCTGCACCAACGGGCAGATAGTTGATGATCATGTCCGTTTGGGTTTCTTTAAGGATACCGACAACATCATCGGTTGGTCCGGGTGCTTTGCTGACGATTTGGGAGAGGTATTTTCCTAATCCGTCATGGGTCATGCCACGATGTACGGGCACGTTCATGTAGGGAATATCACAGAATTTGTAGGTATTGTTGGGGTGTGCAAATAAAGCTTCGCTGAGGTCTTTGCCAACTTTTCCCTCGACCACATCAAAAGCGGCACTTATTTCAATGTCACTGATGTGATAACCGCCCAAATCGACGTGCATTAAACCGGGTACCACTTGGTCATTTTGTGCGTTTTGATAATAATAAAGCCCTTGAACTAAAGATGAAGCGCAATTGCCCGCGCCGATAATAGCAACTCTGATTTTCTTCTGATCAGTCATGATTCCTCCGGATTTTGAGCATGGGTCTAATGATACCGTAAATCGTTAAGCCTATGCTTATAGAAAACATGAAATGAGTCGACTATAATTAAAGCATGCAATTTGAACTCCAGGCTCCCTATAAACCGACCGGTGACCAGCCTCAAGCCATCAAAGAACTCGTTGAAGGCATCCGCAAAGGCTATCGTCATCAGGTATTGCTTGGCGCAACCGGTACGGGCAAGACTTTTACCGTTGCCAACGTCATCCAGCAACTGCAGTTGCCAACCTTGGTGATGACGCATAATAAAACACTTGCTGCGCAACTTTACGCGGAGTATAAGGACTTTTTTCCAAACAACGCGGTGGAGTACTTTGTTTCTTACTACGATTATTACCAACCGGAAGCCTACATCCCTCGGCGTGACCTATACATCGAAAAAGAAACCCTGATCAACGAAGAAATCGACCGCTTACGCCTTGCGGCAACCACTGCTTTAATGTCTCGCCAGGATGTGATCATTGTCGCCTCCGTATCGGCGATTTATGGTTTGGGCGATCCTGAGCTTTACAAAGCCAGTGTATTACATGTTGAAAAGAACAGTTTGTACAGGCGCAATATCCTGCTTAGGCAGTTGGTCGACATCCAATATCAGCGCAATGATTTTGATATCAAACCCGGCATCTTTAGGTTGCGGGGTGACACGCTTGAGATATTGCCGGCATATTCTGAGAAAGAAGTCATCCGCATCAGCTTTTTTGGCGATGAAATCGAGCATATTTCCCGACTTCACGCGGTGACTGGCGAGCTGATTGAACGCCTTGAGGCAATCGACATCTATCCAGCCAAGCATTACGTCACCGAAGATAAACGCATGGAAAAATCCTTGCAAGACATTCAGGATGAACTCGAAGACCGCCTAAAGTATTTTAAAAGCAAAGGCATGGACCTTGAGGCTTACCGTTTGGAACAACGCACCCGCTATGACCTTGAAATGTTGCGCGAAGTGGGGCATTGCGCGGGCATTGAAAACTATTCACGCCATTTTGATCAACGTGCGCCAGGAACCGCGCCATGGACTTTGCTGGATTTTTTGCCGTCGGAATATTTGCTGGTTTTGGACGAGTCACACATGATGATGCCTCAAATCCGGGGCATGTACAATGGCGATCGTTCGCGCAAGGAAGTATTGGTGGATTATGGTTTTAGATTGCCTTCAGCTTTGGACAATCGCCCATTAAAGTTCCCTGAATTTGAACAGATGATGGGCATCACGCTTTACACAAGCGCCACACCGGGCCCCTATGAAATGGAAAAGAAAGACCAGGTTGTGGAGCAAATTATCCGTCCAACCGGCCTTTTGGATCCAAAAGTGAGTGTGCGTCCCACCCGCGGGCAAGTGGACGATTTAATCGTGGAATTGCGTAAAAGGGTTGAAAAAGGTGAGCGCGCTTTGGTCACCACCTTGACCAAACGCATGGCTGAAGATATGGCAGAGTACCTCAAGGATGCTGGCTTTAAGGTGCATTATCTGCATAGTGAGATTGAGACTTTTGAACGCGTTAGCATTTTGCGCGATTTGCGCATGGGCGTTTTTGATGTGGTGGTAGGCATCAACCTCTTGCGTGAGGGTTTGGATTTGCCAGAAGTCTCGCTGGTGGCTATTTTAGACGCGGACAAAGAAGGCTTTTTACGCTCAACAACCGCATTGATCCAAAATTTTGGTCGTGCAGCCAGGCACATCAACGGCGAAGTTATTCTCTATGCCGATAAAATGACCGATTCGATGAAGCGTGCGATTGACGAAACCAACCGTCGGCGTGCCAAACAAGAGGCATATAACGAAGAGCGTGGTATCTCGCCAGTAGGCATCACCAAAGCGGTGTATGACATCACCGAAAGGCTGGCGCACTCAATTGCCGAAGATAAGGATAAAGGTGCCAGGAACGCGCGGCAATTGGCTTCTAAAATGCAGCAACGTGAATTGGAACGCATGATTAATGAGATGGAAAACCAAATGAAAGCAGCTGCCGCAGATTTGGAATTCGAACGCGCGGCGATGTTGCGCGACCAGGTTTACGAACTGCGTGCCATCCTGGTGGATGAAAGCAACCTGCCGGAGTGGAAAAAGCAGACGATGTTGGCAAGGTATAGCGATTAATATATTCGGCATGTAATCCAACGCAATGCGGATGGTTTCCGATTTATTGTAACAATCAGTATCCTATACTCGTTCCGGATGGCGTCCTCGCCATCCGTCAAACCCTTACCTAATGTATTCCATGACATGGCGAAGACGCCATGACGAACGTAAAATAGGCACGTTGACGAACCAAAAATTAATATCATGAAGATCTGGGAATGGCACTAAGACAGACCAGATCGGGATCCTATGGAAAAACAAATCTGAACATCATAAGTAACGAAACTGGATGAAATGAGGAACGAACTATTCCTTAATAGAAAAAAATATTATGGTTATTTAGGATGTCAGACAATTAGAATAAATTTACCATTGGACTATCAGGGCAGTCATGATACAAGCAAAAAAACGATGAATGAGGCCAGTCTTCAGCCTTTGATACTAAACCGGCTTGAACAGGATTGTTGTGGATATAGTTCATTTTTTGATAATAGAACTTTTCACTAGCAATCATAACAGGATGCCAACCAGGGATCCAAAACATACGTTTACGATCTCCTTTACCATCTGTGATAGTCCTGTCTTTATATTGAGGTAGTAAGGTATCTATGGTTTTAAGGATATTTCTACCTGTGAAGTTGCGCAAAGAATTGATAGTTTTTCTTAAACGGTTGGCATCACCGTCGTTATCTGAAACAAGCATATGGATGTGATCCGGCATAATGACATACGCGTGAAGAATGAGGCTTTTGGTTCTCTGACAAAACTTTAGACTTTCGTAGAAGACCTTTCTTGGTTGTTCGTGGTTGAATATGTCGATACGGTTAAATGTTGAAAAAGTAAGGAAAAGACAAAAATTGTTTTCAGAAAAGAAGAAATCTTTATTTGAAGTCATAGTTTTATTGTACTTTAAGTTATTAGTATGTCATGGCGAGGACGCCATGACGAACGTGAACGGGAAGTCCTAACGAACGTGAACGGGACGTCCTAACGATCATGAACGGGATGCCATGACGAACGTAAGCGTGACGCTTTGACGAACAGTCACAACTGTTCCATATGTTGTCCTAATTCTGTTCTGACTACTATCTCGGATGGTATTCCTATCTCGTTCCGGATGGCGTCCTCGCCATCCGTCAAACCCTTGCCTAACATTTGTTATGTCATGGCAAGGATGTCATGACGAACCGAAATTTGAAGCCATGATAAACCAAGCTTAGTCGGCATGACGAACTGCGACTGTCACTAGGACAAACCAGACTTGGACGATATGGTGAACATCAAATCTGTTCTGAATACCGTTCTTAACTTTCATTATTTTAAAACGAATTTGTTTTTTGCACGGAAGTAAAAAGACACTCTTTAAGTTAGAGTGTCTTTTGGGTTATGTTTTTAGCCTGAAGGATAAAGCATTTCGGTAACGCTTATTGAAGGAGCTTAAAACTCTTCTTCATCATCCTCATCATAATTTTCTACGAATTCATCATCGTCGTCGTCATCAAATGAGTCGTCATCATCCACATAACGCGCCCATTCTTCGGGGTCCATGGGGATCTTGAAAAAGTCCTCATCGTTGTCTTCGAAGTCTTCAAAATCATCATCATCTTCGTTGTCAAAGAACTCCTTGCCAATGCGAGGGTCTGCCAAAAGTGCTGCCAGCTCGGGGTCTTCAGCGCCAAAGAGCTCAAGGTATTCTAGCGAATCTTCGATTAGGTCAATTTCATCTTCATCATCGGTCATATCTGCAAAATGCTCCAAGCGCTCAACGACTTCATCACCGCCGATTTGTGAAAGCGCCCAAATAACTTCCTGGCGCACCTCATAATCTGTATCCAGGCTCAGCATTTTGAAGAGTTTTCGCTTGGCGCGATGGAGGTTTAGAAGCCCAGCGGCGTGCACAGCCTGAGCGAGTACGATGGGATTGTCATGATCGAGGTAGTCAAGGACGGTTTGGTTCCATTCGTTGTCCATGCTGCGACCAATGGCCATCAGCGCGCTTTCGGTCCAATAAACCTGTTCAAGGGACAAAGCGCGGGTGATGATTTCCTTTAATACGGGTTTGTCGCAATAACCCAGTGTTTCCAAAACACGACGACGAACCAAATCGGAACGGTCATTCCAATAAGCATCCATGAGCGCGTTTTCGATTTTGCTCTGGATTTCTTCATCCAATTCTTCAAGTGCACACATGTAGAAATAAGGCACCAAGGCGTTTGCAGCAGCAGCGCGTAGATTTTCTTTGCGTGATTTATCGTTCAAAAAAGCTATAAAACGGTCAATTAAACGTTTATCCTCAGCTTCAAAAAGCAAATCAATGGCAGCCACAACAACGTCATCATCCGTGTCATCAAGCCCAATTTTGCCAGTCGCTTCAAAAAGCTGCAAAGGATCGTCCTCAGCCAGCTCGGCAAGACCAATGATTAAGGCGCGGCGTCGCTCAACAGGCAATGAAAGCCACATATCGCTAAGTTTAATGAGACTGGCAGAGTCGAGGTCTGAGAAGTGGAGGAGGAATTTGGGCGAAAAAGGAATTTCATCCTCACGCAGCTGGGCAATCAGTTTTTCGATAGGGGTAATCGTGAGCATAGTGCCTCCTTATGGAAACCGAATGGGGTTGATAAAGTCTTGCAAAGTGATGTAAAGCATCAACAAAATGAGCAAAAAGAAGAAAACGGTGACGATGATGTTGACCACCTTTTCGTTCATCTTTTTGCCGGTGATAGCTTCAATCAGCAGGAAGAGAATTTGTCCGCCGTCCAAAGCAGGAATGGGCAAAAGGTTGGTGATGCCAACGGCGATGGAGATAACTGAAACCAAGGTAAGGCGGGTGATGGGTGCGACGGTGGGCATGGCTTTGTCGGTAGCTTCGGCATAACTAAACATGTCGTAAATGCCTTTGATGCCAACCAAACGGGCTTCTTCGGGTTTTATGGCACCTTGAATGAGCTTGACTGGCAAGGATAGCGTAGATTTGACCTGGTCCCAAAAAGTTCCAAACGCGTTTTTAAGCGTATCTCCAAACCTGGCAGGCACTTTGGGGTAGTCCATAACAATGCCAATAGCGCCTTGACCTTCGGGTGGGTTTTGCCTTGGAATGAGGGATGTGCGTAGTTCTTGTTTGTTGCGCAAGACGACGACCTCAATTTCCTTTCCGAGGTTGGCTTGAATCTGCTTGCTAAGTGTTTCTGTGCTTTCGATTTTGACCTTGTCGATGGTGACGAAAATATCTTCTTTTTGTAAGCCTGCCAGCGCCGCAGGGGATTCTGCTGCCACATCGGCGATCTTCACCCGGCTGGTATCTGGCGTACCCAAGGCGTTGAACATGATGATGAGGATGAGAATGCCCAGGATAAAGTTCATCGTTGCGCCTGCTGCCAAAACGATGAAGCGTTTCCATTTTGGCGCCTGGGTAATGCCACCGGCGATGCCACGGTCAACAACCTTGCTTTCAGTTTTGCTTACAGGACTGATTTCTGCTTCATCAGTGCTTTTGCTTTCAATGAGCCCGTCCGCAGTGCTTTTAGACTCTTCTTCATCTTCAACTTCGACTTCTTCTTCAAAGCGCACAAAACCGCCAAAAGGAATGGCGTTCAGGGTAAAGTCTGTGCCTCGCCAACGGAAGAGTTTGAGAAGTCTGGGTGGGTAGCCAAAGCCGAATTCCGCGACTGGGATGCCCAGAAAAACCGCGGCCAAGTAGTGTCCTAATTCGTGTACAAAAATGATCAGTCCAAAGACAAAAAAGAACTGAATAATCGTCCAAAGTGTTGCCATAATATCTCCTTGCGGAATATTATACCTATATTGACAGGTAGATGAAAACGCGGGGAAGTCTTTTTACAATATTCTAATCTTGGTGTGGCATTATGATATAGTTAACTTGAGTTTATAACGGAGGTTCATATGACAACAAAAATTGGTATTAGTGGTTTTGGTCGAATCGGGCGATTGGTTGCGCGCGCCGCAATTATGGATCCTGAAGTCGAACTTGTAGCCATCAACTCAACAGCAGACCCGGAAAACACCGCGCGTCTGTTCAAATACGACTCAACCCATGGCACTTTTGAGGGTGAGGTGAGCTTTGACGATTCTCACTTGATCGTCAATGGTAAAGCTATTCCCTTATTTAGTGACCGCGATCCCAAAAACTTAAAATGGGAAAAGTACGGTGTTGAGATTGTGATCGACTCGACCGGTGCATTCCGCACGATCGATGCAGCTGGTGCCCACTTGGGTGAAACGGTCAAGAAAGTAATCATCACCGCGCCAAGTCCTGACGCGCAAATGATTGTGATGGGCGTGAACCAGGACGCTTACGATCCCAGCCAGCCTGTGGTTTCAAACGCAAGCTGTACCACCAACTGTTTAGCCCCAGTCACCAAGGTGATCCACGAGAATTTCACCATCCAGGCTGCCGCGATGACTACGGTGCATGCTTTCACCAACGACCAGAACAACCTGGACAACCGCCACAAAGACCCACGCCGCGCGCGTGGCTGTACCCAAAGCATTGTGCCCACCTCAACCGGTGCCGCAAAAGCGATGGGCAAGGTTATTCCCGCGCTGAATGGCAAGATGAACGGTTTTGCTTTGCGCGTGCCAACCCCTAACGTTTCTTTGGTGGATGTGGTCTTTGAGCTTGAAGAATCACCCACGGTTGAAGAAGTCAATGCTTTGCTCAAAGCGGCATCAGAAGGCGAATTAAAAGGCATTTTGGGCTTTAGCGATGAACCCTTGGTCTCAATTGACTACAATGGCGATTCGCGTTCCAGCATTGTGGACGGTCTTTCAACGATGAAGATTGGCGACAACCTCATCAAAGTTATCGCTTGGTACGATAACGAATGGGGTTACAGCGTGCGCTGTGTTGACTTGGCCAAATTCATCAACGAGAAGTAAGAAAATAACATTGCAATTACAAAGGTCTTTTTAATAGACTTGCAGTAATTGCTGTTTAAAAAGTACAAATTTAAGACCCACCCTTTTAAATATCCTCTTGAAAAGGAGGAGATAAGGGTGGGTTTTGCTTAATGGGTGCAAAAAGGCCTTTTTGCAATGCCATTTAGGGGAAACTGAGCGGTTTTATCTGCGAAAATCGGATATAATCGCTTCGTTATGAACATACAAGAATTGACCAGCAAAATGAACGCGCTTGTTCACCATCATGGTTGGTATGACCCCGATTCGCCAAAGAAGCAATTACCGCGAAATTTGGCGGTTTCTTTATCGCTTGAGGCTGCCGAAGTGCTTGAGCACTATCAGTGGCAGGACACTTGTGATGATAAAGCAGCTTTAGCTGGTGAATTAGGGGATGTCGCGCTGTATCTTTTGCAACTTGCCTCGGTGGAAGGCATTGATCTCGAACAGGCTATTCATGACACCATCGCCCGCAATTGGGACCGCGAGTGGGATGACCCGCGAAAAATAGAAAACGGAGCGCAATCATGATTGTGGCTGTTTATGGTAGTGCATCCCCAAAACCAGGTGATGCCTTGTATGAGCAAGCCAAGCACCTGGGACACTTACTAGCCCAAAAAGGTTATACAGTGATGACAGGTGGCTATTGTGGCACTATGGAATCGACTCTCGAGGGTGTTTTGCAGGTGCCTGGCGCACACACGATAGGCGTGAGTTGTGACGAGATTGAAGCCTATCGCCCTGGGAAGGTCAATCAATGGGTGCGCCAAGAAGCCCGCACGCAAACACTGAGCGAACGCATTGACTTTTTGTGTCGTAAAGCGGATGCTTTTATCGCCGTGGATGGCGGTGTTGGCACTTTGGCTGAGGTGATGATCGCCTATAATCTTTTGGTGATTGGCGCGATCCCCAGGAAGCCTTTGATTTTGATTGGTGAGGCTTGGCGGTCAATTTTTGAACAATTTTATGAAAAACAACATGCCCATATGCCGGCTTTTGTAAGGGATTTGCCCGTTTTTGTCGCAGACCCTGAAGAAGCGGTAATGGCATTAGAAAAATAGGATGGATGAGTGAGTTTATGGAAAATTTGAAACTGACAAGCAGAGAAGAAAATTATTCAGAATGGTACAACCAATTGGTGCTGCGCGCTGAATTAGCTGACTATGCGCCAGTCCGCGGTTGTATGGTGGTGCGCCCTTATGGTTGGGCATTGTGGGAGAACATCCAGGCAGCCCTTGATAAGCGCTTTAAGGAAACTGGACACGTGAATGCCGCTTTTCCTATGCTCATCCCTGAGTCCTATATGACCAAGGAAGCCGAGCACGTTGAAGGTTTTGCACCGGAGTTGGCTGTGGTTACCCACGCGGGTGGCTCAAAGCTCGAGGAACCCCTGGTTTTGCGCCCAACCTCCGAGACGATTATTGGCACGATGTATGCGAAGTGGATTCAGTCTTATCGTGACTTGCCAGTTTTGATGAACCAATGGGCGAATGTGGTGCGCTGGGAAATGCGCACGCGCCTGTTTTTGCGCACGACCGAGTTTTATTGGCAGGAAGGCCACACCGCGCACGCCACTTACGAAGAGGCAGAAGCGGAAACCTTGCAAATGCTTGGTGTTTATACTGATTTTTGCCATAACGAGGCAGCTATGCCCGTTTTGCCCGGCAGAAAGTCTGAACGTGAGAAATTTGCCGGCGCTTTGGCAACTTATTCGATAGAAGCAATGATGGGTGACACCAAAGCTTTGCAGGCTGGAACCTCACACTTTTTGGGTCAAAACTTTGCAAAAGCTTTTGACATCAAATTCCTGGACCAAAACAACGAGCTTCAATATTGTTGGACAACCTCCTGGGGTGTAACCACACGTTTGATTGGCGCGATGGTGATGATCCATGGTGATGACCAAGGCTTGGTTTTGCCACCCCGATTGGCTCCCATTCAGGTGGTGATTGTGCCCATTTTCCGCAAGGATTCCGAGAAAGAAGCCGTTTTAGAGATGGTCGCAAAAGTACAAGCCGGCTTAAAAGAGCAGGGCATTCGTGTGCATGTGGATGATCGTGAGGGTTTGACTCCCGGCTTCAAGTACAACGACTGGGAAATGAAAGGTGTGCCTCTGCGCATTGAAATTGGACCCAAAGATGTTGAAAAGAACAGCCTGGCATTGGCGCGCCGTGATATTCCTGGCCGTGATGGAAAAAGCTTTGTTCCCTATGATGGCTTCCAGAAAACGGTTGCGGACATGCTGGTTACTATTCAAGATAACATGCTTGCCAAAGCCATTGCCTTTAGAGACGCGCATATTTTTGAGGTTGATAACTACGAGGACTTCAAGGATGTGGTTGAAAACAAAGGTTGGGCAAAGGTGTGGTGGTACGAAGACGGTGAAAACGAGGATAAAATCCGCGAAGAAACCAAGTGCAAACTACTCAACTTTGCTGAGACCGAAGGTGAAGGCATTTGCTTCTACTCTGGGCGCAAAACCAACACCCAGGTTTACTTTGCCAAGACTTACTAGATTATTAAAAGATCAATGTTCACGCCGGCCACAGGGTCGGCGTGATTTTTTATACGCCGGAATTTGATGTTTTCAGCTTCGGCTATAATGAAGCAATGGTCGCAATCAATTTAAGCAGGTTAGCCAGTCAGCTGGATGATTTGCGGGAGCAATACGCAAACCCGGATGCATTTTTGACGCGTTTGCATCGCTTTTTTTCCTTTTATCACCAGTACGCGCATCGCAAACATCGCGATGCCATCCCTGAAAGCTTTTTGCGCCAATACGATTTACCCAAACAAATTGTGCCCCAGCTTGAAATGACGCTAAGGACCTTAGCCCAATCAGAACCAGAACAAAGTTTTGCCTTGATTGAAGCACTTTGGCAGGATGATTATTTTGAAGCACGCGATTTGGCATGCTATATTTTAGGGCAGCAAAGCGAAGAACAAACCCAAAAGGTGATGGCGCAGGTTGAAACCTGGTTAGCCCAAGCCCAGGACCGGGCAGTGGTGGCATCCATATTTGAGAAAGCCTGTGTTGGCATTTTGGCTCACTCGCCGGATTTGTTTAGTGGACTAATAAAGAAGCTTTTAAACTCAAAGGAATTGCGCCATCAGAGCCAGGGGCTCATGGCGCTAAGTATTTACCTGCCTAAAGCTGATGATAAAAAATTGCCTATGGTTTACAGCATGGTGAGACCCTTTATTGCGCAATCTGATTTGCAGATTCAAAGCCGTTTAGCAGGATTGGTTTTTGAATTGGTAAAACGCTCACCTGGAGAAATGGCATACCTGCTAAAGGAAGTCCTTTCAGACACAGAAGGACCTGAAATTGAACAGCGCTTGCGCTCTTATCTGGATTATTTTGGGGCAGAACATGCTGAAAGCATCCAAAAAGCGATCAAAAACCACAGCAGGCGTTAAAGCAAAGCCACTTTTGGACCGGTTTTAAAAAAACGAAGTAATAGATATGAAGACCTTAAAAGTAACTTATCGAATGCTCCAAAATTGCTTTCTGATCCTTTTGGTGTTGATGAGTATCGTGGCGTGTCGTCAAGAGGCTGATACGGGCAAAGTTGAGCCCTCAATACCTGAAAAAGCTGAAACTTTGCCGGCGCCAAATATTCAGGTGCAAGCAACCGCTAGTAGCTTGCCATCAAAGCCAAGCCCGTCGCCTGATGCAGAACCAAGCCCGACATCAAACCCTGAAGCAGACTCAACGACGGCACCCATTGAAGCCACAAGTATTAAGTTTGATTACCCTGAATCCCATTATATTCGTGGTATTGCCGGACATTCCCAGTATTATTACCTTAGCTGCGAGTCGAGTGCCGCGGTTGATTGGGCATGGTTTTTTGGTGTTAACATCTACGAAGCAACTTTCCAGGCTGATATGCCGCGATCGGACAACCCCGATTTTGGCTATGTGGGCGACTTTACCACGCGCATTTGGGGGCAAATTCCGCCTTATTCTTACGGGGTGCATGCCGGGCCGATTGCAGAGGGGTTGCGCGCCTACGATTTGCCAGCTGTGGCGGTTAAAGATTACAGCCTGGACGAAATTAAGCAACTGCTTTCTGAAGATAAACCCGTTATTGTCTGGATTATTGGTAATTTGGAGTATAGCGAGCCAGTTGAATACGTCGATAAAGCCGGTAATGTGGCAATTGTCGCGCCTTATGAGCACGTGGTTATTCTGACCGGTTATAACGAAGAGAGCGTTCGTTACATGAACAACGGCAAATTCTTTGAAGCGCCGACCGAGGTGTTTTTAACCTCCTGGGGCGTTTTGGGAAACATGGCAGTTATCTATCAGGAAGAGCCATAACCACGTTTGGATTAGCCCGAAAAACAGCTAAAAGAACAGAAAAATATTGACTCTTTCCTCGTCAAGGGGTATTATTATCGATTGCCGGTGATTCCAGCCGGCAAAAATATATTGGACGAGGGTAACCCTATAAGGAGGGTGAGAGGCGTCCGGAGGAAAAAATGAGTACACAAGATATGATCACTATTAAAGCTGAAAAGCGCAGCGTTACTGGTAAAAAGGTTAAAGCCTTGCGCCGCGCCGGTATTTTGCCTGGCGTTATTTACGGTAGCAAGTCTGAATCAATTGCCATTCAAATGGACGCGCACAGCACTTCCCTGATTATGGGAAAATTGACCGGAACGAGCATTGTTAATCTCGAACTGGATGGCAAAAATCATACCGCCATCGTTCGCGATCGCCAACGCGACGTGATTTATGAAAACCTTACCCACGTGGACTTTCTTGAGATTTCACTTAAGGAAATGCTGCGTGCAACGGTTGCCATCGAATTGGTTGGCGAAGCCCCTGTTTTGAAACTTGGTGAAGCCATCATCAATCAAAACATCAACGAACTCGATATCGAAGCCTTGCCAATGGATCTGCCCGAACGCATCGAAGTTGACTTGAGCGTTATCGAAACCATGGATGATTCGATTACCGTGGCTGACCTGAACCTGGGCGATAAAGTGACCATTCACACAGATCCAGAAGAGGTTATTGTATCTGTTGGTTTCGCGGCTGCTGAAGAAGCAGAACCCGCCGAAGACATGGACGACATTTCCGTTGAGCCTGAAGTTCACGAACGCGGTAAGAAGGATGAGGAAGAAGAAGACGAAGAGTAATTTCTTAGTCTTTAGCTCATTATTAAACAACAAAAAAGCCACTTTCACAGTGGCCTTTTTGATGCTTTTTAGTTTTCAAGAAGTTTTATGAATTCCAGAATAATTTGGGCGGTGATACCCCAAATGAGCTCGCCGTCGTAGCGCTTAAAATAGAGCACAGGGTGGCTTAGACCTTCGTGGATAAAATCCTGATAATAGCGGTTTTGGGGGTCTTTTAAAAAAGAAAGGGGCACGATGAATGCACGGGCAACTTCTTCAGGCCTTAAAATGAGTTCATAAGGCCAGGGGATGATGCCAACCACTGGTGTGAGGTCAAAAAAGGAAATGGTGCCAAAACTGGGCATTTGACCAATCAGCTGAACACTTTCAGGCAGTAGGCTGATTTCTTCAAAACTTTCGCGCAGGGCGGTTTGGACGAGGTCGCGATCATCAGGCTCCCAGGCACCACCGGGAAAAGCAACCTGTCCGGGGTGGCTCCAAAGCTTTTCTGTGCGGCGGGTGAGCAAGATATGCCATTCACCCTGGTGACACAGAAGCGGAATGAGCACCGCGGCTGGATGAAGATCGGCAGTCAGCTTTAAACGCTCATCAATGATGGGGCTTTGGGTTTGGGCAAGCTTTTGCGCAAGCCTTTCAGACAGGTCTGCGGGAAGACCCTTGCAGACGGTGAGATCAGCTTTCGTCAAGGTCAGAATCCTGATGAGTTTCCTGCTTGGCAGGCGACTCTTCGTTTGTGATTTCTTCATCTTCAGCAGAAAGGCGATCCACTTTGCGACCAAAGATGAGGAAGCCAGTGTGGGCTACCATGCGGTCAACCGGTCGGATGCGCATCCAATCGCTTTTATAAAACCGTTGCAGAATTTCACTTACCTCAACAAAAGCAAAATTGAAGTCCTTTAAGGCTTTGAGGATGAGTTCCAGCTGGTTGTAGGTGGGCAGAATCATCCCCAAGGAGCCACCACCACGTAAACTGCGACGTACATGGTGCAGGTAATCCTGTGGGTTGGGCAAGTCTAAAATGATGGCATCAAGATTCTGCTCTTCAAAGCCATCTTCGGCATTACCAAGCTTGAACTCAACGCGGTCTTCCAATCGGAACCTGCTTAGGTTCTTTTGTGCCAGCGACTGAATTTCAGCTTTTCTTTCGTAGGAATAAACCTTGCCAGTATCTCCAACCATATATGCCAAAGCGGTGGTCAAGCCTCCAGAGCCTGTGCCACATTCCAAAACACGCTTGCCGGGTCCGATGCCCATGTGGAACAAGATGTAGCTGATCTCTTTGGGGTACATAATCTGGGTGCCGCGCTTAAGACCTTTGATGAGGTCAGAAAGTCCAGGTTGCAAAAGGTAGAAGGGGTTGCCTTGATGCGACTCGAGCCGCGTGCCCCAGGGCGTGCCAATGATATCGTCATGGCGGATGATGCCGCGGTGGGTTTGCAAAATGGCTCCGGCTTCAAGCACCAGCAGATGGCTGCGGTGGCTTACGCCTTGTAATTGAACCAGGTCACCCTCACGGGCGATATCGCTATCGGTGAAAATGGCTGAGTTCATGCTTAATTCTCCAATGGTTGAATATGGGTGAACCAATGACCCAGGAAGAGGAAAACCAAACTTCCCAAAATGCCACCCGCCATTTGCACGCCACCAACTTGCATAAACGCTACCTCATAGTGCAAAAAGACCAGATGTCCTAGATAAAAACCAACCCAGCTTAACAAAAGATAAAGGAGTAGCTTGCCAAAACCGCCATCCCGCCATAGATGAAACAAAGCTCCAAAAAGCGAGGCGAGCAGCCATCCAAAAATATATGCAGTGATATTCATGAAAGTCCTTTTAATAAAAGCGCGCTGCCGGTAAGCCGATGAGCGCGACTCAGAGTTGTTTTTTCTGCTGATAATCATATCATTAATGTTCAAAAAAATGGGTTGTTTGCGGATTGTTTGGGTGGCTGTGGTATATTGTTAGCATGTTTGCTGATACACATTGTCATCTTGATGATCGTCGTTTTGAAAAGGATTTAGACCAGATTATCGCCCGCGCTGAGCAAGAAGGCTTGGTTTTGTTGATCAATTCCGGAGCTGATATGAGCTCATCGGAAGCTTCTGTGCGGCTCGCGCAAAGGTATGAAGGCTTTATTTTTGCCAATATCGGATTGCATCCCAATCGGATAAATGAATTGGATGCCGGCGCGTTAAAGCGATTGCGCAAGCTGGCACAAAACCCCACTGTGCTGGGCATTGGCGAGATTGGTTTGGATTACCATTGGAACACCTTTCCTGCCTGGCAGCAAAAAGAAGCTTTTCGCGCGCAACTCGATTTGGCTGCCGACTTAAAATTGCCGGTGATTATACATAGTCGTAAATCAACCGATGATGTGGTTGAAACTCTCGTGGCATGGCATTCCAGCTTGCCTGCTGATCATCCTCAAAAATTGCGTCCGGGTGTTTTGCATAGCTGGAGCGACACCTACGAAAAAGCCAAGCCTTTGCTTGAAGCGGGTTTTTACTTTGGCGTTAGCGGTCCTGTTACCTACTTAAACGCACCCGAAAGGCGAGAATGCACCGCCACTTTGCCCTTGGAGCGTATCTTAATTGAAACCGATTGCCCTTACTTAACGCCACATCCCTTGAGAGGAAAGCGCAATGAGCCGGCTTATGTCAAAATAATTGTGAAACAGGTGGCTCAGTTGCATGGTGTAAGCGATCAGGAATGCGCCCAAATCACCACTGAAAATGCCTTTAGACTGTATGGTTTGAAAGTGCAAGCTTGAGCTGATTGAGTTATCAAAAAGACCTGTGTAGCAGGTCTTTTTTTGTTTGAAGCGTAAAGGTTCAGGTTTTGTTAGCGCGCTTTAATCCAGCCTTGGTCAAGCCAATATTGCGCGTCAGCAGAGGGTTTGGCGGTTTTCTTCAACTGATTTTGTTGCATTTTTCGGCAAACAGCAAAGATCGTTTTGCCCACTAAACTCATTTTGGCTGGTTTTAGGTTCTTAAAGGAGCGCGCAAAAGCTTTGGTCTTTTTGATGAAGTTTTCGCGGCGTTTGGGCTTGAGCTCTTCCCAAATGGTGCCATCAATCAGTCCAAAACCGATTTTTTTCACGCGTGGCACACCCAACCAGGTCATGCTGGTGGCAACATCAGCCTGGGCGCCATTGTTTGGGGCACCGATGCTTTGAGTGATGATTGCCACAGTCTTGCTAAACATTTTGGAATCAGGGCGATGGGGCATCCAGTGGCAGCCAAAATGATCGAGAAGCGCTTTGACATGACCAGGCGCGCGCATCACATAGACCGGATATGCCCAGACGATCAAATCGGAGTCCACAATCGCATTCCAAATGGGTCTTACATGAGCTGCATGAGGGCATTTATCTTCATGCTGGTCAAAACACAGCTTGCAACCCCGACAAAAGTGAGGATTGTCGCGAGGTAGGTAGAATTCTTTAATCTCGTTGCCTTGACGCAGCTCTGACAAAAAGGCTTCTTTGAGCTGGTAAGTACAGCCTTGAACTTCAGTGCCAGTGATAACCGTGATTTTCATTAGATGTGTTTGCTAAGCTGTTTTGCCTTGTAGGTCACGCTTGTAATCTAAAAAGCGATAACCAGTGCCACGTTCTGTGAGAATATACTTGGGGTTGCTGGGATTTTCTTCCAGTTTTTTGCGCAAATAGTTGATGTAAAGGCGCACATAATGCGGTTCATTTTCGTACTCGTAACCCCATACCTTATTCAGGATTTGGTCATGGGTCAAAACCCAGCCGGCATTTTTGACAAGGTGGTAAAGCAGCCGGTATTCGGTGGGTCGCAATTGCACCAATTCGCCATCCACCCAAACCTCATGGCGGTCAAAATCTATGGTCAAGCGGTCATCCACCACAATTTTGCCGGTTTCGTCTTCGTTGCGGGTCGCACCCCGGCGCAAAACTGCCCTAATGCGGCTGGTTAGCTCGCGTGGGCTAAAAGGTTTGGTGATGTAATCATCCGCGCCAAGTTCCAAACCTTGCACGATGTCTGCTTCTTCACTTTTGGCAGTGAGCATAATAACCGGAATTTGACTTTGATCGCGGATGAGTTTGAGCACGGTAAACCCATCCATATCAGGCATCATCACGTCTAAAAGAACCAGGTCGGGCAAAGTTGTGCGCATTTGGTCCATGGCTTGTTGCCCGTTCATGGCTTCAACAACGTCAAAGCCATCATGTTCCAGATTGAGGCGGATTACTTTTACGAGTCCGCGTTCATCATCGACGACTAAAATCTTTTTTCGTTTACCACTGGAATCCATTTTGTTCTCCTAAGAAATTCTAACTAAAATAGCGCTGATATTATCTGTGCCACCGGCTGAATTTGCCATTTCAACCAAGGATTGCGCCATTTCTTTGTAATCGTTGCCGTTGTTAATGCGTTCTGAGAGCTGATCCTGGCTCACTAAACCCCAAAGACCGTCTGAACAAAGCAAAAGTGTGCAGGGTTCGCTTAGCTCAAGGTGGCCGATGTCGGTTTTGAAGCCTTCTTGTTGACCAAGTGCCCTAAAGAGCACATTGCGTTGCGGGTGGTCAGCGGCATCATCCTGGCTGATTTGCCCGAGTTCGACCAAGCGTTGCACCAAACTGTGATCCAGGGTGAGCACTTTTAGAGGCTGGGTGTCGCTGGTGAGGTAAAGGCGCGAATCGCCCACATGCGCGAAATGGAGTGTTTTGTTGAGCACAAGGGCTACCGTGAGGGTGGTTCCGCCGCCGTTGACTTGGGATAGGACCGCATCTTGAGCGCCTTGAACTGCATTTTCAAGCAGATTATGCATCTCATCGTGACTAAAGGTTTTTTCTCCGGCTTGCAAGGGTTCCACCAGCGTTTTTAGCAGGCTTGAGGCAGTTGCCTGAATGGCGATGCTGCTTGCCACTTCGCCGTGCATATGGCCGCCCATGCCATCCGCTACCATAAAAATCCCGAGGGTGAATTGCTCGTTGGGACTTAAAGCCTTGAGGTTTAAAGCATAAATGGCGTCTTCCATATGGTTGCGGGTAACGCCCAAAGATTGCGCCAAATGGACCTCAAGATGAACGGGGACCTTTTCATTGCTGAAAGCATTGGGAAGATCTTGGTTTTTGCTTTTTTTCCAACGACTAAAAAGTGACAAATTGGCTCCAATAAGATGTGCTGTGTTTTATGGCGCAGGTGTTTCTTGTTTAATGCGCTCCAAGTAGTTTTCGGCTGCCCAACCTGCCCGGCTGGCGTCATATGGGGCTTCCAGTTGCCACCAGGTTAGCCCATCGAGCACCTCAGGACCCCCGATAACCTCAAACATTTCGGCATCCATTGCCAAAAAATTGACCGATTCTCCGCGACCAGCCGCACTACGGATGTTCAATCCCAAGCCACTGGTACCCACGACCTTTACAAAACTTCCCACGCCAATGGTGCCCTCTGGCAATATATCCGGGACGCTTTGGGTTGGGGTTGGAAGTTGGGTTGGCACAAAAACGGTTGGTGTTTGGCTTGGTGCAGGAAAAACGGTGATCTTGTAGACGTTTTCTTCTTGGGGTACAAACGCCTTTTGGGCGCTTGCGTTGAAGAGGACGTAGGTCAATCCCATTATGAGAAAAGCAAATAACAAGGCACCGATAATGGCCAAGGGATGAATTCTGCGGCTGTTGCTTTCGCTCATAAGATCTCCAGGTTCAATTATAGCTTAAGAAAAGCCAGGTTTCTAAAACGGCTGTTCTTTGTGTAGAGGCAATCATTTGTCTTATTTTAGACGTTGAATAGCGGCTGATGTTCCATTTGTAAGCGGAATGAGCCATTTAATGTGACAAAAACTTTAAGTAATTGGATGCACAATTAGAGGACTAAGGCTTGAGCAGTGAACAAGTGGTAAAATTCCCATGATGTTAGGCAAAAAACGTTCAAGGATGGGTGGCTTTAAGCCCAGGCGGAGGACGCCATCCTCGCTTACCCGCAAGCGAAGAAGTGGCGCTGGTATTTTATTTGTTGCCGCGTTACTTTTGATTTCTGCAGTGGTATTGGGCATTATTGACTATTCCCGCTTTAATGCTGAGGTGGTATCTTATCCCAAAGGCTCGAGTATTGGTGGCGTGCCTGTGGGCGGGCTCTCGCGCAAGGCGGCAGCTGAACGATTGCAAGAAGCGTTTGCTTTGCCTGTAGAGCTGGTTTTTCAAGGCGCGCGAATTCAGTTTAATCCTGATGCTTTTGGCTTCGAAATAAAAATTGACGAGAGCCTGGAATACGCAGATTCGCAGAACGAAAAAGCCAGTTGGTTCAGCTTTTTGTTTGGTAAGGTTAAGCAACCTATTCCTTTTACCATTCCCATTAAATACGTGCAAAACCCAACCACGATCCACCAAACCTTAAAAGCTGCACTGGTGAACCGCTATGAGCGTGCTGCTACGGAGACACATCCCTTGGTGAATTCTGCCAACGTCATTCCTGGCGAATCAGGTACCGAGCTTGCCAATGTGGACGAAGCAATCACCCATATTGGCATGGCATTGACCTCCGCCACGCAGCGGACAGTGGTTTTGAACGTGAAAGAAACACCACCTATGCCTATGTCCAGGGAGAATTTGGAAACAAAATTGCGCCAAACCATCCAGTTGGAAGCTTTTAATGGCTTGGTTGAGGTTTATTTACAGGATCTGCAAAATGGGCAGGTGATGCATTTTGCCACCAGAGGTGGTAAGGATTTACCTGTGGATGTGGCTTATTCTGGTGCGAGCACGGTAAAAATCCCCATTATGGTGTCAACCATGCGCCGGGTGAGCGAACCAATCCCTGGATTAGCTAAAAACTGGATGCGTGCGATGATTCAAGACTCGCTTAACCCGCCCGCGGATGGACTGATGAAAAATTACATGAATAACACGACCGGGCCGCTGGTGGTAACTGAGGACATGCAGGAATTGGGCTATCAAAATACCTTTTTGGCAGGTTTTTTTGAGCTTGGCGCACCGCTTTTACGAACTTATGAAACGCCTGCCAACCAACGCAGTGACATTAATCTAAAACCTGACCTTTATAATCAAACCGTGCCATCGGAAATCGGCGATTTGCTGGCACGCATTTATCGCTGTGCCAAGTACAATGCGCCCGAATACACGCTCTTTAATGGCGAGGTTACCCATGAAGAGTGCCAGATTATGGTCGAAAATTTGCTTTCTAACCGCATGGGCGCACTCATCGAGGTTGGCGTTGCGCTGGAAGGCAGCGTGGCGCATAAACACGGATGGACTAACGCACTGGACGGCTTGATTCATAGTATCAGTGACGTTGGCATCGTTTATTCGCCCGGTGGGGATTATGTCTTGGTCATTTTTATACACTCCAGCGACCAATTGCTTTTTGAGGAAGGGAACCTGCTCTTTGCACGCCTGTCGCAATCCATATATAATGCATATAACCCACTGCAACAAGCTATCGTGTACACCGAATAGCCACAGGTAAGGGACACACTATGCGCCTGATTATGACCCACGAACAAGCCGATTTAGACGCGCTGGCATCACTGCTTGGCGCGCAAATCCTGGCGCCGGATGCCTACGCTTTATTACCCCGGCAAATCAATCGTAATGGGCAGGCTTTTTTGCGTAAGTTTGGCGGCAAATTGAATTTTTATCGTATCAACGATTTGCCCCGTGGCAACATTGAAGAAATTATCCTGGTTGACACACAATCCATGGTCACCTTGCGGGGCATCACCCGTGATACCAAGGTAAGGGTTATTGATCATCATCCGCGCAAAAATCAAGGGCAGTCTGATTGGGACTATGAAGTTCACGAGACCGGCGCTTGCACAAGCATTTTGGTTGAAAAAATAAAAGACGCGAACATGGATATCAGCGTTGAAGAAGCGACCTTGATGCTTTTAGGCATTTATGAGGATACCGGCTCATTAACCTATCCCAGCACCATCGCGCGGGATGCTGCCGCGGTGAGCTGGTTGTTGAGTAAGGGAGCAGACCTAAACATCGCTGCCAATTACCTTAATCCACCGCTTTCAACGGCGCAATTACAGCTTTTTGACCGCCTTTTGAAGGATATGCAAACGCTGACGATTGAACAAAGTTTGATTGTGGTTGCAACGGCTTCCGCTCTGGATTTGAACGATGAAATCTCAAGCGTAGCCCACCGCTTGCGTGAGTTTTTACAACCGGATGGTTTGGTGGTACTGGTGTTAACCCGCATGGGCTTGCGCCTGGTGGCGCGTGCCAGTGCGCCAAACATTGATATGGCACGCTTAGCGCGCCATTTTGATGGTGGCGGGCATCAACGTGCTGCCTCCGCTTTAATTCGGCTGCAAACAAGACCAGATGCGAAGCTGGGCGAAGCGATTTTAGAAAAATATCAGGAACAAGTCATATCGTTTTTACCCAATGTGGTTTCACCCAGTTTGCAGGTAAAACAGATTATGTCGCAGAATCCTTTGCTTTTAAGCCCGGAAACGACCGTGCAAGAAGCTGCTGATTTGATGAACCGCTATGGTTTTGAAGGCTATCCGGTGGTGGAAAATGACCGCGTGATTGGTTTGCTCAATCGGCGAAATGTGGATCGCGCCTTGCACCATAAGCTCAAAACCACCGCCCGGGATTTGATGGACGCCGGCGAAGTGAGCGTTTTGCCAGAAGACAGCGTGTTACGTTTGCAAGAGTTGATGACTTCCAGCGGTTGGGGACAAGTGCCGGTGTTGGATGGTGCCGAAGGGAAAGTGATTGGCATTGTAACCCGCACGGACCTCTTGGGCGCACTGCAACCCTCCAGCCATATTCCAACGCAAGAAGAGGTTGTTTCAAAGCTTGAGCAGGCATTGCCACCAACACGGCTAAAGTTCCTTGAAGGCATTGCGGAGCGCGCGGCAGAGTTTGGCGTTAGCGCTTACATTGTGGGCGGTTTTGTGCGTGATCTGGTGCTTGATCTTCCCAGCCAGGATTTTGATATTGTTATTGAAGGTGATGCAATCGCTTTTGGCAAAAGCCTGGCAAAAAGCCTTGGCGGACGGGTTGTTTCGCATAGTCGTTTTGGCACTGCCAAATGGATTATCAGCGAGGATAAGCAAGCCATCGCTCAAGCCATGTTTGATGATGAGGCATTGGATTTGGAGCTTTTGCCAGAACATTTGGACTTAATTAGCGCGCGCACCGAGTTTTATGAACGGCCAGCGGCATTGCCCACCGTTGAGCGCAGTAGCATCAAAATGGACCTGCACCGACGTGACTTTACCATTAACACTTTGGCTTTACAGTTGGATGGCACGCATTTTGGCACCTTGTTTGACTTCTGGGGTGGATTGCCCGATTTGCAGGATGGCAAAATTCGCGTTTTGCACACACTTAGCTTTGTGGATGATGCCACGCGCATGTTGCGCGCGGTGCGTTTCGCGCAACGTTTTGGCTTTAGCATCGAAAGCCGCACGCTTAGTTTGATGAAAAATAATTTGCCATTGCTCAATGAAATCAGTGGCGCGCGCCTGTTGCATGAATTCAATTTAATCTTGCAGGAGCCAGAAGCCGTGGGCATGCTTCAGCAACTGAATGAACTGGGCATTTTAAAGAGCATTCACCCAGCTTTGCCTTGGGATAGCACCATCAGCCAGCGTTTGGCGAGAGCATTATCACAAATTGGGCAGGCGACGAATGGGGCGCACAAATCTACAGAATTAAGTGAACGGCAAATCGTAGCCTATTGTCTATGGCTTGAAGGACTGGACGAAGAGGCTTTAGCCAGTGTGAACGCGCGCATCGTCTTCCCGGCACGGGTTATGCGCTTGATTGAACAGACCCATTACGCCCGCCAGGTTCTGCCCGAACTTGTGGACGCCAAGCCAAGCCAGATTGTGGATGTTTTGCAACATGTGCACGCCGAGGCGCTTTATGCTGTGCGGTTAAGCACGCAGGATGAGCGGGAAATAAGCCTTTTGGATAACTTTAGCAGCCATTATCAACACATCAGCCATCATTCCACTGGCGAAGATTTAAGGGCATTGGGTTTAGAACCATCTCCTCGCTATGAAAAAATCCTCCACCGCTTAAAAGCAGCCTGGTTGGATGGGGAAGTTAAGAGTTTAGAAGAAGAAAAAGCGCTTTTAAAACAGCTGGTTTCGTAGCTACTTCTTTAAATAGAAATAATTGTTGCAAATATACGGAAAATATGGTAATATATCCGTATGAATGCAACAAAGGCAATCCCGAAATATGAAAAAAGAATTGTAAAACACCTGGAGAATTCCAATGGGATTATCACCGCGCGGTCATGTCGCGAGCAGGGCATTCCAACGATCTACCTAACCCGGTTGACAGAAAAAGGAGTGCTTAGAAGAATGGCTCCTGGGATATATGGCACAGAATCGGCGGATTTTGATGAGCTCTTCTTTTTTCAGTATCGATTTAGCAAATCAGTTTTCTCATACGAGACTGCGGCGAGTTTGCTGGGCGTTAGTGATAAGATTATCAATCGTATGGATGTCACGGTCAGTGAAAAATACAATTTTGGCAATAGACTTCCGAATATAAACATCCATTACGTGAAAAAGGAATGGCTCAATCTGGGTGTGACAAGCAGAAAAACGGTGTTTGGTAATCCAGTTAGGGTCTATTCTTACGAGCGAACCCTTTGTGATGTCATTCTCAACCGAGATAAAGTTGACCCTGAAACCTATGTCAAGCTCATTCGAGGGTATTCAAGCTACATGGAGCGAAACCTGAAAGAACTACAGGAAATTGCAAACAAAATGGGTGTCCTCCAAAAGATTACAGACATCATGGAGATTGCTTATGAGTAAAGCTCAGATTCTTAGTGCTTGTCATAAGCTTAGTCGTGAGAAGAATCTAAACTTTAATATCGTCTTGACCTATTATTTTTTGGAATCCATTCTTTTAAAGCTGTCCAAGAGTTCTTTTAGCGATTTGTTTGTCCTAAAAGGAGGCTTTTTGTTGTCGAGCCTGATTGGCGTTGAGGAAAGAACCACCTTGGATATGGATTTTCTTTACTCAGGGAAGTTTTTCTCGGAGGATGATATTGTCTCAGCTTTTAATGCAATACTAGCTGGCGAGGAAGGTCCAATTCGACACCAGCTGTTTACAGTAAGTAGACTTAAGGGAAACCACCCTTACCAAGGTTATCGGTTAACCATACAATGTCGTCTGGAAAACATTAACCAGATCATTCCGCTCGATATTGCTACTGGTGACAAAATGACGCCAGGGAGCGTTAAGTACCAGTACCGGAGCCTTTTTGGGAAAGAGGAAATCCCAATTAAAGCCTATCCGCTTGAAACTGTCTTATCAGAAAAAATTCAAACCATTTATGACAAGGGGTTTCTAAATAGTCGGTCCAAAGATTTTTATGATCTTTACACGCTTTGCAAATTAAGATCGGACTCCATCGATATGCACTTGTTATTGGAAGCCTGTAAGACGACGTTTTCTCATCGAAAAACTGAATGGAATACTGAAAAGCTAAATGCTTTATTGGTGAGTCTTAAAGATGACCCTGTGTTTAACAGACGTTGGGTGGCTTTTGCAAAAAAGAATCCTTATGCCAGCGGATTGACATTTGAAGTTGTTATCGAACATGCTTTAGGTTTGGTTGAAAAGTTAGAGTGGAAAAGTGCGCATGCCTAAACAAGTTAACGATAAGTTTTTTGCTCAAAAAAACCAGCTCTTTACAATCAGACCCTTGGTTGAAGAAGATTTGCCGGCTTTGGAGTGGGATGGGGAGTTTAAGCATTTCCGCTTGATGTATCGTGGGCATTACCAAAACAGTTTGTGGGGGAATACGCGCATTTGGGTTGCCGAGGCGGAAGATGGCGAAATTGTTGGCCAAGTTTTCTTGATGCTCCTGTCGCGGATTGAAGAAAATGCTGATGGCATTAACCGTGCTTATGTTTTTTCATTTAGAGTAAAAGAAAAGGTGCGGAACATTGGTTTGGGCGGGTTTATGATGGACTTTGTTGAAAACTGGGCGCGTGAGCATGGGTTTAGCCATTTGCGTTTGAATGTTGAGCGGGTAAACAAAGACGCGCGGCGGTTTTATGAGCGACATGGCTTTGAGGTTTATGGCTCTGATCCAGGGGTTTGGGATTTTAGAGACCATAATGGCGTATGGCATCAACGCATTGAGCCGGCGTGGAAGATGATCAAGTCGATCACCCTGAAGGATGAGCAATAAGGCACAATGCCTCAAAATAATAAAATGCCCGTGGATTACCACGGGCAGGTTTTCTTAAATGGGAATGCAAAGATGACTAGGCTTCTTCTGGCTTGTCTTCTTCCGTTGCTTCGATCGAATCTTCCAGCTTTTCAACCACTTCATCCGCTTCAGCTTCTAATTCTTCAACGGTTTCAACGATCTCAGCTTTAACATCCTCATCAATTTCTTCAGCTTTCTCAGGGATATCGATTAATGCTGGGTCGTAGTCGTCATCGTCGTCTTCCACAGGCCGATTGGCTTCGTTTTCGGCAGCCCAGGCACTAAAAATTTGTTTGAGCTCTTCATAGTCAGCGTCCGAAAGCTCTTTTGAAATGCCCAACACTCTGCCTTGGCTCTTGGTTTGCACATAAAAACCATTTTTTACCACTTCAATCCCGTCAATTTCTTCTTTGGGAATACGAACCTCTGGGAAGTTGGGTTGGGTTTGTGAAACGCCGTCCTCATCAACCGTGAGGGAGTATTCTTTCCAGATTTGCGCGTTTTGTTTGTAGCGACGCCAGCCCATATAGGCATAAAAGCCAATCATCAAAACGACTAAAATGATGGTTTGGGTCAACATCTCAGGCCGGTTGCGATTGAGGAAATAGACCAGGACGAGCATCAGCACTAATGGTATAGCGTACATTAGTACGAGCATTTTGGTTTGTTTCTTAAATTTTTCGGGGTCGAATCGGTATGTTTTCATCTTTTTCTCCAATGAATTATCTGGTTTATTATACTATAAGTCTTCGTTTGTTTTCTGTCATTAAACAGTTTCAAATCGCAAGCTTTTCTGATATAATCAAAAGTCGGTCTAAGGCCGAATATTAAAGAAAAATCCGCCAGGCAAAGCGCCAGGCAATTCATTACAGGAAGGTAATACATGAAAGAATTTTCAACTGCATCAATTCGCAACATCGTGCTCGCCTCGCACAGCAACTCGGGCAAAACAATGCTTCTCGAGAATATTTTGAATTTTACTGGCGCTACCACTCGCATCGGAAAAATTGAAGACGGCACAACAACTTCAGACTGGGATGAAGAAGAACACAAGCGACAGATTTCGCTGTTCTCATCGCTTATCCCCGCGGTTTATAAAGACCTCAAATTCAACTTTATTGATACCCCCGGTTACACTGACTTTGTGGGTGAGGTGGTTTCCGCGATGCGCGTAGCCGACTGCGCCTTGATTTTAGTGGACTCTGTTTCTGGTGCTGAGGTTGGTACCGAAGTGGCTTTGCAATATGCTGAAAAGTTCGAATTGCCCCGCTTCTTAATCCTCAACAAAATGGACCGCGACAACGCCAGCTATGCCAAATCTCTTAAATCGGTTGAAGAAACAACCGAAGCGCGCCTTATTCCCATGCATTTGCCCATCGGTGAAAAAGCAGATTTTAAAGGCATCGTTGATTTGATCACGATGAAAGCTTATTTGGACGATGGCAAGACCGCCAGCGATATTCCAGCCGATATGCAAGCCGAAGCTGAAGAAGCGCGCATGGTTTTGGTTGAAGCAGCCGCCGAAGGCGAAGATGCCCTCTTGGAAAAATATTTTGAGAACGGCGATTTAACAACGGAAGAAATGATCCAAGGTTTGCACAAAGCCATCCAAGTTAGCAACATCATCCCGGTGATGGTCGCTGCTGGTGGCCGCATGATGGGTATTGCACCTATTATGGATGCTTTGGTTGCTTTGGCGCCAGCGCCCACAGAACGACCGCTTGCTAAAGCCAATACGCCCAAAGGCGAAATTGAATTACATTATGATGACAAGGGACCCTTGGCAGCTTATGTTTGGAAAACCACTGCTGATCCCTTTGTTGGACGCCAAACCTTCTTTAAGGTTTATTCTGGTGTGATGGCTTCTGATACCCGCGTTTGGAACGCAAACAAAGGTGAGGAAGAACGCCTGGCTGGCATGCAAGTGCCCTCTGGCAAAGATATGAACGCGGTGCCTGTGCTTCATGCGGGTGATCTTGGCGCAGTTGCCAAGCTGAGCGTGACCACTACCGGTGATACCCTTACCACCAAGGAACAAAACATCACGCTGCATATGCCTGAGTATCCCAAACCACTTTATCGCGTGGCAATTACCCCACGTTCACAATCTGACGCGGCAAAGATGAGCCAAACGCTTTCCCGTCTGGCAGAAGAAGACCTGACCCTGAAATGGGAAATGGAAGCTGCTACCCGCCAAACCTTGTTGTTTGGCATGGGCGATCAACACATTGATGTGGCTGTAAAGCGCGCCGAGCAGAAATTCCAGCTTTTCCTTGACCTGCACGAACCAAAAGTTCCATACGAAGAACACATCACCAAGGAAGCCAGTGCAACCTATCGCCATAAGAAACAAACTGGTGGTTCTGGTCAGTTTGGTGAAGTTGCTTTGAAAGTTTTCCCGATTGAAGGCGAAGATTTCACCTTCAGCAACGATGTTTTTGGTGGTGCGATTTCAAGCAACTACATGGCATCCATTGAAAAAGGTATTCGCAACGTGATGAAAGAAGGCGTTGTGGCTGGATATCCTGTGCATAATGTAGGCGTTTCGGTTTTTGACGGTAAAGAACACCCTGTGGACTCCAAACCAGTGGCTTTCGAAATTGCCGGTCGTGAAGCCTTCAAACTCGCGGTGAAGGACGCCAACCCGGTGCTTTATGAGCCCATTATGAAGGTTTCTGTGACTGTGCCTGAACCCAACATGGGTGATGTGATGGGTGACTTGAACACCCGCCGTGGTCGTGTTGAGGGTATGGATACCGAACGAGGTCGCTCCACTATCAATGCCACTGTGCCTTTGGCTGAAATGATGCGCTACACCACTACTTTGCGCTCAATGACTGGTGGCCGTGGTCAGTTTACGATGGAGTTTGATCACTATGACTTGGTGCCTCATCAATTGGCGCAAGAAATCATTGCCCAACGCCAACGCGAAATGCATGACGAGGATTAAGCTTAACTTTTGATGATAAGAAGCGCATGGATTTTAGCCATGCGCTTTTCTTATGCGCTCGGTCAGGAGACCGGCGCGAGCGGTGGAGTAAACGCAACGCGAAATGCATGACGAGGAATAGTCGGTTTTAGGATAATAAAGGTTTAAGAATAGCTTAGTTTCACAAGGTCTTTTTTTGATGCAGTATATAAGCTTTGCAAAAAAAACATTAGCCTTTCAAACAAGCTTAAATTGCTGATAATCGCAAACTTCGCGATAGCC
Organism: Anaerolineaceae bacterium UBA5404; assembly: GCA_002409625.1. Lineage (GTDB taxonomy): Bacteria > Chloroflexota > Anaerolineae > Anaerolineales > Anaerolineaceae > Mesolinea. The sequence continues at coordinate 33,983 of DHNY01000008.1, read as the reverse complement.
GATTTCCATGTAAATCTTGTTACTGGTTGGATTGGCAAGATCGGTGAAGAGGTTTACACGCTCAAATCCCTGGTCAAGCAAAGTTTGCGACAGGTAAGCAACGTTAGCTCCGGCATAACCTTTTTTGCGGTGTTCTGGTGGCGTGTATACTGCGCTAATGCCGATACTCTTCAGTTGTGGTCGATTTGACATGGCCATGCTGACTGGTTCACTATCCACAACCCAAACCGATACTCTTTTTGCCTCAATGAAGGATCGTGCTTGTTCTAAGGTGTAGTTTGTTGTCACAATCGGTTGGAGGTCTGTTTGCATGCCTAGAAGAAGCTTCAAAATGCTTTCTGCCTGGCTCTGATCTGCCCATTGCCAATGCCCAGTTGGTAAAGATGCAGGAAAACGGACTTGGGTTAGCTCATAGGATCGTGAACGCATTTCTTTCAATAGGCCACGCTTGCTTAGCTCTGCGAAGATTGGCGCAAAACGCTCACTGCACTCGGCAATTCCATTAACCCCAGGCACGTCCCATCCCGCGTCAAGAATCTCATTGGCAATCAAATGCATACTGCCATCACCCAAACTGTGCTCAAACCAGACCAGGATTGGAAAGGGAGGGGTCATAACCGCGATAAAGACAGGCTGTCCTCTGGAATCCAAATGGGCACATAAGAGGGGCAGTCTATCACCGTAGGCAGCGGGGTTTTTCTTGAGCGCGATAGCAATGCCCAACATGAGTCGGTGGCGTGTTTCCTCTTGCACCAAGGTTGGTTCAACAACTGCCAAAAAATCGTTGGCATTGCTGAAAAAAGTCAATAATGGGGCTTTCACTTTGTCCTTCGAAAATGACATTTATTCCTCAACGAAGTCGCGCAATATATTTGTGCTACTGGGTGTGCGCAATTTTCTGAGTCCTGTGGTTTCAATTTGGCGAATACGTTCACGGGTAAGCCCAAACATGACCGCAATATCGTCCAAGGAATGATTAATGCCATCTGTAAGACCAAAACGCAATTTTAGAACTTCCCTTTCGCGCTCGTTTAAGCTTGCCAAAGAGAGCGCAATGGCGTCTTTGAGATTGGCGCGAACCACACCTTCGATGGGTTGGTCGCTGTCATAATCAGGGATGTAATCAGCCAGAATGCTGTCTTCGGCGTCGCCGATGGGGCTTTCCAGCGAGAGAGGTGTTTCGCGGTTTTTTAGGGTTTCTTCCACTTTTTTTGTGGCTTCATCCCAACGGAAGAGTAAATCCTTATCCACTTTGTCGCGATTGAAACCCTTGGTTTCAATGGTTTCCTGGTCTTCCTCACTGAGGTAGCTTGAGCGGGCGGCGATTTCAGCGAAACTTGGCTCACGACCAAAGCGTTGTACCAATTCGCGCTGTATTTTGGTTAATCGACTAATTGCGTCGGCAACGTGGATGGGCAAACGAATGGTGCGGGCATGTTCGGCGATATAACGCGAAACAGACTGGCGAATCCACCAGGTGGCATAGGTGCTAAACCGGAACCCTTTTGCCGGGTCAAACTTGCTGATGGCGCGCATGAGACCAATATTACCTTCCTGAATAAGGTCTAAAAGCGATACGCCCGGGTTGGAATAGTGCTTGGCAACGCTCACCACCAGACGCAGGTTGTATTCAACCAGAATATCACTGGCTCGTTTTGCGGTTTCACTCACTTTTGTGCGGGTTTCTATGAGGTTTGGATCCAGATTAAGGCTGGATAAAGATTCCAGTTTGCCTGGCTCTTCATTATTAAGCGCATGAATGATTATTTCCAGGTTATGGGTGCCCAATAAGTAGGCATCCTGGGCAAATCGCAAAATATCCATTGCAAACACTTCCCACAGGCGGTCATTTCCCCAGCGTGGGTCTTCGAGGAATTGGCGCAGGTAAGAGTCTTCGCCAGGCAAGAGCTCATCCTGAAAGGCACGCATTTCGTTGAATATAGAAGCAAGATTTGGCGCTTCGTTTTTTAAGCGTTTGGCGTTGGTTAAGACACTCTCCCAACTGCTTTGCATGTCTGTAATAATGGCATGCAGGTCCATGCCCATGATGGGATTGGAATATGTTTTGGCGAGTTCATCGGCTTGCACCGCCAGTGCCAGGCGAAATTCTGCTTCGTTACTGAGTAAAGGCAAGGCCGTTATTTCGCGAAGGTATAGCTTTACGGGGTCGTCCAGGTTTTCTAAGGGTTCTTTGGCTTCAAAATCAGCTGAGTCCTCGTGCTCGTTTGGCAATGATAGGGTGTTTTTGTCTTGGTCTGACATGCGTGTTAATTCCTTGGACGGTTTTTTTGTGTTGTTTGACTTTTATTGATCTGGTCTTCTGGCAAAAAAGGCGATGCCAATGCTTGATCGATAACGCGACGCATGGTGAGTAGCTCGAGAAAGAGTTTGTCTGCTTCTTCTTTTGAATAGCGGCGGGCTTCTTCATCAGCCTGGATAAACTGAATATCCTGGATGCGGTCTTCAACGATATTCTTGCGCAACCTTAAAATGCTTCTAAATTGCTCAAAGAAGGTTTTCCCCTGGCTGTGCCCTAAATAATGCGTTAGTCCCTTGGGCAGATCCTGTGTATCGAATATGTCGGGTAGATGCTGTTCGATATAATCGATTGCCGGTTCAGCGTCTTGCTCAAGGCTGGCTTGCACAATGCCAAAAGCATGTTTGCAATCAGCTTCCTGAAAGTCTTCCAGTGATAATATGGGCAGCTCGAGCAAACCCAACTGGCGATTGAGCTGGTAAAGTTTTTCCGGCTCTTTTAACAGGTAAGCCAGACAATGCGTTTCGAGCATGCGGTTACGGCGGCTAAGGTTGGATAGGTTTTGCAGGCTTGCTGCGTTTTCAGAACCGATGGCTTCAGACGTGCGGCTGGGTCTTGTGCGGGAAGATGTTGCAGGCGTATTGCGCAAGGCGCGTTCATCAATGCGGAGCAGCCTTGCCAGTTCCTGGCGGTAGCCTTCACGTTCAACGGCATCGGCAACATCCTCAATTAGGGGCATCACCTGTGCTGCCAGTTCGCGTTTAACTTTGGCGTCGTTTAGGTCCTGGTTTTGTGCCAGGGTGTGCATTACATGGCTAACGATGGGTTTAGCGTTGGCGATGATTGTTTTCCAGGCATCTGGGTTTTCGTTGACAATTTCGTCAGGATCCTTGCCTTCCGGCAGGGTGGTAACGCGAATATCGGCTTTTAGGAAACGCTCATAACGCATTAAGCCGCGGGAATCAAAGCTGATATCAAGCCCTTCGTCCATGCTTCGGCGTGCGGTTTCAAGACCTCTTAAGGTGGCGTTTTGCCCAGCCTGGTCAGCATCCAGTGCGAGAACGATATTGCGGGTGGTGCGTTTTAGAATGCCAAACTGCTCCTCAGTTAATGCTGTGCCCATTGATGCGACCACGTTTTTAAAACCGGCTTGATGCAAGGCGATAACGTCCATGTAACCTTCAACGATAACAGCCTGATTGAGAGCACGCATTTCGCGACGCGCCAAATCCATGCCGTAGAGAAGCTGGCTTTTGTCAAAGAGTTCTGTTTTGGGCGAGTTGAGGTATTTGGGCATATCATCCGGGCTGAGTGCGCGGGCGCCAAAACCTGCCATTTTCCCTGTGGCGCTGCGGATAGGGAACATGAGCCGATCACGAAAGCGATCGTAGCCACTGCCATCATCCCGTTCGGTTAACATGCCCGCTGCGCTGAGCTCACTGGTTTGGAAGTCGGTATGGCTAAAGTGTTTGATGAGTGATTCCCAGCCACCGGGTGCGTAGCCGAGACCCCAAATTTTGATGGTTTCATCACTCAATCCGCGGGATTTGATGTAATTAAGCGCTTTTTTACCGGCTTCGGTTTCAAGCATTTGTTGCCTGTAAAACCGGAGCGCCTCTTCCATCAATCGGGAAAGACGGGCTTGACTCTCCTCTTCTTTTTTGCTTTGTGGCGTTTGTGGGCTGAGCTCAACCCCAGCCTGGTCGGCAAGTTTTTTGAGGGTTTCGCTAAAATCAAGCCCTTCGCGTTTCATGACATAGCTAAAAAGGTCTCCACCTTCGTTGCATTGCCCAAAACAACGCCAGGTTTGCGACTCGGGGAAGACCACAAAAGCGGGTGTGCGTGTGTTGCTATGGAAAGGGCAAAAGCCGATATAGTTTTTGCCGGTGCGACGCAGTTTTACGGATTGGCTAACCGTATCCACAATATCCAATCGGGCTTTAATTTGATCAACTACTGACATTTTTCCACTCTATTTCATTAAAAGGTAACCCCAAAGACGATCAATAGCCTTACAATGGGTGAATCATAAAAGAAAACGATGGCGTGCAAATGACGCCATCGTTATTTTACCTTAGAGCGCTGAATTTTTCAGTGCTTACTCTTTTTTCATTGCAGAATAGTCCATGGCTGCCATCTGGGAGTACATAAACCAGCGGCGCTTGGCGTCTTCCTGAGCCATTCGCATGAGCATTTCTGCGCGCTCTTCATCCTGATTGAGCAACATGCGATAGCGGGTCTCGTTGTAGGCATATTCAGAAACAGGAATGCTGGGCTCTTTGGAATCGAGTTGCAAGGGGTTGATGCCTTGATCAATCAAGCGTGGGTCGTAGCGATAGGTGTTCCAAACGCCAGATTGCACAGCCAGTTTCTGTTGGATGAGGCCTTTCTTCATGTCGAGACCGTGGTTGATACAGTGCGAGTAGGCAATGATCAAGGAAGGTCCGTCATAGGAATCGGCTTCATTGAATGCTTTGAGCACCTGGGCATCAGACGCGCCGATGGCAACCTTGGCGACATAAATGTTGCCGTAGGTCATGGCGATCATGCCAAGGTCTTTCTTGGGCAGAGCTTTACCGTCAGCAGCAAATTTTGCCACAGCGCCGGTTGGGGTTGCCTTGGAGCTTTGTCCACCGGTGTTGGAGTAAACTTCGGTGTCCATCACCAAAACGTTGACGTTTTTGCCGGACGCGAGGACGTGATCCAAGCCACCGTAGCCGATGTCATAAGCCCAGCCGTCACCACCGATGATCCAGACGCTCTTCTTCACCAGATAGTCTGCTAAACTGTGCAGAGTGCGGAGTTCGCCTTGGGTCTCATCTTTGAGCATGGCTTTAAGTTGCTTGATGCGTTTGCGTTGGGCAGCGATGCCGGCTTCGTCGTTTTGCTCAGCTTCGAGTAGCTCAGCAACTAACTCGGCGCCGATTTTATCAGCATTGCGAGCGAGGATTTCGCTGGCAAATTCTTTGAATTTATCCACAGTCAAGCGCATACCCAAGCCAAATTCGGCGTTGTCTTCAAAGAGCGAGTTGGACCAAGCGGGTCCGAAACCGTCTTGGTTGACAGCCCAGGGTGTGGTGGGTTGGTTGCCGCCGTAAATGGATGAACAACCAGTGGCATTGGCAACAATCATGCGGTCGCCAAAGAGTTGGGTTGCCAGTTTGAGGTAAGGTGTTTCACCACAACCACCGCAAGCACCGGAGAACTCAAACAGAGGCTCGAGTAATTGGCTGTTCTTGACCGTGTTGGTGCTGATTTGTTCTCGTGGGATGAGAGGCAGGTTGAGGAAGAAGTCCCAGTTTTTCATTTCGCGTTCGCGGATGGGCATCTTATCGCCCATGAGAATGGCTTTGTTTTCGGGGTTCTGGCGATCACGGCCGGGGCAGTTTTCAACACAGAGACCGCAACCGATACAATCCTGCGGGGAAACCTGAACGGTCCAAGCATAGCCATCTTTCCATTCGCGGAAGTTGGAGAGTTTGCTCTTGAAGCCTTCGGGGGCATCAGCGAGGAGTTCTTCTTTGTAAACCTTGGTGCGGATGGCCGCGTGAGGACAAACAAAGGAGCATTTACCGCACTGAATACACAGGTCAGGATTCCAGACGGGAATTTCAAGCGCGACGTCGCGTTTTTCCCATTGGGTGGTAGCGGAGGGATAGGTGCCATCATCGGGCATCATGCTCACAGGGATGGAGTCACCTTCGCGATCAATCATCATGCCCAAAACTTCCTTAACGAAGACAGGGGCTTCTTCGGGAACGCCAGGACGGCGGGTGATTTGGCTGGTAACTTCCTTGGGATAATCCACCTTGTGCAGGTTGGCAAGCGAACCGTCAACGGCATCAAAGTTGCGTTTGACGATGGCTTCACCCTTTTCGCCATAGGTTTCTTCAATGGCGGTCTTGATGTGGGCGATGGCTTCTTCGCGGGGCAAAACGCCACTGATGGCAAAGAAGCAGGTCTGCATGATGGTGTTGATGCGGCTGCCCATGCCCGTTTCGCCGGCAACTTTGTAAGCGTCGATAACGTAGAACTGAATGTCCTTATCGATCATAACTTGTTGCATGTCGCGGGGCAAGGTATCCCAAACTTCTTCGGGTCCGTAAAGTGTGTTCAGTAAGAAGACGGAACCAGGGCGTGAGTACTTGAGCATATCATAGCGATCAACGAAGCTCACCTGGTGGCATGCCACAAAGTCAGCCTGACCTGCAGAAATGAAGTAAGGTGCCTTGACAGGTTCGGGTCCGAAGCGCAAGTGCGAAACGGTTACACCGCCAGATTTTTTGGAGTCGTATTCAAAGTAACCCTGACCGAAGTTAACGGTTTGGTCACCAATGATTTTAATGGAGTTTTTGTTCGCGCCAACGGTACCATCTGAACCCAAACCGAAGAACATAGCCTGGATGACTTTGTCGCCCAGAACTTCAAAGTTGGGATCGTAATCGATGCTGAGGTTGGTGACGTCATCCACAATACCCACGGTAAAGCGGGGTTTGGGTGCGTCTTTGGCGAGTTCGTCGAAGACACCCTTGACCATTGCTGGGGTGAAATCTTTGGAAGAAAGACCATAGCGACCACCGGTAACCATGGGGATTGCGCCACAAGCTAAGCGGCCTTGTTCCATGCCAACGTTGAGGGCATTGACCACGTCTTGGTAGAGGGGTTCGCCAATGGCACCAGGTTCTTTGGTGCGGTCGAGGACGGCGATCTTCTTAACAGTGGCGGGCAAGAGGTTGAGGAAGTGTTCCACAGAGAATGGACGATACAAGCGCACAACAATCACACCAACGGTTTCGTTGTGGGTGTTGAGGTAGTTGGCAACCTGTGACGCGGTTTCAGCACCGGAGCCCATGATAACCACCACACGGTCTGCTTTTTCGGAACCGTAGTATTCCATGATGTGGTATTGGCGACCGGTGATATCAGCGAAGCGGTCCATTTCTTCTTCAACGATGCGCACAGCTTCGTCGTAATAGCGGTTCACAGTTTCGCGACCCTGGAAGTAGACATCGGGGTTTTGTGCGGTGCCACGGATGAATGGGGTTTCTGGTTTGAGTGCGCGAGCACGGTGATCAGCGATCATATCTTCGTTGATGAGCTCTTTAAGCTCTTCGTCTTTGATGCGTTTCACATTGTTAATTTCATGGGATGTGCGGAAGCCATCAAAGAAATGCAGGAAGGGAATGCGTGAGCGCAATGTTGCCGCGGTGGCAATCGCTGCGGTGTCTTGAGCTTCCTGAGCTGAGTTGCTGGCAATCAATGCCCAGCCGGTTTGGCGGACAGCCATCACGTCTTGATGGTCGCCAAAGATGGAGAGGGCTTGAGCGGCAAGCGATCGCGCCGAAACATGGAAGACCGCAGGCGTAAGTTCGCCGGCGATTTTGTACATGTTGGGGATCATCAGTAAAAGACCTTGAGAGGCCGTGAACGTTGTGGTGAGCGCTCCGGTTTGCAGTGCGCCGTGCACTGCTCCAGCCGCGCCACCCTCGGATTGCATTTCAATGACCGAAGGGATCGTGCCCCAAAGGTTGGGGATGCGTTCTGCTGCCCATTGGTCCGCGTATTCGCCCATGTTTGAGCTTGGGGTGATTGGGTAAATTGCAATCACTTCGCTCAAGCGATAAGCGACGTGGGCGGTTGCCTCATTGGCATCGGTCATGACCATGTCTCGTTTCATATAACTTTGCTCCTTTTGTATCGGTTATACCGTTTGAAATCCGTGCATATTAAATCACCCTCCATTAGTGGATGGTGCTGTTTCTATTGTAACGCAAGACTCTAAATCTGTGTTGTAAAATCGGGGATTATTTTGGAATCAATTAATGAAAATCAAACAATCCCAGCGATGTTTTTTCATAGCCAGGATTGTGATTTTTCGAGCTTTATTTAAGCTTTATTCTTTAAAACTTTGATGCAATGCAGTGTAATTGGCGAGCAGTTTTGGAATCGCCAGGCTGAGCAAGGCGATGGTTTTGGCATCCTTAAACCCGTCGGCGTAGAGCATCTTGTATGCTTTGGTGATTGGGATGAGCGTGAGCTTGAGGTCTTCATCTGCATCAGGTGTTAGTGGGGCAGGATAAAGATCTTGTGCCAAGTAAACGTGCATGAATTCATCACCATAGCCGGCAATCATGTAAAAACTGCCCAGTTTGCTCAAAGTTTGGCAAGCAAAACCGGTTTCTTCGCGCAGTTCTCGTTGGGCGGCTTGGTCTGGTGCTTCGCCTGGGTCGATGACGCCGGCAGGGAGCTCCAGCAGGGTTTGTTCCGCGCCAAGGCGATATTGCTCAACAAAGTAAATGTTGCCTTCCGCATCGATGGGCAGCACTGTGACCGCAGGCGCGTGATTGACAAGTTCATAAGCGCGTTCTTTACCATCAGGCAAACGCACATAGACTTTTTCGAGGTCAACGATGTGACCTCGATATTGTTTTTCACGATTTAAAATGTCCATTTGGCTTCAAGTTCTAAGGAATCTGAAGTGTTGTATAGCCGCTGAGATCGTTCGGGTCTTGGATGTTATTGAGCTGAATGATTTCCTCAGGCCAAACATCACCATAGGCGCAAGCAACCAGATAAACCGTTTCTTCAGGACCTACATCCCAAACATCCGGGCGTGGCCATGTGCCAACAGCGCGATCGCCAGGCCATTTGCTGTTTTGGGGGATATCGATCTTTTGCCCAATTTTAAGGTTGTGAGGTGAGATGCCAGGATTAGCCCCTTCGAGGTCCTTGAGTTCTACATCAAATCGGCGAGCGAGGCATTCCAGGGTTTCACCTTTTTGGATTTCCCAAGAAGTTGGCACGACAGTTACGATGGGTGTAACGGTTGGGGTTGCTGTGGGTGTGGCTGTGGGTATGGGTGTAGAGGTGACCACAATTTGGGTGCCAAGTGGGTTTTCTACAATTTCGGTGGGCAGGTTGTATTGGGCAATAATGGCTGCCGCGGTAGAGGTAGCGTAGCGGATCTGGTCATCCACCGAACCAAATGGTGGCGTATCATCGCCCAAGGTGGGGTCATAGGCGGGTGGCTTTGAGGCGCTTCGCGTACACGCGCTAAACAGTAAAAGGCTGATAAGCGCGAAAAGAATCAGTTTAGTGCTTTTTTTCATAGTTATTCTCCTGCATAGAACTTTCATGCATATAGGTGCATGAACTGTACCAAATCGCTTGGGATAACAAATGACCTGCTTTATTACCTGGCGTATGGCGTCTGATATTACCTGCACTTTAATAAACACTTAAATTCTCAATACTGAAGAAGAAATAATCCTGATGCCCTCGGTGTCTCACCGTAGGGCAAAAAGAATGTGTAGCGCACCGGACATTCAAAAACCGGATTGCTAAAACAGGATGCTTCACATCAACTATATTGGGTCGCACGGTGAGGACACCGGCGACATCTATTAAACAATGGGTGAGAACACCGGCGACATCTATTAGGCATATGATGAGGATACCGGCGACATCTATTAAACAATTGCGGCATGCCCTCTATGCTTTAAAACAAAAAGGCTGGCAAAAAGCCAACCTTAGTTTGCAATCTTACAATTAGGAAGTTGCGTGCTTTAGATTTTCTTCAAAACGGGCAAACCTGAAGCGAGTTCAACAACTTTCTTGCCAGCAGGTACTTCTTCAACTTCTTGGCCTTTGCGGATATCACGGGCAAAGTAATAGAGTTCAGTTTCTTTACCGGAAGCGCGCTGGACCTTTTTGAGATGCAAATAGTATTCTGTACCTTTTGAATTTTTGAATGTAAAAGCCATTTTTTTCTCCTTTCTAACAAATTACTTTTGTTAGCAACGAGAAAAGTCTACTTGTATCGAGGAGATTTGTCAAATACTTGAATAGCTTTGATGCATACCGGTACGCTTAATTGTAATTAGTTAAAGGGTTTAATACACCGGTTTGGACACTCGTTTTATTTTTTATGCTTTTCCTTGGAACGGGTTTAAGCGTAGTGCAATGTTCTGTCCATAGCGTGTATGGCAAGGTTAGCATGTTTTAGTTGTTAAAAACGTGAAAAGAGCTTACCTATCCAACCAGCGGGCGGCATGCTCTGGCAGATTGGCGATGCTGCCTTGTTGAATGTGGCAAGCCGGCAAAGATTCCAAAAAGAGACGCCCATATTGCTTGGAGATAATGCGTTTGTCGAGTAAAACCACGATGCCTCGATCGCTTTGGGTGCGGATTAAGCGCCCAAAACCTTGCCTAAAACGCAAAATGGCTTCAGGAAGATTGTACTCCGCGAAGGGGTTCTCAAAGCTTTCAGAACGGGCGGCAATGATGGGGTCTGAGGGCACATCAAAAGGCAATTTGACGATCACCAAGGCTGACAAGGCTTCACCGGGTACGTCGACGCCTTCCCAGAAAGCGCGTGTGCCAAGTAAAACCGCCCGATCGGCGTCCTTAAAGGACTCAAGCAGGGCAGAAGCCGAGGCACCCTCACCTTGCTCGTAAACGGTGATATCCAGCTTGGAAAGGGCAGAGCTAATTGCCTGGGAGGTTTTGTGCAGCTGGGCATAAGACGTAAACAGCACCAGCATGCGCCCACCGGTAACCCGCGCCAGGCGCACGATGGTGTCTTCGGTGATTTTTTGATGCCCATAGGCGTCGTTTGGTTCAGGGATGTCCTGGGGTAGGTAAATCATGACCGCGTTTTCGTAGTCAAAAGGCGAACCAACTGTCATTTCATCCGAGTCTTCGGCATTGAGGCGTTGTTTGAGGTAGTCAAATTCGCCATGCGTGGTCAGCGTTGCAGAGGTTAACACAACACTGGCTTTTTCGTGCCAAAGGTGCTTTTCCATCAAAGAGCCGATATGAAGTGGCGCGCTTTGCAAGGCCAAACGTCCTTGCAAGGGGTCAAGTTCGACCCAATAAATTTGTTCGCTGTCCGGCGTCATAGTAAGTTGGTCCACTTTTTTGCCAATTTCAGCAATGTTTTGGCTCATTGTGCCTAATGAGCCCATTAAATCTTCAGCGTCTTCATCTTCGGATGACTCTATGTTGTGCAAGGTCTCGCGCAAGGCTTTGAGATGTAAGCTAAGACTGTTGAGGCTCGCAAAAGCATCATCCCAGGCGGCTTCGACATCAAACCACATCGGTAAAGACCGCAATGAAGGCAAAATGCGCACTTGTTGAGGATAAGTACCCAGCGGGCGACCTTCGCGAAGCTCTTCCAAGACAAAATCGAGCGCTTTAAAGTATTGGCTCATATGGGAGTCGAAACGCACAGCAATATCAACCATCTTTCCAATAGTGATGCTAAGTTGCGCCAGGTCTGATGGTTTAAGCTTGTCCTGAGCGAGCGCCCAAAGACGTCCCAAAAGACCTTGCTCGTGGCTACCGAGTTCACGAACGAGGCGTTTGATATCGTTGGCATAGAGCCTAAACGCCATTGCGTCAGTGGTAGCTGATTCCAAGTGGTGGGCTTCGTCTACAATCAGGTAGTTGTAAGCTGGCAGAACGCGATTTTCTGTGGCTGCATCGGCTAATAGCAAGGCGTGGTTTACGATCAAAATATGCGCGCTTTCGGCGGCAACTCTGGCTTTGTAAAATGGGCAACGTCCACCTGTTTGCCTGAGGCAATTCTCGAGTTTGCAGTTTTCATCCTCAGCCGAAAGACGTGCCCAAATCATGCGCTCTATGGGTCCATTGAGATTGATTTCTGCGCGATCACCCGTGCCACCTTGATGTAACCAAACGAGTATTTTTGCGAGAACACGCAAATCGTCATTATTTTCTGGTCCACGTTTGCGCAAAGTGTTTAGCTTGCGCGGGCAAAGATAGTTGCTGCGACCTTTGAGCACCGCGGCACGCAGGTCCAAATCAAGCGCTTGAATGAGATCTGGCAAATCTTTGTTGATTAGTTGGTCTTGAAGGGCGATGGTGTTGGTTGAAATAAGGACGCGCTCGCCGTTTTGCATTGCCCATTTTGCGGCAGGAATGAGATATGCCAGAGATTTGCCCGTACCCGTGCCGGCTTCAACGATGAGGTGGTTACCTTTGTTAAATGCTTCAGCAACGGATTTGAGCACTTGCACTTGTTGTGAGCGGTGCTCAAAACCAGGAATATGGCGCGAAAATTCACCACCGGGCTCCAATGTGCCCGCCAGGGCTTCGATGTCCAGCCGTTTAAGGTGTTCCAAGGGTTCCAGCGCAACGGTGGGGCTTGCCTTTTCGAACATGAAGCGGTTATCATCAACTTTTTGGCTTGATTGGCGGCTGTCCAAGCCAGCGTTGCGCATTTCTTGCAAAGCTTCTTTAAAGGGGATTTCGCCAGCCCAACGCAAGCCTAAGGATTGGTTTACGATTTCTGCTACCAATTCCAGAGGTAAATCTTTGAGGATTTCCGTCAGCTTGAGGTAGACTTCCATGGTTGTGCGGGCATCATCCAAGGCACGATGGGCAGTTTGTTGAATGACGCCTAATCGGCTTGCCAGGGAGCTTAAGCTGTAACGCGAAGCTCTTGGCAAAAGCACGGAGGCTAATTCGTAAGTATCAATGGCTTGGTTTTGCTTTAAAGCGCCTACTTTATGGAAAAAACTGAGGTCAAATCCGACATTTTGCCCTAATACTGGCGCGTCGCCAACAAAATCCACAAATTCGCGCAAGACATCTGAGAGCAAAGGCGCGTTCATTACCATCGCATTGGTGATACCAGTGAGGTTGGTAATAAATTGGTTGATAGGACGCCGCGGATTAATCAGGTTTTGGTACTCGGCTTCCACACGGTTACCCTTAAATTTAACCGCGCCGATTTCAATAATCGCGTCTTTTTCTGAGTCTAAGCCAGTGGTTTCGATGTCTAAGCAGACGATGGTTTGCATGTTGCTGATTATACCTTCTAATGTAGTAGTCTTAACAATTGAAAATCTGCGATACAGCCGTTTTGTGTGCCTTTTGAAGCAAGGTATAATCAGACGCATGAAAAAGAGACAGCTTTTCACGGCATTAGCTTTGATTATCCTTTCATTGTTGGTGCTCGATTTTGAGCCGGTGGATGCTCTGCCGCAAAGTCAATATGACCTTCCCTTATGTCTGCCGGGTGCTTTTAACAACGACCCTGGCGATTGTTTGCCCTTGGGTCCTTCGCAATCGGCTAAAGCTTTGGCCGATCAGGGTTTTCCTTACCCTATGCGTGGCCTTTCGGCGCACAAGCCGGACGCCAGCCTATCGGAATTACCCGAACGGGTTGCTATCGTGGGTGGCTCTGATACCCCTATTTATGCCAGCCTGAACGATGCCATTGCTGGAGGCCCGCCAATAAATACCATTGTTGGCGCAGGTGGACGCTATGTGAGTGTCATCGAATCTGCCCAATCTGGTGGTAGAACTTTTGTGCGCACCAAAAGTGGTGGATGGGTAGAGGCAACGCCTTTTTGGAGTTGGCCTCGCTGGCAAGGTTTGGCTTTTTACGCCACGCCTAACCATAATTTTGGCTTTACTATCGATAATATTAACAGCTATACAGCACCCAGTTTTGCCTCTGCGCCGACCCAAAACAGTTACCCTAAATATGATGCTTTTCCCATCTACAATTATGCAGACGCGGAAGGCTACAAATGGTACGAAGTTGCGCCTGGAGAGTGGATTCCATCGCTAAAATCACGTGAGGTGCTGGTAGATACACATCGCCCAGAAGGCGTGGACCGTGACCGGTGGATCGCGATTGACCTCGAACATCAAACGCTGGCGGTCTATGAAAATGGTGAGCTTAAATTTGCCACGGTGATTGCCAGTGGCGCTGGTGAGCTGTATTCGGATCCTGGAGTCTATGAGGTTTACCATAAGGTTGAGTCACATACCATGCAAGGCTCTTATTCGGCTAATAGAGCGGACTTTTTCTACTACGAAAATGTTCCCTGGGCGCTTTATTACAACCACGCACAAGCCATTCATGGGGTGTATTGGCCGGCCATTTTAGGCATCCCTCAGTCTCACGGTTGTATCAACATGTTCCCTGGCGATGCTAATTGGCTCTTCCAATGGACGGAACTGGGCGAATATGTCTACGTTTTTGACCCAAGCGGTAAGACGCCCATGCCTACACCAACGCCTATGGGCACGCCGCCTCAACCCATTTTTACGCCCACCCCGAAACCCTAATAGCTTGACCCGGTTATAAAATTGAAATGTTAACCAAAAAAGGCTTCTATTGAGAAGCCTTTTTTGAATAAGACTGCTTGCCTGACGTGACCCCACTTTTTCGCCAGATAAGTGACTTAATACTGTGTTTATGCCTTGATGATTTTGCCCAAGACTTCTTCTTTGGCCAAGGGTCGGCGGCAGAAGAACCAATCCTGGCATTCCATGTCGGCTTCGCCAGACATACGTTGGTTAGCAACGCCACAGGAGCCAGCGGGTGGCACGATGATGTCATCACCAGGGCGCCAGTCAGCGGGGGTTGCAACGCCGTAGGCATCAGCGGTTTGCAAGGCCTGAACCAAGCGGATGAGCTCGTCAAAGTTGCGGCCAGTTGAAAGCGGGTAGTAGATGATGGCACGAACGATGCCCTTGGGGTCGATCACGAAGACGGCGCGCACAGCCTGGGTGGAGGCAGCGTTGGGTTGGATCATGCCGAACTTCTTGGCGACGTTCATGCTGATGTCTTCAATCAAGGGGAATTTGACTTCCACGTTCTTGTGACCCTTGAATTCGATCTTTTCGCGAATGGTGCGCAGCCAGGCGATGTGGCTCATCAAACCATCAACCGAAAGTCCGATTAGTTTGGTGTTGAGTTTTGCAAATTCTTCTTCTAAAACAGCGAAGCTGATAAATTCGGTAGTACAAACCGGGGTAAAGTCAGCGGGATGGCTGAAGAGGATAACCCAACTTCCAGCGTAATCTTCTGGGAAGTTGATGGGTCCCTGGGTTGTCTTAGCAGTAAAAGCTGGGGCTGGGTCACCAATCATAGGCATTCGAGGTGTGGTTTCAATATTTTCCATGTTTATATCTCCTTTAGGTTTGTTTTTGATTTGTCTTCAGTTTCCACTGAAGTTTGTTGACATTTTGGGCATAAGCCATAGTAGACCATGCGGCTGCCGGTTACTTTGTAACCCGACTCTTGAATAACCTGAGCTTTGACTTGTTCGATGAGTTCATTGTCAAAGTCGAGAAATTCTTTGCAATTCGAACAAAAGAGGTGCACGTGGGGCGTCAGGTCGGCATCGAAGTGGGTCTTGTTGTCCTTTAGGTTCCCAATCGCGTTGGCCAGGCCAGCCTTCACGAGCAGTTCCAGCGTGTTGTAAACCGTGGCAAGCGATAAGGTCGGGTAGTCTGGTTTGAGTGCCTTAAAGATACCCTCTGCGCTAGGGTGTTCGTCACTTTGGCGCAGGTAGTCATAGATGGCTTTGCGCTGAGCGGTATTGCGCATCTTTGGCTGACCGAGTATTTCTGAAAGGCGTTGTTCTTCGATGTGTTCCATAGCTTATTTATAATTATTCTAATTAATGAGAATATAGAAGTCAAATGAAAGGGTGTACAAGTTTCTGTTTTGACGATTAACGGGTGAAGGCATGAATCGGTTAAGGCATGACTCAGACTAAATAAACTGATTTCATCAAATCGTTTATGGTTGGATTAATTCTGAACTAAAATAGAATCAGTTGAAGCCCTTAAGGAATTGACCAACATGGTTGATGAGCTAAATTCAAGGTTTCTTAAATAAACTGATGTCTGTGCCAGCGAGCTTGTCCTGTTGAGCAATGTAGTGTAATATAGAGCGAAATTGGTGTGATAAGTCCCTGAAAGGTTTTTACCATGATGTTAGAAGGAAAAACATTTAAAGATAGCGAATTTGGGAATAATGGATATGACTTCTTACGGTATCTATGGGCAAGTTTTACTATTTTGGCGCATTTTTCTTGGAAGTTTGGTGAGTACCCCATAGCTGCGGCACCTCTCCTAAACAAAATTACTGCTGCGACATTATACTTTAATCCGCTTATTGCTTTACTATCGATAAGTGGGTTTTTGATTGCGGCATCGCTTGAAAAATCTAAAAGCTTAAAGGATTTTTTCACAAAACGCATTTTGCGCTTGTACCCAGAATTTTGGATGAGCGCCATTGTGACGCTGGTTTCCCTTCTTATTGTTGTTCCTTACCTTCTTGATAAAAGCATTCTTTTCTGGCTAGGCACACAGATTTTTGCTATTGCTAACACGCCAAGTTGTTTGAGAACCTTTGGCACAGGGGTGGTTAATGGACCGCTTTATAGCATATTAATTCAAGTTCAGCTTTATATTGTGCTGGGACTTTTTTATAAGCAGCTAAAGAAGTTAAATACATGGCAATGGCTGGTTTTGCTGGCACTTCTCTTAGGGGCAAATATAGGATGTGGCTTTTTAATCGGTCATGTTGATGATTTTGTGGGCAATCTTATTGGAAAAGTTTTTGTTCCATTTGCCATTTGGTTCTTTACAGGAGCTTTTGTTTACTATAAACGAGACCGGATGATCCCTTTTCTGAAGAAAGCTCTCTTTCCTTTATTAGCCATATATGTTCTGGCTAAGGTTATAGGCATTAGAACACCAGGTTATTTCGACGATAGTTTGTTCGGCGTGCTCTTATCATTGATCATTATAGGATGCGGATATTTATTGCCAAAAATGCATTTTAGAGTTGATTTGACCTATGGCATGTATCTCTATCACTGGCCAGTCTTGAATATCTTAATTCACTACGATCTCATGAACAAATTGCATTGGGGATGGAGTTTACTTATTTTAGTAGTGGCAACGTTAGCACTGGCGTTTTTGTCATGGATGTTTGTGAGACAGCCCTCAAAAAAGATTATCGATAATCTTATGATGAAAATGGAAAAACAAGCTACTTAAACCCAGTTTCGTAAACCTTTCTGAAAAATAGAACAAGCGGCTTTTTAGAGCCGCTTGTTTTGTCTTTAAGATATTTACAAAACTATATGCTGTAAATCTCGCGATACTTTTCGTTGAGGTAGTCCATATAGTAATCCGGGTTGAGAGGCTCGCCGGTGACGCGTTTTACGAGGTCCATGGCGTCATATCGGCTGCCGTGTTGGTGCACGTTTTCACGCAACCAAGCCAAAACACCGCTTAAATCACCCTTGGCAATTTCGTCTAAGGTGTTAGGCCGGTCTTGGCTGAGCTTGTGCCACCATTGCGAGGCAATCAGGTTGCCCAGGGCATAGCTGGGGAAGTAACCAATCATGCCACCTGACCAGTGAACGTCTTGCAGTACGCCGGTGGTGTCATTTTCGGGCACCACACCCAGGTAGTCGCGCATCTTTTCGTTCCATACTTCGGGCAAATCTTTGGTGTTGATTTTGCCTTCGAGCATTGCCAGTTCAATCTCAAAACGCAACATGATGTGCAGGTTGTAGGTGGCTTCATCGGATTCGGTGCGAATTAGCGATGGGCTGACTTTGTTGATGGCTTTGTAGAAGTCATCCAGGCTTACACCGCTGAGGTGTTCGCTAAAGTATGCCTGATAAATGGGGTAAAAGTAGCTCCAAAATGCTTTTGAGCGACCCACCAGGTTTTCCCACAAGCGAGACTGGGATTCGTGCAGCGCCATAGAAGAGACCGAGCCCAAGCTGGTGCCTTGGTACATTCTGCCTAAGCCGAGCTCGTAAAGCGCATGGCCAGTTTCGTGCATGGTGCTAAAGAAGGCGCCACTGGCATCGTTTTCGATATATTTTGTGGTGATGCGCACGTCATCCATGCCAAAGCTGGTGGTAAAGGGATGCACAGATTCATCCATGCGGCCGCGTGACCAATCATAACCTTGAAGCGTTGCCACAAGGTAGTTGATTTTGCGTTGCATGGCAATGTCGTAGCGCTTATATAGGAAGTCATCTTTGGGTTGAGGACGTTCACCAATCGCTTTAATTAGCTCTACCTGGCGGGGACGTAAGGCGTCAAAAATAGCTTTAACCTCTTTGGATTTCATGCCCGGTTCAAATTGATTTGAAAGGGCATCATAGGGATGGTCATAAGGCTTAAAGTATTCGACAAATTCCAGAGAGAGGTCAAGAATTTTTTGCAGGTAAGGCTGGAAGAGGGCGTAATCATTGCTTGCCTTGGCTTTTTCCCAAACCCCTTGGGCTTGGGTGGTTGCCATAATCATTTCCATCATTTTGTCTTTGGGTACTTTGGTGGCAAGGTCATATTGACGTTTGGCGAGTTTGATCTCGCGTGCGATGGGGTCATCAGCGTCCAAATCGGGAATTTCCGATGCCAGATTTTCGATGAGTTGACCAAATTCGGGGTTGGTGCCCATGTCATAGATGATGCCACCCAGAGCATGGAGTTGTGCGCCACGTTCTGCCATAGCGCCATGGGGCATGTTTACCATTTGGTCCCAGCCCAACAATCCTTGCACGCCGCCCAAAACAGTGATGGCGCGATAACGTTCGCGGAATGTTTTTAATTTTTCTTCAAAGCTCATAGAGCTCCTTTCTAATTTAAGAAAATCTTTGGTTTAAAAAGCAAAATTCGCAGTAAAGCGAATTTTGCGTGAAATCTTAGATCATTAAACGATCTTCCAGCGCAGGTCTTTGCCCTGGAGAACGTTCATCACCTCAGAGGCGATGTCTTCGGCGGCGCGTTCCTGGGCTTCCTGGGTCTGACCACCGACATGGGGCATGGCGATGATGTTGGGGTGCTTGGGCACGGACCAATCCACAGGAGGTTCCTTTTCGAAAACGTCAAGCGCTGCAGCGGCAACCTTGCCAGATTCGAGCGCGCGCAGGAGGGCGGCTTCTTCCATCACACCACCGCGGGCAACATCCACAATCATGACGCCGTCTTTCATCTTGGCGAAAGTTTCGTCGTTGATCATGTACTTGGAATCAGCGTTTAGGGGCAGGTGGAGGCTGATGATATCGCTTTGGGTGTAGATGTCTTCCAGTTCCACAGGTTCGGCACCGGTGGAGCGGACTTCGTCGAGGTCGCGGCGGCGGTTGTAGCAAATGACTTTCATGCCAAAAGCCTGAGCGTATTGTGCCAGGCGGCGGCCGATGTTGCCATAACCGATAATGCCCAGGGTCTTGCCCATGAGTTCAGAGCCCATGAGTTCTTTCTTGAGCCATTTCTCGTTTTTCATACCAGCGTCGCCGTATGGAATGCGGCGGACCATGGAGAGGAGCATACCGAAAGCGAGTTCGGCGACAGCCACGGTGGTTGCCACGGGGCAGTTCACAACGGTAACGCCATGTTCTTTGGCGGCTTCGAGGTCGATGTTGTCAACACCAACACCAGCGCGACCAACAACCTTGAGGTTTTTGGCAGCTTCGAAGACAGCACGGGTGACCTTGGTGCGACCGCGAACGATCATGCCGTGATATTCGTGGACTTCAGCCAGAAGTTGGTCAGCTTCGATGCCTTTTTTGTCAATGGCTTCGCCAGCGGCATTGATGATGTCCTTGCCAATTTGTTCAAGGCCATCAGTGATTAAAACTTTGTATGTCATAGTTACTCCTTATGTGGTTTTATATCTTTTCTCTATTGTACTATCCTTAGGGTTCTTATGTCACCTTTTCGGATGGTAAAGCCCATACTATCCATATATTCCAGGATAGCTTGAGCGTATTTTCGGCTACTTTGATAGTTATCGCGAAATTCTGCCATGGTGAGGCTGCCTTTGCTTTTGATGGTATCGGCAACCCAGGCTTGCATTTCTTTTAAGGTTTCAGGCAAGAGCAAAATTTGTTCAGAAATATGGATGAGGCGCCCGCTGCCAATGAGTCCTTCAAGCAAGGTTTCATCGATGATCGTCAGGCTTTCGTTGCGATCAGGTGGGGTATAAGGCTGGGCATTAAACCTGGCAAGCAATGGCGCTATTTGCTTTTCCTGGGCGTCGCTGAATGTGACGGTATGGTCCTTGTGCTTGACGAGGTGCCCCATGAGGATGACGATGCCTTGGTCTTGCAAGTGGTCGAGAACCAGGTCGAAAATATCTTGTTTTAGTTTGAGGCTGGCGCGCAAACCTTCGCGCGTGACGCCGGCTTTGAGAGGGAATTGTTGATGAAACTCCATGATGATTTCAAGTGCCCGGTCGTGCAAGTCTTGCCAGTTCTCTTTGAGGGTCAAGCGCGTTTTGGCTAAGGTCGCGGCTTCTCTAAGAATAAACAGGCGGTCTTCGGCGAGGAGTTCTTTCAAAAGGGCTTGAACTTTTTCCTCAGCCAAGCCAGATTTTTGGACAAGTTCATTTCCGGTGGCAATTCCCAGGCTGCGTAAAGCCTGGATGAAGAGTTCACTGTCATTGCCGGCAAGCAGTTCTTGCATGCGTGCCAGATTGGCGTCATCGAAGCGGCGATAAAAGCGTGCGGGATGCGGATCTATAACAATGCCACCGCCGATGGTTTCGGCAGGGGATGGCAAACGCAAAACGTAATGGTCACCACGTGCGCTGATTAACGGGCTTTCGAGTTTGAGCTGAATGAAGGCGCTTTCGCCCTGATTGAGCTTTTCAACTCCCAAAAGGCGCAGGCGTGCGGGGGTTTCGCTACTGCCAATAAAAAGTTTGACTTCAGTATTGTGTTTGAGCGCTTTGCTGGCATCCGGGATAAGGCGAAAATGAGCATCCAATCGATTGCTGACTGTGTAAGTTCCCGGTTTAATAATTACATCACCACGATTGATGTCATCTTTGTCCAGTCCATTGATATTCATGGCGGTGCGATGTCCAGGGCTGATCTTTTGAAGCTTGTGTTTATGGTTTTGAAGCCCACGGATGCGTCCACTTTTACCTTCTGGTATGCACAAAACCTCATCGCCAATCGCAAAACTACCGTCCAGCAAAGTGCCGGTAACGATGGTGCCAAAACCTGTGAGGCTAAACACACGGTCGACGGGAAGACGTGCGCGATTGAGGTCAGCTTTGGGAGGTAAGTCTTGCAAAAGCTCCTGGAGCGCTTCCAGAAGTTCGGGTAAACCCTCACCACTTACCGCGGATACGCGTAAAACTTTGGCGCCTTGCAAGCTGGTGTTGGCGACAACTTTTTCAGCCTCCATTTCAACCAAGTCAAGCCATTCTGGGTCGCTGACCAAATCAGTTTTTGTCAGAACGATAAAGCCTTTTTTGATGTCCAACAAGTCCAGGATGGCGAGGTGCTCGCGGGTTTGCGCAGAAACGCCCTCATCTGCGGCGATGATGAGCATTACAGCATCGATGCCACCGATACCAGAGAGCATGTTGCCAATGAAATCTCGGTGTCCGGGCACGTCAATGATGCCCAGGGACTCGCCGTTAGGCAGGTTTAACGAGGCAAAGCCCAGGTCGATAGTCATCTCCCGGGCTTTTTCTTCTTTTAAACGGTCTGGATCGGTTCCGGTTAAGGCAGCCACCAAAGTGGATTTGCCATGGTCTACATGTCCCGCAGTGCCAATGATGCGCATAGCTTAGGCTTTGTTATCCAGTAAAGTGGCAACGTTTTGGATGGAATCCTGATAAGCACGCAGGATTGCCTGAACGTGACGAACGGTTTCGCGTTGAAGGACTTCCACGGCATCTTGATTGCGGATGGAGAGGTCTTTAAGTTCTTCAATTTGTCGATTGAGCTCAACAATCTCCTGGTTGCCTTCACGGTTTTGTTCTTCATAAGTGAGCATGTAATTCGCCCAGCGTTTGAGGTCGTCAGACTTGAAGCTTGCCCATTCCTGGCGGAAACGCTCATCATTGAGGCGCTGCACTTCACTGATTTCGTTGATGCGTCGCTCAAACTGTTGGGTCATTTTATCGGCCTGAGCCAAGGATTTGCTCACTGCCAGTCGGGCTTCTTCGAGGGACTCAACCTGAGCGTTGAGATTGATGTTGATGGCGTCCAGCTCCTTAAAGCGAGCCTCCCAGTTTTTGAAGTTGCGCTCTTTGTCCACCAGGCTGCTGTTTACTGTGTCGATAAACACAGCTTGGGCTTCTTTTCGGTCCTTTTCAAAGGTTTGCAATTCAGTGATGCGGGTGTCAAAGGTTCTAAAGTTATCCGCCAAACCTTCAATACGGTTGCGGGTTTCATCAATTCGTTTGCGCATGGAGGCAATTTCACCTTGCACTTCTGTAATGCGCTTGGCTTCTTGCCGGCGATTTTCTTCAATCATCTGCAATGAACGCCGATAATCTTCATCAAAACGACTGACATCCACAATTTTCGCCTTTTGTTCTTCGATGAGGCGAGCCAGTCGGGTATCTTCAACTTTGAGCGTTTTGAGTTCCTCGCGCAAGGGATTGATTTGTTCAATTGCCTCATAAAGTTTGGTGAGGCTGGATTTAACCGAGTCTACTTCCAATTTTTGGCGTTTGACTGCCTCGTCAAGGTTCATGGTGGCACGCTCGTTGCTTTCGCGCAATTGGCGGCTCAGTTCGGTGTTTACACGCGTGATCTGGGCATCATATTTATCTGTTGAGGCAATTTGGGTGCCTTGTTGGCTGATGAGCGTTTCGAGCTCTTTGATCTGCTTGCGCAAATTCGCGTTTTCAGTTTCAAGAACGGTGAGTCGGTTTTGCATGGAAGCAAGGTTTGTTTTGTCATTGCGACGTTCGTTATCCAGCCATTCCACGCGCCGTTCAAGTTGCTCTAAGCCTGCGTATTCGTCCATAATTCTCTGCCTTTATGAAAAAGTTCTGCTGTGATTATACCTAGAAAGAGTCATTTATGAAAAAAGCTTAATTTATAAGCAATATTTTCTCAAAAGGTGCCAGGATGCCTTTAAACATTTCGCTATACATGGTTGGGAAGAATCCCCCAATAAAGAAAAGCAAAATCAAAATGGTGCTAAAGGCGATGATGATGGCGTCTTCTGAAATCGAAACCGCCTTGATGATGGCTATCTCTTTTTTACTGGGGCTTACCAGTTGATAAATGATTCTAAAAATAACGATGAGCACACCACCAAAACCAAGGCTTAGCCAAGTCTCCATACCATAGCCAGACCAAGGTAAAAGATTGATTAGGTAGCGCTTGGCAGGAAAACTTGCCAACATCGGCAAACCTGCAAGGCTTAGCAAACTGGTGACGAGAACCAGGCTGATAACGGGATAGCGATGGAAAAAGCCTGGTAGAGCATTGAACTTGCCATCAAAATCTGGCTCAAGTTGTTCAAGCTTTGCAATACTAAAGCTTAAACCTGCGTAACCTAAAATCCTGGGCATAAAAATGAGTTGCAGATAATTTAATCCACCTTCTTGTGCCAAACCAATTGCCAACAAGGCGTAACCCATCTCCCATAAATAAAAGTATGCCAGGATGCGCCTCAATTTATTTTGGAAGCTGATAAGAAGACTGGAAATAAAAATGGTGATGATGCCAGCCCAGCGCAAAACTTCCCACATCCTGGGCAGGTTGCGTAACCAGGCATATTCTTCCAGAAAATAGATAAAAAAGATCGTCAGACTGCTTTGCATAAGCACTAGCAGAAAACTAACCGTCCAAGGGTGACTTTCCTGAGCGACCATGGGAACCCAGGTGTGAACCGGGAAGAGTGCGAGCCAAATGGCAAAGCCACTTAAAACAAGTGCCGCGGCTCGCATGATGAGCGTGCTTGCGGATGGCGCAGTTTCAATACCCGAGAGCATCCAGGCACTCAGCAAGACCAGAGGCATGGCAATGGCTTGCAGGGTGATGTAACGCAGCACGCCTGGCCCGGCTTTAGACCCGCGCGGACTTAGCAAAGGAATGCTGACGACAGCAATGAGCAAAATGATAACCGTGGCGTAAAGAAATGGCTGTACGGCAAGGGCAATGGTCCATAGAGCTGCGATAAGCAGGGAAAGTGCGTTGAACCATTGGCTGGTTTTCAGCGATCGCGCAAAAAGGTTCCAGATGAAAACACACAGGTAAAGCCCGCCAACAAGGTTGAGATTGGCTTTGGTGATGCTGATAAGGCGGCCAAAAACCTCATAACTATCTGCAAAAACAAATTGACGCGAACCAAGCCTGATGATCAAATCTTCAGGCATCAAAAATGCCAGAAGCAGCAAGAAACCTGAGCCAAGCAAAGTAACTGCTATTGAAAGCTTGGTAAAGCGTTGCAAAAGAGCGAGCGCAAGGCTAAGCAGGGCGGGTATCAGGATCCAAATAAGGATGGTGTTCATCATAGTTTCTCTGGCTCCAGATCTTTGGTAATAAAATAGGCGCCAGCAATGGCTATAAGCAAATTCACAATCGCAAACAAAGCCTCGAGCATGGTTGAAAACTCAAGCGATCCGTAGAGAAGCTCAAAACCTGATAAGAAGGTGAGTAAACCGATGATGATGTAAAGCGGCTCGGTTTTAGCACCCAACTGTAACAAACCCAGCAAAATTAAACCCAATCCTAAAGTGAGGCTTGACGAGCTGCTTTGAGGAAAAACTTCGCGGCTAAGCCATGGCGCCACAAGAAAGACAAGAAAAATCAAAAACGCACCGCTCAAACCCCTAAAAAGCTCGCCAGCAGTAAACTTCAGGCTAAATGGGTCGCGCCTGATGGCGCCTGAGCTTAAAATTGTGAGGTAAATGATTAAAGTTGACATCAAACCCACAATGATCTTGATTAGAGCGGGACTAATGCCTTCAGCTTTTGGAAAAACGATAAAAATGCACAGGTATTGGATGGCCAAGCCAAAAACGTTAATCAGCCACTTGCGGCGCATCAGGTTCAACAAACCGGCGAGCAAGCCAATCATAGTTGCAATGAAGACGATTATTTCGCTCATCCAAGACCTGCCTGAGACGCAAAAATAAGCATGATAATGAGTAAAAGCACCAGGGACCAGAGTAAACCGCCATCACCCTCAATCAACTCGCTGCCAAAGGTTTCTAATCTTAAAGTTTGTTGATAAAGCCAGGAAACCGCAGAATAAAACCATTGTAGGCTGAAAAACCCGCGAATGGCACGGATGATTGGCGAGGCAATGCGATAAAAGGGAATTTTTGCGGGCAAATCCTCATGTAAATCCTTGATGCCCAATAATCGGGAAAGGTAAATCGCGGCAGTAGTAATTGCCATACTTACCAGGCTCGCCCACCAAATGCCAAGACTGAGAACGCCTGGCCAGGCAATCAGACCCAACAAAACGATGGTTTGAAAAATGACAATCAAACCCAATGGGTAGGTGATACGCGCGTGTTTTTCCAGGCCGGTTACCGCGCCGGTGGCTTCAACCACATAACGCAGGTAACCAATCACCAATAAGCTGTGACTGATCAAGACGACAACACTGACCACGCTAAAACTCTGGCCTAAAACACCTTGCCAGCCGGAAGCGAGTAAGGTGAAAGGCAAGCCAAGCAAGCCAACCAAACCCAATGCCGGGATGAAACGGATACGGCGAATGGGCGGGTTAAAAGCAAACAGTAAACCGCCGCTTAGCAGGAGCACAAGTCCCCACACGCGACTGCTGCCAGGTTCGCCATTGAGCGCGCATTGTAAGGCAAAGGCAGAGAGGGCAATGATCCAGTAAGGGCGGGCTTCAGCTTCGGTTTTTCGGCTAACCCACATCATGGACGCGTAAAGCATGGCGATTGCACTAAGCACTTGAATAAGCACGAAAAGCGTTCGATTGAGCGTTAAAAAGTCGCTGGGTAATTGGGCAATCAGGGTTAAGGCGGATGCAACCGGCGCGAGTTGAAGCAAATAAGTGATTGGGGCTTCTTCGCCATCTGCTTTGGTGAAAGGTAAATGAACCGGAAGTACACCCAGTCTCAAGCCTGCCGCAAGCAAGAAAAAGATGCCTGCTGTGGAGGGGATTTGGTTTAAATCAAAATTAGGTTGAATAGCCCAGGCGATGGCAGTGGCAAAAATAAGCGCGAATGTGCTCAACAAGCGGATGGCAAAATTGCGCATCAAGGAGCCTTGACTGTGATTTGGGTTTGCTGAGCGCAATCGATAAAAGAGCTCAGCGATATCAATTAAAGACCAGGTGATCGCCAGCGTTAAAGGGTTGGCACTGGCTAGTGAAACCAGTGTGAGTGCGGTTAAGGTGAGTGAAGCCACCCATTTCGGGCTGGAATCTTCCTTGGAGGCAACAGTCGTTTCCGTAAAAATGCTTGCGACGCATAAAGTGAGCACCGCGATCGCAAACGGCCAGGTGAAATAATCTAATCTAAGGGCAATTGTGCCATTAAAAAGCTCTGCCGGTTGCCAGTTGAGTAATTCGAGAGATAAGGGTAAAAAGAGGCGCAACAAAAATAAAACCAGCCAGGCAAGACAAGAGGCGACCAGGGCAACAATCCAAGCAGCACCCACACGACTCTTGGTGCTTTGGATGATGACGATGATAAAGGCTGGCAAGATGAGCAAGCCTAGAACAATAAAAAATGCCATACTTGGTTTATTCTAACTTAAATAAAGGTGCCAGGCTTTCGTTTAAGGAATTTGCCGGCACCTGCTTCGCCGTACCACTGTTCACCCTCAACGATTGTTTTTCCTCTTAACAAAACGCGAATCGGAAAACCGATGAGTTGCATGCCTTCGTAAAGGTTGTAATCCGTGCGCTGTTTGGCGATAGCTTTGCCGTAACTCACCTGTTTCTTGGGATCCCAGATGGCGATATCGGCATCTGAGCCAACTTCCAAAGTGCCTTTCTGTGGATAAAGACCAAATATTTTGGCAGGATTGGTGGCGCAAAGGGCTACGAATTGCATTGGACTAATGCGACCGCTGTTGACTGCAGCAGTCCAAAATACAGGCAAGCGATCAGCCAACCCTGGCAGCCCATTAGGGATGAGTGTGAAATTCTCATGGCCTTTTTGGGTGCCCAGTTCCTTACCGGGGATAGCAATTTTTTGCCCTTCATAGCTTATCGGCTGGCTGCCATCATAATAAAAGGGACAATGGTCGGTTGCCAGAACTTGGATTTCACCATCTTCCAATGCTTGCCAAAGCCGGTTTTGATCTTCCACCTTACGAAGTGGAGGTGAGCAAACGTATTTTGCCCCATCATCTTTCCGCAAATCGTCTTCGCTGAAGAACAGATATTGTGGGCAGGTTTCGCCAATGGCTTTGACCCCTTTTCGCCTGCCATAAGTGAGTTGATCAACTTCGCCTGATACGTTCATGTGTACCAGATATACCGCGCTCTCTGCTTGCGCAGCGATGGCGATTGCCCTCAAGCTGGCTTCCACTTCACCCCATGCCGGGCGGGTGAGGGCATGATAAATAGGCGCGGTGTTCCCATTGGCAAGCGCCTCTGCTACCAGAACCTCGATAATATCGCCATTTTCGGCATGAATCATGGGTAAAAGCTGGTGTTTTCCCGCAATGCGCATAACCTTAAAGATATCTCCATCATCCAGGCGCAATCGGTTGTTGTAAGCAGTAAACATTTTTAGGCTGCTGATGCCCATTTCAAGCAGGTCGGGCAATTCGGCTGCGAGCCCTTCGCTAAAGTGAGTGATGTTCATGTGCGCGCCGTAATCAATGCTGACTTGCGGATCTGCCTTAGCGCGATGTTTGGCAAGGCTTTGGCTAAGGCTGTCATTTTCAAGCGAAACAAAGTCGATTACCGTGGTAGTGCCACCAAAGGCTGCTGCTTTTCCGCCGGTGTAGTAATCATCCGAAGAAATGGTGCCAAACATGGGCAGGGCAAGGTGCACGTGCGGATCAACGCCACCTGGCATGACCAACATACCTTCTGCATCAATGACATTTGCCTCATGATCTTCTAGAAAAGGTTCAATGCGAACAATTTTTTCTCCGTCAATCAGGAGATCGGCTTTCCACATTTTGTCGGCATTGATCAGGGTGCCATTTTTAATTAATGTTTTCATTTTGGACCTGCTGAAAAAACTATTTGCTTAAGCCACTCAAGAAAGCCAAAATCGAGGGGTCTATTGCTATCTCAGGCAGCTGATTGGCGTTGTATTCCTGACCACGCAAGGCTCTTTCTCGCAACGAGCGCCACAAAATCTGGCGTTCCTCGTCATGAACGGGGAGGTCAGTAAGTTTTTTGGCGCGTTTACAACGTTCACCGGTGGTATAGAAAAAGGTAACCCGCTTCCAATCGCCGGCTTGAATAGGGTCAGGCACTTCAATCAGTGAACCCAATTGCAGTTTAAAGTATTCTTCGTTGGCGCGGCGATGTTCGGGCTCATCCCGAAATAAATCTGCCCGGGTTGTTAATTCGTGCCCCAGGATGGGTGCCAACCAACGGATTTGCCAGCGCTCTTTTTCGTTGAAAGCAGCGGTCTGGTAAAAAGCAAGGTAGTCAACAGAGATAACCTTTGGCGCGGTTTTGAGCGGAATACGATACCAGCCCAGCATGCGCGCGATGTCTAAATCGCGTTTGTTGGGCAAAATGGCCACCAGAACCAGGCTGGTATCGGGAATCTCGCTAAATTGAGCCACTTTAATCCAATTGCACTTGGGCTTTGTGGTTGAATTCTTCAATCAAGGCATCAATCTCATCTTGTTGGCTCTGGATTTCAAGCCAAAAGTCTGGGTCGTACCATTGCGCTTGAATTTCCTCGTAAGTTTTGCCTTGCTGCTCAACCCAGGTGTAGTACTTAAGGTTGTGGATGCGTTTGCGATCCCAATAGCCCAGCTCCACCATGTCGCCGGTGGCTTGACCTTTGAGGTAGCGGGCGTTATCTGCGATGGCAAAGTCGCGTTTGTAAGGTCCAAATTCCTCATCCATTTCCGCGATACGGCTTTGGTAAAGCTCCATCGAGTCGGTGAGAACGGTAAAGACGATGTCGCGCTCGTTAAGCTCGTGGAATTTGGAGAATTTCATGGCGGAGAGGATGTTGGCGATGCTCGAAAAACCCATTAGACCAAGTTTTTTGACCAAAGCTGGGTCAACGCCTTCTTCAATGAGATGCTCCTGGCCTTCTTCTTTTTGGAAGAGGCGTGCCAATCGGGCTACGGCTACATCGTCAATATCAGTAATAAAGTCGGTATTCTTGACATTGTGGATCCAGGGAACGTGTTTATCTCCGATGCCTTCAATGATGTGAGAGCCAAAGCCGTTGTAGAGCATGGTGGGGCATTGGCTGGCTTCACTGGCGATAATCTTCATGCCGGGGAATTCTTGTTTGAGGCGGTCTCCCGCGGCAATGGTTCCCGCAGAGCCAGTGGCAGAGGTAAAGGCGGTAATGTTGTCTTTGGGTCCAAGTAATTGATGAGCGAGTTGCACAAAGGCGTTTCCGGTCACCTGGTAGTGCCACAGGTAGTTGCCATACTCTTCAAACTGATTGAAGATGACCAAATCTTCGCCAGAAGCGCGTAATTCCCAGCATTTGTCAAAAATTTCTTTAACGTTCGATTCGGTTCCGGGTGTGGCAATCACTTCACTACCGATTTCGCGCAACCAATCGAAGCGTTCCTGGCTCATGCCTTCGGGCAGGATGGATACCGCTTGACCACCAAGCAGGGCGGTGTCAAAAGCACCACCGCGGCAGAAGTTGCCTGTGGATGGCCAAACCGCTTTTTGGGTGGTGGGGTCAAACTGACCTGTGACCAAAGAAGGCACCATACAGCCATAGGCGGCACCCACTTTATGAACGCCGGTTGGGAACCATTTGCCCACCAGCCCAACGATGCGCGCGTCAACACCTGTAAAAACCGTTGGGAATTCGATGAAGTTTAGTCCGCCAAACCCGCCACCAAAGTCAACTGGTTCGTTGTGCCAGGTGATGCGGAAAAGGTTGAGCGGATGAAGATCCCAAAGCCCAATATTTTTTAGGCGGTCTTTAATGTCCTGGGGAATCAGGCTGGGGTCCTTCTGTTGCGCCATGGTAGGGATGATGAACTTGCGTTCGCGGGCACGTTGAATTGCCCGATCCAGTTTGTCTTGATAAATGGTTAAATCAAGTTTCATAAAAGCTCCTTAAAGATGGTGTTTGGTTTAATCGTCTTCGGGACCTTCAGCAACGATATAAAGCGGGCGACCTTTGGCTTCGTCATAAATTCTGCCCAGGTATTCACCCAGAATACCCATGCCAATCAAGAGGATGCCAGCCAGGAAAATGAGGGTGAGCCATGTGGCAAGGACGTAAGTTAGGTCCACCTTGCCAAGCAAAGCTAAAATGAGGTAAAGGATGACTAAAAGCACACTCAAAATAACAAGACCCACGCCTCCACGGGTGAGCAGCTGCAAAGGCCAATATGAGAAACCAGTGATGGCGTTGAGCGCGAGTTTGATCATGTTTTTGAGCGGGTAGTGGGTTTCACCGGCAAAGCGGGCATGGCGTTTGTATTCCACACCAACTTGCTTAAAGCCCGCCCAAGAGCTCATGCCGCGCAAAAAGCGATTGCGCTCCGGCATTTTGTTCATCACATCCAGCACTTTGCGGTCCAGCAAACGGAAGTCGCCGGTATTCAGCGGGATGTGCACATCGGTGATTTTTTGAATAAACTTATAAAACATCGAGGCGGTGGTGAGCTTAAACCAGCTTTCACCCTCGCGTTCAGAACGCACCGCGTAAACAACCTGATAGCCCTCTTTCCATTTTTCGATGAGCTCCAGAATGACTTCAGGAGGGTCTTGCAAATCAGCGTCGATAACCACCACGGCATCGCCACGGGCATAATCCATACCAGCTGTAACGGCAATCTGATGCCCAAAATTACGCGCAAAAATGACCGGACGCACACGCTCATCTTGTTTGCCAAGTTCGCGCAGCGCATCGGTAGAGCCATCTTTGCTTCCGTCGTCCACCAATACCAGCTCCCAGGGTTGACCGGTTTGGTTCATGACCTCGGTAACACGCTCGTAAAGGTGGGGAATGTTTTCAATTTCGTTGTAAATGGGTGCGATAACAGTATAAACAGGTTTAGACACGCATAACCTCCTTAAGGTTTTGGATTGTTGGTTCGATAATGGGTGCGGCTTGAGTGGCACGCATCGCGGCATGGACGTCTTTTAGACCACTACCGGTAATCAGGGCGAGCATGTTTTGAGCGGGATCAAGGATTTGCTTTTGAATGGCATGTTTTAAACCGGCATAGGCAGCCGCTGCGGCAGGCTCGGCAAAGATACCAATTGAGCCTAAAGTCGCTATGGCTTGCAGGATTTCATCATCACTAACGGTGATAAAGCAGCCATTGGCACGCTGAACAGAGCGCAAAGCGCGCATGCCATCGCGAGGCAAGTTGACGCTGATGCTATCTGCCACTGTTTGGGCATGAACCGCTGTGATGGAATCCGCGTTTTGGGCAAAAGCATTGGCGATTGCCGCAGAACCTTTAGCCTGAACGCCGATTAGTCTGGGCAAGGTGTCAATCCAACCCAGGGCGAGTAAGTCTTCAAAGCCTTTGGCTATGCCAGAGATGATATTGCCATCCCCAACCGGCACGAAAATGGTAAGCGATTCGCCAATCGGCAGATGTCGCAAAAGCTGCTCCCAGATTTCAATTGCGGCGGTCTTTTTGCCTTCTGCGGTAAAGGGGTTGTAACCGGTGTTGCGGTTGTACCAGCCAAAGGTTTGCGAAGCTTGCTTGCTGAGCTCAAAGGCATCATCATAGCTGCCGTCCACCAGAATAACGCGCGCGCCATAGCATTGCAATTGGGCGATTTTAGCCGGTGGTGCGCTTTTTGGCGCGAGGATGATTGCTGTGGTGCCAGTGCTGGCGGCAGTACATGCCATGGCAGCACCGGCATTGCCTGTTGAGGCAGTGATGCTGGTGGTCATGCCCGTTTGAATGCCACGGGCGGTTACGATCGCACTCGAGCGGTCTTTAAAGGAACCGCTGGGATTAGGGCTTTCATCCTTGAGCCAGAGGTTCTTAATGCCCAGTTGACTGGCTAATTTGTTACCGCGATAAATGGGCGTAAAGCCAATTTTGTGCAAAGGTGTGTGCACGAAACCGGGATCAGGCACGGGCAACAATGGGCTGTAACGCCAGATGGAGCGCTCTGGATTGTTTAATAATTCAGTTTGATTGATGAGTTGAGGCTGTTTTTCAAACGGAAGGCGCACAATCAGGTTCGCATCACACGTGGGGCAGGTATAAAAAACGCCATCATCGGGCAGGGTTTGTTTACATGATGAACATTCATAAATGAATTCGGTCACTTGATTTCCTTTTCTGGCTCATAAACGACCATTAAACAATTTTACATCATAGAGCGAATAAATGTTAAAAAACCTTTACCTCCAGTCAATAAGCAACATTGAGCGTGTTACAATTTACTCAGCAAATCACACAGAGGAAAAAATGGGCACTAACAGCTTGTTTGATGTTATCGGTCCAATTATGGTGGGACCGTCCAGCTCACACACCGCGGGCGCCGCAAAACTTGGAAAACTGGCGCGTCAGCTGGTGCATGGTGAGATTGTGGAAGTGAAGTTTATTTTGTACGACTCTTTCGCACGCACCTATCGGGGACATGGCACGGGCAAAGCGCTTTTAGGTGGCGTGATGGGTTATGACCTTGATAGTGAAGAGCTCAAACATGCCGAAATGATTGCCACTTATCAAGGCTTAAAATTCAGTTTTGAAGAAGGACAAAAGGATGGTATTCACCCTAACTCAGTGGATATTCATCTGATTGAAGCCAGTGGTAAAGAAACGATTTTGAGCGGCGCGTCGGTTGGCGGTGGGAATGTAGCCATCACGTCGATTAACGGGATTGAAACCAACTTGCGGACCAATTTGCCGGCGATTGTAACCCATCATCGCGACCGGGTTGGTATTTTGTCGGAAATTACCGACATTTTAGCCAAGCGCAATTTGAACATTGCCGGCATGAACCTTTACCGTGACGCGTTTGGCAAAAACGCATACATGGTTGTCGAAATTGACGAAACCTTTGATGAAGCCATCTCCCGGGAAATTTTTGAAAGTATCGATGGCATCATGGATGTCTTTGTTTTGGAAAACAGGTGAGACGATGAACTTTTTTTCAGGCAAACAATTGTTAGCATTGTGTGAAGAACAGCAAATGAGTATCGCTCAGGTCATGCTGGCACGGGAACAGGAAGTTTCGGGTCGGACTGAAGAGGAGGTCATTGCAGGTGTTAAACACTCTTTGGATGTGATGTTTCGTTCTATTGATCAAGGTTTGGCGAGTTATGACAAGTCCTTGGGAGGATTGTTATCTGGTCATAGTAAAAAGATCTATGGCGAGCTTGGCAAAGAATCGTTTTACCTGCCTGATCGCACGATGAAAGCCGTGGCATATGCCCTGGCAGTGATGGAAAGTAACGCGCGCATGGGTGTGATTGTTGCCGCGCCAACCGCCGGAAGTTCGGGAATTTTGCCAGCAGTTTTGCGGGACGCACAGGAGACATCTGGTGCGACCATGGCGCAACTGGTGGATGCCTATCTTTGCGCGGGAGCGGTAGGCTTGATTGTGATGCAAAACGCCTCGATTTCTGGCGCGAAAGGCGGTTGCCAGGCGGAAATTGGCACTTCAACCGCGATGTCGGCGGCGGCATTGGTGCAGCTAAAGGGCGGTAGTCCTAAACAATGCCTGGATGCTGCCAGTTTTGCCTTCAAAAACATCCTGGGTCTGGCTTGTGACCCCATTGCGGGCTTGGTGGAAGTGCCTTGTGCCAAACGGAACGGTTTGGGCGTGCTTAATGCGATGTATTGTGCTGATTTGGCGCTTATGGAAATTGGCTCCTTAGTGCCTTTTGATGAAATTGTAGATGCGATGTACCATGTGGGCTTGAGCATGCCGGCAACCTTGCGCGAAACCGCCATGGGCGGACTGGCGGCAACGCCAACTGCCAAACGCATTGAACGTGATCTGTTTGCTAATACTGAACTGAGTAAAAAGAAGTAAAAAAGAGCGCTTTTCAATTCCAAAAAAGCGCTCTTTTGGCTTATAC
>DHNY01000001.1 GCA_002409625.1 Anaerolineaceae bacterium UBA5404 | reverse complement strand
CTGTTTTTTTCATTTCTTCCCTTTCTTGTGGATGAATAGTAAAGTTAATTCTAGCATAGGACACCAATAAATTTGGAAAGTCGAAAAAAACTCATTTACAGTCAGGTTTTCAATTTAATTCAAATCACCCCGCATCATTCTTATTAAAAAACAGGCTGGAAAAAACCAGCCTGTTTCAAACATTTTCATCCAATCAAGTTGATGAGAAGTTTAGTCCACTTCTTCCAACTCAGCCATAAAGTGGCGCAGGACTTCAGGCGCCCAGGTAACACGCAAGCCCTTGATATTTTTGGGGTTATCCATCACCTTTTTGGCAACCTCGCCAATAAAATCAAGGTGGCTTCGGGTATAAACACGGCGTGGAATAGCAAAGCGCACCAGTTCCAAAGGCGCGTAAACTTGCTCGCCGGTTTCAGGATCGGTGTGTTCAAACATCAGGCTGCCAATCTCAACTGTTCGTATACCGCCTTCTATATATAAGGCGTTTGCCAATGCCACCGCGGGGAATTGAGACTTGGGAATCCAGGGCAAGGCCTTACCCGCATCCACATAAACCGCATGACCACCGGTAGGCTTATACACTGGCAGCCCCGCAGCACTCAAAACCTCACCCAAGTAGCGGGTGTGCGCTTCGCGGTAGTTGAGGTATTCTTCATCGGTGCCCTCATAAAGACCAACAGCCAAGGCGTCCAAATCGCGTCCTGCCTGTCCGCCATAGGTCAAATAACCTTCGTGCACAATCAAATGCGCGCCAATCTTGCCTTTTAGTTCTTTATCACGGAATGCCACAAAACCGCCAATGTTCACAATGGCGTCCTTTTTGGAGCTCATGGTACAACCATCGGCATAAGAGAACATCTCGCGCACAATCTCACGTACCGGAACATCCTTGTACTTCGGATCACGGATTTTGATGAACCAGGCATTCTCAGCAAAGCGACAAGCATCCAGGAAGAAAGGAATACCGTATTTCTTATAAATTTCAGCCGTGCCACGAATGTTATCCATCGATACGGGTTGCCCGGCATTAGAGTTATTGGTAATCGTGAGCATACCCAAAGGAATTTTGTCAACACCGATGCGTTGAATGAGGGCTTCTAATTTTTCCAGGTCCATATTGCCTTTGAAATCAGCAATCAGGTCAGAATCTGCAGATTCGGGAACCGGCAAGTCAACCGGGTTGGCGCCTAAAACCTGCAAGTTTCCCATGGTGGTATCAAAGTGGCGGTTGTTGGGGACTGTATCGCCCGCTTTAACCAAAGCGCCAAAGAGCATCCCCTCAGCGCCACGACCCTGGTGGGTGGGCAAAACATAAGGGAAGCCTAAAATATCTTGAATGGCTTTTTCAAATCGATAATAACTTTTAGAACCGGCGTAAGCCTCATCGCCGCGCATAATGGCAGCCCATTGCTCATCGCTCATCGCACCGGTACCCGAGTCGGTGAGCAAATCAATAAAGACATCCGCGCCAGGCACAGCAAAAACGTTGTATTTTGCGTTTTTCAAAGCTTCAACACGCTCCTCGCGTGTGGTCATTTTGATATTTTCCACAACTTTGATGCGGAATGGTTCGATGAATGGAATGGTCATAGGATCTCCTTAAGTTTAGTTGTTCATTTCGGCGAGCGACTTGCCCGCAAGGTAGCCACTAGCAAATGCTATATGTAGATTATACCCCCCACAGGGACCAAATATGTCGACTGCTTCACCAATCACATATAATCCGGCAAATCGTTTTGATTGCAAGGTATAGGGGTCAAGCTCTTCTGTTGCAATGCCACCCGCGGTAAGCTGACTGTTGCTAAAGTCGCCGGCGCCGGTAATATCAAAACGCGTCATGCTGAGGGTTTGGATTAAAGCCTGGAAATCAAGTTCAGTAAGCTCTTGGACAAACTTTTGTGGGTTCAAAGCGGCTTGAGTCAGGAAAAAGTCAACCGCTTTTGGCGCAAAATAACGCAAAAGCAAGGCGCGCACGCTGGCATGATTATTTTCATCGCTGGCTGCTTCTGCCAGTTCCTCAATCCATGGACCAATAAAATTGACTTCCAGCTGAAGGTTCTTTTCAGGGCTTTGAGTGACCAAATGGCTAAGGTTCATCACGCCTGGTCCATTTAAGCCTTTTTTAGTAAAAATAAGGTTACCAAAACTACGCCCAAGGCAATCTTCGCCATCAAAAATGGCAGTATGGGCATCAAATCGCTGGCCTTGCAAGGCAGTAAAAGCGCCCAAGCGGGCATCGATGGGTCCTAATGCCGGATACAAGGGCTTAATGGTATGCCCAAGCGCTTCCAGCTGACTAAAGAAATGACCTTTGGCGCCCAACTCGGGGTAAGATTTGCCGCCAGTTGCCACGATGAGTTTATCAAAAAGTTCGATGCCTTTTTCGCCGCTGGCGTAATCCTTGAAGGTTAGCTCAAATCCGAGCCCTTCTTTATATGAGACCCGCCTTACATAAGTGGCTACGCGCATTAATACGCCCTGCCCCAGCAAGCGCTCTTCTAAAACCGCTACAACCGATGCCGCACTTTGTGAAAGCGGATAGTACCAGCCGTCATCTGTTTTATAAATGGGAATGCCCAGCCGATATAAGGCACGCTCAAGGTCTTCAACGGCAAAGCCTTCCAAAAGCGATTCTGTCCATGCCGGTTCTGGACCATGGTAAGCCGATGCCTTGATACCATCGTTGCTGATGTTGCAACGCCCTGCACCGGTTACGGCGAGTTTGCGCCCAAGTTTTGGCTCATGTTCAAATAAAACCACTTCGCGCAGGGTTTTTCCCAGCCCACGCGCGGCTTCTATTGCAGCCATCATACCTGCTGGACCGCCACCAATTATGGCTACGCGAAACACTTAAAAACTCACCATTCCTCGCCGCAAAGCAACAACAACCGCCTGCGTGCGATCAGACACCCCTAATTTCACGAACAAACTGCTCATATAATTTCGCACAGTGCCTTCGGACAAAAACAGCCGTTTGGCAATTTCAGCATTAGAAAGCCCCTCAACCAAAAGCTGCAAGATGTCTTTTTCGCGCTGGGAAAGGTCAATATCCTGCTCGTCATGGATGGGTTCCGGCGCCGAAGCCACCGAATCGAGCACTTTCTTTGCCACAGCCGGATCCAGATAAGACTCGCCAGATACCGTGCCTTTGATGGCGTCAATCAATTCCTGGCGTGGGCGATCCTTGAGCAAATAGCCATTGGCCCCAGCCCGAATGGCATCAAAAAGCCATTTTTCATCGGTGTAAGTGGTCAAAACCAAGATCGGCAAGTCTGGATCGCTTTTACGCAAATGGCGAATGGCTTGCACGCCGTTCATTATGGGCATATGCAAATCCATCAAAACCAAGTCTGGTCTTTCGTGTTCAATCAGTTCAATGGCTTGCTGACCATTCTCAGCAGTACCAAGAACTTTTATCTCCGGATCACTTTGCAGGATTTTCTTAAGCCCTTCACAAACGATTTCCTGGTCATCCGCAATGAGTACTTTTATCATGAGAATCGCTCCCAACTAAGCTGTAACCTGGTGCCTTTGCCAGGCTCACTCTCTATAAGCAGGTCCGCGCCAATGGTTAAAGCGCGTTCGCGCATACCTTTCATGCCAAAATGCTCATCAAAATTGATTTCTTTCTCATTGAACCCCTGCCCGTCATCTTGTACAGACAACATAAGGCGGTCATCAAGCAAACTTAAGTCTATCTTAATCGTGCTGGCGTTGGCATGGCGGGCTGTGTTTTCAAGCGCTTCCTGGGCAACACGGTAATAAACCTGCTCAACATTAGGTGCCAGATAAGGTAAGGGTGAGTCAATCTGGATCTCGAGCTTCAATTCTGCTCTTTCAGCAATCGAAATAGCCAACTGTCGCAAAGCGAGCTCTAGACCCAAGTCCTCAAGCGGTTGGGCGCGTAAGTCCCGCAAAGCACGCCGGGTTTCACTCAAACCGGTGCGGGTTACTTCCAAAGAGCTGTCGATCATGGATTGCATCTCGGTGTTTTCTTGAGAGGCGATTGTTTTAAGCGCCTCAAGGTTAACAGAAACGCCGCTCAAGGTGTGGGCGATGGTGTCGTGTAGTTCGCGTGCCAAGCGATTACGCTCGCGGGTTGTGGCGAGGTGTTCGAGCGTGTTGGTATATTGACTGAGTTGCATGTTTGCCATCAAAATGCGGTGCTTTTGCCTTTGCGCGTTTTCACTCAGCTGGCTCACCACAAAACCAACCATCATAAATGCCAACAAGCGGATAATCGGCATCGAAAGCATGGGTAAGTTTTCGATGGTCACCCGTTTAACAATCAGCATCGCAATTGCCAAATCAGCAATATTGGTAAACACAGTGTAAACGAGCACGTGTTTATAATCGTATTGCCAGGCAATAAAAACCAAAGGGACAATCAAAATAGGAACCAAACCAAATGAACTGGTAATAAAACCAATGATGGTGCGGTCAGGCACATAGAGATAAGCCATGCTCCCCAACGCCATCGCGACGGTGTAAACAACCAGGATGAATGGTAGATAATATTCCTTCATTTGCCTCTCCAGCCAAGTGATGAGCAAATAGACCAAAAGCAAGGCGTGTACCAGCAAAAAAATCGTGACCTGGGTAATGATAATTTGATTCTCGTTGAGACTCATCTCATACACCCAACGCGCGAAGAAATACAAAACCCCAATCACCGCGAAGTAGCGAAACAGTTTAATTAAGCCAGGCTCTGTTGGTCGTTTCATGCTTAAGATGATACCACTTAACAATGCAGGAATGTCTCAAATGTGGATCTTAATTTTTAAAGGTCAATGATTTTACCTGTTCTTAAGCCCACGATGCCAGCAATTCGCATTTTGCGATGTGCATGGTCAAAAGACCATGTCGGGAAAAGAACCAGACACAGAGGCAGTGCTTGAACGCTCGTTTTTGTCAAATGTTCGATCGTGGTCTCCCGACCACGAGAAAAGCGATCCTCCATACTGAGAATTGCTACCATGATTAACCAACTTTTTTAACTAAAAAATCTTTGTTATAATTATTCTAAAGAAATATGGAACTTGGTGATAATATGGCTCGTAAATTTCGCTTTATTCTTTCATTAACGGCCTTAATCCTAGCATTGAGTGGGCTTAATCTTGCATATGGTGTTCAAGCTAATTCGTATAACGACACAATTCAACCTGACCCTGGATACGTTACCTTGATAGGAACGATTTACTATTACGACCGACATGGACAATTGCAACCCGCTTCTAATATTATTGCCCAGTTAATAGAGGTTGATGACGGAGGAAGTAGCGCTAATGATATTCTTCAAGAAACCATAACTGATGCAAGCGGCAACTTTTATTTCCAAGAACTTAATTTTGACATTGACGGTCCGACAGGTGATCGAAGGTTGGATTTATATGTGATGTTCTTAAGTGCAAACTACAATTATGCAGTTTTAAACTTGGATGGGGCTATCTATAATTGGAGTACTGATATTATCTATAATGCGGAGAGCTTCACTTATAGACAAGACAAAACTGTTTCTCAAAATGATAACTGGGCACCTGCATTGTGGATGCAGAATGACATTAAGCGAACCCGTGATTTTATTCAAGATAACACCAATCCAAGCATTGATCCCGGTTTTATGAGTGTGCGATGGGAAGAGAATATTAATACTCACAGATCATGTCCGGTGAGCTGTTATATCCCCGGGGAATATGCCTTTATTGCTGACAGGAGAAAAAATGCCCCGGATGTAGTCGTTCATGAGCTAACGCATCACATAATGTACAATATCAATGATCACATTCCATCTTCACCTAATTGTGCAAATCATTCTATTAACCGAGCCAGCGATGCCGTTTGTGCCTTCGGGGAAGGATGGGCTGAGTTTCTTCCGCTTCTCGTAAATGGAGACGAATGTTATGATTGTGGACTTGGCCCTTGTGGTTATAATGCAGATTGGTATTTTGATTTGGAATTCTCCACGAGAGATACACCCAATTTTGATTATGGTGATACGGTAGAAGGCCGTGTCGCAGCTGCCTTTTTCGATTTATGTGACCCTGAAAATGAATCGCCCTGGTATGATGATGAACACTGGGGATTTGAAAAGATTGCTCATGTAATGCTCAATCGTGTCGGACAAGACACGTTCTCTGAGTTTTATTCTCATTATGCAAATGAAAATCTTCATTATGCAATCAGATCACTTTTTCAAAACACCATCGATTACAATACAGCACCATATTTCTACCAAAACCTGCCCATTAAAGATGTTTTAGGAGGTTTCTATTACCAACAACTCCTGCATCTTCCTAGCTACATCTATGATAATGAAAGCGATTTCAACAATCTCCAAATTAACTTACACCCTACTTCCGCGCCTTTTTGTAACCTTTCAATCAATGGCGCATTTCTTTCCGGTGATTTTAGTACCATTACCCAAGGACATTGCGAAGCCCTGATAGAGGTGAGCGATTCTCTTACATCAACATGGCAGTTACTGGTCATAAACATACATCCTGCTACCAACGCAATTTACTTCCCTGCTATTCAAGACAACTCATTTGTAAAGTGAGGAATAATGAAAAAAATCATACTTATCGTCTTTAGTTTCTTCTTAGTTTTAGGCTCAACAATCTCGTGTAAACCACGTATACAAACCTCTCCAACAGCAATAATTGATTACTCCGAAGGCGATCATTACACGTCATACGAACAAAGCGAAGACAACAGATGGTCCAAAGCCTGTAATGATGATTTTTGCATTGAGTTTTTATTTGACGAAACCTTTGATGGTTTTGACAAACCCATCCAATATACAGTAACCTTTACAGCGAAAAAGGATCTGCCAACTATAAAAGTCCATGAAAGTTGGTGGTGGAAAGAATTCCTTTCCGTTGAAAACATTACCGCGCCTGATAACGCGATTCTTGAACCACGAACTTCAAACCATGAAGCCATGGTTTGGCATATGGATTGTGAAACAAATGGCGTTTATATTTTTGTAAACAGCATAAAAATACCTGTTAAAGATGCGCTAATAAAGCAATTTAGTAACTCAGTTTCATATACACTAGCTGCTGGCGTCGATTGGCCTATCTCTGTTGGTAGATCGATTCAGTTTGATGTTAATGGCAAAGAAATTAATGCGAGTCAGGTTGAAACCTTGCGGGCAACACATAATTGGAATAAAAACTATACGCCCGTCTATTATACTGGAACACCTTTACCCCGACATACGACCCTTCCCACAATTCCACCAGCAAAGAACCAAACGCCAACGCCATATCCCATTGATTCAGTCGCTACGCCAAGAAGCCCTGAAGACAGGCTCTATCCGTAAGAACTTTTCCTGAATCGAATGAGCCTTACCATAGAGAGCTTATGTGACTTTTACAGAACTCTTGCAAATTAGAAGTTATTTTCCCTCATTTTTCTCACAATCGTGTAAAATAGCTGTATCGCAAACCCTTTCAAATGAGAAAGGCATTTTAGGTTGATTAAACCCGTGCGAAGTCTGTCTTTATAGCTTGCAAGCTTTTGGTCAACCCAAGTTTTAAGGAGAGAAAATGAATAAGAAGTTTTTCCTACTGTTAAGCCTTATTTTAGTCTTTAGTATGAGCCTCGCCGCCTGCGGTGGTCAAACCACACCCGTGGAAGAAGGCAAACAACCCCAAGCTCCCGCCGAAGGTGAACAGGTCGGTGCCTACCAGGTTCCCGCCCCTGTTGAAGGCAAATTCAACGTCGGTTTCGTCTATGTTGGTCCCCACGATGATGGCGGTTGGACCCAAGCCCACGATGTTGGCCGCATCTGGATGCAAGATCACATGGAAGGCGTGCATACCGCCTATGTCGAGAATGTGGCTGAGGGTGTCGACTCAGAAAACGTGACACGCGCCTTGGCTCGCAAGGGCTTTGACATGGTCATCACCACTTCCTTCGGCTTCATGGATGGTACCTTGACCGTCGCCGAGGAATTCCCCGACAAGAGCTTTATCCATGTTTCTGGCTACAAATCCAACGATACCAACTTTGG
The DNA here is from genome assembly GCA_002409625.1 of Anaerolineaceae bacterium UBA5404. GTDB lineage: Bacteria > Chloroflexota > Anaerolineae > Anaerolineales > Anaerolineaceae > Mesolinea. The sequence goes on along the minus strand of DHNY01000001.1, from coordinate 95,586 downwards.
TAACCTGATGGGCGCCATGGAAGACATCAAGTATCTGGCTGGCATCCTCGCCGGCTCACGCGCTATGCTTGATGGCAATCCGCGCATCGGCTATATGGCAACTTTCCCCATCCCTGAGGAACTCCGCTTGGGCAACGCCTTTGCAATTGGCGTGGAAAAGACCTGCCCCGAGTGCAAGATTGACGTGCGCTTTATCAACACCTGGCATGACCCCATTCTTGAACAAGAAGGCGCCAAATCACTCTTTGATGGTGGCGTGCAAGTGGTTATGACCGGTGCCGATACGCCCGCACCCGCCACAGCTGCGCCTGAAGGCAAATGGGGTATCACCTATGACTATTCCGGCAACTGTACCGACCCCAAATGTTTGACCTCCATGTACTTCCACTGGGGTCCCATTTATAAGGGTCTTGTTGAGCAAGCCAAAGCCGGCGAATATAAAGGTGGCTCTTTGTACTACGAAGCTGACACCGGTGGTTTAGGCTTGTTTGGCTTTATGCCCGGCGAAGAACTGATGCCCGGTTTGAAAGATCTCCCCGAAGCCGACCTGCAGATGGTGCGTGATGAACTGGCTATGTTCCTCTCTGGTAAGATGACCCGCTTTGACATCTTCAAGGGACCCATCATGGATAACAAGGGCAACGAAGTCTTGAAAGAAGGCGAAGTGCTGCGCCAGGTTGATCTTGACTGCTTCGAAGGACCCGATTCACCTTGCGCTGGTGGCGTGGGCATGTACTGGTGGTATCACAACATTACCGCTGAATTACCCTAACCTAACTTAGTCTCAAGAGATGGCTCGATTTGAGCCATCTCTTGAATATCTATATGAATTTAATCTCATGAGCTATTTAGAACCTAAAGCAGACTCCGCGACAGTGGAGCCGGTTGTGGAGTTGCGCGATATTGTCTTGCGTTTTCCTGGCGTCTTGGCGAATGATCACGTTAATTTCAAGATGTATCCCGGCGAGATCCACGCTCTTTTGGGCGAAAATGGCGCTGGGAAAAGCAGTTTAATGAATGTGCTCATCGGCCTTTATCGCCCCACTTCCGGACAAATTATCATCAATGGCGAACCGGTGTCTTTCAATTCACCTAAAGACGCCATTGCCAAAGGTGTGGGTATGGTGCACCAGCATTTTATGTTGGTTCAAAACCAAACCGTCACTGAAAACATCATTTTGGGGCTGGACCAACCGCGCTTCTTTCTCAACCTCAAAAAGTACGATGAAGAAGTGCGTCAACTGGCTGAATCGGTGGGTGTCAATATTGACCCAACCGCAAAGATTTGGCAACTCTCAGTTGGCGAACAGCAACGTGTTGAAATCCTGAAGATTCTTTACCGTGGCGCACAAATCCTCATCATGGATGAGCCCACCGCCGTTTTAGCGCCCCAGGAAGCTGAAGAGCTGATGGAAACACTTCGAGGCATGGCCGGGCAAGGCAAATCGATTGCTTTTATCAGCCATAAGCTCAATGAGGTGCGCGCCGTGGCTGACCGCCTGACCATCCTGCGCCGGGGTCAAGCCACCGCAGAAGGTGTGCCGGTTGAGGGCATGAGCCGCGAACAACTGGCAACCTTAATGGTGGGCCGCGAAGTTATTTTCAACCAGCGGCGCAGTGATAAAGAACCTGGTGAGGTCATTTTAAAACTCGAAAATGTGAGCGCGCTGAATAATAAGAACTTACCCGCGCTGCACAATATTAATCTTGAGTTGCGCCAGGGTGAAATTCTGGGCATCGCCGGTGTTGCTGGCAATGGCCAAAGCGAATTGGTGGAATGTGTAACCGGTTTGCGGTCTTGCCAGGGCAAAATCATCCTCAACGGTGAAAATATCGCCAACAAGTCGCCTCGTTTTTCAATTGCCCAAGGGCTTTCACACATCCCTGAGGATCGCATTGGCGTTGGCTCGGCACCGAACCTTTCGATCACCAAAAACGTGATTATGAAGAACTACCGCGAAAAACCAATCAGCAAGCACTGGCAATTGGACTATAAGGCCGCCAAAACTCACGCTGAAGGTCTGAAGTCGAGCTACGACATCATCGCGCCCAATGTTGAAACCCAGGCGCGCAAGTTGAGTGGTGGCAATCTGCAAAAGCTCATTTTGGCACGCGAGCTTTCAAGCGTGCCTCAAATTGTAGTCGCTATGCAACCCACCCGCGGCTTGGATGTGGGCGCAATTGAAGGCGTGCAGGAATTGTTGATTGGGCGTCGTGATGAAGGCTGCGCCATTTTACTCGTTTCAGAAGAGCTGGATGAGCTGATGCGCCTTTCGGACCGCATCGCGGTGATGTACGAAGGTGAAATTGTGGGCATTATGGAAGACGAAGATGCCGACATTCAAACCATCGGCTTGATGATGACCGGTAGCTTGCGCATGGACGGCAAAGAGGACCTGCCAGGGCATAATCTCTTGCAAAAAGAGCCCGAAACCGAAGCGCCAGCTGATGAAAAGGCAGAAAGCCAGCCGCCTTTGGCTATGGCAGACCCCATAGAGCCAGAGGAAGCCCCATTGCAAGAACCTTTACAAACGTTTATAGATGATGCCAAAACTGCTCAAGAAGAAACGCTTGCCTCAGAAGACCCAAAAAACTTTAAGCAAGAAGTTAACGAGAGAATCGAAAAGTTTTTTGACAGCATTGAAGAGCAGGATGTAGAAGAAAAACCCGCAAAACCCGATTTGCCAGAACGCCCGCTCACCGAAGCGGAAGAAAAGGAACGCGTTTTGCGCAAAGTTTTGGGCGATAAATATCCAGAGGATGGTGAAAAATGAGCCTTCCTAAAATTAGTTTGGTAAGACGCACAGAAGACGTGCCAAAATGGATGCCCTTGGTTACCACGCTTGGCGCGGTGCTCTTGGCTTTCGTGATTGGCGGAATTATCTTAAAGTCAATCGGCGCCAACCCCTTTTATATTTACGGCTACTTCTTTAAAGGGGCTTTTGGTTCCTTGGGTTCGTTTTCAGATGTGATGGTAAAAGCCTCGCCACTCATCTTAATTGGCTTAGGATGTAGCCTGGCGTTTAGAATGCGTTTGTGGAACATCGGCGCGGAAGGGCAGTTCTTTATGGGTGCCTTTTTCGCCAGCCTGGTCCCTTTGGTGCCTTTGGTGCCCATGGAAACCACGCCTAAAATTGTTGTGCTCACCTTAATGGGTTTTCTGGGCATGATTGGTGGCGCGCTTTATGGCTTCATCCCCGGCTATCTAAAGGCTAAATTCAATATTAACGAAATCATCGTCACTTTGATGCTCAACTATATTGTTGTTTTTTGGAACAACTATTGGATTTTTGGCAAATGGAGCGACTCAGGGTTTCAAATGACCAAGACCTTTCCAAAGGCAGCCTGGCTACCGAGGTTAGCCGACCTCGCCGGCCAATATAAAGTCTTTTCGGGTATCACATTACACGCCGGGGTCTTGTTTGGCTTGCTTGCCGCGCTCATTGTGCACATCATCCTAAACAACAGCAATTGGGGCTATATGATCAACCTGATTGGCGATAACCCACGTGCCGCGCGCTATGCTGGCGCTGATATCGCCAAAAACACCATTTTGGTCTTTATGCTGTCTGGTGCCTTGGCGGGCTTGGCGGGTATGGTTGAGGTGAGTGGCGTTGTGCATCGCTTGCAAGAACGCATTTCAACTTCCTATGGTTTTTCGGGTGTGATTGTTGCCTGGCTGGCAAAGCTCAATCCATGGGCGGTCATTGTGGTTTCGATTCTGTTTGGCGCGCTGATTGTCGCCAGTCGGGAGATTCAACCTTCGGGTATTTCTTTCCTGTTACAGGGCATTATTCTATTCCTGGTGATTAGCAGCGACGTTTTACTGAAGTACAAATTCCAATTGACCCGTTCTGCGAAAGTGAAAGATGAGGTGGCAGCATGATGAACTTTTCTGAAATTCTGCGCTCCGGTCTTTCAACGGGCACGATTTTACTCTTTGCCGCCATCGGCGAGATTATTACCGAGCGCTCCGGCATCCAAAACCTGGGTGTTGAGGGTATGATGCTTTTTGGCGCGATGGCTGCCTTTAAAGCATCTTATATGACCGGCAATGTGTGGATTGGCTTGCTTGTTGCCATTATTGCCGGCGGTATTTTAAGCCTGGCACACGCCTTGGTAACCATCCACTTTCAAGCCGATCAAACCGTAAGCGGTCTCTCGCTTACCTTTTTAGGCACCGGTTTGGCTTTGGTGATCGGCGAAGGCCTCACCGGTATGACCACCGCTACCGTCCCAAACCTGACCATCCCATTGCTTAGCAAAATTCCCTTCATCGGGCAGGTTTTCTTTAGCAATTTGAACTTGTTGGTGTATATAGGCTATTTGACTATTCCCATTGCCTGGTACTTCATCAACAAAACCAAACCGGGCTTGGACATGCGCGCGGTTGGCGAAAACCCTGCCGCTGCCGATACGCTGGGCGTCAACGTTTATGCCACACGCTACCTTTACACTTTTGTGGGCGGTTGTATGGCTGGCTTGGCTGGCGCCACGATTAGCGTTGCCGTTTCGCCGGGCTGGTATAGCCATCTAACCACATCAGGCCAAGGCTGGATTGCGGTTGCCTTAGTGATTTTCTCGCACTGGAACCCGACCCGGGCAGCCTTGGGTGGCTATCTCTTTGGCATGTTGCGCCGCTTTACCCTGGACTTACAAGGACCGGCGATGCTATTGGGCATGCGTAACCCCTTCTTTTATAACCACAACCTGGTGTTCTTTTTGCAGATGGTGCCTTACGCGCTCACGATTGTTGCCCTCCTGTGGGGCTCTTCGGCAGCGCGGCGCAAACGCATCGGCGCACCGGCTTCGCTGGGCATTCCCTATTCACGAGGTGAACGCGGGGTTTAAGCCTTTTGGATTGCGTATCTAAGACTAACGCTGCTGGTTGATTTCAGCAGCGTTTTTTTGTTTTGATTTTTTAAGAAGAAATAATAATCGCGCAGGTTTTCTTCGATCGCGCCGGTGTCTCACCGTGCGCGTTACGCCTATCCGGCAGGCATCCCGCTTTGCACACCTGTCCTACTCAAAAGCACCCATCCTTGATGACCTAACAAAACACCCTTCAGTGGGGACACCGAGGGTATCATAAGAGATCGCGCCGATGCTGCTTGCGTGCAGACCTCTTTTGTCTGCGCTCACCGTGCATTTCACGATCGCGCCGGTGTCTCACCGTGCGCACACACCCTTCCGCTAGCACCCATCCTTGATGGCCTAACGAAACACCCTTCGGTGGGGACACCGAGGGTATCATAAGAGATCGCGCCGGTGCTGCTTGCGTGCAGACCTCTTTTGTCTGGTGTATAGCTCGTGCCTATTAGAAAGGCAATCATCAGCAAACTAATGATTAATAATGTTTTATTTTTCATTTTTCTCCTTAAATAAGTTACTTATGTGTTATCGGATAATCTACCAAACAACCTGGCAGGGTTTACTGAACGTAAGTTGGTTAAGAACGAAGCGAACAAAGATCCGTGATAGTAAAACGCGATAGTCTCAACAGCTGAAAGAAATTCCAATAAATTAACTTTATTGAAAGAGTTTTACATTCGATGTTTATAATATATCAATACTTAAGCATTAAAAAGTGACTTTGGTTTATTATCCTACTAAAATGATGCATTTTCCTACTTTTCTCTCTTAAATTTTTGAAGTGCAACTTTTCAACTTCTTTTAAGCACGGTTTTGTCAACGAAATAATCTAAAAAAGAATTGGAGAAAAGCTCATAAATAGAATGTTATTCACATCTACTTTACAAGAACTGGATCCAGCCTCATGCTATAATAACATCCACCTTACATTAACTTGAAATAAGTTGCAAATGCGACTAGAATAGTTGATGTGTGAACCTGTTCAAGGTGATTTTCAAAGAGTTGGTGATGACCGAATTAAAACTACAACTTTATGGCTCTCTAAAAGCAATCTTCTTGCACATCGATAACCATGAAAAAGCTTTTCTGGCTCAATTTGGCTTGAACATTCCTCGTTATTTTGTGCTTTTCCATCTCAACAACAAACCCGGCATTACCAATATGGACCTTAGCGATTTGCTTCTTTGCACCAAAAGCAACACATCGCGCATCGTGCAGGGCATGTTTAAAGATGGCTACCTCACCCGCCTGGGACACCCAGATGACGGACGCAGCTTTCAGCTCTATCTCAGTGAAAAAGGCAAAGCACTTTTTGATGAAGTCCAGCCTGCCTTTAACCAAAAAATTGTTGAGCTTATGTCACTTATCGACAGTGACAAAATTGACCCCTATCTAAGGGTTAGTCAATCTATCGAACACATCCTCGCATCGGCAAGACAAACACCGTTGCTTTAGGGTGATTATTTTTTAAGGCATATGCCTTTTAATACATCTCAAAAGGAGAGAAAAATGAGAAAAAACTATTTACTAATCGCCATCGTCCTGATTACAGCGATGGTCCTCGGCGCCTGTGCGAAACCCGGCACCGAAACCCCAATCAGTACTGCACCACCGGTTGATGAACCGCCTGCTGAATCCGCTGGCACATTGCGCATTTGGGCTGATGAACAACGCGCCCCAGTGCTCAACGACCTGGCTGCCAAAGTCAAGGAAGCCTACAACGTTGACCTGGTTGTCGAAAACATCGCCGCTATCCGCGAGCAATTCCTTGTGGCTGCTCCCGCTGGCGAAGGTCCCGACATCATCATCCTGGCGCATGACCAACTGCCCCAATTAACCGAATCCGGTCTGGTGGCTGAAATGAACCTGGGTGCCAAGGCCAAAGACTTCAGCGAGCAGGCTATCAAAGCCTTTACCGTTGGCGGCAAGCTTTATGGCATGCCCTATGCGACTGAGAACCTGGGCTTCTTCTATAATAAAGACTATGTCACCGAAGTTCCCACCACCTGGCAAGGCGTTTATGACATGTCCAAAGAACTCATTGAAGCCAAGAAAGTCAAGTTTGGTATGGTTTTGGCAGGCACTTCTTATGACGCTTATCCTTGGATGACCTCCCAGGGTGGCTACATCTTCGGTTTAGACGCCAATGGCGACTATAACCCCCAAGATGTTGGCGTTGGCTCTGAAGGTATGATCAAGTTTGGCGAAATGGCTCTGCAATGGGTCAAGGACGGTGTGCTCTCAGACAACACCGATAACAACACTGCCAAGTCGATGTTCCTCAACGGCGAAGTGGCCTTCTTTATGAACGGACCATGGGAAATTAACAACCTCAAAGCAGCCGGCACCAACTACGGTATCGCCAGCTTCCCTGATGGTGGCGCGCCCTTCATGGGTGTGCAAGGCTTCGCAATCAACAGCATGTCTAAAAACATCGCCTTAGCCCAAGCCTTCCTCACCGATTTCATCGCCACTGAAGAAGTTATGATGAACCTCTATGAAGCTGAACCCCGCGCACCTGCTTTCTTGCCTGCGCTCGCCAAAGTGGATGATGCTGACCTGAAAGCCATCGGCGAAGCCGGTAAAGACGCCCAGCCTATGCCCGCCATCCCAGAAATGGGTAAGGTTTGGGGTGACTGGGGTAACGCTTTGGGCTTTATCTTCACCGGTGAAAAGACCCCTGAAGAAGCCTACAAGTTTGCCCAGGAAGCCATCGTGGCGGCAATCGCCTTCAACACCGAAGGCATGGTGAACCTCCCTGGTTCATGGCAGAAAGCTGCTGGCTTTGATTGTGAATGGAACCCCGGATGTCCCGAAACAGCCCTCAAAGCTGGCGATGACGGCATCTTTACGGGTACTTTCACCATCCCCGCTGGCGATTACGAAGTGAAAGTTGCCCTGGATGGCGGCTGGGACACCAACTATGGTGCTGACGGCGTTGCTGGTGGCGACGACATCACCTTCACTGTTCCCGCTGACGGCGAAGTGACCTTCAATTGGGACCCGAACACACACTTGCTTGAAATTGTTCTTCCCAAATAGTTGAAACTAGAGGAGACCGGTTGATTTGACCGGTCTCCTTTTCTAAAACCCCGAAAGGAGGCTCATAAGATGGATCAATCCAATCCTAGTATGGGAAGATTCATTAGCAGGACGATTTCGTTTCTTGGGCAATGGTTTGGCATAATCGTCATCATTGCGCTTGACCTTGTTTTAGCCTTTTTTGCTTTTAAGCTTTTCAAGATGGGCTACACGCCTCTGGGCATTGTGTTTGTGCTCATCATTGCCATCATCAGCGTTGCCTTTTTTGTGCCCAAAGCGCATATGTTCAAATGGATGGCATTTGGGCTGGCAGCCTGGCTTTTGTTTTCAATATTCCCCATTTTTTACACGGTTTACAATGGCTTCACGAACTATGGCGATGGTCACCTGATAAGCAAAGAACAAGCTATCCAACAAATTGAACGTGAGACTTACTTGCCCGAAGACAGTCGCGCATTTGTAAAATGGATTGCCTATAAATCTACAAGCAATGATTATATCCTGTGGCTTAAGGATGATGCCGACCAAACCATGATGGCGCGCATGATGGAAAGCAGTGAAGCAGAGAAAACTTTTGCTGTGGAAACGGGCAAACATGGTGTTGGGGAAATTGATGCTGAAGGTGCGCCAGTAAGCATTGAGGGCTACCAAAGATTGAGTTCTATTGCGGCTTCAACCGACAAGAACCTGACCACCTATAGATTTGGCGAGCCTGAAGCCCCCATCTTCATTCAGCCAGATCTGAGGGTGGGTCAATTCTCGCAGCTCTATGTTTACAACAGCGCCGAAAACACCTTTACCAACCAAAAAACAGGCGTGGTGTATTTTGATAAGCAAGGCACCTGGACCAGCAGAACCAACCAAAAGCTCATCCCTGGCTATACCGCTGGCGTTGGCTTTGCAAATTTTGTGCAGTTCATAAAGAGCCCCGGCATGCGCGGACCCTTGGCTACGATTGTGGCGTGGAACTTTGCTTTTGCGACGTTGAGCCTCTTTTTGACTTTCTCGGTGGGTTTGCTGATTTCGATCATTTACAGTGGTCCAAAAATCAAAGGCAAGAAACTCTTAAGAACCTTGTTGATTATCCCCTACACCATCCCCAGCCTGATTACAATTTTGATTTGGCGCGCGATGTTCAACCAGGAAATGGGCATCATCAACAAAATGCTGATAGAAGTACTGGGTATCGCACCAAAGTGGTACACCAACCCCTGGCTGGCACGTGCCGCGCTGCTCATCGTTAACACCTGGTTGGGCTACCCCTACTGGATGTTGGTGACCAGTGGCGCTTTGCAGGGCATCCCGGGGGATGTTTACGAAGCCGCGCAAATTGACGGTGCCAACGGCTGGCAACGCTTTAGCAAAATCACCTTGCCCCTTTTGTTGATTAGTGTGGGACCGTTGATGATTGCCTCGTTCATTTTCAACTTCAACAACTTTAATCTGATTTACGCCTTCATCGGAGGTGGGCCGCCCATTCCAACGGCAACCACCACCGCTGGATATACCGACATCATCATCAGCTATGTTTACAACCTGGCTTTTGCCAGCGGACGTGGCGCGCAATATGGCTACGCTTCGGCAATCTCGCTGGTGCTGTTCATCCTGATTGCCTTTATGTCGCTTATCCAATTCCGATTTACAAGAATGTGGGAGGAGACCAGTGAAAATGTCTAAAAAACCAAGAAGCAGGAAAACAATGGACATCATTGGAACCATTTTGCGCGTTTTATTGGCAATTGTCCTGGTGGCCTTTAGTATCTTCCCGGTTTTGTGGATTGTTTCGGCGTCAATCAATCCGGTGAATGACCTCGCCAATCAGCAACTCATCCCACCCAACGCGAACTTCAACAACTTCACAAAACTGGTCAATAACCCCATTTTCCCCTTCTTCACCTGGATGAAAAACTCGATTTTCATCTCGGTGGTTTCTACCTTATTGACCCTGACGTTGACAACCCTGGCGGCTTATGCTTTCTCGCGCTTCCGTTTTAAAGGGCGCCAAGGCATGCTCAAGACCATTTTGCTGGTGCAAAGCTTCCCTAACCTTTTGGCGGTCGTCGCACTTTACACCATCATCAAGCAAATGGGTGACCTGCCCGGAGTGGGCAAGTTTTTGGGTCTAAACACGCATTGGGGTTTGATTTTGGTTTACTTGGGTGGCGCAATGGGCATGAACATTTGGCTGATGAAAGGTTATATGGACACCATTCCACGCGATATTGACGAGTCAGCCAAGGTAGATGGCGCCACAGATTGGCAAATCTTTAGCCGCCTTTTGTTGCCATTATTGCGACCCATTTTGGTGGTGATTGGCATCCTGAGTTTTATTGGCACCTATGGCGAATTTTTGCTGGCGCGCACCTTGTTGACTACCGGCGAAAAACAAACCGTGATGGTGGGCTTGCAGATCTTTACCGCCGGGCAATACACCAAGAACTGGGGTGTGTTTGCTGCCGGCGCGCTGATTGCCGCCTTGCCGATTATGATTATCTACTTATTCTTGCAAGATCAGATTGTAGGTGGCTTAACAGCCGGCTCGGTAAAAGGCTAAATGCTTTAAAACAATCAATTTAAATAGCATTAAAACCCAGGCTTAGGTATGTAGGCTTGGGTTTTTCTTTTTTGATTAATATCTGAATTTTCAATAAAATGACCCACACTGCTACCCTAATGCCTCGCAAAAGAGCCTCAACACAAAAAACAATCATTCACCCCCTCCTCTGGAGGGGGACTAAGGGGGTGGGTCTTTTTGTGTTTAGAAAACTTACTTTTCTTGCCTTACCATCAAATTAGCCGTACCCAACTTCCTCTGGCACCCAAATTGCACCTAATCAAACATACAGCGCCTCTTTTGAGGCATGCGGACTTTAATCCCGCTTTGGAGAGTTATGACACGCGCTTTTGGAATCGATATCAGCAAATGGCAAACCAGTTCAGACGGCAAACGCAAAGTTGATTTTGACGTCATTAAGAAACACGCCGAACCGGTCACCTTTATCGCAGCGCGCGCTGGTTCCGCCGCTAATTACGTTGATCCACAGTTTTATTACTATTGGAAAGAGATGAAACGCATCAAAGTTGAGCGCATTGTCTACCATGTGCTTCATTTTGGCACAAACCACAGCGCTCAAATGGATAATCTTTTCAACATCGTGGATGGCAAAGTGAACTGGGATCATGACCGCATTGCCTTGGACTTAGAGCTTGAGGATGTTAAACAGCGCGGAAAAGTAACCGACATCACGCTTCGTGCCATTGAAATCTGCCTGAGTCGCACCGGGCGACTACCCATCTGTTACTCTCGGGCGAGCTGGGTGAACCAATACCTGAAAATTGGCGAATTACCCACGCTTGATTGGTGGTTGGCCTATTATCTTAAACCAAATGAGCCTCCCTATTATACAGACGAGCATCCTGGTCCGCCCATGTACCCCAGGGGTGTTTCAACCTACCTTATTCATCAAACCGCGGAAAAAGGCAAAAGCATCGGCGCGGCGAGTTACTACATGGACTACAACCGCTGGAACGGCGACCAAAACGCGGTGGCAGCATATTTTGGCAGACCGATTCAGGTCGCCCAGGCACCCTCCAAGCCAGACAAACCAGATAAACCAGAAAAACCCGAGCTGAGTCAGGGCTTGTTTCAAGCGCAATGTATGGTGACCACACTGTTCACCCGTACAGCACCCGATAGTCTGGCACCGGTGATTGGCAAACTGCGATTGGGTGATGTGGTAACCGTTTTTGAAGAAAAAAGAGGCTGGTTCCGTTTGCATGGCAAAGATTCGATTTGGGTGCAAGGAAAGTCAAACTTAATGCGGCGGCTGGCACAACGCGGTGCCAAAATCAGCTCTTTGTTTAAAGCACGCTCAATTGTGCCCGCCCAATATATTCGTGTTGGTCCGGGAAAAGAACATCGTGTAACAGGTAATTTGATTAAAGACCAGATTGTAGAGGTTTTTGAGGAGCGCGATGGCTGGTTTCGCATCGCTCCCAATGCGGATGTTTGGGTGCATGGCGGAACGCAGTATTTACAACGGCTTTAAAGGCTGAAATCTTTCAATTTAAGGCAACAAAAAAGAGCGCTTGAATAAAATAAAGCGCTCTTTTTCTCATCAGTATAGAATTAGAAGTTCTTAAGCATATTTGCGAGGGCAAGAATCACGAATGCGGCAATAAGCAGAATTGGGCCAAGTGGGAAGGCGGGGATCAATGCTGCCAGCTTGCCAATGAAGGTGAACAGGATGCCGACGACAAACACGATGACTGCGATTAAGAAAGCAAGATTAGTTGGGGCGTTGAGTTTCATAGTTTCTCCTTATGAATAGAATGGCTTTCTAGCCAATATGTGATGCTTAAATTTTAACTCATCCCAATGCGAAGTCAACACAGCTTGCAGAATGTTGTTGTTTTTGTATAGAGCCAATAGTCAAAAGATCTTCTAATAAACAAGAAAAAAGCCTGGGTATAAGCTCAGGCTTTTGTTCTTTAGCAATGTTTGTTCTCTAATTCGTCAACCATCCTAATAAGAGGGGTTGGAATGCGAGATTTCAATATCTTTCACACATATATACTTTGGAATGGCCAAAGCGGTAGGGTTGCGGCGGCTGTATGTGCTTGAAACGTTGTAAATGGTCTCCGTCGCGCTCATCCACTCAATCCGCTCACCAAAGAGATCGGTAAATTTTTGCGTCAAGCGCACGTTATAAGGCACTTGCACCGTGCCATCCGCCTTCAAATAAAGCGCACCAAAGCGTGAAGAGCCGGTAAACATGCCCGCGCTGGGGTTGACCATGTTCATGTAGTGGATATAGGGGATATAAAGAATATCCTCATCACGGGGCATCGCCAAAAGTTCTGCCAAATCTGCCACAGACTTATCGCCGGTTTTCATCGCCATACTCGTATGGGGCACGGTATGTCCTGTCGGTGTTTGACCGTGCTCGTCGGCAGCATCTTGATTCCAGTAAAGCCTTTAAAGGTACCGTCTTGCACCAAACTGAAAGGTTCGCGCATCATACCAGCAAAGTCAGCCATCTGGCCAAAAATATCCGAGCGGTTCGGGTCATCCACCAGCTGAAAGTCTGACGAAAACAGTTGCTTGCCGATGTCCTCTGCTGATAAGAAGGAATAACCCAGCTTTTGCATTCCGCCGTCCATGGCATAGCCGCCCATCATTGAAAGCACTTCGCCAATCGCGGCGGGACCAAACACAACCTTATATTTACCCACGGGCAACTGCACCGCTTCTGCCTCTTGATAATATTTCACCAAAAGTGCCAATTGCTCATGCATGGCTTGCGGATCCAGGTGGCGTTTGCGTTGGGCACTTTGCTCGGCATTGACTTCCCATTTAAGGCTCAAGGAACTCAAAACCACCAGGATTTGGGCATCGGTGCTGATGAAATACTGCACATGCTCTGTTTCAGTGCTGATTTGGGCGTTAATGGTGGTGCCATCAGCAAAGTTGCCGGAGAGTTTGATGTCATCGTTTTCCAAATCGCCTGCCACGGTGTTGAAGTAATCTAAACGTTCTTGATTGCTCAATCTCGCCAGGTTAGGGCAATAGGCGCGATCATCATGAATCTCGCGTTTGTAAACCGGAAAAGTGGGTTCATAGCTCAAAGGCGCGGCGTGTTTCACCATTTCGGCGAGGGTATCAATGGCGCTTTTGATGCTCTCAACATCGTTTGGGTCAGCAATCATGCTATAAGTGGCACATTTACGTCCCTCAAAAGCGCTAAGGTCCAGACGGGTGAGTTTTTCGTTGGTATTAAGTGAAATAGCAGAATTCGCGAAGCGCATTAAATAGCTGTCTTCCTGGTGGAAGTCAATCGCCAGGCGAAGTCCTTTTTCAATCGCATAAGCGCGCAAGGTTTTGAGAAGAGTGGTTACTTTGCTTTTCATCTTAATCTCCTACGGTCACGTCATCAAATTTACAAATCGGCACGCCATGACCCAGTTCCATAATCTGGCTGGGTTGGCCTTTGCCACAGTTATCCACATAGTGCACATGCCAGGTACTTTCGTCACCCACCGCGCTGAGAGAATTGTAAAATGGCACGGTTTCGCCACGATAGGTCGGGTTCTTGACCACATGCGTGCGTTTGCCATCTTCCACCAGCCAGCCAATGTGGTTGGCAAAGTGGAATTGCTCACGGTTAGAGCCAATAGACCAGCTCTTGTCACCATCCAGGATGATGCCACGCTCGGTATTGGCGATGATGTCTTCCAGGCTGCCATCCGTTCCGGGATCAACATTGATGTTGGTCATGCGCTCAATGGGCACGCGATAGAAGGCACTGGCGCGGTTGGCGCCGCTGGAGCCTTCAAAGATAATTTTCCGGGCAGTGGCATTGGCTTCTTCAACCATTTGTCGGCCGGTAATCGCACCCACCAAAATGCCCTTATCAATGAGCACATTGTCCTGAGCTGGCACGCCATCATCGTCAAAACCAAAACTACCCGGGGTGTTAGGCTCAAGCGCGTTGGCTCGAGCGGTAAGCTTTTCTGAACCATAGCGCAGCGTGCCAAAGTCTTCCAAGCGCACAAAAGAACCGCCCGCAAAACTGAGCTCATAGCCCAAAATGCGGTCAAGTTCCAGAGGATGCCCAATCGTTTCGTGCACTTGCAGGAACATGATATCGGGCATGAGGATAACGCTCATTTTATCTTTGGGGCAATCCGGAGCAACCAAGAGTTGGTTGAGTTCCTTAACGATGCGATCGGCATTGCCCATAAAATCGGCTTCTTCCAGGGATTCCCAGCCACGCGTCATGCCCGTGCGTCCGGGCAAATAGGCGCGGGATTGCATACCACCGTCTTTATCCATACCCATAACGCGGATTTGTGTAAAGACATTGATGATGTTCTTTTCGATTTCAGAGCCTTCAGAGTCGATATAAACCTGTTGGCGATTGTCAAAACGGAAAAAACTGACCCGTTGCATCACGCCGGGTTGATTCATGGCTTGGTCAACACGCTTTAGAAAATCAACTTTTTCTTCAAGCGGAATGTCGAAAGGATTAATTTTATTGGGGCTGCTAAAGCTGTCCTGAATGGCATCTTTTTCTGCCAGGCGAATGGGAAAAGTAACCCGCTCTGAAGCGATACGGGCATTATCCAGGGCTTTGTCAAACAGCGTATCAAGATCAGCAAGATCAGAGGAAGCTGAAAAACCCCAGGCGCCTTTATAAAGCACACGCACACCAGCGCCGGATTCCGAGCTGGCGTTCAGCGCTTTAAGGTTGCCATTGTGCATAACAAAGAAGTTTTGGTCTTCGCGGGGATACCAGCGCACATCGGCGTAGGTTACGCCTTTGGCTTTGAGCTGGTCAATTTGAGTTTTTAGTTTTTGTCTCACAAGCAATCTCCTTTTTGGGTTGTAAGTCAAATTGATTATAAATCAATCCAAGCCATGATGCGTTTTTATGACACAATGTTCAATTTATTACGACTTAAGTCGGATTTTACAATTTTCGTTAAGCGATATAATCAATCTGGAACAAAACCGCTTGCGGATACGTCTTATTAGCTGCGGTGAGAACCGTTTTTGGAGTATGCCTATGAGCGAAATAGTTTTGACCAATGAAATACAAAATGGAGAGACATCTGGAGCAGGAAAATGGTCTTGGGTGCCAGGTGTGCTTTTTAAACCCCGCAGTACCACTCAAAAAATCGTCAAACATGAAAAAGCAGTTTGGCATATTCCCTTGCTGATTATCTCTCTGCTTGCCGTTATGGTCATCATTGCCTCCGCGCCAATTAAACGAGAAAACGCGATGATGGGTTCAGATTTGCCAGAAAATGCCCAATGGTGGTCAGAAGAACAAATTCAAAAGTACCGCGAAGCACAACAAAACATGACTTCCGCAACTTTTATGTACCTCTTCCCAACCATTACCAAACTCGTTGGCATTTGGTTCAATTGGCTTGTTTTTGGTAGCATTTTGTACCTCGCGCTCACCTTGGCGGGCAGTCGCGCGCCACGCATCAAGTCGAGCAACCTGGTTGCCTGGGCAATGCTTCCCCTGGGTTTTCGTCATATTGTTGAACTCATCCTCATTTTTAGCAGAAAACAGCTTCCCACAGGCACAGCTTTGGGGCAAATCATTGCTGAGTCTAAGTCACCCTGGCTCATGCTTAGCAAAGGCATCTTGGGTCAAATTGACGCTTATTGGCTTTGGTTTGTAATTATTTTGATGGTTGGCGTGGTTTGGCTTGCGGGTATCAAACGCTTAAAAGCCCTATGGGTTGCAACCTTGGTTGTTCTGATTATGCTCGTGGTGCAAGGCTTACCTACCTTGATTTCATCCTACCTTAGTGGCCTCTCTGGCAGTGGCTTCAACATGTACTTTTAGAGGTGGCATGAGCAACACATCTTTTGTTAGAGTAAGCGATCTGTATAAAATTTATCAAATGGGCAACCAAGAGGTGCGTGCCCTGGATGGTGTTAGCCTGGAGCTTCAAGAAGGCTCTTTTAACGTCATCATGGGGCCTTCCGGCTCGGGTAAAAGCACCTTGCTTTATCTGGTTGGCGGGTTGGACTGGCCAACATCAGGCCAAATTGAGGTTGATGGCCAGCGCATTGAGCTGATGGATGAGAACCAACTCGCCCAATACCGTCGCGAAAAACTGGGCTTTATTTTTCAGAGCTTTAACCTGGTTTCCTCAATGAGCGCCGAAGCCAATGTGGCATTTCCCTTGCGTTTTAGTGGCGTTAAAAAGGCAAAACGACTCAAACGTGCCGTCAGCCTGCTTGAACGCATGGGCTTGAAGGAACGTATCGGTCACAAACCAACAGAACTCTCTGGTGGTCAGCAACAAAGGGTGGCTGTTTCGCGCGCTTTGGTCAACAATCCCAGCCTTATTTTGGCAGACGAGCCAACCGGCAACCTGGATACCACCAGCGGTACCATTATCATGGATTTACTCAAAGAGCTACGCGAGGAAGGCAAAACTATTTTGGTTGCCACGCACGATCCTCGCATGCTTCAATATGCGACTAACGCCATTTTCTTAATTGATGGCAAAGAAGTCACAGAAGAAAATTATAAAAAAACCATTCAGCAACAAGGCTAAAAAGGTGATACGTATGAAAAATAAGTTACAGTTACAAAAGATATTGACGGTCATTCTTGTAATCGGTTTAATCGCCGGTTCAGGGCTCTTTTTGAACGGGCCTAAAATGGTCTATGCCGCGATTAATCAACAAGGAGATCCAACTGAACCGCCTGCTTCACCTACACGCCCTCTTTTGTTCATCGCAAACTATCACACAGGTGTTGAGGGCAAAACGAATGTTTCTCCTTGGGGTGAATTTCCATTGACCTTCACATTGAAGAATAACGGCGAAGCAACCGCCTTAAACGTTGTGATGACCTTTAGTAGCACTATTTTTGATTCAATGAGCGGTGGCGTAACAACAATCAAGGATGTTCTTGCTGGCGAACGCGAAGGCAGAGCCCATCGATTCAAAGTCAACGAAATGCAAGCCTGGATGTATTCCGGGACTATCGTGGCAACAACGACTTATAGCGATGAAGCCGGCAATAATTACTCGGACACCTTCACCTTTACCATTACCATTGACCAACAACCGGGCAGTGGCAGCAGCCCAACAGCAACCCCAACCGCTAAGGCCGTTAACCGTCCGCAGATGATTATCCATTCCTATGAAACGGATGTAAAACCCTTACAACCCGGTTCTAATTTCAAACTCAAGATGAGCGTTTCGAATGCTGGCAATGCTGATGCCCGCGCGGTGAGTGTGGTCTTTGGCGGTGGCGCAACGGGTTCCACACACAACCCAGAGGGTACTCCCGACCCACAAGGCGTAGGTGGTGGAAGTGGCGACGTCAGCAACTTTGCCCCGCTTGGTAACAGTAACGTGGTGCTTTTGGGCGACATGATCCAAGGCGCAACGATGATGCCCGAACAGAGTTTTATCGTCAATGTTTCGGCAACCCCAGGCGCCTATCCTTTCAAAATCTCTTTTGTATACAGCGACCCTGCCGGCAATCGATTGGTGGATGATGCTGTTATTACCCTTTTAGTCCATTCTTTACCACAGTTGGACATCACTTTCTATCGTCCCGTTGAAGGCTCTATTAATGTGGATATGGGCGGACCCCTGCCAATCCAGATAACCAATCTTGGTAAAAAACCCGTTGTTTTAGGCAACGTGGTGGCAACATCCCAGCAAGGCAACCTGATGAACAACAGCATGTTCCTCGGCTCTATTGAAGCAGGTGGTTACCAGACTTTTGACCCCATGTTCATGCCCAACCAGCCTGGACCAGCCACCATTGAACTGTCAATTGGCTATACAGACGATTTTAATCAGACACAAACTTTCAAAACCCAATTGGAAGTCAATGTTGAGGCTGCCATGCCAACCCCTGAGCCATTCCCAGCGACCGATGAAGAAGGTAATCCGGTGCTCGATGAAGATGGCAACCCGGTGATGATCGATCCAATGGCACCTTGGCCGGATCCAGGACAACAACCCACCCAAAAAGAAAGTTTCTTTGGCAAACTTTGGAACGCGCTAAAAGCATTCTTTGGCATTTCGCCCGCACCAGGCAATGACGGCAATATGGGCCCCTTTGATGATTTTCAAGATGGCGGCGGTGGCGGCGGTGGATTCTATAATGGTGGCTAAACAAGGAGCATCATGCGCTTTTCGGATCTCATAAGCCTGATCATCGACAACCTGGGCAGACGCAAAGGGCGTGTTTTGCTTACCGCCATTGGCGTGGTAATCGGCACTGCGGCTGTAGTAACCTTGGTTTCGCTTGGCGCGGGCTTGCAAAAGTCGGCAACCTCTAATCTTTGGGGTATTAACGACCTGAGCAGCATCCAAGTTAGCCCGGGTTACCCAAAATACGAACCAGGCATGAGTTTTAATGAGGCTGACATCAAAAAAATAACCCCTGCTGTCATTGAACAATTTAAAGGCATGAAGGGTGTTAAGCAAGTGATTATCAAGGATAACATCCGCGGTGGAAGCCTCTTAAAATATGGCAAAATGGAAGGCTGGGGTAATTTTAACTCAGTGAGTGTGCCGGACATTAAAGACCTGGGAATCGAAGCCGCGCAAGGTGTAACCGTCGTTGAAAAGGGGCAAGTTATTCTGGGTTCACAATATAAGAATAACTTTTACGATCCCAACCAAAAGCCGGGCAAGGAACCTGAACAATTACCAGATCTGTTTGGCAAAACAATCGATGTACAGTTTATTAAATGGGATAACGAAGGCAATCAAACCATCCGACGCGCAAAACTTGAAGTCGTGGGCATCCTAAAAGAATCCCGCTCAGAACATGACTGGTCGATGTACATCAACAACGATGAGATGCTCAAAGTGAATGAATGGATAGCTGGCAAGCGAATAGATTTTAGCAAAGAAGGCTATAATAACGTCGTTGTGCAGGCAATTAGTCCTGATGTGGTAGTTGAACTTGCCAAGCAGATTACCGAGCTTGGCTTCCAGGCTTACACCCCGCAGGAAGCAGTTGAAGGGATTAATAGTTTCTTTGCAATTATGCAAATCGTGTTCGGTGGTGTTGGTGCCATCGCGCTCTTGGTTGCCGCGATTGGTATTGCCAACACAATGACCATGGCTATTCTAGAGCGCACCCGAGAAATTGGCATCATGAAAGCGATTGGCGCGACCAATAACAACATTTTGGCTATCTTTTTAGGCGAAGCTGCCGGCATTGGCTTTTTGGGCGGTATCGGTGGCGTGTTGTTGGGTTGGGCTATTTGCGCGGTGGTCAACGCCTTGGGCAGCAGTCTGCTGGCTTCTGGCGGTGGTGGCGGTGCTGGAACGCAACTCAACGCAATCATCCCGCTTTGGCTGCCCATATTCAGTGTTGCTTTTGCAACTGTGGTGGGATTGATCAGCGGTCTGTTCCCTTCGCTCAACGCGGCAACCATGGTGCCAGTAGACGCTTTGAAGTACGAATAGTTTTTTGATTTTACACTTCTGAAGACCCGCCTTTGCGGGTTTTCTTTTATTTAAGCTGGCGTAGCACATGAGCTTCTGATTTCCTCGAATACCTGCATGTTCAATAAAAAAGAAGACTCACCCCTATAATCTCTATCCCAGAGAGGTTGTAAATACCTGTTCAATCATCTGTGTAATTGCTTGGCTTACATATTTTCTACAAGGTTTCAGTATATATGAATTCGCCCTCTCCAGATTTTTTACTGATAAAAGCTTCCACCTTTTTATGGACTGGCTTAGAATTAAGGCATGAGCCAAACAGCAAACAGCAAAATTTATGCCGCCATTGAAGGCGGTGGCACCAAATTCCTGGTAGGCATCTTTAACGCAAATCGGGAATTACTCGCCAAAAAGACCCTAAAAACGCAGAGTCCGGCGGAAACACTTGGTGCTTGTACCCGCTTTATCCAAGAAGATTCCCGGCGTTTTGGCAAGTTAACTGCCCTGGGTATCGCCCATTTTGGTCCCCTTAACACCCTGCCAAGCTCGCCGGATTACGGCAAATTGGGCAGGACTCCAAAGCCGGGTTGGTCGCACTTTGATTTGCTGGGTTTCGTTAAAGAGGCTCTGGGCACACAACTACCCATCCGCATCGAGACCGACGTCAACGGCGCCGTACTTGCTGAATACGCCTGGGGTGCAGGCCAAGGCATTAATAACTTACTTTATCTGACCATAGGCACGGGCATTGGTGGCGGCGCCTTGGTAAATGGCGCGCTTTTGCATGGCTACGCGCATACGGAAATGGGACACATCGCTCTACCCCGACTGCCAGATGATGATTTCGAGGGAGTCTGCCCTGCCCATGGGGACTGCTTTGAGGGACTTTGCACGGGTCCAGCCATCGCCGCGCGCTGGGGCATGCCCGCAACTCAGCTACCTGATGAGCACCCAGCCTGGCAACTTGAAGCCAGCTATATCGCCAAGGCTTTGCGCAATTACGCTTACACCTTAGCGCCTGAAAGAATCATTTTGGGCGGCGGCGTGATGGATCGGCGTTTCTTGTTTCCAATGATCAGAGCAGCTTTTATAGACGAGATGGCAGGATATGGCGAGCCCTCAGTAGACCTGGACAAGTACATCGTACCTTCTGGTTTTAAAGGCGACGCGGGACTATATGGGGCGTTTAAGTTAGCACTGGAAGCTTAAGCTTACCCTTACCGGGTAATAGTTTTTGCTTTTGCCTGGGATGGCATTAGCTTTGCCACCGGGCCGTCATGGCAAACCAACCACCCTGCCGGCAAGCCGAGTTTTGCGCAGAGGGACTCATTGAGCTCACAAGAGCCACATAAGCCAATGCCACAACGAATGATGCCTTCAAAAGAAAGTTGGGCGACAATGTTGTGTTGCTCACACAGATCCCAGAGTGCCATCAACATACCGGTAGGTCCACAAGCATAAAGGCTATCGGGTTTGTGGTGCAAAATCTGCTCCAGAACAACCGCGGTCACCAAGCCTTGCGTGCCCTGGGAACCGTCATCCGTCGCAACAAAAACATCGGCGCCGATCTCACGAAGTTTTTCCACAAACATCAAATCCTTGGCAGATGCGGCGCCTAAACAGACCCGCACTTCATCACCGCGGTTTAAAGCTTCCTCGGCTAAATAGGTCAGAGGCGCGGCACCGTAGCCACCACCCACCAGCAAGTGATTTTTCCCTTCTAACACATAGCCTTTGCCAAAAGGTCCGCGAAGCCACAGTGTGCCTCCTGGCGGGAGCGCACAAATGGCTTTGGATGAAGGTCCCACGCATGAGATGGTAAGCGCGAGAGGTGATGCCGAATGTAGGCTAAAGGGTCGCTCTCCTACACCCGGGAGCCAGACCATAACGTACTGTCCGGGGCTGGCGTTCGGCAGCTCGCCATCCAACCAAAGGCTGAAAGATGTGGCGTTTTCTTGTTCCACTCTGGCAAGTTTATAAGCTTGCATTAAGCCACGATTGCAGCTACTCATGGTTCCTCCGAATGGCTAAACCGCGCATAGCTGCCAGGTTTTCATAGCCTTGTGAAAGCATAAAAGCTTTTAGTTCTTCGTTAATGCGTGCAAACACTGCTGGTCCGTCGTCGACCAATGCCGAACCGACACCAACCAGGGTTGCGCCTGCCATAATCATTTCGGCAGCATCGAGCCCAGTGCTAATGCCACCTGTACCTATAATGGGCAAATCCACAGCTTGTGCAATTTCCCACACCGCCCGTAAAGCAACGGGTTTAATCGCCGCGCCACTTAGCCCGCCGGTTGTGTTTTTCAGTATCGGTGCAGCAGCATAGGCATCAATGAGCATGCCAGGTACTGTGTTGATGGCTGTAATCGCATCCGCGCCTTCATCGGCAACCGCACGGGCGATCTCTCCAAGGTTGTAAACATTTGGAGCAAGTTTTACGCTAATCGGCAAATTTACCGAGGCTCGCACAATGCGGGTAACCTCAGCCGCGCTTTGTGCGGTTGCGGAAAAAGGTGTGCCAAAATCTGATGCCACGTTGGGGCAAGAAATGTTTATTTCAATCAGGTCGGGTTCAGCTTCAGCAATCACCCGCGCCACCTCGCCAAATTCTTCCGCAGTGGGTGCAAAAATAGAGGCAAATAAAGGCACGCCAATGGCATTAAGTCGCTTTTTGCTTTCTATTAGAATGGGCACTTCAGCGTGGCAACCTGGGTTGGTTAAGCCGATTGCGTTAATCACACCACCTTGCCATGCCAGGCTAACCGGGTTGGCATGGCCATCCCGCGGCACCGTTCCAGCGCTTTTGCTGGTAATCGCGCCCGCACCTTGCAGGGCACATCGCTCCATCACTGCTGGGCTTGTGCCTAAGATACCCGAGGCAAGTACCAAGGGGTTTTTCAGTTTTATTCCTAAAAATTCAAGCGCTAAATCAGCCATTTTTCAAATAGTCTTTCACTGTATCATAAGCGGCTTGGTCAATTTTGCCAGCCTTGAGCAAATGGTCTAAAACCTGGCTAAAGCGCAAGGCTGGGCGCACCTTAATGCCGGCATCAGCTAAAACTTGCATGCCACCTTGTTCGCGGTCGATCAAAACCACCGCTTGATCTGCCACCAAACCGACTGCTTGCAAACTTTCTGCGGCCGTTTTTAGGCTTCCGCCCATGGTGATGAGGTCTTCAATAACCACAACGCTTTGTCCAGGTTCAAAAACACCCTCAACCAATTGCCCGGTGCCATGGGTTTTGACTTCCTTGCGGGGATAGACCATGGGTTTTTTAAGTTTGCTTGCCAAAACAGAAGCAATTGGAAGTGCCGCGTAGGGCACGCCGGCGATGAGGTCGTAGTTCAGGTCTTCAAGCTGCTTTGCGTAAGCTTCAACAGCCAGGTCCAGCAACCAAGGGAAACTCACCAAACGGCGCAAATCAAGATAGATGGGTGACTTTTTGCCACTGGCGAGGGTAAATTCGCCAAATTTAACGCTTCCTGTATCAAACAACCCTTCAATCAATCGCGCTTCGTTTTCAGAAAGAGCTTCCACAATATATCCTAAGCCTTGTTCCTCTTGAAATTCTTCGCGGATAGCGTTGATTTCGTCGCGCAATGCCATTGCGGCAGCATGAGGATCTTCAGCATTCATCACCGAGCGCGAAACGGGCACAATCATACCCAAGCCATCATCCCGCAAACCATTCACCAAGGCGCTGCGCAGGTTGCCGCCTTGGGCACCCACACCAGGCGCTAAAATCCATGCCTCAGGGCAAAGTTGGCGAACGCGGTGCAAGGCTTCAGGTTTTGTTGCACCAACCACCAAACCCACTTGCCCTGGTTCACCCCATTTTTGAGACGTTTTGGCAATATGTTCAAACAGAGCTGGTGTTCCATGCTGTTGCACTTGGGCAGCGCTAGGGTTTGAGGTCTGGCAAAGCACAAAAACCGCTTTGTCTTCGCGATCTGTGAAAGGTTTAATGGCATCATAACCCAGATAGGGCGAAAGGGTTACCGCATCGGCGCCATAAATATTGAAACAAGCGCGCGCATAGGCCTCGGCGGTTGAGCCAATGTCGCCTCGTTTTGCGTCGAGCAAAACCGGGATGTCGGCGGGGATGAGCTCGTTGCAAATGACTTCCAAGGCTTCCAAGCCATCCAAACTGAATTGCTCAAAAAAGGCGATATTGGGTTTATAGCAACAAACCAAGTCTTGCGTGGCTTCGATAATACCACCCGCCCAGAGGATCAAACGCTCATAAAGACTATCACCATCCGGGAGGCTTGTCTCATTGGGGTCCAGTCCGATGCAGAGCAAAGAGTTGTTTTTCTCAATCGCGGCATGTAATTTATCTAAAAAGTGCATTTCTTCTCCTTTGCAGTAGCATCTTCATGCTATATTGTTAAAGCTTGCGTGGGCAAAAGCCAACATGGACAAAACCGATGCTTATGCTTGCCCCAAAACCGCGGCTAAAAGTGCCATGCGGATGTAAAGCCCGTTTTGCACCTGCCTAAAATATGCCGCGCGAGGGTCTTTGTCAACGCGATAATCAATCTCGCTGATGCGGGGCAAGGGATGCATAACAATCATCTTTTCTTTGGCACGTTTAAGCAGCTCCTCATCCACCACAAAGTAGTTTTTCACCTCTTCGTATTGGGTAATGTCTGGGAAACGCTCTTTTTGGATGCGGGTCACGTAAAGCACGTCCGCGGTTTCGATAACGTCCTCAATCTTATGTGATTCGCGCACGTCAATACCCTTGTCAATCAGCATATTCATCAGCTCCATGGGCAGGCGCAGCGTGTCGGGCGAGACAAAGCGCAATGAGACGTCATACTGGCTCAAAAGCTGGGTCAAAGAGTGCACCGTGCGGCCATAACGCAGGTCTCCCACCATCGCCACACGCAAACCATTAATACAACCCAACTCATTTTTGATGGTAAAAAGATCCAGCAGCGCCTGGGTGGGATGCTCGCCAGCGCCATCGCCGGCGTTGATAATGGGTACATTCACGTGTTTGGCAGCCATTGCGCTTGAGCCGATTTGTGGGTGACGCAGCACGATTACATCACAATACTGCTCAATGGTTATCATGCTGTCAATTAAACTTTCGCCTTTTGAAACCGATGAATACTGGATACCCTCAGTGATGGGGATGACCTTGCCACCAAGACGTTCCATCGCCGCAATGAACGATGAGGAGGTACGTGTTGATGGCTCATAGAAAACGCATGCCAGGGTGTAGCCTTTGAGCAAGTCGCAGGTTCCCCATTTTTCAACCATTGCCATCATTTCGTCAGCGCGGCTAAAAACATAATTGAGGTCTTCCTGGCTAAATTGCTCAACACTCAAGATGTCTCTTTTGTAAAATCCGTTGATAAAGCGGGGTTTTCTTTCAAATTGATCCAGATTAAAGATTGGGTTTAAGTGCTTTGTCATTGTGCTCCTGTTTAGGTCGTTTTTAATCCTGTTTTGCATGAGGCATCGGGCTTTAAGCTTATTGCTCAAAGGCGACGATGCCCTCTTTATAGACTTCCTTGCCACGTAAAACCACGCGATGGATCTTGCCGGTCATACGCATCGCCTGGAAAGGTGACCAACCACATTTGGTATAAAGTGGATGGTCTGGGAAGATGTATTTCGCATTTTCATCCACTTCGACCCAGGTATCCGCCTGCTCAGGCAGATTGAAAATGCGTTTTGGGTTGTCATAGAGTAGTTTGATGAGGGTTTCCATGCTGAGACGACCCTCTGAAACGGCAGTTAGCATGAGCGGAAGCGTGGACTCTAAGCCTGGTATACCGGGTGGTATAGGGCGTTTTTCTTCCGCTTTTAAGGCTTCCTGCGCTGTTAAAAAGGCTTGTTGACTTTCAAAACCTTCTTTTTCAAATTTTGCATGAGGTGCATGGTCTGAGGCTATCACGGCAATGCTTGTGCCAAGGTGATCCCAAAGTGCATCCTGATCAGCCTGGGTTTGAAGCATCGGGCGCATATCACCATACGCGCCTAATCGTTTCGCATCGGCTTCAGTAAAGAAGAGATGGTGGGCGGTAACTTCGGCGGTTACATGAATGCCCTCATCCTGAGCGGCTGCAACCCTTTCAACTTCTTCCTTGCGCGCGATATGGCATATGTGAATGTGTTTTTGGTATCTTTTGGCTAAGGCAATACCCATTTGGACCGAATCAAGCTCAGCGTGCAGGCAGATGGGTTTATCTGCCGGCCAAAGTTCAAAGCATTTTTCGATGGCTGCATGATCTTGTAAGCGTAAAGGACCAAAAGTCTGATCAAGATAAAGTTTGAGCCCGACAGCCTGTTGGGCGA
The DNA here is from genome assembly GCA_002409625.1 of Anaerolineaceae bacterium UBA5404. Taxonomy (GTDB): domain Bacteria; phylum Chloroflexota; class Anaerolineae; order Anaerolineales; family Anaerolineaceae; genus Mesolinea. Next base: position 69,406 of record DHNY01000001.1, on the reverse strand, counting down.
GTTTAGGTATTTGGTCCAGGTGCGCCTCTGAACCACCGGCAAAATGGTACACATCACAAAGTGCTTGGGAGTCAGCTTGTTTTTGGGCATTTTGCCAGTTTTCCAGGGTAACCAATGGGGGATTTGTGTTCGGCATCGCCAGAAGGGTGGTAAATCCTCCAGCGAGGGCAGCACTGCTGCCGGTAATGAAGTCTTCTTTATGCTCGCCACCAGGCACGCGCAGGTGCACATGAGCGTCGATCAGTCCAGGCAAGATCAACATCGTTCAGCTCCTCGCTCTCGCTAAAAATTAAACCTATTAAGTATATCGCTAAAAATGCAAATCCGTCAACGTTTTTTGTGAAATTTAAGGTTGCCATTTCCTCCACAGTATTTCGTCACAATTAAGTGAAGCTTGAAAAACCCATGCTTGAAGGATTTACCGCATAAACCAAGCGTGCTTATTAAGAAATAGAGCCTGCCACAGGGTATAATTGAATAGAGCCCAAGCCAGGAGGCCTATGGACGATACCAATAAACAAGTTAAATCCAAAAAGCGTGTTGCGGAGCACGGAGAAGTTTTTACTGCCGAGCGTGAAGTCAATGCCATGCTTGACCTCGTCAAACATGAAACTGAGAGAATCGACAGTCGCTTTTTAGAACCCGCATGTGGCACAGGCAATTTTTTAGCAGAAATCCTCAAACGGAAATTAGTTGTAGTTCAATCGCGTTACGGAAAACATCCAGCGGACTTCGAACGCAACGCTTTTGTGGCACTTAGCAGTATTTATGGAGTGGAATTGCTAGAAGACAACGCCAAGGAATGTCGCGCGCGATTGTTCAAGATTTTTGATGAAAGCTACACGAAGGTGTGTAAAAAGGATTGCTCAGAGGATTTTCGTAAAGCAGCGCGCTTCATTCTGGAAAGAAATATTTTGTGTGGCGACGCGCTTACCCTTAAAGACACCAATGATGAACCCATTGCTTTTTCAGAATGGTCCTTGGTTACCGGTAATCTGGTCAAACGACGTGATTTCCACCTTAGCCAGCTGCTGGACGCCAACGAGGCACAGATGAATATTTTTATGGACGGTTGGGAGTATGATGCCGAGCTTGGTCAATACATCCCACAACCTTTTCGAGAGTTTCCTTTGGTAGATTATCGAAGCATTCAAGATCAACAAAACGCTTTTGCATTAGAGAAAGGCTCTTAGAAAATGGTTGAAATATTAGAACCGTACGCAAATCAATACATCAGCATGCTATATATTAATACGGAAATTATGGTTCATATTGATGGGCATATTTTAAAAGTTGAAAAAGCCCAAGAATCTTTCTTTCAGAAGCAGAAAGTAATTGATAACGAATATATTTCCAAATCTAAAACTTACCTCAAAAATTTTGCTTTTAAATACAAAGCGTTTTCTTTGGTTTTGGAACAACTTCATGGCTTTCGTAACGCTAAAGATTATGTGAAGATGAATTTTGATGTAAACGAACAAAATATTCTGACGGCTGACCTACTTAACCAATCAATACTCGCCGAAGCATTCTTCGTCCAGTGTAGATCCTTTTTGGATTTTTACGCTCGATACTTGCTCTATTTTTGCATGAAAAAAGAAATCAAGGACCGTGGCTTTTCCGTTAATAAAGTACTAACCCTTTTTAAGAAAAATGGTAATCGAAAGGCAAAAAATGTTTACTCTTATCTAACTAATAATGTTCTTACTCATTATGAAAGCGACAATCAATCAACTAACTTAGAGGTTAAAACTGATGATAAAAAGCTCTGGGGAGATCTGCTTTCAGATTATCGAAATGATAGCACTCACGAAGTTCCTTTAATCTTGGATCAGATAAATTACGTATCAAATTTTGGTTTTGAAAGAGTGGAACCTGGGCTCCGTAATACCCAAATCGCCCGTTACCTTGAGGACAAATTTTACTCTAAAACCTTTACTATGCTTCGTGATTTGCATCCCATCCTTTACCGGGTTGAATGGGGAACCGGTGTATACAAAGAGGGGATGTATGACTAATTTGAGGATCAAATGCATTCGTGTTTTTTACTAAAAATTAGACTGGGATATTATGCTAAACAACACATACCTAACCTTACACAGCCCTGACGTTTTGGACTGCCTGGCGAATTTGAGCAATGATGAGGTGTTCACCCCGCCCAAAGTTGTTAACCAAATGCTGGATATGTTGCCAGAAGACCTATGGAGCGACCCGGATGCCACTTTTTTAGACCCAGGCTCCAAATCAGGTGTCTTTTTACGCGAGATTGCCAAACGCTTGTTAGTCGGTCTTGCGCCACAGATACCCGATTTACAGGAACGCATTGACCACATTTACCAAAAACAGCTTTTTGGCATTGCAATTACAGAGCTAACCGACTTGCTTTCAAAGCGAAGTTTATACTGCACCAAGTACCCCAGCGGACCCTATTCGGTGAGCATGTTTCCCAAAGACCAGCCTAATGGGAATCTGTTTTACGAGAACATTGCCCATAGCTGGAATAATGGGCGATGTGCCTTTTGTGGTGCATCCCAGGAAGAATATGACCGTGACCCAAGTCTGGAGAGCCACGCCTATGCCTTTATTCATTCCGATAAGCCAGAGGAGATTTTTAAGATGAGATTTGATGTCATTATTGGTAACCCACCTTATCATTTAAGTACAGGTGGCGCTGGAAGACAAGCGCGACCCATTTATCCTCTGTTTATTGAGCAAGCAAAGAAACTAAACCCTCGCTTCCTATCAATGATTATTCCATCCAGATGGTTCGCTGGAGGAATGGGCTTAGACAGCTTCCGAGAAGAAATGTTAAACGACAAACATATATCTATTCTAGTAGATCATATAAATGCAAAAGATTGTTTTCCCACTTCAAGTATCAGTGGAGGAGTGTGTTATTTCCTTAGGGAAAAAGACAAGCAGGGGCTTTGTAACTTTATTTCCGTAAGAGGGCACCAAAAACATGAAATGTTAAGAGACCTCGCAGAACATGATGTGTTTATACGTTACAACGAAGCTATTGAAATAATACGTAAAGTTAAGTCCTTAGAAGAGCCTACCTTATTCGATATAGCAAGCCCTTTATCACCCTTTGGGTTGCCCACGGATTATAGAGGCAGTGAAAATCAGAAGCCTGGAGATCTGATCCTCCATTCTAGCCAAGGAATTTCATTCGTTGGTGTAGATGAAGTAACAAATGGTTTAGATCGAATCGCTCGTTACAAAGTCCTTGTTAGTAAAACAAGTTCCGAACATGCAGGTGAACCAAATGCAGATGGTAAATTCAAGGTACTTACATCTTCAATAAAAGTCTTGAAACCTGGAGAAGTATGCACACATTCATACTTTGTAATTGGGAACTTTGAAAATGAAGAGCATACAAATAATTTATTGGAATTCTTAAAGACTAAATTTGTCAGGTTGCTAATTTTAATGTCTATGTCATCAATTAACTTGTCTAGAAATGTATTTCAATTAGTTCCCCAACAAGCTTGGGATAAGGCTTGGACCGATGAAGAGCTTTATTCCAAATACGGTTTGAACCAAGAAGAAATTGATTTCATTGAGTCCATGATTAAACCCATGGAGCTAGATGAACCCGAAGCATAATATCTACAAAAGCGAGAAAGCTAATGAACTCTGATTTCTTTCCTGAACGCCCTGACTCCAAGCCCATGATCTATGCCTACGCGGATAGCCATCCAAGCTACAAAGGTATGCTCAAAATTGGGTTTACCTCCATTGATGTGGAAAGACGTGTGGCTGCCCAATACCCCACCCTGCGCCCGGGACCAAAACCATACACCATTGTTTTCGCAGAGCCTGCTTTACGGGATGACGGCACGAGTTTTACCGACCATGACATTCACCGCGCCATGAAACGCATGAACATGCAATACGAAGCTGGCGAGTGGTTTACCTGCACGGTTGATCAGGTTAGAGCAGCTTATATCAGCGTTCGTGATCGCAGCGAGAACCTTGAAATGCGAAGCGCGGACTTCAAAATGCGCCCCGAACAAGCTGCTGCAGTGCGAAAAACGATTGAATACTTCCAGTCAGTTAAAGAAGAACAACTTAAAGCAAAGCAAGGGTCACTTTTTACGCTCAATCCACCCAAATTTCTTTGGAATGCCAAAATGCGTTTTGGAAAAACGTTTGCAGCTTATCAACTTGCCCGACAAATGGGCATGAAAAAAGTTCTGGTGCTCACTTTTAAACCTGCCGTAGAAAGCGCATGGGAAGAAGACCTGGCTACACATGTCGACTTTGAAGGTTGGCAGTTCATCAGTCGGACAAGTTCCTTAACTTACGAAACTGCCGATAAAAGCAGACCCATTGTTTGCTTTGGTTCTTTTCAGGATTATCTGGGCACTGAAGCCGGAGGCGTGATTAAAGGAAAAAACGAGTGGGTGCACACGACCAATTGGGATTTGGTTATCTTTGATGAATACCACTTTGGAGCATGGCGCGATAACGCCCGTAAACTCTTTGCCAGTCAGGACGAAGAAGATATCGACTTCGACAGCGAAGCTTACCACAAAGACGAAGCTGGAAACGCTCTGGACGAAAGCTTTTTACCCATCACCAGTCATCATTACCTCTTCCTTTCGGGAACGCCTTTTAGAGCTTTGGGCTCTGGCGAATTCATTGAGGAACAAATTTATAGTTGGACCTATTCGGATGAACAGGCTGCCAAACATAATTGGGGAAACAGACCCGATAACCCTTACGCTGCTTTGCCGCGCATGGTGCTCATGACCTATCGTTTGCCTCCAGAAATCACACGGATCGCTGAAGCAGGTGAGTTTAATGAATTTGATTTGAATGTTTTCTTCTCTGCCCAAGGCGAGTATGAAAACGCGCGCTTTGTTTATGAGGATTCAGTTCAAAAGTGGTTAGACCTAATTCGCGGGGCATACCTACCTGCCGCGCAAGACGAACTCGTATTGGGTCGTGGTAAGCCTGTCATCCCTTATAGTGACAGCCGTCTTTTGGGAGTCCTGGGGCATACATTATGGTTTATGCCTAATGTAAGTTCTTGTTATGCCATGGCAAATTTGCTTAAACAGAGGCAAAACAGTTTCTACCACGATTACACAATCAATGTTGCGGCAGGCACACGTGCAGGCGTTGGCTTGGCAGCTCTGGAACCAGTAAAACGCTCCATGGCTAATCCACTTGAAAGTAAAACGATTACCTTGAGTTGTGGCAAACTGACTACTGGCGTAACTATTCGTCCGTGGACGGGCATTTTTATGTTAAGAAACCTGAAAAGCCCAGAAACCTATTTTCAAGCCGCTTTTAGAGTTCAAAGCCCCTGGACAATAGATGCCGAAAGCGGAAAAACAGAAATTATTAAGCAAGAATGTTATGTTTTTGATTTTGCCATTGACCGCGCTCTAAAACAGATTGCAGATTATAGCGTGCAACTGAACGTTGAGGAAAGTAATCCAGAGAAGAAAGTTGGCGAGTTTATCAGGTTTTTGCCGATTTTAGCTTATGACGGAAGCACGATGGCTGAAATCAACGCGGCAGCTGTTTTGGATATGGCGCTTTCTGGTACTACGGCGACACTCCTTGCTAAACGCTGGGAAAGCGCTTTGTTGGTCAATGTAGATAATCTGACCTTGCAACGTCTGATGAGTAACCAGGACGCTTTGGATGCACTTATGCGAATTGAAGGTTTTAGAAGTCTTAATCAGGACATTGAAACCATCATCAATAAATCTGAAGCCGTAAAGAAAGCGAAACGGGACAAGGATGTTCCCTTGACTAAAAAGGAACGAAAAGAGCTTTCGGATGAAGAAAAAGAGTTTAAGAGTTTAAGAAAGCAAATTCAAGAAAAACTTATAAAACTAGCCACCAGATTACCTGTCTTTATGTATCTAACCGATCAACGCGAACATAGTCTTAAAGAAATTATTACACAAATCGAGTCTGGTCTTTTCAAGCGCGTCACAGGATTGAGTGTAAAAGATTTTGAGCTACTGGTTTCCCTTGGTGTGTTCAATGGACCTTTGATGAATGATGCTATTTGGAAATTTAAACGTTATGAAGATTCCAGTTTGAATTATGCAGGTGTTAATCGACATAAAGGTGAGCGTGTTGGTGGTTGGGATACGAGTCTTAGCTATGAGGATTATTTGCAATTAATGCAAAGGCGTAATCCACGTATTTGGGAAACACTCGGTGGTTATAAGTAGCTAAACAAAGTTGCTCTGTTAGCTTGTCCTATCAAGCCCTCATTTGCCTGGCTTGCCTTTATAATTAGACTGTTAGCCAAGCTAAAGGAGCGAGATATGGCAGATATAGACTCACCTTATTCATACACAAGCAGTCCAAACCCAATACAGACCGAAGCTAAACCCAGCCGCTGGAAGACTTTTAACTACGCGGTGGGCATGTTTGGCACATCCATCCCCATCAACCTGCTTAAAACCTATGCTTTTGCCTTCTATGTGGACACCCTGGGTGTGACCGCAGCGCAATGGGGCTTGATTATGCTCATCTACGCCTTTATCGATGCGGCAGACAACCCTGTTTATGGCTATCTTTCTGACCGCACGCGGTCAAAATGGGGCAGACGCCGACCATGGCTGGTTATCGGTACGCCGCTTTTGGTTTTATCCTTGGTGCTTTTCTTCTCACCACCGGCATGGCTCAACGCGAACCAGCTTTTTATTTACGCCATGCTCTTTTACATCCTCGCCGGCACCTTAGACTCGGTGCTCAACGCCAATTACGGCGCGCTCTTCCCTGAGCTTTTCAAGTCAGACCTCAGTCGGGGCAAAGCCAACGCTTTGCGCCAGGCTTTTCAGCTGGTGGCAATGATCATCAGCATCGCGCTCACGCCGGTTGTCACCAAAGCCATTGGCTGGTCAAACACCGCCATCCTTTATGGCGTTTTGGGTGGTGTGGTTATCCTTTATATGGCACTCACCAGTCGCGAAGAACCCGTCGGGCAGGACGAACCCAAGCCAAAAATTTGGGATAGTGTCAAAACCTTGCTTAGCAACCGTAAGTTTTGGGTTGCTGGCTTTAGCAACGCTTTTTATAGCGCGGCGATGGCAATGGTGATGGCAGGTTTGCCCCTTTACGCCAAATATGCCTTGGGCATTGACGGTTGGAAGCAAGCCCTGTTGATGGGTTTGGTATTGGTGATTGCGATTGCCTCGGTGGCTGTTTGGGCGGCGTTTTTGCGCAAGCATGACTTGGTAAAAGTCTGGCGATGGGCACTTCTTGCGCTCGCCATTTCTTATATTCCCCTCTATTTTGCGCGGGGATACATCATGGCATTGGTTTGTGCTTCACTGGTAGGCTTTGGTTTTGCCGGGGTGATTACCACAATGGACCTTATTCACGCCCGCGTGATGGACGAAGACAAAGCCAAACACAATGTGCGCCGCGAGGGCATCATCAGCAACGCGCTGGGCTTTATGAACCGGCTCAACAGCCTCTTTACTGGCGCAGCATTCTTACTTCTTAAATCGCTTTATGGCTATGAATCTGGTGAGGTGCCCGGCAATCAGCCTGATAAGGTCGCCCTCTTTATCATCGCCGTTTTCCCGTTGATTATGATGATTCTGAGCTATTTGACCTCTTTTTTGAGCGATTTTAAAGTTGTCAATCCTGAGCAAGCCCACTCAGCAGCATCAATGGTAGACTATTCAGACAATAAAGACTTTTAGAACACTTTTTAAGGATTTAATATGGCATTACTACAAATCAACCACAAATCAAGCAGTGTAAAAACAAATCAGGTACTTAATGTTGTTTTACCCGAGATAAGCGAAGAAGATCCCCGATCTTTGTACGAGCGCAAAGTTTTATGGCTTTTGCACGGGCTTAGCGCGGATGGAAGCACCTGGATACGCTACGGCAACGCTGAATGGGTAGCGCGTGCCTATGGCATCACCATTATTATGCCCAGTGCCGGGCGTAGTTTTTATGCCGATATGGCAAATGGCCAAAATTACTTCAGTTATCTTACGGAAGAATTGCCCGAATGGATTGACACGCGCTTTAAACTCAATTTGAGCCGTGAAAACAGCCTCATCGCGGGACTTTCTATGGGTGGCTATGGTGCTTTTTTGGCAGCCTTACGCCGACCGGATCTTTACAGTGAGGCAGCCAGCTTCTCGGGATTGCTGGCAACCGAGATCTTACAAATGCCCGAAACCCAGCAGCGCGACCCTATCCTGATGAATGAGATGGCAATGATCTATGGCGGACTTGATAAAGTGCCCGGCAGCATCTACGATCCCGGCTTTTTATTGCAAGAAATGGCGAAAACCCCAGAAAAATGCCCGCGCTTGTATGCCGCCATCGGTTTGGATGATGACCTCCTGCCAACCAATCGCATTTTTGCCCAGCGCGCTAAGGCTTACGGCTTGCCCCTAACCTACATCGAAGATGAGGGCAAACATACCTGGCCTTTCTGGCAGAAGTACTTACCAATCTGGCTGGATTTTGTGCTGGCAGATGACCCCAAGGCCGGACATTATGGCCAGGATTGAAACGCGCGTCCTCCATTTTCGCATTGAGCCCGGGCAACAGGGGCTGTATCTAACGCTCCCTTTTAGCATGCCGGAGCATGTGGAACAGTTTGAATTAGCCTATCGCTACCCCAAAAATCCAAACAATGTTGTGGATTTGGCTTTGGTCGACGCGCAAGGCATTCAGGTTGGCGCGTCTGGCTCGAACAAGACGGACATTTTCATTAGCGAGATAGATGCCACGCCGGGCTACACACCTTGCGTCTTGCAGGCTGGTGAATGGCAAATTATGGCGGGTGCCTACAAAGTTGGCAGTGAGGGCATCCTTGTAGAATACACCCTGCATTTTGTTTTTAAAGAGCCCAGATGGCTGATTGGGGACACGCACAGTCACACCAATGCCTCAGATGGCATCCTTAGCGCGCAAGCCCTCGCCGAACACGCTCATAACCAGGGATTTGATTACCTGATCATCACCAATCACAATATCTCCCTAAGCCCAGAAGACACGCCAAAAGTGCCTGGGCTTACCGTGATCCCTGGCTATGAACTCACCCTTTACGGGGGTCATGCTAATTTTCTTGGCGTGCGCGAGCCTATTGATGAGCCCTTTTTCTGCAACGATGTAGAGGGAGTCGTTGCCAGGTTCAAAAAAGCCCGTGAAAAAGGCGCAATTATTGTCATCAATCACCCCACTCACGAGTATTTGCCCTTTACCTTTGACCTGCAAAGCCTGCCTTTCGACCTGATTGAGATTTGGAACGGTCCCATGCGACCGGCTAACCTTGCCGCGCTTGGCATGTGGCAAAAAATGCTCGCAGCCGGCAAAAGAATTCCTGCAATCGCCGGAAGTGATTACCATCAGGACCGCCTTGGCTTGGTCCTGGGCGTGCCCTCAACCCTTGTCTACGCGCAATCAGCTGCACCCCGCGATATTCTGGATGCCTTGCGCCATGGTCGCTCGTATATGGTCTTTCAACGCGAATCCGCCAGGCTGGAAATGCATTACGCCGGCGCCGGTTTAGGAGATAGCATCGCCTGGCAAGCCGATCAAAACCTTGAGATAACGATTCAGGGTGTTAAAGCCGGAGACCAGATAAAACTGATTGGCGCTGACTTCGTGTATGAATTCCCTGCTGTTGAAGCGGATGGCGATTTTGAGGGCTTTTTTGCGCCCCAGCAGCCTGGTTTCCTGCGCTTGGAGCTTTGGCAAGGCCTGTTTGGCGTGTTGCCGCCCATGCCGGTTCTAATCTCAAATCCTATCTGGATGGACTAAGCTTTTATGAATCAGTCTTCCAGCCATAATGTGTCTTCACGCGAAAAAGGGAAACGCCGTTTTCCGAATGAAATTTTCCTTTTCCTGGGTGCCATCATCTGGGGTTTTGGTTTTATTGCCCAAAGGCTTGGAAACCAACACATTGGACCATTCACCTTTAATGGCATTCGTTTTTTGTTGGGTGCGCTAAGTGTTTCGCCGCTCTTGATTATTGTGCGCAAAGCAGAAAAGCAAGAAGAGTCCCAAAATAAGCTTGCAGAACCTGCGCTCAAAAAGATGAGGCGTGAAAAAAACCGGGCATGGCTGGTTGGCAGTTTGACCTGTGGCTTGGCACTTTTTGCCGGGGCGAGCTTTCAGCAAATTGGTCTAATCAACACCGAAGCCGGCAAAGCGGGTTTCATCACTGCGCTTTACATCATCCTGGTACCCCTGATTGGTCTTCTGCTGGGTAAGCGTGTGGGCTGGAATGTGTGGCTGGGTTTGGCGCTGGCGGTTGGTGGCTTGTACCTGCTGATGGTTAAGGGTGGCTTTAGTGTGGCGAGCAGCGACTTGATAATCCTGATCGGCGCATTCTTATGGGCATTGCATATTTTGGCAGTGGACCACCACACCGAAAAAGTGAATGGCATCCGCCTGGCTTTTGGGCAATTTTTGGTGACGGGGCTGATTGCCTCAGGCGTGGCACTTTGGCGCGAACCCATTGCATGGGCAGCAATCAAAGAAGCGCTTTATCCGCTTTTGTTCTCTGGCATTGTTGTAGCCGGGATAGCCTTTACCTTTCAAATTCTGGGACAACGTGGCACAAACCCGACCATCGCCGCGCTGATAATGAGCCTGGAAGCGGTATTTGCGGTTCTGGGTGGCATTTTGATTCTAAACGAGCGCATGAGCACGCAAGAATGGATCGGCAGCGCGCTAATGCTGGTGGCTTTGGTCATTGCCCAAGTGAATTTTTCTAAACGCCAGGATACCTTTGCCAAGCAAGCAAATCCTTAAGAAACCAGGCTAATCGTCAATACCGCAACCAATAGCGCTTAATTGGGTTGATTATTTTGGGTACACAGGCTATTATCAGCTTTTGTGCTTTTCATTCCACAAAACTTTGGAGATTTTTATGGGTATTTTTAGCAATAACGTGATGGGGCTTTACAACCAAAAATTGGACGATGTCGCCATTGAGGATTTTCCGCGATACGATTTTGCCACACGCATCGAACCACAGGTGCGCTGGCTTCTGCCGCTCGCCAGGGCATTGAGCTATCCGGATGTATGGAAACACAAGGTCAAAATCCATCGCGATCCACGGCTCAAAAATATCAAACCGCCCTATTTACTGATTTGCAACCACAACTCCTTTACGGATTTTAAAGTGATGACCGCGGCTATTTTCCCGCGTCGCGCCAACTATGTGGTGGCTTTGGACGCCTTTATTGGCAGGGAATGGATCATGCGCAAAGTGGGCTGCATTGCCAAACGCAAGTTCGTGAACGATGTGCAAATTATTCGCCAAACGCAGTATCTGCTCAACAAAAATCAGATTGTGGTCTACTATCCCGAAGCGCGTTATTCCTTAATCGGCACGCCCAGTGAGTTGCCCGAAAGTTTTGGCAAAATGGTCAAGCATCTTAAAGTGCCTGTGGTGTCTTTGGTAATGCACGGACATCACATTGATGAACCCAACTGGAACCAAAAGTCTCGCGGCATTCCCCTGGAAGCAGAAATCAAACTGGTATTAGACAAACCGGAATTGGCTCAATTGAGCGCTGAAGAGATTGATACCCGGTTGGCAGAAGCAATGCAGTACGACGATTTTGCCTGGCAACGCGAAAATGGCATCGAGGTCCATGCCACCGACCGCGCTGAAGGCTTACACCGCGTTTTGTATCAGTGCGCGCGCTGTAAAACGGAATATCGCATGATGAGCTCCGGCACCCAATTGCATTGTGAAGCATGTGGCGCCGGCTGGGAGCTGAGCCCCTTGGGTGTTTTACAAGCTCTGGAAGGCGAAACGGCGTTCAGCCATCCGCCAGACTGGTATGAGTGGCAACGCCAAAACGTGCGGGCAGAGGTTGAAGCCGGCACTTATGGCTTGGAATGTGAGGTCTTGATTGATTCATTGCCCAATTCTGACGGCTTTGTGCAAATGGGTAAAGGCAAGCTCTTGCATGACATGAACGGTTTTGTGTTAAAGGGGCATCACGCTGGCCAGGATTTTGAAGTGAGACGTGACGTTATCGAAAACTACGCCATTCACATCGAATATAACTATATTGATAAAAAATTGGATTGTGTGGACATTAGCACCATCGATGACACTTATTTTGTCTACCCCACCACGCGCGATGCCTCGGTCACCAAAATCTCCCTGGCGGTTGAGGAACTCTACAAGCATAATAAAAAGAACCCTACTTAATTGCTATCGAAACGCGAATCAATTAATCAGTATTCCCTTTTTATGCAAAAAAGCCACTCAAAACAGAGTGGCTTTAACTTTTAGAAGTCATCTATTTATGCCAGGTCTTCCCGGCCTTCTTGTTTGAGACGGGCGACCATATCGCGCACCTTGCCGACCTGGTCTTTATGGCAAACCAAAAGCGTGTCCGGGGTGTCAACGATAATCAAATCCTCCAGCCCAATACCTGCAATCAAGCGCTTGCCACCCATCACCAGGTTGCAGCTTGAGTCTTCCAATATCACATCGCCACGCACACTGTTGCCCAGCTTGTCTGCCGGCAAAAGGGTCTTCAAACTCGCCCAGTTACCCACATCCAGCCAATCCATGTCCACCGGAATAACTGCCACTCGGCTGGCATTTTCCATGACACCGTAATCGATGGTTTGCTTTTCAATTTCTGGCCATTCCTGCGCCAGCACTTCTTCATAAGTGCCTTCCTGTAAAGCTTTGGCTATGCGCATTAAGCTCCCGTGAAGTTCAGGCATTTGCATGCGGATTTCTTCCAATATCGTAGAAACTTTCCACACAAACATACCGCTATTCCAGCTGTAATTACCCAGATCGAGCATTTTTTGGGCTTTGGCACTGGATGGTTTTTCAACAAATTGTTCAGCTTTGTAAGCTCTAAAACCGTCAAATTCGCTTAGTCTTTCGCCTTGTTCAATATAGCCATATTCTGGCGAAGGCCAGGTGGGCTTAATGCCGAGGGTTACCAAATAGCCAGACTGGGCGGCTTCAATTGCCTGAGCAATCACTTCACGGAAAATGGCTTCATTGCCAATGTGATGATCAGCCGTAAGTACAGCCATGACGGCATCCGGGTCTATGGCAGCCAAATGCACCGCTGCCAATCCAATGGCGGGTGCCGTGCCACGTCCCATAGGCTCATCAATAAAATTGCCTGCAGGAATGCTGGGCACTTGCTCAGCGAGAACGTGGCTGTGATCTTTTCCAGCAACGATAAAAATGTTTTCTGGTGTAAAAAGAGGGTCCAAACGTTTTACCGCAATTTGGAACATGCTGTCGTCACTGTAAAGTCTTAGAGCAGGTTTGGGCATGTGTTCGCGGCTGACTGGCCAAAGGCGGGTGCCCGCTCCACCAGCCATAATGAGTGCATAATGCATGAAATCCTCCTGATTGATTTCTAAGGATTCCAATTATACCCTCAATGGTCTACTAGCCTGGGGTTTTTTGGTTTGTGAAGGGATGATTGGGACTATCTAAAAGCGGATAGCGCCACTTTACTCTTTGCCGGCTTTGAAATTGTAAATAGGGCGAATGACGCGTTCAATGTCAACCGTATCGCCAATTTGCTCGATGATGTCATCCATGCGCTTATAGGCATCTGGCGCTTCATCCAGGGTATCGCGATTGACTGTTGTGGTAAAGACATCTCGCATGGTACGCTTAAAATCCTGCAAATTGAGCGTTTTTCGCGCTTGATTACGCCCTAAAACACGCCCGGCCCCATGTGGCGCGGAGAAGTTCCAATCCGGATTGCCCTTGCCAACTGCGATAATCGAGCCGTCGCGCATGTTGATAGGGATGATAATACGCTCGCCTTTGCGCGCCGATACCGCACCTTTGCGAATGATGTTGTCTTTGAGGTTGACATTGTTATGCACGGTTTCAAACTGCCCACGGGGTGGCAAATTGAGGTGTCCAAGAATGCGCTCGGTCATAACCTTGCGGTTGAGCGAAGCATAACGTTGGCAAATGTCCATGTCATGCAAGTATTCTTTCCGTTTTTGACCTTCCAAATAAGCCAGGTCCCGGGGCACATCGATGCGATTCTTTTCGCAATACTCACGCGCCACCTTTTGCCAGTACAGCGCCACCTGCAAGCCAATGTGGCGACTACCGGAGTGAATACAGAGGTAATGCATGCCCCGATTGTCAACAGCAATCTCAATAAAGTGGTTACCTCCACCCAGTGTGCCGATTTGGGTCTGTGCTTTTTGGGTGGGAACATGGCGTGCGGAATGAAGATGATAAACCTCGTCAAATTCTTTGACCGGTGTTTTATAACTGCCAAAACCACTGGGGATGTTGGTGTGGATGTAGCGGTCCAAGGCGTAAAGATCGGGCTGGTCATAACCCAATTCAGTGACCAAGATGCCACAGCCAATGTCCACGCCCACCAGATTGGGCACAACTTTATCGCCCAGGTCGGCGGTAAAACCAATTGTACAGCCGGCGCCAAAGTGATAATCGGGCATAATGCGCACTTTTTTACCAGCCACAAAGGGTTGCGAGACTAAAGTGCGAATTTGCTCGATCGCTTTTTCCTCACGATCGCGTGCAAAAACGACAGCCGTATTGTGTGTGCCTTTAACTTCAAACTTATCCATGATGTCTTAATTGTATCAGCTTTGTAGAAACTATGCGCATGCCCTCTATACGGAAGAGTTCAAATAGTTTGTATGCATTACAAACTCTTACCCTAAGCATTTGATAGCGCAATTATTATAGCTACGCGCATTAACTGCCCGCCCTGCCCTGTTCACCCCTTCCTTGCCTCTTTTCGCGCCGTTTCAAGAGCCTCGTACACATTCTCTGCCTTGCCAAGCCTTTAGTATTACAATTAAGGCCTCGGATAAAGGATGATAACGATGAACAAACTCAACGCAGACACAAGCGACGTAGCAGAAACAGGCGCAAAACAAGAGCAAGACCCTAAAGGCTTTTTAGAGTCCCCTCAAATTGATGCAGCTGAAACCTCAGAAGGCCAGGCATCTATTACTGATGAGGAAAACCAGCCACGCAGACCAGCGCCTAGCCAAAATAGGCACATTGGCATTTTGTTGTCTTTGCTTGCCATTGTGGTAGTTTTAGTTATCCTGCTTATTCTGGGAATCAACTTTCTAAAAAAGAACCTTCAAGCTCCCGCATATCGCGAAGTGCCAAACTTCTCACAATCCGAAAATATCTAAGCTGTTTCAAAAGGAATTAGGCGAAATGTGTCCCGCATACGGCGCAGGGCTCGCTTTTGATCTTCAAGATTATCCAACATGTTGATCAGGTCCAGCAAGTCTTGCCCGTCGGACATTTGAAGTTGCAGGGGATTAAAATAACCGGCTTCCATGCGATGGTAGGTGCTTTCCAAAAGTTCAACAAACTTTGCCATGGGGAGATTCGCCATGCGCTCGGCAGGTCCGCCAGGACCTTTGCGCAAATCGGTTACCCGTTTTATGGCTAAACTCCAGGGCTGGTTGATGCTGAGGGTAAAACAACCTTGAATTGCCCACGCCACGGCTTCTTTTTCGAGTTCCAGTCCCAGAATTTGAGCTTGATATCTGCGATCTAAAACAGAAAATAAACTGCGATAATCCCATGTTGGCACATTCAAATCCTCATCCACCACCGATGACAAAATCTTGCCGTAAGAAAAGCTTGAATCATCAAAAGTTTCGTCTTCGAGTGAGGTATGTGGTTGGTTTTGGGTGTTTTGCTTGTAAAAAGAGCTGTATTTTAGTTTAAAAAGTATATTTAATATCGTCTCAAATTGACATATTCCCGCCTGGATGAGAGTCTCAAAATAATAATTTAGACCATCCACGAGAGTATCAAAATGACGAATTAAGCTGCTTTCGAAAGTCTCATATTTACAAATTCCCATCTTTACGAGAGTCTCAAAATGACATAATTGCCCCGGATTGGCTTTGACATTGGCTAAAAGGGCGTGCTGGACGGCTTGTTTTTGCATGAGCTCTTGCATAGGCAAGTCCGCCATCATGGCTGGTGGCGCGTAAATAAAGCCGTAGATGGCTTGCTTAAGGCTTTCATCTGCCGCAGTGAGCTGAACGTCGTTGACCTGAAGTTTCCAATCGGTTCCGGTTTCAGACTGGCGGGTTTCTATGCGGCACAGGTACTCACTGGCGAGTTGGCGTTTGGCATCGCGCCAACTGCGGGTATAGGCGGAGTCTTGGTTGATATTTGCCTGACGCGGTCGCCCGCGTGAGCTTGGTTCGGCATGGGGAATTTGCTTAGGCAGGCTTTCGCTGCGGATCCAGCCTTGAAGGCTGCTCAAGCCGCCCGGCACCCAAAAACTGTTACGATCTTTGCCATGTGCCCAGTCAACATAGCAGCAATTTTTGCACATCAGGTAAAGCATGCCTAAATCTGTGCCAATCACCGGCAAAACTTTGTGGAACCAATACCAAGGCACTGCCAAAAAGCTTTCAGGGCGAATGAGATGGTTGGCGATACGGTCAGCCAAGCCTGCCAGTGTGGGGTCAAGCGTTTGATTTCCCAAGGCTTTTTCGATGACTTCGTGCACCGTGGCGGCTTGGTTAAAGGCGAGATCCTTGTCTGTTTGAGGAACACGAAAAGGAAACGCCAGGATATCATCCCGTTGCGTGTCCAGTACCTGACTGAGCACGGCAATGGGGTTTTGGCTTAGCTTGTTGCTTACCAGCCAGGCGTAAAGGTCACAGGCGTCGCCCGGTGTTAAAAGCATGCCACGATAGTGATAGGTGGTTGCGTCGCGTTTAACCTGTCCATCTTTCACGATGTGTTGCGCTTCACCGCGGCGCACGAACCAGTCCATATCGCCATTTTTAAAGACGCGGAAAAAGCTGGCACGGCTAAGCGAGCCACCCAAAGACTTGAGCAAAGCGCGCACATCAATCTTGACGCTATCGCCTTGTTTGGGATAAAGCTGGTCTGCGCCGGATTCACGCGAGGCGCGGTAAAAAGCCTGTCGTAAAGCTGTTGCAATGAGCACCGCGTTAGCACCAACATAAGGCACAAACCGCAACAGATACGAAGGCACCGCGGCAATTGATTCCGGACGTAAAATAGCTTCGGTAACATTATTTGAGCCTAGTTCGAAGTTAAGTGCAAAATCACCATAAATAGCTAAATCATCTGTGCCCATGGGCACACTTTGTTTGAGGTTGAGGCGCACATGTTTGCCGAGCTTTTCATGCACGAGCGTTTCAAGCAGGGGGTAATACTGACACAATCGCGCATACGCATCATGTGGGGCATTAATCTGATACTGACCATCAAACTGGACTTCGCAGGAATCGAGCAAAACCGGCAACTTTTCATCCGCCACCGTTACCAGCGTTTCACGCAGCGCTTCCCATTCTTTCAATTCTTTGTCCATCTTATTCTCTATTCTTGCCTGGCTCCTTTATGTTTGCCTTTATTATAGAAAATATGTTCTGTTAATGCTAGTGTCAAAAGTGGAAATTGACACCCCTATTTGCCAAAAAGTGGAAGTTTCTTTAACATTGGCGACCCTTTTTGGGCTGAAATGGCATCTTCAAGCGCAATTGATGCCAGGCGCAAAGCTTCAGAAAGCGAATTTCGTGAGCTTTCTGCAATCTCATAAAGTTTGGTCTCAGGCAATAAGTCTAGCGGATTTGGGTGTCCGGCGGCTTGCATACGGGCGAATAACATCGCCGCGATTTCAGTGTAACTGGCGTTTCTAAACGGAAAATACAGTCCAAGATATTGGTTGAGACTGCCAATATTACTGGTCGTTTTGTTGAGATCCTGCAAGAAGATGAGGGTCTTGATTTTCTTGTTGTTTTCAATCGACCAGCTCAAAAGTTGGTCCATGTATTCCAGGTCAACAGGGGGACCATCCAGTACAAGCAAAAGCTGTTCAGAAGCGTTTTTGAGATAGTCCAGGATGCTATCGATCCGATCCGCGTTTGAGCGTGAACCCCGCAAACCAAGCAAGTCCACAATCGCCATCAAAAAGTGGCGTGGCTCAGTGAGCGCGTTTGTGTTCATGTATAAGCCCAACAGTTCACCTTGACCTTCAAAGCGGAACTGGGTTTGGGCAAGCTTCATCGCCAGGATGCTCTTACCGCCGCCACTGGGCCCGGCAATCACGCCCAGGTTTTTGGAGGGGTCTTTTTGGTCTGCTATAAAGTCATAAGCGACTTCAAGAACTTTGCGTTGCTCACTTAAGCCGGGGTAAAAAAAGCGCGTGTCTGCATAGCGAATAAAAGGGTGCTCGAGCAGTTTGACATCCAAGAGGTCTTTGCTAGTTATCATAGAATCACCTTCTGCTAAAATCTTGATAATAGCTTAGCATTGCGAAAGAGTTAAGTCAAGTACTTAAATAAAAGTCATCAGTTTAGACAAGTGAGACAAATAAATGATTCATAAGTAGTCTTTGACTTGTATTTTACCAAAACTAAGGTAAAATGAAAATCAATCAATTATCAACAGAATTTGAGGAAGCGCTATGGCAATCATCTCTTTGATCAACCGAAAAGGCGGCGTGGGGAAGTCCACCATCAGCATCAATTTGGCTGCTGGGCTTGCCACCCGCGAGTCACGCAAGCCTGACCGCAAACCCGTTTTGCTCATCGATATGGATGATCAACTCAGTGCAACCATCACAGCCATGGGTGGCGGTTTTGATCAGACATTTGTGCCCGTGATCACAGCTGAAAACAATTTACCCAACGCCTTGGCAAATGGCTATGGGGCTACCGATTCATTGATAATTGACTCGCTTATTCCCCGCAAACGCGAAGATAAAGTCAAGATCTTTAAGACCAATAAAAGCGCCATGGAAGGCTTGGAAGCCCAACTCAAAATGCGCGACGAAGCTGCCTTTCAATTGACCTACTTCCTGGAACCCATCGTCAACGATTACGCGCATATCATCATTGATAATCCGCCATCCGCGGGTATGTCGCCAATGAACTCATTGGTGGCAAGCAGCCATGTGCTTATTCCTATTGAACCGGACGGCTTGAGCCTGATTGGTTTGGCTGACATTTTGCGCATGGTCGAAAACGTGCGTTCCACCACCAATCCAGATTTGCAAGTGCTGGGCATCATTCCATCGCGTTTCCGCATGGTGCGCCGTCAGGCACAGGACGTGATTGGCGATTTAGAAAAGCTTTATGGTCATTTGCTGCTGCCTTACATCAAAGACCTGGCAGAAATTTCCGCGGCAACAACGGCAGGTTATGACGTTTTTTCATGGGCGCCAGAAAGTTCGCAGTCCTACCGCTGTTTTTCCAATCTGGTCGATGCGGTGGTTGGAAAATTAGGGGACGCCTAAGCTGCAGACAGTTGTGTGCCCATGGGCACAGTTTGAATTGTGATACAAAAGGACAAAACAATGGCTAAAGATGAGAAGAAAAGTTTCAGCAATTTGATTGGTATGACTTCTGAGGCATTCGATGCCAGTGCGGCTGAACCCTCAGCTTTTGACGAAGATGCGCCAAAAATGGTCAACCATCGCCAAAGCGTTTACCGCGTGCCATTGAGCATGATTCAGCCAGACCGCTTCCAGTCGCGTCTTTTGTTGCCTTTTGAGCTTCGTGAGCCATTTTATAACCGACGCAGCACCTGGCAGATTACCGTGCAAAAGTGGCTTAAATTAGCAGAAAACGATCGGCTAATTAAGCGCGAACTCGATGAACTCATTGATTTAGGGGACTCCCTTCATGATACCGGTCAGATCAAACCGGTCACCGGGCAAGTCATCAGCCATGATGGACGGGATATTTTTCACATGCTTACCGGCGAACGCCGATTTTGGGCAACGGCAATCAAAGCGGTAAGAGACGGTTTTGAGGGCGAGCCTTTTGTTTTGGCGCTCATCGATAATCAACCAACCCTTGAGAAGCAAATCGCCGAAAACATGGCGTATAAAGCGCTTACGCCGGTTGGAAAAGCCCGTGCGGCTGCCCGATTGGTGCTGGAAGAGAATGGCATCTCGCCAGAAGTGGGGCAGGATGAGTTGGCTTATTTCAGGCAAATTGCGGATCTGCGCCTAAGCGATGAAACGCGTGAATTGCTCCGGCGCACTTTGCAAATGGAGCGAACCTATTTTGGTCGCTTGATGAAGTTTTTTGAGCTTGAACAGGCTGATTTAGAGATTGCAGACCGCTCAGAGATGCCAGAAAGGGTATTGCGCGAAATTATGGCGCATGAACGTAGCTTATGGTCAGATGCAGTTGCCTTTTATGCCGCCCACGAAGGGCGCACCTACCAGGATGTGCAAGCCTTTTTAGACCGCGCGGCAGGCACCGGACAAAAACGCGAGCCTCGCATGCCAGCTGACCCGGTGACAAAATCGGCGAGAAGCCTACGCAGGGTTTTGTTGGGACTGGATGAGCTGCCGCATGATGACAAAATCGGCCCGGTCGCCGATGCGATCCTGGGAGATACCGATAAAGCTGAGGCAAAAGTGCTTTTGAACCGCATGGAAACGCTCACCGCAGCGATGAAACAGCGCTTTGAAAGCATGCGCTAAAACTTGCGCTTTCCAGAATACTGTATAATTAATTCAAATGATGCGAAATATTGTTGTTGTTCCCTATGACCCTCAGTGGCAAGACCTGTTTGAGCAAGAAGCTGAAAAAATCAGGTCTGTTTTGGGCGATCTGTTGATCGAAATTCACCATATTGGCAGCACCTCTGTGCCTGGATTAGCCGCAAAACCGGTGATTGATATGTTGCCAATTGTGCGTGATGTTGCCCTGGTGGACGGATTAAACCCCCAATTTGAAGCGATTGGCTATGAGCCCATGGGCGAAAACGGCATTCCCGGAAGGCGCTACTTCCGTAAGGGAGGCGTTTATCACCGCAGCCATCACCTGCATATTTTTGGGCAAGATAACCTGATTGGCATCAATCGGCACCTGGCATTCCGTGATTATTTGCGCTCTCACCCGGATATTGTGGCTGAATACGCCGCATTGAAACAAAAATTGGCAAAACAATTTCCAGATGACATCATGTCCTATTCTGATGGCAAAGACGCTTTTATCAAGCTGCATGAGGCAAAGGCTCTGGAAACCTTTAAAAGGCGCTAAATGGCGCCAGTCTTCCCGTAAAATATCCCCTGAACGTTGATTTCCACATATGTTGGCTTGTAATCGAAGCAACTTTTATGTTGTTTAAATGGTTGTCTGGTTTTGATGGACTCCTGTTTCTCGCACCACTGCTAAACCATTTCAAGCGCAGCGGTTTAAGTTATTGCAGGCTAAAACGCAATTGGATGTAGTAGCCAACAACCTTTAAAAATCTCAGTGCTAAGTCTGGTTAATTCTCACAAAACGGGCTAAACATGAACAAAACGATTTGGATTTGGATTTGGAGCGGGAATGGAATCAGCACATTCTTCCCTCTGCTCTAATTCCCAATGGAGCTAAGCTGATGGCAAAGCTAACAGCCTGATTGTGTCTGTGCCCATGTGCACACTTCCAGGAAGCTATCTTTCCTCACCTCCCAAGCGTCTAACAAAGGCTAAAAGCAAAAACGGTTCCAGCCCCACACCGCCAGTAATGCGCGTAGACATCACAAAAACAATATGGTCATCCTCAATTGCGCTGGTTTACAACAAAAAATCAGCGCCTGCCACCGCACCCATTAATGCGCGTAGCCACTTGGTAGATGGGAAAGATAGAAAAAAGATGGAGAATAGTCCATGATAAGAGATCATTACTTGCCATGTTTGCTAAAGAAAAAGTCAGATTATCACCAATATTAATGCGCATAGCCACTTAGTAAGTGATGGAAAAGAATAAAGGAAGAGGGTATGGTGCAAAGTAAGGATTATATAGTGCGATGCCAGCACAGCATATTTGAAGTTTAACCTCTATTAATGCGCGTAGCCACTTAGTAGGTGAGGAAAAGAGGAATGGTGGGGGTGTTTGTTGGTTTAAAGTAAGCCAACTTATTAGGAGACTGGTACCAAGTTTATTGGGAAAGGCTAATCAATGATGAAACCACCTGTAAATGTTTGATTATGGAACCGGAAAGGAGAAACCCACACTTATTAATGCGCATAGCCATTTGGTAGATGGGAAAGAAGAAAAAAGATGGAGAATAGTCCATGGTAAGAGATTATTACATGCCATGCTTGCAAAAGAAAAAGTCAGATCATCCCCGCTAATAATGCGCATAGCCAATTAATAGGTGATAGAAAAGAGGAAAAGAGGAGAGAGTGGTGCAAAATAAGGGTTATAAAGTACGATGCTGGTAAAGATGCCTTGACGTTCAACCTCTATTAATGCGCGTAGCCGCTTAATGGATGTGTAAAAAAGGTAAAAAGAGTTTAAGCTATGTAAAAGACGTTTCGTTTTCAGCCAAACAATAATAATGTTTAGTATCAAGCCCACTAATGCGCATAGCCACTTGGTAAGTAGTGAAAAAGAGCAATAGACCCGGGAAAGTACAGTCATAATGGTGACAAAGTTCGATGTTGTCAAATCGGACTTAGCGTTTAACCTCTATTAATGCGCGTAGCCACTTGGCAAGTAGTGGAAAAGAGGAACGGTGGAGGTATTTGTTGGTTTGAAGTTAAGTAACTGATTTGTATGCTAAGCACTAAGTTTATCGGGATAGAGCTAATCATTTATGAAACCCCCTGGAAATATTTTAGAATGGAACCGGAAAGGAGAAACCGACGCCCATTAATGCGCATAGCCACTTAGTAAGTGATGGAAAAGACAAAAGGAAGAGGGTATGGTGCAAAGTAAGGATTATATAGTGCGATGCCAGCACAGCATATTTGAAGTTTAACCTCTATTAATGCGCGTAGCCACTTAGTAGATAGTGAAAAATGGAAAATATGGGGAATCTAAGCCTGTAAAGTTTAAAGCATGATAGGTTTGCAAAGTTGGAGTGGGTTTAAGATTGGTTGAACCTAGTATTTTGGATCTGTGCCGGATTTATAAAAGAACGCTGCACTCAATAATGCGCATAGCGACTTGGTAGATGCCGGAAAGAAAAAAAAGATAGGGAATGGGCCATTACTTGGAGGAATTGGTCACTAAAGTTTCTAATAAAAAGCCTGGTTTTTTACTAATCAATAATGCGCATAGTCTCTTATTTTATGAAAAAAGATAGGGAATGAATCATGATTGGGTGTGTTTGAGACTAGCATCCAATCTTGCACATTTTGCGATCGCATCAAAGTCGGGTAAAACTCCCAGGCACATCGAAATAATGCGCGTAGCCACTTAATAGGTGAAGGAAAGAGGAATGGTGGGGGTGTTTGTTGGTTTGAAGTTAAGTAACTGATTTGTATGCTAAGTACTAAGTTTATCGAAAAAAAGCTAATCATTGATGAAGCCTCCTGGGAATGTTTGAGAATGGGACCGGAAATGTGAAACCCACACTTATTAATGCGCGTAGCCACTTGGTAGATGGCGGAAAGAAAAAATCAGGGAATGAACTATTATATGGAGTAACTATTTGTCGTGGTTTCAAATAGAATGGTGTGATCTTTACTAATCATTAATGCGCGTATCCACTTGGAGTGGGCTAACACAGGGTAAGGATTTGATAAGTATTATATGAGTCTCAAAATGACAAAATAACCAAGTTGCATTATTTCTGGCTTTACTTATTAAAGGAAAATCTGTTTCAATTCATCTCAAAATCTTGAGTAATCCTGCTAGGATCTTATAAACATTATTTTTCAAAGCTTGATAAGTCACGCAAAACACGCCAAAACGAGATATTAACTACCGGGAAAGCAATTCAAACAACTCAAAATTGAATGGCGTTGGAATGATTAAAGATTTCTCAATATGGCTAACCTTGGACTTATCCTAAAAACATCAGCAAAAGTTCAAAGGGGATGAATTGGCTTATTCAAGCCAGACTTTAAAAAACAAAGCATTTATAAAAGTCATCAGTGCTCTATGTTTTTTCAACAATAATTGATTTTGTAACGGTATAAGCTAGTATTGATCTTCCATTGCAAACCTTGGTCGATAAGGGGTGATGATTTAACTTTTTGCTGAAATATTTTCAACAAGTTTTGCAATCGTTTTACACTACTAAGGTCATAAAATAATTACAGACTGCTCAAATAGTGACTAAACCCAAGGTTACTATTTTTGCCAAGACCCTTATTGGATTCAAGAAAATTACCCACACCTTATACTCATCCCAGCCCTTACTGTACTCCATAAGGGCATAATTCCCTTCAATGAACCTAACCGCACTCATTTTTCAATAAACAAAGCGCTTACACACGTATAGGTGATCCTATTATTTCCTGGTTTTACTTTAGTAACCAGAAATATACCGAGCGGTATATATGTTGATGACATCTGTCACGCCTTTTTTAGCGGGCTTACACCTGTAAATTATTTGCTTTTTACTTATCCTTAATAGTGAGGACATGAAATGAACCAGGCCATCACCACCCAGGACCTCAGCAAACGCTATCCTGGGCAAAAGAAAAAGAAAGCCATCCATGCTATTAACTTAAGCGTTCCTGAAGGGAGCCTTTATGGCATTATTGGACCAGATGGGGCAGGCAAAACCACGCTCCTGCGCATTCTTGCCAGTGTTTTACCGCAAAGCAGTGGCAAAGCCAGCGTTTTGGGTTTTGATACCAAACGCAAAGCTGAAGAAATTCGCAAAGTGATCGGTTATATGCCTCAGGAGTTCAGCCAATACCCAGATTTGAGCCTCAATGAAAACCTCAACTTCTTTGCAGACATCCAAGGCGTAGCAAAACAAGACAAACAAGAACGCATTGATAAGATGTTGGAACTGACCAACCTCAGCCATTTTCGTCAACGTGCCGCGGGCAAGCTTTCGGGCGGCATGAAAAAGAAACTGGCTCTTTCGTGCGCCATGGTGCACAATCCGCGTGTGCTCATCCTGGACGAACCCACCACCGGTGTTGACCCGGTCAGTCGTGCTGAGTTTTGGGCACTGCTTAGCACCATCGTCAAAGATGGCGTAACCGTGTTGGTTTCAACCCCTTATATGGATGAAGCAGAACGCTGCTCGATGGTTGGCATTCTTTATGATGGGCAGATCCTCAAAGAGGGCAGTCCAGAGGCACTAACTCACGCGCTTCCCTTTAGCATCATTGAGCTCAAGGCAAAACCTCGCAAACAAATGCGCGAAGTGGTTGCCCAAACCGAGGATATCCTTAGCTGGAACCCGGTGGGTGATCGCCTGCGCCTTAGCGTCGCCGAAGATAAGGAAAGGCAAGTGCGCCGGGTGCTCGAACGCAAAATAAAACAACAAAAATTAGACCTGCAAATTTTGCGCAGCGCCCGCAAAACAATGGAAGACGTGTTCGTCTCCATCGTTGAAGAGCAATCCCAAACAACGGACCAAACCAGCCTTGAAAAATCTGCCACTCAAACAAGTCAAAAGGATCAAAACCCATGACCGAAAACACCATTGAAGTCAAAAACCTGGTAAAGACCTTTGGCAAATTCCGCGCGGTGGATGACATCAGTTTTTACATTCCCCAAGGCGAAATCTTTGGCCTTTTAGGTCCAAATGGCGCTGGCAAAACAACCACCATTCGCATGCTCATTGGTCTTCTGCGTCCGGATAGTGGCTCGGCGCATGTTTTAGGTTTTGATGTGCGCAAGAAACCCGAAGAAGTCAAAAAACGCATCGGTTACATGTCGCAAAAGTTTTCCCTTTATAACGACCTTACCGTGCGCGAAAACCTTGACTTCTACGCAGCAATTTACAACAACATGCCATTCCGTCAACGCCGCGAGCGGGTGGATGAAATGCTGGAAATGGTTGAGCTGGGTCACATCCAACGTAGCCAAACCCGGTCTTTATCAGGTGCCTGGCGACAACGCCTGGCATTGGCATGCGCCATCATCCATCGTCCCAAAATGCTCTTCCTGGACGAAGCCACCGCTGGGGTTGACCCAGTGGCAAGACGCCAATTTTGGGACCTCATCTACCGCCTTGCCAGCGAGGGCATCAGCGTGCTTGCCACAACCCACTACATGGATGAAGCCGACTACTGCAATACCATCGCCATGATGTACCAAGGGCGTCTCATCTCCTTGGCCAGTCCCGACACCATCAAAGAATCCTTACCAGGCACGCTTCTTCAAATTGACCTGGGCGATCCGTTGGAAGCGCAAAAAGTGCTCATCAATGATCCACGGGTGCTCAATGTTTCTATTCAGGGCATGCAGCTCCACGTCACCGTGAAAAAGGAAAGCGACATTAACGCCATCCAACGCTTGTTAAACAAAGCAAACCTGCCGCCCAACACCATTGAAATCATTCAACCCTCCCTGGAAGACGCCTTTACCAGCCTGGTTAGTCAACAACGCGTTTTGGATCAGTAAAAAGGGCATGAAAAAAGAGAAAGACAGGCAATTATGAAACGATTATTGACCATTATGCGAAAGGAAGTGCGCCACATCCTGCGTGACCCACTCACACTTTTGCTTATTTTAGCCCTGCCAGCCTCGCTACTCATTTTGCTCGGTTATGGCATCACTGGCACTTCCACCGGCGTGACCATGGGCATTGTTGATTTTGACAAAAGCGATAGCAGTCGCGCATATGTTGAGCGTTTCACTGCCAGTAATGACTTTAAACTCACCCATGACCTGCAAAACGAAGAAGACATGGTCAGGAAAATTGAAACCGACAAAATGGACATCGGCATCATTATTCCCGAATCCTTTGAACGCGAACTGCTCACCAATGGCAGTGCGAATGTGATGATTCTCTTGGATGGCTCGGGCAATCCAACCGACGTAAGCACCGCTGAACTCAAACTGACCGCCATCAGCGAGATGGCAAACCAGGATCTCATCCTCAAAAAGGTGGATGTCAGCGGTCAAGCCAGAACATTACAAATGCCCATCAACACCACTGTAAAAACGCTCTATAATCCAAACGGTAATGCCCGGCTTTACATGATTCCAGGCCTCATTCCCATCATTTTGCAAGTGCAAGCCATTCTTTTGGCGGCGCTTTCTATCGTCCGCGAACGTGAGCAAGGCACCATGGAACAGCTCATCGTTACCCCCATTAGAAGCTGGGAATTGATGTTGGGCAAAATCATCCCTTATCTTGTGGTGTGTATGCTCAACCTTTTGCTCATGATCTGGATGGGCGATTTTCTGTTTGGCGTATCCGTGCGGGGTAGTGTAGGCGAATTGGTCGGCTTAAGCGCCATTTTCATTTTGGGTTCGCTGGGAATGGGCGTGCTTATCTCAAATATCTCAAAAACCCAAATGCAAGCGGTTTACATTTCGGTTTTCGTGGTCATTATTCCCGCAATTATTCTGTCAGGCTTGATGTTTTCCCGCGAAAGCATGCCCGACTTTACCTATTGGTATAGCGAACTATTGCCAGTAACTCAGTATCTTGAAATCACAAGGGGCATCATTGTTCGCGGTGTTGATGCGGCAACCTTGCTCTTTACATCCACGCTTCCCATGGTCATCATGAGCGTTGGTTACTTTATCGCTTCCGTTTTTGCTTTCCGGAAGCATCTCTAGGCGATTAATGAAATGGAGGGTATCCATATGAAAAAACACACAAAAACCTTGCTTGGCATTGGACTTCTGGCATTGCTCATCATTGCTTTAACCGCTTGTGAAGCCAATGGCAATGACACTTTGTCTGGCTCGGGCACGCTTTCTGCATTAAAAGTGAGTGTTGTGCCAGAAGTGAGCGGAAAGATAGTCAACATCAATGTTGAAGAAGGCAGTCAGGTTAAAGCCGGTGATGTTCTCATCCAGATTGAAGACGATGTCTTTGCGGCACAAAAGGACCAAGCCGATGCCGCGGTAGCCGTTGCCGAAGCCACCTTAAGTGCTGCTCAAGCCCAATTGGCTTATGTAAAGTCGCAATATGAACTCGCTTTGGACGGTGCGCGGTTCAGCGATTTGCAGTCACGCCAAAGTGCATGGAGCCAACCAACATCCGAAGACTTCAAGCCGGTTTGGTATTACACCAAAGCCGAACAAATCGCCGCAGCCGAAAAAGCCCTTGATGCCACACTTGAAAAATTGGAAGAACGCCATGCCATGCTGGAAAATGAGCTTGAAAAAGCCGGCGCTAAAAGCTTTGTGGATCTTGAATTCAAACTTGCTGAAGCGCAAACGAGGCTTACTATCGCCAACATAACTTTCGCCACAGCCCAAGCCAGCACAGACGAGCACCTGAAAGAAGCAGCCGAAAACGCACAAGACCTGGCACAATCTGCTTTTGACAACGCGCTCAAGCTATACAATGACGCGCTTAGCACATCTGCAGCTGAAGACGTGCTCAACGCCCGCGCCGAAGTAGCGGTGGCGCAAAGCAGCTATGACAGCGCACAAGATTTGCTGATGAGCCTGCGAACCGGTGAAGAATCTGGCCAGGTCAAAGTAGCGCAAAACGCGGTGATCCAGGCTGAAGCAGCCATCGAGCAAGCCGAGGCAGGGCTTCTGCAAGCTAAAGCTGCCCAAACCTTAGCCCAGCTCCAACAAGACCGCACTCAGATTAAAGCGCCAATCGACGGCATCGTCCTCACGCGTAATGTTGAACTGGGCGATATTGCCGTGGCTGGCGGCAGTGTGATGACCATTGCTGAAATGAGCGAGCTGGATTTGATTATTTATGTGCCTGAAACCTGGTATGGTCAGCTCAAGCTCAGCCAGGAAGTTGAAATCAAGGTTGATTCTTTCCCCAATGAAGTCTTTAAAGGCAAGGTTGTCAAAATTGCTGATCAAGCCGAGTTTACCCCGCGCAATGTGCAAACTGCGGATGGACGCGCTACAACGGTTTATGCAGTGCGCATTGTTGTGCCCAACCCACAGTTGCGCCTCAAACCCGGCATGCCTGCCGATGTGGATTTTGGCAAGTAAGCTTAGCCAAATAAAACACTAAAAACTGCAAGAAACTTAAAGTGAAAAAGCGCCTGGATCCCAAGCGCTTTTTCACTTTCAACTTAACCATCTAAGGGATAGTTTTTTGATTATTAAGGTCGTATGGTAATAGGGAGGTAAAGCATGCCGTCACTTGGCATCACTTCATAAGCGCCCAGATCACACAGCACAATACCATCACCGTTTCCATCTGCTGCGCGAGAGCGCACACCTTCTACTACGCCACCATAGAATCCGCGTTGGTCTGTCCAACCACAATACTTTTGCGGTGAAACATCAATGGCAGGGCTTCCAGGCAGCAAGGCATAAGTTCGCGTAGGACCACCATTGTTTGCCAAAGGACCCAACATTGGATCCACCCCATACAGTGAGCCTTCAGTCTTGAAATCACAACTTTCGTCGTCGCTTAAGTTAATGCCCTGTCCAGGACCTCCGGTGTATTCATAAAAATCTACAGTTGGGCCACAATTCATTCTATTATCGGCAAGAATTGAGTTAGATATTTGAACATACTGATAGTCCACGGCATCAATAGCGGCGGCACCAGGAAAAGATTTACTTCCCACAATTGTTACGCCATTGATATGTGTTTTTGAACCTGCCCCGAGAAAAAGCGCACCACCAATCTTAGAGCTGCTTTGGGAAATCGTACTGGAAGTTAACCAGAAATAGCCACTTGCATTCAAGACTGTTCCACCTTTGTGATTTGCTGGATTGGGCGACCTATCAAGAGTCCTGTTATTAATCAGTAAGCTATTCGTTACCTCAAGTCCCATTTTGTGATTTGACCCAGTACGAGAAAAAATGGCACCAGCGGAGGTTGAGGCTGTATTTGAAGAGAATTCGGAGAAAATAAAGCTGGTATTACCTTCATTTTAAATAGCGCCTCCTTCTATGCCGGCATGGTTATTCTCAAAGAGAGAATGGGAAACTGTGACTTCCCCTCCTTCTTTTACATACAACACGCCGCCATAATTATCAGAACGGTTATTACGGAAAATAGAATTTACAATTGTAAGCTTACCGGACCGCCTCACATAAATCGCACCTCCGCGGTCTTCGTTTCTGTTGTTCTCCATAATCACATTGGTGAGTTTCAGATCAGCCCCTATATCAACAACAATGCCACCTGTATTCCATAGACTGGCGAAATGTTTGTTGACCGATCCATCGATAAGGCGAATGTTTTTGATCTCCGCAGGCTGAATTATGTTGCATATTAGCAATGGTTCTTGATTTGAGATGTTTTTTAGGGTGATTTTATGTCCGCCATCAATCACGATTTCTCTAACCCCAGTTGGTAAATGTTTCTTGATTGCAATCGTAAAGTGTTCAGGTCCACAATCAAAAGAAATATGATGCGTTGTAGGATTTGCAACAGCTCCTTGAAGCTCTTCCTCAGTACATCTTTCAGGTGTCCCATCACCTATGACTGCCTCAGGACCAAAAGGTGTGATAGAGCTTTGTTCCATACCTGTTATGGTTTCACCAGTGAGGGTCTCAAAACGCGCACGCCAGTAATAGGTTGTTCTATGTGATAACTGTGCAGGTAACCAGTCTTCTGTTGCACCTTCACTGTTGTTTTCATCGCTAATATCCATATAAGCGCTATAAAGGTTGTAAACACCAGGACGATCGCCTATTTCGAAGTACAAGCGACCGGCAGTATAGCGATTTTTCACATAGGCGGTTGATTCAACAACAAGGGAACCATCATCGTTGCAACAGGTGTAAATTGTTGATGGGGACGGATAAACGATGCTAATATTGTCACTGAAAACCCAAACACCTTGCGTTGGCCATAAAACCGGGTCAGCGTTTCCATCAGCAAGCTCAATACGTGCTCTTAATGGTTCTCCATTGAGTGGACCGCTACTTACCACGGGAATGTGAATTTCAACTGTTCGGCCTTGCCCCACATAAAAACCTTGGCCTGTTGATGCGTCACCTGATGGGACGAACCAACCGCCATCCACTCTTGTTGAAGGTTGAACATTTGTTGGGCAAGGTGGCTGGTTCTCGTAACCTGAGAAAAAGCAACGAATGGGCGTTTCCGCTGTAATGGAAGGCTGTGTGCCTGGTGGCAAGGCAAGATCAACCCATGCTATTTGACCCGCACAAGGCTGACCTAAACCAGCAATCACAAACCTGATTTCATAAGTCTGGCCGGGAATGGGTTGTTCAAGCTCTACGTCAGCAACAAAACCAACATAGGTTCCAACGCCATATTCCATATAACCGTTTACACAGTTTACCACCGCAGAATATAGAATGCCACCGTCATACCATTTCACCGCGTTGGGGTCATTTTCAATTTCAACTTGGTCATAATCACCAAAAGGCAGAAGATTGCCGTCCATGTCATAGAAAAGATTTGGCTCGTTTGTCTGGGAATCTGAGTACTCAATATCCTGGTCCTCATTAATAGAGATAGGTGGATAAAAACTGCTTAAAGTCTCCCAATCAATTCTGTCTTGATCTTGATTAGGATCTGAAAAAGGCTCGAGATAATCGGGAAAATGAGGGGTCTCAATCGTTTGTGCGCTTGCACTGCCGATAGCAGACAGCAGCACTGAAAATGCGATCAAAATCGCAATAAGTTGTTTCGTTTTCATTGTCTTACTCCTAAGAAAATACTACGGATAGATTGTTAAGTTAGCTCAGTCTAACAGAATGAAAAAATTCACCAAATCTTGGATTATACAAAAGGTTGTACATAAAAATTTTGTTGAATCTCTTTTAAAGCGTTTCAAAACAAGCCTTTTGAGTATGCAATGCCAGTCTCGTATTAGGGTAAAATTTATGTCATTAATGACTGAAAAACGCGAAGACTATGCACCCAAATCTCCTCATCCAAAAACAAGTTCAAGACATCAATGCCACATTAGCTAACCTCGATTACGAAAGCCTTTGGCATGGTTTTCATCGCTATCCTTTCGCTCTATATAATAGCGATTGGGTTTATTTGCCGGACCAAACCTTCCCTTGGGATGATCGTTTTAGGGGCAATGCAAGCATTGAATTTGATGGGGGATATCTTGCGATTTGGAACATAGCTCATGAAGAACTTGACCTCGATCCAATCAAGCTATACCCGCTGGTTCATGAGATGTTTCACTGCTTTCAGCGTGAACACCAGGAACCACGCTTTCCTAACGATCTTGAACTACTCCTTTCGCCTGAAGACCCCCATTTTTACGCGCTAAGGAAACATGAAACGGAGCTTCTAAAGCGGGCTTTTTCTGACGACGAGTCTAAGAGGGAAGCAAGTTTTCAACAGTTCGCCGCAACGCGCCAAAGACAATTTGAGGCTTATCCTGATTTTGTGAAGCAAATTTGTTACGCCGAAACGCTTGAAGGGACGGCTGAATATGTTGGCTTGAAAGCCTTAAAACAACTTTCGCCCGAAGCTTATCAAAATCAAATTCAAAACTATCTCCAAAAACTAAGCCAACCCGAACTGCTTTTTGATATCCGCCGTTTGACCTATTTCACCGGTGCCTTAACCTTAATCATGGCAGACCGCCTTGGCATGGCTTGGGATCACAGCATCCGCAATCAAAGCCAAACCAACTATGAGCTATTGTTTAAAGACATCCAAGCATCCTCAGAAGAGCTTCAAATCCCAGACGATATCACCAAAAACATGCAAAAACGTCAAGTCGACCTCCGCGCGAAAATTGAAAAGGCAGAAACAGATGCCCAAACGACCACGCCAAATGCTGAAACAATCATCTGTGGCTACGACCCTATGAACATGCATCGGCTGGGTGACAAAATTTACTGTTCGCACTTCGTTTTCTTAAAATCGGGAGATGATTTCCTGAAACATGAGGGCGAAACCGTCTTACACATGGTTCCTGGTAGCCCAAACCAGGTTCTTTCTTACACACAAAAATAATAATGGGCTGGTAATCTACCAGCCCACGCAAATCTTGCTAATCAAAATTAGCTTAGCTTTTCGTTAATCTTTTTCACTTTCTGTCGCCAGAAAAAGTACTGAATGAGCCACATCACCACAAATACGCCAGCAAAAATGGCGAAGTAACTCAGAAAACCTTTCAGCGAGTGTTCCATCCAATGCGCGAACCAAGCCACAGGCATCATCGTTAGCGAGATAATCAGAAAGTACAGACCGCTTTGCTTAGCCAGACTCCACTCGTGCATCTCCCAAATAACTGAAGCACCAGCGAAAACCAAACCAATCAAGGCACTCATGGCTACCTGGAAAATCACCGCTTTCAATTCCCCACCCATACTTTCAATAAAACTCGGTGGTGCGCTGTAATATGCGCCATCTCCAAAAAACGCCGATGCCACAATACTGATGACAAAACCAATCGCGATACCCAAAGGAATGCCCAAAAGCATTCTTTCTAAAACTTTCTTTTTGTTTTCCATGTTTATTTCCTTATAGTCCTAATACTTGTTTAATTTTGTTGACGTAACGTCGTGAGACGTAACTGATTGTCCCATCCGACAAGCGTACACAAATGCTGCCAGCCAGGCTGAGGTCAAAGTTTTTGGCTTTCTTGAGGTTGATGATTTCAGAATTCGAAATGCGTACGAAACCATGCTTCTCAAGCCAATCCTCCAACTCATACAGGCGTTGGCGCAAGATATACTCGCCGTGTTCGGTCACAGCAATCACCTTTCCTTGGCTGGCATACAGGCGCGAAACATTGGCTGGGTCAAGAATCTCCAGTTGGTCTCCGCGGAAACCAGCCAAAAGTTGAGGTGTTTGGGCGGAGAGCAAGTCAACGATCACTTTCACTTCATCGTCCATGCTTTGCGCCATGATTATGATTTTTGTTTCTGTGCAAGTGCTGTCTAATTTGATTTCAATTTGCACTGGGCACCTCCTTTCGACGCCTGAAGTATAGGAAAATTCAGACATGAATACGATAAGTTTCTCACACATGGTCGCTTTTTGGGAATAAGTGGTAAGTTTCGCCTTCCAAGAGCCCAGAGGTCACGCCGGCATGCCCAAAGCGCTAAAATGATGTCAATTCGCGCCCAAAAGGATATAATCGTAGTAAGGCGAAGATGAACAACACAGGACTAAAGCTTAAAAAAAAGAGGATACTGCTTATCGGGCCGGTTTATCCTTATCGGGGTGGTATCGCCCATTTTACAACGGCTTTGGCTGAAGAACTCAAGCAAAGCGGTCAAAGCGTGGATATCATCTCCTATAAATGGCAATACCCTGCTTTTCTTTATCCAGGAAAAAGTGACAAAGACCACAGCCCAAACCGCCAAAAACCAGACGCTGACTACATTCTAAGCTCGCTCAACCCCTTGGATTGGCAGAAAACTTTTAGAAAAATTCAGGAACTGAAACCAGACCTGGTTATTTTCCAATGGTGGGTCAGCATTTGGGCACCCGCTTACCACAGCCTTTTTAAGAAACTCAACAAAGCCAACATTCCCTTTAAACTCCTGGTTCATAACACCTATCCTCACGAAACAAAAGGCATGGATAAAAAGCTTGCCCATTTCGCGCTTAAACACGCCACAGACTACATCGCCATGACCCAGCGCGAAGCCAATAAGCTGCAAGAGCTATTACACAAAGAGGTCAGGGTCCAAATTGTGCCACATCCCATCTATCAAGCCTTTCCGTCCAGTGGCTTAAGCAAAGAAGAAGCGCGGGCAAACCTGGGCTTGTTGCCAAATGTGCCCGTTATCCTGTTTTTTGGGTTTGTGCGTGCCTATAAAGGTTTGGATCTGGCTATTGAATCCATCGCCGAGTTGAAAAAAAGAAACAAAGATGCCCAGCTCTTGGTTGCTGGCGAGTTTTGGGAAGACCTTGGCAAGTACCAAAAGCAAATTGCCGATTTGGGCATCCAGGATTATGTCAAAATCGTTGCTGATTACATTCCGGATGACCAAGCCAGCCAATACTTCGAAGCCTCCGATTGCTTTATTGCCCCATACCGCGATGCCACACAATCCGGTTCGGTAAAACTGGCAATGGGTTACGCCTTGCCGGTGGTTGTAAGCGATGTGGTCGCAGATGACTTTTTGCGCCAAATGAAAGACGATTGCTGGGTTGTCCCCACAGAAAATATCCCATTGCTTTGCGACGCCTTGGAAGCTTGCCTAAAGCAGACAAAAGCCGGAAAAACAGCCCAAAACGTCATCAAAGAGACCTGGCGCGCGTTTATTCAAGCCATTATCGCATGAGGCAAGGGTATAATCACCTTAATCTAAAACCTAAAATCTAAACGGGAGTAAACGATGAACCTTGATCAAAATCTCATAAAATATGCCGACCTTCTCGTCCGCGCGGGTATAAACCTGCAAAAAGGCGAAGGCTTATATATGTCCATCAGCACCGATGCCATACCTGTGGCTCGCTATGCAGTAAAACGCGCTTATGAACTCGGCGCCAAAGATGTTGTTGTGGATGTTTCTGATGACCAGATGAACCTGGCACGCTACCTCTATGGTGGCGAGGATATCTTTGATATCTACCCCGAATACAAAGCGCTTTACCTAAAAAATCTTTATGATGACAATTACCAACACCTCATCATTCGCGCACAAGATCCAACCCTGCTCAAGGATGTCGATCACAGCCGTGTGGCGCGCTATGGCAAAGCTGCCGCGCGTGTGATGCAAGATACTGGCGTGCAAGCATATCGCATGAGCGGGCGCACACGCTGGACGATTGGCGCAGTGCCCTGTGTGGGTTGGGCAAAGACCATTTTCCCTGATGTCAGCGATGAAGAAGCTGTTGAAAAACTCTGGGAGAACATTTTCTATGCCACGCGCGTTGATCAGGAAGATCCCGTAGCAGCCTGGCACCAACACGATGCCAACCTGCATAAGCAACGTGACTTTCTTAACAATGCCAACCTGGAAAAACTGCACTATCAAGGTCCCGGCACCGACCTTATGGTCTACCTCGCCGAAGGGCACGAGTGGGTGGGTGGCTCAAAAGACTCTACTGCCGGCATTCCATTCTTTGCCAACATGCCCACCGAGGAAGTCTTCTCTACACCTCACAGCCATAAAGTGGATGGCATTTTGCGCGCCACCAAACCCCTGAACCTCAACGGAACCCTGGTGGATGGCATGAACTTTGTCTTCAAAGACGGTGCGATTACCGAATTTTCGGCTGAGATTGGCGAGGATGTTTTTGTGAAGCAAATGAATCAGGACGAAAACGCCCGACGCTTGGGTGAAGTTGCCTTGGTGCAGCATGATTCACCTATATCAAACACCGGATTGGTTTTCAACAACACTTTGTTTGATGAAAACGCCAGCTGTCACTTTGCCATTGGTCAAAGCTATGCCTACGCCATGAAAGACGGCACCGAAGCCAGCCTGAAAGATCTCATCGAGCGTGGTGCTAACCAAAGCCTGGTGCACACCGACTTCATGGTGGGCGCCGCAGATGTGGACCTTACCGGTTATGCTTTCGATGGCACTGCCATCCCACTCTTGAGAAATGGTAACTGGGTGATTTAAACGAAAACTCGCATAAAAACAAGAGGCACTATGTTTATATAGTGCCTCTTTCTATTTATGGGATGAGTTTGATGTTTTCTAAGTGCTGTTGGGAACCCACTAAGCCATTGTATAGTTTTCTTCTTGCACCTGGCTCATGGGGATGCCCAATTCCTTAAAGTTGCGTTCAATCGCGCGCAACATTGGAGCTGGTCCACACACAAAATACAGGAATTCCTTATAGTTTTCAGGCAGGATATTGCGCATCAAATCCGCGGTGATGTAACCCTTATAGGGATAATCATCGTCCATCGGATTTTCCAACACATTGATCATATGTAAATCCAGCACCTCTCCGGCTTTGGCAAAATCTTCAGCGTAAAGCACGCTGCGCTCAGAATAATCGCCATAAAAGACGTAAATGGGACGTTTGTCCTTGGCAGAGCGCAAAGATTCGACCATGCCAATAACAGGCGCCACACCGATGCCACCACCAATCAACACCAAACCCTTTTGGGTTTCGGGTGCATCCAAGTTAAAGCGTCCATAAGGACCGTCAATATACATGCGGTCGCCCGGTTTAAGCTCTTTAATCGAGCTGGTAAAGTCACCGACTTCCTTAATAGAGAAGCGTATGCGCCCACCAGGTGCCATGTCACTTCCGGAATAAGAAAAAGGATTACGGCTTAGCACGTAAGGGTTGTCGCCGGCGCTAATCCAAGCCACCTGACCCGCCCTAAAGCTCTCGCCTTTGTGTCCATCGGGCAGCAAATTGAGCGTGTAAACGGTTTCGTTCTCGCGCACCACAGACTCAACCTTATAAGGAATCTTGCGCAGGAAAAAGGCTTTTAGGATGCGAATATGGATGATCATCGCGCTGTAAAGCACAATTAAGAAAATCCACACCGCGCGCATTAAGGGGAATTGGGTGTAATAATCGACTTTAAACAAGTGGATTAAGCCAAAGCCCAGCAAAATAGCGCTTAAAATATCGTGCACATACAGCCAAACGCGGTAATCCAATTTTAACTGTCGGCGGGCAACTGAAGTGATTCCAATCAGAATAAAGCCCAGCAAACCAATTGCGCCCGCGGCAAATTTCCATGGCTGACCATATATGAGCAAAAATCTTGCTACCCGGGCGTTATCAAACACCAGTAAAATCACGTGCGCGAAAATCATGAAAGTCGACGCCAAAGACAACCAGTGGTGATTGTTATAGACCTTGTCCATGTTAAAGGCATCTGCTAGCCAGCGGATTTTGCCCACCGCAATCAGCTGAATGCCCGCCATAGAAAGCCCGGTATAGCCCAAGAAGACAGCCAGGTCTTTAAGGATAAAATCGGGACCGCGCAATTTACCCGAAACCAGCATTAATATCCCAGGCAAGAGCACCAAAGTGATGTACACAAAGAAGAATAAGGCTCGCTTTACGAGCGGTCTCATAGTTCCCATGGTTTAATCCACCTTCCCTTATGGTCTGCTTAGTGCGTCAACACTAACACCACTCTCGCCAGCCAGGTCTTCAATCGAGTCATACATCAATTGCAAGGCATATTGCGCGTTATGCAAATAGGCTGCCGGATCCTTGACGACGAACATATAGTTGTAAGCTGCGCGCAACAAACGTGGTGTAAAGCTCTTGAATTGATTGCCAAAGGCGGCTTCATCTTCGCCTAAGACACCATCCTGGTTTGTGTCAATAAATACATAAGGATATTGATCCGTCTTGATGGCTAAAGCGTCGCCGGTTGTCTTGAGCGCGTATTGGTGCATCGCATGCCACAAAACGTCTTTCATGCCTTCAATTTCGTCATAAGCCGATTCAACCGTGCCATCGCCATCCCAGTCCTTTTTGCTTGTGGTCACGGTGCGATAATCAGGGAAGCTTTGCACTTCGGAGTGGCAGGTGTTGCACAAGGTCTTATCGTTGTCGCCT
Source organism: Anaerolineaceae bacterium UBA5404 (assembly GCA_002409625.1). GTDB lineage: Bacteria > Chloroflexota > Anaerolineae > Anaerolineales > Anaerolineaceae > Mesolinea. The sequence goes on along the minus strand of DHNY01000001.1, from coordinate 31,176 downwards.
CGGCGAGTGCGTAAGGAGTGTGGGTCATGGCATTTGGTACAGCTATCCACCATTTCCGCGTGGCGGAACTTGCCAACATAGCTCTTGCCTTCATATTGATAGCCCATGCCGGCGTCTGCACCCATATTCATCGCCGCGGCAATGTGGTAGTGCGCACTCAGCAATCCTTGCCCTTCAAGGACCTCTTCCAGGTCTTTGCCTTCAATCGCTTTGGCAACATTATTGCTGGAGCCCATACCGCCATGGCAGGTCATACATGCTGAAGCGTTGCCTGTGCCGGTAATTTCAACCCCGTTGGGGAAAGTCACCGCGTCTAATGCGTGAGCTTGATCGTTATGGCAAGCTGTACAGTTGATGGGGTCCTGGATGCGACCGGGGTTTTCATTGGAGCCAGCGGCGGTGCCGTCCGCGCCGATAAAATCGCGGAAACCCGAACTGGCATGACACTTCGAACAGTAAGCAGGGACTTCGCCTTCGTCATTCCAGTGATTAAAGGCTGCTGCTTCAATATCGGCATGGCCAGACGTCCAGTATTTTGTGCTTACTTCTTGAATGGATTCAGCTTGCGCGCCTTGGCGGGTGGCATACACCAACCAACCGGTCAGTAATGCTGCCAAAACAAACAAGATGATGAAAAATGTGCGCTGATTCATATCGGCTCCTTAGTCGAATCTTAATGCGTTCAGGCTTAAAAAGGTTCGCGTGAAGTGTGCTGATTATAATATGAGTCACTCAAAATAGGGTGAAAAATCTGCAAAAAACAGGGAATAATAAAATATCTACCTGATTAATATAAAATAATACATTAAATAGACACCAAAGCCTCTGCACTTGAGCAAAGCCTCCCAATTTAGGTTAAAATAGGCACCAAGCGCAGGCTTCTGAGTGAAACATGCCGTGCCTGACAAACAATCAATCAAAAAAAGTGAAGACATGTCTCAAGAAGAACCCAAAAAGAAGGTAAACCTCAAACTCATCATCGGTGCTGTAATCATTTTTGCGGCATTGGTGTGGCTCATTATTTCTGCAACGCGCTCAAGCTCACAGTATTTTATGACGGTTGAAGAAATTCAAGTGCGTTCGGCTGAGCTTGAAGGTAAAAGTTTGCGACTGAGCGGGGCAGTGCTTGGCGATAGCATTGTGTATGATGCTAAAAAGTTGCAATTAAGCTTTGATATCGTGCAAATTCCCGGCGATCACAAGGTGATAAAAGAAATGGGTGGCATGGCAAAGGTGCTAGCCGATGCTGCCGCAAATCCCAGCTTGCCAAAAATCAGCGTTTATTATGAAGGTGTGCGCCCGGATCTCTTGCAACATGAAGCCCAAGCCATCGTTACCGGCAAGTTGGACGCGAGCGGTGTTTTTCAAGCCAGTGAACTTTTGCTCAAATGTCCCTCAAAATATGAAGCTGAATTGCCCGGACAAACCCAGAATGAGCCAGGCAGCTAAAGAAATGGAGCCTTATGTTCTTCTTTTATAGTGGTCTTATCAGCTTTGCCTTGGCGCTTCTTTGCCTTTTAGCGGGCATTGGCATCACGCTTTCGCAGCTTTTCCGTCAAAAGCATACCATTCCTGTGTCGGTTAAGACCTTGAGTCTTAGCGCGTTTGTCTTGCACAGCCTGGCGGTGCTTTCGCTGTTGATTCTGCAGCTCACGCAAGATTACACCAACGCCTATGTTGTTTCGGTTATCCATGAAGCCATGCCAAAAGTGCTGCAAATGACTGCCATTTGGGGTGGGCAGGCAGGATCATTGCTCATTTGGAGTTGGATTGTTAACCTGGTCTTGTTTATCGCCTTGATGCGCAAAAAACAAGCTTTGGATGCCTGGGCATACCTCGTGCTCGCCATTAACACCGTCTTTTTTGCTGGATTGTCCTTTTTTGTTGAGAATCCTTTCAAGCGGGTTTGGCTTTTACCCAGTGATGAACTTGCTGAAGCGCTTTTCGCGCCTGCAAAAGGTGCGCATCTTTATGGCTGGCTGGATGGCTTTGGGCTCAATCCCTTGCTACGCCATCCGGGCATGGTTATTCATCCGCCTATCCTCTATTTGGGTTTCGCGCTTTTCTTACCGCCTTTTGCGCTGGCTGTTTCAAAACTCATTCGTGGCGAAGAGCTCGGCGACTTGCTGGTCAAAACCCGCGCATGGCTACTGGGCGCATGGCTGTTTTTAACAGCTGGCATTGCCCTGGGCAGTTGGTGGGCATATGAGGTGCTTGGCTGGGGTGGTTATTGGGCTTGGGATCCGGTTGAAACCGCATCGCTCTTGCCCTGGCTCACCAGCACCGCCTTGTTGCATAGCCTCTTCATCGAAAAACACAAACAGGTCTTTAGGCGCTTCAATTTTGCTTTGGCTTTGCTGAGTTGGCTGATGACCCTTTTTGCCATTTTCATCACGCGCACGGGTTTGATTAGCTCCGTGCATGCCTTTGGCGAGAGCCAGATTTCAGCGCCATTGGGCTATTTTATGCTGGCAACCCTGCTGATATCCATCTGGGGGATGATAAAACGATGGAAAGATTTGGGCAGCGGCTGGGCTTTTAAGTCTTTCTTTACCCGCGATTCACTTATCCTTTATTCCAACATTCTCTTGCTGGGACTATTGGTCATTTGTTTGTATGGTCTCCTTTTTCCCATGCTTAGCGAGGGTTTTGGTGGCACCGCGATCACCTTTGACCGCAGCTTTTTTGACCGCACCACAACACCGCTATTCATTTTGTTGGTGTTTTTGATGGCCGTTTGCCCGATCATCGGCTGGAGTTTGAGCGCGTTTAAGAAACCAAGCAAATGGCTATGGTTGGTTTTGGTGTTGCCTTTGATTGGCGTGCTTGCAACAGCTGTGTTCCTGAGCAAAAAGGCGATCGTGTTGGCAGTGATCTTTATTATACTGCTCGGTATAGTGGTTTTAGTTGTCCAAAGTCTGGTCGATTGGCGAGATTGGAAGCGCTTCTGGCATCAGCGTGCGCGCTACGCGGCTTGGCTGGTGCATGCTGGCATTTTGTTTATCGCACTCGGCGTTTTGGGCATGGCTCACTTTACCGACCGCATTCAAGGGCTGATGATTCCCGGGGATAGGATGCCTTTAGGGCAATACAGCGTTGAATTTCTTGAGCTGAAGCAAGACGATTCCCACCCGGAATACTTGCGGGTTAATGCACAATTGAAGCTCTATAAAGGCGAGCGCTTCATTAAAGAGCTCAATCCAGGCCAAGATGTTTATTATGAACGCAATCAGTGGATTAGCAATCCCTCCAAACACGCCACAATCAGAGGCGATCATTACACTTTGCTTTTGGAATACAACGCCAAGATGGGCACCGCCACCATTCAGTTGATTGAAAACGGCATGGTCAACTTCCTCTGGCTCGGGTCCATATTGCTGGTTCTGGGTGGGGTGTTGGCGTTGAGCAAACCCGCCACAGCTTTAAATGAAGACACACCGCAAGCAGAACAAACACCTGGGTACCCACATGAAGCTTGAAGTTCGCGGACTTAGCAAGCGCTTTGGCAAAACCAAAGTCCTCAACAGCGCAGAATTTAGCCTGCAATCTGGTGAAATCATTGGCCTTTTGGGTAAAAATGGCGCCGGAAAAACAACGCTTTTGAGGTTGCTGGCAGGTGTCAGTCGCGCGGAAAGTGGCGTTTTTTACTTGGATGGACAACCCTGGCATGCTTCTAAAAACGAAAACAGGCGCATGATCGCCATGCTCGCCCATCAACCCTGGCTTTACGAAAACCTGACGGCCATTGAAAACCTCCGATTTTATGATCAGCTTTATCATTGTCAGCTTGGTGAAACAGCCTTAAGACAATTATTAGCTAAGGTTGGTCTTGAAGCCAATGCCCGGCAAGTTGTGCGTGGCTTTTCGCGGGGCATGAAACAACGCCTTGCCATCGCCCGTTGTTTGCTACATCAGCCCAAGATCTTGCTGATGGATGAGCCTTTCACCGGTTTGGATGACGATGGCAGCCAGATGCTTTTGCAGGTTCTTCAGGAAGAGCGCGCCAAAGACCACATCATTTTGGCAAGCACGCACGAACTGAGCCAGCTTGGCACCATTGCAGACGGCTATTTACGCGTTGAAGCAGGAAAAGTTTTAGCCGAAAGTCCTACTGAGGTGCTGGCATGAGGCAAAATATGGCAAGTCTCTGGGCACTCATCAAAAAAGACCTCATCCAGGAGTGGCGTAGCAAAGACATCATCAGTGCCATGCTCGCTTTTGCGGTGCTCACGCTTTTCATTTTCAATTACGCGCTTTCTCTGTCTCCGCAAGCACAAGCCAGCATTGCCACAGGTATCGTTTGGGTTTTGGTCGTTTTTGCGGGCACATTGGGCATCAACCGCAGTTTTTCGGCTGAGCAAGATCAAGACTGTTTTGATGCGCTCTTGTTGGGCGCGCCCGATCTTTCACTGGTCTATTTAGCCAAAATGCTCAGCAATTTTTTGATTATGGCACTTTTGGCGCTGTTTTTGCTGCCCGTTTACAGCCTGCTTTACAATTATTCTCTGTTTAATGGGCTTTTTGTAGGCTTAATTTTGCTTGGTGCCTGGGCTTATAGTGCCATGGCAACTCTTTTGGCGGGACTCAGCGTGCAAACCCGCATGCGGGACATGCTTTTGCCGGTTTTGCTTTTCCCCTTGCTGATGCCGGTCAATATCGCTGTCGTCAAAGCAGGCGCAGGAATACTTGAGGGGCTTCCATTCGCAGACTTTAGCATTTGGTTTACCCTTTTAGCGGCGTATGCCGTCATTATCACAACTATTTCGAGTATGGTGTTTGAATATGTTATCAAAGAATAAATGGCTTTCTGTTTTAAGCGTGCTCGCCGTACTGGCAGTTTTTGGGGCATTGGCGCTGGTTATTTTTTACGCGCCTTTGGAGCTGACCATGGGTTTGCCACAAAAAATCTTTTACTTCCACGTGAGTTCGGCATGGTTGGGGATGGTCTCCTTTTTTGTGGCGGCGATTGGCGGCATCTTATATCTGGCTCGCGGCAAAGAAGTTCACGACGCGCTTTCATTGGCTGGCGTAGAGCTGGGCTTGCTTTTTTCTGTGCTGGGCACGGTTACTGGCATGCTTTGGGCGCGTCCGGTTTGGAACACATACTGGACCTGGGACCCACGCCTGACCACCATGACCATCATGGGCTTTACCTATTTGGGCTATTTGCTCTTGCGCCGCGCGATTGATTCGCCGACGCGTGCGGCTCGCCTTGGGGCGATTTACGCTATTGTTGGCTTTGTGAGTGTGCCACTCACTTTCTTCTCCGCACGCCTTTTGCGCACCATTCACCCGACCATTTTTGGCAATACCGGCGAGAAAATGGTCATGACATCCCCGATGTATCAAACCATGGCGGCGAGTATTGTGGCATTTACGCTATTGTTTGTGGTGCTTTTGTGGCACCGTGTGCGCCTGGAAATGGCACAAAGGATGCTCGATAGTGAGCCAGAAGAGGGCACAGCAAAGCACCAAGTAGCCAAGTTTGATGCCCGTGGAGAGGAGCAATAATGCCTGAAAATAGCCAATACTTCATCATCGCATACGCGCTTATTTTTGTTTTACTGGCGCTTTATGTTTTACGGATGTGTTTACAAGCGCGAAAACTGAGGAAACGGGATTAAATCCCTCTGCATAATAATGCGCATAGCTTAAAAGCTGAAAGACCTACCCCTTAGTCAGCCTCCAAAGGATGGGGTGAATATCAGGTCACTACAATGAGAGATTTGAGATAAAAAAGGCTCATTCTGATGCCTTAAGCTTCTGTGCCAAAATGTACTGAAAGAGGAGTATGCAAGAGGGGTAGCTAATAAAGCTACCCCTTTCATTAGAAATGCTTCTGTTCGTATCTGATTACAGTAATTAACTAAGCAATCGTAACTTTCTTGACATACTCAGAAGTGGCAGCGGCGAGGGTTGCGCCATAGCCAGGATAAAAAGCAACTTCATCACCCAGTTTCAATTGCGTGTGGGCGTCGCTCACATCCAAAATAGCATGGTCGCTTGAACCGCCCAAAACGATAATACCCGGATCAACTGGCTCAAGTCCCTCAATGACCACATCCTGACGGCCAAGGTTCAAAATGGCACGTTGGCGAATGCCACGGTCTTCAAACTCCGGCTCATTGCCAAAAGCGTCTTGCCCTGTGTCACCAATCGGCACGGATGGCTTTTCTAAGAGCTCAATAACCTCTGCAACAAGCTGCAAAGTGTCCTGGCGTGTGCCTTGCCATGGGCTGCGATCCAAAACGTTGCGTCCCAAAACAATTGCTTCACCAACCCTAAAGTGGTTGATACCCTTGGGCATTTTGCCACTCGCCAAAAGGGGCAAACCGCTACTGTTGCCACCCGAAAGCAAACCAAGTTCCAATCCGGTTACCCGGCGGGCTTCATCGCGCACGTCAATCAGGGTTTGCATGTTCTCAACACTGGGCATAACGCCGCCATAGCATGCCAGGTTCGCGCCAAGACCCACAAGGTCCAAGCCAGGCAACAAGGCCGCTTCTTTAACCAAGTCCACCAAATCATCCGGCCAAACCCCTTCGCGAAGATCGCCAACATCCACCATGATAATGGGTTTATGCACCTTGCCCAACCTCACCGCGGCTTCAGAGAGCGCTTTTAAGGTTTGCAAGGAAGAGTTGAGCGAATATTCGGTAAACATGACCACGTCATCGGCTTGTTTTTGGGCGGGCATGCGCAGCAAAAGGCGCTGGATGCCTGGATGATGCTCACCAACCAGGCGCAAGTTGGGCACGCGCGAGTCGGCAATCATATCCGCGCCGGCTTCCAAAAAGACGCGCGCTACTTCGGGATTGCCACGTAAAACTTTGGATACCATGGCAAGCTGAATACCATTTTCATGGCACAGCTTTGCCACACTCTGTGCGTTTTGTTTGATCCTCTCCAGGTAAATTTCTAATCTTGGGCTTGTTTCAAACATGGTTTAGTCCTTTTTCTGTTCTGTTGTTTCGTTGACCCAATGCACAAAAGTCGCTTTGACTTCTTCAGGGTAGGTGTGGGCAAGGGTGCCTAAGGCTGAAAAGCGATAAAACGCGTCAATCAGCACAGTTGTCTCCGGCTTCGGCAAAAGATAGGCACCAGCGCCAAGGCAAATGGTTTTCAATATCGCTTCGCCACCACTCACCCGTGTCAGCGCGCCACCGGTACCCACCAACCAATTCACGGCAGTTAGGTCTTTGCCACGCACAATTTTGATCTTGCCCGATGGCGTGTACAAATCTGTTACAACGCCTGCATGACGCCGTATTGCCGTTTCAACAGCGCGTTGGGTCAGCCAACGGGTCAGGTTCATCTCTTGCTCGGTGGCAGGCATTGCCATAAGATGTTGCATTTCCTCTTCCCAGGCGGGATCTTCAGCCAGGGCGAGAATGTTTTGTGCGTTCACAAAGACGCCCAGGTCGCCTTCCACAGTGCGTTTAGCGACTGGTTCAGGATCGACCATGCGCTTATTCCATTCAAGGCTGCCTTCGCTAACGCTATGCACATCCGTGGTTGCGCCACCCACATCAATCACCAAAACATCCCCAAGCATCTCGGCAAAGAGTTTCGCGCCAAGTAAAACTGCGCCAGGAGTTGGTAAAACCTGGGCATCGGTCAATTCGCGCAAACGGCTCATGCCCGGAGCGTGAATGATGTGTTTGTTGAAAAGTTCGTGAATAATCAGGCGTACCGGCTCAATATTAAGCTGATCCACCGCTGGGAAGACATTATCAGCAAGCATTAATTCCACGCCAGCGTTTTCAAATATTTCGCGGATTTGCGTGCGTATGGCACGGTTTCCGGCATAAATCACCGGCGCAATTTTGCCTAAAGAGGCAATCGCCTCAGCGTTCTTGAGCACGATTTTCTTCTCGCCGTAATCCACACCGCCCGCCAAAAGGATGATATTGGGTTGAATGTCCAAAATCTCCTTGAGGTCATAGTCATCCAATTCGCCAGCCGTAACTTGCTTGATAATTGCGCCAGCACCCAGGGCGGCTTCACGCGCCGCACGGGCTGTCATATTAAAGGTCAAGCCGTGGACGGTCATTCGCAGACCGCCCGCGGCTGAACTGTTTACAAAATACTGAGGGTTTTCCAAGGCGCGTGGCGCATTGGCTTTTAGGGCACTAAGCGCGTTCTCCACACCAATACAAACGTCACCCTCTTGGATAGAGGTTTCCGCAAAGCCTTGCGCCCACTGCTCAAAACGACCTTCAGGAAGCAGGGCAAAGGCGTTGGCTTTGGTTATGGTTGAACCAACCTCAATCGTCAAAATGTCCATTGGCGTTTAGAGGACTCCGCGTTCCTTCATCTGTTTGACAATGGCATCCACAACGTCAATACCTTTACAACCTCTGCCAAAGGTGGCATCCACGCCGGTTTCTTCTGCCATTTCTGGGCTCACTTGCGTGCCACCAGCGATTAAGATGACCTTATCACGGATGCCTTTTTCACGACAAAGCTCATCCAGCTTGCGCATGTTCATGCGGTGCACGTCATTATGGCTGATGATGGTCGAAATCAAGATAGCTTGCGCACCGGTTTCAATGGCAGCATCCACCATTTTTTCAATGGGTACAGAGGTGCCCAGGTAGTGATATTTCACACCGTACTTTTCGATACCACCATGCTTGATGTCCAATATTTCGCGCAGACCAACGCTGTGCTCGTCTTCGCCAACCGTGCCTGCCACAACGGTAAGACCGGTTTTCTTGATGGCGTCTTTAATCTCATCTTCAGAGAGTAAAACGACTTTCTCGGGGATTTTTAGATCACGGCGATCGATATCAAAGGTCACATTACCCTTAACTTCCAGGAAGCAACCCTCAGCAGGATGCAAAACCATCAGGTTAATCACTTGCGGGTCTTCCAAGCCCAAACGACGTGCGATTTCAAGACCAGCCTCGCGGGCGTAGTCTTCATTTTCGGGAATCATCATTTCAAGCAAGACTGTGCCATCACCTGCCCATTCAACTTCCGGGCGAATGAGATGACCCTTGCGGTAATCCCAGGTCTTTTCAAGGCGTTTGTGAACGTTGTCTTCCTCATCAAACTCGTCAATGTAGGTAATCAGGCTGGGGTCACACAAAGTACAACCGCCGGATGCCTGGCAAGGTTCGAGTTCTGCCGGCATGGTGTTGTTGCCGAAGTGGGCGCACACCGGTGCCATATAGTCGGGTTCGCGTTCGATAATGCTGCCCGCGGCAACACCGCCGTCGCCCTGGCGAGCGATACCGTCACCAGTGCGTTCGGGATATTGTGCTGAGTCAACAAAGAAACCTTTTTGAACCGCAGCAAAGTAGCCACCAACCTCAAGGATTTCCTCAAGGAATGCCACTGCGCGTTCTTTAATGTCACGAACCATCTCACCAAGAGGACCATCACGCTTGATTTGGATCATTTCGTTGATGCCATCCAAGGCAGCCCAGGTTTGCTTCACGGTTTGCACACCGCGGATGTTGTTGTAGTGCCAGGGCACGTTGCGGCCTTCGTCAGGTGTAATCGTGCTTTGGATGTCGGCACTGGTGAGCATGGAAATGAGCGTGTCGATGGTATGAGTGCGAATGGCTTCTTCAATTGAGCTTTCGATGTAGCGCGTGTTTTGTTGAGCGCGCATTTTGAAATCGGAGAAGATTTCGCGCAAAGCGACCGCGTAGGGCAAGTCATACCAGAACTTGGGCGCAGGCGGTGAGTTTGGCGGAACGGTTGAAAGGCCAATCAGCTCTTTGGGCATGCCCGCCATGATGCTAAAAGCACAGTTGATACCGTGTTGTACAAGCAATTCGGGCATTACCAGCCAACCGGCTTTGGCGGTAGCGTTGGCGTTGTGCGCGCCATCAATCTGGAAGATGCCACCCGCGGCCATGACCTTTTTGGCTTCGGCAGCGTCCACAAAGGAGCGATACATGTTGATGTTGCGATACAAAATGTTGTATTGCGGGTCTTGGTGGGCACCATTGATGCCTTCTTCAGCGAAGAGCACCGCCACTTCGGGTCCAGCCACACCAGAAACATAACTGTGGAAGTTAATCGGGCGGCCGACTTCTTCCTCGATCAAGTCAATCGCTTTACGAGAAGCGCGGATTTGCTTACGGGTGATAGGCACACCACCCACGCCTTCTGGCGTACCCTCCATCAAACCGTCGATATGGCTTTGACCGGTGTGGCGAATGACCATCAGGTGGTCAGCACCATGCCAGGCACCCATGCGCATGCGGCGGATGTCATCTTCGAAACGGCCAGAAGCGATTTCGGTGGTGACAACTGGTTGGGGTTGCGGGTCGATGTTGTCGAAATATTTCGAGGCGGGCAAGCCGATGCTACGTTTGAGCGGTTCTGCCATGTTGCGATAGTGGAATGGACCCATGTCCACGCCTTCTTCGGGCACGACGCGCCAGGTCCAACCCTTGCGGGGTGGGCGGTAATCTTCAAGGTCCTCGAGGATAGCTTCGATGTCTAATTTTTCATTAGGATCCAGGGGTTTCATTTTCTTAGCCATTATTTCACCTCCGCAAAGAGACCATTCAGGACTTCTTTGTCCTCAAGAATAGCGTCGCCAGCAGCTTTGACATCCACGCCAAGTTTTTCGCTGAGCTTTAACAACACATGACCAGCACCTTTGCCAAGCAAACCGGCTTGGTGAATGGCGTCCACGATGCCATGTGATTTGTGGCTGTTGATGCCCATTCTCAGCAGAATAGAGCGTTCAATCGAGGGTGAAGTGTGGGTGCGGGCTAGTTCAACGATGGGGTCAACCACCTTGTAACACAGATCCCAAAAATGGGCTTTGAGTTCATCATCAGAGAGCTCTTTTAAACGCTCATGACGGATCTCAAATTGTTTGATTCGTTCATCTGTCATTTTGTCTCCTTAAATTAATCAGTCGGCAAGTTAGCACGCACCCATTCGGGTGTGCTCTTGATATCTTGTGCCAAAAAGCTAATGTCTTCATCTGTCCAGGCTTGCACCGGATGACGCCGGGCGGCGTTCCGCAAGTAGGAAAGTTTGAGGCTTTCAAGATCCTGGGCTTTGCCGCGAACCTGGTCGAGTCTCTCGGGCAAAACGATGGTTTTACCTGGTACGTTTTCAGCAGGATCGCCCACGTAAACCTTGATGCCATTCTCACGTGCGAAGCTGAGCTGGCTGTTGTGGTGCTTACCCGCGCCGGTGTATTCGGTTTCCTGGACAACAACGATTTGGTCCCGGTCCATTTGGCGCGCCATGGTAATCGCGGCGGTCAGGCTGGTGTTACCCGCGGGGCCACGTTCGATGCCCTCAAGCTTGGTGAGCAGTTCGGTAACGAAGAAGACCTCGCCTTGAGTGACCAGTTGGTATTCATCCATGTAGCGCATACTGCGCGCGGCATTGCGCGGCACGTCGGCGCGATCTGGCCAGGTGGCAAAAGGCACACCAAAACCGGTGTGACCGGTGGTGAAGGACTTTTTGTTGAAGTCGGTGTCAGATGCCATGTGCAAACCACTCAGGTCTACCGAGCATGCTACGATGCGGGTTTTGTCCGCGCCAGCAGCCAAAAGGCCACGCGCGGTGCCGGTTAAGTTACCACCACCAGCATGGGTGATGATGACAGCATCGGGGTCTTTGCCGTAGCGAATGCGTACTTCTTCGGCGATTTCTGTGCCCAGGGTCTCCACACCACGGATGCCAAAAGGCGTGTAAAGACTGGCGTTAAAAAAGCCGGTCTGCTCAAGGGTAAGCAGGTGAATGTAAAAAAGCTCGGGTCCAACGGTCAGTTTGATAACTTCCGCGCCATAAGCTTCACATTTGCGGCCTTTTTCGATAATTTCGGGTTGACCAACGCCACGCGAGTCAAACACTTCTTGAATGACGATGCATTTTAGGTCGCGCTGGTTAGCCTGGCTGGCAACTGCGGCGCCATAGTTGCCGCTGGTGGCTGCCACAACGCCTTTGAAACCTTTTCTGGCGGCTTCAAAAACAGAAAGCGCGGCACGGCGAGCCTTAAAACTGCCAGAAGCATTGGCGGCTTCATCCTTTAAAAGGATGCGCGCGCCTTTGCCAGGCTCTGAGATTTTACGCACGGCTTCGGTGAGGCGTTTGAGTTCAAAAAGTGGTGTGTTGCCCACTTTGGTTTCGCTTTGAATTTTAACGATTTCGGCGTGGGTATAGCCGGTATCGTGCATCATTCGCTCATAATCGAAAGCAATTGGGCTGATGACATAATCATCATAATCCATTCCCACGGAGGCTTTCATGATTTCGTTACTACGCGCCATGACGGCTGCATAGCTGTTATCACGTTGGCTCATTTCGCCTCCTCATCAATGCCAATATGGAGCAGCTCTGCCATGGTTGGACCAAAGCTGTGGCTGTAACTGGGGTTGAGGGTGACCAGTGTGCCTTCGTGCTCGCGACCGATTAAAGAGCGAATGGTAACGGTATCACCAAGCTCAGCGTCCGCGGTTAAAAAGCCGCTCATGCGCATGACATAGGGGGTTTGTTTGGTGTCTTCAGGCAGGTTTTGGGCGCGCTCTTCGGGTTGGAGCACGACCTGCTTGATTTCGACCCAGCTTCCTTTTTCTATCTTAGCCATAAACTAGACCCTTCGGGTGTAAGCGGTTTCGCCCATCAACGCGGCTGGGGTGGGTAGGTCGATCATGCGTTTGAGACCGGGTGAAGCAGCAAAAACGTGGGGAATCATGTTCACGGCGATGCCCTGGGTGGCGATACCGCCAGCGTATTCAGGCGTGATGGCCATGTGCACTTCAGGGGTGCCGTAAATGTTGATGTAGTCGCCGGTGTCTTGTCCCTCAAGCTGAGGATGAACCTGTTGGGGGTGGATGAGGCGGATAACTTCTTTGTCACCACGGTATCCGATGCCAATATGTGCACAACCAGCCACCATGCCGGGTTCGATGACCACATGTGGGGTCTCACGGCGCACTTTGCTAACGATGGGTTCGCGGATTTCTTCAATGCGGTCAACATCCAAACCAATCGCATCACTAATCATGCGAATCGATTCAGGGAAGCCAACGTGGCCTACGATGGTGCCCGCTTCAACGCCCGCGCGGAAAGCTTCGGGGCTGGTGCCCACGCCTTGGGTTTCCATAACGGTGGGGCCATAAGGGCTGAGGTCATTCACACGGGAGGCTTCGATGCGTTCCACGTCATGGCAACCGCCACTGAGCATGACCACCATCAGGTCAAGCACGTAACCGGGGTTGACGCCGGTGCCAAGGATGCTCACGCCATTGGCTTTGGCGAGCTCATCAAGTTCCTTGGCGAGTTCGGGGCTTTGCGCCTCGGGAGTGGACATTTCTTCAGCGATGGAAATGCAGTTGATGCCAGCTTTGAGGATCTTTCGCAAGTCGGGCATTTGTTTTTCGGTCCATGAGGTTGTGGCGATGACCACAAGGTCGACTTTTTCTTTGTCAAGGACGGTTTCGGGTTGATTGGTGACGATGACGCCGGTGTTTTCGACGCCCAGGATTTCACCCAGGTCCTTGCCGTTATAGCCTTCGTAGCCGTCTACCGCAGCAACGATTTTGAGCCCGGATTTTTTGAGCGCCAGGCGTGCCATACCGCTGCCCATCGCGCCTAATCCCCATTGAAGCACACGAATTTGTTTCATTGAAAAAACTCCTTTAGATTGTTGTATCGCGCTTAGAAACGCGTTTATTTCTATTGAATAATCCGGCAAGGATGGATTGAAGAACTGCCGAATTTTTTATTTATGCACAAATAAAACTATCGAGCTCGAATGCTTACTCGTTTAGTTATTATTCGCGGCAGTTTCGGCTTTTATAATGCTCGACCGAAGCCTTTACATTATACCTGTACTGCCTCTATTAAGGTAGAGCGCATCATTATAGGAGGTATTTTGCCAGGTGTTTGTAGCAAAGGCACTGATAAAACGATTGTGGGTTTCTTAGTTCAATGGTTCAAGGATGATTGGTGAACAGCCTTTTGTTTTTGCACAACGGCCATTGCCGGCTGCTAAGTAGCCTCTGCTAAAGGCAAACAGGGAAAAGAAAAATCCGCAAGCTTGCAGGCTAATGCTTTCATCTAATCACTCAGATTTTGTTTTTATAAAGAATACAACTTTTCTCGTATTAAAGAATAATAGGCTACAATTATGCGCATGGAAAACAAAGAAATCCGTTTAACCGCGCTTTCAAGCTGTGCTGGTTGAGCATCTAAACTAAGCGCAGAAGCGTTGGCGCAGGTTCTGCAGCCAATCAAAGAAACATACGCCGGGCTGGATTTCCCCGATTTGCTCGTGGGACTTGGTTCACCGGATGATGCCGCCGTCTGGAAACTGGACGAAGATCGCGCGGTGGTCTTAACCACCGACTTTTTCACGCCGGTTGTGGATGACCCCTACGCCTATGGTGCCATTGCGGCTGCCAACAGCATGTCGGACGTGTATGCTATGGGTGGTAAGCCGATTTTGGCGCTCAATGTTGCCGCGTTGCCTGCCGATTTGCCCTTGGAAGTATCGCGCGAGATTATGCGTGGCGCAGCAGAAAAATGTCGTGAAGGCGGCGTGGTTATCGCTGGCGGACATACCGTGACTGACGCTGAGCCCAAGTTCGGATTGGTGGTGATGGGTTTGCTGGACCCAAATCAGATGCTCACCAAGGAAGGTTTGCAGCCAGGCGATAGTTTATTCCTGAGCAAGCCTTTGGGCATTGGCTTGGCAACAACCGCCTTGAAGCGGGGTCTTTTGGGTGAGGAAGCCTTGGGCATTATTACGGATTGGATGTCTCGCTTGAACAAGGATGCCGCAGAACTGGCATTGGCGAGCGGTTTAGCATCGGCAACAGATATCACCGGATTTGGCTTGCTGGGACATGCCTCAGAAATGGCAAGTGCCTCTGATCTGGGTTTAGAGCTTTGGTATGAACAATTGCCCGTTCATGAATGCGCGCTGCCTTGCATCGATGCTTTCACCTATCCGGGCGGTGCGTTTAATAACCGGGATTATTTTGGCAAAAATGTAACTTTTGACCCTGCCTTGACCGAGAATCAACAAATGCTGATCTTTGACCCACAAACCAGCGGTGGTTTGTTAATGTCCGTGCCCGCAGACGCCAAGGAAGCATTTTTAGCCCGCGCCACGGCAAAGCAAGTGCCGGTGTGGGAAATTGGCAAGGTGATTGCGGACAAAGTGTATAAAGTCTTGAAAAACAAGCCGGGTTAAAAGTCCAGACCTGGTTTTTCTTGTTGTCTGATGACACTTTTTCCTTTTATCATTTGCTGCCCTAAAACCAAGTTACAATTAATGGGTGAGTGCCATGTTAAACAATCTGTTAAAAGCTATTTACGTCCCCGACCATGAAGACCCCTTGGTAGCTTTGTCGAAGACAACTCACCTTGCTGTGGGCGCGCATCAGGATGACATCGAAATCATGGCCATTGATGGCATTTTGGCGTGTTACCAAAACGCAGACCAGCATTTTACGGCTTGCACAGTGACTGATGGGCGAGGCACGCCCCGTGCTGGCGCGTTTGAGAACGTTTCTGACGCAGAAATGGCAGAAATACGTGCAAATGAGCAGAATAAAGCCGCGGAAATCGGAAAATACGCGGCGCAGGTTCAGCTTGGCTTTCAAAGCCATCAGGTACGACAGCCAGACTTTAAAGGGCTTGCCGATTCCCTCGACCAGCTCTTTAGCCATACACGCCCTAAAATCGTGTACACGCACAATCTTTTTGACAAACACAGCAGCCACGTTGCGGTTGCCTTGCGGGTGATTGAAGCCATTCGGCGCATGTCGCCCGAAACGCGCCCTGAAAAGCTGTATGGCTGTGAAGTTTGGCGCGCGCTTGACTTTTTGCCGGATGAGAAGAAAGTGCTTTTTGACGTTTCTGCTGAGCCCGACTTGCAATCCGCGCTACTCACGGTTTATGAATCGCAAATCGCCGGAGGAAAAAACTACGAGCAGGCGGTGATAGGGCGCCGCATCGCCAATGCAACTTTTCAAGACCCATACCAACCTGACCAAGCCAGTCGCATCAGCATTGCCATGGATCTTAGCCCATTAATCCGCAACGATGATTTAAGCGTGCCTGAGTTTACAAGAGCTCTTTTTAAGGCGCTTGAAACACAAATTAGTCAAACATTAGCTGGATTGTTAGGGCAATAAGCATATATATAGGCTATGCTGTTTTGCGCTGACCCGTCTAGGATGTATAATTAGAATCGCAAATACCAAAAAGGAGATTAGTATGAAAGGACATCCAGAAGTCATCAAAATTCTCAACAAATTGTTGGCTGACGAACTGACTGCCATCAATCAATACATGGTTCACGCCGAAATGTGCGAGGACTGGGGTTACAGCTCGCTGTACGGCGTTGTTAAAGCGCGTGCCATAAAAGAGATGAAACACGCTGAAAAACTTATTTCGCGCATTCTTTTCCTTGGCGGCTCTCCAGAAGTCGACAAGTTAAACCCCATTCACATTGGTTCTAACATTGAAAAAATCCTGAAAAACGATCACCAAGCCGAGGTCGAAGCCTATGAAGCCTACAATGAGGTGATTAAATATGTTGGCGAGAAGAAAGATTTTGGCTCTCGTCGATTGCTTGAAAAAATCCTGCAGGATGAAGAGGAACACCTCGACTTCTTGGAAGAGCAATTGGACCAAATTGAACAGATGGGCATTGAAAACTATCTGAGCACACTCAAAGGCGCATAAGGAGTAAACCATGGAAGCAAATCAAAAAGTTATTGACATTCTAAACCGACTCCTCAGAGAAGAATTAACCGCCATCAACCAATACATGGTGCATGCCGAAATGTTTGAGGATTGGGGCTATGCCAAGATGGGCGAGGCTGAAGAACACGCCGCTATTGAAGAAATGAAACATGCCGAAAAGCTGATTGGGCGCATCCTCTATTTGGGCGGTCGTCCCATGGTTAGCGAGATGGACGAAATCCGCATCGGCAAAACCGTTACCGAAATGCTCGAAAACGACTTCAAACTTGAAAGCCATGCTGTTCAACTCTACAACGACGCGATTAAAGAAGTTGTTGCGCAAGGTGATAACGGCACCAAAGAGCTTTTGGATGCTATTTTGAAAGATGAAGAAGGTCACATCGACCTCTTTGCCGAACAAATGGATCAAATTGAACAGATGGGATTGCAACGCTACTTGACCACGATTAAGTAAGCGCTTTGCTACCCAATTATTGTGTCTATAAAACTCCTGGCAGCTGTCAGGAGTTTTGTTTTTCAGGACCAAAACCTTAAGCCGCCATATATTTTGGAGAACAGTTTGACCAAAGGCTGTTATTAAAGCTTTTTCTAAAGCGCTATTGGCGTATAATTTACAGTGTTTATGATGTTTCAACGCATTAAAGATTTTTTAGAGGCGCAATTTAGCATCCGACCTGAAGATAACGTGCACCCCGCAGTAGCCAAAAACTTCAGGCATAACGCTATTATCAATACCCTTGATATTAGCTTTTTCTTTATGGCGGATAGTTTTTGGTCAATCAATACGATCATGCCTGTTTTTGCTGCCACAATGACTGACTCGCCATTTATCATCGGCTTGATACCGGCGATTGTCAACGCGGGATGGTTTTTGCCACAGATGTTCCT
Organism: Anaerolineaceae bacterium UBA5404; assembly: GCA_002409625.1. Lineage (GTDB taxonomy): Bacteria > Chloroflexota > Anaerolineae > Anaerolineales > Anaerolineaceae > Mesolinea. Next base: position 13,581 of record DHNY01000001.1, on the reverse strand, counting down.
GGCAAAACGCATCTCAAACATGCCCCAAATTGTGCCTTACGCCCGCAAAATGGCGGTGCTTGAACGTATTCCCTATTTACTTTTGGTCGTTTTGGCACTTTTGTTACCCCTTATTGGCAATCAAATGGGTCTCGCGGTACTCATTATTCTGATGATTTGGCGGGGCTTAAGTGGCGGCATGGCGGGTTTACCCTGGCAGGAAATGATGGCGCGTGTTATTCCACTAACGCATCGCGCACGCTTTTTTGGTTTTTCACGCATGGTGGGGCAAGGTTTTGGCGTTGCTGGCGCGGCGATATTGGGGCTGATTTTGGCGTGGCTCAAATACCCTTACAATTACGCGATGGGTTTTGGGTTAGCGGTGATCATCCAGTGGATTTCCTACGCTTTTTATCGCCAAAATCGTGACCCAGAAATCGATCCTGAAGACTCTCTTCTTGCAGGTCAAGCTGCTGAAGAACAAATCTTACCCCAGCCAGAGCCTGAGACTAAGGCAAAAAGCGGAACCAAATCAAATGTGCTTGCCAACGCAGGGGAAATCTTGCGCAAGGACGGGAACTTCCGGCTCTACATCCTTGCCCGCGCGCTTTCCTTTATTGGCAACATGGGCACGGCATTCATTGCGGTGTATGCCATTCGCGCTTTTAGCCTGAATGACGAACAGGCAGCAATCTTTACTGCTTTGATCTTTGCTTCGGGCATTGTGGGTTATGCGCTTTGGGGAGCTATTGGTGACCGCATAGGGCCTAAGAAAATTGTGGCGCTTTCTTTTGTGGCATGGGCGCTTGCTTTAGCTATTGCCATCCTCACGAAGACCATTTGGATTTATTACCTTGTTTTTGTTTTCTTTGGCATTTACTCGGCTGGCATTGGAGTAGGGGACTCGATGCTGATTATGGAGCTGAGTGATGAAAAATTGCGCCCAACCTATCTGGGCATGGCACGCACACTCACCGGAGCTTTTTTCCTGGTCGCGCCAGTTTTGGCAGGCTGGTTGGTGAATAGCTATGGTTACATCACCATGTTTGTGGTGGCTTTGGTCTTTACCGTTTTGAGCACGGTACTGATGTTACGTGTGCATGATTTTCCACGACGAAAGCTTGTCAAGCCAGAAGTTTAAAGCAGCTTTACAAAATCTGAAGAAAAGGCTTGTATAATAGGATTACATTAATTAAGTGATGGATTAATAAGGAGAATAAAATGAAGTGTAATAATTGTCAGTTTGAAAATGCCCCTGGCACAAACCATTGTGTCCAATGTGGCACGCCTCTAGTGATTACCCAACAACCTGTTTACAACCAGCCACCACCCGCACAGCAATATGCGGGATATCGACGCATGCCCGTCAATTGCCAGGTTTGTGGCGCGATGAACCCGCCTGGAACCACGACTTGCGAAAAATGTTATTCAGCCACCGATCCAAACGCGGTTTACAGCGATAAAAACCGCACCACTGCGCTCGTATTAGCCTTGTTATTAGGCGTCATTGGTGGACATCGTTTCTATGTCGGCAAAACCGGCATGGGTATTTTGTACATCTTTACCGCGGGACTTTTTGGTATTGGCATTCTGATTGATATGATCAAGATCATCGCCGGAACTTCAAAAGACAGCAACGGCTATTTGTTGCGCAAAGGTTGTTTCATCTAAACGCAGCTCAGATAAAAAGAAGATGCCCATCTGCAATCAGAAGGGCATTTTTTGTTCGGTATTATTTTTGGAGCAAAGCCGACCTTAATTGCCTTGGCGCGGGTCTTTGTTCTCGTATCTTTTTTCAAAACGCTCTCTCAGGCTCATTGAATCAAATTTCCGATAATTTTCCTGAGGCGTGTACTCAGCCTGGGGTGGGGCAGGCTCTTGTTGGTGGGCTTCATAATAGTTGTAAACCACATGCCCATAGTTGGTGTCCACATATTGGGAATTCCTGACCGTTGGGGTTTCCTCGGCTTGCATCGTGCTCAGATTGTCAATAATATCCACCACTTTTTTGGCGTAAGAGTCAATTTTCAAGAATTTTATTGAGTTTCTTTTTACCGGATGCGCTGGGTCGATGAGCACATAGTCATAGATGGGGTCGGCAGCGTTTTTGGTTTTAACTCGTACGACGAGGGTATTGACCATTTTCTTGTTTTTCACAAACAATTCAATTAGAAAACCGAAAAGCAACCCTGCCAATGAATAAAAATAGCTAAGTATTTTCACAATAGCTGGGGAAAGTTTTTCTAACCACTCGGGTTGAGCCCGAGGGCCATCATTGAGGAGCAGTTCCGCATCTACAAGCGTTTCAGCTTTGAATGTCCGGTGGCTTTCATAGTCCAAAGAGAAAAGTACAAGCACGCCTTTACTTTCGTCTACGGCGAGTTCTGTAATGGCACAGTCATGATCCGGTAGCTGAAGGCTTTCCTTGCTAACAAGCTTGTATTCCTGCGACAGTTCACGGTATTTGGTGGCTCGTTTGCTGGAACATTTTTCTTCGCGCTAGGTAATTTCTGCTTTAATCTTCGATTTTGACTTACACATCCAAACCTCCCACAATGCTTATCAAGATGATTAGGATTATATCTTATTTGTTTTGGAGAATGAGAGAAGTCAGAAACTGATTTTTTATTTATTGAGGATTATCGCGATTTGGATTAGACAGTCTTATGACTATCGAGAAGTGATATTCTCATAAGTAATAGAATTTGAGCGAGAATCGCTTTTTTATGAATAGCGAGATGTAGTCTGCACCCCACAGGCTATTGTTGGTGCTTTGCCAACGTCATTAAGCTAACATCGCTCTGCGTTATCTGATCTACTGGCGCGTGGCATCCTTGCCATGCGCTTTCCTGTGCCAAACAAAAACATCTGGCATCAGCTGGAAAAAAAGCCACATCCTGTGATGCGCTATCTGATCTGCTGGCGCGTGGCATCCTTGCCATGCGCTTTCCTGTGCCAAACGAAAACACCCGGCAAAAACTGGAAGAACAGCCCACATCCCGAAAATCCCAGACCTCTTTGTTATCCCTTTACAGTATAATAACTTACGAGAATAATATTCTCCAAAGGAACACAATGGCTAAACCCCTATTTCACACCTTAAGCCCAGAAGAACTCATCCTGGAAGACGGCTTACCCTGCCCTACCAGCGCCTATCTTGCCTCGCTTAGTCCGTCCGGCGCGCGCACCCAAGCCACCGCACTCAACAACCTGGCTTATATGTTTTCGGATGGCAAAACAAGCGATGCCAAAAAGTTCCCCTGGCACAACTTGCGCTACGAACACAGCAACAGTCTACCTGCCCACATGTTGGACATTGGCTATGCCCAAGCCAGCGTCAACAAACACTTGGTCGCTTTACGTCGTGTTTTGGCAGAAGCTTACCGTTTAGAGCTCTTCATCGACCATAATGACTATTACAGAGCCGTTTCTGTGCGTTCGCTACGCCACGAAAGCATCCCGCGCGGCAGAAAACTCGAGCAAAGCGAATTAGAAGCGCTTGTACGCGTTTGTCTTGATCAAAAAAACAATCCACCACTGGCAACGCGCGATGCAACCATCATCAGCGTCCTGTACGCCACCGGCATGCGCCGCCAGGAGCTGGTTGCGCTCAACCTGGCAGATTTTGACGTGCGCGAAGCCAAATTGCGGGTGATTGGCAAAGGCTCCAAACAACGCGAGGTCTTCATTTCGGAGGATGTCATTGCAGCCATTGAAGCCTGGCTTTCATATCGCGGCAAACAGCTTGGACCGCTTTTTACACGGATTTCAAAAGGTGGGAAAGTATCGCTCAAGCGTTTAAGTCCCCAGGCGGTTTATCTAATCCTGCAAAACAGACAAAAACAAGCCGGACTGGCAGCTTTTAGCCCCCACGATATTCGCCGCACCACCATCACCGATATGCTCAGCGCGGATGTGGATGTGCTTACTGTTTCAGCGATTGCCGGGCATGCCAGCGCTGACACTACCAGGCGATATGATAAACGCGGTGATGAAAGCAAACGCGCGGCAGCCCAAAAACTGCAATCTCCCTTCAAAGGGACTTAAAAGCGACTGTTTGTAGCGCTAATAATTAGTCGTCTTTGCGTTTGCTAAAGAGATCGTCGATGTCTCTTGCCATTTTGGAGAAGGTTTCTTTCATATCCTCACCAAACTTTTTAATTTTTGGATCGTTTTTACCTTCATGCCAGGCTTTCTCAAAAGAGTCGCCAACATCAGACAGGCTTTCTTTTAATTCCGCCATAAGGTTTTTTGCCCAATTGGGGTCAAACTCTTTTTCATTTGGGTCTGGTTTTTGGTCCATACTACTCTCCTGCCGCCCTACCCTAGTAGAGCAAGGCAATAAGCTCATCTAAACTGTAATTCACAAAATAGTCGCTAATGTTGATTTTTTCAAGCGCTTTGGCGAGTGACTCGGGCGCGTAACGTGTGCCCACTAGCAGGGTTTCAAGCTCATCGACCCCGCGTTGCCCAAAAAAATCACCATAAAATTTTACATCTTTAATTTCTCCCTGGGCAACGTCCAGGTAAACTTCAATTTCGCCACCCGCGTAGCGTGTTTCGCGTTGGATGTCAAAAGCTGGCGAGCGTCCATAATTCCAATCCCAATTCCGATAGCGTTCATCAGCCAATTGTTCAACCGCTTCCCAATCAGAAGCGGTTAATTGGTATGCTTTGATCTCTTTTCCCTCAAAAACGCTTTCAATAATGTGCTCGCGAAAGGCTTCAACAGACATGGGCTCGCCTTCAATAAACTCAGTGATATTCGCCACGCGCGAGCGAATGGATTTGATGCCCTTGCTCTCAATTTTGGCAGCTTTAACGCGCAGTGCTTCTCCCACTCTGCCCAAATCGGCTTGCCACAAAAGCGTGCCATGGCTCACCATACGCTCACCAGCCACATATTGCGCGTTACCACTGATTTTCTGGTCATTCACAACGATGTCATTGCGTCCGCGAAGCTCAGCGGGCACACCCATATTATTGAGAACCTTGATAACCGGTTCAGTAAACTTTTTGAAGTTATGAAAATTATCCTTGGAATGGGGTGCAATGAACGAGAAGTTGAGATTACCTTCATCATGATACACTGCCCCACCTCCGGAAAGACGGCGCACAACCTTGATGTTGTTTGCCTCCACATAATCTGTGTTGATTTCCTGAATGGTGTTTTGGTTGCGTCCAATAATGATGGAAGGTCCGTTGATGTAGAAAAGCAAAATCTCTTCCTCAGGCGCAATATGGCGAATAACATACTCCTCTGCAGCGAGATTTATACTGGGGTCGTGGCTGTTGCCGGTGTTTACGTAAAGCATAGTCTACCTTATATATAGGGGTTTTGAGTGCCTGATTCTTTATTGGCGAGCCAGGCTTTTATCTGTTCAGTTTTGATGGGCAAACTGTGCGCCCTAAAACCAATGGCATGATAAATCGCGTTGGCGATGGCTGGTGCCGTGGGCACACAAACCAACTCGCCAATGCCTTTAGCGCCATAGGGCCCGTGGCTGGTTGGCGCTTCAACAAACAAACTTTTGATATGAGGACTGTCTACAAAGCGTGGCACCCGGTAACGCCCAATACGGTCGGTTTTGATGATGCCATTCTCAACAATAAACGCTTCCATCAGCGCGTGGCCGATGCCCATCACCACACCGCCTTCAACCTGGGCTTGCAAACCGAGCGGGTTTAGCACACGCCCTGCGTCCGTCGCCACAATCACATCCACAACTTTCAGCTCGCCACTTTCTGGGTTGAGCAAAACCTGTACTGCCTGTGCGCCAAAACCATAAGCCAGGTGAATAGCACCGCCAACGTCGAGCTCGAATGTCGCCGGGCTGATATATTGCGCTTCAGCCATCAATCCTTCTGGGCTTGCCTTGAGTGCCAGGTAAATGTCTTGCCAATTAATCTCTTGGGACTGGTGGTGCGCGCCGGTCTCATCCAAGGTGATTAACGCTGCAGATGTAGCAAAATGACTTGCAAGAAAAGCCAAGACGCGATCTCTTAGCATCTCAGCGGCGAGTTGTACCGCTTTGCCGGTAACCATGCTCTGACGGCTGGCTGTTGTGGGGCCACTGTCCGGGGTCAGATCGGTGTCCATCACATAGACGTTGACGTTATCCACGGCGATTCCCATCACCTCTGCGCCGATAAGTTGAAGCACCGAAAGCATACCCTGCCCTACTTCAGCCGCGCCGGTCTTGATTTGCATTCGCCCATGTGGCATCAGGCTCACCGTTGCCGCGCCGATATCCGTGGCGCCTGTGCCCAGACCGCTGTTTTTATAAGCCGCCGCGATGCCCCAGACGCTGAGCCATTCCTTGTCATCCATAAGCACAGGGCTTACCTTAAAAGGCGTCTTGATACCGCGGGCTTTAAATTCTGTTTCAATCGCCTCCAGACATTCAAGCAAACCAACGCTTTCTTCAAGCAAATGTCCGGTGTTGGTTTCTGTGCCTTCACGCAAAGCGTTTATTTTGCGGAATTGCAAGGGTTCAATGCCCGCTTTTTCTGCCAGCATATCCATGGCGCTTTCAATGGCAAAAGCCACTTGCATGACACCAAAACCGCGAAAAGCACCCGCGGGAGGATTGTTGGTGTAAAGCGTCCAACAGTCAGACTGAGCATTGGGCACGATGTAAGGCCCGCAGGAATGGGTGGTTGCTCTGGTCATCACTGGCGCGCTCAAACTGGCATAGGCACCCGAATCGCCATAGATTTCGCTTTGAACAGCAGCCAGGGTGCCATCCTCATTGGCGGCGAGGCGCAGTTTTATTTGGGTTGCATGGCGTTTGGGGTGAACAAGCATGCTTTCGCGCCGGGTAAAGCGCAATTTGACCGGTCGATTAGTGGCTTGTGCCAACAATGCGGCATGAATTTGCCCGGCGATATCTTCTTTTCCGCCAAAAGCGCCACCCGTTCTTTGTCCCTTGACACGAACCATTTCCTGAGGCAAACCCAGCGCTTCGGCAACTTGACGGCGGTCCTCAAAAGGAATTTGCGAGCCAACATAGAGGTCAAACCCGCCATCCTCACGCGGAACCGCAATAGAACATTCGGGTTCCATAAAGAGTTGTTCCATAAAAGGCGTGCTAAAGCTGGCTTCAAGTTTATGGTCAGCGTTTTGATAAGCAGTAGAAAAATTACCCTTGCTGGTGTGAATATGCTTGAGCAGATTGCCTTTCTCGTGCAGCACTTCGGTTTCGGCTTGTTGCGCCTGGTTGGGGTCAGTAACAACCGCTAATGCCTCAATGTCAAAGCGTATTTTGCTTATCGCTTCATCGGCGATGCTTTGGCTTTCGGCAGCCACCAGGCCAATGGCGTCGCCCACATAACGAACGCGCTCTCCAATATCCACCAGGATAGGCCAATCCTTTGTGTATAGCCCATGGCGTTTTTCGTGTTTGAGGTCTTCCGCGCTTAGAACGGCGTGCACACCTTTGATTTTTTGCGCGTCCTCAATAAACAGCTCCCGAAAAATACCCGATGGTGTGTTTGCACGTAAAACGCGCGCATAAAGCTTGCCCTCAAAGCTGAGGTCGTCACTAAACTTCGCACTGCCCATGGCTTTGGCGATGGCATCCGGTCGATAGTAACTCTTGCCCACATGCTTTAAATCCTGGGCGCCAAGCGATACAATGCGCTCGGGAACGTTTACATCCTCACGCATAGCTAAAGCAGCCGCTTGTACAGCACTGATAATCCCCTCATAGGAGCCACAACGGCACAAAACCGCATTCATCGCCTTTTGGATTTCTTCACGGCTGGGATTAGGGTTCTCTTGTAAAAGCGCGAACGCCTGCATCAACTGTCCGGGCGTACAAAAACCACACTGGATTGCCCCGTGGGTGATAAAGGCATGTTGCAAAGGGTGCAAAGCGCGTAAATCTTCGCGATGGCTTTGTAAGTGTTCCGGGCGCAGGTGGCGCAAACCCTCAACGGTTAGGATATGCCCTTGATGCGCCTTGTTGGCTGGCGTTATGCAAGAGCGCGTGGCTTTGCCATTGAGAATAACTGTGCAAATGCCGCAAGGACCCTCGCCACAGCCAATTTTTGTGCCGGTCAAGCCCAGGCGCTCGCGTAACAAAGTGCTCAGTTTTTCGCCGGGCACTTCATCCAGCTGATAATCTTTGCCATTGACGGTTAAATGTAGCATCATGTTTTATTATAGAATATTCCCCGCCAGGATGATAGAAGCTGTAAGACCAAACTTAAAAAACAGCAATACTATTCGTAGTAGCGCTTCACCCGAGGGTTGATTTGAGTGGTAACTTCATAGGTGATTGTACCCAGCTTTTCAGCCCATTCGTAAGCGCTAATCACCTGGTCACCACTTTGACCCAACAGAACGACTTGATCGCCAGCCTTAACATCGGTTTCGGGACCCAAGTCGAGCATAGTTTGGTCCATACACACCCGCCCTGCCACCTGATAAGAGCGACCATTAATCAGCATTCGTCCACGGCTGCTAAACAGGCGGTTATAGCCATCCGCGTATCCGACTGGGACAGTTGCAATATAGGTATCACGCGGTGCAACCCAAGTTTGGCCATAGCTGATAGGGGTGCCCTCTTTAACCTTTTTGACAAAGCTCACACGACTATAGAAGCTCATGCCGGGTTTAAGGTAGAGCGTTTTGGAGGTGCTGGTATCTGGATAGTAACCATAAATCATAATGCCTGGGCGCACCATATCCATCCATGAGTTTGGATGCGCGAGCACATCGCCAGAGTTTGCGCAATGGGCAATTTCAATATTGCGACCAATGGCTTGGTTCACTTGAGAAAGAATATCCTTGAACTCGATAATTTCATTTTCGGTGTAAAGGAAAGGATCCAAATCAGCAAGGTCAGCAACAGGCATATGGGTAAAAAGTCCTTCCAGATGGAGATTAGGGCATTGCTTTTCAATAAATGTCGCTAGATCAGGTGCTCCTTCAGGTTGCACGCCAATGCGTCCCATGCCGGTATCCACTTTGAGGTGAACCCTGGCCTGTTTACCCATATTTTTAGCCGTTTCTTGCAACAGTTCTATATTTTCACGTTCGATTACAGCTAATGTGAGATCATTTTCAAGAGCAGCACTCATTTCATCCGGAAACGCAGGTGAAAACTTGAGGATGGGCAGTTTTATACCCGCTTTACGGATGTCCATACCTTCTGGCACCGTGGCAACGCCGATCCAATCCATTCCGGCTTCTTCAGCGAGGTGCGCTAAGGCAATAGAACCGTGTCCGTAGCCATTGCCTTTTAAAGCCGGGCATATTTTTACATTGGGACCCACCTTTTCACGGATGGCAAGTAAGTTATCCCGTATGTTGTCCAGATGAATTTTTGCATAGGTTTGATAGAGCATAGTTTTGACGGCTTTCTAAAAGGTTTTTTAATAATGACGTGCTCAACTGCTTCCACCGATTATACCAAGCTCTTTCTAAAAACTATCCGCTTGGCTTTAAAACGAAGTATGGGTTTGATTCCCAAAAAGAAAAATACCCTGCAGTTAATTGATTTTAATCATAGAGCCTTTTTTGAATGTAAGTATGATTACTGTAATAGAAAAAAGGAGATTCTAATTATGGAAATGTTCTGTTACCAATGTCAAGAAACGATGAAAAACACTGGCTGTACCCGCCGAGGCATGTGTGGCAAGCCCAGTGATGTCGCCCGATTGCAAGACCTTTTGGTCTACCTTTGCAAGGGCATCTCTTATTGGGGTGTGCGTGGTCGCAAAAATCACGATACCTGGAACGACGAAACCGAGCTTTTTGTCATCCAATCTTTGTTTGCCACTATCACCAATGCCAACTTTGACGGCGAACGCTTTGTCGCACTCATCAAAGAAGCCATCCAACGACGTGACGCCTTGAAAGAGAAAGTCAAAATCGCCTGTGCTGAAAAACACGGCAAAGCCTGTGAAAACCCCGGACCTGACCAGGCCTCTTGGGTGCCAGAAAACTACGAGATGGAAACCCTGCTCGCCAAAGCCAACACAGTTGGCATTATGGACGACCCAGATCTAAACGAAGATGTGCGCTCTTTGCGTGAACTCATCATCTACGGGCTCAAAGGTATTGCTGCCTATACAGACCACGCTTATGTGCTCGGTGCAAAAGATGACAGCATCCTGGCTTTCGTACAAGAAGCACTTGATGCCACCACCAATGACGAGCTCAGCATTGATGATCTGATTGCTCTGGTGCAAAAGACCGGAGAATTTGGCGTAAAAGCCATGGCACTTTTGGACGGTGCGAACACATCCCGCTTTGGTCATCCTGAAATCACCCACGTGAATATCGGTGTGCAACCCGGTCCTGGTATTTTGGTGAGTGGTCATGACCTTTTGGACCTTGAAGAACTGCTCCAACAGACCGAGGGCACAGGTATCAACATCTACACCCATGGCGAGATGCTCCCCACCAACGCCTACCCCGCACTCAAGAAGTACAAGCACCTTGTGGGTAACTATGGCGGCTCCTGGTGGCTTCAGGGCACCGAGTTTGACAGCTTTGGCGGTCCAATCCTGATGACCACCAACTGTATCATCCCGCTTAAAGAGGGTTACAAGAATCGCATCTATACCACCGGTATGGCTGGTTATCCGGGTGTGCCCCACATTGCTGACCGCGTCAACGGCGGACAAAAAGACTTCTCGGCGATTATCGAACAAGCCAAAACCTGTGCTGAACCCCAGGAACTCGAAACTGGCACCCTGCCCATCGGTTTCGCTCACAACACGGTCATTGGATTGGCAGACAAAGTTATCGAAGCTGTCAAGAGCGGCGCGATCAAACGCTTTGTGGTGATGGGCGGCTGTGATGGACGTCACAAAGAACGCCAATACTTCACCGATGTCGCTTTGGCACTGCCCAAGGACGCGGTGATCCTCACTGCTGGTTGCGCGAAATATCGCTACAACAAGCTTAACCTGGGCGATATTGGTGGTATTCCCCGTGTGCTTGACGCAGGACAATGTAATGACAGCTACTCGTTGGTCTTGATTGCTATGGCATTGGCTGAAGCCTTTGGCGTGGGCATCAACGAACTGCCCCTCAGCTTTGATATTGCCTGGTATGAGCAAAAAGCGGTTATCGTGCTCTTGGCGCTCCTGAGCCTCGGCGTGAAAAACATCCGACTTGGCCCAACACTGCCCGCGTTCCTTTCACCCAATGTTGCCAAAGTGATTGTCGATGCCTATGACCTCAAACCCATTGGCGAGGTTCAGGTTGATGTTGACCTCATGATGGCTGGAAAATAGTATAATAGAACAAAACCGATGCACAAGCGCCAGCATTGACAGTACTCGCTGGCGCTTGTCTTTTTAAGTCAAAAAGCTTAACTTTGTGCGTTTAATGCGATGAGTTTTTCCAAATCGCGAATGCCCACCCATTGTCTGCCGCTAAAGATAATGCCATCCGCGTGAAATTGGCTAAGCACGCGGCTGACCGATTCTTGCGTGGCGCCAACCATATCGGCAAGATCCGAACGGGTTAAGGGCACATCAATCAACAGATAATCCTGGTTTTGTTTACCCAGTTTGCGCGCCAAACTAACCAAAGTCCGCGCCACACGTTGCTCCACAGGCATTGTGCCCGCCTGCAAAAAGCGTTGGTTGGCGAGCTGGGCACGATCGGCGAGCACTTGCAGGGTTTTGAGTGCCAGTTTTGGTGAAAGGTCCAACACCCATTTAAATTCATCCACATTAATCGCTAAGGCACAGCACCGGGTTAGCGCTTGGGCGGTGTTGGCATAGTTAACTTGTGGATCCAGGGAAAGGTTGCCAAAAATTTCGCCTCTGTCCAGAATGTCAATTAAAACGCCTCGGTTTTGCCCATCGTTATGGGTTAATTTTGCCTTGCCCTGCGCCAATACAAAGAGCTTTTCGCCCGGATCGCCCTCCCAATGTAAGGTTTCGCCGGGTTCATAACCCTTGTGCACAAAATACTCAAAAAGCGTGCTCATCAGTTGTTCATCAAGCTCTTTAAAGATGGGCAGGCGGCTTAAAATGCGTGAGCGCATGTCTTGCGAACATCGATGCGGTTCTGTAATAACGACACTCAAAGGGGATGTTTGACGTTGGCTCATAAAATGATTATAGAACAATTAATCAAAGGCTTCAATGTTATTGTAAACCAGTGCCTCTGCCAAAGTTGACTGTTTCAAAGCCCAAACCTTTCAACATTTGGTGGTCCAAGTGATTGCGTCCATCCAGAACAAGGGCTTTGGGAACGCGTGACCAATCCATATGGGCGTATTCTTGCCATTCGGTGAGCAAAACGATTGCTTCTGCCTTTTCCAGTGAGGTGTAGAAATCGTCTTCATAAATCACGCCTAGATCGGGAAACTGCAAGCGGGCGTTTTTGAGCGCGATGGGGTCATGCGCGGTGACAATAGCGCCACGTTTGATGAGCTCGCGTGAGATATCAATAGAAGGCGCGTCACGCAGGTCATCCGTATTGGGTTTAAAACTAAAACCAAGCAAACTAATGTGTTTGCCTTCGAGGCTGCCCATTCTTTCTGCCAGGGTTTGCACAACCCAGGTGCGTTGCTCATAATTAACCTTGCGGGCAGCCCTGACAATTGGCATCTCAAGGTCATAATCCTGTGCGATGGCAACCAAGGCGGCGGTGTCTTTTCCAAAACAAGAACCGCCCCAGCCGATACCCGCATTCAAAAAGTGTTGCCCAATGCGCGGATCCAAGCCAATGCCTTTGGAGATAGCATCCACATTAGCGCCAACCTTATCTGCCAGGTGTCCGATTTCATTGATAAATGAAATCTTAGTCGCCAAAAATGCGTTGGCAGCGTATTTAATCATTTCCGCAGAAATAAGATCACAAACAAAAAAGGGCACTTCTTTTAAGCCTTCAGGACGGACTAATCCCGCTGGAACTTGAAAGTTTTGCTTTTGGATCGGCTCAAACAGCTTGCCAAAGCGCTCAATGCTGGGCTTATGCTCAGAGCCTAAAATAATTCGATTCGGGAAAAAGGAATCGCGCAAGGCAGAGCCTTGGGACAAAAATTCAGGGCTTGAAACGACATTAAAATTATGGTTTTTCTCGGCAGGATGGCATTCCTGATAGTAAGCATGGATGATACCTTCAACCCAGTTGCCCGCGCCAATAGGTACGGTGGATTTGTTCACGATGAGTGTAAAGGTTTCGCCCAGGTGTTGGGCAATAGATTTTGCCGCCTGATGCAAATAGCTCAAATTAGCTTTGCCATCCGGGAGCGATGGCGTGCCAACTGCAATGATGATAACATCTGCTTCGGGTATATTTGCCTGGGCATAATCGCTGGTGAAATGCATGTCCTGATGCACACTTAAAAAGACATCATCAAGATGTGGTTCATGAATTGGCACAACACCCTGTTTGAGTAAAGCAACTTTATCCGGATTGATATCCATACAAGTGACTTCATTGCCTAAATAAGCCAACATAACAGCTGTGTTAAGGCCAACATAACCTGTCCCAATAATGACTACGCGCATATATTTAATCCCTTCAAGAGTCCATAGCTGAACATGCGTTCAATTTTACCTTACTTGCCACAAAAGAAAAAAGAGCGCTAATCTGGGGTAGAAAAGCGCTCTTTTGGCTTATAC
>DHNY01000005.1 GCA_002409625.1 Anaerolineaceae bacterium UBA5404 | reverse complement strand
CTGTTTTTTTCATTTCTTCCCTTCCTTGTGAATGAATAGTAAGGTTAATTCTAGCGTAAGACACCAATATGTTTGGAAAGTCGAAAAAAACTCATTTTCCACCATCTTTTTGGATGAGCATACTTGAACATTACCTACTGACGCATGGAATCCTTTACATGCCATCAAATCCATCGACGAGGGTGGCATAGGGCATTTATGTGGCGCACGGCTAGACGCCGGCTGGATAAAAAATAAGCTTTTGTGCAAGACGAAAAAGGCTTGGAAGAGTCGTTTTTTAAATATGCCTATCTAAGAAATGCTTCCGAATGAATTCTTGGACGGTTTTACCGTATTAAAAAACATTTAACTTCCAGGTTGTTGTCCTTAAAACAAAACAGACCTGGTCGTCCATTGCCAGGCCTGTATGTTTTAAGTCAAAAAGCCTAAGGCACAATCCAGGTACCGGTTTTGCCTTCGAGCGCGTTTTTAATGTTTTCGGGGTTGGTAATCAAGGCACGCTTGCCACCTTCTTCCATATACTTCAAAATGGCTTCAATCTTGGGTAACATAGAGCCCTTGGCGAAGTGACCTTCTTTGATATACTGGCGGGCTTCTGCCACCGTCATTTCGTCCAGCCATTTTTCTTCAGGCGTATTGAAGTTGATGGCGACTTTTTCAACCGCGGTTGAAATGAGGAACAAATCTGCCTCAACCGAGCCAGCTAAAATGGCAGCGCCAAAATCTTTGTCAATCACTGCTTCAACGCCGGTGATATCGCCATTTTCGAGTTCAATCACGGGAATACCACCGCCACCAACGGCCACGACTACAAAGCCTTGCTTAATCAGGCTCTGAATTGAGTCGGCTTCGATAATGGTCTGCGGAATGGGTGAGGGCACAACTCTGCGCCAGCCACGACCGGCATCTTCGACTACTGTCCAGCCTTCTTGTTCAGCTTTTTCTTTTGCCATTGCGGCGTCCATAAAGGACCCAATGGGTTTGGTCGGGTTCTGGAACGCGGGATCATCCCGGTTGACGATGGTTTGTGTAACCACTGCCACGGATTGTTTGTTAATCCCACGGCGTTGAAATTCATTACGCAAAGCCTGAACAAACATATAGCCGATGGAGCCTTGCGAATCCGCGCCACAATAATCGAGAGGCACTTCAAAAAGCTCATTTGCGGCGAGTTCGGAGCGGCGCAGGTTGAATCCTACCTGGGGACCGTTTCCATGGGTGATTACCACGTCCCAGCCGTCTAAAATCATTTCGGCAATGTGGGCAGTGGTATCAGAAGCGGCTACAAACTGATCTTGTAGGGATTGATGGTCTTTGTCTTTAATGAGGGCGTTGCCTCCCACGGCAACAACTGCAACACCTTTTTTTTGCATTGAATGTGTTTCTCCTGGATGAGTGATTATTTTTGAATCAGCCGTCGTGAGGCGGCGTTATGTTTTTCGGTTTGTTTAGCAATATCGATAGGCTTTAATTCGCCTTTCTCGACAATCAGCTCGCCACCCACAACGGTGTAATCGGCTTTGACCGGAGAGCAGAAAACCACCGCTGCCAAGGGGTCTTCAAGTGCGCCGGCATAATCCAAGCGGTTGAGGTTGATAGCGAAGAAGTCAGCACATTTGCCCACTTCGAGCGAACCAATATCTTTGCGACCCAGCACAGCAGCACCACCTCGTGTGGCGATAGAAAGCGCTTGTCGGGCGGTCATGAGCGCTGGCGCGTCTGGTGCGGAGCGAGAAGCGCCTTTGATACCGCTGTTTAGGCGTGAAAGCAACATCGCCTGGCGGACTTCGTTGAGCATGTGTGAGCCGTCATTGCTGGCAGAGCCATCCACACCCAAGCCGAGTTTGATGCCCTTACCAAGCATGGTCATGATGGGCGCAATGCCGGAAGCCAAGCGCATATTGGAGCTTGGGCAGTGCGCCACGCCACAACCATGGTGCGCGTAGACATTCATTTCATCGTCATTCACCCAAACTGAATGGGCAAACCAAACATCATCGCCAACCCAATCAAGGCTTTGCATATAAGCCACGGGTTTGCGCCCAAATTTGGCAAGGCAGAAATCGTCTTCATCTTCAGTTTCTGCGAGGTGCGTATGCAGTTGCACGCCATAACGGCGGGCGAGCATAGCACTTTCGCGCATTAGTTCACCGGTTACGCTAAACGGCGAACAAGGCGCCAAAACGATTTGAAGTTTTGAGCCAGGTTTGGGGTCGTGATAGCGCAGGATGAGGCGTTCGCTGTCGGCTAAGATTTTATCTTCAGTATCCACAACGCTATCCGGAGGTAAACCACCCTGAGATTGCCCGAGGCTCATCGAGCCACGTGAAGCGTGCAAACGCATACCCATTTGAGCAGCGGCTTCAATTTGGTCATCCAGTTTCGAGCCGTTGGGAAAGAGATACAGGTGATCAGACGCCGTGGTACAACCACTTAGGGCAAGTTCCGCCAGGGCGGTTTGGGTGCTGGTAAAGATGTCTTCTGGGGTCAAACCCGCCCAAATGGGATAGAGGTAGGTGAGCCAATTGAAGAGGTTGGCGTTTTGGCTGCCTGGTAAAGCGCGGGTGAGCGTTTGATAGAAGTGATGATGGGTGTTAATCAAACCAGGTAGCACGATGTGGTCTTTTAAATCCAGAACGCGGTCTGCCGATTGGGGCAAATCAGCTTGAACCCCAATTTGTTCAATGAAACCATCCCGACAGAAGATAGCTGCATCCTTTAAGTCCCGCTCTTCACCGTCCATCGTGACGATTAAAGTGGCATTTTTGATGAGTAAAGTCGTCATAAGGACCTCTTTTGATGTTTTTATGCTTCAGAAAGTTCCAATGCGTGCATGGTATTTTTAAGCAGCATGGCGATGGTCATTGGACCCACACCACCAGGAACGGGCGTAATCGCGCCAGCGATTTGGGCAACCTCGTCATAGGCAACATCGCCTACCAAGCGGAACCCGGATTTGCGACTGGGATCGTCTATCGAGTTGATGCCGACATCGATGACATAAGCACCAGGTTTGACCATATCCGCGGTGATGAATTCAGCTTTACCTATCGCTGCAATGAGGATATCTGCCTGGCGGGTGATTTCAGCCAGATCTCTGGTTTTGCTGTGGCAGATGGTTACGGTTGCATCGGCTTTGGTGAGCAATAATGAGATTGGCATGCCAACGATGTTCGATCTGCCAACCACCACGGCTTTTGCGCCTTTGAGTGGTGCATTGTACTCGCGGAGCATTTCCATTATGCCGGCTGGCGTGCAAGGCACAAACACAGGGTCTAAACCACGCAGCGCGATGCGCCCAATGTTGATGGGGTTAAAGCCATCCACGTCCTTAGTCAATTTGATAGCGGCTAAAAGGGCTTCTTCATCCAGGTGCTCTGGCAAAGGAAGTTGCAAAAGGATGCCGGTTACTTCGGGGTCATCATTCAGTTTTCTCACCAGGTCATCCAATTCGGCTTGGGTTGTTTCCTCAGCTAATTCAAAGCTGATATTGCGAATGCCAACATCTTCGCAAGCGCGATGTTTGTTGCGCACATAGGTTCGCGAGGCGGGGTCGTTACCGACCAGAATGGTTGCCAAACCGGGCGGGTTCTTGCCCTGCGCGACGCGCTCTTCAATTTGTCTTTTGATGTCTTCGCGAATAGATTGAGCGAGTTGTTTTCCGTCAATAATGCTTGCTGTCATGTTTTATTCTCCTTTGCTGATTATACCTGAAAGGCATGTATAATTCAGGTATGCAAAATAACCATACATGCTTTGTTATCGGTATTGCGGGTGGGTCTGGATCTGGTAAAACGACCCTCACCAACGCGATTGTGCGTGAAATTGGCGAGGATAAAATCTCTGTCTTGCCACATGACGCCTATTATCGTGATCAAAGCGCGCGCTCTTTTGAAGAACGGGTTTTGGTGAACTATGACCATCCGGATTCATTGGAAACCGAGCTTTTGATTGAGCATATTCACGCCTTGTGTGCTGGAAAAGCCGTGGACCTGCCGGTTTATGACTTTAAACTGCACACGCGCGCACCAGAAACGGTTTTGGTTGAAGCCAAGCCTATCGTTTTGGTTGAAGGTATCCTTATTTTTGCCGAACCAGAACTGCGCAAACATTTTGATATGAAGCTTTTTGTGGATACTGATCAGGACCTTTGCTTTATTCGCCGTATGCAAAGGGATGTGAGTGAGCGTGGTCGTACGGTTGAGTCTGTGATTACCCAATATCTGACAACAGTAAGACAGAGCTATATTGAGTTTGTTGAACCGAGCAAACGGTTCGCGGATGTGATTATTCCTGAGGGTGGCATGAATACGGTGGCATCTGAAATGGTTATCGCGCGGCTTAAAGCGCTGGCACGTGGGGTTTAGCGAATGTCTTTGGATTGGATTCAGCAAGCCAAACAGCTTTTTGGCGTTGATTTGGACGAAGCACAAAAGGCTCAGTTTGCCGACTATGAAGCCATGTTGCTGGATTGGAACGCGCGTTTTAACCTCACCGCAATCCGGGAGCCTGAAGCTATTCGTATTAAGCACTTTTTGGATTCCCTGTCTTGTGTTTTGGGCTTTCCACATGATTTGGATGAACCCAGTCTGATTGATGTGGGAAGTGGCGCCGGCTTTCCGGGAGTGCCATTAAAAATTGCCTATCCCAAAGCTTTTTTGACCCTTGTGGAATCGGTCAAGAAAAAAGCGCATTTTTGTCAGGAATTAGTCCGGGTTTTAGGTTTGAGGCAGGTTTTGGTGTCTTCAGAACGGGCAGAAACGCTTGGTCAGGATTGGGAACACCGTAAATTTTATGATATTGCTTTGGCACGGGCAGTGGCGAATATGCCAACCTTGGTGGAATATCTGCTGCCTTTGGTCAAAGTAGGTGGCAGGGCGGTGATCCAAAAGGGTGGCAGTGCGCATGAAGAAGCCGATGCCGCCAGAAACGCAATCCGTCTTTTTGGTGGAAAGCTGCTGGATATTTTGCCTGTAAACCTGCCTGCTGTGGACGGCGAACGCTATTTAGTGGTGATTGAGAAGATTCGCCCAACGCCAGCGGACTTTCCTCGTCCGATTGGCATACCCGGTAAATCCCCGGTGCTTAATTAATCAGCCAGGTTGAGATAAGCCAGGACGAGGCGGTTCCATTCTTCAAGGTTAAGGGTTTCCGCGCGGCGATTGCTTTCCAGTTGTGCATCTGCCAAGATCTTTTCTGCTTGCTGTGATGAAATAGAAAGTCCCGATGCCAAAGAATTGCGCAGTGTTTTGCGTTTTTGTGAGAATCCAGCCTGGGCGAGTTTGAAGAATAGGTCCAGATTTTGCTCTTGGATGAGGGGTTTTTCATAAAGGGTCAGTTTTAATACCGCGGAATCGACATCCGGCGCAGGATAAAACGCGCCAGCAGGAATGGTGGCGACTAATTCAGGTTTGCCATAGACCTGCACAGAAAGGGCGAGCAGGCTCATTTTGCCGTCGCGGGCGATAATGCGCTCTGCCACTTCTTTTTGGATGGTTAAAATCATGCGACTTGGGCGTTTGTTGGCTTCAAGCAGCTTGCGGATAATGGCAGAAGTGATGTAATAAGGGATGTTTGCCACCACCACAAAGTCCTGATCGTGCAAAAGTCCATCCAGGTCAAGGTTTAAGATGTCACCATGGATTGTTTTTACATTCGCGTAAGGCGCCAAGGCTTCCTGTAAGGCTGGAAAGAGCTTTTGGTCAATTTCAATCGCCACAACATCCCGAGCAGTTTGTGCTAAGAGAACGGTCAGGCTTCCCAAGCCAGCACCGATTTCGAGAACTTGTTCATCGCCTTGCAGTTCTGCGGCGGTTAATACCTTTCGTAAACCAGCCGGCTCAACTAAAAAGTTTTGCCCAAGTGATTTTTTGGGTCGGATGCTGTATTTTTTGAGCAGGGCGTGGGTTTCAAGGAATTTCATGGGAGCTCTTCTAAGGTAAAATCGCTGGGATGTAAGCAGGAATAGGCGTGAGGAAGTAAAGGGTGGTCCAATGGTGCCAACCGACGTAGGATTCGTCATCATAGGCAAGATCAATCCAATAACGACCTGGAATGCCATAACCCGAATCACCAATTACGCCAAAACCATAGCCTGGCACATAAACAGGTTGGCCTGCCATGCTGGGATACCAGGCGGCAGAAACAGCTACAATCCCTTTCTCAATGGGCGCCCCAGATCGGGTTCGCTCGCCAGGTGGAAAGCTGGAGGGTTTGTAAGAGGTGGCGTAAACGCTCACTTTTCGCCAGTATTCAAGGGTGACACCATCCACGGTCTCAGTGTTTACCACGGCTAAGGTGCCTTGCCCGAGAACGCCATCCACAGGATCACTGGCTTTCCAATGCTGACCAGGGAGGGTTTTCACCGGTTCACCGTTTCGGTATTGGGTGATGCTGCGGGTAACAACATATCCCATTTGACCGGGCACCAATACGGTTGTGGTGTCAAGCTGGGCGTTTGGGTCAAGCTCGTAGGTGTTTTTGAATGGTGTTTCTTCCTTTACAAGTTGGTAACTTTCAGTAACCCGATCGATATTGAGGATGATTTCCTGAGGTCTGTTGTGATCGTCAATTGGGCTCTCGGTGCTGACCTGATCGAGGTTTTGAATGGCTAAGCCGATATCAAGCAGTGCTTCTTCTGCGTCTCTTGCGGCGCTAAACCCGCTAAAAGTCTGATCGCCAAGCATTGCTGTGAATTGGCGCGCGCGACGGATTTCCAGGTCATTTTCGGCTGATAGAGGCGCATCCAGGGAGACGGAAACTCGGTCGTAGCTTCCAATCTGAATATTTTGCTCAGCCAAAGCTTCAGCGAGGGTTTCCTTCTGGGTGGAAAAGCAGTGTTGTTGACCATGTTCAATGACCTTGACGAGTTTAGCGGGGATGTATTCAAGCATTAACGCTCTTCCCAGTGGCAGAGCCAGATGAGGATCAATAGAAATTTCATTTTGCAGGATGAGGTCATTTGGGAAGAATGAGATACCGGCAAGGCTGAGCAGGGTGGCTGGATAGCGTTCCGCAGTATTCAGTTGCTGAATTTTAGATCCATGAATGATAGTAACCGGTCTGGCACGGTTCACGATGATGGTGTCCGGCAGCTTGAAGCTGATTTTATTGAGGTCTGCTGAGACCTGGTCAGCCTCATTCACTTCCAATCCGGCGCGTTTTAACACGGTGCCAGCTCGAAAGGCAATTGTTTTTAAGGAATAGGTCTGGTCATCAATCACCAGGGTGTAGTCACGCAGAAAACCAAGCAGAAACACCGTAATGCCCAAAACAATCAGGCATGCAGAAACAATCCAAAGCCATGCAGGTTTGCGGACAGGCTCATTTGCAGCATCGTTTTGCGTTGATTCATTAGTTTCGTTCATCGTAAGGTGATTTTATCAGATTTTGCCCATGCCACTTTTTGCAGGGTTTTTTAGATTGACGCTAGCGGTCCATTAAAGGAATTTGTCGCAATACTTTTAGCAGCAGATTCTGCCAGTCTTCGCTTTCCAGGCTCTCAGGTTTGATCCAATAAGCATTCCTGCCAGCTCTGGTTGGTGGGTCAAGCTCCGGTAAGCCACGATCTTTAATACCGCTTGGCAATGGCGGATAATTCAGCACCATTTGTTGTCCGGAAAAACCAATTGAGTCAAAACCGCGGGCTTCGCCCAGGATTTTTACGCGCATTTGGTAGAGCAAATCTTCCACACCTTTGGGCAGCGCACCAAATCGGTCTGCAAACTCTGCCGCCGTTTGGTCAATACTGGCTTCATCGCGTAAGGCACTGATGCGCCGATAAAGGGTTAAGCGTAAATCCTGGTCTGGGATATAGCTGGGAGGAATTTCCGCGCTTAAAGGAAGTTCAACATTAATATCCAGGCTAGGTAGCTCGGCGAGAGCCAGCTGTGGCAATTTAGGCACGGTGTTTGGGTCGGCAGATTGGCGTAATCGGCGCACTGCTTGACTTAAAAGACGGGTATAGAGCTGAAACCCAACCGCGGAAATATAGCCAGACTGGCGCGTGCCTAGTAAATCACCGGCGCCACGCATTTCAAGATCGCGCATGGCGATGGAATAACCAGCTCCTAACCTGGCGTTTTCGGCGAGGATTTCGAGCCTTTCTTCACCTTCGGGGGTGGGCATTCGCCGCGAATCGCGGAAAAGGTAGGCATAGGCTCTTTGCGCGCCTCTGCCAACCCGTCCGCGGAGTTGATAAAGTTGCGCCAAACCAAAAGTATCCGCGCGGTCAATGATGAGGGTGTTGGCGTTGGGGATATCCAAACCGCTTTCAATAATGCTGGTGCTCAGCAAAACGTCTATTTCGCCTTGGGTGAAGTCTTCCATCACTTTGGATAGCTGGTTTTCGTGCATTTGCCCATGTCCAATGCCTATGCGTGCCTCGGGCACTAAGGCGCTGAGTTGATTGTAAATAACCTCAATGGATTGCACGCGATTATGCACGAAAAAGACCTGTCCTCCGCGGTCGAGTTCACGAATGATGGCTTCGCGGACAAGCTTGGGGTCATAAGGACCAACATGGGTTAGCACTGGCATGCGCTCTTCAGGAGGCGAATTAATCGTGGAGATATCGCGCACGCCACTCAATGCCATATAAAGCGTGCGTGGAATGGGTGTGGCAGTGAGCGTGAGCACGTCAACCTCTGAGCGGAGCTTTTTGAGGTGCTCTTTGTGGCTCACACCAAAGCGCTGTTCCTCGTCGATAATGACCAAGCCTAAATCTGCAAATTGGACGTCACTGGAGAGTAAACGATGGGTACCGATGACGATATCAACCTTTTTCTCCGCCAGTTTTTTGACGATTTGATCTTGCTCTTTGGGTGTTCTAAATCGGGAAAGCATCTCCACATTGAGCGGAAAAACGCTCAATCGATCGCGAAAGGTGTCATAATGTTGTTGTGCGAGCACGGTTGTGGGAACCAGGATTGCCACTTGTTTGCCGTCCGAAACGGCTTTAAAGGCAGCTCTTAAGGCAACTTCTGTTTTACCGTAACCAACATCGCCGCAGAGGAGCCTGTCCATTGGGCGGGTGCTTTCCATGTCATTTTTGACCTGTTGAATAGCATCCAGTTGGTCTGGAGTTTCAATGTAAGGGAATGAGGCTTCAAGCTCGCGCTGCCAGTCAGAATCTGGTCCAAAAGCATAACCCTGCACCGTTTCGCGACGGGCATACAGATCCAAAAGTTCACTGGCGACTTCAGCAACCGCTGTTCGGACTCGGGATTTGGTGAGCATCCAATCACTGCCACCTAAGCGTTGCAGGGTAGGTTTGGAGCTATCCGCACCGATGTAACGCGTAAGACGGTCTGCTTGTTGGATAGGCACATACAGGGTGTCGTTATCTTTGTAACCGATAGCCAGATACTCGCGCTGAACGCCCTCAACCTTGGGACGGTGCAAACCAATAAACTGACCAATGCCGTAATCAACATGCACGATGTAATCGCCGGGTTTAAAATCCTCATACAGTGCTTCGGGTGCTTCAGCAAAGAGCATCGGCCGGCGACGTGCCTGCGGGCGGCTCCAGCCAAAAATTTCGCTGTCGGTGAGCAGGTGATGCTTTTGTTTTTGGCTGACGTGCAAAACCCAGCCATCTGAAAGCGATGCTTCGGTAAAGTTATCCAGGCTTTCTTGCCCTTTTTCCGGATCAAGCGTTTCGGACCATAGCTGCTTTAAACGAGCGGCTTGCCGCGAGACAACCGTCCAGCTTTGTTTTGTTCTTTCGAGCTGCTTGAGGTGGGCTTGAAAATCTTTTAGCCTGCCCGCAAAACGAGGTCCTGGGTCAAAAAGGGCACTCAAGGGGCTTCCACCAAGGGCATGGGAATGGCCAAGCTCAAGTACTTGCAATTGGTTGATACCATCGTTGAGTTCAGACCAGGTGAAGTAAGGCACTGGGTAATCTGATGGGAGCTCGCCATTTTTAATCAAGTCATTACGGCGGTTGATCGATTCTTCTTCAATATCCAAGGCTGTTGCGGCTATAAATTCTTCACCGTCCAGCAGGATGAGCGCATTAGCTGGCAAATAATCAAAAAGGTTGGAATGAAAACGGTATAAAGAGGCGATGGACGCTTCAAAAGTGCCTGTTGGTTTTTCTGTTTCAAGATTGATTTCTGCTGAGGCTTTTTCTGGCAAGGCTTCTGAGGCAGGGAAAATATGGCTTGATTGGAGCGATTCCAGGCTGCGTTGGGTGGCTGGGTCGAAGCTTTTGATGGTGTCAATTTCATCGCCAAAAAACTCAAAGCGAATCGGTAATGCCGAGGCAGGAGACCAAACATCAATCAAGCCACCACGCCGCGCGAATTGTCCTGGCTGGACGACGATATTGCTGTATTCATAGCCGATGCCCACCAGTTTTTCAAGCGTTTGGGTGAGGTCGCGCTTTTCGCCAATTTTGATCCTTTGAGTGGCTTTGAGGAAGTCTCTTCGCGGAATGGTGCGGGTCATAAGGGCACGAATAGGTGCAATGATGGTGTCGATTTTGGGTTTTTCGGATGCCATGCCGGGCATTTGAGGCAAAGCCAGTTCAGAAAGGACGTGCAAACGGTCCAGCCGGGTTCTTTCGGACCACGCCAGGTTTTCATAAAACAATGGGTTAGGATCAGGGAAGTAAAAATGATGACCTTGCGGAAGCCAAAAGCTGAGCTCATCATAAAGCGCCAGTGCCCGATCAGCGCGATTGGTGAGCAGCAACATGGGCACTTGCAAGTCAAGTTGCAGGCGTGCGAAAAGTGCAAGACGCGCGGTGCGGGGCAAACCTAAGCCACGCCTTTCGCTGCTTTTGTGCTCCTTGTTGCGCAGGGATTCAAGCAAGGCTTGATAGGCCTGCAGGTTGGAGAGCGTTTCTAAAACCTTACGTTCCGCTGACATCGCCGTTGTATTTGTTCATTGCCATGCTAAGCCCTTCGCGAACGAAAACCTGAATTGCTTCTACGGCTTCTTTGATTACGATATCGCGGAGTTTCTCTTCATTCGGTAGAAATTTTTCAAGCACGTAATCAACCGGATCCATTTGTCCTGGAGGGCGCGAAATGCCCAAACGAACGCGGGCAAAGTCTTGAGTGCCAAGTTTTTGGATGATGGATGCGACACCTCTCTGACCGGAAGCGCCTCCGCCAGGCCGAAGACGCAAAACGCCTAGAGGCAGATCGAGGTCATCATGGGCGACGATGATGTTTTCGTTTGGCACTTTGAAGAATTTTGCCAGTTGCCATACGGAATCACCGGAGTTGTTCATATAGGTTAAGGGTCTTGCGAGGATTATTTTGGAATCGCCCAGTCGCCCTTCGCCAATCATGGCTTTGTATTTTAGCTTTTTGAGAGGCAGTTTTAGGTCTTCGGCGAGGGCATCAACCACCATGAATCCAAAATTATGTCGCGTTTTGCGGTATTTAATGCCGGGGTTGCCCAAGCCAACGATGAGATAAGGTGATTGCTTTTCGTTATCCATAGATAGCCTCAAAAAAGTTTCTTGCGTTTGCAATCTTTAAGTTTAACACGCATCAAGCCGAAATGCGAATGCGCAAAGCGATATGTTAGAAAAATGCGCCTATGAAAACCTAAAAAAATATTTTAATAGGCTTGTTTTTTATCAATGTGTATTACTGAGCTTGGATGTGGAAGCTGAATCAAAAACCGACCTTCATACTTGCTTTGTGATTAGCATGAAGGTCGGTTATCGTTTGCGATTCTTGTAAAATCTAGCAAGCAAAATGGCTGCTAAAGGGGAAGTTTAATAGCCCAGCTGGCTAAAAGTGCGAATGGCAAGATGGTACAAGCGATACAAATGAGCAGCACCAAAAGCACGATCAGCACAATAGCCCATACAGGGAATTTGTCTTTTTCTTGTTTGGCCGGCGGAGGAGGTGCTTGTTGTCCAACTTGATAACTGTCAACATAGCCACCTTGACGAGGATGGGAGTAAGTTTGGTCAGGTGGGGTTACCTCTGGCGTGTAGAGCTCACCAGTCCATCGATTGGGATCGTTTGGTGTGTATTGAGGTTGTTGGAACGGAGGCTGTTGCCATGCCTGTTGGGGCTGGTTAAATTGCGGTTGATCCAGCTGAGCAGCAGACTGAATATCTTGTCCAGCTTGTTGGGCGGCATCTTCCAGGTTTTGCCAGGATTGATTCGCGGCATGTTCGAGATTATCCGCGGCTTCTTGTGCTCTTTCTTCAAATTGTTCGTCCATAATAGTCCTTTCTATATGAAGTTCTTGTCCTTAATTATACAGCAATCTGAGAAGCTGAGCTAAAGTAGGCTCAAATCCAGGAAAAATGTGCCAGGATTGGGTTCAGGAGTGGGTTAATTGCCCGCGGAATTCAAAAAAATTGGTCAAAACGGATTACAATAATAGGCACATGCTCACAAAAGAGCCAATTTGATCTGTTTTTTATAAAATGAGGGATTATATGAAGCTGGAAGATTTTAATATTGTTCAAACAATCTCGGAATCAAAAGCCCGAACCATCACACTGGCAACAAATCGCACGAGTAACGACCCTTGTTTCATAACAATTTATCATTTAGAAAACCTTCCTCAAAACATCATAGACGATTTACAATCGCGAGTGGCAGCCGCTGCTACGCTGAAGCATCCAAATATTCAGGAAACGTATGCTTATTTACAACGTGGTAATGATCTTTATGTCTTTAGTGAGTATCTACGTGAGCAAACTTTAGAAGATGTGCTGGAAAATTCAGGCGCATTAGATACAGATCAAGCTTTTAAACTCACCCAATACCTTGGTAACGCTGTCCAGTTTGCGCATGCCTCTGGGATTGTGCATGGACGTCTTAATAATCGCATTGTGCGATTCTCATCGCGTGGCGTACCAAAAATAACTGGATACGACCAAACTTATGCGATGGATTCTTTATCGAATAACAGGATTGAAGTTGAAGAAGAAATCCTTTACTCTTCCTTTTTTCAAGCACCAGAAGTAATCCAGGAACAACCAGTTACAGAACAAAGCGATCAATACAGTTTAGCTTGTATCCATTATGAATTATTGACTGGCAAAACACTATTTGAGGCACAAAGTGTTCAACAAGTTTTGGGTAAAAAGTTTATGCGAATTCAAGGATTGGAAGAGTTAGGACCAGCACTCCAGCTTTCTCTTATCCACGCTTTGCAACCTGAACCTTTACAGAGGTTTTCATCGGTTAAAGAATTTTTGCAGGATGTGTCCAAGGCAAAGCTTTATTACGCACAACACAAACAGGATCAATCAAGCTATTTTGGCGCTGCCGCGGGTTATCAAGGAAGACCTGACTACCGATATGAAGCCCCAGTTCAAAATGTTCAAGCTCCAGTTTATAAGGCTGGCGATACCCGGGCAGATAAGCAAAAGAAGTTTATCGCCTTGTTGGCAGGGGTTGCGCTGATCTTTTTAGGGCTTGTACTTTTTCTTTTGGTACAGAACAAAAGCCGTAGCAACGAAAATGATGCTTTAGTGTATCGTTTACGAACTCAAAACGCCTTAGAAACACAAGAGGCCAGTGCTTTTATCGCTTGGGAGCAAACAGAAGCCTCTGCCTCAGAACAAGCGCATAACAACACCTTTGCTACCCCGAGACCAACTGAAGCTGACATGTTTGTAACCCAAGCAAAGACAGCCACGCAAGCTGTCATTCCCACAGTGACAAATACCATTACATCATCACCTGTACCAGCCCACGCAAATGTAAAAATCGTAGGGAACTGTAATCTCTCAACTTATTTTGATGCATGTCTTGACAATTGGAGAATGGGTGGCGGGCAGTTGACCACAACATTTAATTCAAATAGCTTGGATATGAGACAATTGTATGTCAAAGTAAATGGAGACAGACAAGAATGCAGTCAAGGATCTAACCTAAACAGGTTTGTGTGCACAGGAAGCTCTCAGCCCTTCAACCTCACATTGGTTGTAAGCGTTCATGAGAATGGCACAGATCGAAATCTGGGCTCTTTCAATTACATTTTTTATTCTTCAACACCTACGCCAACACCGCGACCCCGGGATAAATATGGCAATTAAGGTTTAATGTTTTTTTTCCGTGGAGCGATTACTATTGCTTTTTAATATCGTCCTATGGCTCTTGCCTGGCATTGGTTTTGCATATTTAGTGAGCAAAAGGCTTAAAACTTTCTCAGAATTAAAACCCAGAGCGATTGATTTGGTATTAATTGGCTTGCTAATCAACATGACGGTGGCAATCATCTTTGTTGTATTGCCAAAGAGCCTAGCTCAGGTTTTGCGCATGGCTTACCTTTTGCTTGGGGCAGTTTTGTTCGTTTACATGCTGATAAGAATGAGAAAGGTGAAGAAGACTGTTGAGGCTAACTGGGTAATTTTGCCCATCATCCTGGTCTTTTTATCTCTTGCTGTGAATATGCATTTTACAAGCCAGCTCATTTTTCCGTCATTTACCGATAGCATCACCCATTACCGATACATTGACCAGCTGCTTCATTGGCGTGATTCAAACCAAAGTTTGACGCAGTTTTTGGGTGAATTGCGGTTTTATCATTATGGTTTTCATGCCATTGTTGCCGAGGTCCATCACTTAACCGGTTATGCGATTACTGAGATTATGCTTTTGGTGAGCATGTGCCTGGTGGTGTTGGCACCTTTCACCGTTGTTTTGCCTTTGCAAGCGCTGGGGATTGACCGTAAGATCCAGCATTATGCTATGGCTATTACTGCCTTGGTTTTTGTATTCCCAGGGCATGCTTTAAATTGGGGTAAGTTTCCTGCTATTTTAAGCTCGGTACTTTTAGCATTGCCTTTAAGTCTTATATTTTTTGTGGCGAGAAAAAGTTCAGCCAAAAAACATAGGCAGACTTATGCCATTGGGCTTGGATGCTTTGTGTTATTAGGAGTGAGCCATTGGCGATCGGTTATTTTGTTGATTGCATTAAGTTTGGTTGCCTTGCTTTATTTTAGGGTACTAAAAGAACGGATACACATTGCTTTGTTGGTGCCTATCGTAATGGGCGCATCTTATTTTTTGTTCCAGGACAAGGGAAGATTCAACCTTTCCACATACCAAGTAATCTTTTGGAGTTTTTTGTTTGTTTCTACAGTTGGGCTGATGCTCTATCGTTCGATAAAAAAAGAAGCAAACCCCTTGAGCCTTGCCGCCCTAATTTATCTCAGCTTAAGATTGTTGGTGGCAATACCGGCCGGCACTATACCTCGACAATACGGCTCTCCAATCGACATGCCCTATTTTCGAATTGTGTTGTATATCGTGGGCGGACTTTTTGTGGGCATTTTGTTTGCTGAGATGAAAAAGCTCAAGCCTTTTTTAATAAGAAGATTTGACTTTCAAAAACTATTAATTGCGGATGTCTGGATTTTGATTTGTGTTGCCTTGATGCTTTTCGCGATTCCATTTCAGAAAAAATGGCAACCCTCAACAACTTACATTTTGGTTCATGAACAGCAAAAAGAGATGATTGATTGGGCGCTAAGCACTTATGAAGGTAAAAATCTAAAAATCATGCTGGAAGGTATAAGGGAGCCCGATTATATTGAATATGCTGATGCTGGTGGGTGGCTGGCTGTGATGGCTGGGTTTGAACCGGTTTTTAGTACCCAAAATGTGGATCTCAACAATAGAAAAGTGCATGCAAAAATATGCTCTGAGGGAATTGACCTCATCTTTATGGACTTTACCCGAACTGTAATTTTTAATAATAAGGTGTTTCTCAATCCTGATTTGTACGAAAGCCTTTATGAAACCGAGGATTTGGCTCTGATTGGAGCGATTTGTGAAGATTGATTTACCGTAATGTCTAATGTTTTATAAAAACAGGTTTAGGGGGATTATAATTAGAAAAAAAAGGAGGCCCTATGAAAAAGTTATTTGAAGAGTTTAAAGAGTTTATTGTTCAAGGCAACGCACTTACATTGGCTATTGGTGTTGTCATCGGTGCCGCGTTTGGCGCGATTGTCAATAGCCTGGTGCAAGACATCATCATGCCACCAATCGGCTTGCTGCTTGGCAAAGTTGATTTCACCAATTTGTATTGGGTGATTGGCGCGGCTGATAAGTTTGAACCGGGTATGTCTTTGACAGCTGCCCAAGATGCTGGCGTCGTTGTCATTGCTTATGGCAAATTCATCATGGCCGTGGTGAGCTTCCTGATTATCGCTTTTATCATCTTCCTCTTGGTTAAAGCCATCAACAAGTTTAAGGAAAAAGCCGAAGCCAAACTGAAGTTGGAAAAAGAAGCCGAAGAACCAACGACCAAAGATTGTCCCTTCTGTGCGACTGAAATTCCTGTCGCGGCAAAACGCTGCCCTCACTGCACGAGTGAATTAGCATAATCGTATTGTTTTAATAAGAAAGCTGTCGGTTTGAGAAGAACTGGTAGCTTTTTTGATTTATTTCGTAAAGCCTATTTTTGCCAGAGGTCGAATTTGACAGCGAGACATGTTAAAATAGGCGAATGAAGAAGCAAATTTATCTCGCCGATAATCTAAGTGTTCTAAAGACTCTGCCCAGTGAGAGCGTGGACTTGATTTATATCGATCCGCCATTTAATACGGGCAAGGTGCAAGCGCGCAAGAGCATTCGCACTGTGCGCGATGAAAAAGGCGATCGGATTGGATTTGGCGAGCAAAGTTATAGCACCGAGCTCATCGGCATGCGCGCTTATGACGATCGTTTTGGCGATTTCGAAGCCTTCTTGCTGCCCCGTTTACACGAAGCTTACCGGCTTTTAAAGCCACACGGTGCGATTTACTTTCATATTGATTACCGGGAAGCACATTATTGCAAATTGATGCTTGACCAGATTTTTGGCAGGGAAAATTTTGTTAACGAAATAATTTGGGCGTATGACTTTGGCGGAAGACCCAAAAACCGATGGCCGGCAAAGCATGACACCATTTTTTATTATGTGAAAGACACTCAAAACTACACTTTTAATCGCGATGATATTGATCGCATTCCCTATATGGCGCCTGGATTGGTTGGTGAAGAAAAAGCCAAACGGGGCAAATTGCCAACAGATGTTTGGTGGCATACCATCGTGGGCACCAACAGCAAAGAAAAAACCGGCTATCCCACGCAAAAACCTTTTGGCGTCATTGAGCGCATCATTCGTGCCAGCTCTAACCCAGGCGATATGGTGATGGATTTCTTTGCCGGCTCGGGCACGGTTGGTGCGGTGTGTGAGAAACTTGGACGCGATTTTATTTTGATTGATCAAAACCCGGAAGCCTGGGATGTTATGCGTGCGCGCTTTAAAGATGTTGAGGAGATTGAATGGATTCGATAAAGACGCCTTTTGATAATAATGCCTTTCCCATTTTGCATTACGACCCGGAAGTGAACGCGCTTTTAAACCCAAGCGATACTTGTAAAGATATTCAGCTGCCCAAACATGTGGTGATGTGCTTTTTTAGGGATGTGATTGGCAAAATTGTTGAGGAACATCAAGCTGAAATGGTGTTTTTTAACAAAACTGAGGCTAGTGATCATCCTTTTTATGTGTTTGAACATCAGGGTAAAAAGATCGCTTTCTTTGTGCCGGGTGTTGGCGCGCCACTAAGCGCTGGACTGATGGAAGAAGCCATCCAAATGGGTGGGCGACATTTTATTGCTGTGGGTGGTTGTGGCGTTTTGGATGCAGACATTGATACCGGACAGGTTTTGGTGCCAAGCAGAGCTATCCGCGGCGAGGGAACGTCTTACCATTATCTGCCACCAACTGCTGAGATTGCGATGAATTATCGTGCGCAATTGGCGATTGAGATGACCCTAAAAAAGCACGAGATTCCTTTTCATGAAGTAAAAACATGGACAACTGATGCTTTTTACCGTGAGACCCCTGCAAAAGTGGCTCTGTATCGTGAGCAGGGCGCCAGTATTGTTGAAATGGAAGCTGCTGCTTTTATGGCTGTGGCAGAGTTTAGAAATGTTGAGTTTGGTCAAATCGTCTATGGTGGAGACTTGGTGCACCCAGACGGATGGGATAAACGCGCCTGGCACTCAAAAACTGACGTACGTGAAAAACTTTTTTGGCTGGCAGTGGAAGCCTGCCTCGCTTTATAGATTGGAGATATGATGCCTTTACACGAAGAGTTCATTTCAACAAAATTTAAATCTTTGGACAAAGTGCCCAATAGTATCTTGCCAAATTACAGTGGCTATGGGCTCACCAGTCTTGTGCCGAGTGTGGGGCGCTGGCTGGGTGCCAAAGCTTTTCCAAGTCCGGCTTTTGGCGAGGATATCTTGCGCCATTTTGAAAACAGATACCGTCGTGTGGTGGTTCTTTTGGTTGACGCTCTGGGCTACAATCAGCTTTTGCATTTGATGGAAGAAGGATATGCTGATTTTTGGCGTAAAAAATTGGATGAAGGACATCTTTTTCCAATTACGAGTGTAACGCCTAGCACAACAGCCACGGCGCTCACCACGCTTTGGACAGGTGCAGACCCCAACCAACACGGCGTGATCGGTTTTGAAATGTGGCATTGGCAACTTGGCATGGTGATCAATAATATTTTTCATCAGCCCACAAGTTTTGAAAACGATATGGGCGGGCTTTGGCGTGCTGGTTTTGACCCCAACACATTCCTGGGGCTTGAGCCGGTTGGTAGCCACTTTAAACGATCTGGCATAGAAGCTCGGGCGATTATGCCCGCGCACATCATCAACTCAGGTCTCTCACGCATGCATCTGGCTGACACCCAGTTTCATGGTTACGTGGCTGAAGAAGATATGTGGATTACTTTGCGCAAAATTTTGAATACGCCAAGTCGTCAAAACCAATATATTTATGCTTATTGGAGCTTGGTGGATAGTTTGATGCACCGCTTTGGCACTTATGCTGAAAGCGTTTCGGTCGCTTTTGAAAATTTTAGCAGAGGCTTGGAAAGACTGGTTTTGAAAGAGCTTAATCCTGATCTTAACCAAGACACCTTGTTTATTCTTTCTGCGGATCATGGTTCGGTAACCACGCCGGTGAACGAGGATTACAGCCTGGCAAACCACCCGGAATTACGGGACATGTTGGTCTTGCCGCCAACCTGTGAAGCGCGCCTGCCTTTCTTTTATGTAAAGCCCTGGCAGGATGCAGCGGTTAGAGCTTATTTCGACAGCGTTTGGCCGGGTAAGTACGTGTTTATGCGCAGGGAAAAAGCCCTGCAGATGGGTTTATTCGGATTGGGTGAAGATAATGCAGATCTAAGAAACCGGGTCGGTGATCTGATTGCTATTCCTGTTGACCCGGAAGCTTACCTCTGGTGGCCTGCGAAAGCCAATCGCATGAATGGCAGACATGGTGGATTACACCAGGATGAGATGCTGGTGCCCTTATTCGCGTTTAAAGCTTAAAGCAAGGTTTATTCTTTTGGCTCTGATTTTGATGTGGCAACTGCCATGGCTATTGCCATGCCACCGTCGTGACTGATGGAAACTGCCCATTCATGCAGAGCTTTGGCTTCTGCCACATCGGCTGCCATACCATACAGTTGCACGGTTGGCTCACCGCTGGGTAAATGCACAATTTCTATATCACGCCAGGCAACTTTGCCGATGCCTGTGCCTAAAGCCTTTGAAACAGCTTCCTTTGCAGCGAAAAGTCCTGAGAGCCCCTCAAAGCTTTCGCGCATTTGAGCTTGTTCTCGTTCGGTGAACACCCGCTGAATAAAACGCGCGCGAATCCTGGGGTTGACTTCGGCAAGACGGTTAACCCTCACGATATCAACGCCACATTTAATCATGTCAGTTCCCTTCCTGCCGAGACGATGGTGAGGCGGTCAAGATCCCAGTATTTATGCGCCACAGCCAAAACATCTTGCTTGCTGATGGCTTTGAGTTTATCTGGCAATTCCTGCAAGTGGTTAAGCCCAAGTTGATAGCGCTCGATGCTAAGTAAGGCGCGGGTAATGCCCACATTGGTTTCCAGCGCGAGCGGTTGTCTGCCGATCATCTGGGCACGACTGTCTTCCAATTCTTGTGTGCTCACGACTTCGTTGGCAAAACGCTTAAGTTCGTCTTTGATGAGGGAAATGGCTCTATCCAGATTATCTGGGTTGACACCGGCAAAAACCTGCCATGGTGTGGGTCCGAGACCACTCCCAAGCGCGCTTTGCACATAATAGGCTAAGCCGGCTTTTTCGCGCACGGAATCACCAACGCGGCCCATCATACCAAATTGCCCTAGAATGTTGTTGCCAATCATGGCTGCATAAATGTCTTCACTTTGGGTTTTTGGTGCCAGAACGCCAATGATAAGGTCTGTTTGACTTTTTTCAGCCATGGCAACATGCTCCCGAAGTGCTTTTTGTGGGGCAATAAATTCAGGAAGGTCGGGCTGTGTTTTGAAGGTTGTTTTTTGCCATGCGCCAAAGCTATTCTCAAGCATGTCTGCGACGCGATCAGGCGCCAAGCCGCCAGAAACCGTCAAAAGGGCGGTGTGGGGTGCAAAAAAGTCAGCATGAAATGCTTTGAGATCTTCGAGTTCTATGCCGACGATATCTTGCGCGTAGCCAATGGTTGGAATCGCATAGGGGTGGCTGTCAAAAAAGGCACGATCAAAAGCATCGCCTGCCATGGCACCGGTATCTTGCGCTCGGATGGCAATGCT
This sequence comes from Anaerolineaceae bacterium UBA5404, assembly GCA_002409625.1. Classification (GTDB taxonomy): domain Bacteria; phylum Chloroflexota; class Anaerolineae; order Anaerolineales; family Anaerolineaceae; genus Mesolinea. The sequence continues at coordinate 32,425 of DHNY01000005.1, read as the reverse complement.
GGTGAGGATTTGCGTCTTGATTCTGTTAAAGTGATTTTCCGGAAAGCTGGGTTGACTGAGCACCTCAACGAGCAAATCGAGAATGCTGGGCAAGTCTTCCGACAGGCATTGCAAGCTAAAGCTGGTGGCAAGTTTGCCGGCTTGAACGTTTATTGACGCGCCAAGGCTCTCAATTTTCTCGTGTAATGCCTGAAAATCATGCTTTTGAGTGCCGGTCATCAGCATGGCGGCGGTTAGATTGGCAAGCCCGAACTTTCCATGCCTGTCGGCCATTGTGCCCGGTGTCAAGAGCCCTTGAAAAACGATAGCGGGACTGGTTGGGTTATGCCATGCCAGCATGGTGGCACCATTTTTCAATTGCTTCCGTAAAATGTTGTTGGCGTTAGGGAGGTTTTTTGTGAGATTTGCCATGACTAAAAACCTTTCACCGGATTGTAAAAACCAATCACACGATTGTTGGGAGAGAAGTATTTTTGCACGATTTGCGCAACCTGCTCTGGCGTGACCGCTTGTAAATTATCCACATAATGACGGAACCAGTCATAATCTGCAAAGCTTGGCGCATATCCCAGCCAAAAGGCTTGATTGGTGATGTTGTCTGAGCCGTAAACGAAAAGCGCTTTCGCTTGTTTGACCGCGCGTTCAATTTCCTGGGCTTGGATATTACCCTTTTGAAGGTCTTCAATCTGCTGGTCAAAGTGTTTGAGCACCTCTTCTGAGTCGCGATCGGGTCTGCCAATAAGGGTAATGGCATAGGTGCCTGGGTCAATGGTGGCGTTGATCCCGCCAAAAACGCCAGCAACCATTTCGGTTTCAACCAGGCTTTTATAAAGTCGGCTGGTGCGATTGCTGATACTGCCACTGCCGAACATGTTTAGCGAGCTTGGACCTGCTAAAAGGCTGTCCAGAATGGTGTAAGCGAAGAAGTCATCGGTGTTCGCGGCAGGTGAGCGGTAAACGATTTGGGCAAAATGAGCTTCACCTGGTCCTTGCAGTTCAATCCGGTTGGCTTCGGAAAGGGTTTCTTCAGGCTTGGGGATATTGGAAACGATGTTATTGGATGGAATATTGCCAAAAAGAGCTTCGATTTTCTTTAGAAGGTTTTGGCTGTCAAAATCTCCAGCGACACAAAGCCGGGCATTGGCGGGTTGATAGTAGTTTTGATAGTGTCCGTAGAGGTCATCGCGGGTCATGGTTTCCACATCCCGCTGAAAACCCAGAACTTCATTGCGATAGGGGTGCTGCTTGAAAGCCAGTGCTTCAGTGGCTTCGCCCAGTAAGAAGAGTGGGTCATTTTCTGCGCCTTCGCGCTCAGAAAGGATGACGGTGCGTTCCATTTCGACATCTTCAGGGTCAAAGAGGCTGTTTTGCATACGGTCGGCTTCAATTTTGAGCGCGAGATCGATATGGTTCGAAGGCAAAGTTTCCAGGTAAGTGGTCCAATCGGAGCTGGTCATAGCGTTCCAATAGCCACCGACGCGAGCAATGGCATGATCCATTTCTTGTCCGCTCATAGTCTTGGTGCCTTTGAATTGCATATGCTCAACCCAATGGCTGACGCCGGTTTTTCCGGGCACCTCGTTGCGTGAGCCAATGTCATACCAGCACCAAACACTGACGATTGGCGCGGTATGAATTTCTTTAAGGGAAATGCGTAAGCCGTTTGAAAGCTGTGTTTGAATAAGGTTATCTTTCATAGGTGAATATCTCAGTATTTAGTCCCAGAATTATAACAGTAAGCAACAAAAAAGCCCTTATGACAGGGCTTAGCTTTTGGTGTGTAGCTTTAATCGTCTTCTGGCTTTTTTTGTTTTGGTTTGATGAGCATCAGTAAGCCAATACAAACCACAAAAATGCCCACCATTAAGCCATAGCTTTGCAATGTGCCCAAGAGGACGTTTGAGAGTGGGTTAGTGCCCAAACCAAAGGCATCAGCTAAAGCGGCAAAAGAGCAAATGACAAAACCGGTGGCAATCACGCGTGAGCCAAAATCGCCAACGATGGTTTTTTTGTTGCCATTCCACAAGCCGCGCAAGATGATGGTACCAGACCAGGTCATGATGCCCAGCCCCAGGAGTATGGTGATGATTTGGATGAGACCGATTGAGCGTCCCCGGTCGAGCCCAAAGAGATCAGGACGTAGTCCGAATAGAAAGATCAGGAATCCAACGAAAACAAAAGTTAAGCCAAGGCGAACCTTATAAAGCGGAAAACCATGGTGGTTTGGTTCTGGTTTGTTTGCTGGATCAAATAGTACGTCGCGAACTTCTTTGCTCATGCTTATTCCCTATGCTGGTAAGACTGATTGTATCATATTCAGGAAATTGCGATAATTGATATCCTCAATTTGACTGGCGGTGTATCCCATTTCCTCGAGAAAGGTGTTGATTTTGGGCAGGTCCGCGATGGTGTCAATTTCTGCGGGAACTGATTGCAAACCGATGCCGCCGTCAAAATCTGTACCTAGTCCAACATGCTTGCTGTTGCCGGCGCGTTGGCAAATTGCGTCAATTTGCTCTGCTGCCAGCCGCAGGCTGACGGAAGCTTTTCCGCCGGTTTCTTTCCAGCCCCGGCGCAAAAAGTTGTTACAAGGCACAACACCGATGATGGCATCGCGCTCAAGCAAGGCGTCCAATTGCTGCATGCTCAGTAAGCGATTGCCTTGGTAACCTTCAACGAGGTGGGCGAGGTTGGCATGGCTGGCGATGATCGTGCCTTCATAGCGATCTATGGCTTGTAGAGCGGCCTCTTCGTCCATGTGGGAAATATCCAGCACAAAACCATGCTCAGCCATGGCGTCCACGAGTGCTTTGCCGTCTTGGGTCAGCGGACCAGGTTCCTGAGAGCCACCGGTATAGCGGTTTGAGCGCCAGGCGGGCCCAATGATGCGGATGCCCAATTCCCACCATTCTGGCAATTCATCAAGACTGAGGATACCTTCAGCACCCTCCATAAGTCCAATTAAACCAACTGGCAACTGTGGGGTTTGGCTAGGGTCAAGGTTTGCCCATTTTTCGAGATGTTGGGTGAGCTCAGTTTGCGTTCGAATAAGGCGGAATTGGTCTGGGCTTTCATCGCTTAACCGGTGGTAAGCCATTAATTGTTGTTTGTAAAGCTGATGCGCTTCTTGCGGGGTGTCATAAATTTGGGAATCGCGCATTTCGGGAGCAATGCTACGCGCTGGCGCGGCGAAAAGCGTTGAAAAAACGAGGGCAACGCGGGCTTGCATGTATTCTGGCCAACCGATGAGTGCGTCATCGGTCCATGCCATAAAAGGTTTGTCAATCTCGCGTTGGCGGGTTTCAAAGGCAGAGCGCCGGTAATCACGCCCTAGGGCAAGCATGTTATAGGCAAGATCTTGGTGTGCGTCCAAAAAAATGTTCATCGGGTCCTCTCTATAAAAAAAAAAGCGCCGGTTTTCCCCGGCGCCTGATTTTTTTGTTGAGCTATTATGCTTCGGGTGTCGCGTCATCTTCATTGACTTCTTCGATGACATCTTCAACGACTTCTTCTACTGCTTCTGCTGCCTCATCGGCAACTTCTTCAACGGTTTCGGCAGCTTCTTCAACCGCTTCCTGGGCAGTTTCAACAGCTTCTGCTGCTTTTTCTTCAACAGCTTCGGCAAGTTCTTCTGCTTCTGCCACGGGTTCTTCACCAACGATGGTTGCCAGGGTTTCACCTTCGTCATCACCAGTCAGATCAAAATCAGCGGCGAGGGTTTTCCAGTCGAGGTCAGCATAGGCAGCTGAGTCAACACGGCGCAGGCTCAAACCGATGCGATGGTCTTCTTCGTCAATCTTGAGGATGCGCAAGGTTACCTGATCGCCAGATTTGACAACAGCTTTGGGGTGGTCCACACGGCGGTCTGAAATTTCAGAGATGTGGATAAGACCTTCGAGATCACCAGGAACCATCAGTTTGGCAAAAGCACCAAAGCTGGTCAGGCGGGTGATTTCGGCTTCAACCAATTGGCCAACGCTCAATTCCTTGACGTGCTCAATCCAGGGGTCTTGCTCTAAAGCGCGAATAGAGAGACCGATGCGGCGTCGATCACGGTCGACACTAATCACTTTGACTTTAACTTCTTTACCAACCTCAAGTTTTTCGTTGGGGTGGTTGATGTGGTCATACGTGATTTCTGAGAGGTGAACTAAGCCATCCGCACCACCAATGTTAACAAAAGCGCCAAAATCAGCAATGCTGGTAATGCGTCCTTTGCGGATGTCGCCTTCCTGGAGGTCTTCCAGGATCATATCGCGAATTTGGTCACGGGTTTCAGGGCTGGCTGCGCGCTCGCTGAGAATGAGGCGATGGCGATCACGTTCAACTTCAATGACGCAAACAGTGATGTCCTGGCCAATCATTTCTTTATATTTTGCTTCGGGTGTATCACCAGTCATGCCCAATCGGCGGCTAAAGCTCAGCTGTGAAGCAGGGATAAAGCCACGAATAGTGGAAAGCATAACTAACAGGCCACCTTTGTTGTAACCAACAATTTTAGAGTCGAATGACTCGCCTGATTTCATCAGCTCTTCAGCATCATTCCAGCTTTGTTCTTCAACTGCACGGATGAATGAGAGGATGAGATTGCCACTTGAATCTTCAGGGGTGATGACATAAACAGGAATAGCTTTGCCAACTTCCAAAGAATTTAAGAAATCTTCAGGAATGGCTTCGTATTCTTTGCCGGTGATGATACCTTCTGATTTGGCTCCGACACTGACTAAAATCTGACCCTCAGAGATACTGGCGATGATACCATCGCGGATCTCTCCTGCTTTTGGCAAATCAATGCTAAAAACATCGTCGTTGAGTTGTTCCATAAGGTCTTCCATGGAAAGCTCAGTTTTCTCTTCAACAGGTTCTTGAATTGCACCGGTTTGGGGATCGATAGTAGCCTCATCGGCTGGGTTAACTTCAGGGTTCTCGGTCGATTGAGACCCTTGCACACTTACTGCGTCGTTTTCTGACATTAGAAAATAGCTCCAATTAAATTAATTTGGTTTTATTATAGATGCATCATTCAATTCATGCAAGTAGAAACGATAAATTTCACGCGTGGGACTTGAATTGAGGTTGATAAAGTGATTTTTGATTTAAAGCTAATGTTTATCGCAGGAAAAAAGCCCGAATTGCTTCGATAACGCGTGCCTGATCATCCGCCTTTAACTCCGGATACATGGGTAAGCTGAGAATCCTGGGGATAAGCGCATCCGTGGTAGAAAGCTGGTCGGATCCAGGCAGGCGATTGAGATAGGCTGGTTGCTGATGAACCGCTTGGGGGTAATGAATGGCGCTGGCAATAGCCTGTTCGCGGAGATAACTTTGCAGCTGGTCACGTCGCTCTGTTTCAATAACGTAAAGATGATAGACATGACGACAATCAGGTTTGACGCTTGGTAAGACCAATTCGAGATCGGCTAGCTCTTGATGATAGATTTCGGCGATGGCTATTCTTTTAAGGGTTTCCTCTTCGAAATAAGCCAATTTTGCGTTCAGAATGGTGGCTTGGATTTCATCCAGTCGGGTGTTCATGCCCTGAAAGGAACTAATATAACGCTCTTTCCAACCATATTCGCGGAGCCAGCGTAGCTTGTCTGCCAGGGCATCGTCAGTGGTGCACACGGCACCACCATCACCAATGGCTCCGAGGTTTTTGGTTGGGTAAAAGCTAAAGCAAGAAACATCGCCAAAACTGCCCACCATTTGCTGGTTGATCTGGGCACCGTGTGCCTGGGCGCAATCTTCCATTAGGTAAAGCTGATGGCGTTCGGCGATTGCTTTTAAAGCGCTCATATCCGCTGGATGCCCGTAAAGGTGCACCGGCAAAATAGCCTTGGTTTTTTCAGTAATCAATGCTTCAATTTTGGCAGGATCGATGCAGCGCGTTTCTGGGTCGATATCACATAATACTGGTGTGGCGCCCACAAGCTCAATTGCGGCAACGGTTGCCACTGCGGTTAATGAAACGGTAATGACCTCATCACCCGCGCCAATGTCTAAAGCGCGCAAGGCTAAAACGATGGCGTCTGTGCCTGAATTGACGCCGATACAATGTTTTACGCCAATAAATTGGGCAAAATTTTGCTCAAATTCCCGCGTGACCGAGCCTAAGATATACCAGCCACTATCAAGCACTTTTTGAATGGCAGAATCAATGGTGGCTTTGTGGCTTAGGTAATTTGCATGCGGATCAGCAACGGGGATGAGCTTTTTGTTCATATTACAGATATTTTTCCAAGTATTGTTTGTAGTAAGCGATGGTTTCACGCATGCCATCACGGAAAGAGGTTCTTGGCAACCAACCAAGTTGAGATTTGATTTTCTCAAAACTTCCCTGGTAGTCACCTATATCAATGGATTTACGGGAAGATGGGAATGGCACATATTCAAAACTGCCATCATGAATCTCGGTCATAATTTGCGCGGTTTTAGAAAGCGACAGGTCTTCTTCTGAGCCCAGGTTGTAAACTTGCCCGTAAGAATTATCAGAAAGGGCGGTTATTAAAAGCGCGTCAACGACATCCTCAACATAGTTATAGTCGCGCACTTGGTTGCCATCACCAAAGATTTGCATGGGCAAACCCTCAAGCAACCGCCTGATCCAAATGCCCAGAAAAGTTTGGCGAGCGTCCTTAATGCGCATGCGTGGACCATAAGTATTGGTCAAACGCAAAATGCTTGAGCGAATGCCGTAAACATCGTAATAAAGGCGGTGATACTGCTCGCCGGCGAGTTTGTTGATGCCGTTTACATCCACAGGGTTTAGGGGATGGCTTTCATCAACCGGAATTTGGAGCGGTTTGCCGTAAATTTGGCGGGTACTGGCAAAAACCAAGCGCACATCTGGGTTGTGATGACGACAGGCTTCCAAAATGTGTAGCTGGGCGAGCACGTTGATGTTGAGGTCGGTTTCTGGTGCTTCCATCGAGTCAAGGTGGCTGGTTTGTCCGGCAAGGTTAAAGAGGTAATCTTGTCCCGCAACCAGATGTTTCATGGCATGAGGATCACGAACATCTGAGATATTTATTCTTGCGCGGTATTTTACCGGTTCGATGTTGAAGAGGTTGCCGCCATAGGTGGGAATCAGGCTGTCTACCAAAGTAACTTTTGCGCCGGCTTCAATGAGCTGAATGGCAAGGTTAGACCCGATGAAGCCTAAACCGCCGGTGATGAGCACTTTTTTGTTGTTGAAGGTCGAGATGTTCATAGGCTAATTGTACTTTAGCTTTTAGGTTTTTCTTGAAGGTGCTCTTTTTTGACCACAAGTTTCCACCAAAGCTGAGAAAGGTGCTTGAAGGTTGTCCAAAGGTGTTTTGGCCTGAAAAACTGTGATTTGCCATAAGACCTGTGGTAGTGGTTGACTGGCACCTCAGCAAAAGTGTAACCAGCATCCTGGAATTTTTTGACCATTTCCAGGCAAATGGTGCCGGTATGGCTTTCAAGCGGGATGTTGTCAAAAATATCCCGTCTGATAAGCCTGAAATCACAATCAACATCGCGGAGTTTAAAGCCAAAGGCAATCTTGACAATGTGATGATAAATTCTGCCAATTAAAATGCGGTACCAGGTATCATTGCGGCTGATTTTATAGCCATTGACCACATCAACATCATCCCTGAGCGCTTCAACCAGCTTAGGCATTTCAAGGGCGTTGTATTGGGCATCGCCGTCGGTGTAAAAAATCCAATCTTTTGTTGCCGCGCCAAAACCGCTGCGTAAAGCACAGCCGTAGCCTTTGTTGGTTTCATGGGTGATGACTTTGAGCTCTGGAAAACGGGACGCCAGTTCAGCCAAAACCGCGCCGGTAGCATCCTTGCTGCCATCATTAGTAACAATTACTTCATAATCATCCGTAACCTGGCGCAAAGCGATTAATGCGGTCAGAACCATGCTTGGAATGGTGCCGGCGTCATTGTAGGCGGGAAAAATGGCGCTAATGCTGCTGATTTTTTGCGTTGGTTTTGCAGAGGTTTCGGTCATGATAAGTCCTTTGGAGCTTTTTTAAAAAGTTTGATTGTTTGAAAAGTGAAAATAGAATTGAGTAAAAATGAAAGCATTGCAATTGGTATCGTAATGATGGCACCGGCAAGGTACTCATTAAGGTTCATATTACTAACCAAGCGCTTTAAAACTAAAACGTCCAGGCTCATGGTCACAGCGTAAACCAGAACAAAGCGAATGATAAGCCAGTTGTCTTTGTTGTTGAATACGATGCGCCCTGTGGTGAAGAAGTTGAAAATGATACCAATGATAATTGCAAGCACCCTTGCCCATACATAATCGATGCCGATAAAAACTAAAAAAGCATAAAGCACGTAACCAAAAAGCGTGTTCAAAACACCAATGGCTAAAAAGCGGATAAAGCGAACGCTCCAGAGCTTTTGAACTAAGGCAATCAAAGGGTTTGAAGAATAGACAACTTCATCACTCTGACTGGCGTCTTCGTTAAAAGATCTTGGTTCGTGATTCGTTAAATTCATCTTGCCAATTATACATGAGGCAATGAAATTGACGAAGACTAATCCTGGTTTATGGGTGGGTATTGTCCGTAATCAAGCACTTCACGTGTCCCACTGGTGCTGGGAGGACCAATGATGCCATCAGCTTCCAGTTTTTCGATGATTCGGGCAGAGCGCGTGTAGCCAATGCGGAATTTACGTTGCAGCATCGAGATGGAGGCACGCCCTTCTTTGCGAATCATTGCAATAACTTCACCTTCAATGGGATCGGCATCCGGGTCTGGAGCTTCAATATGCCATTGATGATCGTCAATAAGGGGCGCATGTGGGCTGGCTCCCGCGGTCATTAGGTCGGGTCTTTCTGGCGCGTCAGCTTGCAGGCTTTGCGCGCGCCAAAAATCAGTCAGCCGGTTGATTTCTTCATCGGAGACAAAAGTGCCTTGCAAGCGAATCGGCTCAGGCGCGTCAGGTGGTTGGAAGAGCATGTCACCACGCCCAAGGAGGCGTTCAGCGCCGGGTTGGTCGAGGATAACGCGACTGTCAACGCCAGAAGCGACCGCAAAAGCAATCCGAGCGGGGAAGTTCGCCTTAATTAAGCCGGTCAGGATATCTGCCGAAGGACGTTGCGTGGCGATAATCAAGTGAATGCCTGTTGCCCTGGCAAGCTGAGCCAGGCGGATGAGTGAGCGCTCGGTTTCGTCCGGGGCGAGCATCATCAGGTCCGCAAGTTCATCAATCACCACCAGGATGTAATGAAGCTCTTTTTTGCCCTCAGCGCGGGCTTGCTGGTTGTATTCTTCAATGTTTCGCACGCCATGCGCCGAGAAAACCTGGTAGCGCAAATCCATTTCTCGCATCATGCGTTGCAAGGCGCTAACCACTTTATCTGCTTCGGTGATGACCGGCGCTAAAAGGTGCGGAATGCCATTGTATCCGGTGAGCTCAACCCGTTTAGGGTCAACAAGCATCAAGCGTAACTGATCTGGCGAAAGGGTGAGCAAATAGCCAGCTAAAATAGCGTTGACACAAACCGACTTACCAGAGCCGGTTGTGCCAGCGATGAGCAAGTGGGGCATTTTGCTTAGGTCAGAGGTAAAAGGCAAACCGGTGACATCCTTGCCCAAAACAAAGCGTAAAGCTGAGGTTTCGGATTGAAAAGCGGTGCTTTGGAAAATTTCAAGCATGGAAACAAGCGAGGTTTGGCTATTGGGCACCTCGATGCCGATGTAGCCTTTGCCGGGCACAGGGGCTTGAATGCGGATGCGCGAGGCCTTGAGCGCCATAGCAAGGTCGTCAGCGAGGCGGGTGATGTTGCTTACCCGCACACGGGTTTTGCCACTACGGGTCTCAACATAATCTGGCTCTACGCCAAACATGGTGATGGCTGGTCCGCGTCTGATTTCAACCACGGAGCCTGGCGCGTTGAATGAGCGCAAAGTCTCTTCAATCACTCGGGCACGGTCTTCGTCACTTTCCTCGCTGATTGAAGTCCGCGTAGCTGGGTTGAGGATATCTTCGGGTTCTGGCAGAATCCAAACTTTTTGCCCATCAGCTGTGGGTTTGTCCTGCCTGGTTTCGGGGCTGGGTTTGGCGGGCAGGGCGCTTGGTTTTATTTCTTTTTGTGGCTGATCCAATGGTAATGGCGCTTGATGGGGTTCTTCATCCAAAACCTTTTGGAGTTGCTCGCGGTGCATCTGCTTTTGTTTTTGGGCTTCGGCTAGGTTGCGGATAAAGTCTGCAAACTTTGTTCGACTGTTTTTAAGCCCTAAAACCAGCCATGCCAGTAAAGCCGGCAGAGAAAGATTGACCAGGAGCATCAAGGCAATCAGCAACCAGGCAATGAGCATGATAACGGTGCCAGGTGTGCCCAATCCATTGTGGAACCAGGCATAAATGGCTTGGCCAACTTTTCCTCCACCTTTTAGCGCTATGGTTTGCTGAGGGTTTGGCGCATGAAAAAGCTGGAACCAGGTCATCAGGTTGAAAGTGAGCGCTGTGGCACCGAACACTCTGGGAAAAGTGACCAACGGAAATTGCTCAAAACGCGATAACAAAAACCAGGCACCTGCCAAAATGAGCACCACGGGGACGACATAGGAGAAAATCCCCGTTTGTTTAAGCAGGTAATCTGGCCATTTTGCAAAGAAAGTGCCTTCTTTTGCAAAAAAGGTCATCACCAGGCTGATAAAACCGAAGACCAGCAAGGCAATACCGCTGATTTCAATCAGTTTCTCTTTAGAAAAGTCGAATTGAAAACCTTCGGATTGTTTTTTTGATGAACGCTTCTTAGAACCTGACTTTGCTTTGGTGCTTGATTTTGCTTTTGATTTGCTGGCTGGGCGCTTGGCCATGAAAACTCCTGATTTATTTCCTTAAATTATAGCATTAAGCATACCTGACCCCGCGTTGATTGCGCTTGTCAGTTGCTTATCTCTAATCTTGCACAATCTATGCCAATCTGCTGTAATCCGGTTTTTTGCGATTACAATTAAGCTATTCAATTGGTGTTTTATTAATGGTTGTGATTGGTTTTTTAGCTAAAGAAGGAACGACGATGAGCGAAGTTAAAACAAAAATCAAAGACGAAAAAGGCGTCAGGCTGTTTGACTCTGATTTTATGGAGTTTTTTACGCATATCAGCCCAATAGCTGTGCTGGTCATCTTTTTACCGGTTATTGGCTTTTTTGTGTGGCGAAGCATCCAGGCTAATAGCGAGAAAACTTGGTGGATGGTGCTGATTTCTTTTGCAATTGGGCTTTTGATTTGGCCTTTTGTGGAATACGCACTCCATCGCTTTATGTTTCACTTTAAGCCAAAAAAGACCACACCACGTATGGACCGGTTCTTATTCCTGATGCACGGCGTACACCATGATGAACCCAGGGTGAAGACGCGCCTGGTTATGCCACCTGTTTTGAGCATTCCATTGGCAGCTTTGTTTTATGGCTTGTTTTGGTTGCTTGTGGGCAAGTTGATTGGTGCCTGGTATCTTGTGGATGGGATGTTTGCAGGATTTTTGCTTGGTTATGTCTTGTACGATATGACGCATTACGTTTTGCACCATTTCAGTTTAAAAGGAAAATATGCCCAAGCCTTGCGGCGGCATCATATGGCGCATCATTTTAAGACGCATGACGCGCGCTATGGTGTAACCACCTGGTTTTGGGATCTTGTGTTTGGTACATTGCCAAAAGACAGCTGATTTTTTGCCTCTTATCCGGTTAAAAATAAAATACCCGCGGAGGGACTCGAACCCCCAACCATCTGATTCGAAGTCAGGTACTCTATCCATTGAGCTACGCGGGCAAGTTTGGCTATTATACCTGAAAGCCAGGCTTATTCAAGATTAAAATAGTTGTAAACCGCAGAAGACAATCCGGTAACCAGTGGGTTGACCACATCAAAAATGGCTTGCACGGGATGGAAGATAAACACGGAGATAATGTAATCGCCACCCGGAGTGTAAAAGATACCCGCATCGCCCATGGTGTGCATGTAGCCGTCTTTATATTCCACAGCCCAGCCATGTTTGTGAGCCACTTGAATTTCCGGTGGCACACCGCCTTGTAAAAATACGGCGATTCTGTTTTTAGCGAGGTAACCCACCATGAGTTCGCATTCGTACTGGGTGATTTCGCCATCAAAAGCAAGTGGAATAGCGCCACCGTAGTCTTTGGCACAGTAGTAGATTTCTTCCAGGAGCAAACCTAAATCCTGTGGTGTGGTTTGGGCGAAACGGTCAGGGTCGGTGTCGTAGTTTTTGTTTTGATTTGCAGGCGTGGTGAATTCGATGAGCAAAGGTGATCCCAATGCAAAAAAGCCGGACCAAAAGGTGTTTTCCAAGCCCAAGAGATCCATGTCCTCGGAGACGCGCAAGGGACCCAGGTTCTGTTCGATAACCGTTCTGCCTATAAAGTCTGTGGACTCATTGTCGCTTTGCTCAACCATTTCTTCAATTTGAGCCAGGACAACTGGATCGTAAGGTTCCTGGAGATATTTGAAAGCGGTGAGCAATACGGGGATTTTAATCGTACTCCATGCCGAATAGGCGATATCGACTGGCAAATCCTCTTCAGCTGTTTTTGAGTGGGTAAAATGCAGTACTGTGCCTGTTTGCAAATCTTTCATATAGAGCTCAACCCAGCCATCAAAAAGGGATTCATCAATGATGCTTTTTAGCATGATGTCCAACAAATCGACACCAGGTTTGGCTGCTGAGCTTTGGATGACATCGAGTTTAACGGTGCGATTGTCGGGTGAGTTGAGCGTTTGTATAATGCGATCGATGGTCGTGCTGTAATTAATCGCGGTGCCTTGTTTACCTGGATAGAAGTAGCTTTCACCAGGTGCAGGCATGGGCGGTTCGGCGAATTCGTTATAGCGCGAGGCGATTTCTGTTTCAAGATAGGCTTGCAGACGGTTTTTGTCAAAATGAGATTGCAAAGGAATATCTTTTGAAGTTACTGGTCGGTTCCACAGGTATTTCCAAAACCCAGACCAAAAAGATTCGCCGGTGCGCTGCTTATCTGCGGCAGCAAGCATGTTTTGTAGCCTGAGTTCAAACCCCAGGGTTGCAGGTCTCACCTGGATGCGGTTTTCGCCATATTCCATCTCGATGGGTGACATGTAAACCTTGACCAATCGATCTGACGCCAGCTCATAGTTCAATCCGCCAACAGGAATACCCGCAATTTTGAGGCCGGTTGGGAAGTTTGCACGTACCCGTGAGTAGCGGGTGAGTTGCAGGATTGCCAGAAAACTGGCAATCAAAATCATGCCTGCGGCAATCCATTGAAGAAGCGATCTTCTCGTACGCATGCGGTTATTATAATCCTATTAAAGAGCATTGTTTTTGAGAGTTAGTAGTGAAAAACGATTCAAAAGGTCCAAATCTTAATAAAAAATGTATTAATTCTCATTAGACTTATGTCTAAATATGCAAAAAAACTTGCAACATGCTTAGATAATGATATAATTTTCTCTGTAATCAACCACTTTACAGCACACTAAACAATCAATCCAACCAAAGGTGATCCCTTATTAATATATGGTTTTTATCCTTAAAAATTTAATCAATGGTTAATTATTGACGCATGGTTGAAATGCGTTAAGGGGTTGTCTTTCAATGAAAGGTAAGAGTTATGGATGTTTTTGAACTAGAAAAAATGCCAATCAAGCAATTGCGCAAAGTTGCTACTGATTTAAATGTTGTTGACCCAAAGAGGCTCAAACGTGAAGGGCTTATTTTCCAAATTGCCAAAAGGCTTGGTGAAGAGGAAGGGCTTGAAGTGCGTGGCGGCGTGTTAGAGGTCATGAACGAAGGCATTGGTTTTTTGCGCGCAAACTATCGCATCGGTGCGGATGATGTTTACGTATCACAAGCCCAATTACGCCGATATGACCTTAGACCAGGGGATTTGGTTATCGGCATGGTCAGACCTCCCAGAGAGTCAGAACGACACCACGGCTTGTTAAAAGTCGAATCGATAAATGGTTTAACGCCAGATGAAGCCCGTCGGCGTCCTCGATTTGAAAACCTCACGCCAATTTTCCCGGATAAGTTACTCAATTTGGAATACTCATCAACCAGCCTGGCTACCCGCATGATCAACTTGGTTGCACCCATTGGTGGTGGGCAACGCGCGATGATCGTTTCACCACCTAAGGCTGGTAAGACGAGCATTTTGAAAGAAATAGCTAACGCCATTGCCAGCAATCATCCCGAAGTGCGCCAAATTATGTCACTCATCGGTGAACGCCCTGAAGAAGTTACAGACATGGATCGATCCGTTGAGGCAGAGGTTATCGCCAGCACATTTGACGAACCAACCACCTCACACGTTCGCATGGCCGAGGTCTCACTTGATCGCGCAAAACGATTGGTTGAAATTGGGCATGATGTGGTCATTTTGATGGACTCACTGACCCGTTTGGCACGCGCTTATAACATGGTGGTTAACCCCAGCGGTAGAACCTTGTCTGGTGGTATGGACCCATCCGCGCTTTACCCGCCCAAACGCTTTTATGGTGCCGCGCGTAACCTGGAAGATGGCGGCAGCCTGACGATTATTGCCACTGCCATGGTGGATACCGGCTCGCGCTTGGATGATGTGGTTTATGAAGAGTTCAAGGGTACCGGTAACATGGAAATGCATCTCTCACGGCGACTGCAAGAAAGACGCATCTTCCCTGCCATTGATATCGAAAAATCATCCACCCGACGCGAGGAACTTTTGCTCGACGAGGAAACCTTGCAACGCGTATGGCTTATGCGCCGAATGTACTTGCAGATGGTTTCAAATCCGCCTCAAGGCGCGGGTATGGATACAGCCGTTGCGACCGAAGCTATTTTGCAAAAAATGGAAAAAACAAAGACAAACTTTGAATTCCTTCAAACTTTGACAGATATGTAATCTAGTATAATCAGGGTATGGAAGAAGTACTGGAAGAAAGCCCAAAGCAGGCAAAACAGCCTGTTAATCCTCACTTGCTTGGTTTTATTGCCTGGCTAGTAGCCATTGTGCTTTGCGCGGCAATAGTGGTGTTTGCTTTTTGGCAACAAACCATCGCGCGATCCATGCAAAAATACCAACCAGTTGCCCATCATGAACCCGTAGAATTGAAAGAAGAAGTTATCGCAGCCTTGCCGCCTTTTGAAGCTAAAGCGGTGAATGCCGGCTTTTTTAGAAAACCAAAAACCGACACCGAACTCAATACCGAATTTCGCACCGAGCCCATTGAATATACCGTGGCAAATGGCGATTCTGTTTGGGGTATTGCTGAAAGCCATGGTGTAAGTGTTGAATCCATCTTGTATGCCAACTATGACATCTTGCAGGATAAATCAGACAACTTAAAGCCTAATCAGGTACTTACCATCCCGCCAACCGATGGCATTTTGCATAAGTGGACCAGTCGCGACACGATTGAATCGGTTGCGTCTAAATACGGCGCCAAGGTTGAAGATATCCTTTTGTTTATTGGAAACAATCTTGATTTGAGCAATCCTGAAATTAAACCGGGAACCATTGTGATGGTGCCTGGTGGTAACCGCGCGCTTACCGAGGTTACCTATGCGGCTGTGCTTGTTGACGGTGATGGCTCGCGCAAAAGTGGTTTTTCAGGTCCGGGCTCGTGCGGGAATATTGGGCAAGGTTACATCGGCACAGGCTATTTTATTTGGCCATCCGCGGTGCGTTTTATTTCCGGTAACAACTATGGACCTGGGCACAGGGCGATTGATATCGGTGCCGGATTGGGGTCTCAAATTTTTGCTGCCGATAGTGGTGTGGTGGTTTATGCGGGTTGGTTGGATGGTGGCTACGGTAACTTTGTGGTGATTGACCATGGTAATGGCTTCCAAACCTTGTATGAGCATCTCAACAGTATTAATGTTAGCTGTGGCGCGAGTGTGAGCCAGGGCGCGGTAATTGGCACTGGTGGCACGACCGGAAACTCAACCGGACCCCACCTGCACTTTGAGATTCGCCGTAATGGTGCTTCCGTTAATCCATGGGAATATCTTCCCTAAAGTGATATACTAAATCAGCTAATGCCCCAGTGGCTCAATGGATAGAGCAAGGCACTCCTAACGCCTGGATTGGGGGTTCGATTCCCTCCTGGGGTATAAAAAACACCCGATTGGGTGTTTTTCTTTACCTGTTTTTCCAGTGTTAGTCATGTGCTAAGTTTTTTATTCGTCCTCATCATCCCGGTAGGGTGGGATGGCAGGGATATCTGATTTTTTGGAATCGAGTCCATTGCGCACCCAAAGCTGAATCAATTCACCTTCTTCAACTTCCAATGCTCTGGCGGCGAGGATTTGGGTTTCAACCTGAAGGCCAATGGGGTCACGATAGACCAAATACATTGGGACATCAGCTGCCCAAGCCGTTTCGCATCGTTCGAGGAGCATCTGGCTGTTAAATGTGCGCAGAGCGGTGAATGCGGTGTGGTAATAGTTTGGACCTTCCAAAACACCGAGTGCCCAAGGATGCGGAATATTAAAACCTTGCTCTTGGTTGATTGGTTCAAACTCAGGTGTTGGACCTTCGATAATCGTGATTTTGTTATTGATTTGCATTGTTCTAAAAATAATACCATGTTTACGTTTATGGTGAAACGCTAAGCTTCTTCTTTAGCGGATACCCCAAACGCGAATAACACCATCCAAACCGCTGGTGAGGATGGTTTGACCGTTGGCTGTAAGTGACAGTCCATAGAGTGGCTTGTCATTGTCTTTGAGGATATGTAAAGCCTGTCCGCTTTGAGGGTCCCAAATCCTGAGGTTTCCACAGGAGTCAACGCTGGCTAAAAAGTCGCCAGACTCTGCCCATGCGATTCGGTTGACCTGGCAACCTGAGGCATCCAGCTTATGTAAGATTTCCATGCTTTGGACATCCCACAAGAAGATAAACCCGTCCGCGCTGGCAGTGGCAAGCAGGCTGGCGTCTGGCGCGTAGGCTATATCGAAGATGCTCGCGGCATGGCTTTCGAGCCGTTTTAAAACCCGCCTTCCTGAGGGTTCCCAAACGCGTAAGATGCCCAGGTCATCGCCGGCTGTAAATTGATCTGTTTGTGGATGCCAGGCAAGCGCACCAACCGTATCGGCATGGGTTTGGAAAACATGAATTTCGGTGGCTGTTTTTACATCCCAGAGGGAAATGTCACCACTGGTTTGCCCAATGCTCAAGAATTGGCTGTCTGCCGACCATGCGATGCTACCAATGTTTGCGGGAAATTCTGGTTTAAGGTCATGCACAAGGGTTTGACTTTCAAGTTCAAAGAGGCGCAATTGACCATAGTCGCCTTCAAACGCAAGGAATTTGCCATCGGGCGACCATGCAAGTTGTGTGGCTGAAATTGCCATGCCATCCAAACGGTGGATTTGCTCTCCGGTTTTTGTGTCCCAAAGGCTAAGGCTGCCATCAGCGCTTAAACTGGCGTATTGACTGCCGTCAGGAGAGCTGGCGATATCGGTGATGGGGAGACTGTACTGCGTGTAGACTTCTTCTGTTTTGCCGGTTTGACTGTTGAGAATAAGCAAGGAACCATGTTCGTTAATCAGCGCGAGTTGTTTGTCATCAGGCGAAGGTCTCAGCAAGATGGCGAAAACTGGCTTATCCGTCAATGCTTTGGCTTGGCTGTCTTCGATGATGGCTTGGCTGGATAACGTGCCTTCATGATTGAAATACAGGACATCCTTGTCAGAGTTCCAGACGAGCGGACCGGTTCCTGCGAAGGCATGGCTGGCAGATTTTTCCTGGATATCCCAAAGTTTTATTTGATAATCCTGACTGCTCGAAGCCAGCGTTTTGCCATCGGGTGACCACGCCATGCCATCTATCGGCGCGTCATGACCATCCAAAAGGATGATTAGTTCACCGCTTTGTGCGTCCCAAACCACAAGACGACCATCTTCATTGGCAGAAATAAGGTTTTGTTCATCAGGCGACCAAGCGACCAAAACTTTACCATAGACATGTGAGGAGATAAGAAGGTCTTCTTCATTGCTTGCGGTTGAATTAAGTTTCATGATTTTAATGCTGCCTTGGTTGCTGCCAATGGCGAGCTTTTTGCCAGATGGAGACAAGGCAATGTCATGAATATCATCAAAATGACTTTTGAGTGTGTTTAATAGGGACCATTGATTAACATCCCAAAGCTGAATGTCACCTTCTGGTATGGCAATGGCTAAATATTGATTATCCTGGCTCCAATCAATCGCTTTACAAGGAATGGATTGGTTGAGTTGATGCGATTTCTCAAAGGGACTGATGCTGAAAATGTCCACGCCCAACATGGTGCAAAGCGCCAGGTTTTTGCCATCAGGCGACCATGCCAAATCTCTAACGACGCCATCTCCGAGCATAGACAGGAGCTCAACTTGATTGAGATTGGTTTTGTTGAGGCTAACCTGCCCCTGAAAGCTCATTGCTGTTGGGCTGGGTTCGAGTGTGGGTTCAGGGCTGGGTTCGGGTGTTGGTTCTGGACTTGGCGTAGGCGGAATTTGGGTGGGTGTGGTTTGCAAAGTGGTGGCAGATGGCAATGGGTCCGTTGGAACCGGTGTGGGGAGGGTTTGATTTGTGCACGCTGTTATGAGGCTTAGCGCAATCAATAATAATGAGATGCTTTTGATTGTCAATAAAAATTTGCTTTTGTTTCTTGGCATGGTTTGAGCGCTTTCTTTGTTCAAACGCTGATTATACCAATGTAAGGCGGAGAGAGTTAGCCTGTGTAGAAAAACTAAAAAAGCCGGCATGCGCCGGCTTATACTTAGTTTGAGGTTGATAGCTATTTGTTCAAGAACCAGTTATAGGCAAATCCGCGGGATTTACTTTGAATGCGGATGGCGATGAGGTCTTCATTTGCCAGTGCAGCAGGAATGTCAACGGTAAGTTGCGCGCTGGTGTTTTCGCCAGAGTCAAAGGTTGCCACGGCAGTTCCATTAACAGCTTTGGTGTACATTTTTCCAAGTAGGATGGTGAATTCGGTGTTGGCTGGCAGATTGTCAGCTTTTATCGTAACAGTTTTGCCTGCTTCAACCTGAACAATGGAAATTAAGGGGTGCTTTTTGGCAGGTTCAGTTACAACGGGTAGCACTACCTGGGATGGCGGTTGGGTAACCACAATACCTCCGGCTTTGTTCCAGAACCAGTTGTAGGCGTACCAGGTGTATGGAACGCTTGCCACGCGAATGGCAACCCGCTCGTGGTCCACAAGCTCAGCAGGTATCTCAAAGGTCATCTCAAATGTGCCGGTATCGCTGGTGGTAAAAAGACCCACCTCGACTCCATCAATGCCTTTGCTGAACATTTCACCCATAAAGGCTTTCATCTCTTCATTTTTGGGGAAATTGATGCCGGTAATGGTGACGGATTTGCTGGACTCGGCAGATTTGATGAAAATCAAGGGCACAACTTTTGTGGGCGTTTTGTTAGGTGTCGGGGTGATCTGAGGTGCTTGAGGCGTGGTTTTGGTCGGCTGAGATGGCTCTGGCCAGGTTCCGCCTTCTTTCATGTTCCAAAACCAGTTGTAATAGTACCAACCACCGGTGAGGCTATCCATACGAATGGCGATTTGCGCACGTCCTTTAAGTGCCTCTGGGATCTCAATGGTTGCCTGCAGATTGCCACCTTCACCCGTGTGAAACTGTCCGGCTTCAATACCGTTGATGGCTTTTGTGTCATATTCGCCCATCCGAACGACGAAATCACGATTTTTTGGCGCGTCTTTAATGAGGATGGTAACGCTTTGATTGGCGACAATATCGCCAATGGTAAAACTTGGATTCGCTGCAAAAACCCTACTTACGCCAAAAAGGGCAGGCACAAGCAAGGCAAGCGCTAAAAGCAAGGTGAAAACTCTGTGTTTTTTCATGGTTTCTCCTTTTGTTGATATCACATTATCTTTATATACAACGATAAACATGCAAGATTTGTTCCTAAACCCTGGCTTTGAAAAAAAAGACAATTTTTGAGAAAAAACAGCCTTGCGCTATAATAAGCAGACTTAGAAAAAATGATATTTTGACTGGAGCAATGGTTAAAATGATGAGTAAAAAAGTACAAAGAGGACTTGTGATAGCTTTTGTGGTAATTCTTCTGGCTTTTGCTGCCTGGGTAGCCTGGACTTATTTGCATGGACGTAATGCCAACGTTTGGGCTTTTATCAAAGAACCCATGGCTCACAAGGAATGGACCACACCTGCAGGCTTGCAATGTCCCAATGCACCTTTCATTATCCCGAGTGGTGGTTTTATTGGCTATTATTATGGTGATGTGTTTAAGTTGGGCAAAAAACATCAAGGTATTGATATTTTTGGTGGTGTGGAAGTTGCTCATATGCCGGTTTATGCGCCATATGACGGGTTTGTTAGCCGTGAAGAGGGCTGGAAGTCCAGCTTAATTCTGCGTGTGCCACAAGACCCACTCCAGCCTGACCGCCAAATATGGGTTTATATGACCCACATGGCAGACCGAAAGGGTAATGGCCTGATTGATAAGATGTTCCCACCCGGGGCTAAAGATGTGCCCGTAACGCAGGGCCAGGTTTTGGGTTTTCAAGGCGATTATTCCGGCAACCCCAAGCGCCCGGTTGGCGTGCATTTGCATCTTTCAATCGTAAAAGATGATGGACAAGGCCATTATTTAAACGAGAGCGTTTTCTCAAACACGCTTGACCCGTCGCCTTATTTTGGTATGGATCTGAACGCAAAAACCGCGCCCGATGGACCGCCGCGTTGTTTGCTGAGTGTTCAAATAGATTAAGCAAGCGCGATTAGCTATAATCAGAGCGATAGATCTTTTTGGAGGTTCTTCATGCAGGAAATTGCTCCTAACATTTTCATTGAACAGAATTCCCTGGGTATGGTAACGGGTATTATCCGTTCTGCGACATCAACCACACTCATCGATTATCCTTTTCGGCAGGACGAAATAAAGTCTTGGCGCGGGGCAACAAGCCGTATGGTTTCTGGAGATGCCCGTTATTTGATTATGCTGGATACCCACTATGATCGCTTGCTCAGCTCTAAAGGTAGCGATTGCACTTTGATTGCCCACGCAAATACGGTGGTGCCGGGACGTATGAAAGTGACCAATGTTAAAGGTCAGGATGAACAAATCATCCACACAGAATCCTACGATCCAACCGGCAACGTGGCGCGACTTTTACCGCCCGAGATTACTTTTGAAGAGGCAATGGTTTTGAACCAGGAAGAATATGAAATCCATTTAAAACATCGCCCTGGCGTGAACTATGCCGGCATCTGGGTTGAAATCCCCCAACAGAAAATTATTTTTGTGGGTGATTCTGTGATGATTGACCAACCTCCTTATCTCGGTTTTTCTAATCCTGAAGTTTGGGTTCAGGAAATGAAGCTATTGGCAGGGAAAGATTATCGCGGTTACCAAATTGTATCCACCCGCGATGGCATCGTCAGCCAGGATGACGTGCGTGAATGGTGCAAAGTGATTGGCTTTATCAAAAACGCCTTTGACCAATTAATTGCAGAAGGCGCTGAACTTGAGGCTTGGTTGCTAAAAATTCCAGATATCATGAAGCATTTTAATCCCCTCATGCGCGAGGATGAACGTTACTACAATCGTTTACGCTGGGGCATTAAAACCTGGTATGAGCAAAATAACAGTCAGAAAGCAGGTACGGAAAATGATTAAGGGTTATGACGCTTTGATTACTTTTACCAGAGGCGGGACGGTTGAGTCTCATCATTTTGGCGCTTTTGCGGTCGTGGATGCTGATGGAAAGCTTTTGGCATCCGGTGGCGACCCCGATTTGGTCACTTACCCGCGCAGCTCGATGAAGCCTTTTCAGGTTTTGCCATTTTTAGAAGCTGGTGGACCAGAACATTATGGATTGAATGATGAAGAAGTAGCCATCATGTGTGCTTCTCATACCGGCACAGATGAGCATGTGCGGGTGATTAAAAGCATTCATGCAAAAGTTGGGCTAAAAGAAGAGGATTTGCAGTGCGGTTTTCATTGGCCGTCAGATAAAGAAACCAGTTTTGCGATGCGTGTGCGTGGAGAAGAACCCACACCATATCGCCACAATTGTTCAGGTAAACATAGCGGTATGCTGGCGATGGCGAAAATGCTCGAGGCTCCTTTGGATCATTATCTTGAGATGGACCACCCTGTGCAACAAGGCATTTTAAAGAAAGTTGCCGAATATTGTGAAGTGCCTGCTGAGAGCCTGATTATTGGCACCGACGGATGCAGCGCACCGGTGTTTGCGATGAGCTTGCGTGCTTTTGCCCATGCAACCGCAAAATTGGCAGACCCAAGCAACTTAAGTGAGATGCAAGCCAAGGGTGCCAATGCAGCCACCAAGGCAATGCGTGCTTTCCCGATGATGGTGGCTGGACCTGCGCAATTAGACACGCTTTTGATGGAGATTATGGCTGGTAAGGCATTCTCTAAAGGCGGCGCTGAAGGTTACCAGATGATTGGCATCATGCCAGGTGTGCTGGCAGATTTTCCAAAAGGTGTGGGCATCACAATGAAATTCTCGGACGGAGATCCAACCCGTCGTGCGACTGCGGCGCTGACGGTTGCCATTCTGAGCGCCTTAGGCTTTGAAAAAGAAATGCAATCGGAAACCTTTGCCCGTTTTAATGTGCCCATTTTGCATAATTGGCGAGGGCTTGAAATTGGCGAGTTGAGAATAAACACGCCCATCGTTTTTAATTAAGATGCTAAGCATAAACCCGTATTACCAAGACCGGCTCGACCGGGTTGAAGCACGTTTGGATGCTTTTTATGGTATTCCAGAATGGCACGAGTTTTTACCAGCGGTTGATGAGCTTGTTTGTACAATCCTTTCACAAAACACTAATGATATCAATCGCGATAAAGCTTTTGACAACTTGAAGCAAACTTTTTCAAGTTGGGAGGCTGTGCGCGACGTGGATCCAGAAGAGCTTATGCAAGTAATCCGCGTGGCAGGTTTGGCAAATCAAAAAGTTCCAAACATTCAAGCGGCTTTGCGGTTCATTAGCGATGAACACGGTGAAATCGATTTGGATTGGCTCAAGGAGCGCAGTCCGCAAGAAACCATGGACTGGCTCACCCAAATGAAAGGTGTTGGCATGAAAACGGCTTCGATTGTGATGGTGTTTTCATTGGATATGCCAGCCTTTCCTGTGGACACGCACGTTTACCGTGTGTCGGGACGCTTGGGCTTGCGACCTGAAAAAATGTCCATCGAAAACGCACACAAATGGTTTCTTACCAGCAATCGCCCGGAAAGCTTTGGTCCATTGCACCTCAATATCATCAGCCTTGGGCGCGACTTTTGCCACGCGCGCAAACCAAATTGTCGCGAATGCCCCGTTGAAGACATTTGCGAATATCCTGATAAAAACTTTGGTAATTAAGTCTGGATTTTAGACCAGGCTTCCCAGCAAGGACCAAGGTCCGGTCCAGTCAATGTGAACATCGCGAACTTGCCCCAGCAGATTTTCTGTTGATTCCACGAAAACCAAGCGGTTGTGAGGGCTTCTGCCTCGCCATTTGCCTTTGGCGCGACCTTCGAAAAGCACAGGAATGCGTTGATTTAGGAAGCGTTTATTGATGTCTCCCACAATTTGCTTTTGGAGTTTTTCAAGCTCTCTAAAGCGGCGCATTTTCTCTTCTTCAGGCACGTCATCTCCCAACAAACGTTCCGAGTAAGTGCCTGGGCGGGGTGAATAGCGCGCCAGATGGGCAACATCCATTTTGAGGTCGGCAAGGAGTTTGTAGGTTTCTTCAAAGGCGGCTTCGGATTCGCCAGGAAAACCCACAATAATATCTGTGCCAATGGAAACCTCGGGCATCAAGTCGCGGATGTGGGCAATGATGTCACGGTATTGGGCGTTTGTGTAACCCCGGCGCATCGCTTTGAGCACTTCATCATCGCCGGCTTGGATAGGGAGTTCAATATGGGGCATGACCTTAGGGAGGCTTGCCACGGCTTTAATCAAATCGTCGCTCATATAATTGGGATGCGAAGTTAAAAACCGAATGCGCTCAAGCCCATCGATATCGTTGACCATGGCTAAAAGTTGCGCCAAATGCACCCCGTCATCACGATCCAGCCCATAGCGGTCCACAATTTGGCCAAGCAGGACGATTTCCTTGGCACCACGCGCGACCATGGTTTTGGCTTCTTCAAGGATGCGTTGAGGGTCGCGGCTGCGCTCTTTGCCTCGTTTGTGGGGAATGATGCAATAGGCGCAGGCATGGGAACAACCAAGCACAATGGGCAAATTTTCAGAAACTGAGTGCAAACTGCCGGCGTGTATGCCAAATTCCTCGCGCAAGAGGTCCTCAATGTTTTCCTCATTGAGGTCTGAAAGAGGCTGAAAAACAGGCGAATGTTTTTCATGCACCGCACGCAAAATGGATTCAGGGTCAGAAGGCGCGGCAAAAGCATCTACCCAGGGGTAGCGCTTCTCCATGGCGGGATTTCCTTTGATGCCCACCAGGCATCCCATCAGCGCGATAATCAGGTTAGGGTTGGCAGCCTTGAGTGGTTTTAGGGAGTTAAGTCTGCCTAGGGCTTTGTCTTCCGCGCTTTGCCTTACAACACAGGTATTGAGCACGATGAGATCTGCTTCATCAACGAGGTTGGTTTCCTGATAGTTGAGTTTTTCGAGTGCTCGACTGAGCCGCTCTGAATCTGCCACATTCATTTGGCAGCCAATAGTCCATATATGATATTTCATAGCTTCAGATTATACTTGAGGCAAAGGTTATTTTGAAATTTGAATCTTGTTAATAAACTTGCACAATTCTTGGGTTATCATAATAATGATGTTATAATAGGCACATCGATCAAATCAACTAGTGGAATCGAGGGATTAATGGAATTTATGATTACTGAATACAAACGCTGTTTCGTCATCAAGGCCAATGGTCGTATTGACAGTGCCTCCGCACAGGAAGTTGAAAAACGCCTTATGGACTTAACTGGCACAGAAAAATCAATCATCATCGATATGCAGGGTGTTGACTTTGTCTCCAGCGCAGGTTGGTGGGCGATTATTCGCGTGCAAAAGGAATTGAAGAACGCACACAAAGCCGATCTTATACTGGTAAATTTGCAAGAAAATGTCCGTGATTCAATGGACTTGATTGGCATTTTGCCTTACTTCACAATTTACGATGAATTGATCGATGCGGTAGCAAGCATCTAAAACACAAAAATTAAAAAAGGCAGCTATCCATGCTGCCTTTTTTGTTATCCTTATTCTTTTTATTCCTTAAACTGTATTTTATAATCTGCTTTCTGGCGGGTGCCGATTGTTGCACCACTCACGATTATGATAATTTTTTCTTCGTTTGGACTTTTTTCAAGCTGAATGGTCAATGGCTCATTGCCATTAACAAAATGATGTTCAACTACTGTTGTATCACCATAACGAAGAAGACTGACAACATATTTTTGGGGTAGAACGTTTTGAATTCTCACAAATCCTTCGCCAACCCAACCGCCACCATCTTCTTCAAGGTCGGAAACATAATTAATGGCGTCGATGCGGAAATTATCCAAAGCCAACCCATCGCCATGGACTGCGGCGTCGGTTACATAATCGAAGCGCAAGGTAACTTTTTGCCCATTGAATTGGCTTAGGTCCACAAAGGCAAGTCGCCAATCCATGCTTTTCCCAGTCCATCCACAGCCATAGTTGTTGCCAGAGCTGTTGTTACTGTCGCAGAAATTATCGTGAAGCATCGTCCAGTTTTCACCATCTGTTGAAGCAGTCAGATAAACGTAGTCATAATCTCTTTCGATATCGTGCCACATCCAAAAGGTGAACATGTTTTCGCCGCTTACATCGGTAAAATCAAATTCCTGTTGCAGGCTCATGTTGCTTTCATCGCCGGCGTTGGACCACCAAAAATAATCGCCGGAGAACGGTTTGTCAAAAGGCAAAATCTTGCTGTAAGCTTCACCCTGGACAGTCATTTCGTTGACCTTGTCGCAGAGTACTTCTATATAATCGGCACCAAATTGATGCACATCGCGATTGATTGATTCCGGACAGCTGTGGATATTTTCAGTTATTTTTAGGCTATATGGCGAATAACTTTGGTAGTCATAGCGTTTGTCTTGAATGCCGGTATTTTGTAAAAGGTTGGCAACTGTCCAATCTGCGAAGATTTCAACTCCAGTGTATGGCTCTCCAGAGTCAGGATTGATTAAACCGAGCTCTTTTGAAACTTCATCCATTGCCGCAAAGCCATTTTCTTTGTGCGCGACAAGCGCTCTGGTGGCTTCTTCGCCAAAACGATCAAGATAATAAGACATAAAAAGATAGCTGGCGCCATAATGCGCGCTGTTATCCGCGCCGCTTTCATCCCAGGTGTTAAGTTGCATATCGGGTTTTTGCATGTAGTTCCAGTCAAAACCACCTGCGTCATAACCGTTTACTTGTTCGGCGAGCATAGAAAAGCCTTCATTTACCCAGGCTTCTTCGTTCTTGTCCAAATACCAGTGGATCATGTGTTGGTATTCATGGGCAATAGTGCCCAGAATGTAACTGTCCTCAAGCCGCACGTTATCCGCGCTGAGCAAAAACATTTCATGCGCGTTGGAAAATGGGTGAGCGTCAGGGTGGACTTCGTCTGAAGAGGAATAATAGCCCGCGACAGTCCGTCCAATACCTTTTGCATAAAGGACGTAAAAGCGCTCGTCGCCATCAACCCCCGGGTTCCATTCCGTGCCAAAAAATGCTCGGTTAGTGGGGACAATGTCCTTGTCTATGATGTTGCCAAGCGATTCCAGGGAATTTTGACGGAATTTAACTTTATCCTGAACCCAAAAATAAATATGGTCACCAACATAATGCAAGGTTGCATCGATGGAATAAGCATTGGCGGTGTCTGTGTCCATAATCCAAAAGGATTTTTTTGCGCCAACAGCATGGGGTGCTTCTGTATCAATCAGTGTTTCGGGCACATTTTGTTTGCCGCCCAAACGCTCTGCAAGGTCAATTGGATCACCTTCAGGAATGTGGGCTTGGTTTAAAGTCAGCCAGGTTTGCTCAGCGGCTTGATCTAAATCCAGCGATTGCGGCATGGGCGTATGGATTTGGGCCTGCGGTGTTTCTTGAACCTGGCTTGTGGCATTTATGGGTACTATATTCGTTATGGACTGTTCAATCGCGAGATGCGAAAATTTTGAGAAAAATACGAAAAAGCTGACACAGCACAACAGGACCAAAGCAAGCAGTACGATGACGAGAATGGCGATAATTTTTAAATGGTTTGATTCTTTCATAAGTTTCCTTTAATGGCTTTTTGCCACGGCATTATTATAAGGTTTAATTGGAATGTGGCAAAGTTACTGCATCAGAGTGCAGGATTAGGTCTAAACTAGTAAAATGAACCCATGGCAGAGCAGGGCAAAAAGCACACATGGATTAAGACGTTTTTGTGGTTGTTTTTAGGGGCATTACTGGTTTTTGGCACTCGTGGCTCAAACCATTTGGCTGTGGAGCCGATCGATGCAACGCGTGCCTTGGCAGACGGCATGCGCTTTGGCTACAGTTCATGGACCTTGGGGGCATTATTCAATAAAGCGGTTTCTGCGTCATTGAAAGCTGAAAAATTTCTGAATGATGAACAACAAACGATGCTGGCAGAAGCCTATTTTGCCCAGGTCGGTTTAGTAGAACAAAAAGAAAATGAACTCGCGGATCTCATCAATCGTTTAGGGCAGCAAAGCAATGAAACCCTAAAAGCGAATGAAGCCCTGTTGATTGCCAACGAACGTTTAAATGCTATGGCAGGTCCCACAGAAGCGATTATCCAAAACCAAACTGAACGCAGCCTGCTGGCTATGGGATTTGGTGTTGCCGGACAGCTGATTCCACCTGTGCTTTATCAGGTGTCTGATTTGCCTTTGAATCTAATCGTTTCGCCTCGGGATGAAATCAAGACCTTGCTTGGAATCAGCCTTGAACCAGGCATGACTGATTTGGAAAAGTTTGAACTGGAAGAGATTATTTTTTCAAAACATCACTTTTCTGCCCTCATTGAAGAAGTAGGCGGGGTTGGCGTGTATCCGACCATGGTGATGCGCAGCAATAACATCAATTGGTTGACTGAGACGGTTGCGCATGAATGGATCCACAATTATCTCAGTTTAAGACCTTTAGGCATTCGCTATTTCCAAAACTATGAAATGCGCACGATTAATGAGACAACAGCCACGCTTTCTGGAAAAGAAATTGGGCGGGCTTTGATCCAGACTTTTTACCCAAAACGCATTGTAACCGGTTTTTATCCACCAAGGAGAAGCGCCTGGGTACCTACGATTGAAGAGATGGATTTGTTTGGCTTTGATTATCGCAAAGAAATGCACCAGACCCGTTTGCATGTTGATCGCCTTTTGTCGAAAGGACAAATTGAAGCGGCTGAAGCTTACATGAACCAGCGACAGAAGCTGTTTTGGGAAGAGGGGTACCGCATTCGCAAGATTAACCAAGCGTTTTTTGCCTTTTATGGCTCTTATAGTGACACGCCTGGTGGAGGTGCCTCAGGTGAAGACCCGGTTGGGCCTGCCGTTCGGGCGCTGCGTTATAGTCAGCCACACTTGAAAAAATTTATTGATACAATTCAAAAGGTGTGCAGTTTCGCTGACCTGCTGAAAATCGTGCCATAGTTCGATATAATGAACAAAAATGAAAAAAGAGAAGACCATGACAAAAAGCTCCCTTATCTTCGGTGCCCCAAAACGTAACCCCTTGTTGATTGTTATTTCCGGACCAAGCGGTATTGGAAAAGATGCCGTAGTTGGGCTTTTGCGAAAAAACACACCTGATACGCACTTTGTGGTCACGATGACCAGTCGAAAACCGCGTGCCGAAGAGACCCATGGGGTTGATTACTTTTTTGTGACCAAAGAAGAGTTCGAGGATCATATTAAAGCCGACGAGCTTTTGGAATATGCCAAAGTCTATTCTGATTACAAAGGTATCCCAAAATCGCAGGTGCGCGAGGCTTTCGCAACTGGCAAGGATGTGATTAT
Source organism: Anaerolineaceae bacterium UBA5404 (assembly GCA_002409625.1). Taxonomy (GTDB): domain Bacteria; phylum Chloroflexota; class Anaerolineae; order Anaerolineales; family Anaerolineaceae; genus Mesolinea. Next base: position 3,425 of record DHNY01000005.1, on the reverse strand, counting down.
GCGCTTGGATGTTCAAGGCGCCATGACCATTCGAAAGCTGTGCCCGGATGCTTTGCTCATTTTTCTGACTGCTGCGAGTAAGGAAGAATGGCTTCAAAGACTGATCGACCGCCGCAGTGAAACGCCGGATGAACTGCAACTGCGCATTGAAACTGCGGAAAAGGAATACGCGCTTATTGAACAGTTTGACTATTTGGTGGTTAATTCTCAAAACCATCTTGAAAACACGATTTGTGATATTCAAGCCATTATCCAAACAGAGCACATGCGTACCAATCCCCGCAAGGTAGATTTATGACAAATAATGAAGAAAATCGCAATCCTGCCCAGCAGGATTGGCAAAACATGCCCCCAGAACCAAATAAGCCCGGTGCTGGACCTCATGAACCCAAGGACACACCGCCATTGGATCAACCCGGACAGCCACAAAACCTGCCGCCAGGCGCGCAACAAATTTGGGTTAAAGCCCCAGCCGTGAAACCGATTGTTACTTACCTGATTTTTGGAGCGACAATCCTTGTGTTTTTGGCGCAAAATTTTGTGAAATTTCAATTTAAAGCTGATTTTGTTTTGGCATTTCTGGCAAAAGTAAATTCAGCCATTATTTCTGGTGAATTGTGGCGCTTTTTTACCCCCGTACTTGTGCATGGCGGCATCATTCATATTGGTTTCAATATGTACGCGCTGTGGATATTGGGCAGACAAGTGGAGATGTTGTTTGGACACGGTCGATTCACGATGCTCTATTTGGTCGGTGCTTTTGGTGGCAACGTGCTTTCATTTGCTTTTTCACCAGCTGCTTCAGTTGGGGCTTCAACGGCTATTTTTGGGCTTATTGGCGCGCATGCTGTGTTTATTTTCAAGAACCGAAAGATTTTTGGTGAACGCACGCGAGGCATGCTAACGCAAATAGCTTTTATTTTATTGCTTAACTTTACGATTTCGATTGTGCCAAATTCCGCCATCGATTTGTGGGGACATCTGGGAGGCTTTTTGGCGGGAACGGTCTATGCTGTTTTGGGTGCACCGGTATTGGATGTTAAGCGAAAAGACGGTCGTTTTACATTGGAAGATACAACCGCTAAAAGCGACGGCTATTTAGCCTTTTTGATGGTTATATTGGCATTTTCGGTGATTGCTTTCTTTGTTATTCGAAACGCCAGGGCATTATGAGCAAGTTGTATCAAACCATTTTGAAGTGGGATGAACGTCTCTCGTCTCGTGTAGCGCTGGAAAACCCTCCCAAACTTTTTGAAGAATTCATTAAGGTTATTAGCCACAGTTGTGATTCATGGTACTGGATGCTGGGTTTGGCATTGCTGTGGGCATTGGCTGGTGGCAGTGGAAAAGAGCTGGCGGTGACTATCGCCTTCGTAACCGGCACCCTGGCGTTTATGGTTTTCTTGGTCAAGTTTTTATTTAAGCGCAAAAGACCAGAGGGCGAATGGGGTCAGGTTTATCGTGTCAATGATCCTCATTCCTTTCCATCCGGACACGCGGCACGCGCGGCTGCCATTGTGGTCGTCGTGGCGCGCTTTTTGCCATGGTGGGCTGTGCTTTTGTTTGGGCTTTGGGCATTGCTCGTGGGCTATTCCAGGGTGGCTTTGAAGGTGCATTATCTTTCAGATGTTGTGTTTGGTTTTTTGTTTGGCGCGGCCTACGCCTTTGGGGCATTATTCATCTTTGGATATTTAATGAAAATCTTCCCCAAAATCGCCCGGATTTTGTTCCGAGGATTTTGAGGAAGATAAAAAGCTTGCGGTCGCAGGCCAGGAAAGTTCAAGCTAAGCCAGTATTATTCCACACAGGCAATTGAGCTTTATATCTTCTAAACCATTCTCAGTAACCACAAAGGCGTGGTCAGAAAGTTGGCTTTGTAGCTTTGTGCCAACCTTAAAATAGTCAGCGGTTGGAATGGTTAACGTTTGGGGTGTTTCGTTCGCGTTTAGAACGATTAAGACCGTTTCTTCATCGTTTTGGCGAATATAGGCAAGGACTCCATCATGCGCGTAGATAACTTTGTAGGCGCCAGTGCGCAAAGCGGCTTTATGATTGCGCAAGTGTACCAAGGCTTTGATTTTATCCCGCAGGTCGGTATTCCACTCGCCTTCATCCCATGGGAAGCTCTTGCGACATTCCGGATCACGTCCACCGGTTAAGCCAATTTCATCGCCATAATAGATGGTTGGCGCGCCGGGGTAGGTGAACAAAAAGAGATATGCCAGGTATAAACGCTTCACGTTACCGCTCACCAGGCTTAAAAAGCGGGGCATATCGTGGCTGTCCAGCAGGTTCATTTGGGCTAAAGCAAATTCATAGGGATAGATTTGCAAAAGCTCTTCAGTACGTTTGGCAAAATATTCGGCGGTGTAGCGTTTGGCTTCGCCCAGTCCCATCATGCCACTGGCAAGGGCGAAATCGATTTGTTTTCCGCCAAAGAAACCCAATGCGGCTTGAGTGATTTGGTAATTCATTACCGCGTCAAATTGGTCTCCAGCCATCCAGCGTTGCGCCTCACTGGGAATCTCGCCCACGATGTAGGCTTCGGGGTTGGCGGTTTTTACCACATCGCGGAATTCTCGCCAAAAGTCGTCATCGTCGATTTCAAAGGGCACATCCAAACGCCAGCCATCCGCGCCTTGTTCGATCCAGTATTTGGCAACATCCAGGATGTATTTGCGCACCTGAGGATTATCTGTGTTGAGTTTGGGTAAGGCTGGTAAATCCCACCAACAGGCGTAATTGGGCTTTCCTTCATAAGCGTGCAAAGGGTAGCCGAAAACGTGGAACCAATCCACATAAGGCGAATCCTTGCCGGTTTCTAGGATGTGGTTAAATTGGAAAAAACCTCGACTGGCGTGGTTAAAAACGCCATCCAGAACGACTTTTATGCCACGTTTGTGGGCTTCCTCAACGAGTGTTTTGAAAGCCTCGTTGCCGCCTAAAAGCGGATCAACCTGGTAATAGTCATGGGTGTGATAGCGGTGGTTGCTGGCGGATTGGAAGATGGGGTTGAAGTAAATAGCAGTGATGCCAAGATCTTCAAGATAGTCGAGTTTTTCGAGCACGCCAACCAAGTCGCCACCCTTGAAACCGTGTACGGTGGGTGGGGAATCCCAGGTTTCGAAGTTGCTGGGTTTTTCAACCTTAGAGCTCCAGGCAAACCGATCTGGGAATATTTGATAAAAAACGGCGTTTTTTACCCAGTCAGGCGTGACATTTAAGTGTTTAGTCATAGTTACCTCTACATTACTATTGTAAAACAGTTTACGCATCAACTATCTTATCACAATCGTTCAACTTATGGTAATTCTTGAATGGGTTCAATACATGTGAGACAGTATTGGTATCAACTCCAGGTGATATCTTTCAATATACTTCCTGGGAGAGAGATTGTCTAGTGCACGATGGGGACGAATATTGTT
>DHNY01000003.1:6702-275320 GCA_002409625.1 Anaerolineaceae bacterium UBA5404 | reverse complement strand
CATCTATTTGAACTTACTCAGGTATTGAAGCCATTCACACAAACGAATAAACCTGGCTCAACATACACTCAAACAACAACACTTACGACTCCTTCAATAAATAATAATGGTAAAGGTAGCGATGACTGTGGTGCTTCCTAATGGATCTCTGGTACTTAACGGACATTCAACATTTTTTTAATTAGGATTCTAAGTTAACGTAAAGCACAAAAGTTCAAGCTGACCCACTAAAATAAAACCTTCAAATCCACGAAGGTTTTTTTAGCTATATATGTATAAATCCTACAATCATAAGACCCCTTAAGATACAATGGTCTAACTAGCACGGAAATGACCATGAACAGCGCCAGTGAATTCAACATTCCTTTTAAATATAAAACCAACCGCTCCAGCCCAGCGAAGTGGATTTTTTCCCATGTTAAACATCACTGGTTCATTTTCCTGGTTGCCTCCATTGGTGCAATTGGAAACGCAGCCCTGGCAGGCATCCCCGCCGTGCAATTTGGAAACGTCTTCGAAGCCTTAACCAGTGGTGTTAGCACGAAACAAATCTTTCTTCAGGCTGCCGCCATAGTTGCTATTTCGCAAATAGTGCGTGGTTTTCTCCAATTTCAGCGCAACTTTGGTTTTGAAGTAACCGCGCAACGCATCGAAAGAGACACGCGCGACGAGTTTTACACCAGCCTGCTTGGCAAATCGATGACTTTTCACGCTTTACAAAGCGTTGGTGACCTCATGGCGCGTGCCAGCAACGACATCCGCGAAGTGAACTACGTGTTTAGTCCTGGCATCAATATGGTCTTTGGCTCGCTAAACTTCCTGTTCATTCCTGTGGTCATCGGTTGGCGCATCCATCCGGCACTATTGCTAACCCCTGTCGCATTTATTGTCGCCTATGCCATTGCAATTGCCCATTATCTCAGAATTCTTCAACCCGTTACCCGTAAGGTTCGAAGCAGTTTTGGTGTGATGAACAGCCGCATCGCCGAAGACATGGATGGCATCGAAACAGTCAAAGCAGCCGCCCAAGAAAAAGCCGAAATTGATCTTTTCCGTGCCAATATCAAGACCTTTAGAGATGCTTCGGTAAGGCAAGGTGATATTGAAGCGCGCTTTTTACCCTTACTCTTTATGTCCTTAGCAATGGGCTTTGGGCTCTTACACGCGCTTTATTTGGCTCGCACTGGCGATATCACCCTCGGAAATGTCATTTCTTACTTCAGTTCACTCACCATGTTGGGTTTCCCCACCAACACTTCTGTTATGGCATACTCGCGTATTTCATCAGGCCTCGCCAGCGCCAGAAGATTGCTCAACGTTATGAATGCTGAAAACAATCTCGACCAAAACGAAAATGGCTACGCGAATAGAATTGAAGGCAATGTGCGGTTTGAAGACGTCAGCTTTTCTTATGATAACAAGGTAATGAACCTTGAAAATATTGCATTTGAAGCCAAAGCCGGCCAAACAATCGCCGTGGTCGGGCAAACCGGCTCTGGTAAAACCAGCCTCATTCGCCTCATCAATCGCACTTACGACCCCCAACATGGAAACATCTTCATCGATGGCGTCAACCTCAAAGATTGGCGACTGGACACCCTACGAGGTCAGATATCCATCATCGAACAGGATATATTCCTTTTCTCAAAAACAATCGCTGAAAATATCGCCTTTGGCAAGCCTAATGCCAGCCAGGAAGAAATCGAAGAAGCTGCCCGAAAAGCACAAGCAGCTGATTTTATTGCTGAACTGGAAGATGGCTACGATACGGTTATCGGTGAGCGAGGTGCCACGCTTTCAGGTGGCCAACGCCAACGCATCGCTCTCGCGCGTGCCTTTTTAACCGATCCGCGTATCCTCATCCTCGACGATTCAACCAGTGCCATCGATAGCCAAACAGAAGATGAAATCCAAAAAGCCATCATGACCGCGGCCCAAGGTCGCACAACCTTTATTGTCACCCATCGTCTTTCCCAAATTCGCTGGGCGGACCTGATTGTGGTCTTGCGCAAAGGAAAGATATCTGAAATTGGAACCCATACTGAACTCATGAAAAGTTCACGGTCTTATCGCAGAATTTTCTCGGAGGGTAAACAAGACTAATGGGCTTTTATCACGGACTCTCTGCAGAAGCATACGATCGCCAATATTCTAATAAAGTACTCATTCAGCGCATCTTAAGCTACTTTAAAGCGCATCGGATTAAACTCATTTTTGTAGCCATTGTGGTTGTTTTACAAGGTTTCACTGGCTCAATACCATACCTGTTGGTCTCAAAAGTCTTGGATGAAGGCTCCGCGATGCAACCCGATGACCGAATGCTCGCTATTCTGGTTGGCGCGGTCATCCTCTTGGAAGTATTGGGTTACGTCTTCTTCCATATCCAACAACGCCTCATGGCACGCGTCAATGCAGACATCTATCGCACGCTCGCCACAGATGCTTTTGCAGCTTCAATGGAACAAGACCTTGCTTTCCATGATACGCTCAGCTCCGGGCGCATTGTTTCGCGCATAACCGGAGACACCGAGGATTTCATCACCTTGATGCGTCTTACCATGAACGTTTTAGGGTCGGTTATGCAATCTATTGTCGTCGGAGTCATTCTGCTGCGCACCGAATGGCGTTTGGCGCTCATGCTTTTCATCTTCATTCCTTTGGTCATTGGCATCGTATCAGCCTATCGCAATGTCGCAAGGCGGGTAACCACGCGGGGCATGCGCGCTATGGCCAATGTAAACGCCACCGTCAAAGAAACCATTAGTGGCATCTCAGTTGCCAAGAACTTTAGGCAAGAAGAAAGCATTTATCAAGACTTCCAAAAGTCGAATAAAACGTCCTATGACGTCAACATCAAACGCGGGTTTGTGTTGTCAATCGTTTTTCCAACCATGCGCACGCTTAGTGGTATCAGCATCGCTCTGTTGGTTTATTTTGGTGCTTTGTCTGTCACCCAAGGCTTAATTACAGCCGGTGCCTGGTATCTGGTTTTGCTCTCGAGTGATCGTTTTCTGATGCCCATTCTCAGCATGACTTCTTATTGGGCACAAGTCCAAACCGGTTTTGCTGCTGCCGAGCGCATTTTTGCCCTTATTGATGCTGAACACACGGTTTTTCAAACCAACACACTTGAAGCCAAAGATTTACATGGCGACATTGTCTTCGAAAAGGTCACTTTCCAATATGGTGTAGGTGCCGAAGTGCTCAGAGATTTCGACTTACACATCCAACCAGGTGAGAACCTGGCGATTGTTGGGCACACCGGTGCCGGAAAATCATCCGTCGCCCGGCTCATCTCTCGGTTTTATGAGTTCCAAAATGGGCAAATCCTCATCGATGGTACAAACATTCGTGACTATGATATTGATAGTTTGCGTGGTCAAATGGGTGTTGTTACCCAGGTGCCTTTCTTGTTTGAGGGCACAGTGGAAGAAAATATCCGCTTTGCCCAACCTGACATCAGCAGAGAAGAAATTTTGCGAATTGCCTACCAAATTGGTAATGGCGAATGGCTCGAAACGCTTAGCAATGGCTTAGACACCAATGTAGGCGAACGTGGCGCAAAAATTTCTATGGGTCAACGCCAATTGGTCGCATTAATGCGTGTTTTGGCAAGAAAACCTGCCATTTTTATACTCGACGAAGCCACGGCTAGCATTGACCCCTTTACAGAAGCCCAAATTCAACACGCGCTCAATCTCATCCTGGCTCAATCCACCAGTGTGCTCATTGCGCATCGTCTTTCCACCGTTAAGTCTGCCGATCGCATTATTGTGCTCGACCATGGCGGCATCATCGAAGAAGGCAACCACGAAGCCCTTCTTGAGAAAGGTGGCACCTATGCGGACCTGTACAACACCTATTTCCGCCATCAATCTTTGGATTACGTCGAAGAAGCCGGCAAATTCCTAAACAAATAAGGTTTTAGAATCCATACCCGCACCAAAAAACAACACGCTTTTTTGGTATGATTAAAGCATGTCAAACAAAGTTGTACTCGGGCTTAGTGGCGGCGTTGACAGCGCTGTGGCTGCTCTATTGCTCCAACAAATGGCATTTGATGTTGAAGGTCTCTACCTCATCACCTGTGCTGGCTATGAAAAAGGAGCTGAAAAAGCCAAAGAACTGGCATCACAGCTCAACATTCCTCTGACCACCAAAGACATCCAAAAAGAATTTCATCAAAAAGTTATTCAGGATTTCGCTCAAAGTTATTATGCTGGCGAAACCCCCAGCCCATGCCTTGATTGTAATCGCCTGATCAAGTGGGAATATATGCTCCGCCATGCTGATCAGATCGGGGCGCCATTTGTTGCCACAGGCCACTACGCGCGGATTATTAAGACGGACCTTCAAAAATACGAACTCCATAAGGGTCTGGATCCTCAAAAAGACCAAAGCTATATGCTCAGCCGCCTTAGCCAGTATGAACTTTCCCGCACGATTTTGCCTTTGGGAGAGCAAAACAAGATTAATGTACGCGCAATCGCCCATGAATACGGGCTTCGAATACCTAAAAATGAAGAGAGTCAGGATCTCTGCTTCTTACAGGGCACCAATTACCGCGACTTCCTTAAAACCCATTTTAACTTCCAGGAAGACGCTGGCACCGTTCAGCTAATCGATGGAACGGTCATAGGCGAGCACCTCGGGTTAAGCAACTACACCATCGGTCAGCGCAAAGGCTTGCCAGCTTACAAACACCCTCTCTTCGTCATTGAGAAACGACAAAGTGATAACACACTCATCGTTGGTGCTGCAAATGAGCTTGGCGAAACCAGGTTTACGGTACGGAAGCTTAACTGGATTTCTGGATCGCCACCCAAAAACACCCATCAAATTGAAACCAAAATCCGTTATCAAGCCAAACCGGTGCTTTGCGACCTCACCTTAAGCAGCGATAACCGCGCCGAAGTACAATCGCACACCATGCTAAGGGACATAACGCCTGGTCAATTCGCTGTTTTTTATCAGGACGAGCTCGTTTTAGGTAGTGGCATCATCAGTTCATAAGCTAATTCTCGCCCGAAGATGGCGTATCCATAGTACAATCTCACAGATTTCGCTAAAAAATGATGGATAACCACCCTTAATAAGTTTGGGAAACTAGTCGAGAAAGGCATTCTAAATTGCAAAAAACAAATCAGGATAAGACCGTAGAGCCCCAAAAAACGAAGATTTGGCAAACTTTAGTTATAGTTTTCTTGTGCCTTTTGCCATTCCTCTTAGCCAGCATACCCTTTTTGCAAAAAGGTCAACCTCTATCTGCCTACACTTCGATATACAGTGATGAAATCGACTACTGGGCGGAAGCCATTTCGATTAGCCAATACGGTTTAACAGCAAAAAACACCGGTTATTTTGGTTACAATGCCAACAACACCGCAAAGGTCCTAAATTATGGTCCTCATTCATTTTTTAGTCTGATGCCATATGCGCTGGTTGGGAAAATCTTCAACGCGCAACCAGTCATGATGCTGGCTACAAACATGCTCCTGATATCTCTTGCAACGCTAATTTTTTATTTGCTTACACGCTCACTTAAAAAAACCGCCCTCTTAACGCTTCTTCTTTATACTTTTTCACCTTTCCTATATTATATTTTTACAAGTATGATCGAGCTACTGATTTTTGCTTGCATGATCGTTTTGTGCGCCCTGTATTATAAGAGCCTCAACGAAGAAGAAAAGCCATTTTATCGTAAGCTTTACATTGCTTTGGTTATCATATTTAGCCTTTTTAGAGTTACTATTATATTTTTCCTGGTTCCCATCTTCATCAAAGAAATTTTTGACAAACCTAAAAAGTGGTGGTGGGCAAGCCTTAAGTTTGTCCTCATTGCCCTCAGCGTCGCAATAATTGTTTCGATCACATCCGCCGTATATCCATGGTGGTTTCATGTTCAATTACTCGAGTCGAGCAACAAAATTGTTTTCTTTTTGCGTCATGGCTTTTCAAGCAGTATAAAATTCTTTTTACCTGCTTATAACAGCCCCATCGAGCTTGTTTTCAATTACACATACATCCTCTGGTTTGCTTTTCTAAGTATTTCCTTTTTTAAACGCATTCGAACCTTAAACAACACAGAGAGAAATTTCCAGCTAGGGCAAATCACTATCCAGGCATTTAACCTCATCTTCATTTTGTTCTTGTACGATTTTAACGAACTGGCAGGCTTCCGCTTCTTGACACCTGTGCTCTTTTTCTCGGTTTTAAGTGTGATGACTAATCAAACAATCAGTAAACCTAAAAAATGGGCTGCCGCACTAAGCATCAGCATTTGGCTTGCATTAATGATTGCTTTTATCCCAATCAGCGGGCGCTTATACAAAGACCAAGTAGACCGCCGTTTGCAACCTAAACCAAAAATACAACTTTTTAGCCATATTCCATTCAATCCCGTCGCAAAAGACCGGTGGGAAAACACGATCTATATGGACATCTTTGCTTTTACATATCTTGACTATGGGTCTTTTGAACCTGGTTTGGGGATGATGTATTTCCGTGCGGATGAACTGGATGACATTTTAGCAGCTGGAGGCGCGGAAAGTCTAAAAGCGCGTTACATCATCAGCTCCAGTGATTGGACGCCGCCTGGCTATAAACCTTTGCATCAAGATAATGGCATTCATCTCTTCCTGAAAATGGAACCTTAACAGCCACACCAGGATAAAGCTCTAAAGGCTTTCACTGCCACTTAAAACAGGCATTTTTTGCTTGGTCCATCCCTCATGAATTGTCATTGTTTTTGGTTGTTTGGATTTACCTATCTCATTCACAATCAGTGGTTTAAGAAGCATGCCCAATTTCGTTTTGCAAGGCTTATGCTGGTTTATCTGTGCCCATAGAACCCCTTTCTACTTGACTTTAGCCTGTAAATGGCTAAAATTGAACTATCAGCTCAACGGGAAGAGTCCCACTTTAAGTGGGCACCGAAGGGGCAAGCCCGTGTGGGTGAAACTCTCAGGTACCAAGACCCTAAGAGCTTCTGAAATCAGTAGTGATGACAGGAGCACCGCGTGTGCTCTTGTTTTAATATGTCAACATTCTAATAATGAATACAAACATTGATCAAAGGAGAAACAATGAAATATCCGCAAGACCTCAAATACCAAAAGACCGATGAATGGGTCAAAATCGTTGATGGCGTTGCCATTATTGGCATCACTGACTACGCGCAAGACGCACTTTCCGACGTCGTTTACGTTGAATTCGAAATCGATCCCGATGACGAAGTGAGCTTTGGTGATAGCATCGGCACCATCGAATCAGTAAAAGCCGCAGCTGAAGTTCATTTCCCCGTCAGCGGAACTGTCCTCGAAGTAAACGAAGACATTGTCGACGCGCCCGAGACCCTCAACAAATCTCCTTACGAAGATGGCTGGCTGGTGAAAGTGCAAGTCACTGACGAAAGCGAACTTGACGACTTGATGGACGCAGAAGCTTACGAAGCCTACTGCAAGGACAGATAAGCCATGTTTACACCCCACACACAAAAAGATGTGGAGGTGATGCTTAAGTCAATAGGAATTGAAAAAATCGAGGATCTTTTCACCGAGATCCCCGAAAAATTCCGCTATCCTAAACTTAATCTAGCGCCCAGGCTCACCGAAATAGAAGCAGCCATGGAGCTGGAAAGCATTGCCTCTGCAAACGGCAGCACCAAGGATTTGCTTAGCTTCCTTGGCGCGGGTGCTTATGACCATTACATCCCTGCCATCATTGACAATATCTTGCAACGTGGCGAATGGTACACCTCTTATACCCCTTACCAACCTGAAATTTCTCAGGGCACCTTGCAAGCAATCTTTGAGTTTCAAAGCCTCATTTGCCAATTGACCGGCATGGATGTTTGTAACGCTTCTCACTACGATGGCGCAACCGCCGCGGCAGAAGCCATGATCCTCGCAGACAGCCACTTTAGAGGAAAACGCAATAAGTTCCTTGTCTCTCGCGCGGTCAACCCCCAATACCGAGCCGTCATGCGCACTTACTTCCAAACCCATGATGATGTTCACATTCTTGGCGATGAACCAGAAACCGGTATCGAAACAGACCTGCAAAAGCTCATCGACCAAATTGACAACGACACCGCTTTGGTTTTGGTGCAATACCCTGACTTCTTTGGCAGAATTGTTGACTACAAACCCTTGATAGATGCCGCTCATGCCCATGGCACCTTGGTTGCGGTTGCCACCAACCCCACCGCGCTTGGCATCCTTACACCTCCCGGTGAATTAGGTGCAGACATCGTCATCGGTGAAGGTCAACCTTTAGGCATTCCGCTTTCTTTCGGTGGACCTTACCTGGGTTACTTTGCGGTAACCAATGATCTGCTGCGCAAAATTGCCGGACGTTTGGTTGGAGAAACGCAAGATGTGGATGGCAACCTCGCTTATGTGCTCACCCTTACCGCTCGCGAACAGCATATCCGCCGTGGTAAAGCTACATCCAACATTTGTAGCAACCAGGGTTTAATGACCCTCGCCGCAACCATCTATATGACCGTTCTTGGTAAAGAAGGCTTCAAAGAAGTTTCGAACCTCTGCTACCAAAAAGCCCACTTTGCGGCTGAACAAGTTGGCCAGGTTGAAGGCTTCACATTAGCTTTCCCCGAAACGCCTTTCTTCCATGAATTTGTCGTCAAATCAGAAAAACCTGTTGCTGATGTGCTTGAATGGCTCCGCGATCATGACATTCTTGGTGGTTATGACTTAGGTCAGGATTATCCTGAGCTCAAGGACCATCTGATGATCGCTGTTACAGAAAAAATCTCACGCGAAGATATTGAATACCTTGCAGCGGTTTTAAAGGAGGAATATCATGACTGAACCTACTATTTTTGAAATGTCCTCACCTGGCCGCCGCGCTGTCAAAATGCCCGCCGTTGATGTGCCTGAAGTTCCCTTGCCCAAAGGTTTTGAGCGCCAAAACCTGGCATTCCCAGAAATTTCAGAGCTCGGCGTTGTGCGTCACTTTACCCGACTTTCACAGCTCAACTACTCCATTGACACAGGATTCTATCCATTAGGCTCCTGTACAATGAAATACAACCCCAAAATCAACGAAGCCACCGCGCGCATTCCTGGTTTTGGACACACCCATCCCTTACAACCAGAAGACACCGTGCAAGGCAACCTTTACCTGATGTATCACCTTCAAAAAATGTTAGCCGAAATTGGCGGTTTTGCCGGTGCCACTTTGCAACCCGCAGCTGGCGCGCAAGGTGAGCTGGTTGGTGCTTTGATGATCAAAAAATATCATCAGGATCGTGGTGACTTCCAACGCCTGCGCATGCTCATCCCAGATTCCGCACATGGTACCAACCCGGCAACCTCTGCCATGGTCGGTTTTGAGATTGTTCCACTGCCCACGGATCCCCGCGGTAATGTGGACCTCGAAGCGCTCAAATCCCTCGTGGATGATCGCCTGGCGGGGCTCATGCTCACCAACCCCAACACCTTAGGACTCTTTGATGAAAATGTAGAAGAAGTCATCAAGATTGTCCACCAGGCAGGCGGTTTGGTTTATGGCGATGGCGCCAACATGAACGCCATCCTGGGTGTCGCTCAACCTGGCAAAATCGGTTTTGACGTCTTGCACTATAACATCCACAAAACCTTTTCCACACCGCATGGTGGTGGCGGACCCGGATCCGGTCCCGTGGTTGTAGCTGAACGCCTGCTCGATTACCTGCCCGACCCGGTTGTGGATATCATTGAAGAAGGCGATGAAGAAAACCCACCGCTGTATGGGTTTGTGACGCCAGCCAAAACGATTGGACGCATCAAATCATTCCACGGACACTTCGGTTTGCTCGTGCGTGCTTACACCTACATATCCATGCTGGGTGCCGAAGGTTTGCGTGACATTGCTGAAAAGGCAGTCCTCAACGCCAACTACTTGCAAGAAAAACTAAAAGGTACCTACACCCTGCCTTATGACCGCAGCTGCATGCACGAATTTGTTCTGGAAGGTTTCTGGGAAGACGTGCCAGAAATTCACGCCTTAGACATCGCCAAGCGCTTAATCGACTATGGCATGCATCCTCCAACAAACTACTTCCCACTGATTGTAAAAGAAGCCTTAATGATCGAACCGACCGAGACAGAATCGATTGAAACACTCGATCGCTTCGCGGAGGTGATGCTCAAAATCGCTGAAGAAGCCCGAACCCAACCTGAGCTGCTTAAAAACGCACCTCACCACGCGCCAATCAAACGCGCCGATGAACTCAAGGCAGCAAAAGATTTGGTTTTGTGTTGTTACCCAATGGGTTTAGAACAAGACTAATCTCACTCCACACGATGTAGAACCACAAAGGCAGCCAAAATTGGCTGCCTTTGTTCTTTTTTAAGCTTTTATAGGATCTAATCTTTTAAAATCATCGTAACCGGGCAATGGTCAGAACCCATAATATCGTCATGGATGATTACGTCCTGCACGCGTGGCATGAGTTCTTTGCTCACCAAGAAATAGTCCAGCCGCCAGCCAACATTCCGCAACCGTGCCGCTGATCGGTAAGACCACCATGTGTAAGCTTTTTCGCGATCCGGGTAAAGCTGACGGAAGGCATCTACAAAATTGTGCTCAAGGTAAGTGTCAATCCAGGCGCGTTCTTCAGGCAAGAAACCTGTCGTTTTTGAGTTTGCTTTAGGGTGTTCAAGGTCAATTTCCCTGTGCGCGGTGTTAAAATCGCCGGTAATAATGATGCTTTTTCCGCTCTTGTGAATTTCATCAGCCTCTTCCAGTAATTTTGCATAAAACTGCAATTTTTCAGGAACACGCCGATTTCCTTCACCACCATTGGGAAAATAAATGTTATATAGGAAAAATTCGGGGTACTCAAGCCTGATAACCCGTCCTTCAGCATCAAACATAGGATAGTTTATGCCAAGGCTCACAGCGTGGGGTTCGCCACGATAAAAAACCGCTGTACCACTATAACCAGGACGTTCAGCAGAGTTCCAAATCACCTGATATCCTTCAATCGCATGCAAAACTTCAGGCACTTGTTCGGGTTTGGCTTTTATCTCTTGCAATCCCAAAACATCAGAATTCAGTTCGTGAATCCAATTTGTACCTTCTTTATTAACAATCGCCCTAATGCCGTTAACGTTAAAAGTTGTAATCTTCATAAAACGCCCTTTCAAGCCTATGGTAAACTTATTTTCAATGAAAGATTATACCAAGTCAGTTAAAGGGCGGGCTCAAAAAGCCTTTACCCTTCTCTCAATCCTTTTACTTTTTGCAGGCTTGCTGTTGGGTGGTGCAAGCAGTAAACCAGTGCAAGCCCAGGCAACCACCTATCCTGAATATGTGGTAAAACCTGGCGATTCGCTCCTGTGGATTGCCGCGAAATTTAATACCACGCTTGAAGCCATCATGTCGGTCAACCAACTTGGACCAGAAAGCACCCTGCACCCTGGGGATAAAATCAAAATCCCAAGTTTAGCAGGCATGCAAGGCATACTCAGCAGTGAATATGTCGGCTTGGGTACAAGTCTGGTCAGTCTTAGCCGGCGCAGCCAGGCGCAACTTAGTCAACTTATCCGTCTAAATCGCATCACCAGTCCCTCAGAGCTATTCATCGGCAGGGAAATTTTGATGACCGATGTGGACCAAGAAAGCCCGACGGCGCCCAACACTTTACTTGAGGGGCAGAGTTTTCTTGAACTGGCTATAAAATCGAATGTAAACCCTTGGGCATTGGGTCGCCGAAACTTGCTTCAAAATGCAAATCAAGCTATCCCTCAGGATAGTTTTTACGTTCCCAGCAGCGTTGCACAATTAGACGCTTTGGCTATTCCTGGTGTGGGCTCAATCAGCATTGGTAACCTGCCCTTACGTCAGGGTGACACCTATTATCTTAGCGTTGAAAGCCCTGGGAAAGTTCAGGTTAAATCCGAGCTGCTTGATTTTTCACCCCAATTTACCGATATTGGAGACGGCAAGCAAATTGCTTATGTGGGTATTCATGCCCTTACCGAACCCGGCGTTTACCCACTTTCGATGAGCTTTACACGGGATGATGGCTTTGAATATCGCTTTGATCAACTGGTCGTTATTAAATCGGGCAATTACGCCACAGATCCACCACTGAGAGTAGACCCGGCAACCTTAGATGGTGATAATATACGCGCAGAAGACGCCATATTTAGAGATTTACTCGCGCCAGTTACGCCGGTTCAACACTGGGACGGTTTGTTTTATTCCCCTGCCCAGGATGCGGATTGTGTCATCTCAACTTTTGGCAGTCGTCGCACCTACAACGATGATCCCAAAATCTTTTACCATACCGGTTTGGATCTGGGTTACTGTAAAGGAACCGACGTTTATGCGCCGGCTGTGGGCAAAGTGGTTGGTGCCCTGCCAGGTTTAATCGTCCGTGGCAACACCATCATCATTGATCATGGACTGGGTGTTTACACCATTTACATGCATCTTGAGGAAATCTTGGTAGAAGAAGGCGCTGTGGTAGAACGTGGACAATTAATTGGCGTTATCGGCACCACAGGTCGATCAACCGGTCCACACTTACATTTTGAAGTCGACATTCAAGGCACACCGGTTAATCCGGCAACTTGGCTCAGACGAGCCTTTCCTTGATCGTTTTTATGTATAATTGAGGCATTAAACAAAAAGAGCAACGAATGTTGCTCTTTCGTATGCGCTGAGAGGGAGTTGAACCCTCACGCCTTGCGGCACTTGGCCCTCAACCAAGCCTGTCTGCCAATTCCAGCACCAGCGCATGGAGTGTTTATTATATACTTTGCGCGGAACTTGTCAAGCAAACGCGCCAAAGAGGTGACATTGAAAACAAATATTGTATTAGACGCAATGGGCAGCGATGACCGCCCTCAACCTGAATTGCTCGGTGCCATCCAAGCCACTGCCACCTGGGACATCAACATCACATTGGTTGGCGATGAAGCCATCTTAAAACCCGCGTTAGATGCCCTGCCAGGAGACAAAACCCGCATCAGCATTCATCACGCACCAGAAGCGCTGGCTATGGATGATGATATCCGTGAGGCGCGTGCCAAGAAACTCAACACCATGAACCTTGGCATGCAACTGATCAAAGACGGCAAGGCTCAGGCTTTTGTCACTGCAGGGAATACTGGCATGGCCATGTATTTTGGTACCAAACTTTTTGGCTTGATCAAAGGCGTTAACCGACCTTGCCTTTGCGCCAACTTCCCCACAAAAAACGGCTTTTGCACCGTTTTGGATATTGGTGCAAACGCTGAATGCAGACCCGAATTTTTAGTCCAATTTGGTCAAATGGGTACGGTTTACGCGCGCTTGATGAATAATGTCGCCAATCCCCGGGTTGGTCTCATTTCAAACGGCGAAGAAGCCCACAAAGGCAATGATTTGGTTAAAAACGCCAATCCAATGATGCAAAAAACTGTGCCTGGTTTTGTTGGAAATGTTGAGGGAAAAGAAATTTTTGGTGGCGAGATTGACGTGGCAGTAACCGATGGCTTTACCGGTAACGTTTTTCTAAAAGCGTCTGAAGCAGTCGCGAAACTCATTTTGCAAACCATCAAAGATAGCTTAATGGCAAGCACACGAACAAAAATTGGCGGGCTGCTTGCCAAACCTGCCTTTAAGAAAGTGCGAGCCATGCTGGATCCCAATGAAATTGGTGCCGCACCACTCCTGGGGCTCAACGCGCTGGTCTTTGTAGGTCATGGTCGCTCAAACAGCGATGCAATCGTTAGCGCCATTGACCAAGCCCGCAAAGCGATTGAGGCAAACATGCTTGTAGAACTTCAAAACGCAATCAAAAAATAGAGGATACCATGCGATTAATCATCAACGAACAAAAAATCAAACGAAATAAAACCATAGGCAATGTTCTTACCATTGCCAGTCTGGCTATTCTTGGTGCAGGTCTCTTTTTTGCCTTTAGACCTAACCTGATTTTGTGGTCTTACGTGGCTTTGGTTGTGGGCTTTGTGATGACCCAGTTTAGCATGTACTATTCCAGCCGTTTTTCACGCTCACCAAGATACGATGAAACCATGCACACAGCTTTAGAGACTATTCGCGGTGATTACAGCTTTTATGTCCACAAAACGCCAGTTCCCTACCTGCTTTTGGGTCCAAATAAACTTTACGCACTTCATCCAGTTGTTACCCCTGGCATGATCAGTTATGTAAATGGCAAATGGAAAGAAAAAGGCAGAGGCATAATGATGCGCATTATTGGACAAGAAAGCCTGGGTAACCCAGAGAAAGAACTTGCTGGTCAAATTCAGGGATTACAGGATTATCTCAACAAGCATGACATGCCCTACACAAAACAACCTCGAATTGAGCCTCTACTGGTTATCCTAACCGATAAAACCACCCTTGGTGTGCTCGATAATCCACCTATTCAGATCGTTGATATCAAAGAGCTAAAGCGGATTATCCGTCGATTTGACCGGGAGGATCCAGAAGGCGAAATGCCAGAATCAGACCTTGAACAAGTTAAAAGCATTTTAGGTTAGTTTTTCTTGTTGTTTATTAGAACAAAAAGGTTTTGATCGTAAGGTATCAAAACCTTTTTTCATACCACATTTTAAAACACCATCTAAAATAATTTATCAGCACTTATTTCGTTTGGTAAAGGGATGCCCTTTTCAAGTTAGATGCCAAGCATTTGGGTCAGGCTCTCAAATACCTACTCCTGAGCAGACTGTTCGTGAAGCGAAGCCTGCTCATCCATAATCCCAGCAGAAAATCAGTTTTTCGACTTTCCAAATTTATTGGTGTCCTATGCTAGAATTAACTTTACTATTCATCCACAAGAAAGGGAAGTTATGAAAAAAACAGCACTTTAACTCATTATTTGTATGTGCTTAATCCTTACCAGCGCCCACGCTGGTTTGGCTCAAGCTCAGGCACCCATCCCAGAGGAGCAAACAAACCCTCATTTCCCACAAGAATTTTTAGAAGACTATGAAGAACCCTGGCTTAGGTACCAGAAAGACGCGCCCAAGCAAGAACGTGAGTTCATCCCACCCACCGAAGAAAGCCTCAAACGAACCCAGGAACAGGTGCAAGCGTTTGACTGTGGCACAGTAACTGATGTGCCCCGAATCGAATGTGAAGCCTTGGTTGCGCTTTATGAAAGCACCAATGGCGCTGGTTGGACAGACAATACCAACTAGCTCTTAACAAACACAGTAGGAAATTGGGATGGTGTCGAGGTTTTTGCATCTCATGTAGCAGTCCTCAATCTTGCTTATAACCAGTTGACTGGCACGATACCCAGCGAACTGATCCAATTGTCGAACTTGACAGTCCTCGATCTTCATTATAACCAGTTGAGTGGCACGATACCCAGCGAATTAGGCAACTTGTTGAGATTGGCAATATTAGATCTTAGTCATAATTTTCTATCTGGGAGTATACCAACAGAAATTGGCAAGCTTATACAATTGATTCACTTTGACATCAGCCACAACTATCTTACAGGAAATATGCCTCCAAGCTTTGCCAATCTTATCAACCTTTGTGTTAAAGGGGATCTGGGAAGTCCTTGTCGTGGTGTTTTCAAAACCGACCTGGGTTATAACCTGCTCAACGTGCCTCAACCCAACCCACCTTCAGACTTTATGTATGTAAAAGATCCCGATTGGGATAAAACCCAAGTTGGCAGACGTTTTTTCAACTACTTGCCCGTGATTAACAAATAAATAAATCAAACCCCATACCACCAAGAAGAGCCTTTCTACATCATCTACTGGAAAGGCTCTTTTTTACCCCGGGTGTCCGTATGCAGTTGATTACGCACTCTGCTTACCCTCATTTGCAAGTTATCAACATGATGTTTTAAGCTTGCTATTTGGCTATCTCCCCTGTTATTGAACAGTCCATACAAAGAAAAAAGCCTTATCTGCTAGGATATGGCTTCATCAACTCTTGGTCTAAATAACTACTTAAGCAGTCCGGCGTAGCGCTTTAATGTGTCAACCTCTTTGTCGCTCAAATAACGCCACTCTTTGGGTTTGAGTTGACCTAATTTTAGGGTTCCAATGCGCACACGCTTAATCTTCCTCACTGGCAGACCAATGCGCAAACCGGTCACCCGAATCTGGCGCTTCTTACCTTCCTTTAAGGTAATTCTTAACCAGGCGCCATTATGAACTTTGTTGATAAACTCCACTTTAGCTGGTTTGGTGCGATAACCATCCTCCAAAACCACGCCTCGTCGCCAGATTTCGAGCTGTTTCTCGTCAGGCATATGATTGACCAAAACTTCATATTCTTTTTCATGCTCATAACGCGGATGGGTTAATCTATTCGCCAATTCCCCATCATTGGTCATCAAAACCAGCCCTTCGCTATCAAAATCCAAGCGTCCAACAGGAAAAATCTGATCAGAAACCTCAATTAAATCCAAAACCGTTGGGCGGGGGAAATTCTCATCATAATCCGATAGATAGCCGCGTGGCTTGTAGATGGCGATATAAACCTTTGGCTGTACGCCCCGCAAAAGCTTTCCATCCACCATGATGGCATCCTTTTCCGCATCAGCCTTATCACCCAATTTGGCAAGTTTGCCATTTACACGCACTTTGCCGGCTTCAATAATGAGCTCGCAGGCCCGGCGAGAGCCATATCCGGCAGCTGCCAGTATTTTTTGCAATCGTTCTTCTGCCATTAGTCTTTCAATAATTCCGGTTCATCTATACCGCTCTCAGATTTGGCTTGCAAAATCTCATCCAAATTGAGCTCGGGTAATTGCTCCAGACTTTCCAGTCCGAAGTGTTGTAAAAATTCAGGTGTTACACCATAAAGAATTGGCCGGCCGATAGCATCTGATCGACCAAGCTCTTGAATCAAACCGCGGGTGAGCAAATTACGCACTACGCCATCGCTGTTCACGCCTCGGATGCTGTCAATTTCTGGACGTGTGGTTGGTTGTTTATAAGCCACAATCGCCAATGCCTCTAATGCAGCCTGGCTGAGCCTTGTAGTAACTTCTAAGCCTAAAAAGTTTTCAATCACGGTTGCATATTCCGCCGCGGTCACCAATTGATACTGGTTTTGGACTGTCTGTAAGCGTATGCCATGCCCTTCTTCCAAGCGGGTTTTAAGTGTTTCCAAAAGTTGGCTACACTCTTTTTTGCTAATCCCCATCGCCTGAGCCAGGGACTCAGGGCTGGCAAGTCCAGGAGAGCTAAACAAAAGCGCTTCAAGTAGTTTCAGTTTTTCCGTATCGGTCATGTTTTTCTCAGTTCTTTGCCCATGCTATAATTCAGATGTTTATGGGCGAAGTGATTATACTCTAAGCTACCTTAAACGAGAAAGAAAGGTTGAAAATGCGTATTTTGCTCACTGGTGCTGCTGGCTTTTTAGGTTCAAACCTGGCAGACAAACTTATAAAAGAAGGTTATCAAGTCATTGGTCTTGACAATTTTATTACTGGCAAACCAGAAAATCTTGCGCACCTCAAAAACAATCCTCAATTCTCGTTCATCCAACAAGATGCTTCACAATTCATCCGAATTGACCAAAAGCTAGACTTCGTTTTACATTTTGCATCGCCTGCCAGTCCCAACCCGGCATCGCCCTTTGGCTACCCCAACCTACCCATTCAAACATTAAAGGCTGGCGCATTGGGCACGCTGAATTCTTTAGGGGTTGCCAAAGCTCATGGCGCACGTTACTTGCTCGCCTCAACCAGTGAAATCTATGGCGACCCACTCGTCCATCCGCAAAACGAATCTTATTGGGGAAATGTGGATCCCATCGGACCCCGATCGGTTTATGATGAAGCCAAACGCTTCGCTGAAGCACTCACCATGGCTTACCATAATTTTCATGGAATCAATACCCGCATTGCCCGCATCTTTAACACCTTTGGTCCTCGCATGGGACTGGACGATGGCCGGGTTGTGCCCAATTTTATCCAACAAGCTTTGCGTCAGGAAGCCTTGACCATTTACGGCAATGGCGCACAAACCCGCAGTTTTTGCTATGTTGATGACCTGCTTGAAGGTATCCTGAAACTCATGCACAGTGAAGTTCATCAGCCAATCAACCTGGGCAGCGACCGCGAAACCAGCATTAATGAATTCGCTTTAATCATCAACCAATTGGCTCAAAATCCCGCCGGAATCTCATACCATGAATTTGATGGGCTGGGCGATGATCCCCGTCGGCGTCAGCCAGACATCAGCAAAGCGCGAACTTTGCTGGGCTGGGAGCCTAAAATAAGCCTCGAAGAGGGTCTCAGACGAACCATAGCTCACCTGCGTGAAAGGGTTCTGGCATAATGGCAACATTAAGGGTTGTTTCAGGCAGTGCCAAAGGCAAAAGGCTCAAAACAGTGCCGGGCGATTCCACGCGTCCCATTACCGATCAGGTGAAAGAAGCGCTGTTCAATATTCTGGCAGACGAAGTTCAGGATATCAGCATCCTGGACCTCTTTGGTGGCACCGGTGCCGTAGGCATCGAAGCACTAAGCCGCGGCTCCGCGGAAGTCATCTTTTTGGACACCAGCCATCAAGCCATCAAAGTTATCAAAACGAACCTCGAGACAACCGGTTTTACTCAAAAAGCCAAGGTCATTCGCGGAGATGCCTTTCAATACCTGCAAAACCCCAGCAAATTTGGTTTTGACCTCATTTATGTTGCCCCTCCTCAATATAAGGATATGTGGGAAAAGGCAATGCGCCTGTTAGATGCAAAACCAGAGCTTTTAGACGATGATGGACAAATAATTGTGCAAATTAATCCCATCGAATGGTCAGATCAAAGCTATATGCACTTCGTTGAGTTTGACCGCCGTAAATATGGCGATACAGAGCTGATTTTCTTTGAAAAACCTTATGAAGAATTAGAAGCGCCTGATGTTGAGGCTGAAGATTAAGACTGTCCCTGAGAGAACGACATCATCAATTGACCCTTTTCATCATAGGAATAGAACCCCCAAAACGGTTTCGCACCGGGTCTTTGACGCATCACAATGGGAATGAGGGTATAAAGATCCTCAACCAAGCCCAGTTCCAGCGCATCTTTTTGTTTAAACCAAGCCAGACGCCCTTCTTCTGAGTCGCGCTGGGTACCTTCAAGCCTTTTGGCTTTGAAAATAAAAAAGATGATGCCAGGTTTTTTGCCTGTATCCACCACAACCTGACCGCAATATTGCATGCTGCCAGCTTTTAAGCCACTTTCTTCTTGCAATTCACGGTGCGCTGCCTCCAAAATGGACTCACCTTGTTCAACATGTCCCCCAAGCCCATTCCATTTATTTGGCCAAATTTTCTTATCTGGCGCACCTCTTAGCAAAAGTACTTTACCTTGCTCATTAACAGCAAACACTAACACTCTGGGTATCAGCGTGTAGCGTTTGCTGTCAATGCCTTGATCTTCTGCTGCCATCTTCCAGTTTATATTTTGGCAAACCTGGATTAGTGTAAGAACATGGGTAAACCAAGAATATTTTTAATCTTTGGACGATAATTAACCGCATCATAGTAAAGGTCAACATCCACCTGGCGCTTGCCACTGGTTACCATTTCAAGCGGCACCTCACTGTAATTACCATCCATAATGGATACCATATTGCCAAAGTCTTTACGTTTGGTCATTTGCATAGCCAATGCGCCATAGTTCATCGCCACCATGCGGTCAAGCATATCCGCGGGACCACTGCGCAGAAGGTAACCGAGCTTTTGGTACATGGTGTTATTGCCCGTTAAAATCTTAATTTGTTCAGAGAGCAAATCGCCAATACCACCCAATTTCTTGTGCCCATAGGCGTCTTCTTCACCTGATTCGACAATCAAACCACTGTCCGTCACCGCACCTTCAGAAATGACGCAGATCGAATAATGGGATGGACTATCCTTTTTATCTTTTGCCAGCATCTCACTAAGGTCCACCAGGTTGAAAGGCACTTCGCAAATGATCGTGCGGTCAACATAGCTCAGGTAACCCGTAATCAAGCTAGTTTCACCAGAATTACGTCCAAAAAGCTCTACAACGCCAATGCGTTCATGCGAACCGACCGATGTGCGGAAATGGGTTATCAAGGACACCGCTTGGGTGACCGCTGTTGAGAAGCCGATGCAATAATCCGTGCCCAAAACGTCGTTATCCATTGTTTTGGGAATACCCACCACAGGGAAACCAGCTTTATGGAGTTGCACGGAATAACTAAGCGTGTCATCACCGCCGATCGTAATCAAAGAATCGATGCCCAGGTGCTCAAGCACTTCCAGGATATGCTCGGTGTAATCTTTAGCGCCGGTTTCTTCGTTGACAACCTTGCCCTTAGGCGAATCCTTCAAAAATTCTGGCACCTCACGAGGGCGAACATGAGATGGGTTTGTGCGTGAAGTATGCAAAAAGGTTCCCCCGCTGCGATCAACACGACGTACCTCAAATGGGGTTAAAGGTCTGATGTATTTATTATGGCTTTCCTGGTTGCCAATTTCATAATTGAGCAAACCACCCCAGCCACGACGAATGCCGATAACATCATAGTCATCTTCGCAGGCATTCAATACCACAGATTTAATAGCAATGTTCAATCCGGGCACATCGCCACCACCCGTAAAAATACCAATGCGTTTTTTAGCCATTAAAAACCTCCATTATTGCGATTCAATCAAAGCGTTTGAGCTTTTCAGAGCCCACCATCTAAAATACTGTAAGCCAATAAATGTAATCAAAGGCAGAAGCAATATAAGAATAGTTGCATCACCTGCCTGAAAAACTTCTTGTTTTGTTCCATTAATCCAATAGATGATACCGATGCCAAAAAAGCTCAACCAGGTAATAATTCTACCACCCACACGCCACTTTTCATTCAAATATTTGTAGATTGCAAAGAGTGGGATCCATAAAAGCATCAAATAAGCCGTCGGCTTCAGCGGATTGAGAAGATAAAGCAACACAAGCGTTAAGCTCAGTTTCCATTGCAGTCCACGTTGTTCACGCGATGGTAATCCGTACCACTCGATAAAGAGATAAACGACTGTGGCTATAAACAGACCAATGGATATCTGTTTTGAAGCACCCGGGAACAAATCCCCAATGCGCATGATGGGAATATCAATCCAGGTGAAATTTGGATAAAGCTTTACATACGCGCCAAACCATTCACCCAACCAGTTTGGGAAAAGGATAAGACCAATCAAAATCAAAAAACCGATGCCCACAAAGAAAATCGACGCCAGAGAATTATCCCGCCGGGCTCCCATCCAAATCATGAAAAACACAGCAATAAAGATGCTGACGGGCACCATCGCAAAGGCAAGGAAAAACAAAACACCTGCCATACGACCTTGCTTGTTCATTGCGAGCCAAATTGCCCAAACAACTAAAAACATATACAAAGGCAAAATACTGGCAGAAAGAATCATCTTTAAATGAGGGTAAAAAAACAAGGTGGCAAGACTGATTAGGATCGATTCTGGCAAACTTAAGCTCAAACCAACGATCTTCATGCTCAGCCAGGTAGTCAAAACAAGGGCTAATTCTATAATCGTCATCCAAATTGCTTTTGCAATTGGGTAAGGGATAAAACTTAGCGGAATGTAAAACAAAACATAAGTAGCCGGATCTAAAAATTGGCCTTTGTCTAATGCCCCAGGCACAAGATAAGGATCATCGAACATATCCGCAGTCATATCGTAAGTTTCCTGGCTGTAAGGTGAAAGCCCGGTTTTCATCCAATTTTTTGCTGCCGCATAGCGCGTTACGAAACCTTCTTCCAAACCATAATGTTCATCCATGAACATGTTCAAAAAGGTGACACCAACGAGTGCAAAAATGATTAATATCGGGAGCCAAATATTTACAGTCTTTTTCAGAAACACCTAGAGACCTCACTTAATATGGTGATTCTATCAGTTTGACAGGTTAGGGTCAAACGCCACCGGTCAAATGTTGTAAACAGATCAAATGAGGTACCGATGGCGTAAAGCCTTAGTTGAAACAATGCAAACAAACCTTTTAGCCATAATCGCCAATGAAAAGATGCCTCTTTCGAGGCACCTTTTCACAACCATGTCAATTTTCACAAAATTTGCACCTAATTCTGTGGAAATGAGAAATTATTTGCAACCAAAGGCAGATACATCATATTGAATGGCAGCACGCGCAGTTGTACCGGAATGTTAAACTTGGGGTCCGGCGGATTTAATACGCGAATTGTTCCAAAATAGTCACCCCAGGTTAGGTCTTCAGTAGTGAAAAATGCTGTAACTTCAACTTCACCGCCATCCTCTGAGACCACACCGGCAGTTGGATCGAGGCTTAACCATGGGATATCACCTGGTTCTTCACCACCCGTTTCACCGTAAGCACGAAGCATCACATTGGACGCCAATTGGCCATCCAATAACAACCAATTCGCATCGGGTGGCAAGGTAGGAGTCTCCGGAATATCCCCACTGTACCACCCAGCCCATGACCTGCCTTGTGGCGCGGTTATGTCAAGCGTGGCGGGATTATATGCCACACCGGGTTTCTTTAGAAAACCAGCACCGATGCTCACATCACCAGGTCCTTCAAACCTTATCGGTTCATCAAGTTTGATAACCTGCCATTCATCAATAACTTCAATCGTGGCAGCTTGTTTATATAAGAACTCACTGCCAACAGCAGGATCGTCAGTTGGATTGGTGCTTTGATATACATAAACCTCAAATGGATCACCGAGCGAAACAGGATTGATACTTTCTACGAAAATGATAAGAATCTCATCAATCGTAAAGGGAAATTGCTCAGGCTCAGGTGTAAAGCGGTTAACGACGATGAATTGAGCGTTTCCTCCAAGCCCAAGCGTGGCTTCGGAACTATCATCATCAACTTTAAGTTCAACAATGTCTTTTCCAAAATAGGGAACTGGACCTTCGCCTGGAATTTCCAAGGTATCGAAAGCTATTTCCCGGGCACCTGTGTTGCGAAATACGATGGGCATTTCAAACAACTGATTCGGATACATTTCAGCATGTAGCACATTTGGCTCAACGGTCAGGCAGGCGCTGTCATGACGAATAGTGATATCAGTGACGATGTCATCACTGTTGCCAAGCACAATATCCTCAACGCGGGTTGTCACATAGCCAGCATTAACGACTTCAATGTCGTAGGTCCCTCGCACAAGAGAGTAGTTGTATTTTCCATCTTCATCTGTTTCAACAGACTTGACTAACTCTCCGTCACGATAAAAGCTAACCGTGGCACCGCTGATTGGCGTTGGATTAAGGTCACATTTTTCTGTTGCAAAAACGGTCCCTTTCAGGTTGCCCCAGTTGTACGGCCGCCAAACGTGCAAGGTTACCGGCACAGAGGCTGTTTCTTTAGGCGAATCAGTCTTGAAACGCAATTCACCAAAATAATCGCCGGGTTGTGTGATGACACCTTTTGCAGTAAACCTCAATTCAATGTTTTGTCTATTGCCCGGGCTAAGTAATCCTTCTGTGGGGTTTTCTTCAAGCCAGGGAATGCCATCTCCAAATCCACCAGCCGCGATTGCAAGACAATCAGATTCATTGTCACCTGGGAAAGGACCAACCAACGCCGATGCGCCAGTTTCCAGGTCAATGATACGAAGCTGTCCATTGCCACTTCCGGTATAAGCCGCCCAGTAAAGGATTTTGCTCTCTTCATCATAGTCCATTCCTTGCGCAAATCCAGCGTTAAAACCTAATGCACCAATATCAATTGTTTCACCAGTGTCTGGATCAACGCTAAACAGATGGTCAGTCGTGATATCAACAACATAAAGCATTCCATTATCTGGCACATAAGCAATATCAATACCGCAAGGGATGGGCGCAGTTGCAATCAATTCAATTCCACCGGTTGGTGTTAAGGTCATGATATACGCTAAGCTTGAGCTACAATCTGAAGCCAAAGCGTAAAAGAACCCATCGGCACCTGAAATGCCATTAACTGTTAGATTATTTGGAATCGATAGTTTTCCGATGTGTTCAAAGTTGCCAGTTTCAATTTCAATTGTGTAGAAATCATTCGTATCTTTTACGACATAAATCTTAGAGAAGTCGGTACCCAGAAAATCTCCACCGTAATAATATTCTTGAACTGGGGCAAGTTTCTCCCAATTTCCTGGCTGCTCCAAATCGGGAATACGGAATAGACCTTTTTCACTACGAAGTTCTATAACATATGCCATTGAGCCACCCATCAGTTCAATTGGCACTGGTTTTGATGACGTTTCGAGCATATTAAGTGTATTGACTACGTGTGAGGTGTCAGCTGTCATGCTAATAACCTCATCCAGGTCACGCACGAGCTCACCCTGGAATGCAGGAATGCTAATGGGTTGAAAACCTTTACCTACCTCATTAACACGCCAAAAAACATCCACAAAACCTTGATTCAAGATGGGCAAAGTCTCAAATTCATCATCATCATTCAAATACATAGATCGAACAATTGACTCTTTTTCCGAAACAAGCCAACCAGCTCCAATGCGGAAATCTTGTCTGTTGACGACACTCTGATTCAAGCTACGTATCTCTTCAATTGTTCCATACTTATCCTTTGACACAGTAAAGCCGATGTCTGATGGCTCTGCAGGAATATCTTGATACATGTAGTAAAGACCATTGTTATCAGGATCATCTGGCCTTTCAAGCGTCAATGCACTGCTTGTTTCCGTTTCAATGAGCGCATTCAACAGAATAACATCTTCATCTACTTCATTCCTGTCATAAACATAGCCTGCAACAATGCCACCACCAACTGGAATACAACTCGGGAATACAGGTTCATAAAGAGTGACGCTGACATCATCTATATACCAACCATAGAGCGCGCCATCATAATCAGAAGTGAAATGAAAGCGAACCGCAAAACCATCCGTTAGGTATTCTGGATCTATCAGGAGTTCCCTTTTTTTGTAAGTACCACTCGTTGCATCCCAACGAGCCATTTGTTCGCTCACGCGTTCAAAAGTCTCCCCACCATCTGAAGATGTCCAAATACTAGCATGATCCCTTACATGAATCTCGGATTCTGTTTGGAGCCAATCCCAATACTCTAGAAGAATACCTTTATTTTCATATTGAGAAAGATCAATAACTGGCGAGGTGATATAACTCTGTTCTTGATGGTTATAGTATCCACTCAAATTGGTTGCCCAAACATTGGGAGGAGATGGCATATCTTGAACGGCCGGCACGGTTCCTGTTGGTGTGCCTCGGTCCCAGGAGTTAGCACCTGTTCCGGTCTGCCCTTTGGTCCACTGTGCTTCAGTATCAAGGTCAAAATGATAGCTAACAATGTGAATAGGCTCTGATGGCACATCCACAATCGAAATGCCTATGTCATCCACATACCAGCCGTCACGATGAATACTTCTATCAGATACAAAATAGAAGCGGAATTGAAAATTTTCAGTAAGATATTCGCTGCCAAGGACAATCTGTTGTTTTTCATATTGCGTTCCCCAACGCGCGAATGGACCCCAAACCACCGTCCAATTCTCACCATCTGATGTTACCTCCACACTTCCGGCATCATCCAATTCTTCAGAGTCTTCTGTAAATAACCAGTCCCACCATTCGATGAGGATAGCTTTATCGGTAATTCCGGAAAAATCCAATGGAGGGCTCATCGCCCAGCCATCTTCATACCTGCCGTATCTGCCGATTAAATTCGTTGCAATCCCATTTATACCGCTGTGACCAATACGAGGACCCGATTTAATTTCACCCCATTCCCATGATGTGTCTTCCCCGCCAAATGTAAAACCCTGGGCACTGTCTTCAAAGTCAAATAAATAGTCATAACCTCTTGCATATCCAGGAGTTTCGCACAATGGTTTTACTATAAGGTCGAAATCCTTTGTTTCTGCGGATTCGGCAGTAAAGGTGTCTGTAGCAATTTCATAGCCTGGTAATTGGGACTCAACGGAAATGGTGTATTCAACACCAGTTTCAATGTTGGTTTCATAAGCACCAGTAAAGGGGTCAGAATAGAACACCGTCTGTCCCGATGGGCTGGTTAGCGTAATCCTGGCGTAAAGGAGATAGCCATGTTTAGATCCACCCTCAATACCACCATCACGCACCACGCCACTAAGGATTACGGTATCCATCAAACCTGAATTAACAAAAACCGCCTCAACTTGGGCGGTTTCTTGTGCGGTTACTGAAATTTGGACATTGCTAAATAACAAGCCAAATACTATGAGTGTCGTTAAAATATTTCCAATGTGAGTTTTTTTCATTTCCAATCCTTAATCAATACAATACAAGGTTAACCCACAACTCATTTTTACATTTTATATTTTAATATCATGCCGCTTATTAAAAAGCACACATAACCTACGAGCCTGGATTAATTCAAAATAGCGAACGTTTGCTTTGTGAAAGAATATATATGTTTAATCAGAACCTCTTTTCCCCTGAAAAACAGGCTATTAATATACGTGAATTGAAAACAGCTGTTTTTGAAAGCAACGGAAGAAAAAAAATTCACCACTTCTTCCATTAATAACACATTATATATCCACCCATAAAAGTTGTCAAGTGTTCAGCAATAGACGATCCGTTAACTGGGCTTGCTGACTTATTTCCTGTTTACTACGCGCAAAATGTATGAAAATCATATCATTTCTGCCAAATACTTGAATTTCCGCCCAAAATATTGTACTCTAGAACAGTGCGAATATTTATCACAGAAAAGGTAATGAAAACTGAATGGCAAGAATAACCAAAACTTCTGGCATGGATGATAATCCTGTCACCACAACCATCAGCCGATTAATCGAGTTAGGCAGAAAAAAAGGTCAGGTTACGTATGACGAAATTTTGACCTACCTGCAAGAAGCTGAAATTGAAGCTGATCAATTTGAAGAAGTCGTTCTAAAATTGCAAAATGCTGGTATTAGCTATGTTGAAGATAGTCACCCAGAGGAAGACCCTTCTGACACTGAGCTATCTGAAACCGAAGAATTTGGCGAAGAGCCAGATGAAGAAGAATTAGCCAACATTGCCTCGGATGGTGACGACCTGGCAAATATCGATACGGATGACACCATCGGACTCTACCTCAAAGAAGTTAGCCGGGTAGATTTACTCAATAGTATCGAAGAAGAAGTTGTCCTCGCCAAACGCATTGAACGGGGTCGCGAAGCCCGGGCAGAATTAGCCAAAGGCACCCCCAGCATGAAAAAACGTCTGCAACTTCTGGCTGAAATTGAAGATGGCGAGCTTGCCGTAGACCATCTGATTACAGCCAACTCCAGGTTGGTTATTAGTGTTGCCAAAAAATACATGGGTCGCGGTGTTCCCTTCCTTGACCTCATTCAGGAAGGCAATATTGGGCTTATTCGTGCCACCAAAAAGTTCGAATACCAACGCGGACACAAATTTAGCACCTATGCAACGTGGTGGATCCGCCAGGCTGTTACCCGCGCGATCGCTGACCAAGGTCGCACCATTCGCGTGCCAGTGCACATGGGTGATCAAATTAACAAGCTCTTGCGCGTGCAACATCAGCTCACCCAAAAACTTGGACGTGACCCGCAAGTGGAAGAACTCGCTGAGGCGCTTGAAGTTACCCCCAAGAAAGTGGAAAACATGATTCAAGTCTCGCGTCGTCCGCTTTCCCTTGAAACCCCCACTGATGACGAAGACGATTCAGTTCTGGGCGACTTTATCGAAGATGATGAAGCTCCGCCACCAGACGAACTGGCGACCCTAAACTTGCTCAAGGAGCATCTGGATGAAGTGCTGGAAGATTTGCCACCTCGTGAAGTTCGCATTTTGCAACTTCGCTACGGTCTTTTGGACGGCCAAGCCTACACACTGGAAGAAGTCGGCAGAAAAATGGGCGTCACCCGCGAACGTGTGCGCCAAATTGAAGCGCAAGCCCTCACCCGCTTACGCCACCCAAGCGTGCGCCGAAAACTTCGTGATTATCTAGGGGATTAAAAGTGGATGAGCCATTGGATGCCCAGGAGACCCAAGCCATACAAACTGAGCCTAAAGACTTGACTGAAAACACGCAAGCATTTGAGGCAGATTCACAGCCTTTACCAGCCTGGATACTCGCATGGGCAGAAACAGAAGAAGATTTAACGTCAAGAACAAACCTTGGACTACAAGACACAGAGTCTGAAGAACCCTTCATCGCTCCGATACTGGATGAAGGAGATGCCTGGGCGCAAGAAGAAACCTTGCTTAAGGAGCCGGCAGAAACATTGGATGACTTTTTACATGCCGGCGACCTTCAAAGCGCCCAAAAATTGATCGAATCCCATAAAAATGAGCCGGAATTTCGACAATCTGCAAGTAAAACGATCAGAAAACACCTTAGTTTGGATGAAAACATGTCCCAACTATGGGATATCTACGAAAACCTGAATGAAGATTAGAAAGGAATACACTTTTGGAACGCTCACTCGTACTTATTAAACCAGACGCCGTGCAACGCGGCTTGATGGGAAAAATTATCACCCGATTTGAAGACCGTGGACTGCGCATGATTGCAGCCAAATTCATGCAAGTGCCTGAACCGCTGGCAAAAGCGCATTATGCCGTACACGAAGGTAAACCCTTTTATGATAGCCTCATCACCTTCATCACCTCTTCACCTGTAATGGCGATGGTTTGGGAAGGTCCTGACGCCATCGTTGCCATTCGCCAAACCGTTGGCAAAACCCGGGGCACCGAAGCAGCACCCGGAACCATTCGCCACGATTTCGCCATTCAAGCCAACAAAAACCTGGTGCACGCCTCCGATTCCGTTGAAAATGGCTTAGCTGAAATCGATCTTTGGTTCAAACCTGAAGAGCTGGTGGATTGGAAGCGTGACCTTGAAAACTGGATGTACGAATGAGCTTTTATAAAGATATGAAGCTGGTCTATAAAGCCCAGGGACGCTTAATGGGCGAATCGGTTAAGGCTTTTCTTGAATCTCAGGGCATCAATGCCATCATTGACCAAGATGCATTGGGTACTATCTATGGATTAACGGTTGGCGATCTGGGTGAAGTGAGCATTTTTGTGCCCGATGAAGAGCTTGAGGAAGCCCGCCGGCTTCTCTTTGCGATGGAATCAGGTGAGTTTGAAAACAGCATTTCTGAACAGCTTGCCATTTCCGTCGCCCAGGGTAAAGATATTGACCTTAGCCAATGGCTAGACCAAACAGATTCAGACCCTGATTACGCCCAGGATGAGCTCGAAGACTTCAACAGAGAAAATGTCGTCATCATCTCCTTGCATAATGCAAACTTTAGTCTGATGATGGAAGCTTTCATCAAACATAACTATGGCGCATCGTTTAGAGTTTTTAGCGTGGCACTTGAAAATCAAGCCCCTGCCCATCCGCTCGCCATAACCACCATGGCTGATAATGGCATTTACTTTTACCCCAGCTCAATGACCCTTGATGAACTGCCGGGTATCGATATTCACTTTCTGTTTTTGTTGGACGGAATCGATCATGAGCATATCCACACACTCAACATCAATGAAGATACCCGTGTGATAGACATCCATGTCCCTGACCTGGTTCAAGACGGAATACTCGACCAAAATGCGGTAATCCGCTTTAGGGATGCCTATTTAGAAATTGCTGAAAACATCCCGCGACTACTGCTATAAACACGAAAAACCAGCCATTTTACTAAAATTATCAATCAAAACTGCATTCGTCCCAGTTTGACAAGCAGCACGCTTTGGTTGATAATTTTTTTATGACTTCAAAACCCTATATCTCGACACTATCCATTTTACTGGTTTTAGGCATCATCCTCAGCGCTTGCAACCTGCCTGCTTCTAATCCAACAGCCCTGCCAACAGTCACCAGCGCGCTCTTGCCCAGCCCAACCCCTACCCAAAGCGAACCAGTGGTCATAGAAAAAACTCCGGCTGGCGATGCCCGTTTTGCCCAAGCCGATTTAGCTTTAGCTTTTGGCGATTACGTTGAAGCGCTAAAACTCTACAATAGTGCACCTCCGTCGAATACCGAAGACTTTAGAGCCGCCGCACTTTATGGGCAAGGACTGACCCACTATAAATCCGGTGATCTTTACCAAGCCCGTCACAGCTTTGATCAACTCATGGAACGCTATCCACAAAGCCCTTCTGGTATCCGGGCAAATTTTCTACTGGGCATGATTTCCGCTGAAGAAAAAAAGCTGGACGACGCAATTCACTTTTACAAAACTTATATTGACGCCCAACCAAATATCCTCCTTGCAGAGGTTTGGACACGCATAGGCGATGCCTACACCGTGCTCAATAACAACGAAGAAGCATTACAAGCCTACTTGAGCGCCTGGCATGCACCCTCGCTCGGCACCAGCACAAACCTGGGCATGAAAGTCGCCAATGCTTACACCCTAACCGGTCAAAAAGAAAAAGCGCTGGAAACTTACAAGGAAATATACAACAGCACTGACAACATCTACACGAAATCGGCGATAAATTTGCTATCCGGACGTATCGAAATCGCTCAGGGAAACACTGCAGAAGGCTATGCCTATTTCCAGGACTCGGTCAACAACTTCCCAACCACCTATGACGCCTTCTCGGCATTAATAACGCTTATTGACGCCGGTGAAGCAGTCAGCGAACTGCAACGCGGCATCATCAACTACCACAGGGACCAACACAACCTGGCACTTGAGGCACTCAACCGTTATCTTGAAGGTGATGGGCTACAAAAAGACGTCGCCCTTTACTACAAAGCGCTCGCCACCCGTGCCTATGGGCTTACCCAGGCAAGCCTTGCCTCGGAACAACGCGTCAACGCCAACCGCAGCGGTGGCACAAGCTGGGATAAAGAAGCAATCGCTCTTTGGAAAGAAATCATCGACAACCATCCACAAAGCGTCCATCACTTTGACTCTATTGAAGCCATTATCAACACCCAAAACACCTACATGGGGCAAATTCGTCTCGCCATCGAAACGGCTATCAGCTACGCCAGCATGCCCAACGGCGAACCTTATGCACCAAGTCTTTATTACTCTGCCGGCACTTATTACCTGCTGGACAATCAAATCCAAAAAGCTGCAGACACCTGGGCAACAATTGGCATTGCTTACCCCTACGCCACCCAAGCCTTTAACGGTTTATTCTTTGGCGGTGCCCTGTATTACATGCTTGAACAATATGAGGACGCACTCGACAGTTTCAATCGTGCTCTGCTCATCGCTGAGGTGCCGCTGGAAGTTGCCGGGGCAGAACTCTGGTTGGGAAAAACCAAGATGGCGCTGGGTCAAATGGATAACGCGAAGCTGGACTGGCAAACCGCAGTTGACGCTGACCCATACGGCTATTACGGCATCCGCGCCAAGGAGCTTTTCGATGGGAAAGAACCTTTTACCGAATCCGGCTCCTATGATCTCAACATAAACCTGGATGACGAGCGCATCTTGGCTGGTGATTGGTTGAAACATGCCTTCAGCTTGCCACCAGACATCAATCTGGATTACAGTTCTGCTTTAGCCAACGACGCGCGTTACCAGCGTGGCATCGAATACAACAAATTAGGCTTATTTGACAAAGCCAACCTCGAATTTGAATCCATAAGGCAGGAAAATGCAGAAGATCCTTTAACGACTTTTCGCTTGATGAAGCTCTTTTTAGACAACTACTATTACAAGTCTGCCATCGAGTGCGCCCGTAGCTTGCGCCATCTGGCTGGCTATGGCGAGAGCCCCATCGCACGCATTTTGCCGCCTTACTTGGCATATGTCGAATACGGTGCCTATTACCTCCCATGGGTAGAAGCCAAAGCAGAAAAATACAATCTTTCTCCCTTGCTGTTGCTAAGCGTCATCCACCAGGAAAGCCGTTTTGGCACCCAAGCCGTCAGCACGGCAGGTGCAAGAGGATTGATGCAACTGATGCCCGCCACGGCGGAACAAATTGCCTCTGAGACCGGTTTTTTGAGCGATTTTTCGGCAGATGATCTTGATGTGCCCTTCTACAACATCGAGCTGGGTACCAACTATTTAGCCCGTCAATTATTTGTTTTTGAGGGTGATTCTTACCTGGCATTAGCCGCCTATAATGCCGGACCGGGCAGCGTCATGCGCTGGCAAGCCCTTAGTGAAAACAATGACCAGGACCTCTTCCTCAGCACCATTCGCTTTCTTGAAACCCGGGTTTATGTAAGGCGCATCGTTGAGATCCACAATCTCTACCGCATGATTTACGCGAAATAGGCTTTTAGCCATTTTCTGGGACTACTTGCGCGCCGAGGCTCTTTTCCGAGTCATCAGGACTAAGTGCTACCTGCGTGCCGAGACGTGCCTTTTTAGCCCTCTCCCGGGAGAGGGTCAGGGTGTGGGTCTTTTTATTCGTTCGAGGCATCAAGATTAGATGTTGCTTGCATGCCGAAGCGTGTCTTTTTAACCCTCTCCAGGGAGAGGGTTGGGTGTGGGTCATTTTTATGGAATTAGGGTTAGGGTGCTATCTGCGTCCGGATTGCTTGTCGAGGTTTGTTTTTTTGTTAGACCTCAAGATAAAGCATTCATAAGGCTTCTTTTCTGTCATTCATCTTTCGAAATAACAAAAAGACCCACCCCCTATAATCCCCCTCCCTGCATTCGCTGACGCTCATTGGAGGGGGCGAATGAAACGCAAACGATTCGCTCTCTCCAGGGACTGCTTGCGTGCCAAGTGCTTTTCAAGGCGTGGGTCTTTCTGAGGCATAAAGATTTAGGCTACTTCATGCATGCCGAAGCGTGTCTTTTTAGCCCTCTCCAGGGAGAGGGTTGGGTGTGGGTCATTTTTATGGAATTAGGGTTAGGGTGCTACTTGCTTACCAAGTGCTTTTCAAGGCGTGGGTCTTTTTTTAAACAAAGGTCTTGTTACAATAAGCAGAGAGATTAAGCAATGAAAACCTTTTTTATCTACCCTCATCCTAAGATAAGCCATACCCACCTTAATTAAACCAAAATGGCGAGCTTTCAGGCTCGCCATTTTTTATTACCTAAAATTAGCTAGAGTCTAGCCGTGCTTCAGCATCGCATGTGCTGCAGCCAAGCGGGCTAATGGCACACGGAAGGGTGAACAGCTCACATAGTTGTTACCAATCAAGTGACACCATTCGATGGAGCTCGGGTCACCACCATGCTCGCCACAAATGCCAACCTCGAGTTCGGGTCGAACCGCGCGACCTTTTTCGGTTGCCATCTTCATCAAGGCGCCAACACCAGCGCGATCCAGCTCCTGGAAGGGATTCTTGGGCAGGATGCCTTTGTCAACATACTCAGCCAGGAAGGTGCGCTCGGCGTCATCACGGCTGTAGCCAAAGGTCATCTGGGTTAGGTCATTGGTACCAAAGGAGAAGAACTCAGCGTATTCAGCCACTTCGTCTGCGGTCACACAAGCGCGGGGAATTTCAACCATCGTACCGAATTTATAATCAACCTGGATTCCCTTTTCAGCCATCACGTCCTTGGCAATCTGCACCAAAGTGGGTTGCACTTCGCGCAACTCATTCACGGTGCCAGTCAAGGGGATCATAATCTCGGGATGCGGGTCAATGCCATTCAATTTGGCATCACAGGCAGCTTCAAAAATCGCGCGAACTTGCATCTTCATGATATCGGGGTAAACGATACCCAAGCGGATACCGCGCAAGCCCATCATCGGGTTGCTTTCGTGCAGACCTTGCACCACTGCCAAAAGGGCTTCCTTCTCAGCTAAACCTTCAGTTTCGCCTTTGGCGCGCAGGGTTGCGGTTTCGACCAAAAGTTCTTCCATGGAGGGCAAGAACTCGTGAAGTGGTGGGTCAATGAGGCGGATGATAACGGGAAGTCCGTCCATCGCTTCAAAGAGACCATAAAAGTCACCGCGTTGTAAGGGCAAAATGGTTTCGAGGGCGCTGAAGTAAGCTTTGGCAGCAGGCGTCTCGTGCATCTTGGCGGTTTCTGCATCAATTTCAGCTTGCAGTTCAGCCAATTCTGCTTCGCTCAAAGAACGACCCTCGAGGCGGCCGCTGTCATAAGCTCGTTGCAAAACGTCGATACCATCCAACATGCGTTGGGTGTCTTCAGCGTTCATGATCATCTTTTGCACGTCAGGCAAGCGCTCGACGTCAAAGAACATGTGCTCGGTGCGGCAAAGGCCAATACCTTTAGCGCCGTATTCGCGTGCGCGGGTGGCGTCAGCAGGATAGTCAGCGTTTGCCCAAACCTGCATGCGTGAAATTTCATCAGCCCAGCTCAAAAGCTGCATCAGTTCTTTTTGTTCGGTAATGTCAACCTGGCTCATTTCCAATTGGCCAAGGTAAACCTC
Source organism: Anaerolineaceae bacterium UBA5404 (assembly GCA_002409625.1). Taxonomy (GTDB): domain Bacteria; phylum Chloroflexota; class Anaerolineae; order Anaerolineales; family Anaerolineaceae; genus Mesolinea. Next base: position 241,067 of record DHNY01000003.1, on the reverse strand, counting down.
ACCGGTTGAACCGTCAACAGAAATCCATTCACCTTCTTTGACCATTTTGCCGTCACAGGACATTTGCAGTTTTTCTGCGTCGATAGCGATGTCAGAAGCACCAACCACACATGGCACACCAAATTGGCGCGCTACAACTGCGGCGTGAGATGTCGCGCCACCTTCAGAGGTCAAAATACCTTTGGCAGCCAACATACCGTGCACGTCATCGGGTTTGGTGAAAGGACGCACCATGATGACATCCTGTCCTTCTTCCTGATTCTTCTTCTGAACGGTGTCGGGGTCAAAGTAAATGCGACCAACCGCGGCACCTGGAGAGGCATTGACACCCTTGGAGAAGTAGCGACCTTCAGCCTTGGCAGCGTCTTTTGCAGCCTGTGAGAATTGGGGGTGCAACAAGTTGTCAACCTGTTCAGGGCTAACGCGCATAACAGCTTCAGCCTTGTCGATTAAACCTTCGTTTACCAAGTCAACAGCGATCTTAATCGCGGCTTTGGCGGTTCGTTTACCATTACGGGTTTGGAGCATCCAAAGTTTGCCGTCTTCAACGGTAAACTCAACGTCCTGAATGTCTTTGTAATGTTTTTCAAGGCGTTCGGTAATCTCAAAGAACTGTTGGTAAACATCGGGCCAGATCTTTTCCATTTCAGCGATCGGATCAGCATTGCGAATACCAGCCACAACGTCTTCACCTTGCGCGTTTACCAGGAACTCACCGTACATTTCATTAACACCGCTTTGTGGGTTGCGCGTGAAAGCAACACCAGTACCGGAGTTGTCACCACTGTTACCGAAAACCATCAACTGAACGTTGACTGCAGTGCCCAGGTCATCTGGAATGTTTTCGCGTCGGCGATAATCGATTGCGCGGCGGGAGTCCCAAGAGTCAAAAACAGCTTTCACAGCAAATTCAAGCTGCTTGTATGGATCCATTGGGAAGTCAAAGCCTTTGTGTTCCTTCACAACAGCCAGGTAAGCTTTGATAATCTCTGCCCAGTCATCGGCAGTCATTTCGGTATCCAGCTTATAGCCTTTTTCTGCTTTGTAAGCTTCGAGGGGTTCCTCAAAGTATTCATCATCGATACCCAAAACCACAGTACCCAGCATATGAACCAGGCGGCGATAGGAGTCATCCACAAAACCAGGATTGCCGGTGATGCGAATCATGCCCTCAGCGGTTTCTTCGTTCAAACCAAGGTTCAAGACGGTGTCCATCATACCGGGCATCGAGAATTTTGAACCGGAACGGACCGAAACAAGCATCGGATTGCTTGGATCGCCAAATTTCTTGCCGGTTTCTTCTTCAAGCGCCTTAACGGCAGCCAAAACCTGATCCCACATTCCCTCAGGAAATTCGCGAGTCTTCTGGAAAGCATTGCAAGCTTCGGTGGTGATGGTAAATCCAGGGGGTACCGGAATACCAGCGCGGATCATATCACCCAGGTTGGCACCTTTGCCACCAAGCAAGCCTCTAACACCATCCCAAGAGCCGGTATATTGTTCAGCTTCATCGACCTCTTTGAATAAATAAACCCATTTTTTATCTGTCATTGTTCCTCCATAGTAGATTATCGAAACGCAGATTCGTTTCAGTTATTTTCGCAATTGCTAATAATACCATGTTTTGGGTGCATTTATCGGCTAAGTCTCTACTTATATGGCACATTCTTATGGTGTTTTTACATAGGAGTGAATGATGCCATGTATTTCTTGTTTTGAAAGGAAAATCGAGAAAAAAACGCCCCTAATTGTTGGGGCATTGGCCATGAATTATTCTATTCTGATTGTCATGGTAAACGCTTCTAGCTGGCAAATGGCGTCATCGCCTTGACACACCAATTAGATAGAATTGCTAGTTGATCAAGATCTAAAATACCGCCTACCAGTCCACCCCATACTGATCCCGGAAAACTTTTTTCGCATCATATTGGGTGCGCGCTTCTTTTTCCTCCGCCGGATGTCCAATAAAAATAATATTGAGCGCTTTGACATTGGCAGGCAATCCGAGTAGCTTATGGATGCGTGGTTCAATAACCGGGATGGGATGCACTCCACACCACACCGCTCCCAGTCCCAAGCCAACCGCAGCCAGCAAGATGTTCTGCGTGGCTGCCGAACAATCCTGCACCCAAAAACGGCTCACAACCGGTCGCTTAAAAATGGACATATCCGCGCAAACACTTATCGCCAATGGCGCATTAATTTTGCCAAAAGGTAAGATTTTTCGAATACTGTCTAATTTTGCCGCATCCTGAACTACCAAAAAACGCCAGGCTTGCGTATTGGTCGCGCTTGGCGCAGCCATCGCAGCTTTAAGCATCTCCTCAATTTGAACATCATCCACAGGCTCATCGGTAAACTTTCGGATGCTTCTTCGCGCATACATCGCCTCAAAAATGGCATGTTTGTTCATGGTTCTATCCTCTTTTTGATGATCACCTTGCCAAATGCTGGTCTATTAAAGCTTTGGCATCCTCAAGCGTCTTTACTTTTCCCAAAAACTGGGCTTCCTCAAGGATATCCAATAGCTCGCCCACAAAGGGTCCGGGCGCCAGACCGCCATATTGCATAATGGCGTCACCATCCATTATTAATTGCGGCTTAATAATCTCATCTCCGCGTTCAAACCACGCCTTTAGCAAGCTTTGCATGTTGCTGTGGTGCATCTTGTAGGCTTCTTCAGATAGCATTTCACGCTTTTCATCATCGGCAAATGCCATCGACACAAAAACGAAGCCTGGCAAGGCAGATTTGAGTTGTTTCAAGGTTTTAAAAACTTCCAAATCGGTCAAAACCCTGGTTCGCGTTATTTGGGCCAATTCAGACAAAAAGGCATTTTCAATGCTGGTTAGAAAATCACCTTCGGCTTTGCTTAATTTGTAGTGATGAATCACTGCTTGAACGCTGCTGGGCGCGCCTTCTTTCACGTCCTGTCTCAAAAGTAAGACCAACAGCACCAGCAAGTTACGCACCAAACGACCTCGCGTAATCTGTCGGTTTATGAATTCAATAAGCTCATCGCACCAATTCAAAAAACATTCATGACTGGTCTTTCTTGGGGAATCAATCGCATGGTTTAATTCCGGAAGATTAAGGTGCAAAAAATAATCCTCTAAATGCGCAACCCGCGATAAGCGTCGTTCAAAAGCTTGGTTAGACGTGCTGGCATCTTCCGTTGAAAACGGTGGAACACAAGGAAAAACCTCGCTCAGGATGCCCAGATACCACATCATCCTAAACGAGTCCTCATTGCTGGGTACATTCAGGATATTAAAGAGCTCATCACGCACACGTTCACCAGAAACCCGCTCCAGACCGCTTATGGCTACGCGCAAACTATGCGCAGTTTCAGAGCTAAGCCCCATTTCATAGGTTTGTAGCATGCGAACCGCGCGCAATACACGCAAGGGGTCTTTTTCAAAGGAATCTGCCGATGCCACCTGCAAGATGCCATTTTTCAGGTCTTCTTTTCCGCCTAATGGATCAATCAAGACATCTGGCTCATCAATATCAATAGCCATCGCGTTGATCGTAAAATCCCGCGCGCGTAAATCTTCTTCTAAGGTCTCGCCCACAAATTCAGCGATATCAATATGCCTTTCTTGAGAACTGCCACCATCCAGGATAACCCGATTGAAACCCCGCTCATCATCCAAAGCAAAGCTCGCACCTCCCAAAGCCTTTCGCAATGCTTTTGCCAGCTCCCGCGAACCTTTTGCCATGACATAATCAAAGTCATGCAAAGCTTTGCCCAACAGCAAGTCTCTCACCGCGCCGCCCACAACATAAACCTTCTGGTCAGGGCTTTTACAATCGCGTAAGGCTGTAAGAACGCGCTTAAATTCGGGATTATCCAGGGCTTTCATACTTATCCAAATCAACTATCCCAATAAAAGGTAAATTGCGATAGTACTCGTCAATATCCAGTCCATAACCAAAAACAAACTCATTTTCAATCTTAAAACCGGTGTAACGAATGTCCACATCCACCTCACGGCGTTGGTATTTATCCAAAAGGGTACAAATCGTCAACGAAGCTGGGTTACGTGTTTGAAGAAGCTCAAGCACCGAGGTAAGCGTATGCCCGCTATCGATAATATCTTCAACAATCAGGACATGGCGGCCTTTGATAGGCGTGCGCAAGTCAAGCGTAATGCGCACATCGCCATCGCTTTGGCGCATGCCTTGCTCATAAGAAGCCACCGCCATAAACTCCACCGCCAATGGCAGGTCGATTTGGCGAATAAGGTCCGCGGTAATCATCACGCCACCGCGCAAGATGCTGATCACTAAAAGTTCTTTGCCGGCATAATCCCGGGTAATTTCAGCCCCAAGCTCCTTAATACGCGCTTGCAAATCCTCTTCTGAAATCAAAACTTTCTTTATAAACTTGTTCCAATCCTGTACGATCACTTTATGCTCCTTTACCTGGCACTTCGTGGCAATGCCTGCAACGCGCTTCATACATTTCTGCTGCCCCAACAATAACAACCGGATCATGATAATTTGCGGGCGATCCGTTCACCAGACGCTGTGTGCGCGTGGCTGGTTCGCCGCACTGAATACAAATCGCCTCAAGTTTATCCACCTTATCCGCTTTCACAATCATGGTTGGCATGCAAGCAAAAGGCTCGCCGCGAAAATCGGTGTCCAAACCAGTAACAATCACCCGCAAACCATGATCAGCCAGCGATTGCGCAACATCCACAATGCCATCATCAAAAAACTGGGCTTCATCAATGCCCACAACGTTGATATCCTCTTTCAATAAATCATAAATCTCGCTGGAATGTTTAATGGGTATGGCTTCAAAGTCTGCCCCAGAATGAGAAGTGACCTTGTTATAGGCGTAACGGTCATCAATAATCGGTTTAAAGACCATCACATTCTGCTTTGCAATTGTGGCACGTTTTAAGCGCCTGATGAGCTCCTCAGTTTTCCCACAAAACATCGAGCCCGTAATCACTTCAACAATTCCGTAAACCTGAGCCATACATCCTCCAGAACATTTGATGCCTCAAGTATATAACGTTCAGCTTAAATGGCAAAGCTTAATACAAAAAAAGCAGGCTCAATTTTTCATCAAGCCTGCTTCCGTAAACATAGGGGTCTTACTTAGAGTTCGATTTCTTCAGCTGCCGCGGGGATTTCGTAACCCAAACGGCGAAGTTCCTTCTTGAGATCAATCAAAGATTTGCGACCAAAGCCATCAACTTCCAAGAGGGCTTTTTCGCCACCTTCAAGAACGCGCAAGACATCGCCAACCACATTGAGTTCGGCTTTAACCAATGCGGAAACAGCTTTGGCATTGATGTCCAGCTCGGTAACTGGGCGGTCGGGTGAGGTTTTGGCATCGCTTTGTGCTTTTTGCTCGGCGACCAAGTCCTGGCGAACCTGGAGGCGCTTGTAAAAGCGTTCCACCTGGCCTTCGCGGTCAAGAATACGAGCTTGTTGACCAGTGTAGAAGGGATGACAATTTGAACAAACTTCGGTTCGAATTTCTTGAACGGTTGAACCGGTCTCCCATTCTGCGCCACAGGACGCACAGGAGACTTTTGCGTTTGAATAGTATTTTGGTTGAATGTCTTTTTTCATGTTTAGCCTCTTGCCGGACCTTCGGGAGTCTCGAAGACATGCACCTTCTTGCGACCAGTGGGCAAGGTCTCGTATTTTACAAAACCGTCCATTGTTGCAAACAAAGTGTAATCACGACCCAATCCTACATTCCATCCGGGATGAACTTTGGTTCCATGTTGTCTAACTAAAATATTGCCACTGAGCACCTGCTCGCCACCGAATTTTTTGATGCCGAGGCGTTGCCCACGACTGTCTCTACCATTGCGGGAAGAACCGCCACCTTTTTTCTTGGCCATTTCACTACTCCATTACAATTGATTCAACCAGAAGTCTGGTGTATTTTTGTCGATGTCCAGCCTTTCGGCGATATCGAATCTTTGGTTTGTACTTAAAGACGAGAATTTTCTTGCCTTTGATTTGGTCTTGCACTTGCGTTTTGATGCTTGCGCCAGACACGTAAGGCTTGCCGATTTGTGCGGCTTCGTCATTGACAACAAGCAACACTTTGTCGAGCACGACTTCGTCGCCGATGTTTGCAGTCATCAGATCGACAGTAATCGTCTTGCCTTCTTCGCAGCGGTATTGTTTTCCGCCGACTTCTACGATTGCATATTTCATATTTTCTCCAATCTTCACTTAACCATCTTTTGCGCGTGCAACCGCCCAAAAACGGGAAAGTTGGTTTACATAACAAACCCCAGCCAACGTGCGCTGGGGCAACGAAAGAATATTGTACACGAAGGACTGGGATGAGTCAAGCTTTTTTAACTGATCCCTTCTCGCTTTTACAGTAAGTTTTCTTCGATAAACAAGCGTTTTTAGCAAAGCACCGGCTTAATGATAAGCCGGTACTCTACTGATAAAATTTTAGGGACTTAGCCAAAATGACTTACTTCTTGGCGATTAGGTTGCGGATTAATCCAACGATAGCAGTCAGTAAACCACCGCCAACGCCGCCACCAATTAAATTCACCAAAATCGGGACGATTCCTTGTCCGCCCTGCAAAGCAGGAATAAGGCTGAGCAATTGGGAACCACCAAAGCCACCGATCATACCAACGATGGTATTAAAAATGGGTCCGAGGTCAAGCTTCTTGAGAAGTGCGCCAATACCGTTACCGCCACCGGCACCGCCAACAAGTTGTAAAATGATGGGTAATAGTTTGTCCATGAGTCTCCTTTTCAGTCATCAATAAATGTTTAATCAAATTATAAGCACCTTTAGAGAAAATAATAGCGCTTGCATAAGGACGGAACAATCAGAATTTATGATGCAAAGATCAGGACCAAAGCTTTTCATCTACGCGAAATGCTGGATATTTTTAAAAGAATAGGCTTTGATTTACCAACTCTTTTCATCGAAAGCTTCAAAACACGCATCCGAACTTCAATCTTTACATTAAATGACAAAGACAGCTGCCCTGTTTTAAACAACTGTCTTTACCGGTGTGTTCAATCTAATAAAATCTTGCGGCTTAACCGCCTTTTTTATTCTGTTACCTTCACTAAAAGAATTGTCCGCCCGTCTTGCTGACTTTGTTCCACTTTAATGCCATCTGCCTTTAATTGAGCGCTGTCAACTCGCAGTACGTTTCCTTCAAGGCTGTATTCCATATCCAAAGGAATAATCAGATAAAGATTATAGCCTTCCATGTCTTGAATCACGCTTATACCATTGAGATCAATACGTTGATCGCCCACCAAATAGCTGCATTGATAGCCAGTCATGACCTCTTTATCGTCAAAAAATATAGCACCTGTTGCGCCAAAACTAGCCATCGATTCCGATACATCCAATTTAAGGAAAGCGATTGATTTATCATCCTTTGCCTTGATGATACTTGCCAGATGGGATTCGTTCTCCTGGTTACTTTGCTCTATTTTAGCTTTTAGCTTTGAGGCAAAGGTTTCGTCAGGCTCCTCTGCTTGTGCTTCAACCTTTTCTAAAAGGAGTTCTTCTACACCTTTATCAGCTTTATAAAAATCCTTTTTCCAGTCCACACCCTGGCGATCCAAAATCAAGCCGGCAAGGAAACCGATTTCATAGCTTTCGCCATCAGCACTTTCAAATATCGAATCGCGCAAGATCATTGGCTGCATCGCTTCAACAAAAGCCTTTTCATCCAGGTCATCGCCGATTACATTAGCCAGGTTTTCAGAGTAACGTGCCGTCGATTCGATGATATCAGTTGACCTAATAGCTTGATATTCTTCAGCAAATTCGCTTTTATACTTTTCGAGCCAGTACTTGGCTTTTGCCAGATATTCGGCCTCTTGATCCGGGTGATCATAAGCATCAATCAAGCGTTGAAAAAGCATCTGACGATACAAACGTGGTGCGGGATCGATTGGATAAGACTGGGCGCGACTGGTTTCAATGCCAAACTTTGCTTCTCCTTGATAGTAGAAGTGAACCAGCTCATGCGTTGCAACCGTATAGATTTCCGCTTCAGACCCAGATTCAAGGTCATTGGAATCTACGCCCATTGCAATGGAAGATTTACCCTCAAATTTCAGTTCAGCATAACCGCCGACCTGAGGAAGCTGTAAATTCTGGTACTCCTGTACAGTCAATTTTCGCATCGTATCAACATTTAATACCCATGCTTCACGAACTTCCATCATTTCATCAAAATCAACAATAATCATGTTGTGGTTTTTATAGTCATAACCCGGCCAAACTTTATCCATATGAGGCCAATGCTTTTTGACCAGTTGATGAACGCCTGCAATTGCTCCAGCCAAAGCGCTATCAGTGTTTGGATTACCGGCTGGGCTTGGATCCTCTTCAGGGTCCTTGTCAATTTTGCCATCTGTTACTGGCTTGGCATCTTCATCCACAGCTTTGCTCACTGGTGCCGTACAAGCACTCAAAACAATGCCAACGGCAAGCAAGAGCGACAAACTCATCATAGTAATGCGGGAAAAATTCCTTTTCATAAGTCAAATCCTTTAATTCATTTTTAGCTTGCCTAATTCTAGCACCCATTTATTTAGAAAAAGTTTAGCAAAAGGAATCGTTTTTAGCCTATTTATAGAGTAATGTGAAACAAATACCCAAAAAAGTGTTCCATTTGCTTGACCAAACGCAAAAAGTCAAGTATATTAATGCCTCACGCCCCTATGGTCTAGCGGTTAGGACGCAGCCCTTTCAAGGCTAAAACCCGGGTTCGAGTCCCGGTAGGGGCACCACATCAACAGGATGTTGCTAATCAAAGCTGACATCCTGTTTTTTTATCCCTGTTTTCGTCATTAAACTAACTAACTTTGCTGTAATCAAAGTTATAATAGGTCTATGCGTAAGGTTTTAGGGTTTTGGCATGACGTGCTAAGAAAAAGCGCTTTTAGAGCTAAATTGATTTGCTGGCTATTCATTGGTCTCTTTTTGTTTGCCGCTTGCATACCCCAAAACCCCTTACAAAAGTTGAACCTTAAAGGGTCAGAACTGGAATTATCCACGCCACTTCCCACCGAAACACCCACCCTGGAACCGTCTGCTACGCCCACAAACACCGTCCAACCAACCAACACGCCGGAACCAACAAACACGACCGCACCAAGCAACACACCTGAACCAACAAAAACCAAACCAGCCACCCCATCTAAAACACCAACAAAAACCGCCAGTCCTACCCCAACAAGCACCGCAACGAGCGAACCTTCCGGCTGTCCTCAAGGCTGCACAGAAGAAAAACCCGGCTGCAACATCAAAGGCAATATTTCAAGCAAATCTGGCGAAAAAATCTATCACATGCCTTATCAAAGGTATTACGACCAAACGGTAATCAACCCCGACTATGGTGAGCGCTGGTTCTGCACCGAAGAAGAAGCTGTTGCCAACGGTTGGCGAAAATCCAAGCAATAACATTTCAATAAGAAAGGACACGACATGCTCGGAGCAATTATTGGCGACATTGTCGGCTCAAGATTCGAATTCAACAACATCAAGGCCAAAACCTTTGAGTTCTTTAGCCAAGATTGTGAGTTCACCGATGACAGCATCATGTCCTTAGCCATTGCTAATGCTATTATGCTAACTTGGCAAGAGATTGAAAATCAGTCTGAATCAAGCCATGAAACAACCCAGCACCCTTTAGACCATCCAGTATTTTTCCAAACTTTGTCGATAAATACCATAAAAACGATGCAAGATCTCGGTCGTCGATTTCAAAGCTCCTATGGCAATCATTTTTTGATGTGGCTTCAGAAAAGCGACCCTCAACCTTACAACAGTTATGGCAATGGTTCCGCGATGCGCATCAGTCCTATTGCTTATATCGCCCGAAACGAGCATGAATTGCTTCAGCTCGGAGAGACCGTTACCGCAATCACCCACAACCATCCAGAAGGCATCAAAGGCGCCCAAGCTACCGCCCTTGCGATCTACCTGGCTCTGCAAGGATGTAACAAAACAGTCATCCGTGAACGCATTATCGCTGAATACTATCCTCTCAATTTCACCATAGATGAAATCCGCCCTACTTATCAATTCGACGAAAGCTGCCAAAGGACTGTACCCCAAGCCATTCAAGCCTTTTTAGAATCAGAGTCTTTTGAGGATGCCATTCGCATTGCCGTTTCGGTTGGTGGCGATACTGATACCCTCGCCGCCATTACTGGCTCAATCGCTGGAGCCTATTACACCATTTCCGAAGCGTTTGAAGAACAAGCCTTAGCCTACCTGGAGCCTGAGTTGTTTTCTCTATACAATCAATGGCAAGATTTTCTCAACTCTCATGATCTAAGCAAAGATTAATTAAAAACAGAGCTGGTTGATGAAAACCAGCTCTGTGAATTCCAAATCCTAAACAAAATTAAACAGCAGCCAAGTGCTTTTCCAAATCCGCGATGATGTCTTCGGCATCTTCCAAACCAACCGAAATGCGGATGAGGCTCTCGCTGATGCCGGCATCTTCGAGGTCTGCTTTGGTATAACCAGCGTGGGTCATAGAAGCAGGATGCTCAACCAGGCTCTCAGCGTCACCCAGGCTGACTGCCAAAGTGATCAACTCAAGTGAGTTCACAAACTTTTCAGTTACTTCTTTGCTGGCTTCGAGTTCAAATGAAATAATTGCGCCTGGCAATTTCATTTGCTTCTTGGCAACCTCGTAGCCTTCAAAGCTCTTTAAACCAGGGTAATAGACTTTGCGCACTTTGGGATGCTTTTCGAGCCATTCGGCAACTTGCATCGCATTTTTGCAGTGTTTTTCCATGCGGATATCCAATGTCTTGAGACCACGGTTGATCAAGAACGCTTCAAAAGCACCCAGAACAGCACCGGTGACCATCTTCAAGCCAATATTGCGACAGCGGTCGATAATAACATCGCTTGAAGCAATAAAACCACTGATCACATCACCGTGACCATTGAGGTATTTTGTACCGGAGTGGATAACCACATCAACACCCAACGCGATGGGTTGTTGCAGGTAAGGCGTAGCGAAGGTGTTATCAATAACGACAATGATCAATGGATCTTTTTCGCGGACACGTTTCACCATTTCGGCGATATCGGTCACTTTTAGGTTGGGGTTGGCAGGGGTTTCAAAATAGACCATGCGAGTCTCAGGTTTAATGGCAGCGATGACATTATCAATGTGAGATGCATCCACGAAAGTTGTTTCGATGCCAAAATTGGGCAGTGCGTCACGCATCAAGGTAAATGTAGCACCATAAAGGGCAGAATCAGCCACAATATGGTCACCTTGTTCTAAGAGGCTCAATAAAGCAGTGGCCACTGCGCCCATACCAGAGCCCAAGGCCAAACCGGCTTCCGCACCTTCCAATGCGGCCACTTTAGCTGCAACCTGGTTAACGTTGGGGTTGCCCATACGCGAATAGATGTATCCTGCTTCTTTTCCAGCGAAGCGAGCCGCGCCTTGAGCGCAATCATCGAACACAAAAGTGCTCGTCGCGAATATGGGGGTTGCCAAAGGGTTGATCCCTGGAATACGAACATCACTTGCGTGAATTTGGCGAGTTGCAAATCCTTTTTTGTTTATATCTGTTGTCATAAATTCTCCTGAAGACTTATCTTTCCTTAAGTTAGTATTCTTGTAGGGTTATTCTACTATGTATTTGCAGATTTTGGCGTTTTTAAATATTCCAGCTTGAGTTTAGTAACATAACTTGTCAATTCGAGCTTATTCCCAAAGGCTAAATTCAAATAAACGTCTAAGCATTTCCTCGCGCATCTCACCCTCTACCAGACTTGGTTTAGACCAGTCAAAAAAGCGTAAAGTGAAAAGCTCGATACTCATCAGCTTGCCATCATAAAACACATATCGATCGATAAAAGCTTTGGTGGTGTCTTCTGTTAATTGCAACTGATCAAAAAACAGATTGCCCAAGCCATAGTGCAAAAACTGCCCTTCATAAAACTCAAAAGCGTGCGGCTGATGCGCTTGGCTTCCACTCACAATTACCGCACCTGCTTCCGCCACCGCCCTAAAATCACGTGCCAGTTCAGGCGCGATACCCCAATGGTAATACTCGTAATGCTGGAAAGTCACAATGGGCATATAGCCTTCTTGCACCAACTTTTCAACCCTTTCCACCATGTCATTCATGTTGCAATAGTAGGCACCTGGGTAGGTCGCACTGGCGGTTGCAAAACCAGGACCTTTTGCGTTGCAACCAAGAAAAGCAATTTTATTTCCGTTCACTTCCAGTTTGAGCGGTGTGATGGCATCTTCAATGTCACGTCCCCCACCAAAATAAGGCAAATCATTTTTGTTATACAAGTCTAAAGTCTGAAGCATGGCTTCTTGGCCATAGTCATTAAAATGGTCACCGGTAAGATCAATAACATCCGTGCCGATTTCTAACAGCAGGTCAAGGTACCTTGGGCTTGAACAGAACTTGACCCCAGCTTGCACCCAGCTGGGATATGGGCATTGATCATAAAACGGCACCTCATTGGATACATGCGTGATGTCCGCTTCTCGCATAAGAGGACCCACATCTTCAGCTGGAAAGAGAATGCCTTTGACTTCCATTTCACTGGCAGTTGCGCGGACTAATGCCGTCACACCTGTCATCACAACAGTTGCAAGCTTGGTCTCATCACGATTGCTCTTGGGTAAAACGGCAGACAAGCTTTGCTCAATCGCTTCAAATGCGGAAACAATTTGCGGATTGTTTGTGCCATTGTCAAAAGTGCTTTTAAGCCCAATCGTGCTCTTTAAGGCATATGCTTCGGGCACAAAATCTTTTCGTATCGGTGATTGCCCATCCATTTCGATAACTTTCCAAACCGGTTCAAGCAAATGGAATGGAACCACAGCCCACACTCGCTCTGATTCCTTAAACACCTCTGATATCTCATCCGTTTTTATGACTGAAATGGATGCTTTGGGCTCGCCAAACAGATGTTTCATCGCGCTCAGCGTTTTGACATCCATCGCCAAAGAATGAACGGGAAAATCCAAAGAACCTGCCCAAAAGGACTTGAAATCGGCTAGATAAAGCGAGTCGTCAAGGGTCATAAAAGGTGCCACTAAGGCATAAAACCAATGGCTCAATTCAATTTCCAGGTCAAAACCTAAGAGAAAATCTGCTTTTGCCTGATCCTTTTCCAGCACAAATGTGTCTGGTATTTGAAGCTTGTCACTTATTTCCACTGGCAAATCTGGGTCAACCCATAAAGCTACCAACCCTTCTTCAGGTTCTGGCTGGACATTGGGCAAGGTCGCTGTCTGCGTCCCAACAGAAGAGCTTCGGCTTGGTGATGGGGTTACTTCAAAAGGTGGAAGTGTGGAATCAAACTGGGTGTTGGTAATACCCAATTCAATCCAATCCGGAGGAACACCCAATGGCTCACAAGCTAGTAGCGAGATAGATAAAAGCAATCCAATCAGAATAAGGCTCTTAATCTTTGTTTTCATTGTTTGCACCTATGGCTTAATTGTACGACAAAAAAAGCCTGGTGAAAAAACCACCAGGCTTTTGAAAAGGTTATTTATGCTTAATCATTGTTGAAGATCAAAGGTACGTAGTTCTTGTATTCAGGATCTTCACTTGGTTTTTCAACACAGGTTTGCAGACTAAAGTCATCCACATACCAACCATCAGTAGCATCAACTCTGCCTGTTCCTAAGCGGAACCTAAAGGCTATCGACTTTCCGGCAAAAGCCTTCATATCAACAACTGTGCGTTCCCAATCTTGCTGATAGCACCAAGCCTGACGGTTTGCCAAGGGGTTATAAACACCGGTTGGAATTGTGCCATTATAGGGATTGAGAATCAAATGCTGACGAGGAAGAGCTTTCCAGGTGGCGCCATCATCCTCACTGTATTCTAAGACACCGCCATCGCTACACACGTTACCAGCGGCAAAATCACGGCGTTGCATAAACAAAACAGCCACAGGATGCACGCTACTGGGCACGGTAAAGAAAGGCGTGTCCAAACGTTGATCGCTGGTAATTCCAGGTGTTTTGGCGTTTACAGAGTTAACCGGTGAATAAGCCTGTGCGGTGCTAAGCGCCCATTCATTTCCGTTTCTTGGATCAAGATGAACGGTCCAGCCATCCAAGCCTTTTTCAAAGTCGTTAAAATATTCACGTTGCGCAATCGTTCCTTCGGGACAATCGCCAGGGCCTGCTTTGGTGCGGAAGCTAAAGACCTTCGTGCTCATCACTTCGCCACATACGTTCTTCGCGATCACACGCCAATAGAAAACTTTATCTGTATCCAGGTTAAATTCAATGGTTTGTGTATTGCTTGTGATACCCTCATGTTTGTGAACGATATCTTCAAAAGCTTCGTCCTTGGCGATTTGCAATGTGTAGCTTTCAACGTTAGGTACTTCTGTCCATTGGAAAGTTGGGCGTTGTTCTTGATTCTTCGCTCCATCGGCTGGTGTTCTCAAGCTTGGGCCAGCTGCGATAGGTGGGAAGACATCCAGCGTCAATTCAGCTTCTTTTTCCAATGCGCCACTCTGCCCTTTAATGACGACGGTCTGTTCACCACGGCTGGCAGTGCCATCACCTGCAAGGTTTAGCGTTGCACTTCCCGGTGGGGTTACCGTATCAGGATCAAAAGCAGCTGTAAAACCGGTCATACCGGATGCGCTCAACGCCACAGGGTTATCAAAATTGTTAATACTGCTAACATTAATGGCAGCTTCAGCAGTATCGTTGTTACAAACTTTCATTTCACTAGGATCAACATTGAGACGGAAACCAGGGGCTTTAGGTCCTTTTACAATTTTGACCGTGGGATCGCCGAAGTATTGATAGGCTTCGCGATAGTAATTCCATTTGCCTGCACCTGATTCTTGAACTTTAGTCAAACCAAAGTTCATCATAGCGCTAATCGTAGGACCGGTCTCATCGGTTGGATCAGCATAAAGATGATCGAAGATAGCTTTTTCCATGGTTTCATCTTCAGGCCAATAGGTGCTTTCAGAGGCACCAACATGCACCAAGGCTGCTTTGCCTGGTTGAATAACCCAGGTGTCGCCAAAGGATTCTTGCAAACCATAATAAGCCGTAACACAAGCATGCGAAGCAACATAAGGAATAATTGAACCGGTAAGGTTGCGTACATCGTTCTGGTTCACACGCGGCGCATCCCAGAGATCGTGCCATCCATGGCCACTGTAGATCACAAAAGCGCGGTTATCATTCATACTGGTAATCGCATGCGCACCCGTTGCATTGTAAGTATGGGCATAGATCTTATCACCACCCGGTTGAGGGTTGTTCGGGAAAATACCTGTATAGCCTCTTTGGGTCAAGTGAGTATCAATAACATAGTTGTGCGTATTTTCTGCGACATGCCAGAAACTGCTGTCATTAGAACCCAGGAACTCAGCTTTTTTCACAAAGTCTTCATCGCCACCGGTATTGTGGTACCAGGTTAGGTTGCTAATCATGTTTTCCAGTTGTTGCATTGTGGTAACCGGGAAACGTCCCCAAAGAATATCTGGAACATATTCGTCATCGCTATCCATTGTGAAATAATGCAGGTCGGTCCTATTCCTAGCCAAAGAAGTTCGACCAGTATAGTTAGTCAGACCTTGGGTAACCTCACCAACGATATAGTCACCAATCAGGAAAACATAGGTTGGTGGGTTTGAACTTTGATATTCGGCTTTGATATTATTTTTGATGCTCGTTGTATTATTACCACCAATTTCTGAAAGCTTCTTCTTGGTCACGGTAAAACCTTGTGTTTGCTTTAGAGCGATCAAAGGTGCCAAGCCTGAATCCCATTCGTCAACGGTAATGATGTGAATACGTTCGGGTTGATCTTGAATGGCAACGGGACGACCCTGATTAAAATTCATCACAGTCGGTGCCAACATATGATTAAAGGCATCAGCATTCAATCGATCGGCTTCCGCATAAGTCAAAGCCATATCGCTTCCTTCAAGATTGAGCTTAAAAGTCATCGCTGAAGCTGTTTCAACCTCTCCAATTGAGCCATTAAAACGCACAGGACGAATTTGAACATGCACGATGCGGTGACCACGCATAATAAAATCATCTAAGATAGCAATGTTACTTTCAGGATAATAACCCGCATTATAAAACTGCCCCAAAGGCTCGCCACCTTCAACTGGTCCACCACACTTAGGCTGTCCAGGTTGCACAGGCGCAACCATCTGGTTTAAACCATAATCTGCAAGTTTAAAGCTTTGGGTATTTGCCTCCAAAAGCTCCGCACTCACCTCAGCACCCAATGGCACTTCGATAAAACGGTTGATTACAGGCAAAGCTGGTGCACCAACCTCCTGGGTTGAATCATAGCCTTCAAAATTGAAACTCAGGAAGCTTTCTCCAAAGAGCTCGGTCTCTGAAACAGAGATACCAGGCATATTCGCCTGAACGACAATCTCCTGAGCGTCCGCGTTAAGTAAAGTAACATTCGGAAGCGCCTGGAGGTTTTTCTCGCCAAAGGGCAACCAATCACCTGCTTGGAATTGGGCTTTTGCACTTTGTGAAAAAGCGCCAAAAACCATGGCAAATGCCACAAGGACCAGGATTGACTTTAGCAATTCTTGTGGGAATTTTTGGAATTTCATCAGATCTCCATACTAAAATATTGGAACTAAAGTGCATGCCTCGCATACACAAGTAGGAATTCTACTCGAACTCTCAGCTTTTGAGGACAATTTCAACAAAACTCATCCCACCCAGTATGGCGATGAGTTTCTTCACTGCCTATAAATAGTTTTCTCAGCTTGGATTGTCAAAAGTCCCGCACAAACTGAAAGGGTTTTAAACGATGGTTCGAGATCCACAATTTCTGGTAAAAGCTCATCAAAAACAATGTAGCTTTCCTCTTCATCCCAATCATCACTAAACTTCTGTTCACAAAACTCATGGTCAGTTTGGCTGGCAAATGAGATATCCCCAATCACCAAAACACCACCAGGAGTCAAATACCTCAACAAATCGCGCATCCGTTCAGTTTTTTTGTGCTTTGGGATGTGATGAAAAGCGTAAGTGCTCACAATGGCATCAAATGTCTCTCCGTGCAATGAAGCAGGCAATCCTTCCGCAAAATCTGCGCAGATTAAACGTGCCCCGGGCATGCGTTCCCCTGCAATTGCGCACATCTTCTCAGAAAAATCCACACCCGTCACAACATGCCCAGCTTCGTAAAACTTTTGGGTTAACACACCTGTGCCAAAACCTAAATCTAATACTTTGGACCTTGGTGTTGCGTTAACAATCTCAAAAACCTCATTCATCAATCGCAAATAACCAGCAAAAGGAAAGCTGCCGGCCTTGTCGCTTTCAACCACATCTGCATCGTATTCATTTGCCCATTGGTCAAACCATGCCTGATCCATAACTTTTTCCTTCACTTAACAAATCCCAAAAATCTTATCAAAGCCATTTTCCCTTGTCAAAAATGCGTTGACAATTCACCCTCTTGCATCTAAACTTAATCCATGCTCGCCCATGTTTATTCCTGTGCTGTCATTGGCCTTGACGGCGTCACCATTGACGTTGAAGTTGACTATGGACAAGGAAACCCAGGGCGCATCACTATCGTTGGCTTGCCCGATGAAGCTGTTAAAGAAAGCCGCGAACGGGTTTACTCTGCTATCAAAAACAGTGAACTTGCCTTCCCCAGAAAACCAATCACCGTAAACCTCGCACCAGCCAGTGTGCGCAAAGAAGGTCCTGCCTTTGATTTGCCTATCGCGGTTGGTGTAATCATTACCTATAACCAGGTTCCCCAAGCCACGGTAGAAGATGCCATGTTTGTGGGTGAGCTTTCTCTGGACGGCTCATTGCGCCATGTGCGTGGTGTGCTTTCAATCGCCGCACATGCCCGGGCTGAAGGCTTCAAAAAGCTCTTCGTACCCGAAATGGATGCCGCCGAGGCAGCGCTCATCCCGGATATTGAGGTTTATCCGGTCAAATCGCTCAGCGACCTGGTCAATCACCTTACCGGTGGTGAGCAAATTAGCCCCGCCAATGCCCGCGATATCAGTTCAAGCCTGGAAATTAATGCGGAAACCGATTTCAGCGAGGTTAAAGGGCAAGAAAATATCAAACGCGCACTCGAAGTTGCCGCAGCAGGCGGACACAACGTGCTTATGTCTGGCTCTCCCGGCGCCGGTAAAACCTTAATGGCACGCGCATTATGCTCCATCTTGCCCAGACTCAGCATCGATGAGGCACTGGAGGTTACCCGCATCTATTCCATTTGCGACATGCTTCCACCAGAAACACCTCTCATCCAAACCCGACCTTTTAGGGCGCCCCACCACACCATCAGCCACGCCGGCATGGTTGGCGGAGGACACATCCCACGCCCGGGTGAAATCTCGCTCTCGCACCGTGGGGTCTTGTTCCTGGATGAATTGCCTGAGTTTGGTCAGCGCATGCTGGATGTTTTGCGCCAACCCATGGAAGATAAAGTCGTAACCATTAGCCGCGCACAAGGCTCACTCACTTTTCCAGCCAATTTTATGTTGGTTGGTGCAATGAACCCCTGCCCTTGCGGTTATGCTGGCGATAATTTGCGACAATGCACCTGCATGCCAGCCGCCATCACCAATTATCAAAAACGCATTTCAGGCCCTTTGCTCGACCGCATCGACATTCATGCCCATGTCCCCCGGGTTGATTTTCAGAAATTGAGCAGTCAACGCCAGGGCGAAACTTCTGAAACCATCCGCCAACGTGTAGAAGCTGCGCGACAAAAGCAAATAGAACGTTTTCAAAACACCCACTTAGTCAGCAATGCCGACATGACCCCTACAGAAATCCGGCAATATTGCCAATTGGATGATCCCTGCCAACAGCTGATGAAAACCGCCATGCGCCAAATGCGCCTAACCGCGCGAGGTTACCATCGTGTGCTCAAACTTTCCCGCACCATTGCCGATTTAGACGGTGTTGAAAACATCATGCAGCACCATATCGCCGAAGCCTTGCAGTACCGTGCCAAAGATCAAGAATAGACCCGCTCATCGCGGGCCTATTTTATTCAGTCTTCTTTTAATCAATTATAGAAACATGCTTTAACGTGAAATGATTGGGAAGTGTATCCAATGAATATCAAAAGCCGGCACTTCTACGAACACCGCCCATTGATGTTCACTCTTCATAGTTTCACTAGCCATGTTTGGGTTAACAAAGGATGTTTTATCTCTAACAACGACACGAATTCGGTGCTCACCAGGTTGGAAAAGGCTGCTTTTATAGGTGAAACTTGGCTGGTTTGCCCCTGGAATAGGTCGATCACCATCGTACCATTGGATACTCGCGGGAGGACCGCCGACAGGATTTAACACATCCACAGAAAAGGTTTGACCCTCAGGGTAGGTTAAGAAAACTGCAGGAGCATCGGGTTGGGCTGAACCTGGTTCAATCTGCCGGATACCAATTAAAGGCGTGCCCCATCCGCCGTCATACAAACGCAACACCAAAGCCTGGCTGGGAACCGCGCAAAAAGGACTATGCAGATATTGCATCAGGCAATATTCACCCGAACGGAACATCCCTTGGGATCGGTAACGTGCACCTTCAAACAGCCCTACAAATTCAGGACCGTAATTATTAGGTAATGTCGGGATAGGCGTGTTCGGATCAATCCAAAAGCGCCATTTTATCTGATTTCTGTCCGTCACATCGGTAACATTGGCTTCACAGGGAATTGGACCGCTTATATCACTACAGGTACCGTAACCTGGATAATCGTCTTGATACTCATCAGCTAACCTGCCAAAGGAATGCCCAAACTCGTGTTGTGAAATTGAAACCGCTGAAACATTGCTTGAGACAACCGATAAGCTTCCTCCTCCCGAACCGCCATAGGTATTGTCATTAATAATCATGATAATGGTATCCCAATCCGGATAATGAACACCCGCTTCGGCGACCGTTTTGTGGTAATCGACAACCAACAAACGATGAATGCGGTAAGCACAATAGCGGCCGTCGAACTTGGTGTCAACATAGGTTCCTGCCAATGGGTCAGGATTGTCATCAGGGTGTTCGGGACAACACGCTGGATTGTCACCGCCAGAACAGTCGGGATCATAAGGCGGATGGTCGGCACCGGATTCCGCAGAAGCTGTAAATAATTTCTGGATATTAAAATAGTTTTTATACTCCGCCAAAGGACTGATGTTAAAGAATTCTTGGCTAATCGTGTCAGCAAAGCTGTTAAATAGTCCTTCTTGGGAAGCTGTAAAACCATCACCCATGATTAACAGATCCATACGGTTATCAGGGTTTCCAGTCACAGCAACGCTCGAAAGCTTTCCTTGCTTTTCCTGGTTGATTTGAGGAATACTTTTTTGCATCTCTTCAAGATCAATTGTTGTTTCAATCGTACTGTTAAACTTTTTCAGGCTCAAAACACTGTCTTTAATCACTGGAACTCGCACTACGAAAATAGGTTCTTCTGCCTCAAAAAAGTGCCCGTCTATGGGGTCACCAGGGTTCGCACCTTCAAATTCTCCGCGAATTAGTCCCGTAATTCTTTCGACTTTCTGATAGACAAGCTTGCCGTTTTTATCAAAAAGACGCGCGATTAAGGGCGAATCATATCGATTAGGTCCACTGGTCGCGAGAACCAGGTCCTCATCCGACAAATTTCCCAATGGCGCGGCTAGTTCAACCTGCATTTGGGAAAGAACGTTTATTTTTCCATCCTTATCCAACTAACACACCAGGTACCATGATAAATTGGATGGATTATCGCTATCATCAAATATCGCTCCCTGGACCTTGGTTGCTGAAGCACTGAAAGAGCCAACCAATAATAAGACCGAAAGAGCCACTGTTAAAAAGCTTCTAATGTTTTTCATTATTACTTTCCTTTCTGTTAGGTGTCATTTTATGACAAAATTTTCCTGTTTCCAATTTAATGATTAATCTTTTGCATATGACCTCAAAATCACTCTTATGAAAAATAAAGCGGTAAAATCAAGCCATCCACCATGTGATTCAAGGAGCCAGCCACACAAATGAACCATCCAGAATCCCTTAAAAACCCAGCCAACTCGGAGCATCAAACCATCAAAGAACGCTTTCATGCGATGTTTTACGCATTAAGAAACACGCCGCAAGCTTTTAAACTGGTTTGGCAAGCAGGCAAAAGTAATGCGGTTCTAAGTTTCATCCTCACACCCATCATGGCACTCATTCCGGCTTCGCAAGCCTGGGTAGGAAAATTGATAATCGACTCAATCGTCAACTCATTGGAAGCCAAAATCCCCTTACAGCAAGGATTCCAGGCGGTATTGCCCTACCTCATCATGGAATTCGCAATTGTGCTCATCTCGGCGGTTCTCTCGCAACTCAATATCCTTTCATCCCAAAACCTTCGCATGCGCCTCTCCAATCATGTTTCCCAATTGGTCATGAACAAAGCGATAACCCTCGATCTGCAATTTTTTGAAGACCCACAATTTTATGATTCGCTCCAAAACGCGCGGCGCATCGCTGACACTGCCTCTATTTCCATTGTGAACAGTGTTTTGGATATCACCCAAGAGGTGATAACCCTGATTTCGGTGGTGATTTTGCTCGTTCGTTATAGCTGGTTTTTACCCCTTTTGGTGCTCCTTGCAGCCATTCCAAATTTTATTTCGCAAAGTCAATATGCTACTATCGTCTTTCGAAAATTCAACCGGCGTGCTCCAGAGACACGGTTACTAAACTACATCGAACAACTCCTCACCAGCAACGAAACGGTGAAAGAAGTCAAGCTTTTTGGCTTGGGCAAAACGCTCATGAAACGGCATCAGACCCTTTTTACAAAGTTTTTTGAAGAGGATCGCGCCATCGCCCGCAGTCGCACCCTGGCCAGCTTGCTATGGGGCATGCTTTCCAGTGCGGCTTATTATGGGAGTTATGCCTGGGTTATTTTTAGAACCCTGGGTGGGTTTAACACCATCGGTGATATGACCATGTTCCTATCCATTTTCAGGGAATCTCAGTCTTCCATTAATGCCGTACTCGAAAGCTTCAACAGCCTGTTTGAAAACAACCTCTATCTTGATAACTTACTCAGCTACCTGGCTCAGGAACCCGTTCTAAAGTTGGCTAAACCTGGGCTCGAAGCACCCTGTCCGGTTAAGCATGGCATTGAATTCAAAAACGTGTCCTTTACTTATCCCGGTTCTGAAAAAGTTGTATTGAAAAACATCAACCTACACATCAAACCTCAAGAAAGTATCGCTCTGGTCGGTTTAAATGGGGCTGGTAAAACAACCCTCATCAAGCTGCTTACCCGACTTTATGACCCCACCGAAGGGCAAATTCTTTTGGATGGCGTCGATTTACGGGAATATAGTCTCCACAGTTTGCATGAACGCTTCGGGGTCATTTTTCAGGATTTTGTACGCTATCAATTTAGCGTTCGCGAGAATATCGGTTTTGGGAAAATTGAAGAAGTCGAAAACATTGAGATGATCAAGAATGCCGCCGAGCGGGCAGATGCAGCCGACTTCATTGAAACCTTGCCCAATGGCTATGAAACTGGTTTGGGTCGCAGATGGGAACGTGGCATGGAACTTTCTGGTGGGCAATGGCAAAAAATCGCCCTGGCACGCGCATTTATGCGTCAGTCTGAACTGATGGTTCTGGACGAACCAACCGCAGCTTTGGATGCTCAGGCAGAATTTGAAGTCTTCGAACATTTTGGCGAGTTGATGGAAGGTAAGATTGCCATTTTAATCTCCCACCGATTTTCAACCGTGCGCATGGCAGATCGCATCGTCGTCCTGGATGGCGGTCGCATTTCTGAGCTGGGCACCCACGCAGAATTGATGGCAAATGCCGGACCTTACGCGCACTTGTTCAATCTGCAAGCAGAAGGTTACCGTTAAAAGCATTTCGCTAATCAAAATACACTTTAAAAAAGACCGTAGTGGTGAGACTACGGTCTTGTTGTTCTACAATCAAAGGCTTTATTCTTTGGTGAAAACCATTGGGATGTAAAGATAATGCCTCTCAACAGGTGCTTGGGTTGGTGTTGGTGAAGGTGTGGGTGAAGGTGTGGGTGTTTGAGTCGCGGTTGGCGTAGGTGTTGGTTCTTCTCCGGTGACATTAACGGTCCAGCTATGCTGACTGGTCAAATAGTTTCCAACCACATCCTCATGCACAAGCCAGGTCTTATCTTTGACAACGACCCGAATCGTATGGCTTCCAAGTTGATCCGCACTGGTCTCATAGCTTAAAGTCGCACTGGTCGCACCAGGAATGGGCAACAAGCCATCAAACCACTGAATTTCTGACGCTGGCCCACCTATCGGTTGTAAAACATCCACAGAAAAAGTTTGCGTGGCAGGATGCTCTAAATTAATAACCGATTCCTCAGGTACGGCACTTCCCGGCTCAATTTGTTTGATACCTGTAGCCGGTGTT
Source organism: Anaerolineaceae bacterium UBA5404 (assembly GCA_002409625.1). GTDB lineage: Bacteria > Chloroflexota > Anaerolineae > Anaerolineales > Anaerolineaceae > Mesolinea. Next base: position 217,641 of record DHNY01000003.1, on the reverse strand, counting down.
CCCCAACCACCCCGGTAGAATCGCAATACCAATGCCTCACTTGGAACCTTGCAGAATGGATAACCTATGCTTTGCATCAAACAAAACCTTCCTGGACGGTACATGCCGGTTGAAAAATAACGCGCGCCTTCAAATAAACCCACAAAATCAGGACCCTGACTTTGAGGTGGGGTTGGAATAGACGTGCTAGCATCAATCCAGTGTTTCCATTTGATGTTATTGCGGATATTGACATTGGTCACATTCGCTTCACAAGGATTGTTACCGCCAGTATCTGAACAGGTCGGAAAACCAGGATAAGGGTTACTGTACTCATCCGCCAACTTGCCAAAAGTATGACCAAGTTCATGTTGAGCAACCGAAGCCATGCCATTAGGATGCCTCGAAATAACCGAAACCTGACCGCCTGTTCCTCCATAGGTCCCGTCATTTACAATCACAATAATCGTGTCCCAATCCGGATAAGCCGCTGCGGCATTAAAAACACTTTGGTTGTGCACCACCAATGCCCGGTGCATGTGATAAGCGCAATACCGGGCATGAAAAGCGGTATTGCTCATCTGACCATTCGAATCGTCGTTTTGCATCTGAGGATCTCGGCAACAATTGGGGTTATCAATGCCTGGACAACTGGGGTCATAAACGGGATGATCAGCACCACTTTCTTGGGATGGGGTAAACAAATGAATGGTATTAAAGTAATTGGCGTACTCAGTCAAAGGTGTAATCTGATACAACGCGGTTTCTAGCTGGGTAGCATAGTTTCTAAAACTGGCTTCCTGAGCTTGAGTAAAGCCATCACCCATGAGTAAAACATCCGCACGGTTGCTCGCCGGACCATTTTCTCCCATCATGCTGATTTTTGAGCCCACAGGAATTTCAATCTCAGGCACTGTTTTACCCACCAACGCTAAATCAAACTCAGAAACAGTTTCGCTATTGGTTTTACGCAATTGCAAGCGTGTGTTTGGCAGATAAGGCACACGCACCACAAATCCCTGCTCGCTGGGTTGGAAGAAGATACCTTTCATCTCTTCGCCCGGCATCACAGAAGCCACATCCGCGCGGATATCGTTCGCTAACCATTCAACCGTGCTAAAAACAACCTTGCCTGTGTGATCCACCAAACGCACCGTCCAAGCTGTGCTAAGGCGGTCCGCTGTTTCAAGTTGTTCTTGAAGCATGGTTTCACTCAAGGAGTCTAAGGGTGCTTGCATTTAAACGATTTTTTGGGAAAGGATCGTCACTTCTCCGCTTTCTTCCACTTGACAGACCAAATACCAGCTATCGTTCGAATTGACAGGTACTGCTTTCGCAGAAGCATCAAAAGAGCCTAAAGCCAGGAAAACAACTAAGGCAAGAATAGTGGTGAACGTTGTTTTAATTTTGTTTCTGAGCATACAATCTCCAATCGAAAATGTTTTCAATAACCCAATGGATTTTAGCCGAGTTTACCCTAAATAGGTGAACATTTGTGAATGCGCTCAACTTTATGGCTGATTCCACAAAACAGTCACTAAAATAGCGCTCAACAGCCACAGAAGCATGTACAAAGATTATATTATTTAAAATAAAAATTATAATAATTAAATCTCAACTTTTTACAAATTGATGCAATTGTCGGAGAACAAATCATGAATAAAATAGTTAAATCGACTTTCCTGTTTTTTGTCATTCTCGCAATGACAGCATGCAGTATTAAGCCTGCACCCACCCCAACGAAACCAATCTTAGAGACAGATCCAACTGACATGCCTGACGCTACCGAAGAAGTCATAAAGCCGACTCAGACAGAGGCGCCAAGTGAGCCAGAGCCAACAGAAATTCCAGAGGACCCAACCGTGGAACCCACAGAAGATCCAGCCACGCCAGAAACACCCAAGGACCCTCTTTCTTACCTGGAAAATGTGGAAGAAGACCCGGTAGGCTAGAGAGAACGTGTTCGAACCTTGAAAGACACCCTTGAGAACCATCTTGAATCCTGGGGTTACAATTTTAATTTTGACGATAAAAACGTTGGTTTTTATCTCAGTTTCACAATGGAAGAAGGTTTTGAAGACGTCGATGTCTTCGTCAGGCTTTACTATGACATGGTAACGATTTCGGCATATCCGCATGACTTCACTGTCCCTGAGTCAAGCCGCGATCAAATGGCTTATTACACAGCATTGGCCAACAATGACAACTATTATGGTTTCTTGGTAATGGACTATGAAACAGGTGACATCTTTGTAAGGACCACTCATGTCGTGGAACAAGCCATTCCTTCAGAAGAAGACTTCGATGTATTACTTCACGAAGCCATGTATATCCTTGAAAGACATAGTGAAAACTTAAAAGGCATCGCTCTTAATGATTTGGATCCTTATGAAGCTTACTTAAATGGATCAGATTAGCATGGCATGCTAAAAAAAGTGTCACACCGGTTGTCCAAACCAAATAAGGTTCTCTAAACCTACAAAACCTTTAGTCATTAATTTCGGAGAATAGAAATGAAAAAACAAAAAATAATTCTTTTAGTCCTTCTGCTCCTCTTGGTTCATTCAAGCCACAGTTTTTTGCCGGGCGTCTCGGCAAAGCCATTAACAAACCAATACGCTTCGATTCCAAGCAAAAGTTTACCTTTAAACATAAATCCAGCACCACACAGTCAAGATGGTTATTACATGTTATCAACGGCTGAGGAGAAACCTAAAGATGCTGATGCCGTCATTCAAAGCCTAAAAGACATTGTTAAACAATATTTAGATCGGGAAAAACTAGATTACGAATATGACCCTGATTATGAGGCTTTCCTTCTTTACTACCAAGGTGGTTATTCTTCTGGGGATCTCTTTTGCACCATTTTTCTCTATAATGATTTAGTGAGTGTAAGTCTCACGCCTGTGGGCTGGAACATTCCAGAAAAATCTCGAGACAAAGTTGCAATATTTACAACACTGGTAAATTTTGATAGCTTCTATGCTTTTCTGATTTTGAATTACATGGATGGCGAGATCAAAACCAGATCTACGCACTTAGTTGAGACTGGGTTGCCAACTATAGCAGAAATTGAAACAATAGTGACAACAACAGTTTCCATGCTATTGGATTATGGCAAGGCATTAAACGCGATTGTTTATGAAAACCAGGATCCATTTGAGGTCTACCAAAAGCACAGATATTCTTTGCCTTAAAAACCTTGTAATTAAAAAAATCGAAAACTTTAAAAAATAAGTTTATAAAAAAGAGGCTGACACGTGCCAGCCTCTTCTTGTTGCAAAGTACAAATCTTAGCCGTGTTTGGCTTCGAAGTCCTTGAGGAATTCAACCAATGCCAAAACGCCTTCTTTGGGCATAGCATTGTAGATGGAAGCGCGCAGACCACCAACTGAGCGGTGACCCTTGAGGTTGTCAAAACCAGCAGCTTTGGTGCCAGCCACAACTTCTGCATCCAGTTCAGGGCTTTCGGTCACGAAGGGCACGTTCATCAGGCTGCGGTCTTTCTTATCCACAGTACCCTTGAACATCTTGCTCTGATCGAGGAAGTCATACAGAGGTTGAGCCTTTTCGACGTTGTTCTTGTGAACAGCTTCCAAACCACCCAGGCTCTTCAGATACTTGAAGACCTTACCGCACATGTAAATGGCAAAGGTATTGGGAGTGTTGTACATGGAATCGGCATCTGCGTGGGTGTCATAGCGCATGTAAATGGGCACACTGGCATCCACATCATCGCGGATCAGGTCTTTGCGGATAATCACAATCGCCATACCAGCAGGACCAACGTTCTTTTGAACGCCACCATAAATCAAACCGTAGTCAGAAACATTGACGGGTTTGCTGAGGTACATGGAGCTTTGGTCAGAAACCAGGATTTTGCCTTTGGTGTTGGGCAGAGTTTGGTAGGTGGTACCGTGAATGGTTTCGTTTTCGCAGATGTGCACGTAGTCAGCGTCTGGGCTGATGGGCAGATCAGTTACATCGGGAATATAGCTAAAGTTGCGGTCCTTGCTTGAAGCAATCACGTTGACTTTACCAAAGCGGGCAGCTTCCTTGGAAGCTTTGCTTGACCAGCTACCAGTAACGATGTAATCAAAGACACCGTTTTTCATCAGGTTCATGGGGATCATAGAGAATTGCAGGGTCGCGCCACCTTGGATGAAGAGAACCTCATAGTTCTCAGGAATATTCATCAAATCGCGCAAATCGGCTTTAGCCTCATCATGAATAGCTTGGAAGGCTTTGCTGCGGTGGCTCATCTCAATGACGCTTTCGCCTGTACCACGATAGTTCATCATCTCATCGCGGGCTTCTTCAAGAACAGACTCTGGCAACATGCTGGGTCCGGCTGAGAAGTTATAAATTCGATCGTATTTCATATTAGGTAATCTCCTTTTTGGTTTGCTTGTTATCTTCAGGCGCACGAACAAAACCTGCTTAAATCTAAGTAAGTCGGCCTGCTAAAATCATAGCCTTCATTGCCATTTCGGTCAAGTGAATTGCCCCACAATAAAGGTTTTTTGAGGGAATTTGGCGTGGTTTTTGTGCCAGTTCGATCAGATCATGAGCCTCCATCAAAAGCGATATTTTGCATTTTACCCACATCGCAAGCTCCTTTATAATCAAGGCATGGCAAAAAGTATCCGCGCTGAGAACCAAAACTGGCTTCTCATCGAAAAAATTGGCAGCGGTGATGCTGGCGAAGTTTGGCGTGTTGAAGCAGAAACCACCAAACAACGTGCTGTGCTCAAACGTCCGGTACAAAATGTTTCCGGCGGTACCATCATGCGCCAAGCCAACCAAATCGAGACCGAAGGGCAAATCCTGGCAGATTTGGATGGCATCGACAGCACCCGCAATAACATCCTCGTGCACACCCCTCTTTTGATAGACAAAAGCATTGAGGGTACCTCTGGCACCAGCGGGCTGTTTATCATCAGTGAGGAAGTCTCTGGTGTGTCCATTAACCACCTTTTGGACCAATTGCGCCTAGGGCAATCTGCCTTCTCTCAAGTGCTCACGCTAAAGGTTTTAGCGGCTGCTTTTCAGCTCTTACGCCAGGTTCACGCCAAAGGCATTGTGTGGAATGACGTCAAGATGGACCATATCTTTTGGGATGAAGCCCAAAACAAAATGTCTTTTATCGACTGGGGTAACGGTTTGCGTTTTGATCCAGAAGCAGCGCCAGATAAAGTAAATCCTGCAATGGACTTTCAACAGCTCATTGATGAAGGTCGACAACTGCTGGTTCAAATATCTCCTGAATTAATTCAAGATCTGGGCTGGCCTTTATCTGCAAAAGGCTTAAATGATCTGGACACTTTCCACCTCCAAATGCGCGTTGAATATCTCGAAAACCACCTCGCCATGCGGGTACTGGAATATCAGCTCCTCTTTGATAAATACCTCCAATCTGCTGATGACATCGCCAGCATAAACACCGTTTTGGATCTAAAAAAGGCTTTGGAGCGCTTAGGCGTAAAAGTTGAAGATGAAAAAGTCCTTGCCATAGCCAGAAAGCTTTGGTTAAGCTTTTTGGAAAAGAATGACGCTGAATCAGGCTATAAACTCTGTCAAATCCTGGAAGAAAACCTGCCCCTCGATCCAAAATGGCAGCTGGCAATTTACTTTTTCAAAGCCTTGCAAGCTCATGCGCATGATGAACTGCACGAGCTCATTTCAACCACATTGAACGAGCAGTGGTCTGATGCGATTTGGGTATTTAAACGCAATTTTGAAAAACATTTCAAGCCAGAAGACGCCAAGAACATCCTGATGTCTATGCGCAATTTGTTTGATTTATCAACGCCTGGCCCCATTATTTTGCCCGACAGCTTAGTGCCCATCCAAAAAGATCTCGGGCGAAACATCTCTCGTCTTTCTCAAGAAAACAGCCTAAGCCCCAAGCTTTTATCGCAACTAAATATCATCCAAACCCAGCTTAACGCCAATCTGGAAAATTGGTCTGTTCTGGCACCAAATGAAGCTTTGGGTGAATCCCTCCTTAAAACCCGTGAACTGCTTAGTCAACTCACCGCCATGGGACTTTCAATCCCACCCAACATTCAACTTGGCTTTACCAAGCTTTTGGGAAAAATCAGGGAGGTCTATCGTGCCTGGGCAAACGCTGAACTGGAGCAAGCCCAAAAACTCCTCCGTGAGCTCTTTATGCTCGACCCCAACCTGGATTACCTACACGACTTGGATAATGAAATCCACAAAACAGGTGAATGGGTTGAAGAGCTCAAAACCGGACCTCAAGGTGAACAAACTTTAAACCAATTTGGCGATTACCTGATTAATACATTACCTTCCGCCTACCATAAGCTTGGCACACCTGGTTGGCTAACCGCGATGTACAGTGCGACGACATCTTTCAAAAACTGCCAGGACCTCCAAGAAATGCGTGCGCAACTCAAACAAATTGGCATGCCCCTCACCTGGTCAGAATACACTGGGCTAAGGCTCGAATTCCAAACACCCACAAGTCCTCTGGCTCAATTAAACGAAAGCCAGGAAACTGCCCTCACAAACTTCCACAAAGCGCTGGCAAACAAGAATAACGCTCAGGAAGAGCTCGAAAAAGTCAAGCTAAACCTCCCAAATTACGCTTTTCTATATGCCAGTCTGAACGAAAAATTTCAACAGGCATGGTTACTCCAGACAACGCAATGGCAAGCCCCGGACCTCTCAGACTTTCCTCCACCAGACCAGCCCCGCGTTCAAGAAGCCTTGCTTGTGCTAAAGTTCATCCATGATTGGCGACAAAGCACCCAAACTCGCTCGCTTGGATTGCGTCATAAAGTGCCCCAAACCCAACAAAAATGGACACAAATTGAAGCCATTGTTTTGGCTGGGAAGCAATGGCAAGACCTCATTTTGCCTACGCTTGGCAGAATTAAGCAAAAGGAATGGGATTCCTTCCAAAACCTTGAACCCAAGCAATCACCTTATCCTGATCTTATTCATTGCCTTCGCCATCTTTCAAAGCTTCATCAAGCCTGGAAATCGATTGAAAACCAAGGCATATTCCCTGAAAATCTGGCAGATATGATCAGCCATGTTAGCCAGGCTCAAAATCAGTTTTACGCCTTTTGGCAGAGCCTCGAAAACAGTAACCTTGACACAAACCGCTGGTTGGCCATGGTCCACCAGGGCAACTTAAGTGAAATCAATCAAACGCTCTTGCTGATTATGCGTCAGTTGCAAGCGGTTGCCAGAGGATTGGACGTGCTAAACAATCCTGGTATGGCACGCACCCGCTTAGCGCTCAACAGCGCGGGCGAAATGATGTTTACACTGGTCAGCTTAAATGATTTAATTTTGCCACCCAGTCGTGACTTTAACCTTTACCGCCATTGGCGACAACAATATCTTGACCTCATCCAGCAAGGCAATGTGCATCAAATACGTGAAAATATCCAGTCCATTGAGAGCATCCACCCACTTTTACCCTGGTTGGATGAACTCTTAAGACGCGATACAGACTTCTTTAAAGTGCCAGATGAGCAAAGATGGTAAAATAACCATTCTAGAGGAATAAATTGCGCGAAGAAATACTTGATTCAAACACCAGCTATTACCTGGCTGAAGCTTTAGACACATGGTTTAGCGTTGGACACCGCGACGTAGCAGTACCCGAAGCGGCAGGCTCCAGCGCGCGTGTTTTCCTGTTAAAACATGCTACCAAACCATTACCCTGGCGTCAAAACCCCGCCTTCAAAGTGATGCGACATGACAAAATCGCCTACGCGATGCCCCTTTTTCGTGAAGAATTCAAAATTTTGAGTCAGCTAAAAGACATGGACGCCATCACACCCATGTTGCTTGGTGGCTATCTTAAACCCGCACCGGGGACAAGCTGGCCAGAAGAGCTTGCACCAACATCCAAGGTGCTCGAACTTCAAGGTGGAGGGCAGAACATCAAAGGCACTTTAGCTATCTTTGAACCAAACGAAGTGGATGACATCCTCCAACAATTTGATGAACGCGTTCAAGATGGATGGTTACCATTCCTCATTCTTGAACGTCGCTGGGAAGATAACCTCTACATGCTCTGCGATGCCGGCTACACGCGTGGCAACTTCATCCAAAACCTGAGCATGAAACAAGTTTTGGATATCGCCATTCAAATTTGTGAAATCCTCGAGAAAGCGCATGCCCAAGGCGCTGTTTTTCTCGATCATAAACTTTTACATTACTATTGGAACGAAACCCGCCAAAAAGTTATTATCCTGGATTGGAATATTGGTCGCTGGATGGGTGATGAAATGGCACCTGAAATCATCCGAGACGACCTTTTGCAATTTAGCGCGCGTGCCCTACACCATCTTTTTACCGGACAACAGGCGCCAGGCGCGGCTGTGGTCGGCGGTAATCGCCCCGAAGACATTGCAAACTCGCCAATCCAATATAAGGCTCAGTACTCTTTTGACGTGCAAAACCGTTTGAATAAAGATGAAATGGCATTTCTCGAAAAAGCCCTCGAAGGCGGTTTTAGCAGCGCGTCAGAAATGAAAGCTCAATTGATGGTCTTGGCAGCCAAACGCTAAGCCAATTACCGCTGATTTAAGGACAATTATGATCAATCCTTTAATTGAACAAGCTCAAAAAGTACTTGCCGCTCCGACACCCAGTGACGAAGAATTATTGCATGCTCGCAGTGAATTAGCTTCGTTTTTAGAGGCTTTAAGCACCGGTCGTATGAGCGCCAAAGTAGACATTGATGATTTGGAAGAGGCCGAACGACTCATGCGTGAGTTGAACCGCGAAATCAGTCGTCGCCAGGCTGGCATGCCTTCTGCGGCTACGCCTCAACCTGCATCAGTCCAACCCACACCACCAAAAGAAACGCCGGCTACACCACTTGAGGACACAACTCCCAGTCCCGTAACAGAACCGGTTTCCCCTCAAACACCCAGCGCTCCGCCACCTGATTTTTCACAAATCTTGCAAAGTGATGGCTTGGGTGGTTTGGATAGCGACCCGCTAAAACGCTTCTTCCAATCCGCGCACGATCCTGAAGCTGAACGGCTCATGGATCAGGCTGAAGAAGCCTTTTATAAAGGCAATTACCAGGTGGCTATTCCGCTTTACGAAAAAGTCATCCAAATGGAACCATCCTGGGTGCGTGCGCAGGAGCATCACGCGGAAGCTGAAGAGTATTTGCGCTCGGGTAACATCCCCAGTGTTGCCTTACCACCCGAAGCGGGTAAAGCTTATGGTAAAGCGCAAAGTGCCGCGCGTGTTTTTCGTTATCAAATTGCGTTAAATTACCTTCAAGATGCTTTCGATCACCTTGAAGATGCCGGCATCAAACGCTGGCGTGAAGGTGAGGACCTGCGCGCTGATCTCGAAAACCAAATGCAAGCCTATGACGTTTACAAGGAAGGCTTGAACCTGCTTAGTCTGGGTGATTTACAGGCGGCATTGGGCAAAATTCAGACTGCCGCCAGCGCGGTGGCTATCCCGGAATACATCGATAAAGCCAACGAAACCCGTGCCGACATCAGTGCCATCAACGAAATCAGCGATGTGGTGAGCATGAGTGGCAAGATTCCTCCTGTTATGCTGGCGGAATCAAAAGGCAAGCTCGAACGCATCCGCATGAAGTATGGCGAAATTGAACAAATCAGCCGTTTGAGAACGCGCTTGGATCTCATGATCCCTGCAACCATTCAAAACCTGCTTGATAACACCCGCCGGCTCAAACAAGAAGCAGCCGACGCGCCTACCGCAAACCTGGCAAAGCAAAAAGTCGCCGGCGCCCGCGAAAACCTCGATTTACTCCGACAACTTGACGCATATGATGCCGATAGCCTGGCACTCGAAGATGAAATCAGCCGGCTTGAAACTGAAATTCACAGCAACCTGGATGCGATTACCCGCGCAAAAGAAACCTTTGAAACGGGTAATAAGTTTTTCGCCATGGATTCCTGGAAAATCAGCCGCGGCGCTCGCAAACGTTTTCCTCAGGATCCAGAAGTTTTAGAACTCAAGCGGAATTACTTGCCATCCTACGCTGTGGCAATTTTGGCCTTGTTAGTTATAGGTGCAATCGTTATTACCGGTTTAACAATTGGCATCCGACGCATCAGCGCGGATATTACCGCTCGCAACCTCGCCAAAACACCAACGGTAACCAACACACCTACTATTACCTTAACACCAACCCTAACCTTAACCCCGGAACCTACTATCACACCAACGCCTTACGTGTCACCCACGCCTACTTTAACGCCATCGCCAACACCTTTTGCCTATGTGCGCGCGATGTATGACCTTTATGTTCGCAGTGATTGCTACGCGAACTTCAATGCAGTGGGTAGAGTCCCGCGTGGCACGGTATTAACCTTGTTACCTATGCCAGAACAACGTTTTGACACCTTCCGACGCGAATGTGTGCTGGTGGAATTCCGAAACGAAGGTTATGCGATTATTGGCTACCTTCTGGTGCAAGATCTCGAACCAGTTACAGAATAAGCAAATTTGATGAGTTTCTAACGCGTTTGCCTTACCAAACGCGTATAATGAGTTGGATTTGAAGAGGCAAAATGAAAGATCTAGAAACACGATACCAAGAAACCCTGGACTGGATTTACAGTTGGATTGATTTCAGCATGAACAGGCATGTGGATGAGGCTCATCGCTTCTTCAAACTCGACCGCATGAATCGCTTAATGTCCCTCTTGGATTGGCCAAACCGCGAATACCCTTGTGTGCATGTTGCCGGCACGAAAGGAAAAGGTTCAACTGCCTCTTTTATTGCCGCCGCTTTGCGCGCTTCTGGTTACAAAACCGGACTTTACACCTCCCCACATTTAGAGGATTTTCGCGAGCGCATTCAAATTGACGGCGAGCACATTCCCGTGAAAGATTTAGTGGATTTAGCCGAAAAAATGCGGCCACGCACAGAATTGGTCAATGATGTGACAACTTTTGAGCTGACCACGGCAATCGCTTTTCAATATTTTGCGGATCAGAACATTGATATTGCCGTTTTGGAGGTCGGGCTTGGTGGACGATTGGATGCAACCAACATTGTTGACCCGCTTGTCTCTGTCATCACGCCTGTTTCATACGACCATATGAACGTTCTTGGCAATACGCTCACAGAAATTGCCCACGAAAAAGCAGGAATCATCAAAGCCAACCGGCATGTAATCATTGCGCCGCAAGCTGAAGAAGCTGAAGCCGAAATACTGCGCATGGCAGCCTTGCAGGATTCGCCTGCCATTGTTGTTGACCAGGCTTACAGTTGGCAAAGCACCTTTCATACGCTTGACTCCCAACATATCACTATTGAAAACAAGATCATCAATCCGCGAGATGAAAATGCACTCGTGCCCATCGAGCTGGACATTCCGCTTTTAGGGCAACACCAGGCGGATAATGCCGCCACATCAATTGCTGCCCTGGAAGTACTTCGCCAGGCTGGGTTTTCAATCAGCAAGGAAAGCCTCAAACAGGGTTTTCAGAATGTGCATTGGGAAACACGCTTTGAAATTTTGCGCAAAAACCCACCCTTAATCGCCGATGCCGCCCATAATGGTGATTCGATGCAAAAACTTCGTCAAACTTTGGACGATTATTTCCCGGATTTGCCCTTTATTTTGCTTTTTGGTGCCTCGGCAGACAAAAGTTTGACCTCAATGCTGGATATTATTATGCCCCGGGTGGAAGCCGTGGTTTGCACACAATCTATTCATCCGCGGGCTGCTGACGCCTTTGAACTGCAAAAGCTCATCAAACCTTATGGCAAGCCCAGCTTTGCAAAATCAACCGCAGAAGCAGGACTGGCCAAAGCGCTTGAATTAGCTGGAAACGATAAAGGAATTATTGCCACGGGAAGTTTGTTCCTGGCAGCGGCTGCAAGAGCCATTTGGCGTCAAAATAATCAATAAGAGAAACAGATATGGACCAAGACAATTCAAACACACCTCCATTTTCGCTTTCACCACACATGGACTTTTCAAGTCTCATTGACGTGAATGACATTCCCAACCGCCGTGCAGGAAAAGACGGTAGTTTTGTCGCGCCAGCTATCATCATCTCTGATAACCCTGTTCTTCCCAATTCTCTTACACCCATTGGCATTTCAAAAAACTCCTTGGTTTTTAACTCGATGGCGGAAGTATGGGAGCAAAACACCACAATTGTGGGGGTTTTTGATGATGGCGGTGAAGAGGAACAAAGTTTTCTATCCCTCGGCATTGAATTAGCCCCAGGAAGACCAATCCCAACAGGTGAAGACCAATTATCAATGATTGTACAAGGGCGACGCCGGGTTGAAGTGCTGGATATTTTTGTTGAAGACGATTTGCTCTATGTTCGGGCATGCTTGATTAAGATCCCCAAGCGACGCTCGAAAGAAATTCAAGCCACCATGCGGCAGGTTGTCAAACTGTTTGAAAAAATGGTTCGCATTACCCAACATCTTCCAAGCGGAGTGATTGATTATGCACGCGAAATGGAAGATCCAGGCACGCTGGCAGACTTGGTGGCATCAAGCACAGGCTTGAAACATCAACAACAAATGGATGTTATTACCGCGGTAGATCCCGCCGAACGAATTAGCCTTGTTTACAAGTTTCTTCGCAGAGAAGTTGACCTGCTTGAGCTGGAAGCTGAACTAAACGATCGCGTCCAACAGGACCTCGACCAGGGGCAACGTGAAATGTATCTGCGCGAAAAGATTGAAAAGCTTCAGCAAGAACTCAATGATGGAAAATCAGCCGATCCGGATATCCGCGCACTTGAGGAAATGCTCGAAAATAAAACGTATCCGGAAGAAGTCATTAAAACCGCACACAAAGAGCTTGAAAGGCTCAAAATGACCCCTTCGCTCTCGCCAGAAAGCGGCATGATTTCTTCTTACCTGCACTGGCTTTTGGAACTTCCCTGGAGCGAAGAAACCCAGGACCGGCTCGACATCAAAGAAGCCCAAGCTATTCTGGACAAACAACATTACGGCTTACCCAAGGCAAAGGATCGCATTCTGGAATACCTCGCCGTGCGCACCTTAAACCCACCGCGAAACAGGCAACCCATCCTGTGTTTTGTTGGTCCCCCTGGAACCGGCAAAACTTCACTGGGAAAATCAATCGCCGAAGCGATGGGTCGCAAGTTTGTACGACGTTCTCTGGGTGGCGTGCGCGATGAAGCTGAAATTCGCGGGCACAGGCGCACCTACATTGGCTCCATGCCTGGTCGCATTCTTGAAACCATCAGTAAGGTGGGTGTCGCTAACCCGCTCTTTATGCTCGATGAAATTGACAAACTCAGCTCGGATATTCATGGTGATCCTGCCTCCGCTCTTCTGGAAGTACTTGACCCTGAGCAAAATTACAGCTTCTCAGACCATTATCTCGAGGTTCCCTTTGACCTTTCCCGTGTCTTTTTCATTACCACTGCCAATACGGTCATGAGCATCCCGCCGGCATTGTTGGACAGGATGGAAATTATCGAATTCCCTGGTTATATCGAGGAAGAAAAGCTCGAAATCGCCCGGCAGTTCCTTATTCCGGAACAGCTCGAAGAGAACGGTTTACACGAAGAAAACATCAACTTTACCGAAGAAGCCTTACGCTTCATCATCAAAAGCTATACCTACGAAGCTGGTGTGCGTAATCTTGAACGTCAAATTGGCGCTGTTCTGCGCAAAACTGCCCGCAAGAAGGCTGAAGGCGAGAAGATTATTAAGCGCATTACACCTGAAGTGGTTGAACAGCGTTTGGGTCCGGTAGAATTTTTCCCGATTACGGCTGAATTACAAGACGAAATTGGCATGTCTACCGCCATAGCCTGGACCGAAAACGGTGGCGAAATTATGCAAATTGAGGTACTTGTAATTCCAGGCAAGGGAAATTTGCAAATCACCGGTCAGGTAGGCGAAATTATGCAAGAATCGGCGCAGGCTGCCTTAAGTTATTTGAAGTCAAAAGCGCAAGTATTTGAAATCCCTGCCGAGCTGTTTGAGGAAAGTGATATCCATATCCACATTCCGGAAGGTTCCATTCCAAAAGATGGACCCAGTGCCGGTATCACCCTGGCAACCGCGCTTAGTTCCGCTATTCTTGGCGTGCCAACCCGTCACGAAGTTGCGATGACCGGTGAAATCACCTTAAGAGGTCGGGTTATTCCTGTTGGTGGCGTGCGAGAAAAAGTGCTTGCCGCTCATCGGGCAGGCATCACAACCATCCTCTTACCAACAAAGAATGAGAAAGATTTGGTGGATGTGCCAAAATCCGTCATTGAACAGCTCAATCTTGTGTTTATTGATCACATGGATGAGGTTCTAAAACACGCTCTAACCCAGGCACCAGTCTATGCCAAACCCAAAAAGCCGGTTCAAGAACGACAACCCAGACAAACCAAAAACAAGATGGCGAAAAGAACAGAGCCATCCCAAGACGGTGACATGAACGCATAAAGCGCTTTTTTTACCAAAATACATAAAATGCACAGCTGACTCGCTGTGCATTTTTTGATGTCAAGCCTTATTTAACCGCAAAAACACTTGCGGATTTGCTTCTTACAATAAACGATGGTGTTTTACTTTTGGTCTGGCGAGAGGGCAGCGATGCCGTTGCGCACTTGTGCCAAGACTTTATTGAGCTCCTGCTCCAATCCTGAAAGGGTATCTATCACATAACGATCAGCGTCCATCATGCTTTGCGAGGCTTCTTTGCTGGCTTGGTCAGTGATCATATCCACTTTGGCTTGCGCAGCTTGGTAGACTTCAGATTTTTCAATCAGCTTTTCGCTTTTTTCACGCGCCAAGGCAACGGTTCGATTGGCTTCTTCTTGTGCCTGTGCTAAAATGCGGTCTTTTTGCGCATTTATCTGCTGGGCTTTTTTAATTTCTTCCGGAATGGAAATACGCATTTGATCGATGATGTCCATAAAAGCGTTTTCATCAACCATCACATTGCGTGTTAAGGGCACGGCTTTTCCCGTGTTGATTAGTTCTTCCATACGGTCAACCAAATGTAAAATATCCATGTGTCCTCCATCGCGATAATACGTGTTGATTTAGTTTATCACCTTTTGAGCGATTTTCGAAACTCTCGTTGCAATTGTAAAATCTATACGCTAAGTTGCCATTAAACACCAGACTGCAAGTCTTGATATCTGGCTTTCAGCGCTTTGTTTACATGCTCAGGCACCATGCTGCTAACATCTCCACCCAATGAAGCAATTTCCTTAACCGTACTGGCAGAGAGAAAGGTGTTTTCTTCGGTTGTGATGAGGGCGATGGTGTCAATCTTGGGTTTAAGCCTTCTGTTGGCTAATGCCATGCGAAACTCAAATTCAAAATCAGAAAAAACGCGCAATCCCCGCACGATTGCGGTGGCACCAATCTCTTCCGCAAAGCTCACCGTCAATCCTGAAAACCCTACCACACTGACGTTTGGCAAGTGTTTAAGGGCTTCCCGGCTAAGCTCGATTCGCCTTTCAGGTGCGAAGAGTAGGTTTTTGAGGGGTTTATCATAAACTGCCACCACAACTTCGCTAAAAAGTCTGGAAGCGCGGGTGGCGATATCTATGTGCCCAAAATGGATTGGGTCAAAAGTGCCAGGAAAGAGAACCTTTGTCATTAACTCAAATCTCCACTGCCATCCTCAGTTTGGGATGACCAAAAATGCTCGAGTACGCGCTTTAGATCCGCATTTTCCACCTTCTCGAGCTCAGGATCATCAGCAAGCAACCATTCTGCCACATCGCGCGCCTGTTTGATAAGACGGGTGTCCATCAGGTTTGCCATCTTAAGTTCAAGGTAGCCAGCTTGCTTGGTACCCAAAAAGTCGCCGGGTCCACGCAACTTAAGATCTTCCTCGGCCAGCAAAAAGCCGTCATTGGTGCTGGTCATCACGTTGAGCCGATTGTTTTCAGCATCATCGGAGCTTTGCGGTATCAAGAAACAATAACTTTGTGCTTCTCCTCTGCCCACGCGTCCTCTAAACTGGTGTAATTGAGCCAATCCAAAGCGATTAGCGCCTTCGATCACCATCATGGTGGCATTGGGAATGTCAACACCCACTTCAACAACCGACGTTGAAACCAGGATGTCATACTCGCGGTCTCTAAAGGCGAGCATGACTTTATCTTTTTCAGCAGGTTTTAAACGGCCATGTACAAGCCCTACTTTGAGGTCTGGAAAGATTTCTTCCTGCAAGCGTTTTTGCTCATCTACCGCGGCTTTGACTTCTTCATTTTCTGAGGCTTCCACCAAAGGATAAATGATAAAAGCCTGATTACCCATCTTGACCTGTGCCCGGATGTTATCGTAGACCCTTTTGCGTTCTTCGGGAAATGCTACCATCGTGTGTACTGGCAACCTGCCGGCAGGCATCTCGTCAATAACGCTCACGTCCAAGTCACCAAAAATGGTTAGCTGCAAAGAACGCGGAATAGGGGTGGCTGTCATCACCAAAAGATGTGGATTATCACCCTTGGCGCGTAATTTGGCACGTTGATTGACGCCGAAACGATGTTGTTCGTCGATGACTACCAGCTGCAAATCCTTAAATTGAACAGGGTCTTCAATAAAGGCGTGTGTGCCAATGAGCACCTTTAGATGTCCACTTTGCAGATCACGGTGGATTTCTGCCCTTTCAGCCGCGCTTGTATCACCGGTAAGCAAGCGTACCTGGTCAGGTTCCAGGAAGGCTTTTTGCTCGTTCTTTCCCTCGGTCATCAAGCGCGAAAAGGTGCGATAATGCTGTTCTGCCAAGATGCTGGTGGGCGCCATAATGGCTGCCTGGGCACCGCCCTCAATAACGATTGCCATGCCCAGCATCGCCACAACCGTTTTACCCGAGCCAACATCACCCTGTAAAAGGCGGTTCATGGGATGAGTTTGAGCCAGATCGTGGCGGATTTCTTTCACAGTGCGCATTTGCGCGCCAGTAAGCTCATAGGGTAGCTGGGTTAATCGTTGGTCAAGCCAGGCATCACTAACCGTCCACCCTCTGCCACTCAACGTTTGCCAATGTTTCTTTTGTTGAATAACGCCTAATTGGATGAGGAAAATCTCGTCAAAAGCAAAGCGGTGTTGGGCTGATTTCAACTTATCTTCATCATCCGGAAAATGGATTTGCGCGTAAGCATCCGGTAATTCGACCAGTTTTGCTTTTTCTTGTACCTTTTCAGGCATAAATTCATGGATTTTAGGCGACCAATAGTTAACGGTGTTGAACTGCAAACGCCTTAGCCATTTTTGGGTCACGTTTGCGGTGAGTGGATAAACCGGCACGATGCGATTGGTATTGAGTTGCTGTTGGTCAAGCGCTTCAAACTCGGGGTGCATGATAACCAAGCGCCCCATATAGCTTTCCACTTTGCCAGAAATGGAAATGAACATACCCTCGCGGAGCGTTTTGAGGATCCATTCCTGGTTAAACCACATCAAACGCAAATTACCCGTGGTGTCCGAAACAATCACTTCAACAATTTTTCTACCCCGTGAGATTTGGTACATCGAGCTGCTGACCACTTTGGCAATAATGGTAACCTCATCGCCATGGTAAAGCATGTTGATCGTTTTGAGCTTGGAATAATCGTCATAACGACGGGGAAAAAGGTTTAGCAGGTCTTTGATTTTATAAACGCCAAGTCTTGAGAGGTTCTCGGCTTGCTTATCGCCCACACCGCGAATGACGGTAACCGGTGCTTCAATGCCAAAGCGTGCACGGTTTGAGGGTTTTGGCACTGCCTTTGGGGTGCTTTGCTTTGATAGGTCTTCAGATCTAGTTAGCGTGGGGTCATCAAGCCCGTGGGTCGGTCTGGCTTTGCTAAGCGGTGCTTTTTGTCGTTGAGTGCGGGGTTGGGTGGCAGAGGCAGTGCTTGTTTGTTGGTCTATTCTGGATGAACCCGGTTTGTTTTGTGCTTTTGTTTGGTTTGGCAAAACCCCGGATAATGCGCTTTGGGTTTCCAGGTTTTTGGGTGGCGATGGGCGAAAGCTTTCAAGGTTCAGGTCGCGTGCAAAACCCAGTAATTCAGAAAGTTCTATTAAGGATTGCTGGCGTTCGAAAGGTGTTAGAGGCTGATAATTGGCAAAATGCGTGGATACTTTTTGGATGAGCTGCTCGTCCATCGCCAATTCCCGCGCATCGGACTGCCAAGCAGGAATAAGCTTTGCCAACCCACCCATCACGGCACGATTCTCAAAGCCCTGCTGGGCTTCGAGCTTAAGTATTCGGGAAAGTTTATCAGTTGCTTTGTTCATCGTAATCCTTAATTCTTTCAAGGATAATAATACACCATCGGATCGTAGTGGTTCAAGCATAAAAGAAAAACCAAACAATACTTTTCTTGCATACACTTAGTGGTAACATGCCTAAAAAAATCAAAAACAGCTCTAAACTTGTATCCCTATCGATCCATGCTGATTAAAAATCTATTTTGTGACTATGGCCTGAATCACGGGCGAGTTTGAGTGTTTCCGACCAACTACGCACCTCTCTTATCCACTTTTCACACCTACTAAGTGGCTATGCGCATTGATCTGTGGAGGCTTTGATTGTTTCCGCCCAACATCACACCGTTTTCTTTCATTCCTACACCTACTAAGTGGCTATGCGCATTAAACTACGAGGGTTTGGGCGTTTCCACCTACCAAATCGCCTTTTTTATCCACTTTCCACACCTACTAAGTGGCTACGCGCATTAATCTACGAGCGTCTGGGCGATTCCGCCTACCAAATCACCTTTTTATCCACTTTCCACACCTACTAAGTGGCTACGCGCATTAATCAATGAGCAATTATGTGTTCCCACCAACAGGCACTTATTATGCACTTGTGTTCTTACTAAAGAAATCACCTTTTTAACCATTATCTACACTGACTAAGTGGCTACGCGCATTAATTTAATGCCAGCATTGATGTTTTCATCCAACAAGGTACATTTTATCCACTTACTACACTTACCAAGTGGCTACGCGCATTAAATAGGCGGTACCGGGAACCGTTCTAAATATCATATTTGCTACACAGCTCTAAATCCTCAAATAATCAAAAGACTCGTACGCTAAGCATAAAGTAAAATTGCCAAATTTCACTGTTATGCTATGCGAAATGGGGCTTATTATCAAAAGGATAGGATATGTTTTTGCAGTTTTTACCAACCTTGTATCCTGCACCGAACTAGATCGCCCAATAACAAAAAACCCAGCCTTCTCATTCCAGGCTGGGTTTTCATCTCTTACAATATTACTTTTTCTAAGGCAAATTACTCAAACGCGATGATGTACTGATAATGCGGCTGGCCACCTTCGTGAACCTCTACCTCAATATCCTCGAATTCATTACGCGTTTTATCCACCAAGCTATTTGCGGAAGATTGGCTCACGCCCTCGCCATAAAACAGGGTTATGCGTTCAAAATCGTCCATATCCACATGCGCGTAGAGCGCTTCAACAGCTTCATCAATGGATTTTTTGCTCAAGATAAGCTTACCATCATACAAAACGATGACCTCACCTTTCTTGACCTTTACGCCCTCGATTTCTGCCGTGCGTGTGGCAGTGGTAATCTCAGCGGTGTGCACCTCCGAAATCGCCTCGGTCATCGATTCCACCACCTCATCAAAGTCGCCATCCGGCATCAGACGGAACATAGCCGCAAATCCCTGTGGCGCGTTGCGTGAGGGAATGATGCCCACATTCTTGACGCTCACCTTTGAGGCGTTTTGCGCGGCAAGAATGATGTTCTTATTGTTTGGCAAAATGATAATCTTATCCGTGGGCAGGTCTTCAAAGGCTGCCACCAGGTCTTTGACGCTGGGATTCATGGTTTGGCCGCCTTCAACCACCGCGGCAACACCCAAACTGGCAAAAATGCGCGTAAGCCCCTCACCAGGAGAAACTGCAACAACAGCAATATCGCCTGGGTGAACCGGATTGAATTTAATTTCTGATTCTTTGCGATGGTTCATCTGATCTTGCAGATTTTCCATATAGATTTTCTTGATTACGCCTTGTGTTTCGGTATATTCGATGGGTTCAAAGCGTCTTTCCAGCTCGGTATGGATGTGCATGCGATACAAGCCCTCGCCTTCGCCCACCTGAATGCTGACGCCCAGGTTTTCCAACCCTTTGTAGTATTGCTCAAGCAGGAAGGACTGGTTCGGCTCAAAGTCAATCACCACCTCATAGTCCTGGCCTTCCTCAACCTGTTCCATGGCATGGGTCAGGTCAAACTGCGCCAATGATACAACGTTGGTGGCTGCAGTATCCAAAGACTGCCCCTGGATCAGGCGCAACATGCCTTCAAAGATGTAAAACAAGCCCATTCCGCCCGAATCAACCACGCCGGCATCTTTCAGCTGGGGCAAGAGATTAGGCGTGTTTTGCACGCTTATATCCGCTGCCTCTACCAAAGTCACCAGCATATCACTGAGGTTTTTTTGGGTTTTTACTGCGCCTTCTGCAGCGGTGGTCATGTCTTTAATGACGGTGAGGATCGTTCCTTCAACAGGTCTCACAACGCCACGATAAGCGGTATCGCGGGCACCTTGCAAAGCTTTGGTAAGCAGTGCGGTATCCATGGTTGCATGTCCATCCAGCGCGCGTGAAAAACCACGCCAGATTTGTGAGAGAATGACACCCGAGTTACCACGCGCACCCATCAAGGCACCATGCGCGAAAGTCTTAGCCATATCGCCCACATGTTTCGAGCGATTGCTATCGGCTTCAGCAAAACCGGCTTGCATGGTCAAAACCATGTTTGTCCCGGTATCGCCATCGGGAACAGGAAAAACGTTTAAAGCGTTGACATATTCCTGGTTGGTCGTCAGCCAGATTAAACCGGCTTCAAAAAGTAAGATGAGTCCTTCCCCTGTAACAGGTGATTTCAGCAGCTTGTGGCGTTCAGCCTCGCTGGGTAAGGTCGTTGAAAATTGCTTCATATGGCTCCTGCGAAAAAGGTATTAATCAATATCACTAATTCGCATTCCGCGAACGTGTACATTAACGCGTTTGACCGGTACACCCATCGTTTTTTCAACGTTGTACTTTACACTCTCGGCAACCGAGTCGGTCACACTTTTGATTCGTAAGCCGTACTCAACAATCAAGTTGATAGTAATTTCCAGCCCACGTTCATCCGAGGCGACCACAATGCCGTAGTCACCTTCTTCGTCAAACATTTTGACAAAGGATTGGCGCACATTTCCTGGCGCTAAACCAATCACACCGTAAGATTCCAGCGTAGCATCGCGTACCACGGTTTTGATGGCTTTTGGCAGGATATAAATCTTGCCCATTTGATTATCTTGACTTGTCATATGCTTACTCACTTCCGTAAAAAAAGCTTGATTCTTTTTGCTCTATCTGTTATCATTATTTTTTGCGTGCGGCGAATAAAACCTTCACGCTAGAGATTATAACGCAAGAAAGGTAATGAAAAATGGCAAAGTGCTCTCAATGTGGCAAAACAACCACTTTTGGTCATAATCGTAGTCACTCACTCGTTGCAACCAAACGGACGTTCCGACCCAATTTGCAACGTGTAACGCTGATGGAAGGTAACCGCAAGGTTCGTCGCGTGCTTTGTACACGCTGCATCAAGACCCTTACCAAGGCGTATAACTAAGTTTATAACACGCTAAAGCTCAAAAAGTCGCGTTGGCGGCTTTTTTGCTTTAAGAAAAACGCAGCTCATTGGCGAAGCGCATCCTCTAAGGCTTCTATGCCACCCGCAATACCACGCTTGTGCTTAAATACTGCGGTTCCTGCCACAAAATTGCGCGCGCCCGCCACATAAGCGGCATGAATGGTGCTGGCATCAATGCCACCGTCCACCTGCAAATCCGCTTGGCTTCCAGCTGAATCTAAAATCTGGCGTGCTTGTCTGATCTTTTCAAGCGAGCCAGGAATAAAGCTCTGCCCACCAAAACCAGGGTTTACAGACATAATTAATACAAGGTCTACAACGTTTGCCAGCAATTCCAACGGCAAAACCGGCGTTCCTGGGTTAAATGTGAGACCCGCTTTTGCGCCCAAATCTTTAATCTGTTGCAAAGTGCGATGGATATGCGGGCAAGTTTCATAATGCACCGTGATGATATCCGCGCCTTTGGCAACAAATTCTGGAATATGCCGCTCAGGTTCAACAATCATCAAATGCACATCCAGCGGTAAATCTGTAATCTTACGGCAGGCTGCAACAATATTGGGTCCAAAAGTGATGTTTGGCACATAAACGCCATCCATAACATCAATATGAATGGCATCAGCGCCGGCTTCTTCACATGCCTGCACAGCGCGCGCTAAATAGCCCAAATCAGCAGATAGTATAGAAGGAGAAATTCTGAATGTCATAAGCTCATCGCCCAATCATTTGATAAATATAAATCCAAAAAGGCACCAAACCCATCAGAAAAATGAAAGCCATTATGCCTAATACCCAGGTAAACCAGTCAATGGGCTTACTGGCTTCTTCATTGATGAGAGGTCTCGATTCTGCTGGGGTAGCAAGCTGAGCTTCCACACTTACAGATTCTTCAACCGCGCCTTGCTCAACTGTAGCAGGTGCCTTAAACACCTGCCCCACGCCGGTAACACCCAGTGCGCTTGGACCGGTTAGCACATTACTGGACGGAAGCTTGAATTGGGTTTCATAAAAGCCCTGCAGCAAGCGGCCAAGTTGATCAGCAGTCCGATATCGCGCGGAAGGCTCTTTTGAAAGCACCTTAAGGATAATCTTTTCAAGCTGTTCCGGGATATCCGGGTTATGTATTGTGGGAGGCACAGGCTCTTCTGTGCGATGTCTACGCGAAAGCTCTGCTGAATCCTTACCCTCAAACGGTAATTTTCCAGTCAAGAGCTCATAAAGGATAATGCCCAGCGAGTAAACATCCGAAGCTGGTGAGGGAGGCAAACCGCTGGCTTGTTCGGGCGAAAAATAGTGCGGCGAACCCCAAACAACATCACTTTTCTCATCTTTTGAGATGGTCGAGAGTGCCCTGGCAATGCCAAAATCAGTGACCTTCACTAACATATCCGGCGTCACCAAAAAGTTGTGTGGCTTGATGTCACAGTGCACCAAGCCCGCCCGGTGGGCATAACCCACACCCTGGCAAGCCTGAATCATCAGTTCCAGAGCTTCACTCACGCTCAATTTACCGCGCTCATTTATCAGTGTTTTTAGGTCTGTGCCAGGGATATATTCCATGACGATGAACAAATGTCCCTGATCCAGCCCAAAATCATGCACGGTGACGATATTGGGATGCGAAAGGTTGGCAGCCGAGCGTGCTTCCTGCCTAAACCGCTCTCTAAAGGCTAAATCAGCCGAATAATCCTCTTTCAAAACCTTTACAGCCACATTGCGTTGCAACATCAGGTCAAGCGTACGGTAAACATGCGCCATGCCCCCACTACCCAGTTTGGCATTAAGTTGATATCGGTCATTCAAGATTTCTAAGGCAGCCATCATTCCGATTATAACGCAATTTCAGAAGCATTTCTCTGCAATCCCAAACACGTTCCTGGCATCAAATTGCCCGGAAAAAAGTCCCTTTCGAAAAGCAAAAAAACATCTCAAAAAACGCTGCATCAATTTGGATCAATTTCCATTTAAACCTCCCAAAACACTTGCTTTTTTGTGGCTTTGGGTCTATAATGTGGGAAAGTTTGTCATAAAGTGTCTTAAAGTGTCATAGACAAGGATGGAAGCGCTGAAATAAGGCGCTTCGGTGATTAAAAAAGGGATTAGAACAAATGTTTTACGGCAGGTACGAACACAACATTGATGCAAAAGGTCGCATGACCGTGCCATCGGGTTACCGGGATCAAACACCCGGCAATCTCGTGTTCATCACCAAGGGCTTGGATGGCAACCTCATGGCTTACCCCCAACCCGCCTTCGAACTCATTGCACAAACCGTTAGTGGTAAGTCTCTCACTGACCCAGAAGTGCGCTCCTTTAAACGTGAAATCCTTGGCTATACTGCTGAACTCACTTACGACACTGCTGGTCGCATTCTCATACCGTCTTTCTTGCGGAAGTTTGCCGGAATTGAGGATCAAGTTGTCATCGTTGGCGTTGGGGATAGTTTTGAAGTTTGGTCTCCAGAAAGGTTGGCTGCAAAAGAGGAAGCCTTTGCAGACCCACAAGCCAATCAAGACCGCTGGGCAGCGTTTGACATATCGACTAGAGGAATCTAATGAACGCGGTGCATGGGCAAGAAGCTCCGCACCGCCCGGTACTTTATCAAGAGACAATTCAATACCTCACTGCAAAGCAAGCAAAGCGCTTTTTAGATTGCACAGCCGGAGCGGGTGGCCATTCTGAAGGCTTATTACTGCAAAGTTCGCCAGATAGCGAGCTTATCGCCTTGGATTTGGATTCACATGCCATACAGCTAAGTCAGGAAAGGCTCAAACCATTTGGTAATCGCGCCAAGGTTGTACAAGCTTCTTACCTGGATGCCCCCAAAGTGCTCCAGGAAGTGGGATGGGACGGTGTGGATGGCATTGTGATGGACCTCGGGGTCTCCTCAATGCAACTTGACCAGGCAGATCGCGGTTTTTCCTTCCGCTACGATGCGCCACTGGATATGCGTTTTGACCCTTCCAAAGGGCAATCCGCCGCAGACCTGGTAAACACGCTAAACGAAGCAGAACTGGCAAATATCCTTTGGGAATACGGTGAAGAAAAATTCTCCCGACGCATTGCCAGAGCCATTCTCAAAGCCAGACCGCTTTACACCACTTTTCAACTGGCAGAAGTTGTTAGAAAAGCAGTAGGTAAAACCCGCGAACAACAAGACCCAGCAACACGCAGCTTCCAAGCCTTGCGCATCGCGGTGAACGATGAACTGGAAAGCATTACGCAGGCAGTACCAAGCCTGATTGAAACCTTAAAAACACAAGGGCGCATCGCAATCATCAGTTTCCATTCGCTGGAAGACCGCATTATCAAAAATGTCTTCCGCCAGGAGAGCACCGATTGCCTATGCCCACCCGAAAAACTGATTTGCGATTGTGGCCATTCTGCCACAATCAAAGTCCTCACCAAAAGGCCAATTACAGCCACTGAGGATGAGCTGCAAAGCAACCCGCGGTCACGAAGCGCCAAGCTAAGGGTCGCGGAGAAACTATAGATGGCACAGAAATTGCATATATAAAGGTATGAGCACAATAAATACACCTCCAGCCTATAAACAAGCCCCATGGCGACGTCAACTCCAAATTATTGGCGCCTTCATGTTGGTTTTGGTGATTGTCGCTACAATCGCCGGGCTCTACCTTTCCATTAGCGGTCGTGCGGCAGCAGCTGGCAGACGTATTCAACAGCTTGAAATGCGCGCTAAAACCTTGAACCTTGAAATCAATGACCTAAGGACCCACCTCGCGCTCATTTCTTCATCAATCTCCCTAAACGATCGGATCGACTCGCTTAACATGCAAACGCTTGATCCGCATTCGGCTGTTTACCTTGAAGTACCGGGATACAGCCCCGACCTCCGCAAGGAAATAGACAGGGATCCTGAACCTGAAGCGCCAAAAGCAACACTACTGCCCGAATACACCCGCTCTCTTTGGGATTGGTTGCGCGAAAAGATCTGGACCATCAACCCCAATCCGCTTCAGGACGCAAATGAGGTGCTACCATGAAAACCCACAAAGGTCGCATCCTTTTCATTTGCATTATCGCCACGGTTTTTGCAGTGGCTATTTGTGTTCAATTTATCCGCATTCAAAACATGAGTGTCGCCCAACAAATCCTTGAAGACAGCAAGGCATACCAAGGCGTGACCCGTTTGGTTTATCCCAATCGGGGCAATATTTACGACGCTAAAGGACGCCTTCTGGCAGGCAACGAAACCACCTATGAGGTTGGTCTTGACTTGAACGCCATTCTCAAAAGCCAGCGAACAACGGTTGCCAAAGCGGTGTCGGACGTTTTGGGTATGGATTACGACCAGGTTTTGGCATACACAGAAATTACGCCTGGCAATGGTAATCCTTTCTACATCCAATTAGATGGCTTTGTGAGCCCAGAGAAGATCATGCAATTTGAGGCATTGGTCAAAGAATACAAAGAGATGAAGGTCGGTCGCAACGAAATCCGACCGCGCCTCAATGGTCTGATGTGGACGCCCCACAACAAACGCAGTTACCCTGAAGGTACTACTGGCTCAAATGTGCTCGGTTTCTATAAATATTTAGACCGCACCCAGGGCATGGGCTACTTCGGCGTTGAAGAAACCTATAACAGTCTTCTCGCTGGAACACCACAGATGGTTTATACCGCGTTTGATCCGCAAAAACTTTCCATGCTTGATGAAATTCCACCAGGCGCGGATCTTGAATTGACTTTCAACCGCGAAATCCAAGCCATGGCAGAGCAAGAATTGGATGATGCCATCGAGTGGTCTGGCGCTAAAGGCGGCTCAATTCTTATTTACAACCCTAAAAACGGCGAAATTATCGCCATGGCAAACACACCCAGGCTTGACCCCAATGAGTACTGGAATTACGCTGAATTGTTCCCCAATCCAGAGCCTTTCAATCCAACCATCAGCAAAACCTATGAGCCTGGTTCGGTTTTCAAAGCGATTACCGTTGCTATCGCGCTTGACTCTGGCGCTGTTGACTTGGACACCGTTTACTCAGACGATGGCTCTTACGAAATCGGTGGCGTAACCATTCGCAACTGGGACTTTGGCGCTTATGGCGATGTGGATATGACCGATTGTATGCGCTGGTCCTTGAACACATGTTTGGCTTGGATGGCTGAAGAAATTGGACCAGACAATTTTTACGCCTACCTCAAGGCTTTTGGTTTTGATCGCAACACAGGCATTGATCTGGGTGGCGAAACCCATTGGCCATTAAAACTGCCCGGCGCCAGCAACTGGTATCCCATTGATCTGGCAACAAACGCTTTTGGGCAAGGTATCTCGGTTACGCCCATTCAAATGGCGATGACGGTTGGCGCGATCGCCAATGAAGGCAAAATGTACGTTCCACACATTGTCAAAGCGGTCATCATTGACGGCAAACGTTACGAAGTGGAACCCGTTCTTGCCGGAACGCCAATTAGTGCCGAAACCGCAAGCAAAGTAACCGATATGCTAACCGAAACCCTCATGGATGAATCTTACGAAAAAGCCAACATCCATGGCTACACTTTCGCAGGCAAGACCGGCACCGGTCAAATCCCAACCGAATATGGCTATACCAATCCCCTCACAAACGCTTCATTCGTTGGTTGGGGTCCCTCAGAAGATCCCCAAGTGCTCGTCTATGTCTGGATGCAAGAACCCACACTGGATATTTGGGGCAGCCAGATTGCTGCACCTGTCTTCTCTCGAATCGTTGAAAAACTGGTTGTATTGATGGATATTCCTCCTGACAATATCCGCCTTTCAAACCAAGCACCAGACCAAGTTATGAACATTGGAGAATGAGTGTTATGCTAAGCCTTTCACATATCCTTAAAGCACTCAAATCACCCATCCAAACCGTGGAAGCTGATTTTCCTATTTATGGCGGCTGCATCGATTCACGCTATTGTGAAGAAGGTCAACTCTTTATCGCCCTGAAAGGTGAGTTTACCGATGGGCACTACTATGTGGATGATGCTTTCGATCGAGGCGCTTACCTGGCACTGGTAGACCATGCCATTGAATCCGATTACCCGGTAATAGACATCAGCGATCCCAAGGCGGTGTTACCCACAGAAGCGCCCTTTAGCATCCTGGTTGAGGACTCCCTTTTAGCATTGCAAACTATCGCCGGCTTTTGGCGCAATCAGTTTAACATTCCCGTGATTGGCATCACCGGCAGTGTAGGCAAATCATCCAGCAAAGACCTGATTGCCAGCGTCCTCTCGCATCGCATGCGCACCTTAAAAAACCCAGGAAATCTCAACAACGAGATTGGGTTGCCCCTCACCTTGCTCAGCCTGACCGAAGAGCACGAAATTGCAGTGCTTGAAATGGGCTTTTACGTTGCTGGCGAAATCAAACTTCTCTGCGACATCGCCCACCCTAATATTGGCGTTTTGACCAACATCGGCACAGTTCACGCCGAACGCGCCGGCTCCATAGAAGCCATCGCCGAAGGAAAAGCAGAGCTGCTTGAAGAACTTCCACCCGCACCGCAAGGGCTTGCCATTCTCAATTACGATGATGAATTTGTGCGAAACATGGCAGCCAAAACCTCAGCCAGGGTCTTTTACTACGGCTTAGATCCCAAGGCAGATCTTTGGGCAGATGAAATTGAAAGCCAGGGTCTCAACGGCATTCGCTGTCGTCTCCATTTCCAGGGAGAGCAATACTACATAACCGCGCCATTAATTGGTCGTCATTCAGTTTTCACCATTTTACGTGCTTGTGCAGTTGCCCTTAATTTGGGCATAAGCTGGGAATGGATCTTCCACGCTTTCAAAAGCGGTCGCGAGCAAGTACGTGTTGTCACCGTCAAAACACCCAGTGGCGCGCTCATTATTGATGACACCTACAATGCCTCGCCTGAGTCAACCCTGGCAGCACTCAACTTATTGGATGACATCGACGGCCGCAAAGTTGCCGTTTTGGGCGATATGCTCGAGTTGGGTCAATACGAACGCGAAGGACATCGTCGAGTAGGTTTGCGTGCTTCGGAAGTCGCTGATGAAATCGTTTTAGTTGGCGAACTTAGCAAAATGACTCGGGAAGCTGTGCTGGAAACCGGCTTCAACCCACAAAAATTGCATTGGTTTGCTAACGCAAATGGCGCAATCGATCATCTTAAGCCTACTTTACAACAAGGCGATATTGTGCTCGTCAAAAGTTCACACAGTATGCACCTTGAGTCGATCGTCTTTGCCCTGGAGGAAGTCCACTAATGGAAAACACAACTATCGCCATCGCTGTCAGCGGTATCGCCTTCTTGTTAACCATTATCTGGGGTGATCCCTTTATTCGTTTGCTCAAACACTGGAACGTTGGCAAGATTATCCGCATTGATGACCTGCCCAGTTCGCACCGCGTCAAAATGCACACGCCAACCATGGGTGGGTTCATGTTCCTCTTACCGGTCACCATGCTCACCCTCATCCTTAACGCGGTCACCTTGTTTGGGTCCCGGGTTTTTGGTATGTCCATTTTGGTGCCACTGGCTTGTATGTGGGGGTTTGCGATTATCGGCGCAGTGGACGACTGGGAAGGCATCCGTGGTCCGCGACGGGGCATCGGCATGTCCGGCAAGGTGAAACTCATTTTGCAAATTGTTGTCGCACTGATCATCGGCTACCTTTTGCGCGAAGTTTTACACGTTCCTGAAATCATTTGGCCTATCACCGGTGGTTATTTGACTATCGGTTGGCCTTACATTTTCATCGCCGCTTTTGTAATCGTCGCAATGGCAAACGCGGTCAATTTCACAGATGGCATCGATGGTTTAGCCGGCATGATCTCTTTGACAGCTTTTGGCGTTTATGGCATTGTTGCCATGACCCAGGGTCAAATTTATTTAGCGCGTTTCTGTTTTTGTGTTGTAGGTGCTATGGCGGGTTTCCTGTGGTTCAATGTCAAACCCGCGCAACTCATCATGGGCGACACCGGTTCTCAAGCCCTTGGTGCGACCTTAGCCGTTGTGGCACTCATGACCGGACAATGGATCTGGTTACCCCTTATCGCCATCATCCCAACCGCTGAGATGCTCTCTGTGGTCATTCAAGTACTTTATTTCAAAGCCACCAAAGGCAAACGGGTATTCAAAAAGACTCCCATCCACCATCATTTTGAAATGATCGGGTGGGAAGAAAACCAAATCGTACTGCGCTTTTGGCTTATCGAACTTATTGGCGCCATGATTGGCTTAAGTATGACTTTTATTGGATAAACGATGAAAAAATATGACAACAAACACATTCTGGTAATCGGTGCGGCACGCCAAGGTCTGGCAATTTCGCGCTATCTTGACAAACATGGCGCAAAAGTCACCTTGACCGATGCCCGCCCGGAAAATGACCTGATTGACGCTAAAAACAGCCTCGCTGATACCCAGGTTCAAACCCATTTCGGCGAGCATCCCTTTTCATTACTCGACGGTACGGATTTGATTTGCGTTTCCGGCGGTGTGCCCTTGGATATCCCAATCATCAAGGAAGCCAAACAACGCCACATCCAGCTTTCCAACGATTCACAAATCTTCCTGGAAAACTGCCCTTGCACTGTCATTGGTATCACCGGCTCGGCTGGCAAAACCACCACAACGGCGCTGTTGGGTCAAATGGCGGATCGCTTTTTTGAGATGAAAAGCAATAAAAATCGCGCCTGGACTGGTGGCAATATCGGCAACCCGCTTATCAGCAATGTGGATGAGATGCAAGAAGATGATCTTGCCATCATGGAACTTTCAAGCTTCCAACTGGAATTGATGACCCGCTCACCCCACATCGCCGCTGTGCTCAACATCACGCCCAACCACTTGGACCGCCACGGCACTTTGGGTGCTTACACCGCTGCCAAGGTCCGCATCCTCAAATTCCAAAAGCAAGCTGACCTCGCCATCCTCAACCGTGAAGACAAAGGATCCTGGAACTTACGTGAAGAACTCCATGGTGACTTGATTAGCTTCGGATACAAAAAACCGGACAAAAACGATCACGGCACTTACATTGAAAAAGGCAACATCATGCTCCAGATTGCGCGTGAGCAGATGAAAATGTTACCCATCGATTGGATACCTTTGCGCGGCGAACACAACTTGCTCAATGTTTTGGCAGCTTGTGCCATTGCCGCTGGTGCGACCATTGCCTTACCCGCCATTCAAACAGCCATCGAAGAGTTTGAGGGCATTCCCCACCGCATGCAACTGGTTGCCACACGGAATGGCGTGCAATGGTATGACGACTCAATCGCCACCACACCAGAACGCTCCCTGGCAGCTATCAAGTCTTTTGACGAACCAATCGTTTTGCTGCTTGGTGGTCGCGACAAAAATCTGCCCTGGGAGGAATTGCTCCAAACAGCCAATCAGAAAGTAAAACAATTTGTTTTATTTGGTGAAGCCGCCAACATGATTGCAGAAAAACTTGAAAAAATTCAGAAACATTCAAACGCTAAACCTCTCATCCAGGTTGAAACCTTGCAGGATGCCATAAAAGAAGCAGCCAAAACTGCCGAAGAAGGTGACGTGGTTTTGCTTTCTCCCGGTGGCACAAGTTATGACGCTTTTGTCGACTTTGAAGAACGCGGCAATTACTATGCGAAATGGATAAGTGAACTATGAGTACCCAAGCACAGGCTCAAGCCAAACCCGTAACCGTAAGACGCTTAGGCATTGATGTGCCCATGTTAATCATCGTCGCATGCCTGGTCGTATTCGGCTTATTGATGGTTTATTCATCCAGCTGGGACGCCTCATTGCTGATTGATAAAGAGCCTACCTATGTTTTCACCCGCCAACTCATTTGGGTGGCAATCGGTATCGTCGTTTGCATTGCGGCAAGCCTGTTTGACTATCATCGTTACTCCAAGCTGGTTGTGCTCATCATGATTGGCATTCTGGCGCTTCTATTCGCAGTACTCATCGCCAATCAGGTGCGTTTTTCCGCCGCGCGATCCTTGTTCGAAGGCTCGGTACAACCCGCAGAGTTAGCCAAAATGAGCATTATTCTCTATTTGGCAGTTTGGCTCAAC
Source organism: Anaerolineaceae bacterium UBA5404 (assembly GCA_002409625.1). GTDB lineage: Bacteria > Chloroflexota > Anaerolineae > Anaerolineales > Anaerolineaceae > Mesolinea. The sequence continues at coordinate 186,015 of DHNY01000003.1, read as the reverse complement.
AATCGCCAGGAAACCTTAGGCAGCTTCAAAGAAGGACTCTTACCCTTGGGCATTATTGTGGGTTTGGTGGCTTTATTCATCTTAGCCCAACCCGACATCAGCGCTTCAATGACCGTCATCATTCTGGGTGCCATGATGTTCTTTATTGGTGGCGGCGACATGCGCCAAATTGGTCTGATTATTTCATTTGTCGCCGTGGCAGGGTTTTTGATGATCAAGTTCTTTGCAACCGGTCAAGCCCGTTTTTCGGCATACATTAGCGGTTTACGCAACCCCACACAAGGCTCCTATCACATCCGCCGTACTTTTGAGGCGGTCATCAAGGGTCGTTTCTTTGGCGTGGGTCTAGGCAACGCGGATACCAAGTTCACCGGTTTGCCACTTCCCCACACCGATAGCATCTTTGCAGTCATTGCAGAAGAAACCGGCGTTTTAGGTTCCTTTTTAGTCATTATTCTGTTTATTCTCTTCCTTTGGCGGGGTTACATCATCGCCAAAAATGCACCCGATAATCTGGGCAAACTGATTACCTTTGGACTTGTGGGTTGGATCACGCTGGAAGCGTTGATGAATATCGCGGTTATCGTCGGTCTTTTCCCCATGGCCGGAAACGCCCTGCCCTTTATCAGCGCGGGAGGTTCAAGCATGGTAACAACCATGTTCGCGGTTGGCATCATTATGAATGTTGCACGACAAAGTGCAACGACCGAATCAATTGAAAGGAGTTCTGGCAGTGCGGCTGTTGATTTGCGCGGGCGGGACTGGCGGCGGAGTGTATCCCGCCCTAACCGTTACCGAGATACTGAGTAAAGCCGGGCATGATGTGCTCTGGGTTGGCACCGCTGATGGCATCGAAGCTAAATTGGTGCAACGGGCTGGCATCCCTTTTGAGAGCATCCAGGCTGCAGGTGTACACGGCGTATCCATCAAAAAACTGCCAGGGAACTTATTAAAACTATGGAAAGGTTACCGAGAATCAAAAGCAATACTGAAACGCTTCAAGCCCGACGTGCTCCTTTTTACGGGTGGCTTTGTGGCTGTGCCAATGGCTTACGCGGGACGTCGCGTGCCATCTTTACTGTATGTTCCGGATATCGAACCGGGATTGGCACTCAAAACGCTCGGTCGCTTCGCCAAAAAAATCGCCATTACCACGGAGGATACCAAAATGTTCTATAAATCTTCCGATCAACTAGTTATTACCGGTTATCCACTGCGTGAAGAGTTGAAGCAATGGAACAAAGCCGACGCGCTTGACTACTTCCATTTTGATCCCGCCATTCCAACCATCCTCTTTATGGGTGGCAGCACGGGCGCGCGTTCTATCAACTACGCGGTCATTGCCATTGCTGAGAAATTGGTTGAAAAATACCAGGTCATTCACCTTGTTGGTCACCTTGATTGGGAAAAAGTGAGCAAAGAAACCCAAAACCTTGGCTCGCGTTACCAGGCATTCCCCTATTTACACGAAGTTGGCGCGGCAATGGCTGCAGCGGATTTGGTTGTTTCAAGAGCTGGCGCAAGTGCCCTTGGGGAATACCCCTACTTTGGCATTCCTGCGGTGTTGGTTCCATATCCTTACGCCTGGCGCTATCAAAAAGTGAATGCTGATTACCTTGTTGACCATGGCGCGGCTGTTTTACTTGAAGACCAACGCCTCATGCCTGACCTCTTGCAAACGGTTGAAAACCTGATGGCAAACCCACACCTGCTTGAAAGCATGGCAGATGCGATGAGCTCGCTAACCCACCCCAACGCGGCAGAAAACATTGCCGAACTACTTTATGAAATGGCGGATGTGCAATGAGGACCGTGCATTTTATTGGAATTGGTGGCACAGGCATGAGCGCAATCGCTATTTTTCTGCTCGAAAAAGGCTATAAAGTGAGCGGAAGCGACATGAACCCATCACCTTACTTTGATTTGGTTCTTGCCAAAGGTGCCAATGCGCTCATCGGTCACCATCCCGAACTTGCCGTCCAAGCCGATGTCATCGTGCGATCCTCGGCGATCCGCGATGATGACCCCGAAGTGCTTGCCGGAAAAGAAGCCGGTATACCAGTTCTCAAACGCAAGGACTTTCTCTCTGAAATCGCGGCTGACAAACACACCCTGGCAGTAGCAGGTACTCACGGCAAGACCACAACCACTGCCATGCTCATCGAAGCCCTCGCCATCCTGGGGCAAGATCCGGGTTTCATCCTGGGCTCAGAAATCAAGTCATTGGGCACAAACGCCCACGCCGGAAAAGGTGCGTTTTTTGTCATCGAAGCAGACGAATATGACTACATGTTCCTGGGTTTGGATCCTCAAATCAGCATCATCACCAATATTGAATACGACCACCCGGATTGCTTTGCCACACCAGAAATCTACGAACAAGCCTTTGTAGACTTCCTTAAAAAGACCAAACCAGGTGGCATCGCCTTAGTTTGTAGCGAAGATCCTGGCGCAAAACACTTAATTGAAAACAATACCTTTGAAGACCTGACCATCCTGACCTATGGATTTGACGAAACTTGCGATTATACGGTACTTTTCCTTGATCCTGCACTCAACTCAAACGAATTTATCCTCACCTCAAAACGATGCGGTATTCCCCAGCTCAGCGGACCTTTTACACCCAATTTGCCAGGCAAACACAATGCCTTAAATGCGGCGGCTATGCTGGCTTGTTTGCACCTGGTTGGCATCAATCCTCAAGCTGCGCGCGACGCAGTGGCAAATTTTAGTGGCACAGAACGCCGTTGGGACGCCGTTTATGAGAAAGATGGCATCACCATCATCAACGATTATGGTCATCACCCCACCCAACTAAGCTTAACGCTCGCAGCTGCTCGTCAAGCCCACCCGGAAAGCAAAATCTGGGCAGTTTGGGAACCCCACACCTTTAGTCGGACCCAGAGATTGCAAAGCGATTATATTGAAGCGCTCAAGCTGGCAGACCATGCCCTCATCATGCAAATATATGCAGCACGCGAAACAGACGAAGGCTATACGCCTCAGGTCATTGTGGAAGAACTTGAAGAAGGCAAAGCCATTTACCAGCCAGATCAGGATGAAGCCGCAGAATGGCTCTTCAAGCAAAGCAATAAAAATGATGTTTTTATTGTTTTTTCTGCCGGAAAAGGACCGCAGCTCAGCAGCAAATTACAGCAATTATTTAAAAAAAATACAATGGAGCAAAATATGCCCAATTTACCTATGAGAAAACTCGAAGCCTTATTTGGCTCAAAACTCCTGAGTGGAGAACTTCTAAAAGAATACACCACCATCAAGGCTGGCGGACCTGCTGCCGGATTGATGATTATCAACACCACTGACGAACTCCGCCACGCGGTAAGCACACTGTGGGCACTGGACGTCCCATTCAAACTGCTAGGCAGCGGCTCAAACCTGCTTATCAGCGATAAAGGATATTCTGGCATCGTGCTCATCAACCGCTGCAACAAAGTTGAAGTGCAAGTTGAGCAAGACCCACCGCTTGTTTACGCAGAAACCGGTGCAAACCTGGGCACGATGTCCCAAATGGCTTCCCGTGCGGGTGTTGGCGGTTTGGAGTGGTGCAACAGCATCCCTGGCACCGTTGGCGGCGCGGTTTACGGCAATGCCGGCGCGCATGGCAGCGATGTTGAAGCCACCTTGCTTAAGGCACAGGTCATCACCAAAGACGAAGGCGAACAGTGGCTCGATGCAAAGGGCATGGGTTATCAATACCGTTCAAGCAAATTCAAGCGCGAAGGAACAACGGTAGTGATCCTTTCAGCAACTTTTCATGGTGAACGGGTCGATCCTGAAGAGTCCCTCAAAAAGCTCGAGGAATTCACCGCCAAACGCGCTAAAACCCAACCTAAAGGACCCAGTTTTGGTTCCACTTTCAAAAACCCCAAAGGTGATTTTGCCGGCAGATTGCTCGAAGAAGTTGGCATGAAAGGTGTGATTAGCGGCAACGCTCAAGTCAGTGAAAGACACGCCAACTTCATCCTCAATGATGGCACCGCCACTGCGCAGGATATTTACAACCTCATTCGCATGGGTCAAAAACGGGTTAAAGAGAGATTTGACGTTGACCTCTTCACAGAAATTGAAATACTGGGAGATTTTGATGAACTCTAAACGCTTGAACCTGGCATTGGTCTTTGGTGGACGCAGCGGCGAACATGATGTTTCGCTTATGTCCGCGCGCTCGGTGATGAGCAGCATTGACCCAGAAAAATACCAGGTTTGGCAAATTGGCATTACCCGCAAAGGCGATTGGCTCACTGGTCAAGGCGCGCTCGAAACCTTTGAGAACCACGATTTTGAGGCCTTGCAACCAGCCATCCTGCTTAAAGAGGGCAAAACCCTGAACCTTTACGCTCTAAACGAGGGAAAACTGGAAAAAGTCAGCGATATCGATGTCATTTTCCCCATACTACATGGACCTTACGGCGAAGATGGCACCATTCAAGGCTATTTTGAGATGCTTGATGTGGCTTATGTTGGTGCCGGCGTCCTTGGCTCATCTTTGGCAATGGACAAAGGCTTAACCAAGGATGTCATGCTAAACAAAGACTTTCCCGTTCTGGCTTATGGCCTTTTCACCCGTAATGCAATCGAAAATAACATCGAAGCCGTCGTGGAAGAATCTGAAACGATTGCCAACTATCCACTTTTCATCAAACCAGCCAATTTAGGCTCGTCAGTGGGCATCAGCAAAGCCAAAAACCGCGAAGAGCTCCTCAAAGCGCTTCGCCTGGCTGCCAAATATGACCGCCGTATTTTGGTTGAGCGCGGGATCAACGCCCGCGAAATTGAAGTCAGCGTCTTGGGCAATGAAGCCTTAATCGTTTCAGAACCTGGTGAAGTCATCCCTGGCGATGAGTTTTACAGCTATGACGACAAATACATCGATGGCGTAGCGCAAACTTTGATTCCAGCAGACTTAAGCCCCGAAATCATAGAGCACATCCAAAATATCGCGGTACAGGTTTATAAAGCCCTTGATTGTGCTGGCTTGGCGCGGGTTGATTTCCTCATGGATCGGGACACAAACGAAATCTTCTTTAGTGAAATCAACACCATGCCCGGTTTTACACCCATCAGCATGTACCCCAAGCTTTTGAACCATGGTGGTATCACCTATACCGAACTTATTGACCGTCTCATCGCATTGGCTTTGGAAAGAAAAGCTGATAAAGACAAAACCTCAAGGAGTGTAAAAGCCTAATGGCACGCAAGCCCGAGGAACTCTCACGCGCGGAACAAATTCGCGCCAGGCGCCATATAGAGCCTGTCAAGCGCAAGCCCATTGAGCGCACGCCGGAAGAAAGCACCGAACGTGTTGCCAGATCTGCTTCGCGTGTGGTGAGTCGCCGTCCGATAAGCCAGGTAAAGCCTGCCCAACAAGCTACAAGCAGCCGCGGCAGACGACCGGTCTATATCTCTACGGGCACACCCGGCAAAGAGTTGCGTCTGCCCGCCGTGCCTCGGGTAAGCATCGGCATCCGCATTTTTTCGGGTATTTTGGCATTATTTTTCCTTATTGCTGTTATTTTGATGTGGAAAAATGACCATTTCCAGGTCAACCCTAACGGCATCAACATCAAGGGCAACTTCCGGGTTAGCAACGCCGAGATTGCCTCAAAACTTAGCTCTTACGGTACAAGAATTATTGAAGTAGAGCCCAACAAAATTGAACAAGTCATCTTGCGTGACTTCCCAGACATTAAAAATGCCCGTGTTGGGGTTAGCCTGCCTGCAAATCTAAATGTTCTGGTTGAAGAACGCATTCCCGCCATCGTTTGGCATGTGGACGCCACCGAAGAAAAAGAAGCCAGCCAAATCTGGATTGATGACCAGGGTTACAGCTTTGAAGTTCGCGGTGCGGCAAGCCTGCCCATTGAAGTGCATGCCAACATCGACCCACCGCCGCCTTTCAAACCTGTTCGGCTGGAGAAACCTACCGCAGCAGAAGATGCCAATAAAGAAGAAGAGGAAGAAGTTATTTTTACTGGGTATGAGCCCAACGTTGACCCAAAACTGGTTGACGCGATACAGGTCCTCAATCAAATCAAACCCCAGGGCACCCAATTGCGCTATGACGCCACGCGCGGACTTGGATGGACAGACCCCAATTACGGTTGGATGGTCTACTTCGGAAGAAGTGTTGAACATCTCAATATAAAAATGGCGCAATATCAAAAGATAGCGGAGCTCGTCTTGGAGAGAAACTTGCAACCTTCTCTGATAAGCCTGGAGTATTTGCACGCCCCGTATTATCGCTAGGAGTATTGACTATGGAAGAACCTATTGTTGTCGGATTAGATGTAGGATCAAGCAAAATTGTCACATTGGTGGCACGGATTGAAAATGGCACAACCATGCGCGTCCTGGGTGTGGGTATTGAGCCCAGCCAAGGGATCCGCAATGGCAACGTTGTGGATATCAACGCTGCTTCGGATGCTATTGCTCGTTCAATCGAAAAAGCAGAACGGACTTCCGGGTATGAAATCAATAGCGCCATTGTAAGCCTTGCCGGTGCACAGGTGAGCTCTACCAACAGCAAAGGCATCGTTGGCATCTCTGGCAGGGTTATTGACCAGGAAGATGTCTACCGTGCACTTGATTCAGCTCAGGCGATTGCCATCCCTCACAACCGCGAAATTATTCATGTTATTCAACGCGGTTTTATCATCGACGGGCAAGAAGGCATCCGCCAACCCATCGGTATGCATGGCTACCGGCTTGAAGTTGAAACCCATATCATCACAGCCTCGTCTTCAACCATTGGTAACTTACGCCAGTGTGTGGCGCAAGCCGGCATCGACGTCAGCGATTTCGTGCTCAATCCGTTGGCAGCCGGTGAAGCCGTGCTCACTGAAACAGAACGCAACCTTGGCGTTGCCATTGTTGACCTGGGTGGTGGCACAACCGACATTGCCATCTATGTGAACGGGGATATTTGGTACGCCAACGTCATGCAAATTGGTGGTAACCACGTTAGTTCAGATATTGCCCAAGGCTTACGTTTGCCCTTGGATGTTGCCGAAGAAGTCAAAATACAACATGGCCACGCCGTGCTTGATGATATCGGCGGAAGCGAATCATTCAATATCGTCACTTTTGGCTCTGAACAGAGCACAAAAATTGAACGGCGCGAGCTGGTGAACATCATCGAAGCCCGCGTTGAAGAAATTATGCAAATGGTTGAACAAGAGATTAAACGCTCTGGCTACGACGTCATGCTGCCTGCCGGTATCGTACTAACCGGTGGTGGCGCCGAAATGCCAGGCATGCGAAAACTTGCCGGCAAAATTACCGGTCTGCCCGTCCGTGTGGGTAAACCCGAGAATATCGTTGGTCTTACTGACCAAATCAACAATCCAGCCTGTGCAACGAGCGTTGGTCTCTTGCATTGGGCGCTATTGATGACGGAAACACACCAGATTATGCCTGAACAATCTGGAAAAGATACAAAGCCCCAAAAAGCCAAAGCGGAAGGTTTTCTTGGTTGGCTACGCAAAATACTACCTTAATTAGGTTTCTTTATATAGAGGAGAATAAAAATGGAAGCAAAACAAACAGAATCATATGCACGAATTAAAGTCGTCGGCGTCGGTGGTGGCGGATGTAACGCTGTCAACCGAATGATCGCCGAAGGCCTCCATGGTATTGAATTTATTGCCATCAATACCGACGCTCAAGCCCTGCTTAAATCCCAGGCTCAAACCCGTGTGCGCATTGGCGACAAGTCCACACGCGGTCTTGGTGCTGGTGGCAACCCCGAAATCGGCCAGGCAGCGGCAGAAGAATCAGCCGAAGAGCTCTACGAAGTCCTCAAAGGTGCTGACATGGTCTTTGTTACCGCCGGTCTTGGTGGTGGCACGGGTACCGGAGCAGCCCCCGTTGTAGCGCAAATCGCCAAAGAAATCGGCGCCCTCACCATTGGCGTGGTCACCCGACCTTTTGCCTTTGAAGGTGCGCATCGTTCAAAATCAGCTGAAACCGGCGCGCAAAAACTCAAAGATCACGCCGATACGCTGATTGTTATCCCTAATGATCGCCTCTTGCAAATCGTTGGCAAGAACATTGGCCTCAATGACGCCTTCCGCATGGCAGATGACGTGTTGCGCCAGGGCATCCAGGGTATTTCAGAGCTTATTACCATTCCTGGTCTAATCAACCTCGACTTCGCTGACGTTCGCACCATCATGTCCGAAGGTGGCGCAGCACTCATGGCAGTGGGTATTGCCAGTGGCGAAGACCGAGCCAAGATCGCGGCAGAACAGGCTATTTCCAGCCAGCTTTTGGATGTTACCATCAACGGCGCGCATGGTATTCTGTTTAATGTTACCGGTGGACCCAACCTCTCACTCTACGAAGTCAACCAGGCTGCTGCCATCATCAAAGAAACCGCCAGTCCGGATGTCAACCTCATCTTTGGTGCCGTCATCGACGAAAACATGGGCGACGAAGTGCGTATCACCGTTATTGCAACAGGATTCGATCGCAATCGCCCCCAGGTCATCGAGGGTCAAGCGGAATCTTTTCTGATCCCAAACACCCAGACGGGTCAGGTTGCCCAGCAAAATCCCTTCTTGAGCAGATCAGAGTACAAACACCAACCCGAACCCAAGCAGAGCCCCAAGCAAACCGCTCAGCAAGAGTACGTGTACACAAGCGAAGTTGACCTAAACCTGCCAGCATTCATCCGCAGGCAACAAGCCAACCGCGGTAAATAGTGCTTAACAATGTGCTTCCCGATCATCCTTCCTCGTTTTGAGGAAGGATGATTTCGCGCATTATTTTCTAATCTGGTATTTTCACAAAACCATGATTGGGCATTTTTGCTCTCCAAAAATCACCGGCAAATGATATTAAAATCATTTCATAAATTGCGCTTTAAACAATCTTAGCCATAAAAGCCCTAAGCTATGCGCAAGATTTTTGCAATGTTAAAAAACCCCATTTATTAAGCTTGTCAAAGCCTATTAACCTTGAATTCAGTCTTTTCGTATGCTAGAATGAAATGCGCCATATGTAGGGGCAATCCTTTTATCAACCCTAACATATAGGGACTTTTAACGGAGTTATTATGAAGTGTCCTCATTGTCAATACAATGATAGTAGTGTTGTCGATACAAATAAAGAAGCCCAAGGTGGCATCCGTCGCCGTCGCGAATGCCTTAGTTGCGGACAACGCTTTAGCACCATTGAACGTCCCATCATCTCTACCCCACTCATTATTAAACGTGACGGTACCCGCGAAACTTTTGACCGCGAAAAATTGCTGACCGGTTTGCGAAAAGCTTCCAGCAAACGACCGGTAACCGCTGCTTCGATTGACAAACTGGTTGACCAAATCGAAGCTGAGCTCCAAAAACGAGGACGTTCAGAAATTAACTCCCGCCTTATTGGCGATCTCGCCGTCAAAGGGCTTAAAGAGCTCGACCACATTGCCTATATTCGCTATGCCATCGTTTATTTACGGATGGATGACCTCCACACCGTTCGCGATGAAATAGATCACCTGCTATCTGAAGAAGAAGACTAAACAAACGAGGAACACTATGACCGAAGCCCCATCCAAGCACGGCTTATTGCCAACACCTCCAAAACCTGAAGGATTGCCCTCTATTGAACTGAGCGACAACTCCGTAAAAATCCTCCAAAAACGTTACTTACGACGTGGTTTGGACGGTGAACCTGTAGAAAACATAGACGACATGTTCTGGCGCATCGCCTGGCATATTGCTGATGTTGACGGTAGCCAAAAAGAGAAACTTAATCTTGCCAATGACATTTACCACATGCTCATTTCCAAGTCCTTTTTCCCCAATTCACCCACCTTTACTGGCGCGGGTACCCCATTAGGCCAATTGGCTGCCTGTTTCGTGTTGCCCATTTCTGATGATATGGGTCGTGCCAGTGATGGCATCTTTACAACCTTGCGCAATGCCGCCCTCATTCAGCAAACCGGCGGTGGCAATGGCTTCAACTTTTCCCGTTTGCGCCCCAGTGGCTCAACCGTTAACACAAGCGCTGGCCAGGCAACCGGACCGGTTGGTTTCTTAAAGGTTTATGACAATGCGTTTGGCGAAATCGCTCAAGGTGGCACCCGTCGAGGTGCGAACATGGGCATCTTACGCGTCGACCACCCTGACGTTGAAGACTTTATCAAATGTAAAACCAGTGAAACCGCTATCACCAACTTCAACATTTCCCTGGCTATTACCGATGACTTTATGCGCGCAGTTAAAAATGATGAGGATTGGGATCTCATTTTCCCCGACGTCCATGACCCATCTTACAAGAAATTCTCCGGCACAATTGAAGATGCCAAAAAACAAGACATTCCCATCAAAACCTTCAAGACCGTCAAAGCCAAAGACATTTTTAACAAACTTGTAAAGCAAGCCCATCACAACGGCGAACCAGGTGTGCTCTTCATCGATGCCGCCAATCGCGATAACCCGGTGCCCCATCTTTACAACCTCGAAGCCACCAACCCTTGTGGCGAACAATGGCTTGGACCCTACGAAAACTGTTGTCTGGGCTCCATTAACCTTGCTGAACATTACGGCAAAGATGGCAGCGTAGACTGGAAAAAGCTGCGCGAAACAACCATTCTGGCAACCAAATTCCTCGACAATGTCGTCGAAAAGAACGCCTATGTGCCTGCCGTACCTGAATTGCGCCAATCCGCCCTCAACGCGCGTCGTATCGGCTTGGGCATTATGGGTTTGGCTGACCTCATGTACCATGTTGGTGTGCGCTATGGCTCCGAAGAAGCGCTCGATTTCTGTGGCCAAATTATGGAGTACATCCGTTTTTATGCCATGCAAACCAGCATCAAACTAGCAGAGCAAAAAGAACCCTTCCCAGCCATCAAGGGCAGCATTTATGACCCAGAAAACATGGTCTGGAAAGCGCCCACCCCGCTCAAACCCTATACCATGAACTGGAACCGCCCAGCCATCAATTGGGACGAGATCGTCCAAGGCATCAAAACCCACGGCATCCGCAACGCTGCTCAAACCACCATTGCCCCAACCGGCACCATTGGCACGGTGGCAGGCATCGAAGGTTACGGTTGCGAACCCGTTTTTGCCTTGGCTTATATGCGCCATGTGGATGATCGCGGTCAAAAGCTTACCCTCACCTACGTGAGCCCCCATTTCCAAAAAGCACTTGATGATGCCGATCTCTCCGCTGAAGCAGAAGATCAAATCATTGAAAAAGTCCTTGAACATGGCAACTGTCAGAACATCGAAGAATTACCGCAAGACATTCGCGATATTTTTGTTGTTTCGGCAGATATCACCGCTGATGAACACATCAAAACCCAAGCCGCCTTACAACGCTTTGTGGACAACAGCCTGAGCAAAACCATCAACTTCCCTGCCGGCACAACCGAAGAAGAAGTTGCCAAAGCTTTTATAAACGCCTGGGAACTGGGCTGCAAGGGTATTACCGTTTACATCACCGGCTCTCGCGATATCGTGGTGCTTGAAACCAAAGCAACCTCAGACGCCAAAGAAGCCCCAACAACACCGCAAATCATGCTCTACGGAGAAGATTTACAAGGTCAGCTAAGCTTCTGGCAAGACAGTAAGAAGCCACGACCGCGTGCTTTGCATGGCTACACCTTCTCCATTGACACCCCACTTGGAAAAGCATTTGTGACCATCAACGAAAACGGTGGCGGACAGCCTTTTGAAGTCTTCATCAATACCGCCAAAGCCGGTTCTGAAACAGCTGCCCACTCCGAAGCGATTGGTCGTCTAATTTCCTACACCTTGCGCATCGCCTCACCCATCGAACCCCGCGAGCGCCTGCGCATCGTTATGGAGCAATTGGGAGGCATCGGTGGCGGTCGCTCAATGGGATTTGGACCCAATCGGGTGCGCTCCTTACCGGATGGCATCGCCAAAGCCTTGGATGAATACCTTTACCAAGAGCATTTTGACAGACAAGCCCGCCCAATTTACAGCCCACCGCAAGAAACCTTGCCCATGCCATCAACGGAACCAGCAAGTGCTTCAAGCCAGGGCAACCCTTTCCACAAAGTTGGTGAGCTTTGCCCTGAATGTGGTCAGGCAACCCTGATTAACGAAGAAGGCTGTCGCAAATGCTATACATGCGGGCATAGCGAGTGCTAGACGATAGCGAATACCTAAAATATCTTATGAGGCTGTCCAGAAAGGTCAGCCTCTTTGTTGTCTCAAACGCTTCGCGTTCTTGACTTCCTAAAGGTTCATTAAAAGTTTGTGAAGCGAGATTTAACAGACCTTATTTAAAGAATCCAAGCGAAATGTACAAAGATTTTATATAGGATTGATCTTGGTTTTGTTATGAAATTTGTGAGAATGTGTTGATTTATCTTGACATTTGATTCTTGCTAAAGCATAATTATGCTGTTCGCCGGGCGGGTGCCCCCCTCACCTGTTCGGTGAACACTTTTAAGCTAAATTGCTTGTTAAACAGACCAAAATTTCTTTAAAACCTAACGAAAAATCGCCAAAAATCAGTCCCACCAAACCATTTCCCATTCAGCAATAACCACCGTATCGCCTTCTTGAATACCGGCCTGGCGCAAGGCTTTTTCAACCCCTAATCGCTCCATCAAGCGTTGGAAACGACGCACTGAACCGGCTTGGTCAAAGTAGGTCATGGCAGCAGCTTTTTCAATCATTTTGCCGGTAACCAGCCAGGTTTCCTCGTCAATTTGTTCCACTTCAAAGGCTCTTGGGTCTTCATCGGCGCGGTAAACGGGCAAAGCCTCTTCCACTTCTTCTGCGGGTGTATCCTGCAAAACCTGATAAGTCTTCCACATCAGGTCCTTCATATTTAAGCCGGTGGCTGCTGAAACAGGCAGAAGATCGATTTCTTTTTCAGCCATTTTTGCCGCCAGCGCTTCAAATCGCGCTTCAACATCGGGCAAATCCATTTTATTGAGCACGACCACCTGCGGAGAACGCCCTAATCTGTCATCAAAGAGCTCAAGCTCATTGTTGATAACCTCAAAATCCTCCATCGGATCTTCAGAAAGCCCATCCAAAACATGAATCAGCACGCGAGTGCGTTGAACGTGACGCAAAAACTCATAGCCAAGTCCCACACCTTCAGAAGCGCCTTCAATTAAGCCGGGGATATCAGCCAATACCATGGTCGTGTCCAAATCAAGCTCGACTACGCCCAAATTCGGAAACAATGTGGTGAAAGGATAATTGGCAATCTTGGGTTTTGCCCTTGTTGAGGCGGCTAAAATGGAAGATTTTCCAGCGTTTGGCATACCCACCAAGCCAACATCCGCAATCAGCTTTAATTCGAGTCTAAGCGTGAATTCTTCACCAGGCTCACCTTTTTCCGCGGTCAAGGGCACTTGTTGACGACTGGTTGCGAAATGCTGATTACCGCGTCCGCCACGCCCGCCTTTAGCCACGATAAGTTTTTGCCCTGGATTTACCAGGTCACCAATAAGCTCGGCAGTTTCATCATTGTAGATTAAAGTTCCAGGTGGCACCTGGATGGTAAGATCAGGCGCGCTTTTGCCACTTCGGTTACTGGGACCGCCATTTTTGCCTGATTCAGCTAAAAAGCGCTCGTTATAATGAAAACGATTGAGGGTGTTCATGCGCGGTTCAACTTCAAAAATAATGTCTCCACCACGTCCACCATCACCGCCATCAGGTCCACCTTTAGCGCGGTACTTTTCGCGGTGCATGTGCACGATGCCATCACCGCCTTTACCCGAAGCAACCCAAATTACAACTGAATCAACAAACATAAAACGCATCCTTTTTTCTATTTACATATTCAAGTTTAACACAAAGCGCTTATAAAAAACCAAGGGTCAGATGTCCTGACCCTTGATATCACTACCAAACTGAAAACGACTTGGAATTATTCCTCGTCTTCTTCGTCTTTCCAGCCAAATTCTTCTTCGAGCACGTCAAACAAAGTTGGGAAGCCAATTTCCTGCAATTCATAGGTCACACGGATAAGAGGCTTGTTGACTTTCATAACGCGGTTGAGGTCGATTGGCGTACCGCTCACAACCAGATCCACATCAGAGGCATTGATGGTGGCTTCAAGGTCACGAACCATCTTCTCACCGTAGCCCATTGAGGGCAGACAGTTAGCGAGATGGGGGAATTTCTCGAAGGTGTCTTTCAGGTCGCCAACAGCAAAGGGACGTGGGTCAACAATTTCGCCAGCGCCAAAGCGTTGGGCAGCAACGTAACCAAAGTCGTAGGGCAAATCACCGTGGGTAATTGTCGGACCTTCGTCAATTGCCAAAACACGTTTGCCGCGGATGGCAAAGGGATCTTCAACAAAGATGGGGGAAGCAGCATCAACAATGATTGCTTCAGGATTGGTTTCGAGCAAGTTGCGGCGAACCAGTTCAACCATCAAAGGATCAGCGGTGTCAACTTTATTGATAACAAAGACGTCAGCAGCGCGAACGTTGACTTCGGCGGGGTAGTATGCCAATTCATCACCAGCGCGGTGAGGATCGGTAACAACGATCAAAACGTCGGGTTTGTAGAAGGGCATGTCATTATTGCCACCGTCCCAAACGATGATGTCAGCTTCTTTTTCAGCTTCGCGCAGGATGGCTTCGTAGTCCACACCAGAATAGATCACCACACCATTTTCGATATGGGGTTCATACTCTTCACGCTCTTCAATCGTGCACTCGTGTTTTTCGAGGTCAGCAAGTTCACCAAAGCGTTGCACAGCCTGTTTTGCCAGGTCACCGTAAGGCATTGGGTGGCGGATAGCCACAACGTTAAAACCGAGCTCTTGCAAGTCAGCAACAACACGGCGGCTGGTTTGGCTCTTGCCACAACCAGTACGGGTAGCGCAGACGGCAACCACTGGTTTTGTGGATTCGATCTGAGTTTCTCTTGTGCCCAGCAAGCGGAAGTCCGCGCCTAAGGCATTCACCATGGCAGATTTCGACATCACGTAATCATAGGGCACGTCGCTATATGCAAAACAAACTTCGTCAACTTCCAGTTTCTCGATCAGTTCAGGCAAATCTTCTTCTGCGAGAATGGGGATACCCTCAGGATAAAGCTCACCAGCCAAAACGGCAGGATAGCGGCGATCTTCGATGCCAGGGATTTGGGTAGCGGTGAAGGCGACGACTTCATACTTATCGTTGCCACGATAGAAGGTGTTAAAGTTGTGGAAATCGCGACCTGCGGCTCCCATGATGATTGTACGTATACGACTCATAGTTTCTCCTTTAGTCTGTGTTTAATTTACTGTTCTATTCTATCTCATTTTTACATCACTTGTGGGGCTTTAATGCCCAATAAGTGAAGTGAGTTTTCAATTGTAATGCGCGCGGCACTGGTTAGTGCCAAACGCGCGGCTTTTATCTTCGCTTCTGTGTTCAAAACAGGACATTGATTGTAAAAGTCATTAAAAGCTTTAGCCAAATCGTAGGCATAGGTGGCAATAAGCGAAGGTTTGTAATCCTTGGCGGCTTTGGCAAGTTCCTGAGGTAGTCGCGAGATATGCTCAATCAGATTGACTTCCGCAGGCTCAAGTTCATAATCAAAACTGGTTTGGGCATGCGTGTCTGTTACAGCGCCTCGTTTCAAAATGCTATTGGCACGCACACAGGCATACTGAATATATGGCGCACTTTGTCCATTAAAGTCTAAGGCGCTATCCCAGTCAAAGGTTACAATCTTGGTGTTCTCGCGGGATATCATCGGGTATTTAATGGCGCCAATGGCAACCATCTCAGCAATATCATGTTGCGTTTCAAGGCTAAGATCAGGGTTTTTCTCTTTAACAATGCTCAATGCGCGTTCTGTTGCCTCGTTAATCAGGTCATCCAGCAAAACGACGGTGCCATCACGTGAAGACATGGTCACGTTGCCGGGTAAATTGACAATTTCATAAGCCAAATGGAAGATCTTATCCGCCCAGTCAAAGCCCATCAGTTCAAGCACCTTGCGCATTTGCTTCATATGCAGGCTTTGGCGCACGTCAATCACATAAATGGATTGATCCAGTGGATATTCCTCAAACTTCATAATTGCCAGGGGCAATTCTTTGGTTGCATAGAGCGAAGTTCCATCCGAGCGCAAAATCACAGCCACGCGATATTCTTCTTTGGTGCCCAGCAATTTGTCCAGGTCAATAATGACTGGGTTTTCAGGGCGACCATCTTCAGCCAGCCCCAATTCCAGAATTTTTTCAACCAGAACCTTGCCCGACTCTTCCACATCGCTTTCAAAGTAGATCCTGTCAAAACGCGCGTCCAAAAGGGCATAAACCTGGTCAAAACCGTCCATTGACCATTGGCGGGTCTTGAGCCATAGTGCTTCTATATCCTTATCACCAGCATCCCAGCGACCAAAATAGGCGCGACATGCCTCTTCAAAACCTGGCTCATCCTGAAAACGTCTGTCAGCCTCAGAGTAAAGGTCCGCCATCCAGCGCATAATATCAGCCGGAGGTTCCTCGCCGGCATGGTACATCTCGTAATTGCACATCCATTTAATGACGTGCAAGCCAATATCACCAATGTAATTGGCGCGGATGACCTTATCGCCATTGGCTTCAAGAATGTTACAAACGGAACTTCCCAAAATAACATTCCGCAAATGGCCCACATGAAGTGGCTTATGGGTATTGGGATTCGAATACTCCACCATCACTGTTTTGCCGCTAAGCGATGCCATGCCATAGCAATGCTCTGCAAAATGCACATAATCAATCACCTTGGCGGCATATTGGCTGGTTTCGTAGTAAAGGTTCAGGTAACCCTTTACAGCTTCACTACGCGCGAAACCCTGTGGCAATCCAAGATAATCCTTTAAGGCTTCCGCCAGATTTTGGGCATGCTGCGGAACAGGACCGCTCTTGTTTGGATCAGCCGCCGCTAAGGGAAAAAGCGGCGCGGCAATGCCCCATTCACCACTAAAGGGAATGTTTCGAAATTCAATCTTCCCTTTCGGGAGGCCTCGTTCCAGGCAAAATTGATCTATTCTTTGAATAAGGTCGTTTTGTTCATCAAAAAGCGTCATAAGCTGTCACCAACCTTTTATTATAACATCTCATTGTGGGTCTTCCGGATTTTTGTAGGATAACTTTTGAAAGCCCCTCATTATTTTACCCAGCTTAAACGCAAAAGCGAGGACAAACCTCGCTTCAATTTGCTTTTCTAAGAGCTCATCACTGAGCCTGGGTTTGCTTAGTCTTGCAGACTGTTGTAATGTGCCATCAAGCGGGATTTGCGTCGGGCGGCATTGTTCTTGTGGATAACACCCTTGCTTGCAGCTTTATCAAGCGCCTTAATCGCTTTGGCGACTTCAGCTTTTGATTTTTCAACATCTTCAGCGTGGATGGCAGCCATTGCCTTGCGCACATAGGTGCGAGCAGAACCGCGGTACACACGATTGCGCAGCCGCTGTGCCTGATTTTGTTTATTCCGCTTAATTTGAGACTTAATATTAGCCAATTCTTCCTCCGTACAAAACTTTCATATACACGATTGTTTATTGTACAACATTTTTGAAATCTGTCCAGAGCAAATTTTCAACATATTTGTTTTTTCCCTGGATAAATCTGATACATGTTCAGCCAGGGGCTAAACGGATACGGCTAAAAGAGTATAATTCCCCCTATGCAAGAACTAATCGCCGGCATTCACGCCCACACAACCTTCTCGGATGGCTCTGGAACGCACGCTCAACTCGCCCAGGCTGCCATGAAAGCCGGCTTGGATGTGCTCATCACCACCGACCACAACGTTTTGGTGCAAGGCCTCGATGGCTACCTGCAAAAAGGACGCAAACGCATGCTCCTGCTTACTGGTGAAGAAGTGCATGACCAAACCCGCCGACCCGGCGCTCAGCACATGCTGGTGATGGGCGCCAACCGTGAGCTGGCAAAGTTTGCATCGGATCCCCAGGAACTCATCAAACAAACCAAAAGCTCTAACGCACTCAGTTTCATCGCCCACCCTAACGATATTCCTTTACCTCATTCCGGCGAAAAAGGCTTCCCGTGGACCAACTGGAACATCACTGGTTTTACTGGCATCGAGCTTTGGAACCAACTCAGCGAATTCAAAGACCGCTCACCCAGTCGCCTCAAAGCCTTGTTCCACGTGCTTTTCCCTGCTTTTTACCCCTTAGGTCCAACAACAAAAACGCTGGAACTATGGGATCAACTCTTGTTGAGTAAAACACATACGGTGGTTGCCATCGCGGGTGTGGATGCACATGCCAACAAAAAACATTTAGGACCCTTCTCGCGCAAAATATTCCCCTATGAATGGCATTTTAAAAGCCTGCGCACGCACATCCTAACCCCAAAACCACTTAGTGGCGAACTTAATCAGGATCGCCAAATGGTTTATGATGCGCTCCGCCAAGGACATTGTTACCTGGGCTACGACCTGCCTCACCCGAGCAAGGGCTTCCGATTTACCTGTAACACAGAAGATGGTTTGTTTTGGATGGGCGATACCGTTTCAGCTCGCTCTGGGCTCACTTTCCAAGCGCGTTTACCTATGCGCACTCACGTTCGCCTTATCAAAGACGGCAAAGTCATTAAAGAACATTATGACCGCGAGGTGCTCACCCACATCACCAAAGATCCGGGCATTTACCGTGTTGAGGTCTATATCGACTATCTCAATCGCCACCGCGGTTGGATTTTTAGCAACCCTATATACGCCACGCCTTAGCTTTTATGTGCTTTTGTCAGTTAACAGAATAAAAGCAAGAAGACCCACACCCTAACCCTCTCCCAAGGAGAGGGCAAATGAGCTCAAGCAGTCCCAGTAGAGGGCATAATCCGTATAGAAGTCTATCTCGACTACCACAACCGCCATCAGACCTGGATATTCATCAACTACGTTTTAACATTCTCAGTTTTAGGCAAGGCGGGGACATTTCATTGGTATAATTTAAACGGAGTTTCAATGATTACCTTTTTTGCCACCATTGAAAAGAAAATTCAAGCCTTGCTTGAAGACGGCATTGACCGCCTGTTACATCCCGGCGCGTCACACTCCCTCAGCGCGCAACTGCTAAGTCTTATTCAAGACAATATCCGCCAGGAAAAACCAAAATTTGGCATGGGCAGACATCAAAAGATTGCACCAGACCTCATCAAACTTTTTGTGCCTTTTGAGCGTTATGATGCCTGGCAAAGCATACGCCCAACACTGGATGAAGTTGCCACAGAAATTGAGAAAAGTTTCACCGCCGAAGGCTATACCTTTGAACAAAAACCACATATCCAAATTATTGCCTCCGACCATCTGGCTCTTAACCAAATAGAAGTAACGACATCCTTTCATCAAGAGATTGAACAAACCGGGCAAACATCCCTGCTCAACATTGAAAACAGACCAAAAACTTTTGTCCCTCCAGCGGGAGCTTGCTTTATCCTCAACGGCAAAGAAAGTTTGCCCCTGCAAAAGGCAATCATCCATATTGGCAGGCACAGCAGCAACGATATCGTCATTCAGGACCCCATGGTCTCGCGTGAGCACCTGCAATTGCGCGCGCAAGGTGGTCGCTACTTTCTGTTTGACCTTAGCAGTACTGGTGGCACAAGCATCAACGGCATGCTCGTGCATACTGCCACTTTAAAACCTGGCGATGTGGTGCGCATTGGGCAAACCACGCTTATTTACAACCAGGATGTGCCAGAAACAACAACAAAAACGATTGTGAGCGTATTGGACGAATGACACCTTTAGCTGGATTAATCTTGCGAATCCTATCCTTAGCCATGTTGTATATCTTCCTGGGCATTGCCATCTGGATGCTATGGCGCGCAGTCTCCGCCAAAGAAGCTTCTGCCGGTCGAATCGCCATTCCCAGCATTTCTCTGGTGACTGATGAAGACGGCAAGCGTGAAGAGCTAAGCTTCACTAGCCAGGAAGTAAGCATTGGCAGAAGTCCCGAAAGCGATTTCAGGCTCGATAACCATACGGTTTCTGCCCGACATGGCAGGCTAAACTATCACTTAAACCAATGGTGGTATGAAGACCTTAATTCAACCAATGGTTCATTTTTACAAGGCATGCGTATTGAAGAACCCATCGTTCTAAAAGATGGTGACGAAATCGCTTTTGGCGAAGTTTACGTCAGTGTGTTTATTAAACCCGTTGATAAAACCAAGTAGAGGACAATATGACAGATAACATTTTATTCGGCATTATCGGAGGCTCCGGGCTTTATGATATTAAGGAGCTTGAAAACAAACAAAGTATTGAGGTGGATACGCCTTTTGGAAAACCTTCCTCACCCATCGTGATTGGTGAAGTAAAGGGACATAAATTGGCTTTTCTGGCACGCCATGGCATTGGGCACATCTATTCCCCCAGTGAGGTCAACTATCGCGCCAATATCTACGCTTTCAAATCCCTGGGCATTCGCGCCATTGTTAGTGTGAGCGCGGTAGGCTCATTGCGTGAAGATTACGCGCCCGGTCACATCATCGTACCCGACCAGGTTTACGACAACACCAAAGAGCGCCAACGCAGCTTTTTTGGTGAAGGCATGGTGGTGCATGTCAGTCCTGCTGATCCTTTCTGCCCTTGCCTAAGCAAACTTATGTTGCAAGCCTTGCGCGAACAAGACGCCGTGGTGCATGAAGGTGGCACACTGATTACCATCGAAGGTCCGCGCTTTAGCACACGTGGCGAATCAGAAACCTTCCGCAAATGGGGCATGTCATTGGTGGGCATGACCGCCGCGCCGGAGGTCTTTTTGGCCCGAGAGGCTGAAATGTGCTACACCACCATGGCGCATGTCACCGATTACGACTGCTGGCATATTAGCGAAGAACCGGTAACCGTTGAAATGGTCATCAACACCTTACGCAAAAACACAGAAATCGCTCAAAAAAGCCTAGTGCGTTTGGTCGAGCTGCTCGATAAAGCCCACACCGAAGGCATGGACTGCTACTGTGATTGCGAAGACGCACTCAAATATGCCTTCATCACAAACCCGAATTACATCTTCGAAGAAAAGAAGCACGGCCTTAGCCTCTTAACTGGCAAATACTTTAGTTAGAACCATGAATAGCAAAAGCAAAACCCAACGACAACCCAATTTGATTCGCTATGGGGTTTTGTTTGTGTTCTTGTATGCTTTTGCGCTTTCGTTGGCAACAGCCATTCGTGGACATTTAAGCACCTTTCAGGTTGATTGGCAATATTTTATTCCCTTTGCTGCTTGGTTACTTGGCGTGGTGGGCTTAAACTATGCGGTAAAGCGCTACTTACCCAATCGCGACCCGTGGATTTTCCCTATCGTCATGCTACTTTGTGGTTGGGGATTGCTGACCGTTTGGCGGCTTTCGCCAGCGCTGGGTAGAAAACAAATCCTTTGGTTTTTGATTAGTTGTCTACTTTTTTACATAGGATTACGTCAAAAAGACCTCATTGTAAGGCTCAAAAAGTACAAATACCTTTGGCTCTTCCTGGGTCTAGTGCTGATTGGGCTTACTTTTTGGGTAGGTGTCAATCCCAGTGGATTGGGTCCAACCCGTTGGTTAAAAGCTTTTGGCGTTTATTTCCAACCATCAGAGCCGCTAAAGCTACTGATGCTGGTTTACATCGCCGCATATTTCGCCGACCAGGTCAAACCCAACACCTCGCTCATTGCCAGTATATTGCCCACGCTTATCATCATCGCCATCACCGGTGTAATGTTGATGAGTCAACGCGACCTGGGCACCGCCTCACTCTTTTTGGGCTTTTACGTGTTGATGCTCTTGGTAAGCACAAACAGCCGTAAATACCTTTGGATTGTGCCTGTACTTGCCATTCTTGTGGTGGTGGCAGGTTATTTCACCTTGGATATCGTTAAAACCCGGGTTGATGTCTGGCTAAACCCATGGCTAAATACTTCGGGCAGTTCTTACCAAATTGCTCAGGCGCAAATCGCGGTAGCATCGGGCGGTCTTTTTGGCACTGGCCCAGGTTTGGGAAGTCCTGCCTTTGTGCCTGTTGCCGTTTCGGACTTCATCTTTACCAGCATTGCCGAAGAAACCGGACTACTAGGCACATCTGCCCTGCTCATCATGTACGCCATCATCATCATTCGTGGCATCAGCATCGCGCTCGCCTCAAAAACAACTTATGGCAGGTATCTGGCTTTTGGTATCTCTATGTTCCTGGCATTACAAAGCCTTTGGATCATCTGTGGTAATTTGGGTTTGTTACCCCTTACTGGGGTCACCTTACCTCTGATGTCTTATGGCGGTTCATCCTTACTCACCAGCCTGCTTGCCATCCTGCTCCTGCTAAAAATAAGCTCCGATTCAAGCGCAATACCCTTGCCCGATAAAGCCCGCGCACCTTATCACCGCATCTCTGCCATTGTTTTAGTCATATTCGTTGCGGTCATCGGCTGGAATAGTTACCTTGCCGTCTTTCATCGGGACGTGATCGTCGCCAAACCCGAAAACACGCGTTGGTCTATTGATGACCGCTATTCACCACTTGGTAACATTTTGGATCAAAGCGGAAACACCATTGTACGGACCATTGGCATGCCAGGTGACTATGAGCGCGAACTTTTAGCCCCAAGCTTGAGCACCAGCATTGGCTATACAAACGCCCGCTTGGGTAAGTCTGGGCTGGAACGCAGCCTGTACCCTTATCTTCGCGGTATCGAAACCCGTAGCCAGGAAACCATCGGGCAGCATCAGCTACTCTTCAACCAACCGCCACCTGGCAGCGACATAAAACTGAACATCATCCTGGACCTTCAGGAAAAAGCTGATGAACTTCTCGGCGATCAAGCCGGCGCTGTCATTCTCCTAAACGCAATAACCGGTGAAGTCTACGCGCTTGTCTCGCATCCTTACTTTGACCATAGCAGCATAGCAGACGAGTGGGAAACCTGGCGCGAGCGCGAAGATGCCCCTTTACTCAACCGCGCCACACAAGGCTCATACCCCATCGGGACGCTTGCCAACACGCTTATCATGAGCTCCTATTGGGCACAGCAAGGCAGTGATGAGCTTCTCGTGCCACAATTTGATGTCCAACCGGATCAATACTGTGCGAAAGCAATCCGATTAAAAGGTGAGCTTAACGGCATACAACACGGCTGTGAATCAAGCACACGGAACCTCATTAACCTCAACGATCTGCTTCAACTAACAGACCAATTGGACCAATTTGGTTTATACAGTGTGCCCAAATTCTCTTTGGAGCTAGCTCAACCGCCTGTAAAACCCACCCAAAATTACTTCAACAAAATCCAAACCCTGATACCAGAGGCGGCTGTTAGCCCCTTGCAGATCTCTTTAGTCGCAGCCTCGATAACAAACGATGGGCAAAAAGTGAGCCCTCGTTTGATTAATGCTTATCAAACCGAAGAGGGACTTTGGAAAAGCTACACGGAACCCAGCCAGGCTGCCCTGGTTCTGCCAAGCCGCGTTGCTAAAGCCACCCGTGATTTTTTGAGTCAGGACACCGACGCTTATTGGTTCGCGATGGGTCATGGTTTCCGTGAAGATAATCAGATTGTCACTTGGTACATGGGCGGCACAAACGAGGCTTGGACAGCCACACCACTGGCTATTGCCATCGCCATTGAAGGCAACAATCCCAGCCTTGCCTATAAAATAGCCGAGAGTTTACTCGTCCCACAAGTGAACAAATAAACTCCCGGTAAATAGTTTCAAAACAGCTTTTAGATCAGAATTCGCAAGAATTTACGTTTGCCAACCTGTAAGACACCGCCAGTGGTGATCATTTCGGTCGGGTTACCCACGGTAACACCATCAAACTTAACGCCTTGTTGCGAAATAACTCTTCGTCCTTCACTACGGCTTCCCACCAAACCCTGATCCACAATCACATCCAAAACAGTGTGCTCGCCTGCCTTAAGCTCCACTTCCGGGATGTCATCAGGTACATCACCTTTTTGGAATGCCGTTACAAAGTGATTTTCAGCTTCATCTGCCAGGGATTCATCATAAAACGCGGAAGTAATCGCGTAAGCCAGCTTCATCTTGGCATCGCGGGGATGGATGGAGCCGGTTTCCAATGCGCCCAAAAAGGCATAAAGCTCCTGCTGTGACCATTTGGTAACCAGCTTAGCATAAAGTGGCATAACATGATCCGGCACGCTCATCACCTTGCCGTACATATCCTCGGCGGTGGTGTAAATGGGAATATAGTTGCCCAAGGACTTGCTCATTTTCTGCTCGCCGTCCGTGCCAGGAATGAGGGGCATCAGAATGGCGATATTTGGGCGCTGTCCATAACTCTGCATCACTTTTCTGGAAGCAGTAAGCACATTAAAGAGCTGATCCGTCCCACCAATCTGAACATCAACATCGAGGTGATGCGCATCAAAGCCCTGGGTGATTGGGTAAAGCATTTCATGCAAGTAAATCGGCTCATTGGCTTCCCAGCGTTTATGCAGACCTTCACGATTCAACATCTGCTGCACGGTAAAGTTAGTCAAAATCTGAAAAATTTCTTTGTAGGGGATGTCATTGAGCCAATCACCGTTGTAAACAACCTTGGTTTTTTCTCGATCCAAAACCCTAAAAGCCTGTTCCTGGTAGGTGCGGGCGTTTTCCATGATCTCGTCAAGCGTTGCCAAGGGTCGGGATTTATCACGCGCGGACGGGTCACCAATCAAAGCGGTAAAGGAGCCGATGACAAAGTAGACTTCGTGCCCCAATTCCTGAAATTGCGCCAGTTTGCGCAAAGGCACAGTATGGCCAAGGTGAAGGTCAGAGGAAGTTGGGTCAAAACCACAATAAACCTTGAGAGGCACACCCGTACGATCGGATTCGACCAAGCGTTCGCGAAGCTCATCAGCCATAGCGTCATAAACCTGTTTGTCGCCATATTCAGCGCCCCGCATCAGATAATTAACTCGCTCATCAATGTTCATTGCATCCTCCATATCAACCCCAAATCGGCGTAGGGTTCACGTAATCTTGGGCTAAATTCTACCATTAAGTCGCTTAGATGATAAAAAGCCACCTGATTGGGTGGCTTTTCAAGCTTAGCGCGTTAATTTGGATTAATCTTCAGCCTCATCAGGCAACTCAGGTTCATCAGGCTCGTCAATTTCTTGAATGGCTTCTTCCACGTCGACGATTTCATCTTCGACAGCTTCATCCAGCACCTCTTCAATGTCGTCAAGCTCTTCTTCCAGCACCTCTTCAACTGCATCCGGATCTTCACTCAAGTCCACATCCAGTTTGTTGGCATCCTCAAGGTCACCCTCAACTTCACTTTCAACGGCTTCTTCCAGATTTTCATCACTGATTTCCTCACCGTCCACGACCATTTCTTCGGTTACATCTTCTTTGGCGGGTTTGAAAACAGTGTGGCGCAAAATAAGGGCAATGATGGCAACAAGCATCACCACCAGCATCACGCTTTGGTTGATATTAATGCCGCTTTTGGTTAAAGATGGCACAAGTCGTACAAACTCAAGGCTAAAGCGAATGGCGGGGTAAAACACAAGATAAAGCAAAATAAGGTCGCCCTTATAGAGCTTTTTCTTGAATACGCGGCTGATAATCAAGAGCAAAATACCGGCAACAGTATTGAGTAAAAATTCATACAGGAACAAAGGATGATAAGTTTCAATCGCTTCGAAACCGGGATAGCGATAGAGCGGATCGATTTTGATTGCCCAGGGTAAGGTACTGGGTTTGCCATAAAGCTCTTGGTTGATAAAATTACCCCAGCGTCCAATGCCTTGCGCGATAATGAGCCCCGGCGCGATATAATCTGCCCACTCGGCAAAACTGAGCTTCTTTATCCGGGTGTAAAGCAACAAAGCCAGTGCACCGCCAATAACGCCGCCAGGAATACCCAAACCACCCTTCCAAATCTGCAAAATGAGTAATGGGTTTTTAAGGTACTCTGCGGTTGTGATACCGTCAAAGTAACCGGGTGTAAAGACGTGCCACAATCTGGCGCCAACGATGCCACCAATTAAAAGCCATGGCATCAAATCGACTATTATTTCCGGGTTTTTACCGTTTTTCTTTGCTTGCCAAGCGGCAATCGCTGCGGCTACCAGCGCGCCTAATATAATTAGTAACGCATAATACCGAACAACAAATTTTCCTATACTAAAACCAAGCCTAGGGTCCATACTTATCCTTTCTGTTCAAGCTCAGTTTCGCTTTGTATTGACTGTTTCCAGACAGCGACCATCCGCATCAACGCGGTGATATGAGCAAGTAAAGCTATTATAACAAGAGCAATCCATAGAATGCCAAATAAAAGTCCCACAATAAGCACAATTGAGCGCTCAACCCGGGTCATGATGCCTGTTTTGGCTTCAAATCCTAAGCCTTCTGCTCGCGCGCGGGCATAAGACACCAAAACCGCACCACTCGCAGCAGCAAAACATAACATCACCCCTAAAACATTCCCCTCTGTGAAGAAAAGGTACAAAATGCCAGCATACACAAAAAGTTCACTGTAACGGTCAACGAAGGAATCTAAAAAAGCGCCAAATGGCTTATTTCCTCCAGAAAGACGGGCTATAGCACCATCCACCGCATCCAAAGGTGCCATCACAAGCAATACAACACCACCCCAAAAGGGATAGCCCAGGGCAATTGCCACAGCCGCACCAATCGCACCCAACAAACCTAAGACCGTAACCGCATTGGCACTCAACCCTATTTTGATAAAGCCTTTGGCAACCGTATCTAGTACCCCTTTAAAAACACGCCTTAGAAAGGATTCGAGAGTAAACTTTTTCTTTTCTTGAGAGTCCATGTTTATTCTGTTTCACTGTCTTCTTCGGGAAGAATTTCGCGTTCCCTGCCACCGCTTTGGGCTTCGCCGATAATACCCCGCGCTTCAAGCTGGTCAATGAGCCAGGCGGCTTTAGGATAACCGATGCGTAGTTGGCGTTGCAAGAAAGACGCGCTGGCTCGTTTTTGTTTTCTCACCAACTGAATAGCTTCCTGGATGATGCCCTCATCACTGTCTTTTTCACTTTCTTCCAAAACAATCGCTTCCCAAGGCGCTTCTTCTTCAATCTCTTCAACCATATTTGTTGACGAAGATTGAGGTGCCTGGGGATCTTGTGTTGGCAAGGTTTCAATCGGGATGCTTTGTTTTTCCTGCGTCGTATGCTTTGCCCACCAATCCAAAACGTTTTGGATCTCTTTATCGCTCACCATAGCACCTTGCGCACGCTGAGGAATACCGGTGCTGGGATGCAACAAGAGCATATCGCCCTTGCCCAGCAAAGTTTCCGCACCATTCGCGTCCAAAATCACCCGCGAATCCACCGAACTTGCCACAGTAAAAGCTATACGCGTGGGGAAATTGGCTTTAATCAAGCCTGTAATCACATCCGCGCTAGGCCTTTGCGTTGCTACCACCAGGTGCATGCCCACTGCGCGTGCCTTTTGCGCCAATCGCACCAAGGCGGTTTCGGTTTCTTCCCTTGAGCTCATCATCAGGTCTGCGAGTTCATCAATCAAAATAACGATGCGTGGCATGGTTTCTTTACCGCTCTTTTTCATGCGGGTGTTGTAGGTGTCCAGGTTGCGGGCTTGAACCTTTTCAAGCTTTTGATAACGCGCGTCCATTTCTGTGGTTGCCCAGCGAAGCACACCCATAATGCGGTCGGTGTTGGTTTCAACTTGCCCAAACAAATGTGGCAAGCCATTGAAGCGGTTCAATTCAACCCGCTTAGGATCAATCATGACCAATTTGAGATCATCCGGATGGTTGTTCATCACCAAACTAAGGGTAATAGCCTGGATACAAACCGATTTACCGGAGTTGGTTGTACCCGCGATAAGCAAGTGAGGCATGCTGGAAAGGTCAGAAACAAGGGGAAAACCAGAAACATCCCGCCCGAGTGCTAATGCCAAAGGTGCTTTAAGGCGCATAAATTCTGGTGATTCCAGCAATGCCCGCAGGCGAACTGTGCTCACTTCACTGTTGGGCACTTCAACACCCACATAGGACTCACCGGGTACGGGCGCCTCAATACGTAAGCGCTCAGCCTTTAATGCCAGTGCCAGGTCACGTGAAAGACTAGAAATCTGAGAAATACGCACTTTGTGTTTTTCATCGCCGGCTTTATCAAGATAGCCAGGCTCCACCGCGTATTGGGTCACTGTGGGACCAACACGATAGCCAATCACTTTTGCAGGCACGCCAAAATCAGCCAGGGTTTGCTCCAGCAAGCCAGCATTCATATTGATGGTTGCCTGGTTTTCGGTTATCAGTTTTTCCATAGCCAATAGACTCAATGGCGGCAAATCAAGCTGCCTTTCAGGTAGTTTTGCCTGGCTCTGATCTCTTGCCTGCCTGGCAGGTTTTCTGATGCGGGTTTGCGTTACTGGCGGATTGCTTTCTTGAACAGTCGCTTCAGCTGTGGGACGAGGTCGACGGATAACGGTTTCTTCAACCGGTTCAGCGATGGGCGCCTCTACACGTTCTGGCAGTGCCATCACAGGAGCGAGCGCATCCAAGGCTTCAAGTTGGGCACGCCGCATGGATGGTAATTGTTTTAAGCCGGCTTTACGGGCTGCCCAGCGCTCCAGCCTGGCTAACTGGTTTGAACCATACAAAAAAGTCACCAAACTCAAAACTAACAAAATGAAACCAGCCAAAATCCTGCCTGTTAAATTCACCAATAAAATAGACACCCCAAAGCCAACAATGCCACCCAAACCAGCACCAGCGCGGATTTTGTTTATCGCAAAAGCCAATGATTCCGACATATCCACAAAACACGTCAACACACCCAGGAACAAGAAAAAGCTGAGCTCCAACAATAGCACTCTGCCGATCTTAACATTTCTTGCCTGGTTCTTTCGCCAAAGCAAAAGCGAAGCGCCTGCCACAAAAACCGCTATCGCCACAAAAAATCTGCCAATACCAAAACTTTGTTTTAGAATCAACACCAAGGGACTAATAAAACCGCCCTTAGTCAAGCCAAAAACGCCCAATAAAAGTACCGCACCAAAAGCAAGCATAAGAATACCCAAAAGGTCTTGGGCAAACTTCAGCGCGTTCTCGCTTCCGGGTGCCTGGGCATTTTTATCTGTGCTTCGTAAGTCCAGGAACTTAAACCCGGTGTCTTGCACAATAAGATTTTGTTGATTATTTCGTGTTGATTCTGCTTGCGTCACAATAATGCTCCATCCTTCGATAGCTTCTGGTAAAGATGATGCACTATTTGTGCCAAAGCAGGCTTTTTTACCCCCAAACCAAACACAAACCAAACAATAAAGTGCTGCTTATTCGCTGTGTTCAGCTTCCATTTCAACAATCATTTGGGTAATGTTTTCCAGCGCAACGCGTTGCTTGCGGTACAAGTCCGCTTCAGACATCGACAATTTACGGGCAACCTCACGCACCTTCTCACCTTGCACAAACTTTAGGTCCAAAATGTTGTACAAAATCCAATCGCTGGTGTATTTTCGGTCACCCTCAGGTCTGGTTCGCTCAATGGCTGTTTTCAAAACCGCCCGCAAGGCGTTTATCCGATTGCCCTCAAAATCCTCCAGGTTTGCCTCAACAATCTTAAATGACAAAAGAGGGTTGTTGGTCAGTTTTGGTCCACCCCAATAATGGGTCATGGCATCGCGCACCCAGGCAAAGATTTCCGGATTAGCCTCACGCACACCGGATTGATACAAGCCACGCCGGTCGTAAGAGGTACTGGCGCGCAAATCCTGAATATAATCGACTTCCGATTGGAGCATAGCAATCGAATCGATGACATGTTTCTGCAAATGGCGATCCTGAAGCGCCAGGTTTGCCCTTTCAGTGAGCAAGCGCACGGCATCTTCTGTTTCTGG
The DNA here is from genome assembly GCA_002409625.1 of Anaerolineaceae bacterium UBA5404. Classification (GTDB taxonomy): domain Bacteria; phylum Chloroflexota; class Anaerolineae; order Anaerolineales; family Anaerolineaceae; genus Mesolinea. The sequence goes on along the minus strand of DHNY01000003.1, from coordinate 156,207 downwards.
CTCGAGCTCTTCCTTAGGCTGCTTAAAGCCACAAATACCCAAAAGTTGCCAGTCATCCAGATCGACCGCGTCCAACAATGGGATCAAACAAAGCTCACCCCAATCCAAAATAGGTTTATCTTCTTTGCTTGCTTTTTTGATGCTATCCAATGCCTTAGACACCATGGGAACATTGGCAAGAACGCTTTTGTCACCTGCGGAAACAATGGATTCAACCTCATTGCCATCATAAACGGCAATAAAGCAACCTTCACTTTGCACCTGGTCACAAATAGAAGCCACAATGGTTTCCAAAAACTGATTAAGGTCTTTTTTGGTCAACATGCGGTCTTGCAAACTTTGAATAATTTCAAGATCGCCTTTTTCTTCACCCCAGAAGAGCTTTTGCTCTAAACGTGGCGAGAAAATGGTGATGAGATATTGCAAAATCAGCATGGATGCCACCATGACCACTGGAATGTATTCGTTATAGGGGTCTCCCTGGCTCAAACCATAGCGCCTCACGATAGTGGTTAGTGCCAAAACAACAGCAACCACAAAGGGTCCCCGCAACAGCCAGCGCAAAAGCCGGCTCTTAATCGCACGATCTGTCCACGGCATACCAAAGAAAGACACCACATAAGCCATTACTACCAGTGTCGGCATGGTAATCGAAGCAAGGCTAATGGAAATAAACCAGAAAAAGTCAGGATAAGATGCAAAAAACCGATTGCCATGGAACAAGAAGATAATGCTGGTCAATGCCGGTATAGCTGCGCCTGCCAATAAGTAAACAAGGCGTCTGCGACTGGTTGAAGTAACACTTCTGCGGGTAGCCCTAATCAGATTGGTGCTGGCAAGGAACATCACCAGCAAGTAAAACCAACCGAACCAATACGTCACCTGATTGCGCTCAAGATAGAACATCGGCGCTTTTTTGCTTGCCAAACCACCCACGGTAATGCCAAACCATACCAAAACCGCCATTACCAGACTGACAGCATAAACCGCGAACACAATCTTGCGCCGTCTGCCTCGGCTGGGTCTGCCAGTGAGCGTGAGCACAACATCTGAAAAATGCAAATAAACAGCCGGCAACATCACCAAACCAGTCCACTTGAGTTGCAACCATATTTGGGTGATGTGATCTTGCACAGAAATCGCGGCAATGGTCTCACTAGAATAAATCAAAACCACGCACAAAAGAATGAGCGCGAATGTTTGGGCAATCCGATCACGCCAATTAAAGCCAGACGCGTACATAAATAAGGCAATGGCAGTAATGGTTACCCCAGCCGTTAGAATTTGGTTGAGCGTTTCTAAAACAGCGGTCAGATTAACCGTAACAGTTGTTGTTGGCAAGGTTTAGCTCATCCTTTTCTCAAAAAATACAGCCGGGTCATGGTTTGGAAAATACTGATCCATAAAACCACTCATCGCATAACCCAGTTTTTGTGCCAAACGAACCATTGGGTCATTTCTTAGCGGAATATCCATCAATATACGATTGTATTTATTGGTCGTTGCCCAGGTTTCACACACCGCGAGCATGGCAGTGGCAATCCCATTACGACGCGCGTCGTTGACAACAACTAAATCACAAACCCGAACAGTTTTGGGCAGATGATGCACATCCAAGACCATATACCCCAAGAGGTGGTCTTCAACCATCCCGACAAAAACCAAATCAGCCGCCTGCCAATGAGGAACCAGTTCATCCAAATCCCTTGGATAAGCTAAATTAACCTCGCGGGGCAAACGAATGCGCTGGAAAGTGAAATGGGAGCTATTTTCTTCATTGCGGATTTCCTGTTTATAAGCATGGCGACTGCTAACAAAATGCTCCAATGCCAACATGCGGTCATAATAACTTTCATCTGCTAAGAAGATGTTTAGTTTTGCCATAAAGTCCTCAATCCCATTCCGTTCTCAAAAACCTAATCATTAATCGTTCTCGTCAACATGGATAATGATAATACACACATCCGATTCCATGCCCTGATTATCCAATGCCATTAAACGCACCAAATAAGGCCCGGGCAAAAGCTCACTGGTATACCAGTTGCCAATATTTTCTTCAATCTTAACACCGCTTCCGGCAGAAATCGTTTGCCAATTGGGTTCTCCCATCGTTGAAAAATCAAACTGATAGGATCCCAAACTGGCGGTGTTTACCGTACCTTCAAATTTTACAACACCTTTGGCGTGATCATTGTGTTGGGGTTTGTTGATTTCCAAAACCCCTGCCTCACAATTGGTATCCAGACCCTCAACTTCAGCTTGAGGATATCGGGTTGGGGTTGGTGTGGCATCTTCCGGCACTTCAATAAGGGATGGATCCAGCGTTGCTGTAGGCGTCATAAGCTTATCAATGGTTGGTGTGGCATAACTTGGTGCCTGGTCGAGTTCACCCACCAAAAAGGTTGCCACCACAAATTCTCCGGCTGTAAGCATGCCCACTAAGATGAGCACTGTTGCCGCAGCAGCAATATTGCGCCTGGCTGCTTCCCGCTCTAAGCCAAATACAGCTTTATTCTTTTCTTCGTATGCCAAAAGAATACGGCGCAAAAAAATGACCGCAACGATGCCCAAAATAATATAAATGGGCGCTTCAAATTCAGCCAAAAATCTGATGACTGAGTCCATTTTCCTTATCGCGATAATTCAGGCAATTTACATTCGCCCGACCACTGTCCGTACAATTTTCATCAATTTTGGCGCGATGATGTCACCTGTTTCGAGCACCTCTTCGTGAGTGGCTTTGTTGGTGCCATCCGGGTCAATTTTATTGGTAATTGTCGAGATACCCAAAATGCGCATGCCACCATGTTTGGCAACAATCGCCTCCGGAACGGTTGACATACCCACTGCGTCCACACCGACCATCTTCAAAAAGCGGCAATCGGCAGGTGTTTCGAAGGTCGGCCCGGAAAGGCAAACATAAACACCTTCGTGCATCGGGATACCCAATTCCTTGCCCACCTCACGGGTCAGCTCAATGTACTCTGGATCATAAACCGCGCTCATATCCGGAAAACGCGTGCCAAATTCGTCCAGATTGGGACCACGCAAAGGGTTTTCGCCTGCCATTGGCAAAAGCGCCAAATGATCGGTAATAATCATCAAATCGCCGGCAAAGAAGCTTTCACGCAAGCCGCCAGCGGCATTGGTGAGAATAAGCTTATTAATGCCCAGTCTTTGCATCACACGAATGGGCAAGCCAATTTGAGACATGCCATGACCTTCATAGTAATGCGTGCGGCCTTGCAAAACCAAAACTTTTTTGCCCTCAAGCTCACCAATCACCAGACGACCCTTGTGCCCAGGCACAGTGGATACAGGCCAATGAGGCAACTCACGGGTAGGAATAATGGTGGGGTTTTCCACGGAATCTGCCAATTCGCCCAAACCGGAGCCAAGGATTAGCGCAATTTCTGGTTGAATGGTCGTTCGTGCGCGAATGGCATCGGTGGCTGCGTCAATTTGTTCGATGGTGATGAATTTTGACATGTTTTTTCTCCTGTCTTTAATAAGTCGATTATATCATTGATAGTCGGGCTGATTTTTGTTTAGCCGTTCAGTAAACCCTATTTAACGAAAAATCTCCTTATGGAAGGAGATTAATCTGACTGTTATTTTCTAAATGGCGAGACTGGGATTTGAACCCAGAACCAATGGCTTATGAGTCCACTGCTCCACCGTTGAGCTATCTCGCCCAGTGCCCAAAAATATTACCCGAGATTAGGATAAATGTCAAACCCTTTTCAGCTTTAATCATTCCGGATTTATATTAGCTCGTTTTTGAAGCTAAACCGACGCAGGAAAAGCGGTGTTTGGGTTCTCTTCAATGAAGATCGCATCAACTTGCCCAGATGTCAGGTTGCTTAATTGTTGGTTGAAGCTCTCAAGTTGGGTGTCCTCAAACTGCACCGTAAGGGTTACATCCACACCAAATTCATCCTGGAGGATAAGCCCCCGGCAAGAGTCAACCAAGCGCACACCTAGCTCATAAAGCGGATAGGGCAAAGAGAACATGAGTGTGGTTGTAGGAACCAGCGCCGCCGGCTTTACCAACTCCAAAACGGCTTTTACCGCTTCGCCATAAGCTTTCACCAATCCACCCGTGCCCAACTTCGTTCCCCCAAAATAACGCGTGACCACCACGACCACATTCCCCAGCCCACTACCCTGTAAAACTGCCAATGCCGGACGACCAGCCGTGCCCTGGGGTTCACCGTCATCTGTACAATGGGAGATAATGCTTTGCCCATGCCCAATGATAAACGCCGGCACATGGTGTGTGGCATCCGGGAAGCGTTTTTTTGTTTCCATCAGAAATGCTCTGGCTTCTTCCACACTGCCAGCAGGCGACAAACTGGCAATAAAACGTGAATTAACAACGCGTATTTCTGTTTCCACCGCTTCCAGCGGAACCAAACGCTCTATCTTGCTATCCATGCCTTAATCATACTCTAAACCGGACTCATTTTTCTCAATGCTTTCACCCTATTTTTTCATGAGAAGAGCATTAGCTTCCCAAGCTAATCGTCATCGGATCACGAAAACAGCTATAATAACCGCATCAAAAGAGAACACCATGCACCTCATCATCATCCCCATCAGCATCCTCACCTTCATCCTCTTTGGCTATGACAAAGCCCAATCCAAGCGCGGTGGGCAACGCATACCAGAAAAAACCTTACTTCTTATCAGCATTTTTGGCGGTGCACTTGGTGGCTTGCTGGGCATGCAAATTTTCCGCCACAAGACCAGACACCTTCATTTTTGGCTTATTCTCAGCTTTGCGGCTCTTGTCCACATCGCGATTTGCCTTTGGTACGCCAATATCATCTAAAACACGATAAAACCAATCAAAAAATACCTTTTCTGCACCCAAGACACACTTTTAAGCTATACTTTAAGGAATAGTTTAAAGGCCAAGATGATGGTGACGATTGCAGATGTCAATGAAATTCGACCCCAAATGGGGAAAGAATTTAACGTGTGCGATTTTGTGCCCAAAACACCCAACATCCAAAAAGCTTGGGAATGGGGCAAAAAAGTACACGCTGGTCAGTTGCGCCTCTCTGGTGAACCCTATTTTGAAACCCATTGCGCCTGGGTAGCAGCCTTTATCGACAACCTTGTTGGCATTGAAAGCTGGACGATTGCCGCCCTGCTGCATGACGCAGTGGAAGATCAAGGTGAAACCTTCGAAGAAATCCAGGCACTCTTCCCGGGCAAGCTTGGTCAAGAAGTTACCCACATCATTGACGGCCTCACCAAAATGAGCAATCCTCGCGATGGCTCAAGCCGCGAAATTGAAACCCTCAGAAAAATTGCCATGTTCCGCGACCCTGCCGTTTTTCTGGTTAAACTCGCCGACAAAAGTCATAACTTAATGACCTTGCAATACCAATCGCCCAGCAAACAATGGCAAAAAGCAACCGAAGCCATTCGCGCTTATGGCAAGCTGGCTGGCATTCTGAACTGTTACAGTTGGCGGCGTTGGATCGAAGATATGGCATTCCCCTATGCCGAACCTGATTCTTACCAACGCGTTAAAGAAAGAATTGATGCCGATCCTCGCTTGAACCTCAATTTCATTCGCTATTACCTTTCTGAACTGGGCAATTTAATCAACGCCGAAGGGCTTGAAGGCTCAGTGCGCTTTACCGTTAATGGCTATTGGCAAAGCTGGGATAAACTGCAACGCATGGCACGCGCCCGTCGTGCCTCTCTGCAGGATTTTTCCGCACTCAATGACCTGATCAGTTTCCGCATGATTCTCAAAGAACCGGATGAATCTGCTTGTTATCAGCTTTTAGGCAGGGTGAACAAATACTTCAGCAAAATGCTCGATCAGGACCGTTTTGATGACTACATCGCTGCTCCACAAAACGGCTATCGTGCCCTGCAAGTGACCAGTTACCTGCCAGGTTCCGGTGCCGTAGAAATTGCCATCGCCACCGATGAAATGGAAGGCGAAAACACCTGGGGCGTGGTTTACTGCATCAAAAACAACAAAGACATCAGTAAATACAACCCTATTCAAATTTTGACCCCTTACGGTGGCACGCGTTTCTTGCAGGAACCTGCCACCGTTTTAGATGGTGTTGCTGCCATCCAGGAGTTTTATCTCGACAAAATCAACAAAGTCATGGTCAATGGCGAGGAACGCCATATTTATGACACACTCGACCCCGGAGATGTGGTTGAAGTGCTCACCGGTGGCAACACCAAAGTGCCTGAGCCCGAATGGCTCAATCATTGCGATGCCAGCACCGCGCGACGCTTGCGCATCGTTTTAGCTCGCGTGAGCCTCAAAGAAGCCAGCCAGAAAGGCAAATTGATGAGCCACGCGGTACTCGCCGAACGGGGTATTTTGGACCTGGAGGATATCAACGCGCTTGAACCCAGTCGGGTTGCAAACCTTTTGGGTATGCTGGCGTGTGCCAACGTGGATGATCTCTACGCGGCGATTGGTGAAAGCTCAGTTTTGTTACGGGAATTTGAAGACACCCTCGATTTGGTTGGCATCCAAAGCACAACACGTCGTTGGACTTCCATCTTGATTACCGGCTCAAACAAAGCCAATCGACCAGGCATTTTGGCATCGATTGCCGGCTTAATCTCTAAATCCAGTTTCAACATTTTGCGTACCGTCAACCACACCTTTAAAGATGGCACGTTCCAATTGCGCATGGTTTTGCCAGGTTTAACGGATGAACAAATTGCCTATCTTTACCAAATTTTAGACCTCCAGACTTTCCAATTGGAAAAGCTCGAAATCGCCTAAATTCTCTGACCTTCCTCAACTTTTCAACCCAATGAGTAAGCACAAGCTAACAAATATATGGCTTTTGTTCACGAATAATACAAGCGTGTTAGAATAGAACGATATAAAAACCCGCATTCAAACGGATGATAGGACTATCGTATGCCTAAAATTCAAAATCGAGCCTTTACTTTTGCCCTCTTGATGTCATTAATCGCGTTCTTTGTTACGCTCACGCCTCAAATCGCCCAAGCACAACTACCCCAACAAGATGTTGGCCCCGGTGTAAGCGCGCCTGAAAGGGACTTGAGCAATGCCAAAGTGCAAGCCTGGTTCTTTTACCGCGATGAATGCAGCAATTGTAAAACCATCCTGGAGGACATTGTCTATCCTCTAATGAAATCCCACCCTGATGACATCGACATGCGTTTTTACAAACTCGATGACAACTATCAGGCATGGAAAAAGATAGAAGCTCATTTTCAGGTACAAACCGGACCTGGCTTACCCATCACCGTTCTTGGCGATACCGTTTTGGTTGGGCTCGACCAACATCAAGCCAGCCTAAAATCCATCCTGGAAACCGCGATTGATGGTGAGAAAATTGCCTTTGCTAATGTTCCAAACCTGGACATGGCAGAAATGCAAGCCTCTGATCCCCGCGAAAGCACGCTTAATCCCGAAATTTGTTCACCTGATAACCCTGCCGCCTGTGCCTTCGACCAACCCATTTACGTGGCTTATTTTTACAACGTGGGTTGTAAGGATTGTGGCATTGCTGAAGTAGAAATGGCGCAGCTGGAGAAGCTTTTCAACCTTCAAATCGAAAAATTCAACATCAAAGAAGATGCCGACCTTGCCATTTGGATGGCCGAGCGTATCAGCATTGACCCCAACTTTGGCGCACCCGCGATTTTCATCGGCGATCATGCCTGGATTGGTGACTCGGAAATAAAACTGGAAAAAATTAAGCCAGTGCTTGAACCCTTGCGCGAAAAAGGCGTGCCAAAATTCTGGGAGTCTTATGACAAATCCGCAGGAGAAAGCAAACTTGTTGAGCGCTTCAAGGAACTTGGCAAATTTGGCATCCTCCTGGCAGGCTTAATTGATGGTCTCAATCCTTGCGCTTTTGCTACGATCATCTTTTTTGTGTCTTACCTCACCATCAGTGACCGCAAAGGCAAGGAAATCCTTATCACCGGTGGCATGTTTACCTTAGGCGTTTTCCTGGCTTACTTTGTTGTGGGCATTGGCTTTTACAAAGTGCTGGAGAAAATCATTGATATCGTAAAACCGATTGGCTTAATCATCAACATCATCACTGCCATTATTTGTTTGGTGTTTGCCTGGTTAAGCATCAAAGACTTCTCCAAAGCCCGCGCTGGTGACACCGCGGATATGGCGCTGAACCTCCCTGAAGGCATCCGAAAACGCATCAACAAAACCATCCGAGAAGGTGCAAAAGCCAGCAGCTATTATTGGGGTGCATTCGTAACCGGTCTGCTGATCTCCCTGCTAGAATTTGCCTGTACCGGGCAAATGTACCTACCCATGATTACGTCCATGATCAGCATGCCAGCCATGCGTGGCCAGGGTATTTTGTGGCTCGCCCTTTACAACTTGATGTTCATCATCCCGCTGATTGTTGTTTTTGTCCTCGCCTTTTTTGGCACGACTTCGAAGCAACTCACCGGCTTTTTCAAGAAGCACGCCGCCGCGGTCAAAATTGGTCTGGCAACAATTTATGTGGGCTTGGCAATATTCTTGATTGTGGATATTGTTCAGAAACTGGGCTGGGCGTAAGTTAATTAGGTCTTGGAAGTTGGTTTAGTAGTCGTATGACAAGGATGCCATACGAACTAAGTAAAGAACTAAACACAAAAACAGAAAAAATTTATCCTCGTTCGGTTTGGCGTCCGCGCCAAACCTTTTTATTTCTCCGTAAAAATTGCTAAAAAAGCTTCTTCACAAACTTTGCGTAGGTCGAGATGACCCGTACAAAAGGCCCAGAAAGCGTGCCTGAAAAAGTAGCTTCATTCAAAGCCTCCCGCAGTTCATCCGCGTTGTTGAAATCTGGCATGGTCAACGTTGCGGTGCCCAATTCCCGCAAACTGTGCGAGTCGGACCCCACCAATATTTGCAATCCATGATCCATGGCAAAAGCATATGCCAGGTCATTGAAGCTTTGTTTGATACAACGCGCATTAAACACTTCAACACCATCAATCAATGTCGCAATCGCCTCCAGCGTGCCATCATGCCAATGACTGCCTCGGTAAGGGTCAAAAGGATGCGCCACACTGATATAAGCCCCTTGTGCTTTCAATCGCTCGATTACATCCATAACCGGCAAACCCTGGGCGATTGGCTCAGTCATAAAATAAGCTAAAAGTTCGCCCTCGGTGGTTTGAATTTCCTCTGCCAGGACTGCCTTTTTGGGGTCTAGTTTTTGGGCTTCAAACGCACCACCCATCGACCCATGATCGGTAATTGCAATTTTCGTAATCCCTTTTGCTTCACATGCCTCAAGCAAATCCTTTACGCGCACCAAACTATCTGGCGAATACCTGGTATGGCAGTGAAATTCTGCGCGTACAAAACCTTCTTTAATCGTTTCCATCAGGCGACATTATACCCCCAAGCGTTCTGTGTCTGCCACTAATATCGTTTTGCGATAAAATAGCCCAGAGAGGAAAGCTATGCGTATCTATGAAAAACTGTCCAGCCGAACAGGTGGCAAAGGTGAAGAAGCGGAAGTCAATCTGGCTATCCTGCTGGCAGAAAAACCCGACCCTCAAGCCTTGCAAGAACTGCTTGAGGGATTGAAATCCATTGACAAAGCATTGCAAGCCGATTGCATTAAAGTGCTTTACGAAATCGGTTATCGCGACCCGCAACAAATCGCACCCTTTGCAAGCGATTTCCTTCCGCTGCTCAACAGCAAAAACAACCGCATGGTCTGGGGTGGCATGATCGCCCTTTCGACCATTGCTTCCCGAAGTGCAGACACACTCTTCCCTCATTTGGAACAAATCCTCAAAACTTTCGGGAAAGGCTCGGTTATCACAAAAGATGCTGGCGTTTCGGTGTTGGCTGGCATCGCCTCAGCCAATCCAGAATATGCGACTAAAATCCTACCAATGCTCTTTGAGCACCTCAAAAACTGTCGCCCTAGTAGTGTCGCCCAACACGCCGAACGGGCGTCCGTCGCCATTCGCCCACCTCACTATGACGCCTTTCGTACAATCCTCCAAAACCGTCTTCCTGACCTCAGCGAAAACCAAACGCGCCGAGTCAAGAAGCTCATCAAACAATTTACAAAGATGGCATAATGTTTAACTGGAAAACAATCGCAACAGACAACAAAGCCCGTGCCGGCGAATTTACCACGCCCCACGGCACACTCAAAACACCTCTCTTCGCTCCGGTAGGCACACAAGCGACGGTCAAGTCGCTCACCCCTGCCCAGCTAGCCGACCTGCAACCTGAATTAGTGCTTGCCAACACCTATCACCTCTTTTTACGCCCTGGTGAGGATATTGTGGACGCAATGGGTGGACTGCACAACTTTATGCACTGGGATGGACCCATGCTTACCGATTCAGGTGGATTTCAGGTTTTTTCGCTGGCAGACACCCGCAAAATTGATGATGATGGCGTAACATTCCGTTCCCATATTGATGGCTCTGAAAAGCGCCTTAGCCCCGAAATCTCAATCGGCATCCAAGAAAAACTAGGCGCGGACATCATCATGGCTTTTGACGAATGCGCCAAACCGCTCGATTATGACTACGCGAAAGAAGCTATGCAACGCACACATGTTTGGGCTGAAAGATGTTTAAAAGCAAAAACGCGCCAGGATCAAGCCCTTTTTGGCATCGTTCAAGGTGGAATCTTCCGCGACTTGCGTGAAGAATCCGCGCACATCATCAGTGGAATGGATTTCCCTGGCATGGCCATTGGTGGTCTTTCGGTTGGCGAAAGTAAAGAAGACATGTACCGCAACATTGAGGTCGTAAACGCCATTTTGCCAACAGAAAAACCCCGCTACCTCATGGGTGTTGGCACTCAGGAGGACCTCATCGAAGGCGTGTTGCGTGGTGTAGATATCTTCGATTGTGTACACCCCACCCGCATGGCTCGCCATGGCGCGGCAATGACCAATAATGGACGCCTCAACATGAAAGGCGCTGCCTTCGCCAGAGATCCCTTAGCCATTGATCCCGAATGCGACTGTTACACTTGTCAAAACTTTTCGCGTGCTTACATCCGTCACCTGCTGGTTGCCAAGGAAATGTTGGCATCAACCTTGCTCTCTATACACAATCTGCACACTTTATTGCAGCTCGCGCGTGATTTGCGTCAGGCTGTTGTCGGCGGTTATCTGGATGAGTTTGCCGATGAAGCCTTGGCAAAACTCCAACTCGCGCGCGTACCAGAGGTATTATGAGTATTATTCAAGCGATCGTCTTAGGTATTGTGCAAGGCTTGACAGAATTTTTGCCTGTTTCAAGCTCGGGACATTTGGTTTTAGTACCTTTTTTACTCAACTGGACACTCGACCCACAAAAAGCCTTTTTGTTTGACGTCTTGGTTCAACTGGGCACACTTGTCGCGGTGTTTGTTTATTTTCGCAAAGACCTATGGGAAATAGTCAAGGCTTTTATCGGCGGTATCAAAGATCGCAAACCTTTCGAGCAATCCAATAGTCGCTTGGGATGGTACATTGTTTTGGCAACGATCCCAGCAGGCGTCATTGGCATATTGTTGCAAGAACAGGTGGAAGCTTTGTTTAACAGTCCGGTTTGGACAGCGGTTTTCCTTTTTATCACCGCCATTTTGCTGACAGTCAGCGAGCTTTGGTCAAAGAAAACCCGCGAATTAGACACCATGTCAGTCAAGGATTCCCTCATCATCGGTGCCTTCCAGGCGCTATCCATTTTTCCAGGCATTTCGCGCTCAGGTGCAACCATCACCGGAGGGCTGACCCAAGGTTTTAAACGCCAATCTGCTGCAAAGTTTTCTTTTCTGATGTCCATTCCGGTCATGCTTGCCGCAGGGCTATTGAGCCTGGTCAAACTCATCAAGATGGATGGCGTGCTCGAATTTTTGCCGGTTTTGCTCCTGGGATTTGTGATTGCGGGCGTGGTTGGTTATATAGCCATCAAATGGTTCATTGGCTACTTAAAGGAAAAATCACTGCTACCATTCGCGGTTTATTGTGCTGTTTTGGCGATTGTGGTTATTTTCGTGGCTTACTTGCGATAAACAACCCTGTTTGCTTGGCAATAAAAATAGATCCTGTTTTTGTCATGCGCGCTTGGAAAAAAGCTTCGAGCGCTCCTTTTTGATCAGAGCTAAACAGGTCTTTGACCTTTGGCATCGAAAAAGCATAGTCGGCTAAAAGTTTCGCATCGCTTACCAACAAATCGCTCGGATAGAGAATGATCTCAATATCTTCAAACCATTCTTTGAGATAATTCTTGCCGTTTTGCAGGTTAAAAACACCCGACATAACATGCTCACCTTCAAATCGCGGGTCAAATTGATGCAACAATTCATCCAGCTCAACCATATGCCTTTCGCCATTAGTAGCCGCCATCAGCATCCCCTCTGGCTTAAGCACCCGCGCCACTTCAGATAAAGCCAAATCCACATCCGGGACATGGTAAAGCATGTGGTTGGCGGTTACAAAGTCAAATTGATTGGCTTCAAAGGCGATCCTTTGGGCATCCATCACGCAGAGGCTAAAACGCTCATCCTCTCTAAAAGCGTGCACGGGCTCTTCCAACATGCCATAGGAAAATTCGCTCAAGACCATGTGGAAATCGCTTGGAAAACGCGCCTGGTTTTCACGCCATTGACTGGCATTACCACATCCCAGTGCCAAACCCTGCACACCAAGTCTCACTGGCAAGTGCTCAAAAACAAAGTCATGCCAGGCTTGGTCTGCGGTGCTAAAACGCCTGTGAATGTCTATCCTTGCGTTCAAATTCCCTGCATCGCCATATTGATGTTCGCTCAAATACTTGGGATCATTGTAATTATCTTCGACTAATATCGGATTGAATGCGTTCATAAGCTGATTATACTTTGCGAAACATTCCGTTCAAAATGCCCGTCAATCTTAGTAAGCTCCCAAAAAGTCAAAAGCTTGACGATTCTGAGGGTCAATGATAAATTTATCAAACTTGCACAATAGCGAGGGAAACAATTTTTTTAAAGAAGTGAAGTTAGAAAGAATGTCAGAACGTTGTATTGGTACAATCAAATGGTTTAATGCGCCAAAAGGCTACGGCTTTATTGGACAGGAAGAAGGCGAGGATATTTTCGTCCATTTTTCCGCAATCCAGATGGAAGGTTACAAACGCCTAAAAGAAGGTCAAAAGGTGGAATTCAGCATCGAAAACGGTGACAAAGGCAAACAAGCTGCCAATGTTGTCCCCCTTGAAGAATAGGATCACACAAATTCAATTCGAGCCGGTCTCCCGGCTCGTTTTTATTTTAAGCAAATACACAAAACGCGAATAACAATCGCTTAGAGCTTTTCAAGCGCTTCTTTCATTTTTTCAATCGCCAAAACGATATTATCCCGGGTTGTGCCAAAATTCAATCGCACAAAACCCTGCCCAACTGCTCCAAATTCCGGACCATCATTCAAGCCAAGCTTGACCTTTTCCAGAAAATATTCCTGCAATGAGCCATTAATACCCAATTCGCAACAATCCAGCCAAGCCAAAAAAGTGGCTTCGGGTTTACACCACTTGATGGGTTTCAGCTCGTTTCTCAAGGCTTCATCAATCAACTCACGGTTTGCCTGAAGATAGCTCAACTGCTTTTCAAGCCAAGGCTCGCCATGCTCATAAGCAGCTTTGGCAGCATACATTCCCAAAATACAAGGGCTGCTAACGATGCCCGCGCGATAAGCGTTATAGCGCTCTCTTAAAACAGGGTTTTGGATAACTGCCACCGATGTGTGCAAACCCGCAACATTGAAGGTTTTGCTAGGCGCCTGCAAAGTGATGGTGATATCCGAGACCTCTTTCCCCAAACTCGCGATGGGAATATGCTTTCGACCATCATATAGAATATCGCAATGGATTTCATCAGAAACAATAATGACATCATTTCTTAGGCAAATTTCGGCAAACTTTTCCAGCTCATCCTGACGATAAACCCGTCCGGTTGGATTATGCGGATTGCACAAGATAAATAGGCTAACCTTGTTGTCGATGATTTCCTGTTCAAATGCCTCAAAATCGACCTCATATTGTCCACTTTTGCCCACAAACATTTCATTTTGGATGCCCTGCAGACCTGCACTATGTGGCGCGCGGATGAAAGGAGGATAAGCAGGCACCTGATAAATAACTTCTTCGCCGGGTTTGCACAAACCACGCACTGCCACATTGAACCCGGTGACAATGCCCGGAACATATTGCACTTGCTCAACATCCACATCCCAGTTGTACAAGCGTTTTAGGCGCTGGGTGACGACTTCATTTAAGCCATCAGGTGGGAAGCCATAGCCAAAAATGCCATGCTCAACTCTCTTATTTATGGCGTCAATAACCTCTTGTGGTGCTTCAAAGTCAGTATCTGCCACCCACATCGCCAAAACATCCTCATCCCAGCGTCGCCATTTCACACTTTCGGTTTTTCGTCGGTCAATTGCTTTATCAAAATTCATGCCTTCTCCGTTTCTTAGAAAAATCACTTTGTCTATGATAACAAAGAATTGAAGATATTCAGCAGTTTGCCGTCATTCATGGCAAAAAGCCTATTTAAAAAGCCCAAGATATTGCCAATAGGGAACCGCAACCAGCATGGCAAGCAAAACAGCCACAAAATAAACTACACCAAATTTAGAAAATTCGGCAGGTTTCCATCCTCTGTCCCCAAGATTGGCTTCGGCAACCAATGCGAACATGTTGGTATAGCTCAAGAAAAAGGCATTTTGTGCCAATGCCAGCAAGGGCACCCATACCATCGGATCGATGCCATATTGTTGGCTGACTGCCGGCGCGATTGCCGCAATAATGGCAAAAGTCGGAATAAAAGTGGCAATATCCACAAAACGCCAAAGGAAAAATGCCACCACAACCGCATAAACAAAAAGCCAGGGATTATGCCCAACCGGTGCCAACGCGCCAACCAAAAAGGACGAAAGAAGATCAGAAATGCCTGTTTCTCTCATGATCGCACTGAAACTCATCGCGGTGCCAATAAAAATGACCAAATCCCAGCTGATGCCGGAGCTAATCTCTTTTGGCTCAATAATCTTGCTAATGTTCAAAATGAACCAGGCAAAAAGTACCGTGGCAGCATCAGGAATACCATGCAAACGGGAAGTGGTAAACATAAAAAAGCTGAGGAACAAAATAACCGCGCTAATCTTTTCATCCCGACTCATTGGACCAAGCTTTTGATAAGCCTCTTCAAAAGCCGATTTGTCAACCACCAGTTTATCCTTGGGGCAAAACAGCAGATAACCACCCACCAGGCTTAAAACGGTCACAACTGCAACCGGCAGCAAAGAAACCTGCGCCCATGTGGCAAAATCAATCGCTCCAAGTGCAGGATTGGATGCATAAAAACCGGAGATGATGGGTCCCGCCAATGAGCCTGTTTGCCAACCTACGCTGGGAATCATTGCCATACCCCATGCCATCAATAAGATAAGCGAACGCCCTTTGGAGCCTTTGGGTAAACCCAGTATATCCACACATTGCAATGCGATTGGCGTAACCAAAACCATCCGCACGGTAATGGATGGGGTAAGCAGGGATAAGACAACGCCAATCACCGTCCACATGAGCACCAAACCTGGATAAGTGATAGGAAACACTTTCATCCCATAATATGCTATCCTTCTGCCCAAGCCGGTTTTAGCAAGTACAAAGCCAAAAAACAAGGCTGGGATCAGCGTCCAAACCGCGCCACCGGAAAATCCAGAAAAAACTGCAGAACCAGGCACACCAATGGCCAGCAAACCTGCCATCAATAAGCCACTACTGGCACCAAAGGAAAGACCAAAAGGCTTCAAAATCCACAAGCCAACCGTCAGGATGAGCATCATCAGGCTTAAATGCCCTGTCTGGTCAAGCCTTGGAGAAAAAGGCTTCATCAATCCAACAAAAAGGGACAACAAGACAATAACAGCCAAACCAATCCAAACTAGGTTTCGTTTCATCATAACGCTCCGTGTGTGTTTGTGCCTACTATATCACAGCAATGCGCTCTTTTGCAGCCAAGGAATCGACATGACAAGAAGCCAAAATGCTTCATTAAAACCTCAAAAAATGCTCCAATCAATCCCCATGCTATGCCTGGCTTTGGTATACTTCCCATAACAGCATGAACGCCAAACTTAAAGCTCTCTTACAACTGGAACGATTGAAACACAGCTTACCTGTGACAATCTTTGTAAGCTTGCTTGGTGCCGCTGCCACACAATCCAATCCAAGCTTGCTACTACTCTTTGTGTTATTGGCTAACCTATGCGTTTCCTGGCTCTATTTCACTTTGCGTGATCTGCAATTTGCCCCGCTTGATGTTAGCAAGCAAGACAAACAGCCCCAAAACCCGGTAGCAACTGGACTGATTAGCCCAAAAACTGCCAATATCCTTTTGCTTTTAGTGGGGATTATTGCCATTGTTTTATACGCGCTTGCAGGCATCAAAACCCTCATCACGGGTGTGGTACTGCTGATTGTTGTATTTATCCTGAATTGGCGAAAACTGGGGCTGCAAAAACGATTTTACCTAAAAACCAGTCCCTATCATTTCTTAGTAAACAGCTTTATGTGCTTGCTGGGAAGTCTTAGCCTGAACCCAGTGCTCAATCAGGTTAGCCTACTTGCAATCGGATTTGTGCTCTTTATTTTGCTGTATGCCAGCTTCATCGACCAAGCCCGCCAGGTGGTATCCAAAAAAACACTGCGCATTCTCAACATTGGCGCAGTGATTAGCCTCACACTGGCAATCCTGCTTGCCATCGCCATGTTCATTTTTGTCGCCCTATTACCCTATTGGATTGTTGGGCTTTTCATGCTTCTCTTAGCCATCATGATTGTGCCCCAAATAATAGAGCGCAGGCGCGAAAAGCTAAAGCCGAACCTGGATTACGATGTTTTCCGGATTGCTGTATTCCGCGCTGCTGCTATCGCCATGATGGTGCACTTTCTTGTGCCACTCGTATTTCATCTTTTTAGTCAATGAGTTTGCTTATGAATAACACCCATCCTTTTAGCTTTGAACTTGCCCAAAACTGGCAAGAGTATGACCTTTTGGATTCCGGTGACGGCAAAATACTTGAACGCTTTGGCAAAAAGCTGCTTAGCCGTCCTTATCCACAAGCATTTTGGGCAAAATCCGCTCCAGAACTTTGGAAGCAAGCGCATGCCCGTTTTCATGCCGATGTGCATGATTTTGGCGGTCAATGGCTCACTGAGGATAATGCCCAAAAGTCCTGGCATTTGCGATGGGACAAAATTCGCTTACAAACTCAATTAGGTGCCTCACAACATACTGGCATCTTCCCTGAAGAAATCAATCAATGGCTGTGGCTGCAAAAACAGATCGAAAGCGCGCAAAAGCCTGTCAAACTGCTAAACCTTTGGGCATATACCGGCGCAATCAACCTGGTAGCCACGCAGTCCGGCGCCGAAGCAACCCATGTGGACAGCTCAAAACATGGCATCGGCTGGGCAATGGCAAACCAAAAACTCAGCAATATGAAAGATGCCCCGATTCGCTATATTCAGGAAGACCCGCTCAAGTTCATCAAACGTGAAGCCCGCCGGGAAAAGCTTTACAACGCGCTCGTGTTTCATTTTCCTCGATTTGAAACTGAAAACGAATCGGCTTACAAAGACTTCTTAAAGCAATTACCAGAGCTTTTGGAAGCGATTAATGCCATCCTGGATCCATGTCTGCAGTGCCTGCTCGTCACCGCTCCAACTTGCATCCATCCTAACACTTGCCATGAAATCGCCAGAGCCTTGACCAACAAGCCGCCACAGACCGAAGTCATCCAAAGCGGTCAGATAGCCTCGCTTGAGAAAAGCTCCGGAAAGACCCTCCCGCGTGCCAGCTTCAGTCGTTGGTCTGCAAGAACAAACGGATAGCAATACGCCGCATCAAACCGCACAGCTTTTGTCATAGAAACATAGCCGCCATTATCACTAAGAAAGCCCACCTTAAAGAAAAAGCGCAGGGTACAATTTGCCCCACGCATTGTTTGCACTTCGATAAAGGCTTAGTTCACGTCGTGTGTAACTGCTGTTTCCCCTGTTTGTTTGGATAAATCGGTCACCAATACCCGGTCTACCCTAAAGCCATCCATATCCAAAACTTCAAATGAAAATTGCTCCCAGATAAAGCTCTGCCCAACTTTGGGAATACGACCCAATTGGTTCATGATAAAACCACTCAAAGTTTGGAAATCTGCCGTGTCTTCTTCAGGGAAAGCTTCAACCTTGAGTAAATCTTTCAGCACGTCAATCGGCAAAAGCCCATCAAAAGACCAGGAACCGTCCGGTCGCAAAACAACCTCTTGATCGAGGTCAAATTCGTTTAAGGGAATCGCGCCTACAATGGATTCAAGCACGTCATAAAGCGAGACCAAGCCCAACACCCCACCAAATTCATCCATAACCAATGCCTGGTGGACCGCCTTTTCACGAAAAGTGTCAAAGGCTTTCACGGCTTGCATATTACCCGGTAAGAAAAGCGCTTCACGCAGGTGATTTTTTACATCAAAATCGGGCGCATAAATGTCAACGCCAACCAAATCCTTTACATGCAACATGCCAATGGTGCGGTCCAGATCACCTTCTGCCACTGGCATCCGGGAATATGGGCTGGCTTTAATATCGTGCAAAATTTCTTCGCGCTCATCTTCAAGGTTGATCCAATCCAATTCGGTATGCGGGGTCATTAAAGCGTCAATACGGCGCTCTGACAAACGAAAAACGCCATCCACCATTTCCTGCTCGGCTTGGTCAAAGACGCCCGTTTGACGCCCTTCTTCGATAAAACCTTTGACATCCTCTTCAGTGATGGAGGGTTCTGTTGTCAAATCAATACGCAAAACCCGTATGCCAAGATTGGTTGAACCACTCAACAAGCGGGTTAATGGGCGGAATAATCGCGTTAAACCATAAATCAAAGGCGAAAGTTTTGTAACCACATTTTCAGGTTTGCTCACCGCAATTCTTTTTGGAATGAGCTCACCCAGCACAATCGAAAAGTATGTGATCAGAATAACCACAATAAGAAGTGCTAATGTGTCTGCAACCGGTGCCAACCACTTGATTTGTTTCAAAATGACCGCAAAGGGTCCTGCAATAGCCGCACCTCCAATGGCACCAGCCAAGGTGTCAATCATTGTGATCATGATTTGAATCGCAGAAAGATATTCCTGATTGGGGTCTTTGAGCATCTCAAGGGCATATCCAGCGCCCTTTTTACCTTCTGCAACGCGTTGCTCTAAACGGCTTTTGCGCGAAGAAACCATGGCGATTTCGTACATGGCAAAAACAGCGTTTAAGACAAACAGAAGAAAAACGAGAATGATATTTACAAAAATTGGCATGTTTTCCTGTGGCTATGTCTGATTTCGGCGAAGATCATAGCCTACCGCAATTTTACCAAGTATTTCATTTAAGTCACTAAACAGTTTGTTTAGGTAATTAAATCATCAGGTAAGAAATCGGTTTTGTTGTGATAAATGAACTGTGCCATCTCGTCAGGCATGTCAAAACGACTGATTCCACAGTTGTTGTACATAAAGCGATAAGGAAATCGATGATCCGGGGCTAATTGCGTCTCACAACGACACAATGCCCTAAACAAATAGTTGAAGAAACCACCGTGGGTAATGATAACCACCCGATCATGCGTATCGCCGTGGCGATGACGAATAAAATCAATCACCCGATTAGCCCTGATTGCCACTTGATCGCGGTCTTCTTTGCCACCAACCCACCAACCTTTATCACCAATGGGTTGCTCCAAGCGAACAAAGGGATAGGTGGATTGAAGATACTGGGCCGTGATGCCATGCTCCATGCTGATAACCGGTTCATTGCCCACCAATCGTTCAAGATAAATACCGCCAACTTCATGGCAATCCGCAATAGCGGTTATGGGCACGCCCAAATGTTGGGCGATAATACTGCCTGTTTGCAAGGCACGTTCCATCAAACTGCAATAAACATGGGTTATGCCATATTCGCGCCGGTTTTGTTGGTCTAAAAAGTGTGTTTTCACATCAGGGTTATTTTTGCTCAATTCTTCCGCAACCAGTTGTGACTGCATAAAACCTTTCACCGTTAATGGCGGGTCTGAGACGCGGGGATTATCGGTAAACTCACCACTTTCCCAGCGGGCGTTATTTGTTGATTGAGCATGTCTTACAAAATATAGTTGCATCCTAAACTTTCTCCGAGGGCTGATTATACCCGGAATAGCCAAAAAATACGACATGCACATAGTATTACAAGCCTCAAAATGGTATAATCGGGCTGAATTTTGAAAAGGTTTAGACATGTTAGAAAAATTAAACGCAATACTTGAACACTATAACGATCTTGAAGACCGTTTAACCAAAGTTGGCGAGGATTACCAACTTGCTGTTGAACTCTCAAAAGAACGTGCTGATCTTGAAGATATCGCCGTGGCTGCCAAGGATTACATCGACACTTTGGCAAAAATTGATGAAACCAAGGACTTAATTGAACTCTCTGATGGCGAGATGCTCGAACTTGCCAAAATGGAACTTGATGAATTGACCTCACACCGCGACGAAATGGAAGAAAAACTTCGTAGCATGCTGGTGCCCAAGGACCCGCGTGACAATCGCAACGTCATTGTTGAAATCCGCGCTGGTACAGGTGGCGATGAAGCTGGTCTTTTTGTTGCCGACCTCTTGCGCATGTACCTGAAATATGCAGATATCCACGGCTATAAAACTGAAGTCATTTCTTCCAACGAAACTGGCATTGGTGGTTACAAAGAAGTGACTTTTACTGTAAAAGGCAGAGGCGCTTTTTCTCGCCTAAAATTTGAATCAGGCGTACACCGTGTACAACGCGTGCCCGAAACTGAATCGCAAGGGCGTATCCACACCTCCACCGTAACCGTTGCGGTGCTGGCTGAAGTTGATGACTTTGAAATTGAAATACCCGATTCGGATATTGAAATTGACGTTTATAAATCGGCAGGCGCGGGTGGTCAAAACGTGCAAAAGAACATGACCGCCGTCCGTATTCATCATATACCGAGCGGTATAGTAGTTGCTTGCCAGGACGAACGATCCCAATTGCAGAACAAAACACGCGCGATGAGCGTGCTTAAAGCCAGACTTTACGAATTGGAAGAACAAAAACGCCAATCAGAGCTTGATGCCGCGCGAAGATCACAAATTGGTACCGGTGAACGCAGTGAAAAAATCCGCACTTACAACTATCCCCAATCTCGCGTCACCGATCATCGCATCAACCAAAGCTCTTTCAACATACAAGCCGTTATGGATGGCTATGATTTGGACGATTTCATCCAGGAATTGCAACAGGTTGAAGAAGCCGAACGGCTGGCAAGATTTGAAGCGCATGGCTAAATTAAGCATCCGCGACTGCCTCAAGCAAGCAGAAGCCCGCCTAAAACACATAGAAAACCCAAACACAAGCGCCCTCATTTTGATGGCGCATGTGCTTAATATGCCCAAAACCTGGCTTTTGGCTCATCCTGAAAACACACTGGACGAATGCCAAAAAGAGGTCTTTTTAGGGCTTGTAAGCCGTTTGAGTGATGGTGAGCCGCTGCCTTATCTCACCGGTACACAAAGTTTTTATGGCTTGGACTTCAAAGTGAGCCCGGCGGTACTTATCCCCCGACCAGAAACAGAACTTTTGGTAGAAGAAGCTTTGAGCTGGCTTAGCAAAAACCCCGAAGCACAAACCGCCTTGGATGTCGGCACAGGCTCTGGCTGCATCGCTATTAGCTTGTTAAAAAACAATGAGAGCATCAAAATAACCGCCTTGGACATATCCAACGAAACCTTAAAAATCGCCAGTGAAAACGCAAAAAGCCATCAAGTGAGCCATTGCCTGGATTTGGTTCATTCAAACCTTTTGAGCCAATTCAACGGGCAAACTTCCTTAATCTGCGCTAATTTACCCTACATCCCCAGCCAGACCTTGCAAACTTTAGCGGTTACAGAGTGGGAACCAGCTTTAGCGCTGGATGGTGGCGAAGATGGTTTAAAACTCATTCGCGATTTGCTCAGCCAATCCCAAAAGGTGCTAAAGGCGCCGGGTTTAATCTTGCTTGAAATTGAAGAAAGCACCGGAGAAAAAGCTCTGGAAGCAGCCAAGCAGGCTTATCCTCAGGCAAGCATCGCCTTGCTCAGGGATTTGGCAGGCAAGAACCGCCTCATCCGCATCGAGGTGCCGGCATGAAATCACCTACCATCCTAAAGGGCGAAGCACCAAACGCCCTCACTCAAGCCAGGTCCATTTTGGAAAAGGAAGAGCTAATCGTCTTCCCAACGGACACGCTCTATGGGCTTGCTTGCTTACCTCATTCGGAAATAGCTCTGGCAAAGATTTATACTGCCAAGCATCGTAGCCAGGCTAAAGCTATTCCGCTGCTCATCGGAGCCTTTAACCAGCTCGATGATTTTGTGCAGAGCATCCCCAAATGCGCGCGCATCCTCATGGATGCCCTTTGGCCAGGAAAATTGACCCTTATTCTGCCTAAAAAACCCGGTTTACCAAACTTACTTAGTCCTTTTGAGGGCATCGCAGTGCGTATGCCCAACCACCCTTTTGCGCTCGAGTTACTGGGTAAAACCGGACCCTTGGCTGTAACCAGCGCAAACATTTCTGACCATGAAAACCATGCCGACCCAAAAGAAATCATTCAAGAATTGGGCGAGCATATCCAACTACTCATCAATGGCGGTGTCCTTTTGGAAACCAAACCCAGCACAATTGTGGACTGCACCCAAAGTACTGCGACTGTCTTACGCGAAGGTGCAATCCCTTCAGAAACTATTAAGGACATCCTTAAAGGCAACGAAAGCCCTTTAAGTTATTAAAACCAAAAGTCACGCATCTAGCGTGACTTTTAGAGTGCTCTAAAAAGAAACTATTGTTTAGGCTGCTCTTCCTGAGGTTTTGGCACTTGAGCGTAATAATTGGCTAAGGCGGCTTGTTTCTTGGCTTTGCGCTTTTTGAGGGCTTTTACCAGGAAGAAAATACCAATGCCCAAGGGAATTAAGAAGGGCAGACAAACGATGCCAAAGCGAATGAGGAAGTCCACAATACCTTGCCCAATGTTAATCAAGGTCTGCAAAGCTTCGCGGGCAGTGCCCTGGGGCTTCCATCCAGCAATTTGGATTGGTTTCAGTGATGCTTCCGCAACAAACTGAGTCGAGATCATCGACATGGAAGCTGATTCCTTCAAATACTTGATATGTCCTTGTAAAACTTCAATTTGTTCGCGGGTGCGGGTCAATTCACGGAAAACTGCCATGGTTTGCTCCAGATCGGTGGTGTTTTCCATCAGCGCCATGAGTTGTTCCTCAGCAGCTTCAAGGTTGCGAAGTCGGGATTGTGAGTCTACATAATCGGAGGTGACATCCTGACCAGACACATATTCAGATAAAACGCCATCTTTGCCACTGGCAGCCAGCTCGCGAATCGCTTGCATGGCTTCTTCTAATTTCTCAGTGGGAATGCGAATTGAAATCGACGCACTTTTGTATCCACCACTCGAACTGGTGGCGCTACTGGCTTGCGAGCTTACCACAAAACCACCTAATCGGTTGGCTAATTGGGCAACGGAATGCATCGCGCTTTCGGGGTCGGCAACCGAAACACGCATATCAGCCGTTTTAATGACCAACCTTTCCTGAGTCGTCGGGGAATCTGGATCTGGCGCTGGCGATTCAGGGT
Organism: Anaerolineaceae bacterium UBA5404; assembly: GCA_002409625.1. Classification (GTDB taxonomy): domain Bacteria; phylum Chloroflexota; class Anaerolineae; order Anaerolineales; family Anaerolineaceae; genus Mesolinea. The sequence goes on along the minus strand of DHNY01000003.1, from coordinate 132,486 downwards.
TATCTTCATTTCGAGAGAAATCCATTGGCGCTTCAACATCCGACTCACTAAAATATCCCGTACCAGGCGCATATACGTCCATCGGCGTGTTAGAAGGTTTATTTGCTGAACAAGCCCCTAATAGTAAGAGGGCAACAATACTAAAAACAAGTAATTTCCTTTTCATTTCCTGCTCCTTAATTTCAAAGTTCTGATCTTGGCTTAATAACGAATAAATAACAGAAAAGTTCCCTTTATCTGCCCAGACTCAAACGCTTGGCTTGAAGGGATGGAATCCCACGTTGCTGAATGCGATTGGCGACTTCAGAGATATTATAATGCACACGCTTGAACAAAAAGCTGTTTTCTTCTGTATCCCATATCACATAAGATGCCCGCGGATCATGGTCACGCGGTTGCCCTACCGACCCAGGATTAAGAATAAACCGTTCCTTTGGAATCCAACGATCACCTGATTTAGGCTTCAACAGGCGCATTTTAAAGTCTTCCGACTCAATAAAAATGCAAGGTGTGTGGGTGTGCCCTACCAAAGTGCCTTGGGTTTCAAAATACTCAAAAACCTCCCAGGCGATACGTCCCTTGTCCACATACTCCCAAATGGGATCACGTGGACTGCCATGCGCGAGCGTGAGATCACCAAACGTCAACTTTTCTGGCAAAGAAGCAAGAAACTCAAGTGCCTCATCAGACATCAAATTCTTTTGTTGATGCAAGGCTTTGCGGGCTTCAGGATTGAAGTGTCCTGTACTAATCACATTGAGCACTGCCGCGTCATGATTACCCATGATACAGACAAGGTTGGGCAGACCAAGCAAAAGCCGCACACACTCCTCTGGGTCAGGTCCATAACCCACCACATCACCCAGGCAAATGGTCTTTTCAAAATGCCCTGCATCACTTAAAACCGCCTCGAAGGCGGTTAAGTTTGAATGGATATCAGAAAGGATCAAAACTCGCATAAAGCTTTATGGCATCTGAAAATCATAATGCCACACCGTTCCATCAATACTCTCTGGCGAACTTAAACCAGTTAGCGCGACCCAGGTGTTTCCTGGTTTCAATGGGAAGGGATTGCCATCCTTGTCGAAAAACGCCATAGGCGTTTCATTGTCGCTGGTTTTCCAGGTTGCTTCAAAGGCTTGTCCGTCTCTAAAGATCACTGCTCTTTGACCAGCCGTATTACCCCAAACCTTGATGTCAATCAGCTGCGTTTCAATTTCAACATGGTTTACAAAAAGCATGATGACATTCGAAAACTCTAGCTGTTTTTCGGTGTTCTTATCCGTCAAAGGAATCATTTCATAGCTCGTTCCATCTTCAATCCAGCGTAAATACTTGCCGCTGTCCTGATCAAAGACCCAATCACTTTTATTATAGTAATTGAAATAGAACTCCAGCTTGCTGGCTGCTCTGCCACCTGAAGGAATAGCTTCGCTAAATTTCATGCCGTCCAGATTCGGTCGTGTTCCTGGGTCAATGGCATTACGTTTAAAGTAGTCTGTAATCGCTGCAGTGTTTGCGTAAAGTCGGGTTACATCATAACTACCCCGGTCACAAATGCCCGGGCACGTGCCCTCAGGAAACAATCGATTGCCCATAATCCGCCAAATCTTGGGCATCACTTTTACCGGGTCACCGCCTGAAAAAGCAATCACCGCGTTATAAAGCGTGGCAATTTCGGGATCAACGATGCGAATGGAGCGGATAGGCCAAACATAATCGCTATCGGTGCCATAATACAGCGCGGCAAAACGATTAGAGCCGCCACCGATCCAGGTCTCAAAAACAATATCCGCTGCCGAAAGCCCACCATGCGGGCGTCCATAAGCAGGGAAATTGGGCACCTTTACCATCACAGGCAGGCGATCCAAAATTGCAGGGTCACTAACTTTCAAACCAGTAAGCGGATTAACATCAGCCGGAAAGTTTGTTGGTCCAACTGTGTAAGCAGGCAATGTGGCAGTTGGTTCCGGCGTGGCAGTGTCAGGCACAGGGCTGGCTGTCGGCTCTTCCGTCATTTCTGGTGTAACTTCTTCTGTGGGTACCTCTTCTGTGAGTTTCGACTCTTGGGTTAGCAACTCTGAGACCGCCTCAGAAACAGCCGTTTTTTGGGCGTCTTCTCCAACAACGGGTTGGTTACCACAGGCACTCAATAAGAGTGTAAAAGTAAGTAAAACAATGATTAAGCTTTTTCGGTTTTTCATCAAATGCTCCTTGTTCACATTCATTTTACACCTTATTTAAAAAGGTATTTTTTGGGCAATTATCAGCTTATGCAAACTTACTCAATGCTTTTTGAATTTAAATCCGCAATAATCTCCGCCACCAAGTCAAAACGGTTGAATTGCGGCATGATGTAGATGCCTTGTGCAAAGCCTCTGATTTCGTCCACCAATTCCTCTGCAATTTCCACGCCAACCTGGGCACCATTCTCACCAGCTTTTCTTAGTCTCTCGTGAATGGGATCTGGAATGCTGATGCCAGGCACCTCATTGTGCAAAAACTTGGCATGTCTTGCACTGGCTAAGGGCAGCAAACCTGCCAAAATGGGTGTTTCAAGTTCCCCATACTGATCTTCATAACGTTTTATGAAGATGCGTGCCAATTCCGGATCAAAAACCGGTTGGCTCAAAAAGAAATCCGCACCAGCCACAATCTTCTTGCGCGCCAGTTTCAGCTCCCGTTCAAGGCTTGCTGGTGTCAAATCAACCGCGGCACCCACAAAAAAACTGGTTGGTGTGCCAATTTTGGTGCCACTGTGATCCACACCCGCGTTTAAACCTTGTTTAATCAGTTTTATCAAGCCGGTTGGCACCAGGTCATAGTTATCCATTGCGTCCGGATAATCGCCAATCGCGGTTGGGTCACCCATCACCACAAAAACGTTACGTATGCCCAAAGCGTGTGCCGCCAAAAGGTCACCTTGCACTCTCAGCAAATTGCGCCCGCGGGTTGGGAAGTGCAAAGTGGCATCCACATTGAGTTCATTTTGGATCATTTGGCAAACACCCCAAGGACTCATACGCATGCGTGCCATTGGGCTATCAGCGACATCAATACAATCTGCGCCGGCATCCGCCAAAAGACTGGCACCAGCCATCAGTTTATGGGTTGAGAAACCACGTGGCGGATCCATTTCAACCGCACTGACAAATTTGCCCTCAGAGAGCTTCTTTTGCATGCGCGTTTGCTCGGGTGGCTCGGAATACATCTCCATTGGGACATAGCTTTGCACTTGGATATCATGCAAATCCTCCTCAAGGTCATGGCTCTGAATGGCTTCGGCAATGGCTTTGATGTGCTCCGGTGTTGTGCCACAGCAGCCACCAATCACGCGCGCGCCGGCTTTCCAAAACGCCAGGGCAAATTCCGTAAAATAGCTCGCCACAGCCGGGTACATAATGCGACCACCAACCTGCTCTGGGAATCCGGCATTGGGCATAACCGAAATTCTGGCGTCTGGTTGCGCGTGGCGCATAATCTTGAGAATGCTCAAAAGCTGCACCGGTCCACCAGAACAATTGACACCAATAACGTCACAGCCTAAATCGGTCAGAAAATTAGCTACCTCAAGCGGTGTATCGCCCAACATGGTACGTTTATCGCGTGAAAAGGTCATAGAGGCGATAATGGGCATTTTGGGGTCAAGCTCACGCGCCGCGGCAACCGCTTCAGCCATCACTTTTAGATCAACCATGGTTTCCATCAAAAGCACATCCACACCTTCAGTCAGCAAGGCTTCGATCTGTTCACGATAAATAGCGCGCGCTTCTTCCGGTTGCAGACGCCCAAAAGGCGCCAAAGGCACGCCCAAAGGACCAACATCACCGGCAATCATCACATCCTTGAAAGAACCTTGCACAACCCTTTGTGCCAGTGCCACAGCCGAGCGGTTAAATTCAGCGCAATGCTTTTCCAGGTTGAATTTGCTCAATTTCACAGCGTTTGCGCCAAAAGTGTTGGTTTTGATCAATTCCGCACCGGCGTGAATGTATTCACTCAATATTTCCGCAACCGTTGCTGGGGACTTCACGTTGAGACAGTCAAAGCATGTGTCAAAACTGATCCCGCGGTCATGCAAAATCGTACCCAAAGCGCCATCGGTGACGAGCGGTTTAGGTTCGTTATCTAATCTGTCAATAAATTTTGAGCTCATAATCTCTCCTTTGTCCTGCCATTAATCGCTGTATCGAATGGCTTGATGATGCACAAAAACTGCCGCGGTGGATTGCTCTGGAATCATTTGACCGACTGAGGTCAAGCCCATTCCCAAAAGCTCTTCTGCGGGTAATAGTCTAAAAAGTTTGAAATGCTCACGCACATCCGGCGCAGCAGGATAGCCCCATGAAAAACGTTTACCCCGGTCAGCAGAAAGCCCCAGCTCCTGGCGCATCAGAACACTGCAATAATCTGCGGTCGCCTCTGCCATTTGCACCGCCAAACCATGCACATAGTAACCCTCGGAATAGGCGGCTTGCTCTTCAAGCTTGCCATATTTTTCACTGGCAGCCCTGCCAACCGTTACAATCTGCAAGCCCACCAGATCTTTAGCCTGTTGCTCAACATCGAGGAAGTAATCCGCCAGGCTCACGCCATTTTCTCCCTTTGAACGCGGGAAGTGAAAGCTTGTTATAGGCGTTTGCTCAGCTTTTGCGTGTTCGAAGATGGTGAGGTCTTCATTCTTTGCCTGACATTGCCAATAACCCAGCAAAGCTTGAGGGTTCAACCAACCTTCATATTCGGCATTTTTAAACATGTTATCAAGCCGCTGGTCAAAATCACGTTGCAGACTATTCCATTCCTCGCCGCGTATCCCTTTGGCACCCCAGGAAACCCGGTAAAGCGCATTTTTATCCAGGAAAGGCAGGACGCTGGCGATCGAAAGCTGGAGATGCCTTGGTTCCCAGTGTTTTGGTTCAGGGATGAAATCTGCTGGAGCTAGTTGATCGCGAACACGTTGAGAAACAACCACATGCTTTGTTTTGTCTGCCTGAATTGCTTTATCTGCCTTTTTATGCAGAGCCTCAATCAGTGCTTTTTTACGCTGAGGATCAACCAAGCCATCCATCACGGCTAAGCCTTCAAAAGCATCTTTGCAATAAAACACACCGCCTGAATGATATTGCCCATCGCTCGATACCAAAATGCGCCAGGCAAAAGGCTCATTAATAGCCGCGCCACCAATAATGACCGGAATGTCCAATCCGCGCGCCTGCAAGGCTTCAACAACGAGTTGCATCTGCTTGCTGGTGGCTACCAAGAGCGCGCTCAAGCCAATCGCGTCTGCGTTTTCCTCAATCGCACGTTGAACAATGACCTCGACAGGCACCTGTTTACCCAGGTCAACCACGCCATAGCCATTGTTCTCCAAAATTGTTTTCACCAGGTTTTTGCCAATATCGTGAATGTCACCAAACACGGTTGCCAACACAATTTTGCCCTTGCTAAAAGCAACGTCCTTGTCCAAATATGTTTCCAGGACGGAAACCGCTTGTTTCATCACCTCTGCCGATTGCAACACAAAAGGCAAAATCAATTCGCCCTTTCCAAAGGCATCCCCTACTTCTTGCATCGCTGGCAGTAAAATCTGGTTCAAGATTTCCAATGCTTTTTCAGACGAATTAAGCACTGCTTCTTCCTCTATTATTTCGCGAATGTCATCTTCTACACCTGACTTAATGCGCAAGAGAATGCGTTTTTTCAAACGCTCATTTGCGTTTAACCCTGCCATTGGGTCCGTTCGCTTTTCTTGGGATTGCCCAGAAAATTGATGCCTTTCAAACCATTCCACATATCTTGCCAAGGCATCTGGCTGTGTGTGGTCTATTAAAGCTTTTGCCAATTCACGCGCTTCTTTTGGAATTTCAAGGTATGGGCTTATCTGGGCAGGGTTGATAATGGCCACATCCAGCCCGGCTTGAATAGCTTCGTATAAAAACACACTGTTGAGCACTTTTCTCGCCGCGGGACCTAATCCAAAAGAAACATTGCTCACCCCTAAAATGTGTCCAGCCTCTGGAATAGCCTTTTTAATAGCGCTGATTGCCTTAAGCGTTTCATGAGCCGAGAGGTTAAAGCTGGCATCTCCACTGGCTAAGGTAAAAGTGAGCGTATCAAAAAGCAGATTACTTGCTTTCAAGCCATATTCAGTAGCAATGGGTAAAAAGCGTTGCGCAACTTCCAGCTTTCTTTCAGCAGTCAGCGCCAAACCTTTTTCGTCAATGGTCAAACAAACCACCATCGCGCTGTACTTTCTTGCTAAGGAAAATACTTCCCGCACCTTGCTTTCCCCTTCTTCAAAGTGCACAGAGTTGATCAAACATCGCCCCGGATAAGCCTTTAGACCCGCCTCGATGGCATTGATATCAACGCTATCCAGCACCAGGGGCACTGGCACCTCTAATGAAAGCTTGCGCACCAGGTTCTCCATGTGTTGGGCTTCATGGTCTCCTTCAGCCAATGCCACATTGAGGTCCAAAGCATGTGCGCCAAAATCAACTTGTTGCCGGGCTATTTCCAGAATGCCTTCAACGTCATTAGCCAGGAGCAAACGTTTAAAGGCTTTTGACCCAGCCGCATTAAGCCTTTCGCCAATAATAAAAGGTTTAGGCTCCTGATCAATTGCGGTGGCAGTGATCATAGATGCCAGGCTGGGAATAGGCTCTGGTTTAAGTTCTTTTGCTTCAAGCCGGGATAAACCCTCCACTAATGCCTGGATATGCGCGGGCGTCGTGCCACAACACCCACCAATCGCGCGGATGCCATACTCTTTTACAAAACCCAGCAACTGTTCGGCAAAAGCTTCCGGACTCATTGTATAAACGGCTTCCCCATCCACGTTTATGGGCAAGCCGGCATTGGGGATAATGCAAACCGGTTTTTGGCTATGCGCAGTGAGCCAGGCAACCGACTCCGCCATATGCTCAGGTCCGGTTGAGCAATTAAGCCCAATCACATCCACTGCCAGCCCTTCTAAAACTGCCAAAACTGCTTTAATATCCGTGCCCATTAACATCTTGCCGTGCACATCCAAGGTTACCTGGGCTTGCACAGGCACACGAAAAGCCTCATAGTCAAAAGCCCGTTGGATTCCAGCCACAGCAGCTTTGACTTCCAACAAGTCATTGGCGGTTTCGAGCAAAAGCAAATCAACCCCACCCTGCAACAGCCCCCGGGCTTGTTCACAATAAATATCGGCGAGCGCATCAAAACTGATCGTGTTCATTTCCGGGTCTGCGCTTGATATGAGTTTTCCGCTGGGACCCATCGAGCCTGCCACAAAACGTGCTTCATCTTCATGCCCGAGCTGGAGAATGGCATTGCGCGCCAAAAGTGCTGCGGCATGGTTAATTTCAAAGGTCTTGTCTGCCAAGCCAAATTCAGCCAAAGTTAATCGGTTCGAGCGAAAGGTGTTCGTCTCCAGAACCATTGCGCCAGCTTCCAAAAAGCTTTGATGAACTTTAGCCACGGCTTGAGGCGCGTTGAGCACAAGCACATCATTACAACCCATTTGCGCTTCCCCACCATAATCAGCCACGGTCAAATGCATGGCTTGCAGGCTGGTTCCCATGGCGCCATCAAACACCAAAACTTGTTTCTTGAGTGCGTCGAGATAAGCTGTTTTTGTATTTCGATCTCTTTGTGTCATCAGCACCTCATTAAGCAAAAAAGCCTCTTGCGAGGCTCGTAATCAACTAAGATTCTGGCCTCATCTTTCAAAAACCGGTTGTTTTTGACGGAATTGGCACCCCACTGCATAGGGTTGCCGAGGTTTCGCAGGGCCGTTCCCTCCACCTCTCTTGATGAGTGATGTAAAGAGTGTACCATAGCCATTTCAGGCGGTCAAATGAAAGGAACCGCCCGTCTTTTGGCTTACGGATCGGTTTTAAACCTTTCACGATAGCCTTTATTCCGAATATTCCAGGGACTATAATTCAAAAAAGGAATTAAATATGGAAGAAAAAAAGAAATCACGACTTAAAAACCTCCCGCACAACCTCTGGGCAGTGAGCTTAACCAGTTTCTTGATGGACATCTCCAGTGAAATGGTCATCAATATATTGCCTATCTTTCTTTCCAGTGTGTTGGGCGTTAAAACCAATATTATAGGTATCATCGAAGGGATTGCCGAAGCCACCGCCAGTATTCTCAAGGTCTTTTCAGGCTGGCTATCCGACAAAATGCGCTCGCGTAAATGGTTGGCTGTGCTTGGCTACGGACTTTCCGCCATCGTAAAGCCATTATTCTATTTTGCCAGCAGCTGGAGCGCGGTAGCGGGCATCCGTTGGGGTGATCGCGTTGGCAAAGGCATTCGCACCGCTCCGCGTGACGCCCTGGTTGCCGACACGGTAAAACCAGAGCAAAGAGGCTTGGCTTTCGGTTTGCACCGAGCGGCGGATACTGCTGGCGCGATGCTGGGCATCCTCATTGCAGCACTGGTAGTTTGGCGCGTTCAGGCAGCTGGAACAGGTTTGCAAGAGAACACTTTCCGCACAATCGTGCTCATCAGCATCATCCCTGCGTTTCTTGCTGTTTTGGCACTCATTTTTGGAACCCGTGAAGTCAAGGTTGAAGGCGTACGCCAGGCACCAAAAATCAGTTTTAAAGGTCTGGGCAAAAACTTCCTCATCTTTATGCTGATAGTTGGCATTTTTGACCTGGGTAACTCCTCAGACGCCTTTTTGGTTTTACGTGCCCAGGAACGTGGCATGAGTGTGCTCAACATTCTCATCATGCTTGCCGTTTTCAACCTGGTGTATGCCTTGGTCTCGACCCCTGCCGGCGGACTTTCAGACAAAATCGGTCGCCGCAAAGTGATTATCGGTGGCTGGATTATTTACGCCCTCATTTACCTCGGCTTTGCTTTGGCAAAAAACGTGACGCATGTCTTTCTGCTTTACATCGCATATGGCGTTTATTACGGCATGGCATATGGCACCGCCAAAGCCATGATTGGCGATTTGGTCGCGCCAGAAATGCGTGGCACCGCCTTTGGTACCTATAACGCCGTTTTGGGTATTCTCGACTTTCCGGCGTCCCTGATTGCTGGCTTTTTGTGGAGTGGCGTGGGCAAATGGGCTGGTTTTGGTCCATCCGCACCATTTTTCTTTGGCGCGACACTCGCCACCATTGCCATCCTGCTGTTCATTTTCTGGAAGCCTGAACCTATTAAACAGCAAGTTTTAGAAGCAGAATAAACGCAAAAAACAGTCAAAAAATACAGTTTTCAATCTGGACTATAATCATTTCAGAGTTTTTTAGCTCTAAATGAGGTTTGTCAAATGAAAGTTGGCGTTTTAGACTATCGTGTAAATTTTTATACCGTCAAACGAAATATTATCGATAAAGTTCCAGGTGTCACCTATGTACCTGTAAAAGACCTTTTTAGTTGGCGCAGGAAATGGACCCTCAGGCTTAATAAGTTGCTTGGTCAAACCGTTTTCCAGACCTTTGACCTCAATAATCAGTTTGAAGATTTTGACCTCAACAAAGTTGACCTTTTCCATTTTTCAAATGGCATTAGTTATGGCAAAACACCCTGGGTTACGCATTTTGAAACGCTGATTCCCAGGTTTTCTCACTTGTTGCAACGTAAAAATCAAAATATAGCGCAAAACAAACGCCATAACGCACTCACCCAACGCGGCATGGAAGCATTGGCCGGCAAAGCCTGCAAACGCATCATCGCCTGGTCAGAAAACGCAGCAAAAATAGAACGCGATTTTCTTTCTGAGTTCCCTTCTGATCTCGCCGATGCCATTTTAGCCAAGATGACCGTTTTGGTTCCTGCGCAAGAGCTTCTGGTCAACGATGTAACCCAAAGAAGCTATTCCAAGACTAAACCCATTCGTTTCATTATGGTCGGCGCTGGTTTCTTTCGCAAAGGCGGCCGCGAGATTTTGAACAGTTTTGAGAAGCTGGTTAAGGAAGAAAAACTGCCATTGCAACTGGTCTTAGTCAGCAGTTTGCACCGTGATTCTTATGCCGCTCACGAAACTGAAGCAGACACGCAATGGGCACTCCAGAAAATTGAAGCCAACTCAGATTGGATTGAACACCACTCAGCAATCCCCAACGACGAAGTCCTCGAACTCCAAAAGTCATGCGATATCGGGCTTTTACCCACCTACGCTGACACCTTTGGGCTTTCTGTTCTCGAATCTCAAGCTACCGGCTGCCCGGTTATCACCACAGATGTTCGCGCATTGCCCGAGATGAACAACACCGAAGTTGGTTGGTTGATCAACGTGCCCAAGAACGAACTCGGTGAGGCTTTTTATCAAACAGCCGAAGAACGCGCCATCCTAAGTGAACGCATCCAAAGCGGACTGGAGCACATCATCCGCGGAATAGCGCAAGATCCAGACATTATCGCCAAAAAAGGTCGCGCGGCACTGCAAAAAATCAAAGATCAGCACGACCCTGTTCGTTATAGCGAAGCTTTGCGCAAAATCTATGAGCAAGCAATCCAATAACGTTTACAAGCCATTGGATTAGTACAAAAATTATTAACAATATTCTTCCAAAGGGATGAATTCCAGTCTTTTATTGGGTATAATCAAGGTATCGAAATCGCTTTTAAGGAGGCGTCATGATTGTAACTACCAAAAAACTTTTCGAACATGCCTATGGCAATTACGCTATCGGCGCATACAATGTAAACAATCTGGAACAGATTGAAGGACTTTTTAGGGGAAACTTACAATCCCAGGCACCCTTTATTTTGCAAATCAGCAAAGGTGCCCGTTCATACACCAACAAAACTTTTCTGGAAGGGCTCATCCGTGCCGCGGATGAAATCTATCCGGAAGCCATTTTCGCCGTGCATCTTGACCATGGCGACGAACAAACCTGTTACGACTGCATCGAATCAGGCTTTTACAGCTCGGTTATGATCGATGGTTCCTCATTGCCCTATGAAGAAAACATCGCCGTAACCCGCCGTGTGGTGGATGCCGCCCACGCCAAGGGCATTGTCGTAGAGGCAGAGCTCGGCATGTTAGGCGGTGTTGAAGAACACGTTAGCGTTGATGAAGCCGATGCCAAGCTTACCGACCCCAACCAGGCAAAAGACTTTGTGGAACGCTCTGGTTGTGACTCTTTGGCAGTCGCCATTGGTACCAGCCACGGCGCGTTCAAATTCAGCGGTTCGCAAAGCTTGCATTTTAACGTTCTGGAAGACATTCAAAAGAACCTGCCCGGTTTCCCGCTTGTCATGCACGGTTCAAGCTCTGTTCCAGAAGAAGAAGTTGCCCGCATCAACGCTGCCGGTGGACACATCGCCGGCGCTAAAGGTGTGGATGCCACCCAGTTCAAAAGAGCCTCACAATTAGGGGTTACCAAAATCAACATCGATACCGACGGACGCCTGGTTTGGACTCGTGTCCATCGCGAATTCTTCCGCGACAAACCCGAAAAATTTGACCTGCGCGACCCCGGCAAGATTTTCATGGCAGAATATGCCAACTTTATCGCCGAAAAGAACGCTCTTCTCGGCAGTGCCGGACAATTAGAAGCCGTGCGTAAATTTATTGGAGAATAAACAATGCGTCCTGTTGAAATAAAACCTAACATTTGGTCCATTGCGGTTAACGACCGCACAACCGATCTCTTCGAAGGGCTTTGGCCAGTCACCAATGAAGGCGTTTCTTATAACTCTTACATCATTAAAGATGAAAAGAGCGTCTTGATTGACCTTACCAAAGACATTTTCTCAGAAGAATTTGTTGACCAGATTGCTAAAATCGTGGACCTCAAAACCCTCGATTACGTCATCGTTAACCACGTTGAGCCTGACCATACTGGCGCGCTCACCCGTTTCCGCGAAATTGCCCCTAATGTCACTTTTATTGGCACACGCCAATGCATCAATATGATGAATGACTTTTACGGGATGAGCGAAAACACCATGACCGTTAAAGACGGTGACACCCTCAATTTGGGTAAGTTTAACTTGAAGTTCCTCACCGCTCCAATGGTGCACTGGCCAGAAACCATGTTCACCTATCTTGAAGAAGAACAGATTCTCTTCAGCTGTGATGCTTTTGGTACCTTTGGTTGCCTTGATGGCATCACCTTTGATGATGAGGCTGGCGATAATCTCCCTTGGTACGAAAAGGAATCCTTGCGTTACTATTCCAATATCATCGCTTCTTTTAGCCGAAATGTGCTCAACGCGATTGAAAAAGCAGCCGCTTTCCCCATCCAAATCATCGCACCATCACATGGTTTAATTTGGCGTAAAGACCCGATGCGCATCGTTTCGCTTTACAAGAAATTTGCAGAATATGCTGCCGGTCCAACCGAGCCTGGCGTTACCATCCTGTGGGGCACAATGTACCGCAACACAGAACGCGCTATGGAAGCAGTTCTACAAACCATCACCGCTGAAGGCGTTCCTGTGGAAGTTTACAATGTTGCCGATGTGCATCCAAGCTTCATTTTGCCTTCCCTATGGACAAAACGCGGCGTTTTAGTCGCTTGCCCAACCTACGAACGTGCCATGTATCCCAATATGGTTCATATGCTCGACATCGCAGAGATTAAGCACGTCAAAAACAAAGTTGCCGGCTATTTTGGCAGTTATGCCTGGTCTGGTGGCGCGCAAAAGGTTTTTGAAGGTTACGCAGAAAAGCTTGATTGGGAAGTTGTTGGCGCTTTGGAATTCATCGGTATGGCGACTGAAGAAGATATCCAAGCCATCCAACAAATCGCTCAACAGGTTGCTAAAAAGTCAAAAGAGGGCTAAAGCCACAGTATTTACACAAGCAAAAGCCCTGAACATCAGGGCTTTTTTCATTATCCGGCAGGCATAAGGTATAATTTGCAAGCCATCAAAGGAGAGAAAAATGACAGACGAAACGCCAAAAAGATCGAACTTTATTACAGATATCATTGATGAACACAATCGCATCGGCCGCTTTGACGGGCGCGTGCACACACGCTTCCCTCCGGAACCCAACGGCTATCTTCACATCGGTCATGCTAAAGCCATCGTGCTTGATTTTGGTATCGCCCAAGACTATGGTGGCAAAACCAACCTGCGGTTTGATGACACCAATCCCGTCAAAGAAGATGTTGAATACGTTGACGCCATCAAAGCGGATATCCGTTGGCTCGGATTTGACTGGGAAGACCGCGAGTTTTACGCTTCGGATTACTTTGAGCAATTGTACGAATGGGCAATCAAACTCATCAAAAAAGGCAAAGCTTATGTGGATGAACTCAGCCCAGATGAAACCCGCGAATACCGTGGCACCTTGACCCAACCCGGTAAGAATAGCCCCTGGCGCGACCGCCCAATAGAAGAAAGTCTGGATCTCCTGGCGCGGATGCGTGCAGGCGAATTTGAGGACGGCAGCATCACATTGCGCGCAAAAATTGACATGGCGCATCCCAATCCTTTGATGCGCGACCCGGTGATGTATCGTGTTTTGCATGCAGAACACCACCGTACCGGCAAGGCCTGGTGCATTTACCCAACCTACGACTTTACGCACGGACAAAGCGACTCCATCGAAGGCATCACGCACTCGATGTGTTCCCTCGAATTCGAAAACCACCGTCCACTTTATGATTGGTTCATTCAGGAATTGGAGATTTTTGCGCCGCAACAAATCGAATTTGCCCGTCTGAACCTCACCCACACCGTCATGAGCAAGCGCAAACTGCGACGCTTGGTTGAAGCAGGTTTGGTGGACGGATGGGATGATCCTCGCATGCCCACCTTGGTTGCAATGCGTCGCCGCGGCTATCCACCGGCTGCCATTCGCGCCTTTATTGATACGGTTGGCGTGGCAAAAAGTGAAAACTTCATCGACGTTGAACTGCTCGAACACATCATTCGCGACACGCTCAACGAAACAGCCAAGCGGCGTATGGCCATCCTCAACCCCGTAAAGGTGATTATCGATAATTACCCAGAGGACAAGGAAGAATGGTTCGACATCCCAGATTTCCCTTACGACGCCAACTCCGCAACGCGCAAAGTGCCTTTTAGCCGCGAAATCTACATCGAAGCGGATGACTTCATGGAAAGCCCACCTCCCAAATACTTCCGGCTTTGTCCTGAACGGGAAGTGCGTTTGATGAACGCTTATTACATCAAGTATAAAGACATCGTCAAGGATGAAGAGGGCAATATCCTCGAGATTCATGTCACCTATGATCCAGAATCACACGGTGGACAAACTGCCGACAAGCGCAAAGTTAAAGGCACCATCCATTGGGTTTCTGCCAGACACGCCGTTGACGCCGAAACCAAACTCTACGAGCAAATGTTCCTCGATAAATACCCTGAGGATTTGCCCGAAGGTGAAAATTTTATTGACCACTTCAACAAAGACTCGATTGAGGTTTTGCAAGCCAAACTTGAACCATCATTGGCAGAAGCAGAAATTGGCGAAGTCTTCCAGTTTGTTCGGGATGGCTACTTCACCCTCGATCCCTTGACCAGCACGCCCGAAAAACCAAGCTGGATCCGCACCTTATCCCTCGTTGACAGTTGGGCGAAGATGCAGAAGTAAAACTGAAGTTCTGATTCTGAAAAGCACATAAAAGACAATCAGGCTACTGGCATTGGTAGCCTGATTGCTTTAAGTCAGTATCACTTTTACAATTTTTCCACAATTAATGGTAAGATTGCATTCCTAATGGGGCCCGTAGCTCAATGGCGGAGCAGGCGGCTCATAACCGCTTGGTTGTTGGTTCGAATCCATCCGGGCCCACTCAATCACAATCATACGAGCGATACTTGCTCATCTTTTTTTTAACAAAGTAAAACCGAAACCCTTTCAAGAACAAATTTTGAGGATTCAATTCCATTAACCCCAATTTCTAGACAACTGTCTACTTTTGTCCTTTTTGTGTAAGGATTCTAAGTGATTTAATATTAAAATAATGATATAGTACTCTAAACGTTAATAAATTCCTGACTGGAGATTACAGATGATGGTTAATCAAGCATTGTTAGCAGGTGGCTGTTTTTGGGGATTGCAAGCCAAGTTAAAAACGATTCCTGGTGTCATAAAAACACTTGCCGTCTATACAGGTGGCACAACAGAAAAACCCACTTATGCTCAGGTTTGCCGTCAACAAACCGGACATCTGGAAGCTGTTCAACTCGACTTTGATCCCGAAGTTATCAGCTATAAAAATTTGTTGGAAGCCTTTTTCCAGTCGCACAACCCGAGCCTCGCCGAAACCTTCGGAGAACAGTACCGCTCAACCATCTTTTACCTGGACGAAGAACAAAAAGCAATCGCAGAAGAAGTGATGAAGTCCATTGACGTTTCTGGCATTTATCCGGGAAAAATTCAAACCGCCTTGCGCCCAGCCGGTGAGGTCTGGCAAGCTGAAGATTATCACCAGGATTATTATGCCAAACACAACGTTGCCTCCGACGACGACTGTTATTGCCGTTAGGCTTCGTCAATTTTGCTTTATAATGGGGCTATGACAGATATTAATTCAAATAATGGAAACATCGAAAAGCGTTTTGCCATCCTCATTGATGGTGACAACGCTCAAGCTTCTCTCATGGAGCAAATTGTGGTTGAGGC
The DNA here is from genome assembly GCA_002409625.1 of Anaerolineaceae bacterium UBA5404. GTDB lineage: Bacteria > Chloroflexota > Anaerolineae > Anaerolineales > Anaerolineaceae > Mesolinea. Next base: position 116,926 of record DHNY01000003.1, on the reverse strand, counting down.
AAGCCGCTTTGGCAACACCACCATCCGTCGCATCTACGGCGATTGGACCACAACCCACATGAAATCATGGAAAGAAACGCTCAACTCTTACGCTTTTCAACCTTTCCAGCAATTTAGCTACACCACCGGCAAAAATTCAACCGACTCGGCAATGATTATTGACGCCATGGACATCCTTCACAGCGATTTAGTGGATGGCTTTTGTCTTGTCTCAAGCGATAGCGACTATACCCGTTTGGCTACGCGCATCCGGGAAAGTGGCAAACTGGTGATTGGCATCGGCAAACAGAATACACCACGCGCATTTGTCTCGGCTTGTGATGTCTTTATTTACACAGAAAACCTTGAAGAACGCGAAAGGCAAAAGAAAAAAGCCGCCGCGCGTCAACAAATCGCCGCCAAACTTAGCCCTCAGGAAATTGAGCTTATCGAAAACATCAACCGCGCCATTGAAATGGTCGGCACGGATGATGACGGTTGGGCAAGCCTTTCGGAGGTTGGCACTTCCCTGCGCAGAATTGATCCCGGCTTTGACCCTCGCAGCTACGGCGCCAAACAACTCGCCACGCTTATCCGCCAGCAAAAAACCTTCTTTGACCTCAAAAAGGTCCCGGGTAAATCCATCCTGATTATCAGATCAAAAGAAGAGCTCTAAAAGAGCTCTTCTTTTTCTTTGCACCGTATAAGCGCTTAATCCAATGGCGGATAACCAGTGATATCGCTTATCTCATGGTAAAGGTGTTTTAAAGAGCCGTACATTTTCAGGTAGACCCGTTCATAGAGTTCATCATAAATGGCTTGATTTTTAGGATTTGGCTCAAAAGTGTCCTGCACCCGACACATCTCAGCCACCGCGACATTGAAATCAGAATGTATGCCCAGCCCAACGGCAAGATCCATGGCTGCGCCAAGCCCACTGGCTTCATAAGTATGTGGCCGGCTGGCAGGCACCCCAAAAATATCCGCCGCGATTTGCATTGCTGCAGAACTTTGCGAGCCACCTCCCGCCACACGCACCGCTTCAATGGGGATGCGACTGCGCTTGCTGCTGCGTTCCGCGCCTTCTCTCAAGGCATAGCCTATCCCTTCAATCAGCGACCGGTAAACATGCGCGCGGGTGTGCACATCACCAAAGCCAATAATCGCGCCTTTCGCCTCGGGTCCTGGCATTTTAAGTCCTGGCGCCCAATAAGGCTGCAACATCAAGCCCATCGAGCCCGCCGGAACAGAGTTAATCAAATCATCAAAAAGCATCTCGGTTGGAATGCCTCTTTGGCTTGCCAAACGCTGTTCATTCATGCCAAACTCGCGTTTAAACCAAGACACCAGCCAAAAGCCTCTGTACAATTGAATTTCAAGCGAGTAGGCATTTGGAATGGCTGAAGGATATGGCGGAATGAGCGGTACTGCCTCAACATATTTATGATGCGTGGTATTGATAGTCGCGGTTGTGCCAAAACTTAGGCAGGCAATGTTGGGTTCCACACAGCCTGCCCCAATCACTTCGCAAGCCTTATCAGAAGCCGCGGCGTACAAGGGCAAACCTTCCGGAATGCCGGTTGCTAAGGCCGCTTCCTGGGTGATTGTGCCAATCAAGCTTGTAGCAGCAACCAAAGGCATGAGCTTTTCCTTTTCAATGGGAACAGCTTTCCACTTCCAGTCACCATCCGCGCACCAATCTTGCTTCTTATAGTCAAAGGGCATATAGGTTGCCATATTTCCTATCGATTCAACCAACTCACCTGTAAGACGGTAATGCAAATAACCTGAGAGCAACATGTACTTATGCGTTTTTTCCCATATCTCGGGTTGATAGCGTCTAATCCAGTTAACTTCCGCCTCAGCCATCAGATATGCCACGGTGTCTTGCATGCCTGAAAGTGCAAAGGCCAAACCCCATAAACCACCAATCGGCTTCAGTCCTGGCGTTCTGCGTTGGTCTGTCCAGTGAATGGCAGGACGTAGAGGTTTGCCATTTTCATCGAGATTGATGACGGTGGAGCGTTGCGTGGTGATGGCAAAGCCAAGCAAAGCCTCTTTGCGCACCCCGGGCATCTGCCATAAAGCCTGGCATGCCTCGCAAACCGCCTGCCAGAAAAATTCTGGGGCTTGCTCTGCCCAGCCTGGTTCCGGACTTACAAAGGATTGAATGGGGATTTGTGATTTTGCGATTAAGTCACCGCGTGGACTAAACACAAGCGCGCGACATGATTGTGTGCCAAGATCAATGGCTAATAATTGAGGGTCGTTCATCATTGCTCCTTGTCTGCCTATAAGCAATGATACCCTCAAATTTTAATATTGGCTTTAGGTGTATGGCTTTAGCCGCCTAATTTCCCCCAATTTCCACATCATAACCAGCCCTAATCCAATCATTCATGCCACCTTTCATACTGGTGACGTACTGATAACCCAGCCTCTTTAAAATGTCTCTGGCTTGGGCACTGCGATTGCCTGAGCGACAAACGATTACGACTTGTTCATCTTTCGGGACTGCCTGAGCGTTTCTTTCCAAGCTACCCAAAGATATGAGAGTTGCCCCGGGAATATGCCCCGCGTTCCACTCATCAACTTCGCGCACATCCAGCATAAAAATCCCGTCCTAGTACATCTGATGAGCTTCCTTCACACTGATTTCAAGCGGGAGCTGCAATGGATCCTGCGTTTCATTTTGAGAAACTTGCACATTCTCTTTAGGCTTGGACTCAACTATTTTTATGCTGTTTTGACGTTGAATCAGAAACGCTGAAAGGATTGCAATCGGGATGATTAATAAGAGCCACAGCCAGGGGCTCAGTTTAACCTGCTGTTTTGATTTACTTTCGTTGCTTTTTTTAGAACTCGATTTCTTGTTTTTCATCGCTTCTCACCAATTGGATTTGTGCCATTTTACATGAGCTGTTAAATAAAAGAGACTTTCTGTAAACCTTTTTGCCACATTTTAACAAAAGGTTTATTATGTTTTCCGCCAGGTGGCAGGAAACAAAAGCAACAAAACCGGATAAATCTCCAACCTGCCCATCAACATTGAGATACACATCAACAGCTTGCTCGCCACGCTCATCTCACTATAAGGCATCGCTGGACCCAGAAGGTCTGAACCATGCCCTACGTTGTTCAAGGTGGCGATGGTGGCATTGAAAGCACTGGCAAAGTTTTGGGTATCCAAACTAATCAACCCCAAAATGATCAGAAAAACAGAAAGGTAGGTAATCAGGTAAAAGGTACTGCCTCGCTGGGTTCGGTCGTTAATCTGTTTACCTTCGATAACGATAGGTAAAGCGCGTTCTGGTGAAAGCATGCGGCGCAACTCCTGCTTAATGGATTTACCAAAATGCATAATGCGTGCTATCTTCAAACCCGATGCGGTTGAACCGGTCATGCCGCCTGAAAACATGACAAACAGCAAAATGACATGCGCAAAAGTTGGCCATTTGTGAAAATCAACGGTGGAATACCCCGTGGTGGTCATCATTGAACTGGTGGTAAAAAAGACATCCTGAAACAGGGTTTTAATATTCGTGTAAAGTGGAAAAACCGTTATACCAACCAACAAAACGGCAACAACCATGATACTCAAATACCAACGCAATTCTTCCGATTTGAAAAACTGCTTAAATTTGCCAATCACCAAGAGATAAATCAAATTAAAGCTCATGCCAAACACAGCCATTGCGATGGCAACCACCATGCGCACAAATTGACTGTCATAGGCGCCAATCGACTGTGGCAAAATATCAAACCCGCCTGTGCCGGCAACGCCAAATGCTAACAAAAAGGAATCAAACCAACCCACCTTACCAATCCGCAAAAGCACCGCCACAATCAAAATCAAGCTGATGTAAATGGCATACAGGATATAGATGGTTTTGCTAACCCGTGATTCCAGCTTTCCTGAGCCAGGACCGGGTGATTCAGCCCGCATGATAAAAATGCCCCGCGAACCAATCGCCGGTTGCAAGCTGATAATAAAGAAAAGAAAGCCCATACCACCAATAAACATGGTAAAGTTGCGCCAAAACATGAGCGATTTAGGCAAAAAGCCAGGCACAATATTCAGCACGCTCGCTCCGGTGGTGGTAAATCCACTGGTTGATTCAAACAAGGCATCCACAACCGATGGCACACTTCCACTAAGCACAAAAGGTATAGCCCCAATCACAGAAACCATAATCCACGCCAACGCGACCAGCACCAAACCTTCACGGGCGTAAAAGTCTTCGTTTTGCGGTTTGTTTCGCGCCATTAAAAAGCCTAAACCGGCACAAAACGCAATGGCAACGATAAACCCAAGCAGTATCCTAAACGGCTCTCTAAAAGCCAAGCCAATTATCAGGGCAGGCAGCAACAAAGCGCTCAAAATGAGCAGAATTCTGCCCAAAAGATAGCGGATCATCCCAAAGTTCATCGGTTCGCCTCAGGGTCAATGATGTCGTCAAGCTGGTTAATACGATGGTCCAAAGCAACCAACAAAACCCGGTCACCAGGCTGAATCTGATCAGCACCTGCCGGAATAATGCGTTTTGTGCCCCGCAGAATGTGGGCAATTAAAACTCCTTGCTTGATGTTCAGGTTCTGAATTTTTTCAAGGCAAACCTGTGAGTCCTCTGTGGCTATAAACTCAAGTGCTTCAACACCCTCAACACCCAATCGGGCATAGGTTTCGAGCTTACTTGAAGCTGTTTTTTCGTGTGAGCGGATGTATTGGATGATGCGGTCGCTGCTTGAAAGGGACGGCGTGATAATCGTGTCTAAAACCGTGTGGTCAATCAGCTTGATGAGTTCCCTGCGATTGACCTTGGTAATTGTTTTTCCCACACCTTGCTGATGTGCGAAGAGTGAGAACATCAAGTTTTCCTCATCAATGTTGATTAAAGCCACCGCCACATCATAGTTAGACAAATGCATCTCGCGCAGGAATTTTTGATCGGTGCCATCACCGTAAATAATTTCAGCTTCTGGAAAACTCATCGCCAGACGGTCAGCCACTTCTGGCTTGGTTTCAATCACCTTCACATAAACACCCCGCTTGAGCAAAGCAGGAATAAGATAATACGCAATACGACTACCCCCAACAATGAGCGCAGAACGCCATCGTGCGTTTTTATGGCCACAAAGCTGGCTAAATTTATGTATTGCTTTGGGATTGCCCACCATTTGGATGTAATCGTTTTCCTGCAGTTGAGTTGACCCTTTAGGAATGGTAATGCCCGTTTCCCGGTCAATAACACACAAAAGCAGCTCAGGAATAACCTTTCGGATGTCAGCCAGGCTTTGGCCAACAATCGGCGCGTTTGGGCTAACCCTGAGTTGCACCATGTCCACTAGCCCATTGGCAAAAGGCTCAATAGCGTTTGCCGCCGGGTAATCAAAAACGCGGGTGATATCCGCTGCAGCTTCGGCATCCGGATTGATTAGCATCCCAATACCCAGTTGCTTTTGATAAAAACCCAAGTCCCGGGCATATTCAGGATTGCGAACGCGGGCGATTGTAAACTTTGCACCAAGCTTATTGGCAATGGATGCCGCAATGAGATTGGTGTCATCAGAGGGCGTTGCTGCGATGAAAACATCCGCCAAAGAAACATTGGCTTCTTTTTGAGTTTCAATCGCTGCGCCATTGCCGTTTACGCCACGAATATCGTAGGTTTCTTCCAGCATGTCAATACGCCCTTGCTTTTGATCAATGAGCACAATTTCGTGTCCCTCATTTGACAGGTCATTACACAGTGTCTGACCCAACTTTCCGCCACCAACAATCACAATTTCCATAGTCTTTCCTCTGCGCTCAATTCTATCAAACTTAAGCGCTTTTCTTAGTCAATTTCAATAGCCGATTAAGATTGACGGAAAGGAGCACGCTGTCTATAATCCATAAGTTAGGAATTATAGCTCTATGTCAAAAAACGCCCTTGCTCTATACCACAAAAAAGTTTTTATCACCGGTGCCACTGATGGCATTGGCAAAGAAACCGCCCTCATGTTTGCGAAAGTTGGCGCGACTGTGTGTATTCATGGCCGCAACCCCAAAAAATTAGCCGCAACAATGCAAGCCTTAAAGGACGCCAACCCCAGAGGTCAATTCTTTAGCTATCAGGCTGATTTTTCTTCGCTTGAAGATGTACGCCGCATGGCAAATGAATTCCTTGAGGACCATCAAAGCCTGGATATCCTCATCAACAATGCCGGTCTTTATCCGGATAATCGCGTGATTACCCAGGACGGCTTCGAGCAAACCCTGCAAGTCAACTATCTTTCCGCGTTCTTGCTGACCAAAACCTTACTGCCCCTGCTTGAAAAAGGAAATCAACCCCACATCATCAACATGTCTTCCATTGGACACAAATTCGTTTGGAACAGTATTAAAAACCCGAGTGACAGCCCGTTTTTCTGGCGTTGGGTTAGCTATTGTCGCTCCAAATTGCTTATTGTTGCCTGGACAATTGAGCTTGCCCGCCAGCTGGAGAACAGCAATATCACCGTAAACTGCCTGCATCCGGGTATCATCCGCACGAAAGTCATCCGCATCTTGCCACTTTCCTATGGTTCTTCAGTGCCATCTGGCGCAAAAACCGTTTTTGATCTTGCGACTAACCCCAAGCATGCCTATACCACCGGAAAGTATTTTGAACGCTACAAAATGACCCAACCGGCACCCATGGCTTTAAACAAAAAACTGCAAAAAAACCTATGGCGAGCCAGTCACAACTGGGCAGGGCTCATGATAGAATCAGAGGATGATGAGGCAGAGCAAGAGCAAGCTTAAAATCCTGGCGTTAGTACTGATTAGCATCAGTTTAGTTTTAGGCGCTTGCCAATCCAAGCCACCCAAATTAACGCCCGCCGTTCCCAGCCCAAGCGGTCAAAGCCCTCTTCCCAGCCAGGTGGCAACCCGACTGGCAGAACACGCCACACCCACGCCGATCCCATCCGCCACACCCTGGCCAGTCGCAAGCGATACACCTCAGCCTGAACCCCGCCAAAACACACTTGGCTTCGTAAATCCGCTCACTGGTCTAACGGTTAACAGACCTTCCCTGCTCCGCGAACGCCCTGTGCTGGTAAAAATCGCCAATTGGCCAGAATCGTTACGCCCAGCCGATGGCTTAAACAAAGCCGATATGGTTTTTGAATACTTTATTGGCGCGCAATCCAATCATCTCCTCGCTTTGTATTATGGCGACGACCACGAACACGTTGGTCCGCTGGGACCTGGACGCGTGGTTGATGCCCGTATTGCCGAACATATGCAAGGACAATTAATTGTCGCCAGCGCTGATGACATCGTGGGTGATGTACTGGAAAGTTACCTAAACAGACGCTACACCATGCGTGGTTTTGCTCCCTGCCCTGCCATTTGCACCGAAACCTTAGCCCAGGGAGGCAATACTTTCGTTAATACCGATGCAGTGCGTAATGAACTGGCAAAAAAGTCAGACGAAAATTTCATCCCCAGTTTGTTTGGTCTAAAGTTTTCAAAAACAGCTCCAGATTCGAGTGATGACGCGCTTAGGTTTAGCTTTATGTACGCTGATTTTTCTGTGATGGATTGGCGATTTAATGAGGACAGTGACGCTTATGAACTTTGGCAGGATAAAAAAGTTTCTGCCGGCGAATACACCCTCAGCAAAAGCGAAGACCTTGGCAGCGGCGAACCGATTGCCTTTGAAAACATCATTTTTCTCTTTAGCAACTATTTTAATTATCGCAATCTTTTCTTTGATATTAATTTTAAAGATGGCGGCACCGAGCAACGTGGCATCCTGCTGCGCGATGGCAAGCTTTATCATATCCGCTGGGGTGCTGAAGGTTTTGACCAACCATTCCTCTTCTATGACCTTGAGGGTGAGCCCTTCCAACTCAAGCCCGGCAAAACCTGGGTAACCCTGGCAACGATGGATAGCAACATTGAACAGGTTGATGAGGGCGAATGGGATATGCACTTTATCCTTAAATAAAAAACTCTGGATAACATAATCATCCAGAGCTTTTCCTAAGACAAACTAGATTTCTTCTTTTTCAAAGCCGGTCGCACGCAAACCATTTACGGTTACAAGGAGCGAAATGCCAATATCCGCCAGCACGGCAACCCAGAGTGGCGTTAATCCCATAATCGCTAAAGCTGCAACCGTGAATTTAACCCCTAAACTGATAATGATGTTCTGCCGGATCAGCTTATTGGTAAAACGTGAGAGCCTTAGCGCAAATGGTAGTCGTTTGAGGTCATTGTTCATCAGAACCACGTCCGCCGTTTCCAAAATTTGACCACTCGCCGCGCCACCCATTGCCACGCCAATATCCGCACGTGCCAATGCCGGACCATCGTTGATGCCATCGCCAACCATCGCCACCATGCCAAACTTCTTCTGTAAAATTTCAAGGGCGTCGAGCTTTTCATGGGGTAACAAAGATGAATTCACCTCATGGATGCCCAAAGAGTTTGCAATGTGTCTGGCAGCACCAGCATTATCACCGGTCAGCATCACCGTGTGCACGCCAAAGGCTTGCAAGGTTTTAAGCACCTCAATTGCTTCCGGTCTTGCCTGGTCGCGAAGCGTTAAATAACCACGCACCGCCTCGCCATCACAAACCAAAACCGTGGTTCGTCCTTCTTCTTCGGCTCGGCGTGTTTCTTCAATAAGATCCTCCGGTGTGTGGTGTTCTGCCAGGAAGAGTGGCACCGACCCAATCGTCGCTTTTTTGCCATTCACAATGCCTTCTTGACCGCGTCCACCCAAGACCTTAAGCTCTTCCGCCGGTGGAATTTGCCCACGCACACCGCGTTCTTCCGCTCTTTCAAGAATAGCGTTACTCAAAGGGTGGCTACTGCGCTCTTCAAGTGAACTGGCAAGAGCCAGCAAATGGTCACATGGTTCACAAGGTTCGTTCTCATCCAAACAATCAACCGCTTTAACCCGTTCAACTTTGGGTTCACCCCGGGTTAAGGTGCCGGTTTTATCAAAAGCGACGGCTTTTACATTAGAAAGCCCTTCTAAATACACCCCACCTTTAAAGATTACCCCAGACCGTGCCGCACGGGTTAGCCCACTGATAATGGTGATGGGCGTGCTGATCACTAAGGCGCAAGGGCAACCAATCATCAGCAAGGAAAGCCCTCTGTGGATCCAACCATAGCTTTCTGGCGTGTTCCACAAGGGTTGCTTAAAAAATACGGTAGGAATAAGCGCCACCAAAATGGCAACGAGCATCACAATCGGCGTGTAGATACTGGCAAATTTGTCAATAAATTTTTCTTGCTTGGCTTTTGTGGCTTGCGCTTCGGTAACCAGGCGAATGATACGTTGCATGGTGGTATCTGCCACCAATCGGGTCACTTCAACTTGAAGCAAACCACTGCCATTGACCGTTCCAGAAAGCACTTCATCGCCAATATTTTTAGGAACCCAGGCACTTTCGCCAGTAATCGGGGCCTGATTGAGTTCACTTTGCCCATTCACGATAATGCCATCCATTGGTAGACGTTCACCAGCCCGCACAATGATATGGTCGCCGATGTTAAGCTCCTCAACGCCAATCTCATGCTCTTCGCCATTGGCTACGCGCAAGGCGTGTTTCGGTGCCAGATCTGCAAACTCGGTCAAAACCTTTCGCGCGCTGGCACTGGTGTAACCTTCAATGGCTTCCGAAAGCGTAAAAAGGACCAGCAAAACCAGAGCCTCAACGCCTTCACCAATCAGCACAGCACCAATCAAAGCAAAGGACATCAATACGTCCATGTTCAAACGCCGTTCAATAAAGAGGCTTTTAAAACCATGGCTCAAAACAAACCAACCTGCCACCGGCAACAGTAGCAATTGAATAATGGTAACCCAGGTATCACCCAACCCAAACCTCGGCAAAAAGAAAGTAATCGCCAAAAGCGCGATTCCAGGAATGACAAGTTTGAGTTCGGGCATTCTCCAAAAGTAATGCCAAAAGCCTTTAAAATCGAGGATTTTAGCGTGCTTAGCGCCTTCTGGATCGGGTGTAACCAGTGTGGCACAGGCGCCACCAGAACATCCACAACAACTTGTTTGAGAAAGAGTATGATCTGCCATTAAATCCTTTCGTCCATGTGCAAAGCGTGATCTAAAGCGAGTTTAAATAACTCGCCGATATGTTCATCATTGATGCGATAAAAAACTTGTTGTCCATCCCTACGGGACGAAACAAAACGCAAGTTGCGCAAAACCCTAAGTTGGTGCGAGACCGCACTCTGGCTGGTTTGAGTCGCTTCTGCCAGACAGCCAACACAAACCTCCCCACGCAAAAGCTCATCCAAAAGCTTAAGACGGGTTGGGTCTGCCAAACCTTTGAAGGTCAGCGCCATGCGCTGAGCGTTCTCCTCGCTAAGCTGGTTTTGCTGGGCATCGGAGTCCTTGTGATGTTGGTGTTGGTGTTGGTGTATATCTTGATCAGTCATTTTTATCATCTTTCAGGAATAACTTATGAGTAGTTATTCATATATTCATATTATATGAATAAAAAGACAATTGTCAATAAGTTTTGCAAATGGATGTCTTAGTCAGAGATCGTTCTTGGTCATTCCGTCGTGGCACCCCTATTTCCTTGGTAGCTTGTCCTTGCTTTACGCCACGTTCAAGGCAATAGCAGATGAACAAACTCACAAAGTCAAAAGACCATCCACAGGAAGGCAAGCCTGTCAGGATCTCATATTTATTGCACAAAATTTAGGGTTAAAATACTATTTTTTCTCGTAGCTTGCCAAGTAACGCAAAAGAGCCGCGGTAAGGCGGGCGTCATCCACGGCATGGTGATTGTTGGGCAGTTCGATGCCACAAAAACTGCCTGCAAATGCCAGTTTCTGCGACCTAAACCCGTTGTTCCGGGCATTCCATTCGCCATACCAAGCCGCAAAAAGTCGCATTACACAAAAAGCCTGATCATTTTGCAGGGTCCACGGAAGCCCTGCAGCCTGATTGCTTTGCTTCATAAGGCGCATATCAAAGTCAGCGTTATAGATTCCAATCGCCCGGTTGCGCAAAACAGCTTCTATTTCGTGCCAAATTTGCCCCCAGGTTGGTTTATCAGCCACCATTTCATCCGTAATTTTATTTACCGCACTCGATTCAGCAGGAATGGGAATGCCGGGATTAACCAAAGCGTCAAACAAGGTATTCCCCTCTAAATCCACAATGCCTACCTCAATAATCAGGTCATTCGCACCGGTGCCAGTGGTTTCTGTATCTAAAAACACGGGGTTCAGCGCCATCAAGTCACGCGCGCTTTGCATGGTTCTGGGGTGTGCAACTGGAAACATTTTTACCTCTGCAATGATTATACCCCGACAGCTTTCCCACGCCAGCAATTCCTGGTGCACACAGTCAAAACCCCAAAATCCGCCAACTTAGAGTATCATATAGCATATAGGTCATTATGGATAATGAGATTAAACAAGAATTTGAGGAAATCGAAAAAAGTCCAGAAAAATCTAAAAAAGTGAAGGACTTTTTCCACCATCTCAATATTTTTCTAATCAAAAATACGCCGGGCATGCGCGTTATCAAAACGATGATTGCCATATTCATTTGTCTTTTAATTGAAGCCATTCGCCAAAAAACCGGCACCCAATACCACAGCAGCATTGCGGCAGTGGTTTGCATGCAACCCACCATGAAGTCAACCACAAAAACAGCACGCGAACGGGTTATCGGCACGCTTATTGCCGGTTTGTACGCCTTTCTTGTGCTCACCTTTGTTTTCCCGGCGCTCAACATCGACCGCATGGATTGGGCATATTTTTTGGTCACTGCAGTCCTCTCATTGCCCCTCATGACGCTGATGATCTGGATAAGAACGCCGGGTCCTATCGCGATTACGGTGATTGTTTTTCTCATCATTACCCTCAAAACAACCGATACAACGCCCATTGCTTACACCTTGGAACGCGTTGGCGACACACTCATCGGCATTTCTGTGGCGATGCTGGTCAATTGGTTCCCGCCACTCAATAAATTAGGTAAAAAAATGGGTCAGGTTGAGATTACGGCTGTCCCTGCCACCGATTCGCAAGCAAAATCATGAAAAACAGTTTTGATCAAGCTCTCAAGATGCTAGCGGAATCGGAGCGAATCGTCTTTTTTGGCGGTGCCGGCGTGAGTACCGCTTCAGGCATCCCTGATTTTCGTTCTGCCACCGGTCTATACAATCGTGAACATAACCTTAATTACTCGCCGGAATACCTGCTTAGCTATGCGTTTTTCAAAGCTGATCCAGCAGGCTTTTACAGTTATCTGCGTGACAACCTCTATTTCCCGGACGCCAAACCAAACGCCGCGCATTATGCCCTGGCTAAGCTCGAAAAAATGGGCAAGCTAAGCGCTGTGATCACCCAAAACATCGATAACTTCCACCAGCGTGCAGGTTCAGAAAAGGTGCTTGAGCTACATGGCAGCATGGAGCGTTATTATTGCATAAGGTGCCGCAAGGATTATGACCCGGCTTATGCTTTAAGGGCAACCGAAGTCCCACGATGCAGCTGTGGTGGCATTGTGCGACCGGATGTGGTGCTTTATGGCGAAATGCTTGACACAGAGCTGCTCAACGCAGCCATCAAAGCCATTTTGCGGGCTGATATGCTCATTGTAGGGGGCACGTCGTTGGTGGTTTACCCAGCCGCTTCGCTCGTCCGATATTACCGTCGCGATAAATTGCTTTTGATCAACCAAGAAACAACCGCCTACGACAATTGGGCAAATGTGGTCATTAACGGTGATATCAGTCAAATCATGCATGAATTAGTAGAAGCCTTGTAAGTTTTTTACTAAAGCTTTACCACAAATCTGAATGATTTTCCGCTATACTTAAGACCATGGCAGAAACAATTCTCATTATTGACGATCAAGAAAATTTGCGCAGGTTGCTCAAGGAATATTTCAGCGAATTAGGATACCGTGTGCTTACTGCCAAAGACGGCCAAGAAGGGCTCTTTGTCGCCCGTTATGAAAATCCGGACCTCATTTTGTTGGATATTATGATGCCCAAACTGGATGGCTACCAGTTTTTGGAGGCTTTTCGCAAAGAAAGCAAGGCACCCGTCATTGTCCTTACGGCTAAAACTGAAGAAAGCGATACCATTCAAGGGCTCGAACTCGGCGCTGATGACTATGTGGTTAAGCCTTTTCGCATGCGCGAACTGGCAGCGCGAGTACGCGTTGCCTTGCGCAGACTCAACCCCGACGCCGAGCCAGAGGAAATCATCAAAATTGGCTCATTAAGTCTCAATGCCACCAGCCATAGTGTGACCATCAATAATGAAACCGTTTTGTTAACCCCAATAGAATTTGACCTTTTGCATACGCTCATGCGCGCGCCAGGCAAAGTTTTTACGCGTGCGGAACTGGTTGACCGCCTCTATGAAACCGGTTTTATGGGGCTGGAAAGCACACTCAACGTCCACATTCGTAACTTGCGCTCTAAAGTAGAAAAGGATCCGGCAAACCCAGAGCTCATCACAACCGTGTTTGGTGTGGGATATCGCCTAAACAAATAAGCAGCAGGTGCCCAAAAACCGATCCGAGATTGCCATGAAAACAACCCTCAAAGTTAAACTAGCCATCGCCTTTGTCATTGTCGCGCTTATCACTGGTGCGGTTGTGGCTTTGGTTTTCAATCGCTTTAATAGCAAACAGTTCGCGGATTTCGTTATCGATAGCCAGCGGCAGGAACTCATCCAGCTTTTAAGCGAATACTATCAGGAAAACGGAACATGGCAAGGCGCGGAATTCTTTTTTAACAGCATGCCACGCGTGATGATGCAGGATAACATGCAAGGTAAGGGTCAAGGTCGCAAAAATGCTGGACAAGGACCACGCTTTGGACAAGGCGGCAATTTAACAGATGTGGAAATTGAAGAAGATGATACCCTAACCGTTCCCGGACGTCTTTTTGGGCTTGCCACAACCGATGGCACCGTCATCATCGCCTTACCGGGTGGCACGCCGGCTGGCAAAGCGCTCAACACAGCAGTTATTGAATCAAGCGACCCCATTATTGTGGACAAAAAGACAGTGGGCTACCTTTTAACCGTGGACCAATTTCCGGGATACAGCCTGGCAGAAGCTCAATTCATCAAAAACAGCAATCGTTCCTTATGGTTAGCTTTGCTTGGCGCAACCATCGTGGCAGCAGTTGTTGGCTTTTTCATTGCCAGAGGCATCACCAAACCTCTTGAAACGCTTACCCAAGCCAGTCAGCGCATTGCCAACCGCGAGTTAAACACAAAAGTGCCTCAATTGAGCCACGATGAAATTGGCACGCTTGCTGAAACTTTTAACCATATGAGCGAACGCTTGGAAGAAAGCGACCGCTTGCGCAAACAAATGACCGCTGATATCGCGCACGACCTCCGCACACCGCTCACCATCATCGGTGGCTATGTGGAATCGATGCGTGATGGCGATTTAAAAGCAACCCCGGAACGCTTGGAGATTATTGCCGATGAAACCAACAGGCTTTCTAACCTTGTCAATGACCTGCGCTTGCTGTCAATCGCCGATGCCGGGGAATTGAGTTTGCAATTGCAATTAACAAACCCAAACACGCTGATCAATTACAGTCTCCAACTTTTTGAAGTTCAGGCTGCCCGCAAAAACATTAGCCTTGAACTCAGTTCAATGCCGGGAAATGCCCAAATTCTGGTTGATGAAGACCGCATGATCCAGGTTTTTTCTAACCTGATGTCTAATGCCATTGAATACAGTCCCGAAGGCAGCTTGGTTATGCTGCGTGCTTCTGAAGAAAAAGACCAAATATTGCTTGAGGTAATCGATTCTGGTCCTGGCATCAATGAAGATGACCTGCCTTACGTTTTTGAGCGTTTTCACCGCGCTGACCGCGCCAGACAACACAGCGAACAACATAGTGGCTTAGGATTAGCCATCGCCAAAGAAATCGTAAAGGCGCACAAAGGCGAAATAAGCCTCAAATCGGTGATAGGCAAAGGAACAACCATTGAAATAAGGCTTCCCAAACACTAATCTTCAGTCCTTTAGATTAATTTATTTCCTAAACAAAATCTAAATAAGTTCCCGTTATCATAAGAGTGTAATTCAAAAAAGGCTGCAATCTGGGTCTTTAGAAAAGAATTACAGGAAAAGGAACCTATGAAACAAAGAAAAACAACCCTCTTTATAGCAGCCCTCACCGCTCTCGTTTTACTAGGAGGCATCGCTTTTTCAGTCGTCAAAGCACAAAACAGCAATCCTGAGGCACCGCTTCCCGAACCTGAAGTAAGCCGCAATGCTCAATCACCTACGGACTTTGAAACACGCATGGAGCAACGCAACCAAATGCGTGCTGAACGACAGGCTCAGCGTCAGGCAAGACTTGAGACCTGCGATTGCACAGATTTGAGCGAAGAGGAATGCCAGGCAAAGCGTCTTGAACATCGATTAACCCGCTTGGAAGAACGCTTCGAGCAAGGCTTAATCACTCAAGAACAATATGATGCCATCCGCGCAAAAATTGAAGCTGGAGAATTACCTCCCTACGGACCTCAAGATGGAACAGGCTTCGGTTTTGGAAATCAAGGTCAAGGCATGCGCCAGGGACAAGGCATGCGTCAAGGACAAGGCATGCGCCAGGGACAAGGCATGGGCCAAGGGCAAGGCAGTAATAAAGGACCTCGTGGCAACGGCAACCCAGGCGAATGCCCCTTGCAACCTTAGCTAAAACAAGCTCATTCACATGGTAAGAGCACAAAATTAATAGTTTGAACACGAAAATTTGCTCCAAAACTCTTACCGAATCCTTCCACCTCCGTTTCAATTTCTCCTCCTGAAACGGAGGTGATTTTTATGGCTTGGTGATTTCTACGTTTTTTATTCGACAAAAAGAGCTTCATACTTCGCGACACTTTCCGCTCTGCCACTTTCAGTCAGCTGGACCAAGTGATCCACAAAAACAATGTTTCCGTCTCTGTGCAGGCTATCCAGAATTCTTTTGTAAAAGTCAGGGTTCCACCGCAATTCATTTTGCAAACTTTCTAAACCTGCTTCTTTTGCCTCATTTTGGCTACCTTCGTGGTTGTAGAGATGGAACAAAACCGTCATTTTGGCAAACGCAATCTTTTGCGTGTGACGTCTTCGAACCGTACTCAACAACCCTCTCTGCGGGGAGAAAATGAAGACGATAAAGAAGACCAGCCCCGTCATCACCGCCATGCTACCCGCAATAGAAACATCCAGCCAGGCGGCGAGTTGATAGCCTAAAATGCCATTAATTGCGCCTATGCCGGCACTTAAGATGAGCATCCATTTGAGATCGTCGGTCAGTAAATAGGCTGTTACCGGTGGCCCAATCATAAATGCCACCACCAATATGGAGCCAACCGCCTGAAAAGCGCCAACAGTGGTAAACGAAACCATCGTCATCAAACCATAATGGATGACCGCCGGTGCCAAGCCTAAAACTGCTGCCAGCATTGGATCAAAAGCGGCAATCTTGAGTTCTTTGAAAAAGACGATAATAAGGATCAGATTAATCATTAAAATCGCAGCACTGCTATAAATGCCCTTCGCACCGATATCCACACCATTAACCACCATACGGTCAAAAGGCGCGAACGCCAGCTCACCTAAAAGCACCGAGTCGGTATCCAAATGCACCGAACCGGCATACCGCGTAATCAAAATGATTGCGATTGAAAAAAGCAAAGGGAAAACGATGCCAATGGCGGCATCTCCAGCCACGAGTTTGGTTCGGTCAAGCACTTCTGTCAGCAAAACCGTTGCCACACCAACCAAAGTTGCCCCCACAATAAGTAATGGTGAGGATAAATCATGCGTCACAAAGAAGCCAATCACGATGCCCAACAAAATGGTATGGGTTATGGCATCGGTCATCATCGACATCTTGCGCAGCACCAGAAAAACACCGGGCAAGGCACAAGCCACCGCCACAATAACGGCAATCAGTTGAATTTCAATCTGTGGAGACATGTTTCGCTCCTTCCATTCGGTAAAAAAGCCGGCTTTTTCTGCGCTGGTAAAGACGGTGAATGACACCTCTGCCAGGCGCAAACAAAACGCTCATCAAGACAAACACACTCACACACACCACAATTGCAGGACCGGTTGGTAATTTGGCATAAAGTGAGCTTAAGGCTGTTCCAACAACACCAGAAATCGCACCAAAAATCGCTGAGAGCAAGACCATCACCCAGAGGCGCTTGGTCCATTGGCGGGCAGCAACAGCCGGCGCAATCAGCATCGCGCTCATCAAAATAACACCCACGGTTTGCAGCCCAATAATAATTGCCAACACAATCATAAAAGAGAGCAGCATGTTCAGGTATTTAGGCGAAAAACCCAGGCTTTGGGCAAAATCGCTGTCGAAGCTAAAGAGTTTGAACTCCTTCCAGAATAAGCCCACCAAAAGCAACAAAACCGCGCCACAAATGGCCATGATGATGATGTCTTTCTGCAATAATGTGGAAGCCTGCCCAAAAATAAAGCGGTTGAGTCCGGCTTGATTGGAATTGGGGATTTTTTGCACATAGGTCAGCAAAACCAAACCCAAGCCAAAAAACACAGCCATAACCAAAGCCAAAGCGCTGTCAAATTTAATTCTTGAATAACGCATAATGCCTAAAATAATAAAGGTGGCTAATAAGCCTGATAAAAGAGCTCCAAATAACAAGACTTCCGTGTTTTTGCTTTGGAGCAAGATAAAAGCCATCACCACCCCAGGTAAAGCGGCATGAGAAACACCATCACCCAACAAACTTTGCTTCCGCAAAACGGCAAAACATCCCAAAACGCCGCTAATCAGTCCCAGTAAAGCTGAACCCAACGCAACGGTTTGAAAAGTGTAATCACCCAGGATACCTAAAAAAGCAGCCATGTCACACCGTCGCTTTCAATAAACGTGCGCTGCTTCGGTAAGCTTTTTTGAGGTTTTCCTCATGAAAAACCTCCTCAACCGGACCACTGGCAATCACCCGCAGGTTGATTAGCGTAACCCAATCAAAATAATCAGCCACTGTTTGCAAATCATGATGGACCACAATCACAGTTTTACCCCGTTCTTTTAACTCCTTAAGAAGCTGAACAATTGCCTTTTCAGTCTTGGCATCCACACCTTTAAAGGGCTCGTCCATAAAGTAGACCTCAGCTTCCTGAACCAAGGCGCGCGCTAGAAAGACCCGCTGTTGTTGCCCACCAGAAAGCTGGCTAATTTGTCTGGATGCATATCCCGCAATACCCACCTTTTTCAGGGTCTGCCTGGCCAGTTCAATATCTGTTTTGCGCGGGCGTTTAATCCACCCCAGCTTGCCATAGGTTCCCATCAACACAACATCCAAAACAGTAGCCGGAAAATCCCAATCCACACTGCCACTTTGGGGCACATAAGCGATGCGATTTCGGAACTGCTAAATATCGTTATGGGCACCGTTTACAAACCTTACCAATCCAGAAATGGGTTTGAGTAAGCCAAGCATTGCTTTAATCAAGGTGGTTTTCCCGGCACCATTCGGTCCGACCACTGCCATCAGTTGACCCCGCGGAATTTTGAGGTCTACGTCCCACAAAACCGGTTTTACATCATAGGCAACGGTGAGATCTTCCACTTCAACGGCAACATTTTGTATTTTGGTGTCCATAACGCTATTCCTTTCAAAAAAATTGTTCAAGCTTTACTTTAAGGCATCGACAATGGTGTCAATATTTGCTTTGATGGTTTGAATGTAGCTTTCCGCGCCTGAACCGACACCACCTAAAGAGTCAGAATACAGCTCGCCACCAATAGCAACATCAAAGCCTTTGGCTTTTACGGCAGCCTGAAGCGCTTCAATGGTTTTTGGCGGGACAGAAGACTCGATAAAGATGGCTTTGATTTGCCTCTCGACAATAAAAGCTGCCAAATCACTCACATCCGCGGTACCAGCTTCAGCATCGGTGCTGATGCCTTGCAAACCGCGCACTTCAAATCCGTATGCCGTGCCAAAATAATTAAAGGCATCATGTGCGGTTACCAAAACGCGGGCTGGTTCTGGCACCTCCTGAACGCGATTGCGAATATAAGCATCGGTTTCATCCAATGCCTTCAGATAGCTCTTATAGTTAGCTTGAAAATAAGCTGCATGGTCGGAAGCGGCTTTAGAAAACCCATCAGCAACCATTTTGGCGGCTTCTTTCCACAAGGCAACATCAAACCAGATGTGAGGATCATGCAATGCATCGTCTTCTTCCCAGCCGAGCAGTTTGGATTGATCAATGCCATCTCCAACACAAATAACGGTGTATCCCTGACCAGTTAGGTTTTCGAAAATTTCGCCCATTTTGCCTTCAAGGTGCAAACCGTTGTATACGACTACATCCGACTTTTGCATGAGTGATACATCCCCGGCACTGGCTTTATAAAGATGAGGGTCAATGCCTGGTCCCATCAAACCACTAACGGAAACCTTGTCGCCACCAATCACACGACTGAGGTCAGCCAGCATGGTTGTTGTGGCAACAACGTTGAGCACTTTTTCATCCGAATTCGGGTTAGAAACAGGGTTAGTTGTTGAAGCTGGCTTTGCACAAGCTGGCAGGAAAAGCATCAAGACCAAAGCGATGCTGGTAAATAGTTTTGTTGTGTTTTTCATGATAATTCTCCATATATTTTTATGATTGCGTAACCTGATCTACATAAATTTGGCAGGCTGCCTTATGACTTAGTTGTATTTGTCTATCCTTTAGGGCAAGCGTGAAAGGACCTTCATAAGCACCGATTTCGATAACTGTTACTGAACTGCCAATCTCAATGCCCAAACCCTGCAAATAATCCATGAGCTCATTATCCTCAACAACCATTCGGATATTGGAACTTTCCCCTACCGAAAGCTGATCCAGACTTTGAAGTGAACTTTTGTTCATCTGCCCATCAGAGTTGGGTATGGCACTGCCATGCGGACAATAAGCAGGAAAGTTAAGAAACTTATCCAAACGACTGGTCAGGCGTTGCGGTGAGATATGCTCCAAAAGCTCGGCATCTTCATGTGCCTCACGCCAGCTGTAATCGAGATGACGGATGAGAAAAACTTCCCACAGGCGATGACCCCGAATAAGCGCGAGTGCCATTTGCAGCCCTTTTTCGGTCAGTTTGCTGCCTTTGTAGGCTTCGTACTCAAGCAAACCGTCACGGCCCAATTTGCCGAGCATTTCGCTAACAGAAGCCAGAGAAATGTTGAGCGCATCAGCAATTTGCTTTGTGCCAACCAAACCATCTGCACCACCGAGGTGATAAATAGCTTTGATGTAATCTTCTTTGTTTGGTGTCATCTTGTTCTCCTTTCATTTGTTAGGCTTGCCTAACTTTTCTTATATTATACGCCTAATTTCCAGGAGCGCAAGGATTGTTAGCATTAACTAACATTAACGATTTGTATACATCATTAATACGACATCCCCCATCTAAACACCCTTTTTCACATTGCATTGTTCGTTAAAAGAAAAGGCGTCCCTTGCGGGACGCCTTTTGACTAACTAGGGTTTAGCTAATGTTTACCAGCCCTGGAAAATAACAGGGTAGTACATTTGATATGGCATTACAGGTTCAACCTTGCGAACCGTAATCGTAACAGTTACAACATTGCTGTCTGCCTTGCCATCATTGGCTTTGTACGTGAAGGTGTCAAGGCCTTCAAAACCTGCATTCGGCGTGTAAACAAAGCTACCATCCGCCTTGAAAGTCAAGGTACCGTTGGAGGTCGTGCTAACCAATATTGCAGTTAGCGTATCATTGTCGGCATCCGTGTCATTTGCCAAAACACCAGGCGCTGCAATAGTCAAGACTTGGTCCTGATCAACAGCATAGGTATCGGCAACTGCCACGGGCGGTGTATTGACATGACCTTGCTTGACCGTAACCTTGACGAGTGTGGAAGTGTTCAGTTGTCCATCAGTCACGCAGACGTAGAACTCATGCTCGCCGATCTGGCTTTCAACTGGTGTCCAGGTGAATTTACCGGTAGTCGGATCGATTGCCGCACCAGCAGGAGCCTCTTCCAAGCGGAAGGTTAAGGTATTAGCTGGCAGGTCTGGATCACTCGCCACAGCGGTAAAGGTCAGTTCCTCACCCACAGTCACTTCCTGGTCCTCAATATCTTCGATTTCAGGTGCACGGTTGACTTCCAACACGGACAGGGTCACATCTTGTTGGTCACACAGAGCAGGTGTTGCATCGTCACAGACCTTGACGGTAAAGGTAAACACATTAGGACCTTGTGCTTCAGTAGGCGTCCAGGTAAAGACACCGGTAGAGGCATTAATCGTCGCACCAGCAGGAGCGTTGACTAAGCTAAAGGTCAGGTTGGTGCTATCCACATCCGTCGCGGTTGCGGTGAAGGTGTAAGCCACCATTTCAGGAATTGTCGCATCAGCAATCGGGTCAAGCACTGGAGCGTCGTTGACTGGGGTCACTGTAATGGTTACAGTCGCCCAATCAGTCCATCCGCTGGTAGGTGCAGGATGGGTAATCAAGTTGTAGGTGAAGCTATCCGTACCGTGCCAGTCAGGATCAGGCATGTAAGTGAAGGATCCATCAGATGTAAACGAGAGCGTACCGTGGCTTGGGTTGGTGCGAACTGTGGCATTCAAAACATCGCCGTCCACATCATAGTCATTGGCAAGCACACCGGGGGCTGCAATGCTAAGCAAGGTATCTTCAGCTACTGTGTAAGCGTCATCTACAGCAACAGGCGCATCATTGACAGGATTGACGGTAATCGTTACGGTTGCATCTTCGCTTTCCAATGTGCCATCGCTGGCTTTGTAAGTAAAGGTGTCCGTGCCGTTCCAGTCAGCATTAGGTGAATAAACAAAGCCACCATTAGCAGCCAAAGCCAGCGTACCATGTTCGGGTTCAGAAACCAGGATTGCAGTTATTGCATCACCGTTGGGATCGCTATCATTCTCAAGCACACCAGGAGCGGCGATGATCAAAGCCACGTCTTCATTGGTTTCATAAGCGTCAGCAACAGCCACAGGAGGCAAATTGACCACGACACTTTCTTCAACCGTCACGGTGATTTCTTCACAGACCTCAGCCACACCGTCAGAGACACAAACCTTAAAGGTGTGGTCGCCAACCTGGGCAGCGGTCGGAGTCCAGGTAAAGACACCGGTGGTTGCGTCGATTTCAGCACCAACAGGAGCATCCTTCAAGCTAAAGGTCAGGGTTTGAACAGGAATGTCCTCATCCGTCGCGGTTGCAGTAAAGGTTAATTCTTCGGTCGCAACCACGGTCTTATCGCCGATTTCAGCAAGTACAGGAGGAATATTAACTTCCTTCACATCAACCTCAAAGGTCTTTTGGTCACAGAGTACCGGCGTACCATTATCACAGACTTTCACGGTGAAGCTAAAGGTGCCAGGACCTTGGGCTTCGGTGGGCGTCCAGGTAAAGACACCCGTTGAACCATCAATCATTGCACCTTCAGGAGCGCCAACCAGGCTAAAGGTCAAGGTTGCAGTTGGAACATCGCTGGCGGTTGCAGTGAAAGTGTATTCAACCAGTTCAGGAATAGTCGCACCTTCAATGGGAGCCAGCTCTGGCGCAACGTTGGTGATGATCATCTTGAAGGTCACGGTTTCGGTATGAATGCCATCTGCAACCGTCAAAACGATACCAACATCAGGATTAATCGTGCCACTCAAGAAGTCAGCAGTAATCACGCTAACCAAGGTCTTGCCGTCTGCATCCTTCCAGTTGCTACCTACCAAAGTACCTTCAGCATCCCAAGTATAAGTAACGCCCTTGTATTCAATGCTGCGTACGGTAGCGCCATCCTGGCGATACAAAGCGCCAAGGTAGCGAGCCAGATCGTTCATAGCATGCGGGGCAACCTGAGTCTCATCATAGGTCACGGTGTAGATATTGTTGGAATCGTCAAACTCACGTGCGCCAACATAGTTGTATGCAGGATCGTATTCATAATCAAAGCCAGAGCCGATCTCTGCATCCAGCGTGTTGGTCACGGTGAACTTGAAGATGATCGTTTCGGTGTTATGACCATCGGTCACAACCATCGTAATGGCTTGTTCTTCAACAATGTCGCCAGCGATGACCATGTCTGAGACCTGGCTAACCAAAGTCTTCATGTTCTCATCACGCCAGTTGCTACCCTTCAGTTCTGGATGATCAGGTGGATCAAATTTCCAGGTGTAAACCTTCTCATTGAAAGTTATGGATTGAACCGTTGAGCCATCCTGGCGGTGCAAGGCACCCAACAAGCGTGCCAGATCAAAGGTCGCTCGTTTGTCCAAGAATTGAGCCGGGGTGTAAATACCATGGTAGGTATTGGTCGTATCATCAAAGCTGATATCGCCCACGTAGGCGTAAGGTGGGGTGTAGGCGTAGTCTTTGATGGTTCCAATTTCTTCGTCAAGGGTGTTGACGTTGGTGACTGTCAAGGTAATGTCTTTGCAGACCTCAAGTTCACCATCAGAGACGCAAACCTGGAAGGTGTTCGCGCCCAGGTCATCCCATCCAGGTGTCCAGCTAAAGTCACCGGTGCTTTCATCAATCGCGGCACCAGCAGGAGCATTCTTCAGGCTGAAGGTCAAGGTATCGCCATCCACATCGCTGCCACTCGCGGTAAACGTGTAAGCAACGTTCACAGGAATCTCTGCACCAGTTAGGTCATCCAAAACTGGGGCATCGTTGACAGGTTTGACTGTAATCGTTACAGTTGCAGAATCAGTCCATTCGCTATTTGTTCTCGGGAATGTTGCCAATTCATAGGTAAAGGTATCTGTTCCATTGAAGTCAGCCTTTGGTGTATAAACGAAACCACCATCTTGCGTCATGGTAACCGCGCCATTTTCTGGTTGAGTCAGGACATACGCCTTCTGGATGTTATTATCAACATCGATATCATTGTCCAAAACGCCAGGAGCGGCAACGGTCAACACTGTGTCTTCGTTGGTTTCATATTCGTCATCCACAGCTTGGACGGGATCTTTCACATCCTTCACAACAATCGTCACGGTTGCAGGTGCACTCTCGTGCTTGCCATCCGTCGCCTTGTAGGTAAAGGTCGTCGTGCCGTGCCAGTTGGCAACAGGTACGAACTCAAAGCTACCATCAGGCGCAAAGGTCAGCGTGCCATGAGCGGCATCAACCGTTTCCACAAGAACAGCCGTCAAGGTGCCAAGCGCGTTCAAGGTGTCATTCTTCAACACACCATTCGCGGCAGAAACGGTCAAGGTAACGTCTTCATCGGTTTCATAGGCATCATCAACAGCCACGGGGATGTCTTTCAACACCACCATTTCAGAGCTAAAGTCTGCTACCGCGACCGCGTCACCGTGATCACTTCCATCCGAAGCAGGATAGTGGTATAAGGTGCCGGTCACAGGATAGGTGCCTTCCTTTTTGAACTCAACCAGGAAGGTCAATGTATAGTCATTATCAGGCTCAATCGGCAGGGGCACAATCGGGGTAACCAGTCTCAAACCACCGGCATCTGCCACAACTAAGGGTTTCAGATCAATCCATTCGCCAGCTTGGGCAGGATGCTCAACCTTGATGGTCTCAATGTCATCCAAAACCACATTTTCTGCAAAGATTTCAATCTGGACCGGGTTGTAAGTCTTGCCACCAGCCGGATTGGCCAGTTTCATGTGATATTCTTGCTCGTAACCGACATAATACGGTCCTTCAATGTTATCCGAGCTGATTGTGGGCTTGGTGTAAACATTGATTTCCACCGTTGCCACATTGCTAACCTGGCCAGCCGCCGTCACCTTATAGGTAAAGCTGTCTGTGCCATAGTAGCCAGCATTGGGTACATATGTAAAGCTGCCGTCTGGGTTAAATTCCAGAGTGCCATTGCTAACGCTCGTTACGCGCTCGGCAACCAAAGCTTCTGGTCCGGCAAAGGTGTCATTCGCCAGAACGCCAGGTGCCGCAACGCTCAAGGTCTCACCAATAAAGGTCTCATAAGCGTCATTAACCGCAACTGGGTTCGCTTCCAGCACAACCATCGTCGATGTGAATTTTGCCACCTCAAAGGGCGCGCCATAATCATTTCCATTCGAATCTGGATAGTAGTACAAAGTTCCGGTAACAGGATATTGTCCAGCGGTCTTGAAGGTCACGCGGAAGGTCAAAGTGTAGTCAAACCCGGGTTCAATCGGCATGCCATCAATAACTGGCGTGCGCATCACCAGGTTGTTGCCTTCTTCAACAATCAAGCCCATCGCAACAAGGTCAAACCAGTTGTCTGAACCATCCGGATGTTGCAGTTCGATCTTTTCGAAGTCTGTAAATTTAATGCCTTCGGCGACAATCTCAACACTCACTGGGTTGTATTCCATACCATTGGCAGGATTCGACAAGCTCACATGATACAGCTGCTGCTTACCCACATGATAGGGTCCTTCAATGTCATCCGAGCTGATTACTGGCTTTCCATAAACCGTAATCGTAACAGTCGCGTCAGCCCTCCATAAGCCAGTTCCGTTAATCATTGGGCTGGTTACCAGTGTGTATTCAAATGTATCCGTACCACTAAAATCAGGATTGGGTGTGTAAACAAAACTGCCATCAGACTTCAAGATAACCGTACCATTTGCAGCAGGTGTCTTGAGGGTAGCAGTCATCACATTTTCATCAATGTCTTCATCATTCTCGAGCACACCAGGTGCGGCAACCGTCAAAACTTTGCCCTGAATAACGCTGTATGCGTCATCATTGGCTACCACATCGTCCTTCACATCCGTCACAGTGATGGTCACAGTCGCGATATTGCTATCCGTCGTGCCATCATTGGCTTTGAAGGTGAAGCTGTCTACACCGTGCCAATTCGCATTGGGTGTGTAGGTAACCACATTGCCGACCAATGTTGCCGTTCCATTTGTAGGTCCAGCGACAATTTCGTAGGTCAATGCGTCGCCATCTGCATCGGTAGCAAGCAAGGTGATCACAATCGGAGTGTCTTCAGGTGTGGTCACTGCCTGGTCTTCTGCCACTGGGGCATCCTGAACAGGTTTAACCGTAATGGTCACGGTCGCAATATTGCTATACCATTCACCGTCAAAGGCTTTGTACGTGAAGCTATCTTCACCATGCCAGTTGGCTTCAGGCATGTACTTAAAGCTACCGTTTTCTGCCAATTCAACCCAGCCATGGGCAGGTCCTTCAACCAACTCAGCAGTCAAGGGGCTCACGTCGGTGTCATTCTTCAGCACACCATCAGCCGCCGCCACAGTCAAGGTGACATCCTCATCGGTTGCGTAGGCATCATCAACAGCCACAGGGGCAACGTTGTTAATAACCATTTTGAAGGTCACGGTTTCGGTATGGATACCGTCACTCACCGTCAGAACGATACCAACAGCAGGATCAATCGCGCCACTTAAGAAGTCAGCGGTAATCACGCTAACCAAAGTATTGCCTTCGTCATCTTCCCAGTTGCTGCCAAGCAAAGTACCTTCTGCGTTCCAGGTGTATTTCACACCCTTGTATTCAATGCTGCTAACGGTTGCACCATCCTGGCGATATAACGCGCCAAGGTAGCGCGCCAGATCGTACATCGCGTGCGGATTGACCTGGGTCTCAGGATAGGTCACAGTGTAGATGTTGTTGGGGTCGTCAAATTCGCGTGCACCAACATATTCATATTCATCAGAGTATTCATAGTCAAAGCCAGAGCCGATTTCAGCATCCAGCGTGTTGGTAACAGTAAACTTGAAGCGTACAGTTTCGGTGTTATGGCCATCACTGAGCACCATCGAGAAGATTTCATTCTCCTCAATTTCACCAGCAATCACCATATCAGAAACTACTCTCACCAAGGTGATTGTGCTGTCATCATTCTTGCGCCAGTTGCTGCCCTTCAGAATAGGCTCAACTTCTTGCCAGGTGTATTCCACACCTTCAAAAGTGATCTTCTGAACCGTGCTTATCGCCTGTCGGTGCAAGGCACCCAGGTAGCGCGCCAGGTCAAAGGTCGCTCGTTTGTCAAAGAACTGCTTTGGCGTATAAGTGCCGTGATACAGGTTCTCGGCATCGTCAAAGGTGATATCTCCCACGTAAACGTAAGGAGGTGTATAGGTATACTCTTTCGCTGTGCGGATTTCCTCATCCAGCGTGCTCACTATCCAGCGGCGGTCGCCGGTTAGATTGGTATTTTCAGCAGTCACAACCACATCACCAGGTAAGGTAATCGTGGTCAACACACGCCTCGGAATAGCGGTCTGACCATATTCAGTCTCACGTGCGTTCGTCCAATAGCCATCGGCAACGTAATCGAATGTGCCAAAGATATCAAACGGGGCAGAGTATTGTTGCATTCCTGCCCAAGCGTCATTTTCCTTGATCCAGGTGTCGGTCTGCATCAAGACGTCGCCATCTGCGCCACTGAAAAGCTCGACCTTCACGTCAACAGCCTGACCAAGGTCAAAGTTGACGGTATGGAAGCCAGCGTTCACGCCCTTGATTCCAGACCAAGCACCGTAAGTAAAATCTTCAGCAACAACTGAAGGAACAATCTGGTCACGGTCGCCGGTCAAAATCAATCTTTCAGCCGTCAGGACCTTGCCATTTTTCAGGGTCACAGTCGCCAAAACACGCGTTGGGATGACATCTTGACCATATTCAGTCTCTCGCACGTTAGCCCATGAGCTACCCACATAATTACGGGTGCCATAGATATCAAAGGGCGAGGTAAAGATTGAAGCGGCATTGAATTTTTCAAGATTCGCCGTATTGGTTTGCAAGAGTTGGTAAGCGCCTTCCTCACCGGTAAAGAGCTCAACCACAATCGAAACTGCGTCATCAGAAGTCGCGTCGGTCAATTTCATATCCGCGCTCACGCCCTTCATAGGAGCGTTGTAAGCGTAATAGAAATCCATCACCGTCAACTCACCACGCAGGATAATTTCGCGGTCACCAGTCAGGTTACAGTTGCGGGCAGTCTTGGTGGTGCCATTGAAGAATTCAACCGTGGCTTCCGCACAGGTCGGCACCACATTTTGGCCATACTCATCTTCGCGTACATTGGTCCAGTAACCATCCGCAACATAATCAAAGTCGCCAAAGATGTCGAATGGGGTTGAGAAATTTGTAAAGTCCTTGAACTTATCGCCTTCCAAAATAGCCGTGTTGGTCTGTAACAATTGGTCGCCGTTCTCGCCAGCGTAAAGTTTGACGACAATACTCTGAGCACGATACAAACTGCCGCGGTCAATAATACCGAAGCCAGCAGTCACACCGTAAACATCGTTCTGAGCCACATAGCCGAAGTCTTCAGCTTGGATATCACCACGGATAATCAAACTTCGCTCCAAGCGGATAGGCAAAACACGGGTCAACACGGTTCCATCAGCAAATGTGACCGTAGCCAGAACGTGGCTCACAGGTACAGTTTGACCAAACTCATCATTGCGGGTATTCGTCCATGAGCTGGGTAAATATTGTCCAAAGATGTTGAATGGAGAGGTTAAACTTCTCACATCGCCTTGAAAGGCGGGTAAAGTCAAGATTGCTTCATTGGTCTGCAAGAGTACGCTTGTGCCTTCTTGATCACCAAAAAGTTCAATCTTAATTGACTCAGCATCGGCCGCTACAAAATTCTTAAACCTCACATCAACCGATACACCCAGATAGTCTCTCGTAGGATGCACATAGTATGATGCACTACCACTCGGAATAACACGGTTGTCACCGGTCGGGTTGCAGTTCCGTGCAGTTTTGGTAGTGCCATTGAGGAATTCAACCGTCGCTTCCACACAGGTCGGATCAATATTTCGGCCATATTCACGTTGACGCACGTTCGTCCAATAACCATCCGCAGCATAGTCAAAATTGCCGTAGATATCAAAGGGGGTCGAGAATTCGAGGAAGTCTTCAAATTGACCACTAGCCAAAATAGCGGTATTGGTTTGCAACAAGACTTCATCACCAGCCGTATTATTGCCATAAAGCTTCACAACCAGCGATTGCGCGCCGCGCAGGTTACCCATGTCGGTAATCTCAAAGCCAGCGCTCACACCTCGCACGCCACTAAAGGCAGCGTAACCAAAGTCTTGCGGGGCGATATCACCACGGATGATGATGTCGCGGCTGTTGTTAATCATGGCCGTGCGGCTAAAGGTGTAACCATTGGGCATCGTCACGGTAGCGATAACGTGGGTCGCGGGAACGGTTTGTCCGTACTCGGTTTCCTTCACGTTTTCCCAGCTGCTGGAGGTGTAGGCGCCAAAAATATCAAAGGAAGAGGTAAAGTTATCAGCGGTTGGTCCAAAGACGTCCATCGATTTAATCGTGTTGGTCTGAAGCAGTTGAGGATTATCAACCTCACCAGCATACAGCTTCATCTCAAGGCTTTGAGCGTCCTTTACGAACATGCCTTCAACAGTAAAGTCGCCGGAGACACCCAAAAGGTGCTTACCATCGGTTCGGTTCATTGCAATATAAATTGCACCGCCATCCTTAAAGCCGACACTGTAGGTCACATTCAAGGTCACCGTAATCGGCTCACTGGTCACAACGCCATTGCTCACGGTATAAGTAAAGGTTACCGGCGTAAAGTACTCACCACCAGGATGCACATAGCTAAAGCTGCCATCCGCGCGGAAAATCAAGGTGCCAGTTTGAGGATCGCTCACCTTGGTCGCCGTCAAAGGCAAGCCGTTGGGATCCGTGTCGTTCTTGAGCACGCCGTCCGCAGCCAGAACATCCAGGGTCTGGTTCCATTCCACAGCGTATTCATCTGCCACACCCACCGGGCGCAAACCCGCGATATAGGCGTAGGGATTAATTGTGTCGGGCACATACATCGCCACGGCAGCCGGATCGCTCACCGCTTTGAAGATGGCGTTCATGGCCGTCGTCTGGGCTTCGGTCGCTGCAGTAGGCAAGAAAACTTTCAAATATTCCGGTGTAGTGTCCGTAAATTGGTTTTGTTCAAACGTATAAGCCGCGTTCAGGGGGTCAACGCCACCATCGGCTTCCAAGCCGAGCGCGATAGCGTGGCTCTTGTCCGTGGGTTTGGTAAAGATATTGTTCTTCACCGCGGTTGCCTGAAGCGCGTTCAGTTGGGTCTTGTCAAACTTGAAGCCATCCACCACCACATTGGCAGCGTCGACGGTCATCACCGCATCCCCTTGTAAGACGGCTTCCGCTACGCGCGTGCCGTTCACGGGGTCAATACCCTTGTTTGGTCCTTCCAGGTTGAGGGCTTTATTGACCGTGAAGCCACCGGCATAAGTACCGGCATGTACGGTAACCGTACTGCCCGAGATCATGTCAATCGTTTCCTGAATGCGGGTCTTTTCACCAAGCTGTAAGCCCTCTTCGACAACATGATAGTGGCTCTTGGTTGCTTGGAAACCAGCTTTTACGGTATCGGCATCTTCACCCGAATCCAGCCAAGGTGTGATGTCAATGCTATTAATTAAAGGATCTGAGAACAAGCCCTTAACAGTTGCGTAGTCATTACTACCCCACCAGTTACCAGAAGCATCCACATTGGCGACAGCGTTAGTGCCATCCCTCAACAAACCATTCTCTGCTTCTATATTCACAAAAGCATTCTCATGTATTGTGATCGAAGCATCAGCTGCTACAGTACCCCGCAAGTAGATACCAACGCTTTTTTCCACATGATTTTCAGAATTAGCAACAGTACTTCCATCAAAATTGTTTTGCAAGAAGCTAACCTTAGGTGTAACCCCAGTTCCCGACCCGCCTAAATTGATAATATCAATGAGACGGAATAGAACTTTTGAATGCGTGTCATTATAAGGTCCATAAACATCTTGTGCTTCTCTCGTGTTTGGTGCCATGGAAATTGTATTGCCTACAAAACTCCAATCTCCTGCGCCTTTGTCTGCATTGTTATGATACAAGCCTTGGGAACCAGCCATAATCACATTTTCTTTGACGGTTCCTCCACCATTCAATCCATTGGGCAGGATTTGGACGCCAACATTTGTATTAACAATACGGTTGTTGACGACATCAGCTCTTGTTTTCCATATATACACACCGCGACCATATCGACTGTTGACATTTGTTAAACCATCGATTAAGTTGCCTTCAATCAGCCAACCACTGTTGTCTAGTTTGACCGGGTCTGCAGCACTACGGTACACCGGGATAGTCGTTCCTAAGAGCACGTTGTTCTGAACCACCAGGTCATTCGCGCTCCAGGTAAAGATTAAACTGGAGTGATGGCTTCGGGCCAATGGCGTTTCCACCATCTTGATACCCTTGATGGTTACACCATCAGCAGCCACTTTGACCAGGTTAGCCAGTTCATCAGAGTGCTCCCAAACAATGTCCTCAGGGTAAGTAATAACCGCTTCTTCAACGCGATCCTCAGCAAAACCATACTTATCGGCGTTGGGACCTTGCAGGGTCAAAGCTTTATTAATGACCACCTGTTCCGCAAAGGTGCCGGCTTCTAAGGTCAGTGTATCACCAGCCGTGGCGGTATCAACAGCTTCCTGAATACTACAATAGAGCGCCGAGGTCGTCTCGTTTTTAACTCTGCTGCCATAAACCAAGTTTCCATCAGGTATGGGGGCATCGTAATGACCGCAGTATTTTACGAGACCCGTGTATTGCCCTTCTGGTCCGTCTGCTGTGCCCCACCAGTTGGCAGAAGCATCCAGCATCACCGAGGTGCTATTGGAAATCTTATTGTTAACATTGGTGTTATGGACCACAAGCGACTTGAGCTTGTTTTCATCGCCAAACCTCTTCACACGCACAGAGTAGTTATTGGTACTGTTCAGCGTGCCACCCGTAATGTTGATGTGGATCTCGCCGGTGTAGGCATCAATCACCGCTACATAAATGGCATCACCTGTTTCCGTTGAACTGCTTCCGGTAGATGGTGGATCATCCTCCAACGGACCGTTCGCGTTCACCGTGCCGCCGGTCATGTTCAGCGTGCCGGCTTTCATTTCAATACCATCATGGCCATTAATCACCCCACCATGGATGTTAAGAACACCGTCCTGGGGATGATAAATGCCAATACCGCCTTCCCAATTCAGGGTACCACCGTTGATTGTAATGGTCGTTCCTCCCTGTCCTGCGCTTCCATGGCCTTGAATAGGCGCAAACAATCCTCCGGCATTGTTAATCGTGCCATCGTTAATGGTAACAGTGGCACCTTTCTGCCTGACAAAAACGCCTCTGTTTACGGTACCACTATTCATAGTAAATTCGCTGATTTGATCAGCGGTGTTGTCACCAACGACCTCTACGGCAAAGTAACCGCCATATAGAGTTGCGCCATCAAGTGTGACCTTGGCTCCCCCTTCAACTCTGACGGCGTAACCCTTCTTTTCAGCATTGGCGTCATTTGGGTCTTCTGCGCCACTGGTTTTAATGAGACCGCTTCCAGTAATGGTGACTTCAGCAGAATTCTTCACACGAATGAATTTATCACCTTGATTTGCGATAATATTCGAAAGTGTCTTACCATTGGTGTCAATGGTCAGGCTCTTGGTAATTTCAAGAGGCTGTGGCTCAACAACATCACCCAGCAGTTGCAAGGTGTCACCGGCAGTAGCTCCAGCCACAGCTTCACCCAAGCTACAGTAAAGCGTGCCCGTGTTGGTGTTTTTTACCATGTTGCCGGTTAGCGTGCCACCAGGAGCTGGGGCATCCAACCAACCACAGAAATTGACCAAACCAACATGGTCTATTTCCTCAACCGGTGTCTCAGCGTGTCCCCAATAGTTCGCCGATGCTTCAACCGGGACAGATGCAATGTTCAAAATACCCTGAGGAATGTTGCTTTGAGTAACATTCATGATGCCGCCAGCATTGCCTCTCAGGACGATGGACCGCATGTACTTGCCTTCATCCGGAACTATGTTGTCTGGGTTGTTCAACGAAAGAGTTGACCTGGAAACACTAAAGTCCAATACTCCTGGCGTACCAGTGACATTTCCTTCTCCAAAACGAACCGCATAAAGATCTTTTGCACCAGTCTTTACTTCGGTCACAATTTGGGAATCAACTATAGAAAGATTTCCACCTCCCATGATGTTGATACCCGCTTCGATGTGTGAAATCTGTGATTCAACAACTTGCATATTCAAAGCACGGCCATAAACACCCAAAAGGAAGTTTTCAATGGTCACATTTTCAAGTGTGTAGTCTTTAGAACGTCCACCAAGACTTAAGCCATATTGGATTTCGAACATTTCCTCGCCAGTACCGATCAACTGGAGATTACGTAATTGGGCACCTTCAAAGTTTTCTACCCATAGAGCATGTCTTGTCGTGTCGAGGAGATTAGTGACATTGATATCAGCTTCAATACGCAGGTTTTCAACTGCTGTATTCTTTTGGGCATAATCACCACCAACGGTTCGTGGTGCGCCAAGTTTTAGAGAACCTCGTATGACAGGCAAGCTATCATCAGTTGCTGGAACACCAATGACAGAGATATTCTTCAAGATACGATTACCAGAATCAACATTTTCAAGATATGTACCAGGGTAAACCATAACCGCTTGTCCATCCTGGGCATTGTTCAAAGCAATCTGAATGCTTGCAAACAGGTCTCTTAAAATTACTTGTTCCGCATTTCTAAGTCGAACCATACCACTACCGAGCGTGTTATGTTCAATCAACGCATCAAGATCAACTGGCTCGCCGGTGACATTAATTTCGCGATAGTAATAAACATTAGGTGAAGTTGCACCAGCAGGGTTAACCGTGTTACCCGTGAAATTAGGTGTACCACCGTTATAAGTTTGAGTTAAAATACCTTCCCAGGCTTCGGGTGTAACGCCCGATGGAGCGGGAATAGCATTCAAGACATTATCAGTAAAATTCCATACCTGTGTGGTATTTTCGGAGTAGTTGTAATAAATACCCGTGCGATAAGCAGAAATAGTGTTGTTGCTCACCACACCCTTGGTAACACTTTGGCTGGTATAAGGCTGGATCTGCAAACCACGGTTGGCATTGGTGATTACGTTTGAATCAACAGTGCCCTGCGTGCCCTGCAAATAAACACCAGAGTAAGTATAAGCGTATGCAGCTTCATCGCTAAAAACTTTATTGTTTTTGACGACAACATTTTCGTGAAAGGGTCCCCCATAAGCGGCACCAGAGCGAATACCAATCTTTGTGAAGTTTTTCACAATGTTGTGGCTTATGGTCACATTGCTGGCTTCGCTGTAGACACCTTCACTTAAGTGTTCAGCAGGAAGAGCCTTGCCGTCAAGCGTAAAACCATTAAAAACAACGCCAGCAGCGCTGATATTAACCAAGTCTTGGTCACTGCTTAAATTAGCTGGGAAAGTAATAATCGCTTCTTCAACGCGATCCGCAGCGAAACCAAGCTTATCCGCGTTGGGACCTTGCAGAGTCAAAGCTTTATCAATGACCACCTGTTCGGCATAAGTACCGGCACCAACAAGCACAGTATCACCAGCCTCGGCAGCGTCAACCGCTGCTTGGATGGTTGTAAACAATGCATAGGGATTACCCTCTAAGCGAACCACATTTCCAAGAGTGTTCTCACCTATCGTAATCGAGGTGCTTTGTGGATTGCTCGCATAGATATAAGCATTATCAACAGAAATTGTATTACCAGAAACTGAGGCATTGGTATTGTCCTCATTATTAAAACCTAAAAAGACACCATTCGTACTATCCGTAATGGTATTACCAGTGATTGTCGCATTGGTGCCGTTTGGAGCAAAGTAAGATGAGGCTAAGATACCTGCGGAGTTCGATCCGTCAGAAGAAGCGATACCTTTATAATTGCTGAAGGTATTTTTCTGAACGGTGGCTGTGGCACCTGCTTCAAGCTGAACGCCATATTCCACCCAGTCGCCAACACCTTTACCGGTAAAGGTATTGTTCTCAATGACACCAGCGGTCATTTGCGCGCCATAAACAGCAACGCCAATGCGCCCGATGCCCGAGAAGCTGTTGTTTTTGATCGTGCCATTGGCATCGTAAACAACGACAGCAATACCAGCATAACCAGGGTGGCTGATGTTTTTGAAGACACTATCCGTAATGGTGGTTTCGCTGTAAGAGCGAATGGCATTAGAGATATTAAAACCCTCGCCATCCAAGGTCAACTTAGAAAGATTAAAGGTGTGTCCCGCTGGTACAAGCCACCATCCGCGAGCATCAGCGCTACTTCCCGTATTTTGGGTAGGTTTAACGATGGTTGTGGCAGCACCTGCACCAATGATGGTCAGGTTTTTATCAACAACAATCTGATAGTCTTCGTTATAGGTGCCCGCGGCGACATTAATAGTGTCACCTGATTCAGCAGCTTCAACAGCAGCTTTGATGCTCATGCCCGGCTCAACATACCAATCACCGCTGGCAATTTGGCGAATAACAGACTTTTTGGGTGTCGTTGTGCCAAGCGCCATAGCTTTGGCTGTTTCTAGATTAGGCATAAAGAAAGTGTAATTTGCCTTATCCGTCTGGTTTTCAACGGTATAGGCAAAATCGGGAACATTGAGGTTGGTAACTGGATGAGCCGGATCAATTTCAGTATAGAAGCCCGGCGTTTCAGCATAGCTGTTTGTGCCAGTGATGCTGATGTTATCCGCGCCTTGGGTAAAAACTGTGCTATCGGTATAAACGGCAATGCCGCCCCATTCGTTACCATTGGTTGTAATATTTTCAACCGTTACATTGCTGGTATTGGTGAGCGCTAAACCGACACCACCGTTATTCAAGACGGTAATATCTTTCAAAGTCGCTTTGTTGAGACCATTAAGGTCAATACCACTGCGATGGTAGTCTTTTACCACTACATTTTCAATGGTGGTTTCTGCAGCGTCACCGGCAATTTTGAAGCCGTAACCAATGCCATTACCTGGTCCATAAAGTGTAAAGTTTGAGAAATATGTGGTAAAGTTGCCATTGGCATCAATGCCATAATCCATCAAACTATTGGTGTTGATTTCTACGCTAGTCTTATTTTGACCAGTTATTGTTAGTCCATGGGTTATAACCAGCTTCTCATTATAGATACCATTCGAGACAAAGATCTTTTGCCCTGCCGTTGAGCTATTAATCGCCTTTTGAATGGTTTTAAATGGTGAAGCCTGGCTGCCATCATTGGTATCATCTCCATTCGTCGCCACATACCAGTCATAGTCGGCTAATATCTCACCTCCCGCAGCTTGAAGCTCTGCTTCAGTAGGTAATTTGACCGTGCCGCTGTCCGGAACGGTTGAAGCCCGCTGTGTAAGATCCACAAAGTCGGGCTTTGCAGCACTGGCTTGACTAACTAAGCCAAATGCCAAAAGACTCACCAAAAGAACGGCGAGTATTCCAAAGAATGATTTACGTTGATGGTGCATGGTTGTTCTCCTCCATAGCTGTGAAAGGTATTGAAAAGGTCTCAATCGTTTTGTGTATTGGTTAAAAGGAATCTTAAATACAAAACCGCCCCCATCCCTGGCGGTTGAATTGCTTGGTTTATGTTTGCCTTGCCTGGCTTTTAATGTCGATGCGTCAGGCGGCTCGGTTGGGTGCTTTTTCCCTGGTTCCAGGAAGCAAGCGAATTTAGCTGTTTGCAAATTCAATCATTTTCCCTTCTGGATTTGCTACTTTTTCTAAAAACATCAAACATTATACTCATCCAAATCTGTGTTTCAAGCTGTCAAAGGTCAATGTGTAGAGAGCTCCCCGACGAATTGGTTGATGTGTGAACAATCCATTGCCTTATCTAATCCCCTTTAGCACCCACATTTTTAGTTTTGTAAGACTTTTTTTTGATTTACTGAGTTGAAAAATGAATGATAAGGAAGAAAAATAAAATCAAGTCTAAATGAGGTCTTTATGGGTCGTGGTTTGAGCGCCCTTTCTATGACTTATTGACATGGTAAGGTACAAACAAGCGGTTAATGAGGAAGACATTGCTGGGAATAATCATTATGTTTCCAACAGGGTTACTTAGAATGGGTTTGACAAGAAAAATGCGCCCCTGCGTTATCTATTTCCCACAATAGCGTTAATTTGCTATTACATGCCATTGTAACCGTTTCTCTTTTTTTGAAAAGAGGCGATTAGCATGACATTTATCACATTTTTCGATTTTAAGCCCTTTTTTTCGTCCTGGAGCAATGACTATTGATTGATAAGCCCATTTTGCACCATAGCCACACTGCTTATGCCCGACCCTAAGACCTGCCTGTCCGTTGACAAAGCGCTTGACAAAAAAGTGCCTGGATTTCCAGACACTTCTACTATATGTAATAAGCCTATCTGCTATGAGCTTTTACGCTCCGCTGGCTTGGGGTGCGCCCTCACGAAAGACATCGTACTTGCTTTCAAGGTCATGCCTAAACTGTTGGGTGTAGAGCTTATAGTACTGCCCTTTGAGGCGCATGAGCTCCTCGTGGCTGCCACGTTCGGCAATCTGCCCGCGGTCGATTACAAAAATTTGGTCGGCACTACGAATCGTTGAAAGCCTATGCGCAATAATAAAACTGGTGCGCCCTTCCATCAGCTGGTGCATGCCTTTTTGAATTAAAGCCTCGGTAATCGTGTCCACCGAGCTGGTGGCTTCATCCATCACAAAAAAGTCGGGTTGCGCCAACAAAGCACGGGCAATGCTGATGAGCTGCTTTTGACCCACAGAAAGCAAGTTGCCACCTTCGCCAACGTTCTGCTCATAGCCGTTTTCAAACTTAACGATAAAGTCATGCGCGCCAGCCAGTTTTGCCACTTCTTCAATCTCAGCATCCGTTGCCGAAAGCCGCCCATAGCGCAGGTTCTCACGCACCGTGCCCGAGAAAAGATGCGGCGTTTGCAGCACCACGCCCACACGCGACTGAATGTCATGTTGGGCGTAATCCAGGTAGTTGTGCCCGGCTATGGAGATGCTTCCCTCCGTTGGCTCATAAAAACGACACAAAAGGTTGACGATGGTCGTTTTGCCACCGCCGGTGGGTCCCACCAAGGCAATGTTATGCCCTGCCGGAATGTTGAAGCTCAGGTTTTGGATGACTGGTTCGCCATGTTCATAATGGAAGCTAACATTGTCAAAAACCACCTCACCAACCAAAGAATCGACGGGTAAGGTGTTCTCAGCGTCCTGAATTGCGGGTTTGGTTTCCAAAAGGCTAAACACCCGTTCAGAGCTTGCCACCGCGTTTTGCATCTCGGCATAAACGCGCGCCATGTCCTGAATTGGCCACAAAATCATCATGATGTAAGCGATAAAGGCTTGCAAACCACCCACGGTTAACTCGCCAATCACCGGGCTGCTAATCATTACGCCGCCACGCCACATCACAATCGCTAATGAAAGCGCGGAAATCGTTTGGATGGTGGGCAGGAAGATGGCGCTGAGGAATGCCGCGCGATAACTGCTGGTGTACATGTTGTTAGAAAGCACCTTAAAATCGCCCAGGTTGCGGTCTTCACGACGCAGCGCCTTGACCACCCGCACACCGGTAATGTTTTCGTTTAGCGAGGCGGTCATTCTGGAGTTTGCCTTGCGCGAAAGCCGATAGTGGTGATAAATCTTGACCCTAAACTTGAAGGCGGCAAAGATCATCACTGGCAGGCTCAAAAGCACAATCAGCGCCAGCTTGGCATTAATTGTAAACATAAAGATCATTGCGAAAATGATGTTGGTGGTCGCCCACGAAATGTCCACAATGCCCCAGCTGAGCAGCTCGCCCATGCGTTCGGTATCGGAAGTGACCCGCGACATAATCCAACCCAAGGGTGTTTTGCTGAAATAGCTCAAGGAGAGCTTTTGCAGGTGTCTAAAGATCTTCATGCGCAGTTCATAGCGCAGTTTTTCGCCCATGATGCTGGTGCTATAAATGAAGATGAAGAACCCAATACACGAAAGCGCTAAAATGCCCATGTAGAGTCCTAAGAGGCGTAAAAGCGCGCTCTTGTCTCCCATGAGGATGCCTTGGTCGATAATGTTTTTACTGATGATGTTAAAGTAGGAGTCCAGCAGTGATACCGAAATCACGCCGGTCATGCCCAATAGCAAAGCTTTCCAGTGCGGTTTGAGCACTGAAAAGAGCCGCTTCATCACGCCTGTGGTGATGTGGACTTCATCATCTAATTCGTTTTCGTCATAATGTTGTGACACTGTCAATTTCCTCTTGCAACGCGCTTTCGATTCGCGTTTGAATGTCAAAAATCTGTTTGTAAATGCCGTCTTGCGAGAGCAGCTCTTCGTGCGTGCCGTGCTGCACGACCTCACCTTTATCAAAGACCAGAATTTGGTCAGCATTCATAATGCTTTGAATGCGGTGGGCGATAACAAAGGTCGTGCGATCGGTCATGAGCTTGTCAAGCGCTTGGCGGATCTGGACTTCAGTTTCCATGTCCACCGAGCTGGTGGAGTCATCCAGGATGAGGATGCGCGGGTTCAAAAGCAAGGCACGCGCAATGGCAACCCTTTGCTTTTGACCACCACTCAGGGTAACGCCACGTTCACCCACCATGGTGTCATAGCCATCCTTGAATTCAAGAATGACCTCATGAATAGCGGCTTCGCGTGCGGCATCTTCAACTTCTTCCTGGCTCACTTCACGACGCATGCCGTAGGTGATATTGTCACGAATAGAGCAGGAGAACAAGAAAGGTTCCTGTTCCACAATGCCAATTTGCGAGCGCAGATAATCACGCGAATAGTCGTTGAGGTTTACGCCATCCAGCAAAATTCTGCCACTGTTGACATCATAAAAACGTGGCAAAAGGTTGACCAATGAGGTTTTTCCACTGCCGGTTGAACCCAACAACGCAATCACATCTCCGGGCTTACACTCAAACGAGACGTTTTGGAGCACGGGTTGGTCTTTTTCGTATTCAAAGCCCACGTTTTCAAATTTAATTGAACCCTTTGTCTCGCCTTCAGGTTGATATTTTGCTGTATATAAGTCTTCTTCGGTCGCGCTAAGGATCGTCTCAACTCTGCCGTAGGAAACCAAAGCCCGCGAGGTGTCAATAATCAAACGCCCCAGGTTGCGGATTGGCCAAATGAGCCAGTTGAGCAAACCAGCAAAGGTTACAAACTCACCCAGGCTGATGATGCCATCGATTACCGAAGTAGCGGCGACATATGTGCTGAGCACATGTTGCAAACCACAGATGATGTCCGAAACCGGCCAAAAGGTAGAATGCATCAACATCAAACGCTTACCACGGCGCAGTTTTTCGGCATTGTTCTCAGAAAACTTTTGAATTTCGTAATCCTGCCGGGCAAAAGCCTTGACCACGCGAACCCCACTGAGCGTTTCTTGCAGGTGGGTTGTGATGATCGCCTCCTGCTCTTGATAGCCTTCATAAGCTTTGCGCAAATTGCGGAAAAAGAACATCGAGATAACCAGGGTCAAGGGCACAATCGCAATCGAAACCCACGCCAAACGAGGTTGAATGCGATAAATGAGCGTGAAGTTAATCACCAGAATGAAGATAATCCTGCCCATTCCAATTGCTTGGTCGGCAAAAAATCGACGCAGAGTATCTACATCTGAGGTTGCGCGTTCAAGCAAATCGCCGGTTTTAGCTTCGGCGTGGTAGGCATAGGTGAGCCGTTGAATATGATCAAAAAGGTGGTTGCGCAAGCGCCTGGTTGTGTTTTCGGCAGTAAAGCTCGCCATCCAGCTACTCACAAAAGTCGAAAGCGCCTGAAGCATGATCAAACCCAGGAATGCCAGTGCGGATGTGATGATGGCTTTGTTTTGCATGCCACCTTCGCGCAAGGCGTCGATAAAACGACCCAGGTAAAGGAAAATGCCAGCCCGCGCCAAAGCCGAAATAGCCAAAGCCACGGTTGCGACAAAATAATTGAAATGATACCCCTTCATCAAATGCCACAAACTAAGCAGTTTGGGGCTCTTGAGGACTTTTTTCATATCAAAGCTGTTTGTTTTTTCAGCTGATGCTTCCACAATAACTCCAAAATTTGCGTGTTTAAGTTAGATAATAATCTCACACGCTGAATTTAAAAGTATACACTTCGCTAAGTGAGGAGTCAATTGAAATTCGCATCTTTAGGTTATATTATTTATGAGCGGGTGATAGCTAAATGAAACTTTTCAAGAAATGCAAAGTTCTACTATAATATAGACAATTCAGAAATAAAAAGGATTCATCATGGATATTTTCAAAAAGTGTTTTGATTTCGAAGATGTACGGTCTGCCAAGGCAGGCGGTTTCTACCCTTACTTTTTACCGCTTGACCGCAACGAAGGTACCGAAGTGGTTTATGAAGGTCGCCGCATCATTATGTGTGGCTCGAATAACTACCTGGGGCTCACCACCCACCCGCGCGTGAAAAAAGCCGCGATTGACGCCATTGAAAAGTACGGCACCAGTTGCACGGGTTCACGCTTCCTCAATGGCAACATGACCATCATCGAAGAGCTCGAACGCGATCTTGCCGATTGGGTGGGTATGGACGCCGCGTTGGTCTTCTCCACGGGTATGCAAGTTAACCTGGGCACAATCAGCGCCTTGGTTGGACGTGGTGACACGGTTATCCTGGATAAGGAAGACCATGCCAGCATTTATGACGGCGCACGACTGAGCCACGGCAAAATTGAGCGCTTCCGCCACAACGATGTTGAGCACCTTGAACGCGTGCTCAAGAGCCTGCCCGAACAAGGTGGAAGGCTTTTGGTGGTGGATGGGCTTTTTAGCATGGAAGGTGATATCGCGCCACTGCCTGAAATCATCCCGCTATGCCAGAAATATGGTGTAAGGCTGATGGTGGATGATGCGCATGCCATGGGCGTTTTGGGTGGCGGCAGGGGCACAGCCGCGCATTTTGGCATTACCGAAGGTGTGGACCTGATTATGTCTACTTTTAGCAAGTCTTTTGCTTCGATTGGTGGTTTTATTGCCGGGCAATATGACGTTATTGACTACATCAAGCACGTGGCGCGCAGTTTGATTTTTAGCGCCAGCATTCCACCTGCAAACACTGCCACAGCACACACCGCGCTGGATATCATGCGAGAAGAACCCTGGCTGGTTGAACAAGTGAACGCCAACGGCAAATTTATGCGCGAAGGTTTGACCTCACTGGGTTTTGATATTGGCACCTCCGAAACCCCGATTGTGCCGATTATCATCGGTGATGACATGCTCACCTTTAAGACCTGGCGGGATCTGTTTGATGCCGGCGTTTTTGTGAACCCGGTCATCTCGCCTGCCACCGCACCCGGCAGACAGCTTTTGCGCACTTCATACATGGCTACACATACCCAATCTCAACTTGAACAAGTGCTTGAAACCTTTGAAAGAATTGGCAAACAAAACGGTTTAATTGCCTAAGCACAAACTGTGAAAGATGCGAAAACACCTCAATTGAGGTGTTTTTTTATCCCAAATCCTGCTTATCATGCGGTATAATTCCGTTTGTAGTGTTAATGATTGATATGGAAAAACAAACAAACATCGGAAGCGAATCAATTGACTCTGGCGACCAGCCAGAGCCTGCAAGTAGCTGCTAATCCGCTGTAAACCCACCACGGTGTGCTTACAGGGGACAAAGTGCAGCCGTGATTTCTTCCAAAAATACATTTTAAGAGGTGACTTATGATTTATTTAAGCAACTTGCTTAACCAAAAAGTCTGGGATGCTTTTGGGCATGTCGTCGGTCAGGTTCAGGATTTTTTGGTAAGTCATACCGACCAAGCCATGCCACCCATCGACGCGATTCTGCTCAAGAACCCAAAAAGCGAGGTGCGGCTGGTGGATGGCGCGCATATTGCCACCCTTTGGCCGAGTATTACGCTGAATGTTAATATGCGCGAGCTCAAAGCCTATAAACCCCACGGCCACGAGCTACACCTCAAAGAACGCGTGCTTGACCAACAAATCGTGGACACCGAAGGGAAACGTCTGGTGCGGGTCAATGATGTGGTTATCGCCCGCAAAAACCAGCAATATCTGGTAACCGGCGTGGATACCGGCATGCGTGGATTGTTGCGTCGCCTCGGTTTGGATGTCCCCAGCAAGTACTTTGCAAAACTCTTCAAAATCAAGCTCACCAGCCAAATTATCGCCTGGGAAGATGTCGCAAGCATCGAGCATGATGACCCACTGCGTCTCAAGGTTTCGCAAGACCGCCTGGTGCAAATGGAACCGGTGGATATTGCCGCCATCCTTGACAGTCTCGACCATCACACCAGCAAAGCCATTTTGCAAGGCTTTGATGATGAGCTTTTGGCAGACACCCTGGAACAAAGCTCTTTTGAAGTCCAACAAGCCGTTCTTGCCGCCATGGAACCCGAACGCGCGGCTGACGTGTTGGAAGTGATGGATCCTGATGAAGCCGCTGACCTCCTGGCAGATCTGGATGATGAGCAAAGTGAGCAGTTGCTTAGCCTGATGACCGATGAGGACGAAGAAGAAATGCGCCGCTTGCTGGCTTACCCCGAAGATACCGCCGGTGGCATCATGACCACTGAGTTCGCCTGGGTTCCAGCGGAATTCACCGTTGAAATGGCACTCAACCACCTGCGCACCTCCGAAGAAGCCAAAGAGGATGAATTTATGTACTACCTCTATATTCTCGATGGCGATGAAAGGCTTGAGGGAGTTGTAAGCCTGCGTGACCTGGTCACAGCGCCATTGGATAAACCCTTGGTAGATTGGGCTGATGATGACGTTGTGCATGTTGAACCACACACCCACCAAAACGAAACCGCATATCTGGTTGCCAAGTATGACCTGATGGCTATCCCGGTTATCGAACCCGAAACCCACAAAATGCTGGGGATCGTAACCGTTGATGATGCGCTCGACACCGTTCTACCCACAACATGGAAAAAACGATTGCCCCGTTTCGCAGGAAAGTGAGAACAAACGTGAAAGAAACTCTCAAGAAAAAAAGACCCTTATGGCTTAGTAAACTCATTTTCATGTTCACCATCCTCGGTCCCGGCTTAATTACCGCCAGTGCGGATAATGACGCCCCGGGAATTGCCACCTATTCTGTGGCTGGCTCAACCTATGGTTACAAACTCATTTGGATCATTCTGGTCATCACTATCGGAGAAGTTGTGATCCAGGAAATGGCAGCCCGCATGGGTGCAGTTACCGGCAAAGGAACCGCAGACCTCATCCGTGAAAGGTTCGGCGTCAAAATTTCCACCTTTGCCATGATTTGTTTGCTCATCGGCAACATTGCAACAACGATTGCCCAGTTCGCCGGTGTGGCTGCCGCAGGCGAGCTTTTTGGCATCAGTCGTTACATCACAGTGCCAATTGCTGCGGTTGTGATGACTTTTATCATCCTCAAGGCTGAATATAAATATGTAGAAAGAGTGTTGCTGGTTTTATGTTTAGCCTCACTCAGTTATGTCGCGGCTGTGTTTGCCATCAAACCCGATTGGCTTGAAATCGGCAAAGCAATCATCACCCCATCATTCCAACTTAATGGACCATTCCTGGTTACCATGCTGGCGGTTATAGGCACAACCATTACGCCTTGGGGCATTTATTACCTG
Source organism: Anaerolineaceae bacterium UBA5404 (assembly GCA_002409625.1). Lineage (GTDB taxonomy): Bacteria > Chloroflexota > Anaerolineae > Anaerolineales > Anaerolineaceae > Mesolinea. Next base: position 72,467 of record DHNY01000003.1, on the reverse strand, counting down.
CAGGCATCCATCGCTGATAAAGGCGTGGATATGAAAGAATACAAGTACACGCGCATCGATGTTGGCTTTGGCGCGGCTTGGGGTAACATCATTTCGGCGTTTATTCTCATCGTGACCGCGGCAACACTTTATGTAGCTGGTATCGCCGTGACCGACGCCAAAGAAGCCGCCCAGGCATTGCAACCACTGGCAGGCAACGCATCCACCATCCTGTTTTCGATCGGCTTGCTTGGTGCTTCCTTGCTGGCGGTTTCAGTTTTGCCACTTTCCACGACCTATGCTTTTTGCGAGGCTTATGGATTTGAACGAGGGCTCAACCGCAAGGTCAAAGAAGCGCCTGTTTTCTATGGTCTGCTCATTGTGATTATGGTGATTGGCTCTTTGGTGGTGCTCATTCCCGGCGCGCCATTGTTTACGATGATGATTTTGTCCCAAACCGTCAACGCGATCCTTTTGCCTATTGTGCTTGTGCTGGTTTTAAAAATCGCCAACAACAAGCAAGTGATGGGCAAATACACCAACTCAAAGCTCACCAATATCTTTGCCATTCTAATTACGGTGATGATTGTTTTGGTGACCATCGCGCTCTTCTTCGAACCGCTGCTAAACAAAATTGTTTGAGCTAGCCTGACTTAAAGCACACAGCCCATGTTTCACTCATGGGCTGTTTTTTATTCCTTAAGAAAAATCAGGCTCCTTTAATTGTCATCGGGATACCTGCCACCAAGAAGATTACTTTCGTTGCTGCTTGTGCCAGGCGTTGATTAGCCCTGCCAAGCTCATCCCGATAAAAACGGGAAAGCGCGTTGGGAGGCACCAAACCCAAGCCGACCTCATTTGAAATCAGCATCCAGCTGGCATCTTGTTGCTCCCAGGCAGTAATCAAAGCCTCAATTTCAGCTTGCATCGCTTTCTGATATCGCTCGCCATCGACAGGTTCCGGCAAACTAAACAAAACATTACTTGCCAGCATGGTCACGCAATCCACCAAAACCCAGGGTGAGCGCTTATTCTCTAAAATGGCAGATCCGAGGTTCATTGTGGCTTCAAGGGTTTGCCAATGCTTGGGTCGGCTTGCTTGATGTTTTTGGATTCGGGCGCGCATTTCCTCATCACCTGCGCTAGCCGTTGCCACAAAAAGCACTTCCTGTCCGCTAGCTTCAAGCTGAGCCTGTGCCCAATCCGACTTGCCACTGCGTGCCCCACCCAGCACCAATACCAGTTCCTTAGCCATTGTTTTAGCCCTCACCGATGCTATCGTACAAATCCCGATGATATTTAGCAGGTTTGATGCGCTCGCCTTTTTGGGGAAGCACCTGCAACTTAAGCTGTCTAAAAGCGCATTCCAGCTGCAAGATTGAGGTCGCAAAATCTTCTTCATTAAAGACCTCAATCGTCATCACCCCATCAAAACCTGACTTTTGCACAAAACCAAGCACGCGCTTGAGCTCTTCCATTTCAACATGCATTAAAGATTTGTGGTCGCGCTCGCCAATGCCATGGATGTGCAAAACACGCGCGCGATCGATGTTTTTTTCAAGGAATGGGATTGGGTCATAGCCTTCCAGCCACAAATGACCAATGTCAATACAGCGACTTACTTGACTATGCGCAAAAACCTCATCAATAAAATCAGGCGGGTAGTGATCAACATTCTCAACAGCCAAAAGGCTTGGGTCACCCACCCACTCACTGAGTTGCGCCAAACCTTCTAATGCTTTCTTCAACCAGTCCTCTTTGCTTTGCTTACCCGCAAGTCTTTCCTTTCCTTCAAGGTGCAAAACATAAGCCCAGGGACCCAAGCCTAAGGTACAGTCAATCGCTTTTTTGGCTTTGCTAAAAGAGATGTCTCGCGTGGTGGCATCCTCTGCCAGATTAAGATCCAAAGGCAAGTGCACAGTGTAACTTATGCCATGTTGTTGGGCTAAAGAAGCCAATGCCGCCTGTTGGGCTGGTGTGAGCAAATTACTGGGACCTTCATCCACCTCAAATAAGACCAATTCGATATCTTCCACTTTAGAACCCAAATAACGCACATTTGGAATAATCTCATCGGGAATGATATATGATGTTGTGCCAAGTCGAAAATTAATCGTATCCATATCACCTCAAAAAACAGTCAAACAAAAGACAGTCAACACAGCCAGTTCAACCAGCTCCGCGCTTAAGCCAAAGATATCGCCAGTAAGACCGCCTAGCTTTTTGCGCGCGCTCCAAAACACGATAAACGCCAAAAGATGCGCCACAGCAAGGGCAATCAATACCTGCCAGTATTGCAGATACACCGATACAGCCATTAAAATGAGCATGATTAGCACCGCGGGAATCCAGTCCGTATTCTTCATGCCTTGTTTGGTCATATCGCCCAATCCACCGGGTCGCGCCGAAGGTTGTTGTGTGGCGAGCACCATCACCCAACGCGCTGTTGCTGCTGCCAGCGGGATAGCGATAAAGACTTGCGCTGCAGGCAAACTATACAATAAGATCGCCTTAAACAATACCGCGCACACTAAACCGATCACACCGTAGGCACCTAAATGGACATCCTTCAAAATCTCCAAACGTCTTTCGGGTGTGGTCGCGCAAAGCAAGGCGTCAAAACTATCTCCCAAGCCGTCTAAATGCAAACCGCCACTCAGTGCGATCCAAAGCACTGTGCTAAGAACTGCCACAAGTGGCAAGGGCAGAACAAAGCTCAAGCCATAATGCGCGCCAGCCACAATCGCACCCATCACCAGTCCCACCAAGGGGAACCATGCCGTGCTACGCCCTAAAGCTTTGGGATCATAATCGCCAAGTTGTGGCACAGGCAAGGTGCTTAGAAAGCCGAAAGCGACCAACAAGTATTTCATAGTTTCTCGTCAACACCTGCTTCGGCGAAGGTAGCCATTTCATCTTGAATGCGTGCGGCGGCTTCCACAAAATGAAAAGCCAATACCGAACCAGTGCCTTCTCCTAAACGGAAATTCAAGTCAAAAAGCGCTTCAAGCCCCAAAAGCTGGGTGCAAATTTCAGCGCCGGGCTCATGCGATTCATGCGATGCAATCAAATAATTACGCGCTTCTGGTGCTAAACCAACGGCGATCAATGCCGCCACACCTGCAATATAGCCATCCACCACCACAGGCACCCGCCGGGCAGCAGCAGCCAATACCACACCAGCCATGCCACCAATCTCAAATCCGCCAACATTCGCCAGCATTGAAATGGGGTCAGCGCAATCGTTTTTGTGGCGTTCAATAATCGCTTCAATAATCTCAATTTTGCGTGCCAAGCCTGGGTCATCCAAACCAGTACCGCGACTGGTTACTTCACTCACCGGACGACCGCTTACCATAGCAATGATTGTCGCACTGGGCGTTGTATTGCCAATGCCCACCTCGCCAATACCAATCATATCCGCGCCTCGGTCAATCACCTCATTGGCGATATCCATGCCGATTTGAATAGCTTGTTCAGCCTGCTCGCGAGTCATGGCAGGACCATGGAGCATATTTTGTGTGCCCCAGGCGATTTTGCGGTCAATCAAACCCTCAATGCCTTTGAAATCATAAGCCACGCCGATATCCACCACAGTTACTTCTGCCTCAGCCATGCGCGCGAAAACGTTTACTGCCGCGCCACCCGTCAAAAAATTGAGCACCATTTGCGGGGTAACCTCTTGAGGAAAAGCGCTTACACCTTCTTTGGCGATGCCATGATCAGCCGCCATAATGATGTGTGCTTTCTTTTTAAACTGCGGGCGCAGCTTGCCAGTCATCCCAGCCAGACGAACCCCAAGGCGCTCCAACTTACCCAAAGAGCCCAATGGTTTGGTCAACATTGCCTGACGTGCTTCTGCGGCTTTAGCCATTTCTAAATCAAAAGCGGGAATAGATGGGATTTGCATTAATATGCCTCCAAAAAATTGTTAATTGACTTCAAAACAGAACGCGCACTATCAGCTGCGTCCATTTAATGCTTGCAATAAAGTGTAAAGCGTATCAAAACCTTGTTCTTGCCCTTGTTGATGCAAAAACCAACGCGCGTCCTTTGCCTCAACCAGCACATCACTGCTTTCAACAACCGCATAGCCAATGCGGCTAAGCGCTTTTTCTGCCCAAATACGATCAAGCCCTTCTGCTTTGAGCGCGATTTGTTTGCTGGGCTTACCGTTCATGTCAAACTGACCGGTTGAGGCATCAAAATGCACTTTGCCCACCGAAAAAGTTTCACCAAAGCTGCCATCAAGCGCCAAATCCTCCGGTGCGCCTTGCATCACTTCGCCATCACGGTTCATCAGCCACACGCGGTCAGCACTGCGCATGGCCAAGTCAAGATCATGGGTTGAGGTCAAAACAGCCTTATGGTGTCCGTGCGCCAAATCACGCAATAGCTGCATCACCGAGACACGGCCAGGTAAATCCAAATACGCAGTAGGCTCATCCAACATCAAGAGCGAGGGCTCCTGTGCCAGCGCGCGCGCAATCATCACCTTTTGACGTTCTCCATCGCTCAGGGTTTGAACATAACGCTCTGCCAGATTACTTGCACCTGCCATTTCCAATGAAACGCGCACGATGTGATGATCCTCTTCGCGCATTTTGTCAAACAAATCCGTAAAGGGATACCGCCCCAGGCCAACCAAATCATAAGCCCGCATGGCACCAACTTGCACTGGTGTGGTCAAAACCACACTAATTTCGCGTGCCAAGGCCTTATTATCGTAGCTTTCAATGGATTTGTCATGCAGAAAAACCTGTCCCGCCAAAGGTTTTTGCAAGCCTGTGATGGTTCGCAAAAGGGTTGACTTGCCAGAACCATTGGGACCGACAAGGCAAATCAACTCACCAGGGCAAAGTTGTAAATTAAGCCCAGAGCTGACGACTTTTTCGACATGACTGCCTCTTTTATAGCCAATTTCAAGGTCTTTTGTGACCAAAACCGGCTTGCCTAAACCGCAAACGATGTCTCACCTCGCCTTTGTCTCAAAATCACCCAAAGTACAAATGGCGCGCCAAAGACAGACGTAACCACATTGAGTGGCAAGATGTAATGGCTGCCTGGGAGCTGCGAAATCATATCTGCCAATAAGGCAACAATCGCGCCCATCAACAAGGTGGCAGGGATAAGCTTTTTATGGTCAGACGTGCGCAAAAGATTACGCGCGATGTGAGGTACAGCAATGCCCAAAAAGCCAATTGGGCCACAAAAGGCGGTAACTGTACCCGCAAGTATCGAAGAGCTAATCAAAATTAACAGGCGCGTGCGTTTAACGTTGAGCCCCATCGTTTTGGCATACTCTTCGCCAAGCAACAAGGCGTTCAAGGCTTTTGGTAAAAACAAAACCATACCGATACCAATCAAGATAACCGGTGCCATTACCCGCAGTTGATTCCAGGTGACCCCGCCAAAAGAGCCATAACCCCAAATGGTAAAAGCTTGCACACGCTCAGGTTGGCTAAAATAAACCAAGAGGCTCACCAAAGCACTGGTAGCGTAACCAAACATCAAGCCTAATATAAGTAGGGTTGTAGCATTACGCACCCATCGACTCACAAACAAAATTAAGCCTAAAACCAAGCCAGCGCCAATTGAGGCTGCGACTGCCAGTGAAATATCACCCAAAACGTTCAATCCAGATAGCAAAGCGCCACTTAAAGCACCCGTACCTAAAACGACCAAAGCGACACCTAAGCTGGCGCCCGAATTAATGCCTAAAATAAAAGGGTCAGCCAATGGGTTGCGGAAGAGCGTTTGCATTTGCAAACCTGCAACACCCAATGCCATGCCTGCCAGCACAGCTGTGATGGACTTAACCAACCTGTAATTGTTAAAAATGTAAACCCAGGTCGATTTCACCTGATCGGGTCTAAAAATAATGTCAGGAACACTTTTAAGAGGGATGTTGACCGAGCCAACCATCAAACTCACAAAAAAGATAAGCGGCAAGGCAATCAACAACAGGGTTATCCAGGTTCTGGATGAGAAGGAGCTATCCCTTTTAACAACAGCTTTCGTGTGCTTCGTTTTTTCCATGTTGATTGCCTTGCCAGAAAAGAGGCTTTAGTTCAATTGCTTGTAATAGTAAAGCTCATAACCTTCCAGCAAGCCAGGGTGCAAAATGGCAATTAAATCCATTAGGACCTTGTCTGGATTGGCAACGCCACTCTCATAGTAATCAGAGCCGCCCATATCGGTGACACGAGCGGTAGTGTTGTACACTTCCCCGGATTTGAAAGCAGCAAAGTCAGCATAACGTGCGTCCATTGCGCTTAGCGATGCCAAGTCAGTTGCCATGCCTGGGTTCAACCAAAAAGTGGCTTCTTTGGAAACGTCCAAAACAGTCTCAAAGCCCAGATAGGAAGAAGCACTTCCCTCTTGATCATCAAACAGGTATCTAGCGCCAGCATCTCTGAGCAAAATGCCCACATAGCTGTCTTTTTGAGGAACTGCCCAGCTGTCTTCCCATGCTGTGTTGAGGAAAACGGAAGGCGCGTAAGAGATGGCGATAACTTTCATTTTTGCTTCTTCGTAGCGAGCCACAAGTTCATCAAACAGTTTGGTTGCTTCAACTTCTTTATCATAGAAAGCGGCAATAAACTTGCCCCACTCGGCACGTCCCAAAGGATGAGGTTCCAGATAATCAGCATTCAAAACCACGGGCAAACCAGCCTCCAAGAGCTGAGGATGCACGTCATATTCAGGAATGCCACTTGCGGAAGTCATGATAGCGTCAGGAGCAAGTTCAATCACCGCCTCAACATCCACGGGTGCCATTGAAGCGCCGCCACCAACTTCTTTGATCGCGCCGGCTTCAGCCCAGGTGCGAATGTTTTGGTTGTAGGCAAACATGCTGGTGTCAATACCAATCACACTCTCAAGCTGTCCGATCTGCTCCAAGAAGGGGTAATAAGTGGTTGAAAAAGTGACAATGCTTTTGATAGGGGTCTTAATGAGCATGGCGTTACCCACATCGAGCATGCCTGCAAATTCTTCAGGCACCAAGGCATAGCTAAAGCTTTGTTCAGCACCAGCCCATGGGGTTGTCACGGTCAATAGTTTGTAGCCTTCGCGGTACTCAATTGTGAAGTTTTTAGCGTAATCGATCGTCACTTGCTCCACAGGCTCAGCCACAACAGGTTCAACCGGCTCTGGTTCCTGAACATCTTCTTCAGGTGACTTACTTTCGGTATCAGGGGTCAACATAGCTTCTTGCGCATCCGTAACAGGAGGTGTTTCAAGAGGCTTACAAGCCGCGCCAAACATCAGGACGGCAAGGGTCAAGAGTAAAAATACTTTCTTCATTCAGGTTCTCCTTAGATAAAGATAAACCCCTTCAATGGATTTGAAGGGGTTTGAGTAATCACGCTCATGGACCACCTCCTTAATCCGAGAAGGTTATATGGGTCTTCGATCAAAGCAGGTTTCCTGGCTTGCCAATTGGCTTACAGTTGCGGTACAGCGCTGGACTTTCACCAGCTTCCACCATTACGCCCATGCATCCGGGCATTTGGGCTTCTTTAATCGTTTTTCTTAGGCTTAACTCTATCACTCGCATTGCATAATGTCAATAATACTGCCTAAAAGAGCGCTTGGAAGTACAATATGGGCATGAAGTCTGCCAGCTATCGCGCCATGCCAGAAAACCAGCTCGCGCGCTTTCAAACCCTCCAAAAGGGTAACGATTGTACCTTGCATGCTATCTCTGCGGCATTGCAAATGCTCTGCGACGCTTATTTTGACCCTGTTGACCTGATTAATGAAAGCAATCGCCTCTGGTGGCAAGGGCGATTCTTTAGGGTCTTCCCTGGCTGGGCGGTAACACCTGGTATGCAAGCCCGTTTTATCAATTACCTTGCAAAAAAACACCATCTGCCAGTGAATGCCAAACTGCATCATTTAAACCCAGAGGATTTGCGAAACCTGGCAGAAGCACATGACACCATCGCCTTGGTAACAATCTACTGGCTACGCAAAAAAGCACCTGCCATTTATTACGCCAAAAGCCCCAAAAACCACAATCAAAGCGCCAAAACCGGTGGTCACACCATGCTTTTTGCGGCATACGATCGACTCCATCAAAATGGACCCGGTCGCCATACACCATGGGGGTTCATCAACTCATGGGTTCAAGGCGGGAACGCGCTTTTTTGGATGACAGATCATGACTTTAGAAATAGCTGGGGCATGAAATTACCCCTCATTGGAAACCATGCCACAGTTATCATCAAACACAGTGGAAATCAAGATGCTTAAACCCTTTGCCCTACTCTCAAAACTTTCCAAAAAATACCTAAAGCTACTCGGTTTAACCGTGCTTGCCATGCTTGGTTTGGTCGCGGCACAACTGCTTATTCCTGCCATTATCCGCGCCCTCATTGAAAGGCTCAGCATTGAACCTCTCGATGGCAATACCATTGATTTCATCACCAAGCTTGCTGGAATTGCCCTGGTCATCTTCATCGCGCGTGGCTTTATGCAATTTTTGCGCTCTTACTCCGCCCACAAAGCCGGTTGGGGTGTAGTTTCTGATGCGCGCAGCCTGGTTTATCGCCATGTGCAAAAACTTTCATTGCGCTTTTACGAAGACCGCCAAACCGGTCAGCTGATGTCGCGCATTGTCAATGACACCAGCTTGTTTGAGCGCATGGTCTCGCATGCCTTGCCAGACATTATCGTTAGCGGTATCACCTTGATTGCCGTCATTGTGATTCTGCTAAGCATGAACTGGAAGCTGACCCTCATCACACTCATTCCCATCCCACTCATCGTCCTGGCATTGCGGGGTTACTCAAAATATGTTCGCCCGGCTTTTCGTAAACGCCAAAAATCCGTTGGCGATTTGCATGCCGTTTTGAATGACAGCCTTTCTGGCATCCGTGAGGTAAAAACTTTTGCCCAGGAAGAAACAGAAATCGCCAAAGTTGACAACCGCATTTACCGTGTGCACGACGAAAACTTGGTGGCGCTCAAGTTAATGGCTATTTTTAATCCCATTTTTGACTTTGCCGCGGGACTCGGCCAGCTTTTGGTCATCTTTTTTGGCGCTCGCATGGCGGTGGCAGGCACCTTGAGCATAGCCGACTTGGTAGCCTTCTTCCTCTATTTAGATAACTTTTACCAACCCGTGCGCACTTTGGGCAACTCCATGGAAGCTGTTACAGAAGCCATGGCTGGTTTTGAACGCATTGCTGAAATTTTGACCATTGAGCCTGAAATTGCTTCCCCAAAGAACCCCATTCCGCTTCCCAAACCCGTCCAAGGCGAAGTCCGCTTTGACCACGTCTATTTCCACTATCTCGAGGGTGAAGATGTGCTTATTGACATCGATCTCACCGTGCCGGCAGGCACTTCGCTGGCTTTGGTCGGTCCTACTGGCGTGGGCAAAACCACCTTTGCCAGCTTGATTCCCCGATTTTATGACGTCATTGGCGGGAGTGTGTTGATTGATGGCATTGACGTGCGCGACCTCAGTTTGCACGAGCTCAACACCAACGTGGGCATGGTTCTGCAAGATGTCTTTTTATTCAATGGAAGCGTGCGCGATAATATCCTCTTTGGCCGTCCTGGCGCCACAGAAGATGAACTCATCGAAGCTGCGCGCGTTGCCAATGCCCTCGAATTTATCGAACGCATGCCCGAAGGGTTCGACACCATGATTGGTGAACGAGGCGTCAAACTTTCCGGCGGACAACAACAACGCCTTTCTATTGCACGGGCAGTGCTCAAGAACAGCCCTATCTTAATTCTGGATGAGGCAACCTCCTCGGTTGATACCTCAACAGAGCTTCTGATTCAGGAGGCTTTGGATAAACTGATTGAGGGACGCACAACCATTATCATCGCCCACCGTCTTTCAACAGTGCGTAACGCGGATCGGATTGTTGTTTTGGAAGAAAATCGTGTGACCGAAAGTGGCACACATGAGGAACTTTTGGCATTGGGTGGCACCTATCACAAGCTTTACACCACTCAACAGGAATTACGCTAAAAGAGACCGGACCTTAGCCCAAATCATGTCAAACATTTCAACCGTCAGTTTGCCGGTTTGGGTGTTTTGCCGGCTGGGGTGATAAGAGCACAAAAGCCAGGGTAAGCCATCCCCAAGTTCATAAAACGCGCCATGCCCAAACTTAATGCTTGCTTTCCTAATCCCTTTAAAGGGGCTTAGCGCCAGCAGTCCATCCAAACCAATCTTACCCAATAGCACCACGCCTTGGAGATTCTTGAGGGATGCCAATTCTTGCTCGACCCAAAAAGAACAATTGCGAATTTCCTCTGCCAAAGGCTTGTTTCCGGGTGGCACACAATGGCAAACCGAGGTTATATAAAGGTCATTCAGCACCATACCATCATCCGCCCTGCTGGCAAATGGTTGGCTGGCAAAACCCGCGCGATGCAAAGCCGGGAACAAAAAGTCACCACTGGCATCGCCGGTGAACATGCGCCCAGTGCGGTTGGAGCCATGCGCGCCGGGTGCCAAACCTAAAACCAAAACCCGCGCTTCAGCCATGCCAAACCCAGGCACCGGTTTTGCCCAATAGTCCTCATGCATGAATGCACGTCTTTTAACACTTCCAATCTCTTCGCGCCATGCCACCAAACGCGGACAGCGCTCACACTGAATTAAATCATGGCTTAAAGGCAGTGTTTGGTAGGGAAAGTTTTCAGACATCACAGGTCCAGTTAATAAAAAATGAGAGGTGGCGTCGTGCCACCTCTCAAAAAATCTAATTAGCGTTTGGCGTCAAAAGCCAGGGCGTCCCAACCAGCATACTTACTGGTGCTACCCAATTCTTGTTCAATCGCCAGCAAGCGGTTGTATTTGGCAGCGCGGTCAGAACGTGCCGGCGCGCCGGTCTTGATTTGACCCATGTTCATTGCCACGGCCAGGTCAGCAATGGTGCTGTCTTCGGTCTCGCCAGAGCGGTGAGAGCAAACCGCACGCCAACCATGCGAGCGCACCATATCAATGGCTTGCAAGGTTTCGGTCAAGGTGCCGATTTGATTCAGCTTAACCAAAAGCGCGTTGGCGGCATTTTCTTCAATACCACGTGCGATGCGCAAAGGATTGGTCACCAAAAGGTCATCACCTACAATCTGCAAACGGTGTCCCACTGCAGCGGTAAAAGCCTTCCAGCCTTCCCAGTCATCCTGAGCAAAACCGTCTTCAATTGAAACGATGGGATATTGGTCAATCCAATCTGTCCAAAAAGCGACCATCTCTTCAGAGCTCAGCTTCTTGCCTTCTTTGCGCAAATTGTAAAGACCGGTTTCCTCTTCATAAATCTCTGATGCAGCCGGATCGAGTGCGATACAAACTTCTGAACCGGGCTTGTAACCAGCTTTGGTAATGGCTTCCAGAATGAGTTCCACAGCCTCTTTGTTTGCTTTAAGCGCAGGTCCAAAACCGCCTTCATCACCTACCAAGGTGCTGTGACCATTGGCCTTCAACACGCCTCGCAAAGCATGATAAATCTCAGAACCCCAGCGCAAGCCTTCTGCAAAGGTTGGTGCACCCAAAGGCATCACCATAAATTCCTGAAAGTCAGTGCTTTGCCAGTTGCTGTGCGCGCCACCGTTCATGATGTTGAGCATGGGCACGGGCAAAGTGTGCGCAAAAACGCCACCAATGTAGCGGTATAAGGGCAATTCCAATGCCGCAGCTGCCGCGCGGGCGACTGCAAGGCTGGTACCCAACATCGCGTTTGCGCCTAATTTTGACTTGTTCGCCGTGCCGTCTAATTCGATAATCAGCTCGTCAATCGCTTTTTGCTCGAGCACATCCAAGCCAAAAAGTTCTTCAGCGATTTCAAAATTAACGTTGTCCACCGCGGTGAGCACGCCTTTGCCACCATAACGTTTGGGGTCGCCATCACGCAGTTCCAAAGCCTCATGGATTCCGGTAGACGCGCCAGAAGGCACACCGGCAACGCCAAAAGTACCATCACCAAGCACAACTTCAACTTGCACGGTTGGGTTACCACGAGAGTCTAAAATTTCCATTGCGTTGATATATTCAATTGTTGTTTCCATCTTTATTTCCTCTTAAAAATCGGTAATCTCAGTTAAAAGCAGCTAAATGCCACTTAGTTTTCAAATCCAAATTTGCGCGTATCCGTGGGCAGTCCGCGTCGTTCAGTTATGGCACGCAAAAGCCCCACAAAGAGCGGATGCGGGCGATTGGGTCTGGACAAAAATTCCGGATGGAACATGGTTCCAACCATAAAGGAATGTCCCTCCAGCTCCATAATTTCAATCAGCTCACCGTCTGGTGATTGCCCTGAAACGAGCATACCACGTTCTTCGAGCTCCTGGCGATAAACCTTATTAATTTCATAGCGATGGCGATGGCGTTCAGCAACTCGCATGGATTGATAGCTCGCCTGAGCCACACTGCCCTCAAGCAAGTCGGCTTCAAACAAGCCCAAACGCATATCACCGCGGCTGTGATCAGAACCTTCATGTTCTGGTCTAAAGTCAATAATCGGGTCAATTGTTTTCTTTTCAAACTCGGTTGAATTGGCTTCGCCCATACCCAAAACGTTGCGGGCAAACTCAATCACCATCACTTGCAAGCCGAGACAAATGCCAAGGTATGGGATGTTATGCTCGCGCGCGTACTTAGCGGCAAAAACTTTGCCTTCAATACCGCGTGTACCAAAACCTCCCGGCACAATAATGGCATCCGCTTTTGCCAATTGCTCAATTACTTCATCCGTGGGCAAGTCTGTGCTGGCGATCCAATCAACCTCAACATCCAAATTGCATAGCAAACCAGCGTGTTTCAAGGCTTCGCGCACGCTTAAGTAAGCATCCTGCAACTCAACATATTTACCCACCAGCGCTACTCTTGCAACTGGACGCTCTTTTTTAAGCTCTTCCACCATCCAGGTCCAACCCTCCAATTTGGGTTGATGCTTGGCTTCCAAACCCAGACGTGCCAAAAGCAAATCGGCAACCTGACTTTCTTCAAGCTCCAGCGGAATTTCGTACAGCATTTCGGCAGTTTCCATCGGCACAACAGCTTCAACCGGCACGTCACAAAACTGAGCGATTTTGCGGCGGATGTCATAATCAACCGGATAGTCACTGCGAGGCAAAATCATGTCTGGCAAGATACCAATGGAGCGTAATTCACGCACCGAGTGTTGGGTTGGCTTGGTTTTTAGTTCGGCAGTCGCTTTGAGGTAAGGCAACCAGGTGCAGTGCACAAATGCGGTGTCTTCGCGGGGAAGTTCGTTGCGCATCTCGCGCATCGCTTCAAGGAAAGGTTGACTTTCGATGTCACCCACCGTGCCACCGACCTCAATCAGGGCAATTTCTGCGCCAGTGCTTTTGCCGAGCAGATGAATTCTTCTTTTAATCTCACCGGTAATGTGGGGAATAACCTGAATGGTACCACCCAAATAGTCACCTCGGCGTTCACGGTTGATGACTTCTTCATAGATCTGACCTGCGCTAACCGTGCTGGTCTTTTTCAAACGCAAATCACAAAAACGTTCGTAATGTCCCAGGTCCAGGTCCGTTTCAGAGCCATCGTCCAGGACGTAAACCTCGCCGTGTTGATAAGGACTCAAGGTGCCCGGGTCGATATTAAGGTATGGGTCAAGTTTTTGAATAGTGATATCAAATCCGCGGGATTTTAACAAACGACCGATCGAAGCAGCCGCCACACCTTTGCCAACTGAAGACAAAACTCCGCCTGTAAAAAAGATAAACTTGGTTCCCATAAATCTCCGTGTTTCTGTTTTATTCTTGTTCTTAAAAGTTACGGGGAGGGCTTTTTTTAGCTCCTCCCCGGATTGTTCAAATAGGTATGCCGTAATGCTTCAACCCGAGCATGCTTAATCGTCAGTTTGTTTAGATTTCAACGTGCGCTCGAAGATATCTTCGGCGTTTTCGTCCATCATGCGTTGCTTTTTGCTGCGGGCAACGATTTCTGGTTTGCGTTTTTCAGCGCGGTCCATTGCCTGGCGCAAAGCAATTTCCATGAAAGTAGGATCTGGAATAACTTCTTCTGCCTCTTCTTCAACGACTTCGACCTTGGCTTTCTTGCCACGGCGGCCAGGTTTTTGTGCTTCAAAGGCTTCTTCTTCTGGTGCTTCGAGCAAAGCTTTAACGCTCAGCTTAATTTGCTTTTTGCGTCTGTCGACCTCAAGCACCATCACGTCAACCTCATCGCCAACTTTGACGATTTCTTGCGGGGTGCGCACAAAATTATGTGCCAGTTCGCTCACGTGAACCAACCCAGGACGCTCTGCACCAATTTCAACAAAAGCGCCAAAGCTCTCCAGGCGTACGATGGTGCCCTTGAGTGCCATTTCGGGTTTGAGATCACGCCATTCATAAGCCAAAGGCTCAATCATGGTAAGGCTGATGTGGTCTTTTGCGACGCGCTTAATCCAAACGGTAACCGTGTCATCCACTTTGAGTAAGGATTCCGCATTTTGAACAGGGGCTTTTGGATCCTTTAGATCAATGACCTGGGAAATATGCAGAAAAGCAGGTACAGGCGAACCAATGTCAACCAGCACGCCTTGCAGCGAGGTCTTTAACACCTTTCCTTCAAATTTTTGCTTTGCCTTGAAAGGCTGATTGGCTTTAGTTTCTTCGACTGGGCTTTCCATTTTTCTACTCCCATTTAGGTATGTTCACAATCTAAAAGTATACACCCGCGTAATAAAAGTGTCAAATACTTTCTGCAATTTTCTGATTCTTGTGCCCTTGCTTCTTGGCGCTGCCACAGAACTTGCTTAATCACCCTTATTCTCGCTTATTCTATGCACCTTTTAATAACCAGAAAAGACCTCTGACCTCAAAAACATTAGTGGGTTTGTAGAACACTGCTGATGAGCAGAAACTGGGCAATATGGTAGCTTGAAATCACCCAAAACCTTTGCCTGGGAATGCGTTTTTCAAGCTTATCCAAAGCAATCATCAAATCTGAAATCATAAACAAACTGCCACCCAGCCCGGCCATCACAGCCGGCAAGCGTTGCCAGCCCTGGCGCGCCAAATTCATCCAGGCAACCAGCGCCATCCCTGCCACCAAAACACCATAAACTTTGAACAAGCGTTTTTGAAATCGTGGTAGCTGGCTCTCTTTACAGTAATTTTCGATGTAATAATGAAAAAGCCATACCATCAAAACCAAAAAGAAAGCTGCCAAAAAATAAGTATAAAGGGGCACTGGCCAATACGAAAAACCAATGATATAAGCAAGGTGTGCCAACGCGAATGCTGCCATGCCCGCCACAAAATAACGCGTGCGCTGAGGAATTAAAAAGACATCACCCAACAAAGACAGTCCCAAAGCAATGAAAAAGATAAGCCGTGTTGATGAAAAGCCTTCGTTCAACGCAAAGTAAGCCATCATCGCCATCAAAACCAGCGGCTTGGTGATGTAATAAAGCTTTAGCTTGTCCAAATAAGCTGCCGCCCAATTGACTGCGCACAAAAGGGCGATCACAACATAACAAATGACGTTAATCCAAGGGCTCATTTTTTATCACTTAAGCCAAGTTGCTTAAGAAACCTTTCATCATCTTTCCAATCCTTTTTCACCTTCACATTGAGGTCCAAAAACACACCTTGGCCACTCATTGCTTCGATGTCCCGCCTTGCATCGGTACCAATCTGTTTAATCTTTTGCCCGCCTTTTCCGATCACAATCCCTTTTTGGGCTTCCCGTTCCACGTAGATGCTTGCATGAATGTATATTTTGTCTGTGTCGCGCTCACTATACTCATTCACCAAAACCGCCACACTATACGGCAGTTCCTCTTCAAGATTGCCCATTGCCGCGGCACGAATCATCTCAGCGGCAATATCGCGTTCAAAATCTTCAGTAATCTGCTCGGCTTCATAATATTGCGGTCCCTCAGGCAAGGCTTCTTGTAAATTTTCCAGTAGTTCAGCTAAACCACTTGTTTTTAGTGCAGATATCCTGACAACCTGAGGGCTTTCAGCAAAAAGATCCTGGTAAGCTTGCTGGTTTTTTTCAAGGTTGGTCTTACTCGCCAAATCGGCTTTATTCATTGCCAGAATCACTTTTGCTTCGGGGTTCAGGCTCTCGATAAGATCCACCAATTTAGAATCCATTGTCGCGGGAGCAGTGTTTGCGTCTGCCATGAAAAGGATCAAGTCAGCATCCTGAACAGCAATTTTGGCTTCGGTGTTGATGGCTAAACTAAGCTTGTCTTTCGACTCGTGCAAGCCGGGGGTATCCACCAGGATGATTTGTGCTTTATCGCTGGTAAGGATCCCCAACTGGCGTCGGCGTGTTGTTTGGGGTTTAGCGCTGATACCCGCAATGGGTTGTCCCATCAAGGCGTTCATCAAAGTGCTTTTACCTGCATTAGGCTTACCCACAATAGCGATAAATCCAGATTTGAAAGGTGTTTTTTCATTACTCTCAGGCATCATTTTGCTCCTTTTAGGCGGTCAGGCTTTTTTGACCTTACTTTTTGTGATTTCGCTCATGGTCCAGCAGCCATGCTTTGGTTTTGATGCCGCCGGGCGCAGAAAACCCGCGCATATCACCATCGCTGCGAATAACCCGATGGCATGGCACCACAACGATCCAATCATTCTTTGCAACCACGCCACCCACCGCACGTGCGGCATCAGGACTGCCGACTTGAATGGCTAAGGCTTTGTAGCTAATCGTTTCTGCATAAGGCACTTTCAATAAAGCTTCAAGCACCTTGCGCCCAAACGGGGTCAAAGCCTCAAAGTTGAGAGGCAAATCAAAGCGTTTTAGGCTGCCTTGAAAGTATGCCTCAAGTTGCTGGGCAGCTTCTTTGGCAATTGGGTTTTGAATCTCATGCCAATTTGCAAAGGCTTGTTGGGTATTGTCTACCGCTTTTGCGCCAGCTTCAAGCAAGGCACCACCTGCTTTAATCAATTGGATTGACTCAATTTTTGCACCCTTGACCACGATGGACATCGGTCCAATCACGCTTTCAATCATAAAAACTTCTCTTGACATAAAAACCGCCTCCTTAGGCTGATGCGTTCGCAGCTTTTCCATAGACTCTTCATCTTATAGCTGTTCCTGAGTTTAATTTGAACAGGTTTAAGGCTCTGGATGGATAAAAAACTCACCCATGCAATTATACATCTTAGCGCGGCGTTTTTCGTAGGGTGAACGTAGGTTAAGCGTCAAGCATACCAAGCCGCAACCTTGTAATATAGATATTGAAAGGGCGACTTCTCTTCTTCTTCTCCTCCTTAATACTCCAGTGCCGCGGTCGGCGTCCGCGGCACTAGTGTTTTATTTATTGGATTTTGTTTTCAATATAGGCTCAATTGCACCAATTCATTATTCTATCCTAAATATTATATTAGCTTTAGAACGATTCTTGCACCATCATCATTAAAAGAAAATATAGGTAGAGGTAATTGAAATGATAATGACTTACAAAGAGTTTACTCAGAAGTTAAACACAAAAATAATGGCAGATCAAGCTTTTTATAATAGTCTTCTAATCAAAGTCGTTTCAAATCCACATAGATTTACTGGAATCTTTCGATTAAGTAATGTAAAAAACAAGCTCATTCAATATGTCACTCAGAGTCGAGAAATTAGATTTGGTGATTTTATGGAAGATATTGTTACCGAATATATTCGCCGAATGGGCTACATTGTCCTGGACAAACGGATAAAAGATTTTGATAAAAATAAAAATTACAACATTGATCAATTATTTAGAAAAGAAAACAATCTTTTCCTAGTAGAGCAAAAAATCCGCGACGACCATGATAGCACCAAGAAAACTGGACAATTCGACAATTTCCGCAAGAAATACTCCTTGTTAAGATCAATATACCCCCAACACGATATTCATGCATCAATGTGGTTTATTGATGATGGATTAGTGAAGAATAAGAATTATTATCTTTCAGAAATAGCGAGAGATAAAACTATCAATTTAAAACTTTCGATAACTTACGGTCAAGAATTATTTGAACAAATATTTGGAAATATCTCAGCCTGGGAGGAAATCTGTTCATACCTATCAAAGAATAAAGCTGAGCGTAATCAAGAAGCTTTAGATATCCCAGATTTTGACACAAGCACTGAAATGTGGATTGCCCTTGTAAATCTCAAGGAAAAAAGACCTACCCTTTTCAAGAAATTAATTTCAGAAGACAAGAATTATGTTCAACTCAGAGAGGAACTTTTTCCAACAGGAGAAAACCTTAACCGTTTAATAAATTAGAACATATTTGGTTGTAACCAAACCTGTCCTTTTGTGATACGGAAATCCTCACGGATATGAGCAATTGAAATTAATTTTTCTCCTCGTTTTACGTACCAGTAATCGAAACCATTCAGTCTTTTGGCTTTTACTTTGCGTGCAATTGCGGCTAAAGTATGCATGTCAATTTTTTCATTTTTGTAAAAAAGCTTACCATCATCGCATAAGGTTGCAATAGCCTCTCCGTTTTTCAAAAAGAAAGTCTCACCTTCTATGAGTACTTCTGCCTCGATCATCTCTGGAACTGTAACTTTTATTGGTTTTTCATCAAAAACCGCGTTTGCTATCGGAGATTCCTCATAGGTCACTTCAGCTAAACGCAATTCTCCATATTCGCAATATTGGGGGTCTTTCTCTATCATAATATAATCTCGTCCCATTTTTTTTGCTGCCGCACCAGTAGTCATTGTTCCACCAAATGGGTCTAATACAAGATCTCCACGATTGGATGAAATCGCAACAATTCTCTCTAACAACTCTTGAGGTTTTTGCGTATTATGTAACTTGTTTCCATTAATATCTTTTAGACGTTCTAAACCTGAACAAACAGCAAATCGCCAAACGGATCCCATTTGTTTTCTTATGCCATTGTTATGCTCTTTTTCTGTAACGGTATCAAAGTTTAATTCTTTTGCTGTTTTATAGTTAAAAGTAAATTTTGACTTTTTGCTTTTCGTTGCCCAAATTAAAGTCTCATGGCTGTTATTTAACCGTGTTCCCATAAAATTAGGTGTGGGATTTTTCTTATGCCATATGACATCATTAATCATCCAATAGCCAATTTTTTGCATAATCCCCCCAATTGTATATATACATTGCATACCACCAATCACCCAAATTGAGCCGTTTGGTTTTAATATACGATAGCATGCTTTTAACCAATCACGTGTAAAGGTTTCGTAAGCATCTAATGTATCAAACTGATCCCAATCGTCATCACAGCCATCAAAATCTGTTCCTTCGACTCGTGTTAGTGTTCCTTCAACTCTCATCCAGTAAGGAGGATCTGCAAAAATCAAATCCACACTCTCCGCTTCCATATTGTTCATAACTTCAATACTATCACCTTGAATGATGCGATTATTCATATTAACTAATCCTCTTTTTTCTTGTATGTAATCACTTCCTCGATGGGACATGAAAAATAACAACAAAGTCTACTGATAATTTCTAATGAGACATGCTCCGACCTACCCATTTTATCCATGGTAGACTTCGAAATCCCAGTTGCTTGCATAAGCTCTTTTTTGGTCATTTCATTGTCAATAAGTTTTTTCCAAAGTGGTTTGTATGAAAAACTCATGAAAATATCTCCATTTTTAATAAAAGTACTGAGAACACAACACTTAATCATTGCAATGATACCACATCACAAGAAATTCAAAGACAATTTAGGTGTTAGATCTCACACATATCAAAAGTCAATATTATTGCTTATAATAAATCAATCATCAACACTTAAGGAGATATGATGAGCCAAGACATTTACCCCATCGAAATCGCCGGCGTGAAACGTGACTTGCGCCTGTTTGAAGTCAAACCCGGTTTGCGCCTCGCCATCCTCAATATCCTTGGCGACGTGGAGCTGGTGGAAGCCTGCGCCAACGAGCTTGCCAAACAACTTGAAGGGTTTACCTACCACACCATCCTCACCGCTGAAAGCAAAAGCATTCCCATCGCCCATATGCTTTCGCGCCAAACCGGCGTGCCTTACGTTGTGCTTCGCAAAGAGTGGAAACCGTACATGGGCGAAGCTATCCGCTCAGAAACCCTTTCCATCACCACCGGTAAACCGCAAACCCTTTTGCTGGACGAAAAAGACATCCCGCTGATCAAGGGCAAACGCGTCATTGTTTTGGATGACGTCATCAGCACTGGTTCAACCCTGCAAGGCATGCACCTCATCGTGGATAAAGCCGGTGGCGAGGTGGTCAAAGAAGTCGCCATCCTCACCGAAGGTGAACGCAGCACCTGGCGCAATATTCTGGCATTGGGACATCTGCCGCTCTTTACGGACTAATGCGGATCGCGGTTCTTTCTGATATTCACGGCAATCTGGCGGCCTTTGAAGCTGCCCTTGCTGATGCCCGCGCGCAAAGTCCGGACCAAATCATCCTCGCTGGCGATTACGTCAATGGCGGACCCGACTCTTTGGCGTGTTGGCAAATGGCGCGTGATTGTGGTTTGCCGGTCATTCGGGGTAATCACGAACGTTACCTCTTTGATGCTGGCACCGAACGCCAACACCCTCGTTGGGCTACACCCTGGTTCAACGCGGTTCGCTTTGCCTACCGTGACTTTAGCGAATCTGACTTCGAAGACATGCGCCAATTGTCTTACGATTGGCATGGAGATGATGTCTATGTTGTCCACAGCACGAAAAACCATGACCATGATTTGCTGCCTGATAAGGCATCTATCGAAGCGCTGAGCCATTTGTTTCCAGGGATTACCGCAAGCCTAATCATCAGAGGGCACAACCATAAACACCGCATCGACCATTGGGCAGAAAAAACCATCATCACCGCCGGCTCGGTGGGCATTGGCTTATCTGGCGCACCAGTCGCCGTTTACGCTTTGGCTACGCGCAAAAACGGCTCCTGGCACACTGAACATCGCTATGTTGAATACAACCTGGCGCACACCCTCAAGCGATTTGAAGACACAAACTATCTCGACTTTACTGGCATTATCGGCAAACTTTACCGCCAGGAACTGATGACCGGCAAAAACACCATTGTCGCCTTTATCGAACGCTATCGCGAACGTTTGGACTCCGATAAAATCAGCTGGGAATGGGCTTGGGAGGATTTTCAAAGAGTCTTAGAATGAATTAATGCCCTCCAAAGCGCCCTTTTTATGCTATGATTAGCACGAGATTAATCATGAAATTTCTAAAGAAAACATTACCTTTCATCCTGATAAACATCCTCATATCTGCGCTTACCGTGTTGGCGGTTTTGTTCATTTGGGACCGTGTTCAACAGAAAAAGCTCTCTTTGCAAACGCCACCCATAGCCACTCAGCCTGTGCAAAACACAACTTCAAACCCGGAAGAAACAAACAAGCAAACAGCAAGCAAAGCACCCCTCGCCAGTAATTTTGACGATGTAGATGTAAGCATTGAACTCGTTTCCGGCTTTGGTGACCTGAACCTGGAGTACCTGATCATCAAAAATAAAGGGGACACAAAATTCTCGTTGCAGGATTGGTCATTGCGTGGTTCTGAGCAAAAAAGCATTCCGATCGAAAGCGATATCATGCTCAACCCCGGCGGCTCGCTAAAAATTTACTCAAAAGAAGGCACAGACAGCGCGTTGACCCTTTACCTCAACAGCCAACAAGCCTATTGGAAGTCTGGAATAACTGTAACTTTGCGCGACCCAAACCAAGTGGAACGCGCGCGTTATGAAATACCTTAAGGATTAGCTAATGTCACAAGCACTTTACCGAACCTGGCGACCAGCCCTTTGGGATGAAGTCGTTGGGCAGGACCACATCGTACAAACCCTCAAAAATGCCATTGCCATGGGCAGGATTGGTCATGCCTATTTATTTGCCGGTCCGCGTGGCACGGGCAAAACCACCAGCGCGCGCCTTTTGGCAAAAGCCGCAAATTGCCTCGCCGAAGACCCTGCCAATCGCCCTTGCAATAAGTGCGACAACTGCCTGGCGGTCAATGATGGGCGCTTTATGGATCTCATCGAAATCGACGCCGCTTCCAATACCAGTGTGGACGACGTGCGCGAACTGCGCGATAAAATCAACTTCGCACCCAGTCAAGGCAGATTTAAGGTTTACATTATCGACGAAGTGCACATGCTTTCAACTTCGGCATTCAACGCGCTTCTCAAAACGCTCGAAGAACCACCTGCGCATGTTATTTTTATTTTAGCTACCACAGAAATCCATAAAATCCCTGCTACCGTGCTTTCGCGTTGCCAACGGTTTGAATTCCGGCGCATTCCTGTGCCCGTCATCGTTGAAAAGCTCGAAAATCTCACCAAGCAGGAAAAGATTAAAATCGAACCAGAGGCACTCAGCCTGATCGCCCGCCAGGCAACTGGCTCAATGCGCGACGCAATCTCCCTGGTCGACCAGCTTTCCTCCATCGCCAAAAAAGTAACCTTGCCCATCGCTCAAGACCTGCTGGGCACAGCTACCAATCAGGCAGTAATTGATTTAACAGAGTCCATTATCGCCCGGGATCAAAGCCGTGGGCTTGAAATCATCCAAAGCGCATTGGATTCCGGTGCAGATTCACGCCAATTTGCCCGACAAACGGTTGAATATTTGCGCGATTTGCTCATCATCAAGCTTGGGGTTGGCAAACAACTCGAGCTCACTCCCGAAACACGCGAGGTGATGAACAATCACGCCAATAGCCTTGAAACCAGGCAGCTCACCAGCATCATCGAAGGCTTTAGCAAGGCTGCAACCGACCTAAAAACCAATTGGCATCCAGGTTTGGGGCTTGAACTAGCTTATGCCAGCGCGATTTCATGGCAAGACGCTCCTCAACAAATGCCCCAGCCAAGTGCGGCGCTTCAAACAAGCAGGCCCACACAAGCTTACAGCTACACGCCAACCCAGCAAGAAAGTCTGCCACCCAGACCGGTTTCGCAAAAAACAAGTCAACCAAGCCAAGACCCAGTGGCAGAAAAAGAAGATATCAAAGAAACTGCCAAGGCATCTTCCACACCAACAACACCCAAGGCAGAAGCAAGCAAAAAGCCTGCTCCACAGCCAAAAGCTGAACAAAGCCAGTCAAAGCCGGGAGACCTGACGTTGACTCAGGAAAACCTCCTGGCACAATTGGACACTATCAAAGCTGCCATAAAAAGACGCAATTCATCCACAGTCGGATTGGTTAATTCCGCGCGCATCTTTACTATTGATAGCAATACGGTTCTGCTAAACTTTGATACCCAGCTACTTTGCGATATGATGAAGGCAGACAACAACCTCACTTTGGTAAAAAAAGTGATCTCACACTTCTTTAACAAAGACGTTCGTGTGCAGTGCACATTTGGGAAGCCAGACATGGCAAGCCACACAGACGCACTTGATGATGAAGAAAACTTAGCAACCCTGGTTGCCAAAAAATACAATGGCATGATTATAGATACAGAAAAAGAGGATTAAATGGCAAAAGGATTTAGAGGATCTGCCGGCAGAGGCGGTGGAAACATGATGGCACAAATTGCCAAATTACAAGAGCAAATGGAACAGGCTCAAGCTGAACTCGCGGAAAAGACCGTGACCGAAACCGCAGGCGGTGGCGCTGTGCAAGTAACCATGACCGGTGACCAACGCTGCACCGCAGTGGTGATTGACCCTGAACTGCTCGCTGATGGCGACGCGGAAATGCTGCAAGACATGGTGCTCACGGCAACCAACAAAGCCCTGGACGCATCCCGCCAGCTTTCAGAAGAACAAATGGCACCCTTCACCAACATGCTCTCTGGCTTTGGCATGGGCGTTTAAACCTGCCAATTGCTATCAACTGTTAAACAAAAACTGACCACGCAATGAGAGCACTTCCGCCACCTGTTCAAAACTTGATTGATGCCTTTTCGCGCCTGCCTGGTGTGGGACCAAAAACGGCTGCCAGACTTGCCTTCTATCTGCTGAAAGAAGAAGGTGATATTGCCAAAGACCTCGCCGAGGCGCTAACTGCGCTTAAACTGGATACGGCTTACTGCAAAAAGTGTCACAATATCACCCTGGCGGGTCAGGAACTTTGTGAAGTTTGTGAAGACTCGCGCAGGGATGATGCCCTTATTTGTGTGGTTGAAGAGCCCTCAGACGTCATTGCCATTGAACGCACTGGCGTTTTTAATGGAAAATACCATGTTTTGCTCGGCGTGCTCTCGCCTATTGAGGGCATTGGACCTGAGCAAATCAAATTTCAATCTTTGCTCGAACGCTTGCAAAAAGAGCCAGTTCGCGAAGTGATTATCGCCACCAATCCAACCATGGAGGGTGATGCCACCGCGCTTTACCTGCAACAACGCATCACACCTCTGGGCATCAAGGTCAGCCGTCTGGCACGCGGCTTGCCTGTGGGTGGTGATATCGAATACGCAGATCAAAACACGCTACAACGCGCGCTTTCTGGCCGCCAGAGCATGGAATAATTCTCAAATACGAGTATAATTTTTGCCTAAGACCTTCGTTGGGAGATGTTTATGTTTTTAACTGGAAATCAGCTACGACAATCCTTTTTAGATTTCTTTGCAGAACACGGTCATCGTGTTGTGCCTAGTGCTTCGCTTGTGCCGGGTGGCGACTCTACCTTGCTCTTCACTAATGCTGGCATGGTGCAATTTAAGGACGTGTTTTTAGGCACAGCCAATCCACCTGCAAGCCGGGTGGCAAACTCACAAAAATGTATGCGTGTTTCTGGTAAGCATAATGACCTCGATACTGTCGGGCGTGATGACACCCATCACACTTTCTTTGAAATGCTCGGCAACTGGTCTTTTGGTGATTATTACAAAAAAGAAGCCATTGCCTGGAGCTGGGAGCTGCTGGTAGATCGCTGGGGACTTGACCCCACTAAACTTTACGCCAGCTATTTTGTGGACGAAGAAGGCATTATCCCCGATGACACCGAAGCGCGCGATAATTGGCTGGCTCAGCCTGGTTTCAACACCGCGCATCTGGTAAAAGGAAACCGACATGACAACTTCTGGGAGATGGCAGAAACCGGACCTTGTGGTCCCTGCACCGAAATCCACTACGATTTTGGACCAGAAGCCTGTGACAGACAAGGCGTCGCAGGTCATGTTTGTGAAGTAAACGGCGATTGTAACCGTATCGTTGAAATCTGGAACAATGTTTTCATTCAGTTCAATCGACTTTCTCCCACAGAGTTTCAACCTTTGCCAAAAATGCACGTGGATACTGGCATGGGCTTGGAACGTATCGTCTCCGTTATTCAAGGCGTTAAAGGCAACTACGAAACCGACCTGCTCAAGCCTTTGCTCGACGAAACACAAAGCATTGCTGGTCAAAGTGACCAGGAACGCGCCGAAAACCTGACCGCTTATCGGGTTATCGCTGACCATGTGCGTGCGGCTAGCTTCTTAATTGCCGATGGCGTTATCCCCGGCAATGTGGGACGCAACTATGTTTGCCGCATGATCATCCGCCGGGCTGCCCGCTTTGCCCGAACACTTAATCTCAAAGATCCCTTCATGGCACGCGTTGCCAAAATTGTGATTGACCTCTACGGACACCACTATCCGGAGTTAAAGCGTGAAGAGGAATTGATTCTTGAAAGTTTCACCCGTGAAGAAACCCGCTTTGCTGAAACTTTGGATGCCGGTTTTGCGGAACTTTCTTTGCACATGCAAGCTTTAGAAAAAGCTGGCAAAACCGAACTGGGTGGCGCCGAAGCTTTTGACCTTTACGCCACGCTTGGTTTTCCGTTGGAAATCACCCGCGATATCCTGGGCGAATCAGGTTTTAGCGTGGACGAAGAGGGTTTTTATGCCGCCATGGAAGCGCACCGCTTAGCTTCTGGCAAAGGGCAAGCCACGCTCGAAGACAACAGCCAAAAGCTTGAACTTTATCAGTCTCTGGACAAACAACTCCATGATGATGGCATTTTAAGTATTGAAGGCGTCATAAATGACCCCTATACTTCGACTGAAAAACCCAGTCAGCTTATAGCCATCATCAAAAGTGGAAGCTTGGTTGAAGACGCTCAAGCCGGTGATGCTGTTGAATTGGTCCTGCGCTCAACACCTTTCTATCTCGAAGCTGGAGGTCAGGTTGCCGATACCGGTCGCATCATTTCTACGCAAGACGAAGCCTGGGAAGTGGAAATCGAAAATGTAACCAAACCCTCAGCTGGTTTAATTGTGCACATTGGCAAGGTTATCAGTGGCACGCCAAAAGTGAACCATGCGGTCATTGCCCAGGTTGATGAAAAACGACGCCGTGCCATCATGCGCAACCACACTGGCACCCACCTTTTACACACCGCCTTGCGTTCCGTTCTGGGCGAAAAAGTGCATCAAGCCGGCTCTGCGGTTGACCCGGATCGCATGCGCTTTGACTTCAACTACCCTCAGGCAGTTGCCAAAACGGACCTCTTAAAAATAGAAGCCATGGTCAACCAACTGATTGCCGATGAGTACCCGGTTGTCAAACAAAGCAAAACGCTCGAAGAAGCGCGTATGGATGGCGCGATGGCGCTCTTTGGTGAAAAATACGGCGCGGAAGTGCGCACCATTGAAATTAAAGACGAACGTGGCAGAGTTTCCTACGAACTTTGCGGTGGTACCCATGTGGACAATACCGCCGAAATCGGTTCTTTCTACATCACCAGCGAGTCCAGTATCGCTGCCGGCATGCGCCGCATCGAAGCCGTGACCGGATTGGGTGCTTATGAATACGCCCGAAACCGTCTCAATCTACAAAATGAGCTTTCTGCCCATTTGCAAAGCAGCCCGGTTGAAGCACTTGCCAAGGTACAAGGGCTTGAAGAGGCTTTGAGAACTAACCAAACCGAGCTCGAACAATTGCGCTTGCGGGTGGCAAAAGCCGCTTTTGCAAACCAAATTGACAACTTACAAGACATTCTGGGCATACCGGTTTTAACCGCCAATATCCCTAATGTCAACGCCGATACCCTGCGTGAACTCGCTGACGAATTCCGCCAAAAACATCAATCCGGTGTCATTGTTCTGGGCACAACGGTCAACGATAAGCCATCCTTTATCGCCGCCCTTACACCGGATTTGATCGAACGGGGCCTCAAGGCAGGCGAACTCATCAAACGCGTTGCCAGCATCGTTGGCGGTGGAGGTGGTGGCAGACCCGATATGGCACAAGCCGGTGGTAAAGACCCATCAAAAATTGCTGAAGCGCTTGATCAGGTAGCGAGCTACATCAGAGAGAAAATCAAATAAGTCATGGCAGCCCAAGTCACCCCACTTCGACAACAATATTTGGATATTAAGAAAAAATATCCAAACGCAATTGTGTTTTTTAGGTTAGGTGACTTTTACGAAACCTTTGACGAGGATGCGGAGAAAACAGCCAAAGCACTGGATATTGTGCTCACTTCACGCCCGGTTGCCAAAGGTGTGCGTGTCCCCATGGCTGGTATTCCCTATCATGCTGTTGACAATTACATCGGTCGCTTGATAGACAAAGGCTTCCACGTTGCCATTTGTGAGCAAGTGGGAGAGCAACCAGAAAAAGGGCTCTTTGAACGCGATGTTGTGCGTGTGATTACACCCGGCACTTTGGTTGAACCCAATCTGCTCCAAAGCGAAAAGAACAACTATCTGGCGTGTATCGTTACCCACGAAAACAACGCCGGTTTGGCTTATGTGGACATCTCCACCGGCGAATTTGCCACCACCCAAATCCAGGATGAAGATTTGCTGGTTATCTTACGCGCGGAATTAGAGCGGTTAGCGGTAGCAGAGTTGCTCGTTTCAGAAGATTGGGACCTGCCACAAGGCTTTCCTGACAACATCACTACCATCCCAAATTGGTATTTTGAACCAGGTCGCGCCGCAGAAGCCATCAAAACTCGTTTTAACGTGTCAAGTTTAGACGGTTTGGGCATCAAAGAACTTCCCTGGGCAACCCGGGCATCCGGTGCGCTCATAAAGTATTTGCAAGAAACCCAAAAAGCGATGGATTCCACCCAGCTTAGTTTTAGCACTTACAGCCTGAGCGATTTTATGGTGCTGGATGCGGAGACTCGCCGGAACCTTGAGCTCACCGAAACCTTACGCGACCACAAGCTGGATGGCTCCTTACTTGGCGTGCTCGACAAGACCCAAACAGCGGGAGGCAAGCGCATGTTGCGCGCATGGGTTAACAAGCCTTTGCTCAACATCGATGCCATCAACGAACGCCTTGACCTGGTAGCATTTTTCTTCAAGAATGGCGTTCTAAGGCAAGATTTGAATGCCATCCTCTCCAAATTACATGATATGGAAAGGCTGGTCAACCGGATCAACTCTGGTTCTGCCCGCCCGCCTGACTTGGTCGCCTTGCGGGAAGACTTTGAAGCCATACCCAAGTTGCTTGCCTTGCTTAAAGATAAAGACCCAGTCCTGGAACAAGTTCTGACAAAGATATCAAGTTTTGACGAAGAACGCGAACACCTCCAGGTAGCCATTGAAGACGAGCCACCTGCCACCCTGGCGAATATTGGCATCATCAGACCTGGCTACTCAGAAGCTTTGGATGAGATCCTGAACGCTTCCAAACACGCGCGCGATTGGATCAACAACCTGGAAGGGCTCGAACGCCAACGCACCGGCATTAAAAATTTACGGGTGGGCTACAACAAGGTATTTGGCTATTACATTGAGGTTTCGCGCGGTCAAACAGACCAAGCCCCAGAAGATTACATCCGCAAACAAACTTTGGTCAACAGTGAACGTTACATCACACCTGAACTCAAGGAATACGAATCACTGGTGCTCAATGCCGAAGCCCAAATCCATGAAGCCGAGCTCAAGGTTTGGCACCAACTCTGTGCTGAAATATCAAAAAGCTCTGGTCGTCTTCTTGAAACCGCCCAAGCCATTGCCCATTTGGATTGTTGTATCGCGCTTGCCACGGTGGCAGCCCTCAATGATTATGTCCGTCCGGTCTTAAAAGAAGAAAAAGGCATCCGCATACTTGAAGGGCGACATCCGGTGGTCGAGCGTATCCGCTCAGTGAATCGTTACATCCCCAACGACATCCATTTTGAAGACGGTGAGATTATCAAGTTGATTACTGGTCCGAACATGAGCGGCAAGAGCACCATTTTGCGCCAGATGGTTTTAATTGTCCTTATGGCACAAATTGGCAGCTTTGTGCCGGCAAAAGAAGCCGAAATTGGCTTAGTAGATCGGGTTTTCACACGTATTGGCGCGCAGGATGCCATTCATCAAGGTCAAAGCACCTTTATGGTTGAGATGATCGAAACCGCCAACATCCTCAACAACGCCACCCCGCGCAGCTTGCTCATTCTGGATGAAATTGGTCGCGGAACAAGTACTTACGATGGCATTTCCATCGCCTGGGCAATTATTGAATACCTACACAGCCATCCCAAGCTAAAACCTTACAC
Source organism: Anaerolineaceae bacterium UBA5404 (assembly GCA_002409625.1). Classification (GTDB taxonomy): domain Bacteria; phylum Chloroflexota; class Anaerolineae; order Anaerolineales; family Anaerolineaceae; genus Mesolinea. The sequence continues at coordinate 43,121 of DHNY01000003.1, read as the reverse complement.
CTTATTTGCCACGCATTACCATGAGCTCACCGACCTGGCAGAGCTTTTCCCGGGCGTGCGTAATTACAATGTGGCGGTTACTGAAGCTGACGGAAAAGTAATCTTCCTGCACAAAATTCTGCCCGGCAGTGCGGATCGGTCCTACGGCATTCACGTGGCACAATTAGCCGGTTTACCCGCGCCAGTCATCACCCGCGCAAACCAGGTTTTGAAACAGCTTGAAGAAAGTGGCGAAAGAGCCTTGCCCAAACAAGTTGAAAGCCAGCAACAAATCAGACTCTTCCCTGAAAACAACCCCTTGATGGAAGACTTTAAAGGCATCGACCTTGAATCGCTTTCCCCGATTAATGCCCTCAATTTACTCTACGAATGGCGTTTGAAATATTTTTCTGAGGACAGGTCTGAAAAGTAGCTTTTCAGAAGAATGGCTTAATCAGTTTCCAACCAATCCCGTTGACCACGAAGAAAATCCTCACCACTCATCGGTTTTTTGCCCGCCGGTTGAAGCTTATCCATAACCAAAAGACATTCCGCAGTGCCGACCGCCGGCAAACCATTGACCACATAGTGCAATCCTGGCACAGCGCCAAAAGTATCATGCACATGCGCGTCCAAAACTTTGATGCGTAAGCCTTTATGCTCAAAGAAAGTTCCCGGCCAAGGGTGATAGGCGTGCACTTTGCGCACAATCTGCTCAGCCCTTTCCTTGAAGTCCAGTTTACTTTGGCTCTTCTTCAGCATATGGGCATAGCTTACTTTGCTTTCATCCTGGGGCACTGCTTTAAGGCGTCCATCCAGATAAGCAGGCAAGGTTTCTAGCAGTGTTTTAGCACCAAGGTAAGCCAACTGTTGACTTAACTCATCAGCAAAAGTTCCTGGACGAATGGGTACTTCGCGTTGGGAAATGATAGGTCCAGCATCCAGTTTTGGAACCACCTGCATGATGGTCACACCGGTTTTTGAATCGCCAGCTTCAATTGCCGCCTGGATAGGTGCCGCACCACGCCATCGAGGCAATAATGAGGCATGCACGTTCAGGCAAGCAATACTGGGGATGTTCAAGACCGCTTCAGACAAAATCTGGCCATAGGCAACCACAATCATCAAATCTGGCTGCCAGGAACTCAGCTTTGCAAAAGCTTCCAGCGAGCGCAAAGACTCAGGCTGATACACCGGCAAACCCAAGGCAAGCGCCGCATCTTTGACCGCGCTGGGAGCCAGTTTTTGTCCACGACCAAAAGGCCGGTCTGGTTGGGTAACAACGCCAACGATGTTATAGTCCTTTGCCAAATCTTCGAGACAGGGTACAGCAAAATCAGGAGATCCTAAAAAAACTATTCTTGGGCTCATGCAGAAATTTTATCACAAGCAATTGACTTGTGACCTATTAAAAATGCCCAATTAGGGATTAACTTTTGGAAACGTAAGACTTATAAATCAGGTAACAAATGCCATAAAAAGTAAAACCTGCCAATGCAACACTCAAACCCAGCACCCATGAAGCGCCTAAGCGATTGCGACGGGAAAACACATTGGATGCGGTCAGTCGGTCTTTTAGGGACGCCTGAAAACTGGCTTTTGGTTGCAAATTGCTAAAACTTTTGTTTAAAAAGCCTTCCATCAGCTCAATTTCGCTGGCACTCATGTTTGATAGTTGCAAATCTTCCATACTTATCTTAACAAACACTTTCAAGGTCTTTTGGTTTCAGGAAAGATCATGTCTTTCCACTAAATCGCGTAACTCAAGCAAGGTGCGATGATACAAGCTCTTTATCGCGCCTTCAGATTTCCCAAAAAGCTTGCCTATTTCAGCATTGCTGAGGCGATGGGCGAATTTTAGCACAACGAGATCTCTTTTTTGTGGGCTTAGGTCGTTCACCAGGCGCAACAATGCCGCTTGTTCTTGATCCGTTTGGATGGCTTTTTCTGGTGTTGGGTTCGTACTGGAATCAGACAGCACCAAATCATCAATAGATATTTCTTTCACGCGTGAACGATCGCGATGGAAATTAGCCACCTGGTTGTGAGCAATGCGATAAAGCCAAGCAGAAAAAGGCAAACCCATATGCCGATATTTGCTGATATTGTCCAAAGCCTTAAAGAAAACTTTAGCAGTCAGGTCTTCTGCATCCCCAACATTGCTCACCCGATAGTAAACATAGTTGTAAATCCGCACAACATAGCGATCATAAAGCTGACCAAAAGCCTCTGGATCCTTTTTCGCTTTTTCAATGAGCTCAATTTCATCCATTGATTCTAATTTCTCTTGCATAGTTAAAATTATACAAGACTTGCTATTTTAGACCATATAAGACGTCTAGCCTTGGCAATGCCCAATATTTACTGGATTCTTGTGTATTAATCTCAGAAGATTGAGGTATTTTTTCTGGCTTTAGGGTACAATAGAATTGATGGAAATCCGCATAGTCATCTCGCCTCTAAACGGAGTATGTCAAGCCTTGGAACCTTCGTTTCAAGTAACTATGCCCCCATACCATCATCACCCTGCCAAGTGCCATATTTTGGCAAAAATCAAATCCAAAAAAATAACATAAGGACGTGATAAATGACCGATTTTCTATTCAAACAAGATGTTGCAGATTATGACGAACACGTTGCCGGATTGGTAGAGTTCGAAAACGAGCGCCAGGCGCGACGTCTCATCATGATCCCCAGCGAAAGCATCGCGCCACTTGCTGTGCGCAAATTATTGGGTTCTTCCTTCCAAAATATTTACGCCGAAGGCTATCCACGACCCGAAACGCGTTACCAGGATGAAGATACCATCATGGATTACGCCTATCAACTTGGCAGATATCGCCGCCATAGCGACCCGCGCTATTACAAAGGTGTCGAATATATTGACATGCTCGAAGCTTTAGCACGCCGACGCGCGGCTGAGCTTTTTGCTGCCAACGACCACACTGCCGATGACCTTTGGGTCAACGTGCAACCCCTTTCTGGTGCACCTGCCAACACGGCTGTCTATACTGCCCTGCTCAAACCTGGCGATGCCATTTTGGGTATGGACTTGTTGCATGGTGGTCACTTGACGCACGGCGCGCCAGTCAACCGCTCTGGCTTGGTGTATGACGCCTATCATTACACCGTTGATCCAGAAACTGAACGACTGGATTACGATGCAATCTTAAAAATCGCCAAAGAAGTAAAGCCAAAAATTCTGGTTGCAGGTTACACCTCTTATCCTTGGGTTCCTGATTGGCAGAAATTCCGCGAAATTGCAGATGAAGTTGGCGCTTACTTCCTCGCTGATGCCTCCCACATCGCAGGACTGGTTGCTGCCAAGGTGATTCCATCACCAGTTGGCATTGCTGATATCGTTAGCTTCACCACCCACAAGACCCTATGTGGTCCTCGTGGCGCAGTGCTCATTACCCAGGACCGCGAACTTGGCGAAGAAATTGATAAGGGTGTCTTCCCTGGCGAGCAAGGTGGTCCACATATGAACACCGTTGCCGCATTGGCGCTTGCCCTCAAACTCGCCACCAAACCAGAGTTTGTGGAACTGCAAAAGCAAACGCTTGCCAACACCCAGGCTTTGATCAAAGGTTTCAAAGATAACGATGCCCGTGTTGCCTACGGTGGCAGCGATAGCCATATGGCACTCATCGATTGCAAAACCTTTACCGGACCCGACGGCACACCCTTAAGCGGTGACCTTGCCGCCCGAATCCTTGACCTGGTTGGCATCGTTACCAACCGCAATACCGTGCCTGGTGACCGCTCTGCTTTAACTGCTTCAGGTATCCGCCTTGGTACAACCTGGCTCACCCAACGCGGTTTCAAAGAAGCCGAAATGGAAGAAATTGCTGGCTTAATTGTGCAGCTTTTGGACGCCACCAAGACCTATCCCATGCCTGCCCGCAGTGGCGAAAAAGTGCGCGCCAAGCTTGATTTCCGCACCATGACCATCGTCAATGACGCTGTGCGCAAGCTGGCAGATTCAAAACCAGCCATGGACGACATTCCCACCAAGCATGGTTACCCGCATTATTTCTATGCCAGTGACCATCCTGCCCAAGGTTATGGCGCTTTTGAGCTGAGTGGTGAAGGCGTACGAACTTTCCTCAACTACACCCTTACCAGCGACATTGAAGCACTTGAACCTGGTCAGTCACAACCAAGCCGCATGCACACCACCTGTGGTGATATTGATGCCACTTTAACCTGCATCAGCCCTAAGCATTTCAAACTTACTATCCCATCTGAACATTTAGGCTTGGCTGGCACGTGGCTGAACGGTATTTCTACTGGTTTCGTCTATTACGATGATGATTTAGCCATCAGAATTCCCGGTCCAATCTCCATTTTGCCATCAGAACCAGAGGAGTACATCAAAGACGGTGTGCGTGTTTACGAAGACAAGCCCTGGTATGTTGCTATGCCCAAGACACTTTCCAAACCTGGTTTGCCCGAATTTGTTTGGGAAGAACCCAAAGACCAAGCCTTAAAACGCACCGTGCTATACGACACCCATATCGAAATGGGCGCAAAAATGGTGCCGTTTGGTGGCTTTGAAATGCCCGTTTGGTACAGCTCAGTTATGGAAGAGCATAAAGCAGTCCGCGAGACCGCCGGTCTGTTTGATGTTACCCACATGGGTGTCTTCCAATGCGAAGGCCCAGACGCCGCCGTATTCTTAGACTCTGTCACCAGTAATGACACCGTCTTCCTGGAGATTGGCGAATCTGTCTACGCGCATTTCCTGGATCCCTACGGAAAAGTGATTGATGACCTCATCATTTACCGCCGTGATGAAGACCGCTACTTGCTCGTCGTCAATGCTGCCAATGAACAAAAAGACTGGGCTTGGCTCAACGCTGTGAAGAACCACGAAGTCATGGTCGATCCAGACCAACCCTGGGTCAAAGTCCCCGGAAGCAAATGCATCTTGCGCAATCTCAAAGACCCTGCTGAAGATAAAGACCAATTGGTGAGCATTGCCATCCAAGGACCCAACAGCCGTGACATCCTGCTCGGCTTGGCATGCGACCATTGCCATGATCACAAGATTAACCGCTTGGGTCGCGGTGAACTTTGCGACAGCCACCTGGGCATTACGCCTGTAATCGTTTCGCGCACTGGCTATACCGGTGAAGAAATGGGCTTTGAAGTCTTTGTACACCCAGATCGCGCGGTAGCTCTTTGGAACGCCCTCATGGAAGAAGGTAAAGACCACGGTTTAGTGGCTTGCGGTTTAGGCGCGCGCGACTCTTTGCGCACCGAAGCCGGCTTACCCCTTTATGGACACGAAATGGGCGGTGTTTTTGACCTCATGGTCGGCGACGCCGGATTTATTTCCTTCGTTCGCTTCAACTCCGCTTGGTTCATCGGACGCCAGGCAAGCCTCGACCACGAAGCCAAACGCAAATCTATTGTGGCACGCTTTACCTTTGACGAAAAAGGTGTACGCATGGCACATCCTGGTGATCCGGTCTGTGATATCCGTGGTCGTATGGTCGGTTTTGTAACCAGCTGCGCCATTGATCAAAATGGTTATTTGACTGGTCAAGCATATGTTGACAAAAAGATGGCCAAAGCGGGCACGCCCATCTTCATCTTCCAAAATGCTCCTGAGTGGCAACAAAAACCACCAGCTGAATTGAGCAGCGGAGATCGTGTGGCAATCCCCAGTATGGCAACCATCGTTTCAAGATTTTTATAAACCCGAGATTGAGAGGAGATACATTATGACAAATCCATGGGAACAACGCTTTGCAGAACGTACCACTCGTATGAAAAGCTCGTTTATTCGCGAGCTTCTCAAAGTAACCAACCAACCAGACGTCATCTCGTTTGGGGGTGGTTTTCCAGCTGGGGAACTCTTCCCGGTTGAGCAAGTAAAGGAGGCTTGTGCCAAAGTTTTGGCTGAACATCCGCTCAAAGCCCTCCAATACAGCACAACCGAAGGTTATGACCCCCTACGCCAATATCTGGTGGATGATTACCGCTCACGTGGCATCAACATCGGCCTCGAGAACCTCCAAATTACCGGTGGTTCACAACAAGCATTGGACTTTATCGGCAGAATCTTCATCAACAACGGCGACAAAGTGCTCGTTGAAAGCCCAACCTACCTTGGTGCACTTCAAGCCTGGAACGCCTATGGACCAGAATATGTCACCGTCCAAACCGATGATGATGGCATGAGAATTGATGAACTGGAAGAACGTATCCAAGCTGAAAAACCCAAGTTCATTTACGTCTTGCCAAACTTCCACAACCCCATGGGTGTCTCCCTCACTGTGGAACGACGCAAAAAGATTGTTGAACTTTCGCATCACTACAATATTCCCTTAGTGGAAGATGACCCCTACGGCAAGCTGATCTTCGAAGGCGAAATGTTGCCTTCCATCGCCGCATTTGACTGTGCCTATCGTGAAGGTTCCGACGATTTTAACGGTAACGTCATTCACACCAGCACATTCTCCAAGATTTTGGCTCCGGGCTTACGCATCGGCTGGGCGATTGGTCCAACAGATGTCATCAAGAAGATGACCCAAGCCAAACAAGGCGCTGACTTGCAATGCTCCACCTTTGACCAATACGTGGCTTACGAGCTCGTGGCTGGTGATTGGCTGCCAGATCACATCGAGACCATCAAACGCGTTTACAAGGAACGCCGCGATACCATGCTTCAGGCTTTTGAAGACTTTATGCCCGAAGGTACAACCTGGACAACCCCTGCGGGTGGGCTCTTCCTCTGGTTGCGCTTGCCCGAAGGCTGCGACGCACTGGAACTCTTCCCCAAAGCGGTTGAAGAACGGGTCGCTTATGTGCCTGGTATGCCTTTCTACCCCATTGATGGCCCACGCAATACCATGCGCCTCAACTTCAGCGCCAGCCAACCCGATAAGATTCGCGAAGGCGTGCGCCGTATTTCAGTCATGGTCAAAAACGCCTTGGCTGAAAAGAAGTAAACCCAAGTTCAAACATTTGATATCTGAAGGCTACGCTTTTGTGTAGCCTTCTTTTTTATGGATTTTTACATGCAATGCAGTAAGAAGATTTTGTTTACAGGGTATAATTCAGACCATGAAAAAAGCAAATAAATGGGTTATTTTAGTTCTTGCATTGCTCACCATCGCAACGTTTGTTGTCTTCATCTTTCCAAACAAAGCCGGATCTGAAAATGAAGCCATGGTCAATATTTTTGAACCGGACGAATACGCAACGTTTACTGTTATTGACCGAATGACATCACCCAAACCTGATCGTCCTTCATTCCTTCAACACTATTTTCATTACAATTTTTACCACTATGGTTTCCCTTATTTTTCAATTTCCAGCATCCCGGCTTTTATCTTGCGATGGACCAATCAATTCCAGAACACACCGCTGCTTATGGTTAGCCTCAGGCAATTTGTGAATGTCTTACCAAGCCTGATTGCCATATTAATTCTGGTTTACATCCAGGACCAATTTTCCAGCTATAAATCCATCCTGCTTTACCTCATCCTTCTAACAATACCAGCAATTGTTCAAAACAATATGTGGTGGCATCCTGACGGGCTTGTCTTTTTGCTAACCGCCTTAACGCTATTCTTCCTTTGGAAGGATGAGCAAAGGTTTCGTAAACATTTCTTCATCGCTGCGATCTTTGCTGGCATTTTAACCGCCACAAAGCTCATTGGGGTCTTTTTTCTGGCAGCCATCGTTCCGATACTGCTCATTCAGATAAAGCAAAAGAAACAAAAGTTTGTTGAAGCCATGGGATATTGGGCATTGTTCGCATTCATCATGGCCATTTCATTCGTCATTTTTAACCCATTCCTATTCAGTTTCGAAGGCATTTCCAGATACGCATTCACACTCTACAACGAATTTACTCTGATTTCTAAAGGCTATGACCTGGTTTATGTTAAAGGTTTCGCTGCGGCATGGAAAGGCATCCAACCCGCGTACGGAAGCTTGCCTTTCTTCTTGGCTATTATCTTTTCTTTTTACCTGGGTCTAAAAGAAAAGGCAAAACAAAAGCTAAGTGTGCTATTGCTTTGCTGGTTAGTACCTTTAACTTTCACTGTTCTCTTTACAACACATTTTAAGTACCAGTATTGGCTACCCTCCGCGATTCCTGCTTTTTCTATGCTTTACATGCTTTTCCCAGATAAAGAACAGCTAAAAAAAGACAAACTCTGGATCAAAATAGCAAGATTCGCTTTCCTTGGTGTTGTCGTGGTTCAAATGGTCTTCTTCAATATACAAAATGTTAAAGCTTATGATGCCCAATTGCATCGGGAAGAAACGAGTGAAAGCATCCAGTTTTACCACAAAGCCGTTGAAGTTTTAGAACCAACAATTCCTGAAAATCCAAATGTTTACTATGACTATCGGGTTTATTTACCCTTCGGTCAACCTTTCTCCCATAATTACACGTCATTCGAGATGTTGGATTACAACTACATTGAAGAGCACAAGTTTGACATTTTGCTTTTAATCAATCAACGGGTTAAAGATTACCTAAACCCCAACGCTGAAGGTGTTGATCAAGATAAACTTGAATCAGCCCGCGTTTTTTATAGAGGTGTACGCGACAATGAAATTAAAGGCTACAAACTGCTCTATGAAGAAGATTTTGGCAAAGTGTTCATCCGTGATGATTGGTATGAAAAGTACTATCAATCGCCATAGGGTCTACGTTTGAAAAATATTCGCCGGTGCAGTCTATGCTCACCGGCGATTTTCTTTTAAGTAATGCGACCTGGCTTTAGTGCTCCCAAAGTGAGAAATTGGTCAACAGTGACCCGCCGGTAAACTCACGTAAGAGTGAGTTCGAGGGTACATATTCTGTTGAGGTCGGCAAGAACCACTCAAGTAACTTCAACAAACGTTTGGCTTCGATGTGCTCCCGTGTGCCAAAGCGCACTTGGCGCAACAGCGGCTCCACCAAAGGCTTTAAGGTGGTCAATTCATAAGCCAGTGCGGAGTTGAACATCACATCTGCATTTTCCTGGTATGGGAAGATGTGTTCGCCCTCACCTTTGCGCACCGATTCCCAACGCCCAATGGTTTCTTCAGCCGAATAGCCGCGGTCGCGAGCGTCCCGCAAGATGCGCCGTAACATACGCGTATCCGTAGTAGAGATACGGTTATGACGATCAAGGTTAAGTTGCGTCAGGCAAGAGACATAGATTTTAAAAGTCTCTTCAGCAGTGATGCCTTCCAGCAAGTCCGGATTCATGCCATGAATGCCTTCCAGGATAATCACATCATCTTTTTTCAGTTGCGCGGTTTCGCCATCCACACTCAGTCCGCTCAAAAAGTCATAGCGTGGCAGTTGCACTTTTTTGCCGGTCAAAAGCGCGCGCAGGTCTTTATTTAAACGCTTCAAGTCCAAAGCGCGCAAAGATTCATAATCCTTTTCACCTTCAGGAGTCAAAGGGGTCTTTTCGCGATCGATAAAGAAGTTATCCATCTCCAATGCAAATGGCGTAATGCCCCTCGCCAAAAGTTGAATGCTAAGGCGTTTTGAAAAAGTCGTTTTACCTGAAGATGAGGGTCCAGCAATCAGAACCAAACCAACCTTGTCCTGCCGTTCCTGGATTTGATCCGCAATGTTCGAAATCTGCATTTCGTGCAAAGCCTCAGAAACCAAGATGACCTCATCAATATGCCCCATCTGGATGGCATCATTTAAGGCACCAACCGAAGGAATGCCCAGCTTTTTGAGCCATTCGCCATAATCCTGAAAAGACCTAAGCAACTTGGGGTACCTGGTCATTTTAGAAAGTCCGCTTGGGTAATGGCGGCGTGGAAAATGCATAATAAACGCATCACCCACCCATTCCAGCGCGAACCATTTGAGATAACGCGTTGAAGGTACCATGTAACCGTGATGATAGTCGCGGATATCGCCCAAACTATAGAGCACCAAATCAGATCGATTGCGATACTTCAACAAGCGCACTTTGTCATCTTCACCACTTTGCTTAAAATAAGCCACCGCCTCTTCCAAGGGCACGGTTTCGCGCACAAAGGGCAAATCTGCTTCCACCATTTCCCGCATCAGCGTCTCCAGAGCCACCAGGCTTTCTGTACCAAATTCGGGAACATTCTCGACATGACAATAGTATCCACCAGAAGAAACGGAATGGTCGATGGTCAATTTTCCTTCACCGAAACAACGTTTAAAGGCAACTTCCAGCAAAAAAGTAAGCGATCGGCGATAGATACGCGCGCCATCTTCATCCGCCATGGTAATAAAGCTACCTTTGCCGTCACGTTCCATTTTGTAAGTCAACTCACGTAATGAGCCATCCAAAACCGCACCAACAATCATTGGCGCATCTTCAACCTGAACCACTTTCGCAAAGGATTCCAGCGCCGCAAATCGCTCACCGGTAATCACCCGACCATCATCCAAACTCAATTCGACGGTGTGCCGGGGGTTCTCAGTTAAATAAAAGTTTTCTGTCATAAAATTCTCCTAAAGATTATTTCTTCAATAAGATCACAAATGTTTCTGCCGCATTGATTGTACGCGTTATCTTAACTTCATCAAGCTCACCTTGTGCACCAAAAACCATTTTCTCAAACAAAGGTTCACCCAAAAGCATCTCCACACTGTATTCGCCACTTAATGGACTTTCTTTTAGCGTGAGGGTGCAGTTTTCAATGGGTTCATTCTTCAGGTTTGCAAGGGTCAAGAGTTGCGTGCCATTCTCCTCCCGCAAAACAGCATAAAGCGATCGGCAATCCGATGAAATCGGCAAATAAGCACCTTTTCGCAATAATGGCTCTTTATTTCGCAGGTTAATCAACTGGCGGTACCAATTCAACAATGAATTTTCATCACCGCTCTGCACTTCAACGTTGTTTTTCGACCAGCCATCATTCAGCGCCCGCCAAGGACTTTTGCTCGAAAAACCGGCATGGTTCTGGCTTGACCACTGCATAGGCTTGCGGATGTCCTCATCGGGTTTTTTACCAGTCATACCAATTTCTTCACCATAGTAGATGTAAGGTGTACCCGGCCCGGTAAGCAGGAGAAAAGCAGCCAATTTTTGCTTCACAGGGTCTTCTTCAAGCACACTGGCAAGCCGGTTTTGATCATGGTTCGTCAAAAAGCTCGAGAAGTCGCCACCCGGAAAAGCGTCCATCGCTTTTTGAAAAGCTTTGCTTACCCGCCAGGCACTGGGCGAGTACACCGAACCTACCAAATCAGCCGCCAAATCAAACATAAAGTACTGTTCCATGCCCTTTGTCGGTTGGTTGTAGCGCTTAATCATGCTGGTATCTGTCCACACTTCACCTACGGAATAAGCCCGCTCATTAAGCTTGAGGTAATAGCTGTACCAGTCCTGATACCACTTGATTGTTTTGGGCGAATCCTGCAAAATAAAGCCTTCTTCATATAAGTACCGCGCGGCATCCACTCTAAAACCATCCACACCCAGGTCAAGCCAAAACTTAGTGGCATCATAGATGGCTTCGCTCACCTCAGGATTGTGGTAATTCAAATCTGGCATCTCGCTCCAAAAAGGCGCGTAATACCATTCTTTGCCTTTTTGATACCAGGCATTGGATCCCCAGGGTCCGGAGGTGTTGTTCGGGCGTTTTTCTGACCAAACGTACCAATTCCGATAGGGGCTTTCTGAATCCGCGGCACTAACAAACCAGGGATGCTTAGACGAAGTGTGATTGATAACAAAATCGATCACAACGCGAATACCCCGTTTGTGACATTCCTTCAGTAACCTTTCAAAATCCTCAAGGCTGCCATAATCCGGATTTACGGCTTTGTAATCTGTAACATCATAGCCATGATAGCTCGGTGATGGATTGATCGGCATCAGCCAAATGCCACCAATACCCAAATCGTCACTTGTGTTTGGGTCACCGTCGTTAAGGTAGTCCAGCATTTCAATAATGCCGTTAAAATCGCCAATGCCATCCCCATTGCTATCTTTAAAGGAGCGCACAAAGATCTCGTAGAAAACGACATCTTTCCACCATTCTTTGGGAGGTTTTGCCTGACAAGCGCTCAAAGTTCCTGTTATTAAGATAAAAACGATCAATAATAATACTAATTTTATTTGTTTCTTCAAATCAACCGCCCTTGTTTATAGTCGTTTTGCTCTAAATCGGAATAGGGTCTGATCAAAGCCTCGGTATCATTGACGGGACTATTGACTTCTTTCCCAACTTGCCAGGTTTGCATCAAATCAGGGTCAAGTGGCTTGAGCAAAGCCAACTTTTCCGTTTCGGTTTCTGCCCGTAGCCAATCCCACATCAGGTCTTTGGTCAATACAACAGGCATGCGCGGATGTATTGGGGCAACCACCCGGTTTGCCTCTGTTGTAATCAATGTGCAGGTGGTCAAGCCGGGAATGCCCGGTTCAGACGATACCCCTTTCGGCTCCCAATCATCCCAAAGTCCGGCAAAAGCAAAAGGCTCACGGGTTTTAAGTGTGAAGTAATAGGGAACTGAACTTTTCGCGCCTTTTTGCCACTCATAAAATCCATCCGCCAGGATAAGACAGCGTTTATTCTTGAATGAGGCTCTAAAAGAAGGTTTCTCGGCGACTGTTTCCGCCCGGGCATTAATCATGCGGTTTCCGATTGCAGGGTCCTGTGCCCAAAAGGGCACCAAACCCCAGCGCATGTAGACAACATGACGCGTATCTGCAAATGGCACCGTGGGAATATACTGCGAAGGCGCGATGTTATAGCGCTTTTCCCAGGGCTCAGGCATTTCGCCTAAGTCCAATGTCATTTGCAAGTGTTGGGCGTCAATCGCCATTGTAAATCTACCGCACATGCTTCACCAATTTGTTTCCCAAGGCGTTTGTCAATAATTCCTAAAAAAGTTTTATAGAATAAAAAAGGCAGCCTGGCTGCCTTTTATCTTTCAGAAAAGTGTTATTTCGTTCGCTCCAGCAACCATTCAATCAATTGGTCGAGTTGAGCTGGGGTCAGGTTCAAATGCTCATGCGCGGGACTGTTGAAGTGCGCACGCCATTCCGCTTCTGTTTTTGTGTGTGAAAGCACAAAATCGAGCGTGTGTTGGCTGCCAAAAAGTTCCTTTACCCATGCTTCCATATCAGCATCAAAGCTTGGGCTGGTCTTATCAATCGGATAGGTTTGTGCCACATCGGTAGTACCATCATCGGGGTTAACGTCCTCAGTACCCGTACCTTCTCCTGCTGGATAAGTATCTTCGCCTCCAGTTTTATCAGGTTTTGAACTGATGATTGGCAGTGCCACAGTATTATCCTTTTGTTCACCTTTTTGACACGCCACCAGTACCAAGCTGAAGACTAAAATAGTTATCAGAATAAGCGATAGTCGTTTTGCCATATTTCTAACTCCTTTATTGCTTGTAGTTCCTTTATTATAATCCGTTTTGAAGCTCAGCCATGCTTAGCGAAGTTTTCATCCCATAAATCACTAAGGCTGATCAGCGAGCGCCGTAAAGTAATCTTTACTTAATCCCTCGCTGGTCTCATTGTTCTTCAATCGGATTTTGCCACAAATCATGAGATAGTGTTCGCTGGCTTTTTCAAGCATGCCCCGAGCCACCCGTCTGATGGAGAAATGGGCATTACCCGCGGTGCGCAAACTGATGAAATGGCTCAAAGAGCGCAAATTGGCTTGGCACAAGACGCGGCGATTGTAAGCATTTGGCACAACATAAGCAGCCACTTGCGGATTCCAAGCAGCAATCAGCTCATACACCTCACTGGCTTGCTTCATAATGGCGCGATATTCTTCTTCGATGCCTGCTTCAGTAATGGCCAGTGGCACACTATAACCCAAACGTGTACTCAGATCTTGAGGAGTCTGGCTCATCATGCGGTGTCGTTTAAACTCAAAGTATCCGCCTTGGTCCATAATCAAGTCAAAGCTAAGGTTGGCATATTCAAGCTCTCGGATAGGCACATCAAAGGGGCTCATGCCTTCAAATAAGGCGTCCACAATGGCTTGTTTCTCCGCTCCAGACATGTTCATCACCTGGTCAAGACAAACTTGGTAGCTATCGTTGCCAAAGCGATACAAAACCGCGGCAAGGATGCGCTCTTCACCATGGGCTTCAAAGTGATGCATCTGACACCAATCGCGGTTGGGAATAGTGTCAATTCGGTCAGCAATCGCCCGGCAGTGTGTTCTTAAAGCCGGCAAATGCTCAATTTCATCGGCATACTTCACCAAGGTGGGCAGCTCTTCGGTAGAAACGCGCTTTACTTCAGCACCGATTTGGCGCACTTCTTCGAGTTCAGAAGAAAGCATTTTCTTAATGGCATATTCCAGGGTTCGCGCGTTCATGGTTACACCCACGTTTGCCATGGCTGCCATTGGCAGCACAAAGCGGGCAACATCAACAGCTTTGACCCTGGCGCGATTTGCCCAGGCACGATCACTTTCGGTTTCTTTCCGAGGGGTATTTGCTTCACCCCATGGCCGCAAAGCTTCCAAAGCCTTGGCATAAAAGTCAAAATTAGCGCGCATATAATCGCGATAAGGTTTTTCAAATTCAGTGCCAACAATTTCAGGAGGTACCACAAAAGCGTTTGGATCCCACTCTTGATAGCGGGTTGATTTTTCGGTATAAGAAGCCAGTCGGTTTGCCTCTACGGTTTCAATGGCCAAGCGTGAGACATTTTCGAGCGCCAGATGCAACACGGCATGTTCTGCAACGCTGGAATGGCCATAACCAACAATCCACTTTTCGCTAAATTGTCGGCTCTCATCATCATTGAGCTCGTTGGCAATTACATCAAATGGTTCCGGCGAACGCGAGGTTTTTGCGAATGCAACCGCAATCGTTTCCGCGCCGAACTGTTTTGGGCTTAATCTATAAACTCTTCTACTCAAATCCATTTTCAAAAATCCTCCTGGTAACGGTTTTGTCTTCTTCAATTTGGTCTACTAATTCCTGCACAGAGGCAAACTTCTCTTCTGGTCTCAGCCAGCGAATGAATTCCACCTGCAAGTCTTCACCGTAAATATCATCATCAAAATCCAGAATAAGCGTTTCCACGGTGACTTCAAAATCATCCCCAAAGGTAGGGCGCACACCAACGCTGGTAACCGCTTGGTAATCGGTGTTTCTAAGGTGCGCGATGGTTGCGTAAACACCTTTCCTGGGCAAAAACTTCTCAGGTTCAAGAAAAAGGTTCGCTGTTGGCACACCAATCGACTTACCCACATGCGCGCCACCAATAACTTTTGAGCACAACCGATAAGGTCGCCCCAATAACTTCGCAACCTCATCCACCTTACCGGCGGTCAATGCCGCGCGAATTCGTGTGGAAGAAACAGGATTTTCCTTCATCATCACGTGCGGAAAAACATTGAATTTAACACCTTGCTGGGCACACAGCTCCGTTAAGACCTCTGGCGTTCCTTGTCTGCCCTTGCCCAAGGCAAAGTTTTGCCCAACCACGATGCCCTTGAGGTTCACGTGATGAATGATCTCAGCTAAAAAGGCTTGCGGACTCATACTGGCAAGCTTTTGATCAAATTCAAGCGTAACGATTTCATTAACGCCCATTTTTGAAAGCAAGCTCGTTTTTTCAGCGCGCGTGGTTAAGTAAAAGCCTTTTTCTTTTGTGAAGAAAACCTTGGGATTAGGCCAAAAATTGATGAGCATCGATTTGGCATCATCTACTTTGGCAAGGCGAATCATCTCCTTAATCAGAGCCTGATGACCCAGATGCACGCCATCAAAGTTACCGATAGTGAGCCAAACAGGCGCCTCATCGCGCGGTGGCCATCCCATCGTGAACTTTGTATCGCAAATCATGCAGTAATTCTACTCTATTGCTTAAAGATTTAATAAAACTTGCACAGACCGCATTACATCATAAAGACTTTGCGCGGTTGCCATTCCTGGTCTTCTTCGATGTACTCAACCAAAGCGACCAACTCACCTTCCTGGCTAATCGCTCTTGCCCAGGTTCCAGCTTGCATGGCTTCAATGGCGGCAACGCGATGACCATGACGAACTTCATCAATTTGATCATGTTCAAGTTCAACTGTATACCAATCAGCAAGCGCTTCAGCAGCAGGTATCAAATAGCGGTACCAATCTCCATTGCTAAAGGCTTCTTCGAGCTTGCGCAGGCTAACCGCATCGCGTAGCGTAAAACGCCCGTTTTTGGTGCGTCTGAGGTTGATTAAGGTGGCTCCTGAGCCCATTTCTTCGCCTAAGTCATGTGCCAGGGAGCGAATATAGGTGCCGGAGGAACAATGAATATCAATGACTGCCTCTGGAGGTTCCCATTCAAGCAATTCAAGTGAATGCACCGTAATCATCCTGGGTTCCATCTCGACTTCTTCACCTGCCCGTGCCATTTCGTAAGCACGCCGACCGTCAATCTTTAACGCTGAGAAAACTGGTGGTATTTGTTCAACTTCACCCACAAATTTACTCAAAGCTTTTTCCAAATCTTCAAACTCAAAATCGAATGCACCACCTTCACTGGTGATTGCACCTTCTGTATCGTAAGTACTGGTGGTCATCCCAAATTTCATGACTGCCTGATAGCGCTTTTCGGAAGTTGACAAGTATTCTGACAGGCGCACAGCAGGCCCAATGAGTACAACCAACACGCCTGAGGCACGTGGGTCGAGGGTGCCCGTATGACCTGCACGACGAATACCAGTTCCTCGTCGTACAACCTGCACAACATCATGCGATGTCATGCCCACGGGTTTGTCTATAACTAAAACGCCAGAAGTTCTGCTTAACATCTTGTCATTTCTTTGTGTGTTTTCTTGGTAATCCATACGCTCACTTACCTTATATTATTGCACATTTATTAAATATGCGTTACTTTCTGTCAAAACTTCCTGAATAACTTTCTCAAATGCTCCTTGCACGTCGGCTCCAGCCGCAGCGGCATGTCCGCCACCGCCAAATTTTGCGGCAAGCTTAGAAACATCCACCCCAGGCACGGATCGCCAGCTAATCTTTACGGACCCTTCGGGTTGTTCAACAAAGATAATCGCCAAAGAAGCACCTTGCATACTTGAAAGCAAATTCACCAAATCGGCATCATCATTGGTTTGATAACCGCTTTTTTTCCGGTCCTCGAGTGACAAAGAAGTCCACACCAGACCATCTTCAAAATGGATTTTTCCCAGCCCTTGCGCCCAATAACGCAGTTCGGCAAGGCTTCGGCTTGATAAGGTTTGGAAATAAACCTCAGGTAAATTGACGCCCATATCCATCATATTGGCAACCGCTCGAAGGGATTTTGGGCTGGTGTTTGACGTGCGAAAACCAAGCGTATCTGCCACGATGCCGGTCATCAGGCATTCCGCGCTGGCTTTGCTCAATGGCAAGCCCCATTCGGGCATAAACTCATAAAGCACCAATGCAGTGGCTTCAAGCTCAGCTTCAACAACATCGATTTTTCCAAAATTGATGTGGCTAATGTGATGGTCGATGACCAAATCAACTTCTCCGACACCATCAAGCACATTGCCCACCCGGGCACGATCCGCGCTATCCACAACGATGAGGTAATCATAAGGCGCTTCAATCTTGTGGCTTACTTCTGTTGCGCCGGTCAAGCCAAAATACTTCGGATCCACATCATCTTGCAAAACGGTTTGCACCTGCTTGCCCTGTTCACGTAAAGCTTGCGCAAGACCCAACATTGACCCAATGGCATCGCCATCCGGGCGGATATGTGCGCTAATGACAATGTTTTGGGCTTGCGCCAATTCAGCACGAATGCGTTCGTGGATAAACTGCTTACTCAATTAAATCTTCTCCATCAGAGGCATCTTCGTCTTCATCTTCAGCCATTTCAGCCTCTTTTTCTTTATTCTCAGCCTGAATTTGTGCAATCAAGGCATCAATACGATCCGCGCGTTGAGGCGTTGGATCCCAAAAGAAACGCAATTTGGGCATAATGCGCAAATCAACTTCTTCAGCAATTTCATATTTCAGGTATCCGGAAGCACGGCTAAGCGCGTCCAGAATTTCATCGGGAGTATAGCTTTCATCAAGCGAAGAAACATAGATATTGGCAAAATCGAGTTCACGGTCCACGCGAACATCGGTAACCGTAACATCCATCAAACGGGGATCTTCAATTTTAGTCAGTAAAACAACCGATAAAACTTCCTTTATGCGGTCGTTAATTCTTTTCATGCGTAGTGGTGGGGGCATTTTTTACTCCTTCCAGTTCTATCCGCCAAATTTTTCCAAGACATAAGCCTCAAGCACATCGCCGACCTCAAAATCGGTGAAATCTCTCAAGGTGATGCCACATTCCATGTTTTCACGCACTTCGCGTACGTCTTCTTTTTCGCGCTTGATTGAGAGGATGTCCGAATCAGCAATTTCCTCACCATTGCGCAAAACACGAATTCGGGCATTGCGCAAAACATGCCCAGAGGCAATGCGACAACCCGCCGCAGTTCCGCCTTTAGAGACTTTAAAGAGCGCTAAAACATTGGCACGTCCGATGACCTTCTGTACCATTTCAGGTTCAAGCAAACCATGCAATGCTTTTTCAACATCCTCAGTCAAACGGTAAATAATATTATAGAGCCTAATTGAAACGCCTTCAACTTCGGCCAGGCGCTCTGCACCTTGGTCAGTGCCAACAGCGAAGCCCATCACGATAGCATCAGAAGCAGCAGCCAGCATAACGTCACTTTCAGTTACGTTGCCGGTTTCCGCATGCAACACACGGATGCTAAGGTCTTTTTCTTGCTCACCAATCTTATCGAGCTCATTAATAATCGGTTCCAAAGAGCCTTGCACGTCAGCTTTCAAAATCAAACGCAGTTCCTTAGCCTCACCAGACTTGAAACGCTTAAACAGCTCTTCAAGGGTAACGCGTTTAACGCTTCGTTTGGCTTCTCGTTCTGCTTTGCGTTCAGCAACGATGTTGCGTCCTTCACGGTCATTTGCCACCACCTCAAAAAGATCACCAGCACTTGGCAAGGCGTTCAAGCCCATCACAACCACCGGCGTTGAAGGTCCGGCTTTGTAAACCCGATTGTGGCGTTGGTCAAACATGGCTTTTATGCGCCCTGTACCTTCGCCAGCAACCAAAACATCACCCACTTTTAGCGTCCCATTTTGCACAAGCAAGGTTGCCATTGGACCGGTGGTACGGTCGAGCTGGGCTTCGACCACCGTTCCCAGGGTTTTGCCTTTAGGGTTGGCTTTAATAGTGATGTTATCAGCCACCAACAAAATGGTTTGAAGCAAATCTTCAATACCTTCTTTGGTTCTTGCCGAGACTGGCATCACAAAAGTATCGCCTTCCCATTCGTCAGGCTGCAAGCCAATATCAGCGAGTTGCGTCTTTACGTGGTCAAGGTTGGCATCCGGGCGGTCGATTTTATTCAATGCCACAACGATTGGTACCTGGGCGGCTTTGGCATGGTTGGCAGCTTCGCGTGTTTGTGGCTGCACGCCATCATCCGCAGCGACCACTAAAACCACAATATCGGCGCCTTGGGCACCACGTGCGCGCATGGATGAAAACGCAGCGTGACCAGGCGTATCCAGGAAGGTAATCAAGCGTCCGTCATGCACAATTTGGTAAGCGCCAATGTGTTGGGTAATGCCACCAGCTTCGCCACCTGCAACATCCGTTTGGCGAATGGCATCCAGCAAGGATGTCTTTCCATGATCAACATGCCCTAAAATGGTAATGACCGGTGGGCGCACCACAAGATCTTTGGGGTCTTCATCCATAATCAAGCGACGCCAAAGTGGCAACTCACCAAGCTCTTCAACAGCTTCCTCTTCTTGTTCAAGTTGAGGTTCAAAACCCAGTTCTGTGGCAACCACAGCGGCAGTATCAAAGTCAATCTGTTGATTGATGCTTGCCATAACGCCATTGGCCATCAAAATTTTAATAACCTGCACAGCGCTGGTATCCAACATGGTGGACAGCGTGCGCACAGTCATACTATACGGGAGTTGAATAATTTTCTCTTCTTTGCTCATGTCTACCTCCGATTTCTCCAAACCATCCAGGGCTGAGCGATGAGCAAACGAAAACGACTTATGCTGTTTTTTTCATTAGCTCAGTTCGGTTTCTGACGCGTTTTCTTTGTTTATGAGGATTTCTGCCTCCGCGTCATCGTCCAGGGTTTCCATAAAGCTTTGTAAAACAGCCTTGTTTTGCTCATGGATGGTGGTCCTTAATGCTTTTTCTATGCGGCCTTTTAAGCCAAGTTCCCAGCAGCTTTTTCGGTCATGCAAATAAGCTCCACGACCGGGCAACTTGCCGCTAGGATCAACCTGCACTTCGTCGCCTATCCTTACTAAACGAATGAGCGTTCGCTTGGCAAGCACTTGACGACATCCAACGCAAGTGCGTTGGGGGATATGTTTAGGTTTTTTACTACGTTTTGTTGCCACCTTTACACTTTTAAAGGTTTATTGTCTTACCAATTTTCCCAATCATCTTCATCGCGGTATTTAAACTGCTTGAAGGTTTGGTCTTCATCTGGGTCATACTCAATAGTATAACTTCTCTTCTTTTTCGCTTTCTTCTTTTTACCACCGGTCATGAGAAGGTGCTCTTCGTCATCTTCACGGACTGGTTTAATCTTGGTTGACTCCAGGCTAAAGA
Organism: Anaerolineaceae bacterium UBA5404; assembly: GCA_002409625.1. Classification (GTDB taxonomy): domain Bacteria; phylum Chloroflexota; class Anaerolineae; order Anaerolineales; family Anaerolineaceae; genus Mesolinea. The sequence continues at coordinate 22,545 of DHNY01000003.1, read as the reverse complement.
GTTCAGCGAAAGATTTTTCTTCTTCGTCTTCTTCCACAACAGGCTCGGGTTCTGGTTCCTCTTCTGGTAGTTCCTCAGGTTCTTCAGGCAGGTCAAGTTCAACCTCAGGTTCTTGAGGTGTTTCAACTTCTACCTCAGGTTCAAGGGCAACTTCAGCCACGGGCTCAGCTTCACTTTCTGGCACCTCAACTACCTCTGGTTCAGGGAAAGTTACCAAGGGGATGGCTTCCATAATGTTTTCAAAAGATTTAGGACCAATGCCTTCATATGCCAAAATGGCATCAGGGTCGAGCATGGTCTGCAACATAAGATCGCCAAAGGTATCCAAACCAGCTGCCTGTAAGAGGATGGTGATGTGTTCCTTAATCTCGGGCACATCCAAAAGGTTCAGTTCAAAGGCACGTGGGTCAATTTCATCACGCAGGCGTTTGATTTCCATGGCTCTTTCGTCTTCGATGAGCTTGCGTTCTTCTTCGCCGCGGCGTTCAAAGCGATCCACAAAACGAGCGATAAGTGTGTTGTCATCCAAACCTAATGGGCGACCTTCTTCTTTCTTTTGAAGGAGTTCATCCACTTTAGCCATGGTTTCAGCTTCACTTTGAGCGTATTCCGCCAACTCTGGATTTTCACGTAATTGAACCAAGGCGCGATGGGCTGCCTCTGGAATACTCATAATGTCAATGCGCCATCCGGTCAGTTTGGCTGCCAGCCTGGCGTTTTGACCTTCGCGACCAATAGCCAAGCTAAGCTGGTCTTCTGCCACAACAACCGTTGCGGTTTTGTTTTCACCAGTGCCATAGTTGAGGTACACGCCGGCAACACGCGCGGGGCTAATCGCCTTGCTGATGTAAACGGCAGTATCCGGGCTCCATTCGATAACGTCAATTTTTTCGTTGTGCAGTTCACGCACAATGGCTTGAATACGCACACCGCGTTGCCCAACACAGGCGCCCACGGGATCGATGCCCATTTGCGTTGCAGAAACAGCCACTTTGGCGCGTTGGCCGGGTTCACGGGCGATGGAGCGGATTTCAACAATGCCATGATAAATTTCAGGCACTTCGGTCTCAAGCAGACGTCGCAAAAAGTTGCGATGAGCGCGTGAAAGCATAATTTCCAAGCCTTTAGGCGAATCTTTCACTTCGTAAACATAAGCGCGGATGCGGTCATGAATTCTAAAACGCTCGCCAGAAATCATGTCCTTGCGTAACATGATGCCTTCAGCCTTAAGGTCCAAACCGATGGTTGCCTGGCGCGGATTAACCGCTTGAACCACACCGTTGGTCACCTCGCCAACCTGCTTGCTAAAGAATTCAAACTGCGCGGCGCGTTCGGCATCGCGAATCTTTTGCTGAATGCCCTGGCGTGCAGTTTGCGCCGCAATGCGACCAAAGTTTTCTGGGGTGCTTTCAACCATGACCAAATCGCCTAATTCGCAATTTGGGTCAACTTTGCGCGCGTCCTCGAGCAAAACTTCAGTGCGCTCATCAAAAATACTATCAGTGACTTCCTTTTGAGCAAACACGGCAATGGTACCTTTATCAAAATCGATATCCACCTGCACATCTTGCGCGGCCGAAGCCCCCACTGATTTTCGGTATGCGGAGACCATCGCTGCCTTAATGGCTTCGATGATAACCTCTTTAGGTAGTCCTTTGTCTTCAAGTATCTCATTGAAGGCTAAAGCAAATTCGCTTTTCATGCTTATTTCTCCAAAAAAACTCTACACTTTCCAGTTAAGAAAAAAGTGGACTACTGCCCACTTCTCGCAACGAAAAGTATGAACCTTACTGAACAAAATAATACCAGAGTGGGGAATGAAATGCAAGTTTTATGCAGTTTTTTAGTAAATTCAATAACTTCTAAAAGCCAAATTAAGAATGAAAGGCTTTAAAACGGATTTAGGCTTATAAAAACATGGATTAAGAAAAAAACAGAGAGCTTTCGCTCTCTGTTTTTTATCAGTTTATGTAATCTTTACTCTTCGTTAAAGATGACAGGGAAGTGGATGAATTGATCCAGTACAGGATCGGGATCAGGATCTGCCTCTCCCTTGAAGAGGTTGAAACTCACTTTACCAATATCATCTTTGATATTGGTGTCGGTTCCAATGCTGAACCAACCGTACCAAATCTCAGCCTCATCAAATGAAGCGCCAAGATTCCAAGCAACTTTCACATCAAATGGGGTCAGTTCGGTAACTTCACCGCTTGGACCGGTAATAGTATAGTTTTGACCACCAGACTTTGGAACAAAGCCATAAGCCAATTTGACAGGATCAGTGCCGCCCTCTTCAGAAGCTTCCCAGTTTTGGACCATAATCCAACAACCACCGCTAAAGCCAGGATTGATCAGGTTCATGTATTCGAATGGACCTGGTTCGCCTGAAACAGCTTTCTCCAGCAATTTGTGGGGAGTGGCTCCAAGACCAACAAAGATATCAAGATCCTGAGATGTCGTTTCAAGTACCTGAACCACCATTCGTTGGGTGTTTGAGGGACAGCTGGTCTGGATAATGTAGTTTTGGCTCACATCATCGTAGGGTTCATCATTGGTAGGATCTTCTGTAACTTCAAATTCTACAATAGTGCCCGCGGTCAAGCCATAGCGCACATTAGTGAAGTTTTTAATCGGTTTGGCGTTGTAAACATCTTTAAAGGTATATTCACCAGCGGCTTGATCAATGTTTCGAATCAAATGATCAGGCATGGTTGAACCTTCGACCTTGGCTCTAGCTGCTAAGGAGAACGCGGTATCGCTGACTTTTTTGCCATTCTCGAATTCCGCATCTGTTAGGAATTTGATACGGGCAAATTGCCATGCGCCAAGTGCCTCAAAGGGAACATTCAAAGTAACCTTAATTTCCTGCGTTTCACCAGCAGCAATCGTAAAGCCTGCCGCGGGTTCTGTTGTAATCTGGAATAAATTGCTGCTCTTGTCGATTTCAATCTCATAATTGGCATCAACATCAGTGATGTTTGTAACAGTTCGGGTAAAGCTACAACCATCAAGACACAGGCTGTTCTGATAGGAGGGGATGTTCAGGTTACGGGGATCACCACCAGCTGCAGGATTCGCAGCGACGTAGTTTTCATAGGTTTCTTCCATAACCAAGCCAGCCAAGGCAGCTTTGGTCAGGTCAATACGACCATTACCAATATCAAACGCGGTAACAGGTCCATCATCATCATTTCTCATATCATCTGGATAAGCGGTCATGATGATCGCGGAACGCAGCGCGGCAGGACTCCAATCTGTGTAGAGGGAGCGCATCAATGCCAAAGCACCCGCGCTGTGGGGCCCAGCCATTGAGGTACCGGACATCAGGTCAACTTTGCCAGGGGCAGAGTATGCAGCCAAAACGTTGGTGCCAGGAGCAACCAAGTCAGGTTGAAGGATGTCCATGTTGTCAATAGGACCGCGTGAGCTTGAATCAGCCATTTTCTCGCCCCAGCCAGGTTTGGTGGTGGAGCCCAATGTGGCACTAATATTGACAGTCATTGGTGAACCAGCAACTGCTTCAATAGCCAGACCATCTTCGAGTGAAATCATCGCAGCTTCAATGGTAACGTTACCAGTTTCAGAACCCATGACAATAGGGGCACCAGGAGCATTGTTGTAAACTAATGCAAAGATACCACCAGCATTTTGAATGTTCTCAGCTTTGTCCTTGAATGAACAAGTTCCTCGTTGCACAAAGCCGATCTTGCCTGTCAAGGAGCCAGCAGCCCATGGTGCACAACCATCTTTGTTATCAGGGCCACCCCATACGAGGGTTTTGCCATTTAAGTCAGCAGTTAAGGGAACGGTCCAACCATCACCAGCAGGCAATGCCAGGGATTTAAGTTCACCTGCGCCAGGATTAACGGTGACAGGATAACCGAAAATACGGCCGTGGTTCATGTTACCAGTCACAATAGCCCATGGTGGAGTTTTGTAAATGGTAGAAACGCCAGGACCCGAGTTACCGGCTGAAGTTGCAGTGGACACACCGACCTTGAAAGCTTCAAGGAAAGCGAGTTCAGTGCTGTCAGTCCAAGGACTGCGAGCTGGACCATTGCGAGGACCAATGGAGAAGTTCAAAGAATCCGCGCCATCCTTAACAGCTTGGTTAACGGCTGCTGTAGAGGCAGAAGTGGCACAACCTACTGCGTCACAAACCTTGTAAGAAAGGACCTGAGCTCGGGGTGCCATACCAGAGATGGTAACCACGGCGCCATTATAAGTAACAGGAATGATGTTACCAGCGGCAGTGCTAGCGGTGTGAGAGCCATGATCCAAGGTGTCATGAGCATTGCCACCACCCAACATGTCATAAGCACCAATCAACTTGTTGTTACAAGGATGGGTGTCGGGATGGGTAACACAAAGGCCCTTGGGGGCAGTTACAGGATAGACATAGGGATCCAAAGGTGTGGTATCAAGGAAGCTGGGGTGGGTCATATTGATACCGGTGTCGATAATACCAACGATGGTACCTTCACCCATTTTTCCGGCTGCCAATGGAACAGCAGAACCGTCCCAAATCGTGTTCGCGCCAATGTATTCAGGGCTTACATCCGTGTCGATTTGATAGATTTCGTCAACATAGACTTCCTTAACTTCAGGAAGTTGGCGAAGCATAGCAGCTTCTTCAACACTCATCTTGGCAGAAAAACCGTTGAGCAGAACATCATAGCGATAGAGCACTTCGAGTTCACGGCCCAAGAGGGCTTCGGCTTCGGCGATAAAAGCATCCAGTTTGCTGTTGATGTAATCAAGGTAAGCAACAGTTTCTGGGGCTTCGAAGTTCAATTTGCCACTATCGGTGCGAGCAGGCATGGCGAAGAGCGCATTGCTGCCCTCATAGGTTGCCAGTGATGGCTCAGCTAATTGAACTGTAAAGCTATCGGCAGCACGGGCCATTTCGAGCCACAATGCTTCGTCGGCGGTAATACCGACCTCGTCAGTAGGTGGATACACGCGCTCGGGAGCGGCTGCAGCCACTGGGCTCACTAATAAAGCAGCGAGCAAGAGAAAACTTACTATTTTGGATACAACTTTTTGCATTCTTGTTACTCCTTTTTAAAATGTCTGACAAACAGTATCTATGATACCTTTGTTTGATCTAGGTCCTATGTACCCCCGACTGTATTTAAGTCGCCTTGAAACAAGGAATTTAAATTCCATTAGACCTAATCATATCATATTTGCTTGAAAAGCAATATCATTTCTCACTTTTTTAACTTTGTTTCAGTCAATAAGCACCTCCTTATAGAGCATTAAGTGCCAGTACAAATCAAATACCGATTATTCAGCTAATTCACTGCAAGCATCATGCCAAATTGATATATCCGGATATTTTTCGTATAATTAGAGCATACACTTTCGGAGGTGATGATTCCATGGAAAAAAAGAAGCTATGGTGGAAAGATGGCATAATCTACCAAATATACCCCCGCTCATTTCAAGACAGTAACGCTGATGGCATTGGTGACTTAACCGGCATCATCAAATCTCTTGATTACATCAAAGACCTGGGCGTGGATGCCATTTGGCTTTCACCCATCTATCCCTCTCCGGATAAAGATTTTGGCTACGATGTCGCCGATTACCTCACCATTGACCCAAAGTTCGGGCATTTACAAGACTTTGATCAGCTCATCGCCGAAGCTCACAAACGTGATTTGCATATCATTATGGATCTCGTGCTAAACCATACTTCAGACCAACACCGCTGGTTCGTTGAATCACGCAAATCTGTTGATAACCCCTATCATGACTGGTATTTGTGGCGCGACCCAGCCCCAAACGGCGGACCACCCAACAATTGGCTCTCTTCTTTTGGTGGACCGGGTTGGGAGTATGACCGCTACCTTAACAAGTACTATTTTCACATGTTCGAAAAACACCAGCCGGATCTCAACTGGCGCAACCCTGAACTAAGGGCGATGCTAATGAAAGTCTTCAGGTATTGGCTCGACAAAGGTGTGGACGGTTTCCGCTTGGATGTTTTCAATGCCTACTTTAAAGATGAGCAGATGCGCGATAATCCTCGCAAAAAAGGCTTAGCGCGACGTCCCTTTGAGGCTTATGATCATATTTACGACATTTCCCAGCCTGAAATGATGGAAGTGGTCAAGGAAATTCGTGCCATCCTTAATGAATACCCTGATCGCTATGTGGTGGGTGAAACTTTCCTTGAAGGACCGGTATATGCCCGCACGCTTGTCGGCGAGGATAAATTCCACGCCGCTTTCGATTTTTCGTTTGCGCAAAGCCCTTGGAACGCCAAAGCCTTTGGAAAAGCCATTCAATATTGGGATGCCCTCCATGGTGATGAAGCCTGGCCGAACTACTTTTTAAACAATCATGATTTGCCGCGTTCTGCTACCCGCTACACCCAAAACGAAGATGACAGCCGCTTAAAGCTATTGGCAACCATGTTGCTCACCGTGCGCGGTACACCCTTCATTTATTACGGCGAAGAAATTGGCATGAGAGACATCAAAGTTGCCCGCAAGAATATTCAGGACCCTGTTGGAAAACGTTATTGGCCATTTTACAAAGGCCGTGATGGTTGCCGCTCGCCCATGCAATGGGATGCCAACATCAACGCCGGCTTTAGCACAGGCGATCCCTGGTTGCCGGTGCACCCCAATTACAGCGTGCGCAATGTAGCCAATCAACAATCCAGCCCGGCTTCCCTTTTAAATTTCTACAAAGAACTGATTAAAGTTCGAAAAAAACACAGCAGTCTGCAGGCAGGTAAAATGGTGCTCATTCCCAGCGATAACAAACACCTACTTGTTTATCTGCGCCATTTGGAGGAAGAAACCAGCCTGGTCGTCTTGAACTTTTCTTCTGATATTCAGCATTTTGAACTTCCCATCGACGAAGTTAATGAATGGGATTTGGTTTTTAATGGTAATGATGCCATGACCAGCCACATGAGCGGCACCGGGATTAGCCTTCCCGCTTATGGGATGGCGATACTGGTTTCCAGATTGGCACTCTAAGCGCACTGAAAGACCTTTTGAGCTAAAAAGATGCTAAACACCCGGCCGCATTGGAGAGCTTTTGAAACGCCCTTCGTGCCGGGTTGCCTCCAGCCGGATACGCCTCTCACCGGTTTGCCACTTGACCGTTATTTACCACCATGTTACGACGGTATGGCTAGCACCTGGCTCAACAACTACGCCACGCCAGGCTCATGGGTGCTCGATCCCTTTGGGCAGTCACCCTTTTCCGTTTTAGAGCTGGCAAAAGCCGGCTATCGCGTACTGGTCACGGCTAACAATCCGATCGCGGCTTTCATCATCAAAGTACTCGCCACTGCTCCAAGCATTGAAGAAATGAAAACTGCCCTTGACCTTCTTGGAGCAAGCAAATCTTCCTCTGGACTAAGCCTCAAAGATCAAATTCAAAAGCAATATCAGCTTTCTTGCCCAAATCCTGAGTGTCCCAGCCATCAAAACAAGCAACTTGCACCCAGTTTTGAGGTGGACAGGTATATATGGCAGGAGAATCATAGCCAAGCCGACCTTGCCATTGGTCAATGCCTGGTTTGTGGCACTGCCACAGAGATCGAGCTCATAGCCGAGCATCATCAAAGTTTGCCACCCTTGCCACCTGCGGCAATGAGCCGGGCTCTGGCGCTTGAAAAAATCGCAACCCCAGATGACCCCTTGCGGTCTGTGATGGAAGAGGTCATCAGCTATTACACTGAGCGCTCGCTTAGCTTATTACAAGCAATCCTCAGCCGGATACAAAGCCCGGAATTTACCCCAAGACAGAAAACACTCATGCAAGCCTTGTTCTTAAGTGCGGCTGACCGGGGCAATCAACTCTGGACTCATCCTCTGGGTCGAAATCGTCCACGTCAACTTTCGCGCCCACCCATGTTCCAGGAATTTAACCTTTGGCGGGCACTTGAGGACGCTTGCCAGATTTGGGCAAGTCAAAAAGAAGCCGTAACCCTGCGCGAATACCCTCAAAAATTACCCCAATCGGGTGGTGTTTGTCTTTTTGAAGGTCGCTTACGAGAGCTCAACCCAACTTTGGATCCAAAGCAAATCGATATTGTTTATGCCAATTTGCCCCGTCGAAATCAAGCCTGGTGGAACCTCTCTGGTTTATGGAGTGCCTGGCTTTGGGGCAAAGAGGGCATTAAAACCCTGCGTAACAGCTTACTCAAACAGCGTTATGATTGGACATGGCACGCAACCGCCCTTGAAAAGGTGCTTGTGCGTCTCAATCAGATGGTCAGACCCGCATCGCCTATCTTGCTACAAATTTCTGAACTGGATCCGCTCTTTCTGTTGGCATCGGTCAAAGCAGCACAACTTTCTGGCTTCAGCTTGCGCACAGCCGCATGCTCTGGCAATGTTAATGTTTTGCAAAGTGTCTGGAAATTCGCGCCAAACAAAAGTGGCGATGCTTTTCCCGGAAATGTACGTGTAAACGCCAGAGAAATAGCCAAAAGCTTCCTGGAAACGTGGGGTGAGCCGTCTGGCTACACCCGCCTTTTCACCCAGCTCATTATTGCTTTACAAACTCAGGGCTTACTCTTCCAAAACCTGAATGAGCAGCCTCAAGCGCCCATAAACAAAGTGCAAGAAGATCTTGATCCGGTGTTCCTGGATACCACATTGTTGCATCGTTTCAACCCGGGTGTTTCAACAGACACCGGTAGCTATTGGCTAAGCCATCTACCCCATCAGTACACCGCTTTGGCAGATAATATTGAGGATCTGATAAGGCATGAGTTTCTCCATACACCGGTGCTAAGCGCCTTGGAAATCGCGCATGCGGTCAACGGTGGCAACCCAGGCATGATGACCCCAGAACCAGAACTGGTACAAACGGTTTTGCGCTCTTATGCCACCTCGAGCGACCTTGAGGGTGAACGTGTGTGGACCCTGAACGAAAACGAAAATTTTGCTACGCGCAGCAAAGATGTCAAATCCATCAGGGAAATTATCGAGAAAATTGCCCAAAAGCTCAAGTTCAAACGACAGCTCAGCGAGGAAGCTATTTACTATCTCGATGAACATGACCACGAGGTTTACACTTTCTTCGTCACCGGCAGCGCCATGTTTTCGAACACAATTCAACGCTATCGCGGCATTACTGGAAAGAAACTCATCGTACTTCCTGGCAGCCGCGCCAATCTTATTTCTTATAAACTGCGTCGCGATCCCAGTTTGCAGGCATTGCTTAGCGATGATTGGCATTTTGTAAAGTTCCGCCTCTTGCGAAATATTTCGGATAATCCCCTGCTCAACCCAGAGCTCTTTGCATCTCAAATACTAGGTGACCCACCCGAATACCGCGCCTCTCAATTGGCATTGTTTTAAAAACCCAGATTATAAACAAAACGCGCGCTCTGAAAAAACGCGCGTTTTTATGTATTTCAAATTCCTATGGCGAAACAACAGTAGGTTCTTGCGGAGCTGGTGGTGTTGGCGTGTTTTCAGGCGTTGGGCTAGGTGTGGGGGTCTCCGTTGGTGTTTCTGTTGGCGTTGGTGTGGGGGTTGGAAGCTCCAAACGCAAACGATAAAACTTTTGCACTTCTGTGTTCATTGTGCTATGCATGGTTACCCTGATGGTAATCAGGGTTTCTTCCATTTCTGAAAGGTCCCATTCCTTAATCAAGTCTTCGGAGCGAATCGGTTCATGATGCCAATCATCTGTCAAGCGATGCCATTCATCAGGGTCATGGCCAACACCCCAATGGATAATGAATTGCTTAAAATTAGCGGTGGCATCGATGACACCCGCAATGGGAAGCGGATTTTCAGTCACCGTTCCGCCATCATGAATGCCTACCAGGTTAATAATGGGTCTGGGATCATCCGCGCGGCATTCCCTTTCGGGCAAAATGACCAAGGGATCCGGAAAACCGGCATTTCGTGCCCACTCACGCCCGGCATCTGTTTCAAGCCATTCAATGGCAAACTTATCGCTCACATTAATGGTTAAAGCTTCCCGGTTAAATTCTGAACATGCCGGCGAAGACCTCAAATTAGTCCAAGAGTCAATTTGTGCCCTTACCCAAAGATCTTCATCCTTGGGCAATGGCATTTGGTCAGAGGCGAAAATCTCGGTAACATGACTTGGGCAGTATTCACTGGGTTCTGCACCAGATAAACTACACACAATGCGATCAACAACGTCGTTGGGTCTGGCAAAACTGCTGGCGATGCCACCATAAAACTGGTTAATGCCCGCTTGCATCAAACGGTTCCAAATCGGCGCTGCGCCATCCACGCCAGTGGTATTGACCATCGGTGTGTAATCCGCATTGCCCACCCATACGCCTACCAGAAGCTCTGGTGTGTAACCAATCGTCCAGTTATCTCTAAAGTCATTGGTCGTACCCGTCTTTACTGCCGCGTTGAAAGGCAGATTTAAGGGTGAATTTGTGCCAAACATCGGTGCCCTGGCGATATTATCAGACAAGATGGAAGAAAGTAGATAAGCATGTGCCGCGCGAACAATTTGTGCGCCATCATGCGGTTCATATTCATACACAAGTTTGCCAGTGTGATCCACAATCTTGGTGATTGCCACCGGTTCAAGCTTTCGACCTTCATTGGCAAGAACCTGAAAAGCACCGGTAAGTTCCATCAAACTCACTTCACCGCCACCCAAAGTAAGCGAAAGCCCATAATCAGGTCTGTTGAGGGAACTTATGCCCAAGCGTCTGGCAAGGTTGATGAAACCGTCAGCCTGAGGTGTTTCCGGATTGTCGTAAATATGCACATATTCCAAAGCTTTTACAACCGGAATATTATAAGAATTGGCAAGCGCTGACCGGACTGTAACCGGACCTCTAAACCTGCCATCGTAATTTCTGGGTTCATAATCCGGGTTTGTATCATTGGGATCCAGCGAAGGTCTAAAGCGGGTTGGCACATCCCATGATAGAGTTGACGGTGTCCAATCTTTTTCAAAAGCAGCCAGGTAGGTAAAAGGTTTTATTGCCGAACCAGGCTGACGCGTTTGGGTTAGCGCCATGTTCACTTGCCCACTGATGTCGGCGTTCGAAAAATCAGCCGACCCAACCATGGCAAGAATCTCGCCAGTTTTGGGATGTAAAGCAAGCACCGCACCATTTGTTGCGTTTTTGTCCTCCATTTGGGCAAGCTGGTCGCGTACCGCGGCTTCCGCTTCGCGTTGGAAAACAGGGTCAAGCGTTGTGTGAACCGTAAACCCGGATCGGTAAATCATCTGCGCGTCAATTTGGGCTTCGAGCAAAGATTGGATATAAACCACCCAATGTGGAAATTGCATGGTGAGTAAGTTTTGTTTGAACGCATATCCATTCAAGACTTCAGATTCGGTTAGCACCTGCATAGCGTCCACACAAACCCGCGGTCTGGTTTCATCAACTTTGATGCAACCTTTTTCTGAGCTCATTTCGAACATCAAGCGAAAAACAGAACTGCTCCTGCCCAGGGTTACGTCCCGGTTGTTATAAACATCATAAACTGCGGGGCTTTGCGGCAAACCTGCTAAAAATGCTGCCTGCCAAAGGTCTAAATCAGACGCGTTTGTGTTGAAGTAGGTCTCCGCGGCGGCTTGCACACCGTAAGACATATTGCCGTAATAAATCTCATTTAAATACAGCTCGAGCACTTGCTCTTTGCTATAACGGCGGGTAATTTCAGCCGCAAGAATGATTTCACGCGCCTTACGTTCATAAGTCTGTTCATAGCGTTCATCCGTTAATAACAGAAGGCGTGCCAATTGCTGAGTGATGGTAGAGGCTCCCGAAACAACTTCTTTGGAACGGTAATTTGTCCATAACGCCCGGGCAAGCGCAAGCAGATCAAAACCCGGATGGTTGTAGTATTCTTTGTCCTCGGTGGCGATTGTTGCCGCGATGAGGTTTGGAGAAATTTTTTCCAAGGGAACCCAAGTGCGTTTTCCGGCACTGGGATCAATAATTTCATAAAGCACATTGCCTTGCCTGTCCAAAATTCGCGTTGTTTCAAATTGAGAAGCGCGATATTGCAGGTCATTAACATCAGGCAAAGTTTTAGCAATTTGAGTGTACTTATAGAAAGCAAAAGCTGCCACCGCGATCATCGCCACTAAAAAAAGGATGACCAAAACAAGAATTACACGACCGGCTCGACCTTTCTTCCGGGCTGGTTTAGCAGACTGGCTATGCGGAGGCCTGGGTGGCATGGGCGGTATACCCTGGGCTTGTTGACCATACGGGATAACCGGTACAGGCTGGGTTGTTTCCCGCGATTGAGACAAGTGGCTGTTAAAAGCTGTTGGCGTCAATCTTGTGGCGTATGGGTCAAGCTGGGTAACCGGTTGTGGTAATGCTTCGCTTTGAACCTTGAAGGCTTGCGCGCCTTCTGGAGGTGGAATAGTGCGCATATTGTCCAAATCACTCTGGCTTGGTTCGCCCTCTTGTGTAGCTTCCGTTGCAGGCTCAACATTTTCAAGTGTCTCATCCACCTGATTCGCTTGTGGTTCCAAACCAAACCTGCCACTAAATTCATTCGCGAACATGCTGGTTGGGATTTCTTGAAAAGCGCGTGGTGTTTGGTCAGCTTCAAGCTTCGGGGCATCAAAATAATCAAAATTGCTCAGCTCGTCAAACAGGTTTTCAGTTTGGTCAAAGCTTTCCTTCAAGGCACTAAAGCCAGTGTAGCCTTCAAGTTCCGTTTCATCTGTATAACCCAAACCCGGGCGCATCCAATCAGGACGCTTATAGGCTGGTCCTTTTGCTTGCTCCAGAGGCTCGTCTGCCTGGGAATTTAAAGGCTTTTCCGGCAAATTCTGATCCGGGTTCAAGGTTTCATCATTCGTAAAATCATCATTCATAAAGCATCACCCATTCTATGCATGATAACATTTTAGCATAATAGCTAATGCCTATATAACGTAGCCTATAAAGCTAAGGTTCCACATTTACAAAAGGTCAAAACCCAAAAGCAAAGCAAAACTAAGGTTACAATTAAACTATGATACATGGTCCTTATTTGCCTCATGACCCTGTTGGGTTAACACTATGCGCGAACCTGGCTCAGCAATACGATGAAAAAGCAATTGATTCTGTTTGGCAATTGAGGCTGGAGGCGAATGGACCGATCACAGTAAACACAAGCTTTGGCTTACGTACCCAAAGTTTTCAGATTTTTCCTGTTTTCATGATCAACAAAGTGGGTTACCGTAAAATAAACGAGTTTTTAAGCCCGCCACAAATCAGAAGACTTTGGCAAAATCACATTCAACTTTGGCAAACCCCAAGCCCTGAGTGTTCAGCAAGTTTTGATCTGTGGGTTTCATCGCCAGAAGTTCTTGAAGGTCGCATTAGCCTAAAAAACACTGGTAATACGGCAAATGAGCTCGGCGCACGGGTTGCGGCGCGTTTATTCGCTTTTGACAACAAGGACGGGATGAACCACACCAAAAGAAAATCTCTCACTTACCTCAAAGGTGAGAGCGATGGTTTGCATATTTCAGTCATCATGGACGGCATGCTCAAGCCCATCATCAGTCCGGAATTAGCCCTTGAAAATACAAAAGTACTCGGTCCAAACGAAAGCCTGAACATTTTTTGGCGCTGTAAAGTTTCAGAAAGCAGCAAACCAGAAGACGATCGCGCCTTCACTGTTTTCCCGGTCAATTGGGATGCAGAAATGGCAAGGTTAGCCCTCAAACAGCAAACCCAGGAAGTGAGTATCACCACCCCAAACGTGGATTGGGACATTGCTTTTCGAATGTCCCAACTTCAAGCGCAACAGCTGATTACCCAGACTAGTGCCGAAAACAAGGACCTAAGACTCATTACAACGCGCAACCCCCACAGCCGCTTTCTAGAACCGCTCAATCTAAATAACTCTACTACTGCTGATGCTACCAAAATGAGTGCGCTTAAACTCTGGCAAGCCATTCAGGCTTTACTACCCGCCAATATTGAAACGTGCGCCAATCTGTTTGAAAGTTATCTGGAATCAAGCCCCAAACCCAAACCACAAAACGGCGATGTTGCCTTAGCGTTTCCAATTCTTTGCCAAACGGCGTGGCTAATCCACAGCCATCTGCAAGAAAAAGCCTTCTTGCAACGGGTTTATCCTCAACTCAGATCCACACTCTTTGCCTGGTTTTGGCAGCAAAACGACCGGGACCAGGACGGCTTACCTGAATGGTCAAACCTTAATCAAACAGGCATGATAGAACTTGAGAGCTACGACCTTTTTAAGCTGGATAATCATGCCACGCCTATTTCCACCGTTGAAACCATTGGTCTGGCTGCATTGTTAAACAAGGAATGTCACACACTAAACCTCATGGCAAAGGTTCTTGAAGACCCACAAACAGAAAAAGTTCTGAGCACGCTAATAGCCAAACTAAGTCTTAGGATGAAGGAATTTCGTGACGCAGACATCCTCAATCGCGATCGCGATTCCCACCAAGCCCATTCTGGTGAACTTTATTTTGAAGGTTTGGCCAAAGATCTGCCCAAAAAGGGCTTGGCGCTAACACCGGCCAGCCGTCTTAATATCAAAATCAAGCCAAGTCTTCAAATAAGAAAACCACAAGGGATAAGATTGCTTGGTAACGATGCCAACGGGCATCCTGTGGATGAGGCTTTGGAAACAAATCAAATCCTATGGCTACCCGGTTCATTTCTTTATTGCAGCCATACTGTTTTTTCGCATTTAGAGGCTCTGGCTGGTCATTTTGATGCTGATACGGAGATTAGCATCTACCGAGCTGAACTCAAGCAGCCGGATATCAGTCATCTGTTGGCTTGGGATCCCAACCTACCCTTCCCTGTTTTGGACGATGTGATTGAGCAATGGTTAATGTCGAATGAAGAAAACAGCCTTTATGGCTTACCAGAGCAATTGGATCAGGATGAGCCTAATACCAGGCAAAAAACAAGCAACATCGCATGGAACGCATTGCTTCTTCAACACGTCTTATTATTAGGCGAACGTGAAATGGCATTCCGTCTGTTCAATCAGATGATACGAGCAACAATTTCTGTGCTTAGACAAGAGCACGCCATCTTAGAACGGGTAAACAGCAAGACCGGGCAAGCCTATGGTAAGGCGAATGATGTGCGTGGCTTGTTGCCAACCTCACTCTTTATGGACTTGTTGGGTATTAAGATATATAGCCCCACAAAAGTGAGCGTTGGTGGAACAAATGCCGTGCCCTGGCCGGTTACAGTGCGCTACATGGGACTTGAAATTACGCGTGATCAAAAGAATAGTACAATCATTATGCCGGATGGCAGCAGTCACCACCATTTTGGCAGTTCAACAAAAACATTTGTGATGGACGAATTGGAGACTTAATGGAAGACATTGAAACCAAAAAGATAAACTTTTTACCTCAAAGCAAACTTGGGAAATTTGCCTTTGGACTGGGTATTTTAGTTTTGTTACTCATGTTGCTGGCATTCATTAATACTGGCTTGGCAAAACCCATGCCTGAAAACCTGCTTGGCTTTGTTGTTTTTCTGACGATTGGCGCAGCTATTGCGGCTCTTATTATTGGACTCATTGCCATCATCAAGCAAAAAGAACGCGCGATTGTGGTTTTTATCATGACCGCGCTTGGATTGTCTGCTTTTGTCTGGCTGGTGGCCAACATCATTAAGGATTTAGTTAAATAACACCATACCAACTGAAAATTTATTTTTAGCGTTTAGGATAGGTGGTTCTTGGCTCTTGCCCGATTCCACCTGCTTGGATTGCCTTCCTGGCTGAACGAATGGCCTCATCCCGCTCGGACCGGTGTCCCCACCGGTCCACTTAAAAAGAAAGAGTGAGCGCGCAACCCACCCGGCTCGGACCTCTATCCCACCGGTCCACTTAAAAGAAA